>JANRKJ010000033.1:0-247032 GCA_033763515.1 Terrimicrobiaceae bacterium | reverse complement strand
CTCACCCCCGAAAACTGGAAGACCGCCCAAACTCCAGCCGGCCTCGCCGCCTGATCACCTTCCGCATCATAAACGTCATAGCATAATGCTACGACATCTATGATCCGACCCCGTCAAGGAGGTGCCTCGTGAGACGCTTACAAACGACCGGACCCGGGAACCCTCCGGCGATCACGAAGTCGACACCGCACTCAGCGAGTCGGCACTGGCCCGTTTTTCCGCAAACGTTCCATGCGTGCCGACGCCGACGTCGCCCGGCAACCAAAGCGGCTGCGATCACGCTTTCCGGTCTCCGCTTTCCGGTCTCCGCCTTACGGAGTAAGGACCGCGCGCAGGCGAATGAACGTCCGGTTTCCGGAGATCGGCACCGAGAACTTCCGGCGTTCGGTGCCGTCGGGCACACCGACCTGGCTCACGCCGGCCGTCGTGCTCGTAACGCCCGTGCTCGTCCACGACCCGGCCAGATTACCCGTCGCCTCACCCGTGACCGTCAGCCCGCTGTTGTTCGTGCGGACAATCGCCGTGATCGTGAGATTCGGACCCTCCACCGCCGTCACCGGTGCCTGCGAGACCCCGGACGGCGAGGCCGCTCCACCGATCGCAAACTTTTCCAGCAAGGCCGCCGTCAGCGGCTGACCACCGCTCCATTCCGAGAACTCATAGTCGCCGGAGAGCACGTTGAGGCTCACTTGGAGCGTGACCGAATCGTAGTTCGCCGTATCCGTCGGCGTAAACGTCACCGAATACGTGGATGTTCCGAGCGGCGGAGTCGTTGCGGACGACGTCCACGAGAATTGCCCCGGCACGCTCGCCACACCACCGCTGAGCACCGAGTCTCCGAGCGTCTGGCCTTCGGTGATGTCGCCGGCCGTCGGCGGCGTCACGATCGTCGGCGTGCCCCGCGCGATATTGAACGTCAACGTCGCCGTGCCCGTCCCACTCGCATTCGTGGCGGAAATCGGAACCGTCGCACCGGTCACAGCCGCTTCCGGAGTGCCGGAAATCGCGCCTGTGACAGTGTCCAGCGTCAAACCCGCCGGGAGCGGATCGGAACCATACGATGTCGGCGACCCACTGGCCGTGATCTGGTAATTCACCGCCACCCCAACCTGCCCGGTGACCGTCAACGAACCGGAAATCACCGGAGCCGCCGAGCCACGGAGCGACGTGATGTAGATCTGGTTTTCATCCGAGTTCGCCAATCCCAGCGAGGCACCCAGAACGACATCTGTTCCGTCGTAGTCGGCAAGAGTCGACGTTGAGTTGGCCGCACCCAAATTGGCCCCGGAACCAAGGAGCTTCGGACCATTCGCCAGGCGGAAGAAGCTGCCCGGAATCCCGGTTCCGAACGTATGGAAAGCCCCATCGACCCCGGATGTGCCGGACTCAGCGGCCTTGATCATGACAAGGTCGGTATTTGAGATATCAAACGCGCTGCCCGAGCTCGTGAAGTTCGCGCCAGCCACCAAGCGGACGGTGATGATGCCGTCCGACGCATCCGTGTCCTCAACGGTGTCCACGGCCGTGCTGAGAACGATGAGCGTTCCCGCGGCGACATTTTGCCAGAGCGGGATGTCGGTGAACGTGAACTGTCCTCCCGAGTCACCGCTCATATTCCCGGAGAAATCCTTGAGAATCATGCCGACCAGGCTCAGACCATCGCCTACGACAAGCAGTTCCACCGCGTCGCCCGCTTCGGTTCCGCCGTTCGAGATTTCGTTAATGACGATCGGAGGCGCAAGGAACTGACGATCGACGACCGTCACAGCGCCGGTTCCATTATCATAGCCGGACGAGGAAGCGGTGATCGTCACCACACGATTGCCCGCAATCACCCCGTCATCGATCGGTTCAAACGAAACCGGTACGGAACTTTCGCCGGCAGGAATGACCACCGACGCCGGCAACGAGATGCCGCCCGACGGACTCGCCGAAAGGTTCACCGTCACATCCGCACCAGCCACGCTGGACAGCGAAATCGTGATGGCGTCGAGTTGTTCGCCGGCCGTTTCATCCACGATCGTCCCGGCCGAAGACACCGTCACCGCGATGCTTTGAGTTCCGCGCAGGCTCGCGATGAAGGCCGAGTTCCCCGCGTTGTGGGGGATTCCGGTGACCGGAGCGGACGACAACAGACTCACGCCGGAACCGTTCAGATCCGCGATCGTTCCCGTCGCACTCGTCAGAACTTGGAAGGACCCGGACAACGCTCCAACGACTTTGGGAGTCGGCGCAGCAGCAATCTGCGTCGCGGAGGTGGATCCGAAGGCGAAACTATGGATCGCACCGGTCGAGCCCGCAGCTCCCGAACCGGCTGCCTTGATCTGCACCATTTCAGTCGTCCCCACGTTGAAGCCACCCAGTTCGGCGAACAGCGTGGTATTGGTCAGATTCGCACGGATCACGTAATCCGCTCCATCCAGATCTTCCGGTGCCGTCGTCGAATCAGTCAGAACAATCAGCGTGCCGGCGGTGACCGACGCCCAGAGTGCATTAGTCGAGAACGTGAAATTTCCCCCACCGTCGTTCGCACCATCGCTCGAGTAGTCCTTCAAAATCATCCCGCGAAGGTCGACCGTCGACCCCGGCGTTCCGTTGCCCACCACGAGCAGTTCAACAACGTCGGTCACATCATTGTTGATCGACTTGTTGATCACCACCGAGGGCGTCGGGAAGTTAATGTCCGTCACCTGCAGAACGACCTGCCCAAACTCGTAGCCCGTCGCCTCCGCCGTAATCTGCACGTCCTTGGTTCCATCAATCACGCCGTCGGTGACCGCTTGGATGAGAAATTCGCCCGTGGTGAGTCCGGCCGGGATGAAGACTTCCGTCGTCGTCCCAAATGTGAATCCATCACCCACCAAGATTTCGGCGGAATCGGCACTGGTCACCGTCACCGTCACATCCGTCCCAAGTGCCTCCGGAAGAGTGACCGTTCCAATGATGACCTGCCCCTCGGCCACCGAACCCGCAGCCGCCGTGACCGACAAGACCGGGAGCGTGGTGGAGAAGATCTCAAAATTGTCCACACTCCAGCGGGAAGTATTCGACGTGCCGAGTGGCTGATAATGGAACGCCACGTAAACGCTGCTGCTTCCGGCCAAACTTGCCGGAAGGGTGACAGCGCCGCTGGTCGAGAAAACGGTTGAAGAGCTGGAGACCGAGGCCGGCTTCGTGAACGGCACCGTCTGCCAGGTCGCCGACGAGGGATCTCCCACCCCGCTGTAGTCCGTCGAAACGCGAAGCTCAAACTCGCTGTCCCCCGCATTCTCAAAAGCCTTTTGAACGTCGAAAAGCGCCGTCAAATTCGTTGCTCCAGCCGGTACTTCAATCGGTCCCAAGATCACCCAATCATTCGAGGCCACATCACCGGAAAAGCCGTTGACCTGCATGAACGAATTCGAAGGCGATCCAGCGGATACCCGTGCCCAGTCCCGATTCCCGGCGACGCTGAATGTAAACCAACCACCTTGGCCAGTCTCAAAGGTCTCCGGACCGTAGGGAAGCTGGAGCGGGTTCAAGGAACGGAACGCTACCGTTGCCGATCCGTCCGCCGTTGTAACGGTCACCGGGCCGGTGATCGCCGCGGCGGGGACCGTTGCGACGATCTCCGTCGCCGATGAGGAAACCACCGACGCCGCGACGGTTCCTCCGGCCGAAGTGAAGGTGACCGACGTGGGGCTAGCCAAGTTGGTTCCCGTGAGAGTGACATTGCTACCACCCAACGCAGCCGCCGGATTGATCCCCGTGATCGTCGGCGCATTCGACGCCGGCGACGGCCAGAACCCGAGGTAGTGGATTGTCCCTGCCGTGGCACCGTCCACATCAGACATCGTCGTCTGGGTCCAGTCCGAAACGTTGAACGTTGTCGATGCCGTCGTCGACGACGAGTTTCGAGAATAATTGACGTCCTTGTTGTTGATCCCCACCCCAAAGAGATCCACGATCGTCGATGTTCCGGTGATCAAGCCAATGGCATCGTTGCCGTTAAAACCAACCGCCGCGTTGGCAGTGCCTGCAGCGTTGGCGTAAGCCGGAAGCGCGGCGGAAGAATTCTTCAGGATTAGCGAGGCGCCAGCCGCCAAGGACCCGGAAAGCGCGACCGAATTGGAGGGATTTCCAGTCGCGGCTCCATTCCCGCTATCCCCGCTCACCGACCAAATGGCCAACTTGAGCCCGGCCGTCCCAAGATCGACCGAACTGGACCCGACGTTGGTAATCTCCACATACTTGTTGTTGCTCAATCCCTCGTAAACCTGCGTGATGATCACCGTCTGCGCAGATGCTCCGGTCAAAAGAACGAACAGAACGGCGGCAACCCGGAGACAGTGGCGGGAGAGGGCGAAAAGGAATTTCATCAGTTTGGGAGTAAGGGACTTAGCAGGATTCGGGCCGATTCAGGGAATCGTCCCCCAAATTCGTCTAACAGAAGCCTGCTTGGTGGATTTTTCTAGGGACGAATTGTGACGATTCCGTCACACAACGTTGCGAGCGAGCTTACCGGAGAAAGTCTTTGACCTCTTCCTCGGAAAAAAGAGACGAAGCATCTTCCAAAAACGTCATGGCAATTTGATCGTACCGGTCCAAGTGGATCGCCACCGTGTAGCCCTTCAGCCGATCCAACTCCGTCTCGAAGGAGCCAATCTCCCTTTGCTGCTCACCCTTGTCGTCAATCAGGACGATTCGAACTGAGCCGGACAACCCGGCCAGTGAGGTCTCAAAGGGGCTTCCCTGAGCTGACTCCCAAACTTTCCGCGGACTATCCGAGGAGAGAAAGAAAAGTTGGACCCGGGCGTCTGGAACAAAACTGAAGACACGCAATGATGGCGCTACCTCCGGCTTGGGCGGGAGGTCTTCAATCATCTTAACATCAAACTGACCACCCTCGTGTGTGGCAATGATGGTGTAATGCTTGCCAACATCGAATCGGGCATCGAACGGACGGGCGATCGGTTCCGCGGGCGGCAGCTTCCGATTCGCGTCAGGTGTGACGCTCCCATCGAAAAGAACAACCGAAGATTGCCCCGGATGAACCATTCGATATCCATCCAGTCTTCCCGCGCGAACGTAACTCGAGATCGGCGATAGGCCCTTTCCGGGAGAGTCGATTGCCACCGTCACTCTCGGCGATGCCGCACCTCCGACATACCAAAATCGAACAAAACTCAACTCGCGGCCTTGGTTCGTGACTATTGGCGTCGGAGAAGGTGTTGGCATTGTTTCCAATTCCGTCTGGGCAAACATCGCCATGGATGCGACCAACAGAACGTAAACCCACAGGATGGATTTATTGAAGTTCATAGATTATCTCGTGATCGTAATCACTCGCTGGAGTCCCAACCCCGGGAGCAAACGAGGGATCGAATCGAACAACTGCTCCCCTCTTTGAACGAGCCAAAACGCGAACCCGTCCATCCGGAGCTTCATTGATCGCCTCCCCGACGCAGTAGATGGAAAAACTGGCGCTCCTTGTGGTAATCAACTCGGCCATTCGACGGTAAATCTCCTCCCGTCCCCGATCTCCGACAGTTCGAACCGTTTGGCCACCGATTCGCGCAAGATTTGTCGATGCACCCGAAAAATAGCCCAACTGCGAAAGCTCTCCGCGCTCCATGATCGGTCCGTTTGCAGAGATATAATTCGAAATCGACGTGATCAATGAATTCACTTCATTCGAGTTCAGCAACCGCCCCGCTGTTGCCACGTCGCTCGACGGCGACGGCAAAAAAACAAAACTCCGCAAAAATGCGCGAAAGGCGATCCCTCCGTCACGGGCGACCGAGTTGACGTTGATCATTCCTCGGCGAACGGGATCGATCTCGCTCTGGTTGCGATTGCCATCCACACCGAAAACATCTGCCAACCGCCATGCAGCATTTCTCCAGTTCGTAGAGAACCGCGCAGCATTTCCAATCGTGTCATCAGGTTGACCGAGCTTCAGCGTTCGACCTCCACCCCGCGAGAAGGCAATCCCAGGAGAACTGGCGAGGCGATAGGGATCATAAATATGACCAAGTTCGCCGATCGAGGTCATTGGCCGATCGTTAATGATCGCATAAGCAGTGGAGACAGTATCATCAAAATTGCCCGTGTAGTCGCCCCAGGCTCCCGCTGTTCCTTGGGTTTTGTCAGGAAGCACAAACGAACTTCGTGCACGGCCAAATGTCGCGGTACCCGGCAAATTCCCGTCTCCTTGGATGTTTCCATAGAATCTAGTGTTGTCTCGGTTGCCTGAATTGAATTGCAGGAATGTAAGCTGCTCACTCAAAGACCTTGGATCGCCCGATCGTCCTTCTTCTGACTGTTGGTTCCCAGCAAGACTGGCGCTATAAACAAATCTCGTGCGATTCCCCACATTCTCACCCTTGAAGTTCCAAGGGGTTGCCTGACCCGAAGTATAGCCGTATCCCGGCTGAGCGTCGAGAATCCCGTTTGGTGAATAATAGATCAGACGGGACTCCGTATCCGATATCGCCGAGCTTCTTGCACCTGGGAGGGGCCCCCCGCCTAGACGGTCGTTTTGGAACCCGCGGGTTCCGGTTATCTCTTCATCGGTCAAGCGATTTTCAAATCGCCGAGCAGTTGCGGGAACCGGCATCAGTCTCACCACCGTAGTCGTGTCCAGAATAAGGCCCGGAGGATCATTTGGGCTTGGTTGCGTTGTAATGACTGTAACTCGACCTGCCGGAAAAGTTACGCCGGATATATCGAGCGTGAAATCTTCAGGCTCAATCGGAGGGTAAATTCCAGCCCTCCATGCGGTCATGTTTGAAATGGCAATGCGAGATCCTGGCGGCGCGGTAAAGTCCTTCGTGGATGGGTTGAAGAACTCAAGATAATGGTCAATTTCAAGCGTCCCCGTGCGCACAGTTCCCGTTCCCGACCAACTCACTTCATAACCAGTCCAAGCCGTCTCTTGAAGATAAGGAATTGCTTCCTTTCCAATTGCTTGGGGAGGCCAACTCGACCACCATGCACCTGCTGGTGGCCCGGTTAGAATGTTCCCAGGCCCGTCTATTATCGTCGGTTGCGAGTCAGAATCAATGTAGTCGCGAATGTTTGCTGCAATTTTCTTCAGATAGATTTCTTGATGCGGTATAGTAACAGTGCCGGGGTAAAATCTCGAACCGAAGTTTGGCAGAGGCGCGTAACTGTTGTTCGATCCGTGAAAAAGTCCCTCGTCGGATACATTGTTAAGACCTAGGCCTGAGAAAAGTCTTTGCCCGGAAATTGTGAAAATAATATCGTCCAAGTCGGAGGCGATCTTTCGCGGTTCAAGGCTGTCAGTAACAATGGCGTTTAGATTCACACGCTTCCGGCCCGTTCCCGCAAGCTGACTTCCGTAGGCTGCGGATGTGATGTAAAACCGCGCTTTATCAATGGCGTTTGTACCAAGTTCTGTCACGTAGGAGAGGAAGCTGTTGATTGGCGGCAGGTTGGCAATGGAATTCCGGAGCGTGATGATTGCATTATTCGTGGAAGCCGCATTCGTCGCCAAGGGGAGTCCATCTGCCAGGGGCGCTGCTCCAATGTCGACCCCGGAGGGCTCGTCCATGATCTCGGGTTTCAAGTAGGCGCCACTGGGCCCATTATTGTTTCCCAATACCATGACATCAATTTTGCTAGCCTCGTCTTCGATCCAGTAGGCAAACCTAGCGACATATGGGTTGAAGCCGCTGGCACCGGGGTTCGGCTGATGAGGACGATTTGGATCTTGGAGAACATAGATCCATGGAGCACGGCAATCCCGATTAGTAATCGCGCCAGTTGCGGTGACAGGAGACCCAATCCATCCACCGGTTCGCGAGTCGAGCGAGTTCAGCGCGACAGAGTTCGTTGTCACCAGGTTGGTGGGAGCGGTTGAAACGTTGCTAACCGATAGAAGATAGTTTGTCGAAGTCAGCGACGCGTTTGTATAGGTCGGCGCTCCTACGATCATCGTCAATACTTGACCTCCAACATTCGTGTAGCCGACCGCGTGGTAGGGCAACGCTGTGAGGAGACTGGAAATCCGCTCAGTTGCCTGATCAATTCCGGCGTCGACAGCCAATTGGGCTTGAAGCTGATTCTTTACACTCCGCGCCACATTCCGTTCGACGCTCATGCTCTGCATGAACGCGACAACGATGGTCGAGAGGACAACCAAAACCAGGAGGGTGGTGATCAGCGAAGAGGCGCGTTGCGAGACCGGGGAGCGAAAGGCCGAAACCGGAGACAGGGGAGTGTTGAGTTTGGCGGGGGAATGGGTTGACGCCTTACGGCAGAATTCGAGATTTGAAATGGGCTGGCGCCTTTCGGCGGAATTCGAAACTCGACCGTTTCCGATCGCTCCGCCTTCCGCTCTCCGCTCTCCGCTTTTCATTCCAATCCTGTTCATCCTGTTAATCCTGTCTCTTACGTTGCTATCCCCTCAACAAGTCGGACCGCTCGGAGAGCCGTCCCTACCAAGTCTTTCCGATCTCTGCCTTTGATTCCAATTCCGTCCATTCTGTAAATTCTGTCTCCCATCCCAAATCATCCTGTAAATCCTGTTCATCCTGTCCAAAAGCCCTCCGGTTTCCGCTTTCCGCCTTCCGCCTTCATCCTTCCTCCTTCATCCTTGTGATCCGATCGAGGGCGCGTTGAAAGCTGGTGAGGCGGCGGCGGAGGGAATTGTAGAGAGGATAGGGATCGGTGACCGTCTGGCCGAGAAGGCGGTAGAGGGTGAGTTCGGAATCGGTTTCCGGGCAGACGCCGGGGAGGAGGCCGGCGGCGGCGAGGCGGGGGCTGGCCATTTCCACGAGGCAGGACTCGGGAGAACGGACGCCATTGAGGCGATCAGCGAGGCCCTTTTCGATGAGGTCGGCACCGGGAAGGGAAGAGAGCGAGACCGGAAAGCGGAAAGCGGAGACCGGAGAGGTGGGGTTCATGCAGAAATTCGGAATGGGGAATGCGAAATGAAGAGTGCCTGTGGGTTTTGTCCTCCGGCAGCCCATTTTGTTCATTCTGTTCATTCTGTCTGATCAACAAGTCGGACCGCTCGGAGAGCCGTCCCTACCGGGTCTTTCCGATCTCTGCCTTTGTTTCCAATTCCGTCCATTCTGTAAATTCTGTCTCCCATCCCGACTCATCCTGTAAATCCTGTTCATCCTGTCTAAGATTCTTCGGTTTCTGCCTTCATCCTTCCTCCTTCACTGGGCCGGCTGGTTGACGCGGACGCGGGTGGTGAAGGTCTGTTCGACCGGGGCGACGAGGTTGCTGAAGGCCGCGCCGGAGCGGGTTGTCCAACTGCTCGCGGAAGCCCCCAGTTTTTTGGCGGCGTCCTGGTTGATGGCACTGATGGTGATTTCAACGAGGTCGGGGAGGGGCGCGTTGGTCGACGGCACGAAGTTGGTGACGGAGTTCGAACTCGTCCCGAGCGGCCGGATGGTGAAGCGGGTGACATTGCGGGCAAGGAGCTCGACCTGCTGCCCGAGCGTGGTGAGGTTGTCGGGGAAGAGCGGACTGTTGGTATTCCGCAGGCGATCGAACGTCTGATCGCTGCTCAGGAGGAAGCGGTAGATGTTCATGGTATTCACTGGGGCGTTCGTGGAGGCCGAACTTTTCCCGAATGCCAGGAAATACCCGACCTGGCAGACATCGCTCCGGTTGCTTCCGTCCTGCTGCGCATTGGCGGGAAGGGACGTCAGAAACAGAAGGGCGCCGGCGAGGTTGGTGTCGGTCTGGAGATCGGAGACGCTCTGGAGACGTGAAAAGGCGGCGGCGTTGAACAGAAAATGGTTCGTGTTGGTCGCACCGGCTACGGCGTTCTGCAGATCGCGTCCGATGATGCCGAGGGCCGCGCGGGCCTCCCGGTACGAATCCACGCGGTTTTCATTCTCGCGCCAGAGCTTCGTCGCGCTGTCGACCATGTTCAGGAGCAAAACCAACAAAACCGCCATCACCGCCATGGCCACCAGCAACTCCAGAATCGTAAAGGCTTGGGGGGAGACAGAATTAACAGGATTAACAGGATTAACAGGATTTTTGGCGTTCCGAAACTTCCGGCGGAATTCGAGGGAGCGTGCGCCGAAATTGAGGAGGAGAGCGTTCTCGAGTCCTGTAGCGGCGAGATAGTTGACGGTCTGGACTTCGTGGGCAGGGAGCAGGGCTTGCACGGCTTTGAGTTCCAGGATTAGGAACTCCTCGACGAGAAAGTCGGCAACAAACTCGCCGACCGTCTCACCGCGGTATCGGACAGCCAGCGGAGCCTGCTCCACAAACGCAACGCCTTCCCGGCGCAATTCGACAGCAAGCGCACGCTGGTAAACCGATTCCAAAAAAACCGGTCCCAACGTACGGTGAACGGCCATGGCAGCACCGATGACCTTCTCACGTATTCTGTCTTCTTCCTGATTCAATCCTGTAAATCCTGTAAATCCTGTCCGAGATCTCCGCATCAGTAATTCATCAGCGTCACGAACGAATACCGCGAGCGGTTGGTGGATGGGGCGGCGGCGGGCGTTTCGACGGTGGTTTCGACGCGTGAGAGATTGGAGAGGCCGGTGTTCGTGTTGACCGCCACCCGGGCGGCAAAGGAAATCGCGACATCCGCCGTGCCGTCGGTAAAGGCAGCGGCCGCCAATGGTCCCACCGGCTGGCCGTTTGCATCAAATCCGATGAAGTAATTGCTCCCGTTCGTGTTCAATCCGATCGTGACCAGACCGGATGTGCCCGGTGGCTGGGCGTTTGTCGCGACAAGCACCCGATTTGTGCCGGAGCCCGATCGAAGGTCCGAGAAAATCTGCTGGGCGATGAACGTCGCGCGGGTCTCGCGCTGGCTTTCCTGCGCCGACCGCATCGCTACCGGGAACATCCCCATGATCCCCACCAGCGCAAAGGCGATCACCGCCAACGCGAGGACGATCTCGATCAGCGAGAAGGCCTGTCTGGGGCGCTCAGGTCGGTGCATACAACTGGTTACCACGTCCGTGCGAGTCCGATCGATTGAATCCGGGAGCCCGTCGTGAATCAAGTGCCTGTGGCAGTAATGTCCAATTGAACCCGGCCGGTGTAGCGGGAGAGCGAAATTTTTTCGAACAATGTGTTGGCAGAACGCGTCGAGCGGTCCTCCAGAAACAACCAAAGATTGGTCCCCTGGGAAGGTTCCAGGACGGTCCCGGAACTCGTGAACGACAAAGCCGGAAGTGAGGAAATCCCGCTGAAGCGCTGCGGCAACTCATCCACGAGACCGGAGAATGTCTTCGAGGTCCCCGGGAAAACCGTGCCGGCCTGGCTTCGGAAAAAGACGTCTTTCGGCAGCCGCGTCCAGGGTTTCAGAACCACGAACGACCGGCCAGCCGCCGCCTCTTCCTCGGTCGGTGTCCGAAACACGAGAAACGCCGCATTCCGCATGTCCTCGACCGGAAAATTCCCGTCCGCAAACGCCACGTAAACCGTTTGCCCGCTCTGGAGTGCCTCGACCCGGGCCTGCTCGAGCGTGTTCATCACGACGTTGACCGCCCCGCGGCGTCCGGCAGTGCTGGAGAACCCGGCAATCGACGGGATGAGCAACGACATCATGATCGCGATCACGCCCACAACGGTCAGCAACTCGAGCAGCGAGAACGCCCGCACCCGATGACGGCGTGGTTGAAAGTGGCTCATTTCCATACCCTTCGCCCGGCCTGCGCCAGCCGACAAAGCGCAATTTGTGACAATTCCGTAACACAACGCCAGCCGAATCCGCGCCGCACCCAGCACTCCACCCCTGTCCGAATCTCCTCCGCTTCTGTATGGACAATGCATTCACAGACTCCAAAGCACAAAGGATGCCAATTGCGCCCGAATCGCATTCTCGGGCCCGCGGGTTGTCGAACCCTGTCGCTGAGAATCGGGGCGACAGGATTCGAACCTGCGACCTCGTGGTCCCAAACCACGCGCTCTACCAAGCTAAGCTACGCCCCGAAGAAAAGGCATCCTGCACCGGGCGAGCGGTTCGTGCAAACCCCAAAACAGGCGAATTCGGGATCAGTCGGCACCGATCGCCCAAAGGGCGAGCCGTTGGGCAAACTCGCGGTTGTCGGCATCGCTGATCTTGGTGCCCTCCCCGGCGTTCCAGAAAAGGTTGCGGTCAAAAACCCCGATCACCCTCCCCTTCCCCGACTCCGCGATCGCGAGTGCGGCGTCCGTTTCAGGGGTCAGTTCACCATCGACCGCATTGATCTTCAGACGGCCGCCGAGCCCGCCCGAATCAAGACGGGCGAGCAGAACGGCCGGCGGCGAAACCCGGACGAGGCTCACGCCCTCCCCGCGAAAGGCGATGCCTTTCTCCCTCTTGTGGCGATTGAGGAAGTGGTCGGCCTCAAACCGCGTGATCCGATAATTCCCGCCCCCGTTATCCGTCAGGAAGAACATTCCAAACTGGTTCATGAGATCATTGTCGCTGTCGCGACCCATCGTGTTGTCCATGCCGACTTTCCGGAAGTGCCCTCCGAACGCACTGTCGCTCCAAGCGATCAGGCCGCCGCCCGCGTCCACCCAGGCACGGACGGCGGCCGCTTCGTCGGGATCGAACCGCCGTTGATTCGACCCGAGAACCAAAAGGCGATAGCCCGCGAGGGATTGTGCGGTGAGCGCCGTGCTTGCATCGAGCGCCTCGTCCATGTTCACGCCCACCTCGGCCAGCGCAGTCTTCCATCCGGACAACCCTCGCGGCCCCTCATCGTTCAAACGCATCTGGTGAAACGGCTCGGCCTTACCCGACGGTACGCGACCGTCGTCGGATACATCGCCATAGAGATAAAGTCCCCGCACCGCCGGACGAACCGGGCTCAGGGTCTGGGAATTCGGAGCTTCGTTCTCCTTGCCGTCGCCGGCGCGGGCCTCCCGGACCAGTTCGAAATACCAGCGAATTCCCGGGCTCTCAACCGTGCCCTCGCCTCCCAGATCAAAACGCATGACGCCCTCGCGGTCGGGTCCCTGGATCCACGGGTTATTGTGCAAGAAGACAGAGAGCCCCGGATCTCGCGCGGCCGCCTGGACATCCCGGCGATGCGGGGCTCTCGCTTCCTCCGGAAAAACGCCCGCCGGCTTGAATTGGCGTGTCCAGCCGCCATAGAGCTCAACATTGACCAACGGCTTCCGCGGCATGCCGGCGTTCCGGAAATCCTCGACGATCTCGGCGACATCGTCGTTCCCGTTATCCGTATCCCACAGGAGGACATCCAAAGCGGGTGACTTCCCGAGAATCAGATTCTTCGCATTGTCGTATCCCCCACCGCCGACAAGCCGTGATGGATCCACCGCCTTCACTTCGCGACACAAAGCAATGATGTTCTCCGGATCCCGGAAATCGAACAGTTTGGCCTCGTCCTCCCAATTCCTCGAATTTTGCTCGTTCGCGATGTTGATGATGATGTTCCGGTGTTCCTTCAGAGACTCCGTGACAGTACGCACGACCTCCCGAATGGCTCCGCGATCTTCATACGGAAAGGGCGCACGCTGATAAAAAATGCCCACAACAACGACCATGCCGCGCCGGGCGCACTCGGTGATGATCCGCTCCATGCGCGCCTGGGTTGCCGGATCGATCCGGCGTCCGTCCTTCGAAAAGGGATTCGGATATCCCCCACTGCAACCTTGGTAAAAGACCGTGACCGTATTGACACCATACTGCAGGTATTCATCCAGGTTTGAGATCAACTGTTCTGTCAGCGCCTCGCTGTTTGCCGCGCCGGCGACCCGGATGCCCCACATATCAAACAACTCACCGTCGAGCAGAAATCTCTCACCATCCACCCGGAGCTCCGCGGATTCTGCCAATGAGGCCGCAAACAGGAGAGCAATAGCCGGAGCCCACAACAACTGCCGAATCATAAGTCGTCGAAACATTAGTTCATCCTCACCTGCAATTGAAGAAACACACGGTTCTGAAACTCTGCCGGAACGAGCACCGAACGCCATCCGTTGCCGTCGTCAATGACCGGCCATTCAACGGTCTCCCACGATCCCGGCGCAAGCGACGGGGACATGCGCACCTCATAAACCAGTTCAGGAGCCGCCGCGCGGAATCGAAAGACCATTCCACCGGGCGATTCGGCCGCGATCTCCGCAACGGGCACCTGTGAGCCGGCGAGCGGATCCCCCCCCGAACTGTAGCTTAGAAGATTGGAGAGACCTGCAGGATTTGCCGCACCCGGCTGCGCTTCTGATGCGTGAAGGAGGGGATAATGCGCTCTGGCCCACGCCTGGTATCCAGATGACGCCGGCGCCCCACTCGTCCAAACATCGCCCGGCAATCCATCCAGGAACGCCTTGAGCACGTCCGCCATGGCGGCTGCCTGAGCTTCATTGGGATGACCGGTTCCGCTTCCGAGGTAGCCAAAGAACAGGGTGTGGACTTTTTGATCCCGATCCTCCGACCGCATTCGGTCGACGACGGTCTGGACAAGCCCCGGCCATTTGCTACCGGGCGATGTGGCGTCCATCGACCCCAAAGCGCAGACGATGTGAGCATAAGGACGATGGGTGCGGAGCAATCGCAGGAACCTCAGGTAGGCATCGATAAACGTCTGATCCGGCGTGCTTCCCTGAAGCCATTTGTCGTTCTGGAGGATGTTGATCACGATCACCTGGGGCACCCAGCTCTGGAAGTTCCACGCCTGTGTGCTGTTCCATGGAAGCGACCGCCAATAGAGGCCTTCCAACGTGCTTCCACCGGAATTCCCGGTCATGACCAAACCCAGGCCGCTCTTTGATAGGATGTGTGCGTCGGCTCCCATTCGCCTCGCGGCCGTGGCTGCGAACGCCCGGTAGGTGTTCGTATAATCATAGCCCGCCATAAACGCCCCCTCTGTAATCGAATCACCATAGAACTCGATCCTCCGTGAGGACGGCGCCGGCGGCGACAACAAGGACCCCCCGGGGCCGACCAGAACACCTCCAAACGTTGTCGGGGCGACCCATGCGCCGGAGAGCGAATACAACTCCACAGTGTGGATTCCAAACGGCAGCCCGCTTGCGACATGAACCACCGTGTCGCCATTTCCCATGTCGACAAAGCGCGGGTTCTCATCGTCACCATTGAGAAGGATGTAAAAGCTTTGCTTGTTGCTTGGCCACCCTCCGCCGGTGAGCTTGAGACTGAGTGACGTTCCCTCGAACCGGATGCGGATGCCCGCGCCCGACCAGCCAAACTGTGGTGTCAGCGAACCAACTCCATGGACACGCCCAAAATACGCGATCCTCGAATCCACGGGAGGCACCAACGTATGCTGCGATTCGTCAATCACAGCAACCTCCACCCGCGAACTGCTCCGGTCGCCCAGGTCGTCAACCGCATAGAACTCGAAAACATACACCCCGCGCTGCAAGGCGCTCACCGTTACGCGCGTCGTCTCGACTCCACCTGTTACCGTCGTGCTCAACCCGGACAGGCTTGCCTGCGAAGGGCCGCTGATCTGTACCCAGCCGCGATCCGTCAAGCTACCGGTGGGATCCAATTCCTGCGCGGTTCCGTTCAGCGACACGGACGCCGTCGGCCATGCAAGCGTTCGGTTGTCCCCTGCTGTGACCACCGGGACCCGGTTGACCCACTGCTCGACAGCCATAGAATCCAGCCGGAGGTTCGGATCATTGGCGATCGACAAATAGCGATTCGCCTGAACACTGCGGATCGCAATGCGCCGGCCGACCGGAAAGACCCCCTCCGAAATCCCAGGGGCCGGACCAAGATCCTCGAAAAGAAATCGCTGCGCATTCCCGGTCACCGCCGTCGATTTGATGCCTACAGACGCCGTAGCGCTGGTCGCCGACATGAAAGTATTTGAATTGAAAGATCGCAGCGAATAGCGGTCCGATCCCAGAGCACCCACTTCGAAGCGTTCCTGATTGCCAAGGACCGCATTGCTGGCCGCGAAGATCGAGTGATCCTTGCTGGTGACACGAAGAAACCTTCCGTTCAGAACCGATCGAAATGCCACCGCGCCCGTGACGCCACCGTCAAGGACGTCCCATTGCTCGGCCGTCGTCGCCACGGACTTGTCAGAAAACAAGGCATTTCCCCCGGAATCAAGAACCTCAACACGGATCTGCCGGCCGGTTCCCGACACCATCGGCAGCTTTTCGAGAGTGAATGTCGTGCCATTGGCAGACGCCGCCAGCACCGGGCTTGCCAGCAAAACATTGTCCTGGAGGATCCGGATCTGTTTTTCGTAGTTCGCCGAATACCGAATGCGTAAGTTGGCAAATGAACGCTCGGGCGAAAGGGAAACGTCCCGCGTGAAGCGCATCCAATCCCCCGGCGCTGCCGATGATACAACAAAACCGCCCGAGGCATTGGCATCGGCCGAAACATCGACGTCGTCGCTTCGCAACCCCCCGGCCGAATTTCCCGGCGTCGTATCGAAATAGGCCAGCCCCGCGGAACCGACATCATAGTGTTCGAACTCCAGGGTACCCGGCAGAACGCTCGCGCCCGGAAACGGACTCTGCGCTAAGACAGTTCCGACGAAACACAACGCCATCAACCAGAAAAGAATAAGTGCCCTGGGGACCAGCATGCGGAACTCTTATCCTGTTCCAAACCGGGCGCGAATGCCCAGTCAATCAACTCGTTGAGGTCGACTGATGAAAGACCATGGAAACCGCTTGGGCGGCCGCTTTCGGTCGCCGGTATTCGTCAAATGTTCCTTTGTTGTTGAACGTTCTGGGACGCACCATGGCCCGGCACCCGCCATAGGTTCGTGCATCACTGAAATGCCAGAGGGCGATTCCGCTCAGGCGGTCGTTCCCCAGCACGGCTTCACAGGCGGTCCGAAGGTACTCGGCCTGGTAATCTTCCGTGAAAAAGTCGTTGTGCGGGTCCCGCCACCCATATAGCGCTTCGGCACCGATCTCGGAGACGATGATGGGTTTTGCCCTGAATCCTCGCCGATCGATCGACTCAACCGTCGCGGCAATCCCCGGGGCAACAAGGGAAAGCGGATCCGGATGTCCCTCGCAGCCATACCAGCCGGGATACTGGTTGATGCTGATGACGTCGACCTTGTCGAAGTGCCGGTCCACCATTCCAAACATGCTCGCGAACGTGATCGGGCGCGAGGCGTCGAGCGACCGGATCAACCGAACCGACTCTTCGATGGTTTCACCACAATAATCCTGATCGGTTCCGGCCTCATTTAGGAATCCCCAGAGGATCACCGACGGGTGATTCCAACTCGCCCGCACCATGGCTTCGAGAGTCTCGGCATGGTGACGGCGGAAGAGTTCGCTCGCAAAGGTCTTCTCGCGTTGCCCCCAACCCAAATTCTCCTCCCAAACGAGAAAGCCCATTCGGTCACAGAGATCGAGAAACCGCTGGTCCTGTGGATAGTGGGATCCGCGGACGAAGTTACATCCGAGTTTCCGCATGAGTTGGAGATCGGCCAGCATCTGGGCGACCGGCGTGCAGGGACCAAAATTCGGATGCCATTCGTGTCGATTGTATCCCTTCAGGACGAGTCGCTCGCCATTCAGCCACAGCCGACCGTCCCGCGTCTCGATGCGCCGCAAGCCGAATGTCACCTCGGCATCGTCGCATTCCGCCCCCTGCCGATCGACCAGAGCGACCCGCAATTCATGAAGGGCCGGATCCTGTGGGCTCCAGACGCGCGGATCCGGAACCCTCACGATTGCCGGTCCGAACCGCCCCGCCGCGTCCAATCCGATCGACGCGAGTTCCTGGCCGGCGGAGAAGACCCGGAGGGTAGAAGCATCCTCCGCGTTGCCGACTTCCACCGTAACCTCCACTTCTCCATCCCGGTAGCCTGCGGTCGGCAGAACCCGCAGGCTGCGGACCCAGGGTCCGGTCGGAAGCGGACGAAAGGACACGCTGCGAAGGATCCCGCCATATTGGTAGAAATCGAAGCATTCCTCGTGCATCGGACAGGTGGCGAAATCGAATCGGTTGTCAACGATGACCACCAGTTCACGTTCCGTCGCCGTTGATGGCGGGACATGCACATCGAAGGGGGCGTATCCGCACGCGTGCGAGGCAAGGTTTTGCCCATCAACCCAGATTTCCGCACGCATCGAAACGGCTTCAAATCGCAGGACACCGGTTTGTCCCGCCGGACAGAAGAATGAAGTCTGGTAAACAGCCCGTCCGCGTTGACCGGCATGGTCGGGCAGTGCGTCAAACGCCGACGGGATCAACGCCAGAGTCCATGCGGTTTGTTCCGAACCGGCATAGGGTTCCTCCCCGAGGAATGCAAATTGCCACAATCCGTCGAGGCTGTTCTTTGGGTGAATTCGGTGGTGCATAAGTCGCTAGTGCCAGATTTCCTCGCCTTTGGCTCTGAGGTGATCGGCCAGTTTCCGGGCCATGTCCTCGGCGTCAGACGTGTTTGGATGCCCGCGGTGTCCGTGATGGTCAAAGATCAGCAAATCGACGTTTGAATCGCCGGTGCGCTCTTTGAAAAGATTCACCGCGCGTTCCAAATACTCGGGCCATGGACTCTGCGGCCCGACAGCATCCATGCTGCCCAGAGTGGCGATCAATAGAGCATCCGGATGGACTTTTCGAAGCGAGGCGAGAAAGTTGGCGTAGGCCTCGATGCATTCCTCGACCGGGACTTTGCCCAAAGTCCACTTGTCATTCTGCAATGCATTCACCACAACGACCTGCGGCCTCCATCGGGAGAAATCCCACATGTCCTTCCCACCCATCGGAACAGCCCGGTCGAAAACTCCCGGCAGAGTCTGAGGAAGCGCATATCCCCGCACGATTCCGATCCCGCCTCGGGCAATCAGATGAGCGTCCGCGCCCAGCATTCTCGCCGCGGTCATGGCATAAGCACGATAGGGATTGTTAAACGGAAACTCGGGCATGAATGAACCCTCCGTGATCGAGTCTCCGTAAAACTCCATTCTTCTCGTTGCCGGAGCCGGGAGATCCAACAGTCGACCATCGGGCTCCAAAACCAGACCACGGAACTGCGCGACTCCCGACCAGGCACCGTCCAACCGGACGAGCTCCAGCTCATGCTCACCCGGAGGGAGCCCCTCAGCAAGCAACACTTCCCGTCTCATGTCGGTTGCGACAACGACTTCGGGCTCCACTTTTCCATCAACAATCACAAGAAACTTTGGCGGCGCGCCCCAGCCCGCTTGCAAGAGCGCTCGAATGGACGTCCCCGTAAAGCGTGCCTTGACCGTTACTCCCGGCCATCCCAGATCCGCCCGGTCGGACTTCTCGGCAAAGCGTCCGACAATTCGAATGGCGGGATCGTTCCACATCACCTCGCGCCCCGGCATGGCAGGCCGCACGTCCAGCACAAACATCTTTTCATCGATCGTCTGCGAGGATTTTTCCGAACGGATGCTGAAAACATAGCGGCCGGGAATCAAGCCCATGACCTTCGTACGCAGCTTGTCGGACGCCTCAATATGGGCAGGGGCCGGGCCTTCGACCTGTTTCCATTCATATTGGAAGTTGGATGGCTTTCCATTCGCAAGACCCGCTTCAAGCAGAGCCGCATCCTCCCCGAAGACGACCTTTGTGCCGCCGACGTTCAGGCTGCCCGGAACCGGGCCGTCGGCCTCGTCCCCGATCAAAGCAGAATTCACAAGAGCAAACGACAGGAGAGCCAGAGCGAAGGTTTTCATGAGGACGATTGGGGTTGATCGATTGCGATGTCGTAACCGATCTCGACCACATCGGTCAGGCCATCCTGAGGAATGATCTGAAGTCGCGTCGCCGAAAGGGGCCGACCGAGGCGATCATGATACGAGAAAGTATCCGCCCGGGCCACAATGCTCCCCGGATGAGGAACGATCGATGCCGTCGCAGATCGCGTGGACAATCGGGTTAGTCCATCATCCAAGCCCACCCCGGCATGAGTCAAAAGCGCCGTTTCGAGAGCGTCCTTGCGCTCCAACACAAAGCGGTCAACAACACGAACGCGGGTCTCGACGATCGAAACCGTCCGGACAACAGACATCGCTCCACATCCCGAAGGATAACAGCCGGTCAGGTCGATCTCGATAAACGACTTTTCATCGTCCAAGCACCAGTCGAGCACCCGGGCGGCGGCAGTCCGCCCCGACGACTGCTCACAACCATTGACCAATGGCACGCTATGGGACCAGGACCGGGTGGTGATTTGACTGTAGCGACCGGGGCGAAAATAAGCCTTTGTATATCGCCCGCATCCCGGATCCCCCAAAACGGAAATCCCATCCACAAAGACCAGGAACGAGCCGCAATCGTTGTGGTTGTGGTGTTCGGCATTGTGGCCGGCCTTGACGACCACAGTGATCACGCGTCCGAACCATTCCCGCTCATCCATCCACAAGGCCGAGTTGGCGAGAAACACCTTTCGCTTGGGGCCCGGTGCGTCGCGACCTGCTGCCGAGCCCGGCACACTGAACATCCGGATCAGCCCGGGGAAGCGACAATGCTCTTCGGTGAGAAGTCTTGCAGGATCCTTGCGGAATGCCTTGACAGTTGATGCGACAGCGTGCCGGCAGGATGCATTCTCGAAACGGCTTGCGAGTTGATCCCACAGCCACGGATTCGCGTAGGTGCCTCCGTAAGCCGCATCCGAGAAATTGATGACCTCGCCCGTTTCGAAAAACGCAAGCGCTCCCGACCCGGCGATTGCCTCGACATGCGGGTCGTCGGCAAACAAGCTCCACTTCCTGTCGGTTCGCTTCTCCAGCAGATCGTTCAACTGGCAAAAGTTGCCGAAACCATAGGCCCAATATCCGGGTCCTTCGGTGCACCATCCGTCCTCATTGATCCCATCGAGGAATCTCCCGAGGTTGGCGGCGGTCTTCTCAAGCAGGGCGGCCAAGACGGATTCGTCGGAACTTACCGCCAACGCTGCTCCGATGATACCCCGATGCGTGACGGCGTTCCAGTTGTGGTTGCTTCGAAACCAGCCCCATTCACGGCACCCGTGCCTCCCGAGAAAGCACTCGAAGAGATAGTTGAGCCGTGCCAGCGTCCGCTCTCGAAGCTCCCGCGGAATTCCCGATGATAAAAGAACCAAGGCCTCGGCGAGGTCAGCGGCCGTCATCGCGCAGAAGAGGTCAAGGCACGTCGGATCAAAGCCAGATTCATCCGGAACATGAGCCGGCGATGCCCACGAAAGCTCGTCGAGAATCGCGCTCCACTCGGTGGTCAACGCATCCAGAATCCGTTCTTCGGCCGGTTGAAGAAGCCACGCCATCGCAAAGATCGCGAAGCGCATGCGACGCTCCAGGTAGGGTGACTCGTGGCCCTCCCTCGATCCGTTCCGATGAAACTCGCCAAACGACCCCGGCGGATATTCGGGCGTCGGCTTCTTCGACCAGTCCAAAGCCGTTTGGCGGACAATCGCCGCCAGCGGATGGCTTTGCCAAAGGCGCGGACCACCGAAGCCACTTTCCGCCGGGAAAGCCGGTTGGATCGCAGAAAGGAGCTGGTCACGGGAGACCTGCTCCTTCAGAAGGTTCCTCATGGATTGGCTTAGTCCCGTCGGCGGCGGGTTACCCACAGCAGAGAGCCGGCAAGAGCAAGGAGCGCCAGTGAAGAAGGCTCCGGAATGACTGTGTAAACGAGGTAAATGTCACCCAGATCCGCCCCTGTTCCCACGGCGGTCGAGAACGATCCAGCCGCGAAAACGCCATTCGTGATGCTCGCAATATTGGTCGAGCCGGCATTCGTCGCCGAGCCCGTGATGTCGATGATCTTCCACGTGCGATTGGATCCCCAGAATGCATTCCCGCCATCCGGGTCCGTCACTCCGGAAATGAAACTCAAGGTGACCTTCGACGTCCCGCCCAGCCCCAGATTCCCGTCCGTCAGAGTGATCACGTCAAAGTCGGTGCCCGGGCTGGATTCTGAGAACGCTGCAAGTTCCCAAACATAAGTTCCCCCGCTGCTCAGATCGAGTCCGCCGCCCAGTGTCAGATTCCCCGGGCTGCTTCCCGGGCTGATGAAGCCGGCACTTCCGACCGTCACCGCCCCGGAGATCGTTCCGGTTCCACCCAAGGTTCCGGCGCTGACATTGACTGCTCCGGTTCCGGTGCCCGATCCGGTTGTATTGTTAACCAAGAGCGTGCCGGCAGTGACCGTGGTCCCGCCAGAATAGGTGTTGGCCGCCGTCAGGATCCATGTTCCGGCTCCGGTTTTGCTAAGAATGGTGTTCCCGGTTCCGTTGTTGCCAAGTGTCGGAGCGAAGGTGTTCGCTCCAGTGTTCGTGCCGCCCAGAGTGAAAGTGCGCGACACATTGGTCCCCGTGAGACCAATTGAGCCGGATCCGTTCATGTTCAGGGCTCCGGTTCCGGATGCTTCCAGCGTGCCTCCGGACAGTCCAAGGGTAAACAGACGATTGGACGAGTGGCCGGTCCCTGTGTAGCGCAACGCTCCTCCATTGAAAAACAGGTTGGTCGCTGCGGCACCACCTCCACCAATGCTGCTGCCAGAAAGGCCATTGGCCATGACAGCGGCTTCCAAAACTCCGGCATTCAGCGAGACAACTCCCGTGATGCTCGAAACGGGCGAAGTGAGCGCCAACGTACCGCTCCCGGCTTTGACCCAACCGCCGCTACCCGTCAAGGAAGCGCTGATGGTTGAAGAGGCTGAGGAAGTCGCATGAAAGATCGCCTGCGCCGCGCCGAAGGCCAGGGTTCCGCCAGATATGCTGACAGACTGATTGCCGGAAAGCAGCACGCCACCGCTTCCCACTGTGATCGTGTTGCCTGTATTGGTCACAGTCGTCGGCGATCCGCTCGCATCGACTGTCAGGGAATTGATGGTTTTCGACGACGTGGTCGTCACGGAGGAAGTTTCCCGGATGTTGTCGGTCACGCTGCCGGAGGCGTTGTAACCGATGTATCCGGCAGTTAGCGCCTGAACCCCGTTCGAGTCATAAGTGGCAAAGTAGCTCCCTGCGCCGCTTGCCGAGGTATCGGCCACCGCCCAGGGAAGAATGCCATTTGTGAGCGTTGGAGCGGCACCAAAAAGAATCCGGGATGTGTTTGCCCCCACACTGCCGAGGCCGGTTCCGCGGAAAAGGGCCGTACCGGTACCGCTGCGATTCGCCGTCGCCGTTCCAAAGGTCAGGCTTGCACTTTGACCCGAGCCGGGAGTCACCGTCATGACAGTGTTCCCGGTCGAAAGGGTCAAATTTCCGACCGTCTCATCGGAAGCGGCCGAACTGTTTCCAATCAGGTTGAGGTTTCCGCCAGTGCTGTTGAAGACCACCGTGTTGGTGTCGCGCAGGCGATTGGCATTCGTGGCGGAATTATCCAGCGTCAGCGTGGCACCAGTGCCCAGAGCATATCCAGCAACGTTGGAATAATTCACCAGCGTTCCGCTTTGGCTGAGCGTGATCGTTCCGCTGTTGTGAACAATATTGCGAGAGAAACCCGCAGCACTGGTGATGGCCAGCGAACCCGCACCGTTCTTAGTCAACATGGAGTTGGTTCCCGAGAAGCTCCCCGAAAACGTTGAGGCATCTGCGTTGTTCAAGGTAATCGATGTCGACCCGCCGGTTTGGGTGAGTTGGATGGTGCCCGCATTGTTGAGGCTCGAAAGGTTGAGATTGTTGCTGCCGCTGAACAAATTCGTAACTGCCGCGCTAAACGTCGCCCCCGAGGCGACTGTCAGCGCCAGACCGGCCGGCAAGCTGGGTTGGTTCTGGCTGTTCGCCACCCCGAACGTCAGCGTTCCCTGGGAAACCGTAATGGACTGGAGCCCCGACAAAGCCGATGTCATCGCGGTCGCGTTTGCCGCCGAGCTGCTCGTGATACTCACCGCCCCGGTTCCTGTCTTT
This sequence comes from Terrimicrobiaceae bacterium, assembly GCA_033763515.1. Classification (GTDB taxonomy): domain Bacteria; phylum Verrucomicrobiota; class Verrucomicrobiia; order Chthoniobacterales; family Terrimicrobiaceae; genus JANRKJ01. Next base: position 223,270 of record JANRKJ010000033.1, on the reverse strand, counting down.
GTCAACGAACCGGCTGTAATTGGAACATCGGTAATCGTGGCTGTTACGCTGGAGTCGATTGTCGGATTGACTCCGTTGAAAGCCAACGAACCTCCGGTTAACGTATACCCCGTCGTCGAAAAGCTCAGTCCGTTGGCGACCAGTCCCGACGTCAGGGTCACCGTCCCGGCCGTTCCTCCAAAGCTGGCGATGTTGGACGCGCCCGAAGTCGGCCAGGAAGAGGTGCCGTTGTCCCAATACAGGCTGGTTGTATCCCAAGTACCCGTCCCGCCTGTTCCCCCGCCGGAACCATTGGGATCCCAAACGTAGGTCTGCGCCGGCGAGGCCAGCGCCGAGAGAAGCAGAACAAGGAGAACGCCACACGGCCGGAAGGCGGACCGCGAGGATTTCAAGAATGGATGGATCAGATGGGGTGACATGGCGAGGGGTTTCATTGAGGGTTGCAGACGAGAATCGCTGTTGCCCGCTGACGTGGCCAGAGCGGGGCAGCTCAACTCGTTGACTTAGTGAGATTTTTCGGGAGGCGTTCCGGTTGGCTTTGCAATCAACCACGTCACCGACTGGGCCGGCAGTTCCGTTGTTCCGGCGCTTGGCCAGATCGAGCGGCCAGGGGTGTCTCCGCTCAACTCGATCCGCTCCAGGGCCTGGCCGGATTGTGGCTGGGCTCCCGATAGATCCACCCGCTGGGGCTCCGAGCTCCAGTTGACGAGCATCAGCGAACGCGAGTGATCGGAGGAAACCGCCATCGCCCGCACGCGGATCGGGCGCGAGCTGGACGCCGGGTGGATTGTCCCGATCATGTACGTATTCATGAGGTGATACACATGGGCGGGCGCCCTTAGGTTTTCATCCGCATCCATTTTGCCATAGACGCCATCCCGTTCGTTCCAAGCGCAAGCGACATCGAGGCCGGCATTTTTCATCGCCATCAATGCGAGCGCGTCGAAGACGGCTCCCTTGATGTTCGTCATCCGGACGTCGCGCGTTTTCCACGTCCAACTGATATTGAACTCGTTGCAATGCAACTCGATCGGACGGTCCGGCGATTCCTCATCCACGATCTGACGAATGGTACGGACATACCGCGCCATGGTGTCGGTTTTGGAAAAGACCGCCCGGTCCGAATCGTTGGGTGAACCGCTCGCGTACATGTGAAAGGAAAGAAAATCGAGGTTGTGTTTGGTCAGGCGAACAAAACGCCGGATATCATCTGCCGAGTCCGGCCGCGTGAACGAGGGGCCGCCAAGCCGGACGTTTGGATCCACCTCTCTCATCGCCGCGGCGCAGGCATTATAAATCGCTGCCAACTCCTCCAGACGGTCGGGCTTTCCCTTTTTTCGCAGATCCAGCCAGTAGAGACCGTCCAGTTCATTGGTGATCTCGAAACTGAAGCCCCGCCCCTGCTCGACATTGATGATGCGGACCAATTCGGCGCAGAGTCTGGCAAAGTGAGCGATCTGCCCTTCGTCGAGGAACCGGTCTTTGTTCTGATCCATCCATTCCGGCCATTCGGGGATGTTGATAATGCGCTCGCCGGGCAACGAGTTCAGTGCATCCAGGGCTTTTCGAATCTTCTCCCGGTCCCAGCTTTGGTTCTTCACGTCGATCCAGCCATTCGGGCGCTCGACCGAGTCGCTCATCAAGCCGGCATGATGATAGCGAAGGACACCAAGCTTCATGTAACGGAGATTCTCGATGTATTTCGGAAACGCGGCCTCCTCGGGTTTGAAAGCAGAGAAGATCGCGACCGAGAACGATCGCGGCGTCGCCGTACCGCTCGATTTTTCCCAGTCGACCATCACCCGCGTCGTTTCACCGGATGGATCGTCGACCGGCACAGATGCCGGCGTTTCAATGACGGCGGTCTGTTCATTCGCCTCCCCCGGACGTCCTTGGGCGGGCAGGCTTTGCTGCGTCGACCAGGTTGCCAAGGCGATCGCGAGGAAAGCGGATCGCCTCATGAGTTGGGCGACATGGTGTTCGGATCGAACCCGGGGTCCTCGGACAGGATCACCGCATCCAGTCCGGCGTCCTCGGTCGCCGAGTCACTGCGGATGATCAACAGCTTGGACTGGAGCCGGCCGCGGTCGAAAGTTCCGAAAGACCTCCAAGACCATTCGGCCGGCATCCCGAAAATCCACTTCAATTCGGTCTGGGTTCCTTCGTTATCGATCGCTTTCAAACACACCGCGTGTCCCCTGGCCCGGACCCAAATCGTCAAGGGTTCCGAACCATCCGGAACGGGTGTAGCGAAGAGGGGTCCGTAACGTTTCTCCGTGCGAACGTAACTGCCGCCAGAGGCCCCCTCCTCCTCCTGGATCATAACATCGCCATTGAACGGATTGTCCTCGGGTTCGACAACCTCCGGGCTGGTGGCGAATACGGAACTCAATACAAAGACGAACGCAACGATGGGAGCGGGAGGGACTTTCATTGGACGCTAAGGAATGGGATAGTGTACCTCCGTTTCTCGCCGCTCAAGCCACGGACTGGTCAATTCGTTGACAAGCACGGCTCTCAGACGATGTTACCGGCCATGAATTCCTCCACTTCCGGTTCCAGCGTCACGCTCCAAGGGATTGCGGATCAACTGGGTCTCTCCCGTTCGGGCGTCTCCCGCGCCCTCCGGGGACACCCTTCGATTTCGACGGCGACACAGGATCTGGTCCGCCAGACTGCGGAGCGGATGGGATATCGGCCGAACCCTTATGTATCGGCGCTGATGACGCACTTGAAATCGCGGCGGGCTCTGCCGCAACAGGAAGTGCTCGCGCTGGTGATTTTTCAGGCGAACCGGACGGAGCTTTTCAACTTCCCGTTCACCAAGCGGCTGGTCGCCGGTCTCGAGGAACGTGCTGCGGAATTGGGCTATCGGATTGAGGACTTCTTTGTCGGGCCGAGAGGCATGTCCCTTCGCCGAATGGAGACGGTCCTTTACCACCGGAACATCCGTGGGATCATCTTTGCACCGACACCTCAGCACCGCGGCCATGCGTCGCTAACCTTTGATCGGTATGCCATGATCACCGCCGGTTATTCCCTCTGGCGCCCGGATATCTCGCGCGTCACCGCGAACTATGAGCATGTCGTAGCAACGACATTGCGCGAACTTCGCCGGCTGGGATACCGCCGGATTGGTCTCGCGGTCCACAAGTCCAACGATGATCGCGTTGATCGCCGTTGGTCCGGCGGATTTCTCAGCCACTCGCGCATTCCGGAGGATTGCGAGGCCGCCCCGCTGCTCATCACCACCGACTGGAACGCATCCGGTCTGGTACGGTGGGTCCGGAAGCAACGGTTGGATGCCGTCATCAGTCCGCACATCGAAGCATTGCACTGGATAAAGTCCGCCGGACTCAGCGTGCCAGGGGACATTGGATTTGCCGTATTGGATTGGAACGAAACATTTCAAGATTTGTGTGCGGGCTTCGACCAGTGCAGCAACCTCATCGGCCGCTTTGTTGCGAGTCAGTTGATCACCCAGATCGAACGAAATGAGACCGGGCTTCCCCAGAGCCCATTGACCACCTCAGTCAAAGGCCAATGGCACTCGGGCCCGAGTATTGCGAGACGAAGCGGATTCGAATCCAAGCGGAGAGCGGGCGGAAGGACCGCTGCGAGGCGAACATAGATCGGGTCATGCACTTGGCGAGTAGTTGCCGGAGAGAAGTTTTGGCGATTCTCAAGGCTCGAGCGAAGCGTGTGAACCCCACGGGCCGAGCGAATCACGCAGAGAATCACCCAAGCCACCCGGGGCTCCGATTGGGCTGAAAACGGACCGGCGGCGGTGTTACGGCCCGCTGCGGGATGCCGCGCCCGTCCAAAGCGCATGACACCCTCTAGGGCACGCGGACCGATTCCACGTGCCAGTCAAAGAACAGGGTGTTACGCACCGTTCGGTGGACGACCGCGGCCGGGTTTCCCAAGTCCCGTTCCTGCAAAGCCCAAGTCGAAGCCACATTTGAAATCGACGACATTCGGGCCGGGGTGCGCAGATCCCCAACTCCGCTCGGATGGCCCCACGGAGAGCGGGTCAATCCGTTCACATCAACCGAACCATTCACCGTCCACATCCCGGTTCCCCGGGAAACCTTTCTTTGCAAGTTCACGGGACAGAACATGGTGGGAACGGTGACAAAGGTCGTCGTCGGGCCATTTGGCAGTTGAACTCCGAGATAAGGTGCGAGGAACCCTCCCAACCACGTCACATTATTGTTGTCGCGGGCAGCCAGCGGGGGCTGCGTGCTCCAAAGCGGGCCCGGAAGCGTTCCATTGTTTTCAGATACGTAGAGGGAAATCGCTGTGCCGACCTGTCGAAGTTGTGAGAGGCATTTTGCAGCGTCCGCCCGTGCCCGGATGGTTGCAAAAGCCGGGAAGAGCAGCGCGGCGAGAATCATTACAATCGCGACGACCACAAGCATTTCAACCAGCGTGAAGGCACCGCCACGCGAACGTCCGTTCATCACATTCGAAAGGCAGTCTCCGATGGGCTTGCGAATTGACATGACAGAACTCAGTTTGTGACAGGGAGAGGAACTCGGACCGGGGGAGATGAGCCACATTGCTTGCGAACATGACAGCATCGCGACGGATGATCAAATCGGTCGCCTGTCAATCCGTTGACTTTGCGCTCCGCTTACTTCCGGTGCGCTGTGAACGACCCCTGAGCGGGTCATGCTCAGCATGGACTCGCGGGGGCAACGTCCGGCCGGTTCGCCAGCAACCCTCGACCAGAGCAGCCATCGGAACCGTCGTGGCAGCGGTTTGGCGACGCAGGAGTTGCCCGACCAGCACGTCGACGGCTGCAGCACCGACCAATTCATGGTTTTGATCGACACCCGCGCAATCCGTCGAATCGATCAAATCGAGACAGACGAATCCCATCTCCTCCGGGATCCGCAAATCCATCCGACGGAGAAAGTCGAGGAAGGCCTCGTGCGGTGAGAGGACAGCCTCAGCACCGGTCTGCCGCAGGCGTCGAACAATCGCGTCGGATGATCGCTCCCAATCGCCGAGAAGCATGACGTCGATGTCCAATCCGAGCAGGTGGCGGTGGACCAGCGCCCCGGCAAGCCAGTTGTGGTCCGTACGGGCACTATTCTCCCGATTCAGACACAGCGCGATGCGCCGGTAGCCGGAGCGGCGCATTTCACGCAAAGCCTTTTGGACGCTATGATACTGATGATTGACAACCCGAGGGAGCGGCGGCCTCCAAAGCGAATTGCCAATCGCGACGGCGGCAAAGTCGTTCCAATCCATATTGAGGTGGTGACGGCGGCGCGGCAATGGCGCGAGGAGGAGGCCCTCAATACCACGGGCTTTGAGAACGTGGTTCAGGCGTCGACGTGACAAATCCACCAAGCTGAATACCTCAATCGCATAGCCGAGCGCTTCCGCCCGCCTCATTGCGCCCCGACGGATTCTTGAGCAGTAGCTTTCCTCCGAATGATCATCGCCTGCGCGAAGCCATGCGACCGTCGCACGGTAGGTCGGTGGAGTCTGGCGTTGAATCTCCGCCATGAGCGCGGCGACGGCCGGCCGTGGCCGGTAGCCGAGCACCGCCGCCGCTTGGGCGACCTTCTCACGCGTGGCCTCGGGAATGCTTCGATCCGAGCGAAGAGCCCGCGAAACGCCCGAGACCGACAAACCCGTTCGGGCCGCGATGTCACGGAGGGACGGTTCTCTTTGGTTGGGGGTCACTCAACGTTGAGTAACACGGCTCTTGCGACTTCGCTTCGAAAAAAAAACTTTGTCGGTGTGAAAACCTCCCCCTCCCTCCGTCGACTGAGTCTTTCTGCGTTGGCATGCCTGCTGACGCTGACAGCTGAAATTCCTGCTCAAACCAGCGTTCCGGTGTCTGTCAATTGGCGGGCGGACCGCAAAGTCAACAACGAGCAAACTTATCAAGTGAACGTCTGGGATGGCGTGAGTTCAACGACGGCCGCCAACCCGGTCTACCAGAACGAACTCTCCTCCTGGAATCTCGGCATGGTGCGCATTCACGCGGCGAGTATTTACAACTCCAGTCTGCCGGACAAACTCTGGGTCAATTATACGACGCGAACCTGGGATGCGGCCAAAATTGCTTCTGTCTATGCAAACATTCGCCCGCGTGTTGGCGAAGTGATGCAAAACATCCCGAATTGGCCATCGTGGATGGATACGAACGGCGATGGACGTCTGGATACCGGAAGCGCCGGATCGGGGGGTGGCACAACCGACATGCGCGACGCGTATGCAAATTTCTGTGCCGAGCTCGTCCGGATCGTCAACGTCACCAACGGGTTCGAGGTGAAGTTCTGGGAACCCATGAACGAGTTGGACTATGCTTATGATTACGTCGGTGGCGGCGCGGATCTTGCCGAGATCTTCCGACGTTGCGTGGCGGCGATGAAAGCGGTGGATGGTTCGATTGTTGTTGGCGGTCCCGCGATCCAAAATCCCTATCCGACCCCCTCGCAACAGGCGAACCTCGAAGCGTGGCTGGCCGGAGTGAAAGACCACATCGGCTTCTTTTCGTTGCACTTTTATTCGACCGGACTATTCAACCCGTCGTCGGATTATATCTACGGCCAGGCTGCGAACATCGGAACGCGTTCGACATGGGCAAGAGGTCTCATGAACTCGATCGGGATTTCATCGACGGTCCCGATCTTTGTCGGCGAGACGAACATCTTTTCTGTGGGGTCGAACGACGGTTCAACGAAATACATGCGTTCAATTCTCGGTGCCAACCTTCTGGCCCTGGTGTGCAAGTCGGTGGGCGAGAACCCGGATGCCGCCGCATTCCAATGGTTCAACGACCGGGACAACAATTTTGGTTTGATCAACGGTCAGTCCACATACGTGACCCGGTCGGCCCGCCATATGTTATATCTGGCCAACCAGCATCTGGTCGGGACAAGTGTCGGAACAAAGTCGTCCGACTCCACCCGAATCAATCTTTATGCCGTCAAGAACGGGTCGAAAAAGGCCGTGCTTTTCATCAATACGTCGGACATCGCAATCAAAGATATCGTCGGCCTGCATCCCGGGACGGATTACGTGGCAAATGTCACCTTTTCCGAGGGATGGATTCCAACGAACAGCACCTACACGACTTATTCCATTACGGACGCGGTTGATTCCAGCGGCACGTTTTATGGAGTTCTCTCATCGACCACCGGAACCTATACCGGGGGGACGTTCAGCGTTCCGTGTCCGGCGAGGAGCATCCAGCTCGTCGTGTTTACCGACGTGCCAAATCCGAACATGGTGAGTCGGTTTCCGATTGCAGACACTTATGTTCGCTCGGCGACGCCCACCTCGGAGTTCTCCACATCACCGGAACTCCGCGTCTACTCGACAAGCAGCCGTTCGTTTCTCAAATTCGACCTATCGAATCTGGGAGGGACGGTGCAGCAGGCCTTTCTCAAGCTTTATCCGGTCTCCGTCGCCGGAACGTCCAACACGCACCGCCTCGAGTTGGTCAGCAACAACGCATGGTCGGAGACCATGACATGGAACACCCCGCCACCGGCCGGTTCGGGGGTCGCGCTCGCCACCTGGTCGCCGGCCGCGGCACTCGGGGGCGTCAATGTGCTCGATGTTACGCAAGCGGCACAGGCGGCTGCCGGCAGTGCAGACAAGCGGCTTTCCCTTATGATCGCCAGCGCGAACAGCACGGACTGCCGCTACGGCAGCAAAGAGGCGCTTACTGATTACCGGCCGGAACTCGTCATTGTGCGGAACCCCCAGCCGATTTCGCTGATCGCCGTTGCGGATGCCCACGTGAGCCAAAATTCGCCGACTGGAAATTTTGGGTCAGCCACGGAGGCTCAAGTCAAGCTGACCGGATCCGGCAGCGACAAGGAAGCTTACTTCCAGTTTGACTTGAGTTCGGTCCGCTCGGCCTCGCGCGCCATTCTATTTCTCCACCCGACCTCGGTGGACTCCAATCGGCGGGCGAACTGGCTTGGACTCGCGCCGAGTCTCTGGACTGAAACCGGCTTGACCTGGACCAACCGGCCAGGATCCACCGCGGACATCGGCCCCTCGTTTGTGCCGGCCACCGGCGTCGACGTCACCGTCGACGTCACAGCGCAGGTTCAAAATGCGATCGCCGCCGGGAAAATTTCATTCCGCGTTTATTCCAAGGCGGCTGGCGGGCTCAACCGCTACGGTACCAAGGAGAACGCCAACGCCGCCGCACGGCCGCAACTTGACATCACTCCCTGAACGGCGCCAGACGTCCCCGCCGCCTTCCAGCTTGCCACTGCAGAGTCGGCGCGGGATGGTCGGCGGATGGACGTTCGAAGTGAAGCCCGGGCGATTTTGGATTTGTTCGGCGGGGATTTTCCCCGGGCCATTGAATTGGTCCACCGCCAGATGGACGTCCTGCACTCCCGGGCGCAGGTGCTCACGGGACTCGCGGGCATTGTGGTGACGGTGACCGGTTTTTCGGGACGGTTGATCGCGGCGACGAACCGTCCGGCGCAGGTGTTGGTGATCGCCGGGCTGGCGGTGGTGCTGGTGAGTGCGTTTTACATTGTCTGCCGCGTGATGCAGATCCGATGGGTTACGGCGGAGCTGGGCGGTGATCCGGTTGAGACGATCACTCGGGTTTTGATTCGACGGGATGCCAAAACGGCGGCCATCCGGCGGGGCGGGATCATTCTTTTTTCCGGATTGGTCCTGTATTTTGTCGCCTTCGCGTTGATGCTTTTGAACCCGGAGCCGCTGGCGGTGCCGGTGCGATGAGAGCGAAGCAACCGGAGGGCGTCAAACCTCGTAACCAGCGGCATGCACGGACGCCGCAACCGGAAAAAGCATTTACAACGCCCGCATTCCTGCAACTGTAGAAAACTCAGGAGATTGGCGTAAACGTGGCTCGAGATTTATACCAGAAGTGCCGGGAATACCGGGACAGTGCGGACGCGCGGGCACAAGGATTCTACCCGTATTTCCGCTGCATCGAGGAACCGCACGGAAACTATGTGGTTTGCGAGGGCCGTCCAAAAATCATGATCGGCTCGAACAACTACCTCGGGCTGGCTCAGGACCCGCGTGTGGTGGAGGCGGCCTGTGAGGCGACGCGCCGCTACGGAGCCGGCTGCACCGGGTCGCGGCTGCTGAACGGCACGATCCGGCTGCACATGGAACTCGAGGAAGCGCTCGCAGCGTTCCTCCAGCGGGAAGCGGTCCTGCTTTTCTCGACCGGATTTTTTGCAAACCAAGGCGCACTGGCGGCGCTCACCGAGGAAGGCGATGCGATTCTCTGTGACCGGGAAAACCATGCCAGCATCATCGATGGGTGCCAGTTTGCCCCGGCGAAACTCATCCCCTACCGACACAATTCGGCAACGTCCCTTCGGAATCGCCTGAAACGTCTCCCGGAGGAAGCCGGGCGGCTCGTGGTGATGGACGGGGTTTTCAGCATGTCGGGCGACATTGCGGACCTGCCGCCGCTCGTCGAGGCGGCCCGCGAGCACGATGCGCTGGTCTATGTCGACGAGGCACACTCGCTCGGGGTTCTCGGCCCGCAGGGTCGCGGAACAGTACACCATTTCGACCTCAACAACGAAGTCGACATCGTCATGGGGACGTTCTCGAAGTCGCTGGGCTCGATGGGCGGGTTCATCGCAGGCGACGCGCAGATGATCGAATTTCTGAAGCATCGGGCCCGTTGTTTCATCTTCACGGCCGCGCTCGCACCGGCGGTGGCGGGCGGGGTCCTCAAAGCCCTCCAAATCATGCAGGAGGAACCGGAACGCATCGACCAACTCTGGAAAAACACGCGGAAGATGCACGAAGGCTTCAAGCGCATCGGCTTCAAAATCGGATCCACGCAGACGCCGATCGTGCCGATTTTGATCGGCAGCGAGGCCAAGGCCTTCGTCTTTACGCAGAGGCTTTTTGAAGAGGGTGTTTTTGCGACTCCGGCGATCTACCCGGCCGTTCGCTATGGAGAAGCGATCGTGCGGACGAGTTACATGGCGACGCACACCGACGAGGACCTCGATCGCGTGCTGGAGATCTTTGAAAAACTCGCGCGCGAGTTGGGGACGTTCGACGACCCCGCCTATGTGGATCCCGGCCGGCGGCGGAACGTTTTTGACTTCCGGCTCCCGGACGACCACTCGGAAGGTGCGAGCGGTTCCAACGGTGTTCACGGCAAGAACGGGCATGGCGAACATGCCTCCGCCCGCGCGGCGCTCGCCTGATCGGTTTTCCCAAGCCCGTCACCCCGGGATTTCCAGTTTGCCGCAGCGAGCGGTTCAGAGATACTGGCCGTTTGGTTTGAACCAATGAACGCGTCCGCCGACCAGCAGTCCAGCATCCGCATCCGCGGAGCCCGGCAGCACAACCTGCAGGCGCTCGACGTCGACATCCCGCGGCACAAACTCGTCGTCGTCACGGGTCTCAGCGGGTCCGGGAAGTCCTCGCTGGCATTCGACACGTTGTTTGCCGAGGGACAACGCAAATATGTCGAGAGCCTTTCGGCCTACGCCCGACAGTTCCTCGACCAAATGCAAAAGCCGGACGTCGATTACATCGAAGGTCTCTCGCCGGCGATCGCGATTGAACAGCGAACCTCGGGGGCCAACCCGCGTTCCACCATCGCGACCACCACGGAGATTTACGACTACCTCCGCCTCCTCTTCCCGGCCGTCGGAACACCGCACGACCCGGCCACCGGCGAGCGCGTCTCGCGCCAAACCCCGCAGGAAATTGCCGACGCCATCCTGCGATGGCCGGATGGCACGAAGTTCCTCCTGCTTGCCCCGCTCGTCACCGGGGAAACCGGCGAATTCCGTGATGTGATCGAAAAAGCGCGCCGCGAGGGTTTTGTCCGCCTGCGGATCGATGGCGAAATCATCGAGCTCTCCAAGCCCGATACCATCCGGCTCGACAAGACCCGCACCCACCGGATCGAAGCCGTCGTCGACCGTCTGGTCGTGCGCGAAGGCCTCGGCCAGCGGCTGGCGGACTCGATCGAAACCGCACTCCGTTGGGGGGGCGGACGCCTCGCGACCAGCCGCCAGGAACCCGGAGCCGCGCGCTGGACGGAGAAAAAGTTCTCAACCGATTTTTCGAATCCGGCGACCGGGTTCACGATGCCCCAGCTCACGCCAAAGCACTTTTCGTTTAACAGCCACCTTGGAGCCTGTCCGGTCTGCCATGGCATCGGCACCGAGCTGTTCTTCGATCCCGAACTCCTCATCGATGGCACCAAAACCCTCGCGCAGGGTGCCATCCGACCATGGAAGTCCGGGAACAAACGCATGCGGGCCTACTATGCCGCACTGCTCGAGGGGCTTCTCGCCTTCCATCCCGTCCCACAAAACGCCCCGTTCAACGAGCTGCCGGATTCGTTCCGCGATTTGATCATCCTCGGATCAGGCGACCAATCGATCACTATCGCCACCGGTGTCGGACGAAAGACCATGAAGCCGTTCGAAGGTCTCGTGGCGCAGATGGACCGGCTTTACCAGACGAGCCAGAGTGAGTTCACCAAGAAACGCCTGCGGGCTTACCAGGGTCGACGCACATGCGAGACGTGCCGCGGGGCCCGACTGCGGCCGGAGATTCTGGCGGTGACTGTTCGCGACACTGCCGGAAAAAACTACGGGATTCAGGAACTCTGCGCCCTGACGATCGCCGAGGCGGCCGGGGTGATGGATTCTCTCGAACTCACCGCCGAGCAAAAGGAAATCGTCAAGGACGTGACCCGCGAAGTCCGGCAACGACTTCGTTTTTTGAACGAGGTCGGGCTCGGCTACCTGCAGCTGAACCGCGAGAGCGGCACACTCTCCGGCGGCGAGGCCCAGCGGATCCGTCTCGCTTCGCAGATCGGCTCGGGGCTCTCGGGCGTCATGTACGTGCTCGACGAACCCAGCATCGGCCTGCACCAACGCGACAACGACCGCCTCATCCAAACTCTGCGGGATCTCCGCGACCTCGGGAATTCGGTCATCGTCGTCGAACACGACGAGGACACCATCCGGGCCGCCGATCACATTCTGGACCTCGGTCCCGGCGCCGGACCGCGCGGCGGTCGTTTGGTCGCGTCCGGTTCGCTGAACCGCGTGCTCGAGTCCGAGGAATCGCTCACCGCCCAGTATTTGAAGGGAACGATGAAAATCCCGGTGCCGAAAGTGCGCGTCGCTCCGCGTCAGACCGGCGGCCGCGCCGGCGAGATTGGCGACGGATGGTTGCGCGTGCTCGGGGCGTCCGAGAACAACCTGCGGAACATCGATGCGGCGTTTCCGGCGGGTTGTTTCACGTGTGTGACGGGCGTCTCCGGCAGCGGAAAGTCGACCCTCGTCAACGACATCCTTCGCAACGCCTTGGAACGCGACCTGAACCGCGCCAAGACCCGGCCGGGTGCCCACCGCGCGATCGTCGGCACCGAGCAGTTCGACAAAGTCGTTGTGATCGACCAGAGCCCGGTCGGGCGCACGCCGCGGTCAAACCCGGCGACCTACACCGGTGCCCTCGGTCCGATCCGAGATCTTTTCAGCGAGCTCCCGTCCTCACGGGTGCGCGGCTACGATGCGAGCCGGTTTTCGTTCAACGCCAAGGGCGGTCGGTGCGAGCACTGTCAGGGCGACGGATTCATCCGCATCGAAATGCATTTCCTTGCCGACGTTTATGTTGAATGCGAGGTCTGCCGCGGACGCCGCTACAATCGCGAGACGCTCGAGGTCACCTACAAGGGAAAGAACATTGCCGACGTGCTCGAAATGACGATCGACGATGCCGCGCGCTTTTTTCGGAATGTCCCCACCCTCTTTCCAAAACTCGAACGCCTCCAGGATGTCGGACTCGGCTATTTGCGCCTCGGCCAATCCGCCACCACCCTCTCCGGTGGCGAGGCCCAGCGGATCAAGCTCGCCGCCGAACTCGCCAAGCGGGCCACAGGTCGCACCCTTTACATTTTGGACGAACCCACGACCGGACTGCACTTTGCGGACATTCACAAGCTCCTCGAAGTGCTCATGAAACTTCGCGATGCCCGGAACACGCTCATCGTGATCGAGCACAATCTCGAAGTGATCAAATGCGCCGACTGGATCATCGATCTTGGCCCCGAAGGGGGCGCCGGCGGCGGGACCATTGTGGCCGAGGGACCGCCCGAAGTCATTGCGCGCTCGCCCGCCAGCCACACGGGACGTTACCTTGCCCGCTACTTCGCCGGATGATTCTCCCGTTTATCCTTGCCACGGCCGCTGCTGCGGCCACCGACGAGTCCCTGGAACTCGCACGCCAGGCCTTGGCAGACGGCCTGCCGCAGGTCGCCGTCTACACGCTCGAAACACAGTCATTACCATCCGAAGCGCACCATATTCTGCTTGGTCGGGCGCTGGTCCTGTCCGGACGGCCGGCTGACGCCACCAAGGTCCTCGAACCTCTCGCTGCCAAATCGCCGGAAGCGGCTTTTTGGCTGGGACAGGCTCTGGCTGCCGAGAACCGACCGGAGGAGGCTCTCCCCCATTATATCGCAGCATCGGCGCCGGAGAGTCCGGTTCGGAACGAAGCCACTCTTGGCGCTGCGCTCCTCCGAGCCCGCTTGGGCCGTCCCGCCGAGGCGCTGGAGACGCTGGCGCAGGTGGAATCGTGGCCGACAGGTGCCTTGCGGAATCGCGCGCTGGTTGAACGTGCCACGCTGGAGCTCGCCGGCTCCGACACCACCGGCGCGTTGCGCTCTCTCGACGCCATGCAAAACCCCTCGGACGCGGAGGCGATGCGCCGGCAGTTCGTTCGAGCCCAAGCGATGGCTGCCAGCGGAGACGCCGCGGCTGCCGCCGCGCTGTTCGCCGAGGTGCGTCCGCTCAATGCCGGAATGGCTGTCGATTCAATCATCGGCCGGGCCGACGCACTCCGCGCGTCAGGCGAGCTGTCAGCCGCTGAGGTTCTGCTCGAGGACTTCATCGCAACCCACGAAAACCTGCCCGGGTTGGGCCGTGTTTTTGAGGCGCTCGATCGCGTCTATTCGGCCGTTCCCAATGCCTCGACAGCGGAATTGCGCCGATGGACCGACGCCCCCGAACCCTCGCAGAGGAAAAGCTACGCGCTTTTCTACCGTGCGAAACGGGAAGCTGCCCAAAACCGCGGCGAACTGGCCCGGCGGCTGCTCGGCATTCTGATCCGCACTGCGCCCGACCATCCGCTCGCGCCGATTGCCTCGGTCGAGCTCGCGTCAGCCCGCATCCAGGCCGGCGAGTTCGCTGAAGCACTGGAAGTTCTGCCACCACCGGGCACGGAGGCGACAGCGGATTTCCTTCGGGGAATCGCCCTGGCGGGGCTCGATCGTGCGGCCGAAGCGATCGTTGCATTCCGGGCCGCATCCTCCGATCCGGAGATTTCGGAACCGGCCCTCTACAATGCCGCCTTGTGCGCGGTTCGTTCCGGCCAACCGGATCACCCGGTCATTGCAGAACTCCGCACCCGTTTTCCGGAGAGTCCCCGCCTTGCCCGGCTCCGTTTCCATGAGGCACTGGACGTGGCACGCTCGAACCCCCGGCAGGCGGCCATGCGACTCGAAGCTCTCATCGAACAGGCCGGCCCCCGCGAGGCATCGGTTGCCGCCCTGGCGTTGGCAGAACTTCGCTTTCTGGATGGCAATTTTCAGGCCGCTCGTGAAAGTCTCCGTCAGGTCGCGACCGATGTATCGCCCGACCGCCAGGCGGCGCTGAACGTCTTTCTGGCCGACACCGGAGACCCGGCCGCAACCGATGCGGCGATCGCCGCCGCCCAGCAGTTTGTAAAGGATTTCCCGGACAGCCCGGCCGAACCCGACGTGCGGATGAAATGGGGCGAACTTTTGTTCCGCAAGGGTGACTTTGCCGCCGCGCGGCTGCAATTTGAATCCCTCGCGCGCCGAACCGCCGGAACGCCACTGGAAGAGACCGCGCTTTTCCTCGCCGGGCAGTCCGCCTCCAAGCTTCTTTCTGCAGACGCGCTCGATGATGCGCTGTTGCTCTTCGAGGAAGTCGCCGCACTCAACGGCTCGCTGGCACAACGCGCGCGGCTTGAACAGGCCATACTCCAGAGCGCGAGGGGACGCACCGCCGAAGCGGTCGTGATTCTCGACCGCGTCGTCTCCGCAGCAGACTCCCCCGAAATCCGTTTCGCCGCCCTGATCGAAAAGGGAAAGACTCTCTATCTTTCCGGCACGCCCCAAGGACTCGAGGACGCCATCGCGGCCTGGCGGATGATCGCCACCGATCCCGAAGCCTCACCGGACTGGCGGAATCAAGCCTGGTCGCGCATCGGCACCGCCCATGAGAAGCTTGGCCGGACCGACGCGGCCCTCGCCGCCTTTTACGAAGTCATCCGCCCCGGACGCGATGAGAACCCGGGGCTGCTCTGGTTTTACAAGGCCGGATTTGACGCCGGACGCCTCCTCGAGTCCGCTCAACGGTGGGAGGAAGCCGTGCGCGTTTACGAGATGATCGCCGCTGTCGAGGGGCCCCGCGCCGCCGAAGCCCGGGCCCGCATCAACAAAATCCGACTCGAGAATTTTCTCTGGGACGGGGATTGAATGTCCTGCCGGCGGCGGGACTCGAACCCGCACACCCCTTTCAGGATAAGGGATTTTAAGTCCCTTGCGTCTGCCATTTCGCCACGCCGGCGCCTACCGGCAGTCAACGCCCAATTTGACGGACGTGCCAAGTGGATTCGGCGGCCGGTCACCAGCGAATTGCCACTTTCGCGCAGCGGAGGAATTTGCAATGTTTAACAAAAATGGTGGGTCGATTCGTTCTGGCTTTGGCCGCTTGGGCTTGTTGTGGCGGATTTGGTCTGGCGCAGGAAGCCCTCCAGTCTTTTTCAGGCTGTTCATTTGTTCCGACGGAGTGGGCGGACGGCGACAGCTTCCGGGTTCGTTTTCCGGATGGCGAGGAGCGGACGGTCCGCCTCTATGGTGCGGATTGCATCGAGGCGCACGTCCGCGATGAGTCGGACGCCCGACGGTTGCGGGCGCAGCGGCGCTACTTTGGCATTGCGAGTATCAAGGCGGATGAGTCGGTGGCGCTCGCCAAGGAATACGGGAGGAAAGCCGCGGATTTCACCGCCTCGGCCTTGGCGCAACCGTTCACGGTCCACACGGCCTTTGCGGATGGCCGGGGCGATGCGCGGTACGCGAGAGTTTACGCTTTTGTCACAACGGCTGACGGTGACGATCTGGCTGCGGCGCTGGTGGAAAACGGACTGGCTCGCGCGTTCGGCGTGAACCGGTCTGCGCCGGACGGCATCACCGCGGCGGAGTATCGCGACCACCTGACGGATCTGGAACTGGTTGCCGCCTCCGAGCGCCGCGGGGTCTGGAGCCGGACAAACTGGAAGAGCCTCGCGAACGAGAGACTGCAACAGCGTTTGGACGACGCCGAGATCGAACGCACCCTTTCGCCGGGCATTCCGGAACGCGGCGTCGATCCGAACACGGCGAGTCGGGACGAACTCATGACCCTGCCGGGTGTCGGCGAGGTCATGGCCACCCGGATCATCGAAGCACGGTCCGCCGGTCCGTACTCGTCGGCCGCGGATCTTTCGCGTGTCCGCGGGCTGGGTCCTTCGGCGATTGAGAAACTTGCCCCGAGTCTTCGCTTTACAGCCGCCGATTCCCGGAAAAAGTCTTCCGGGAACTGATGACTTTTCTCGACCGCCTCGAACGTTCGCTCGCCCGTTACGCGATTCCCGGCCTGATCCGGTACGTGGTCGCGTTGAGCGCCCTGGTTTTCGTCCTCGTCGCGCTGAATCCCGGCTATGCCTCGATGTTGGAACTCGATCGCGACGCCATCCTTCGCGGTGAAGTCTGGCGGTTGGTCAGCTGGATTTTCATCCCGACGACGGACAGCTTTTTCTGGATCGTTTTTTATCTGCTTTTCACCTGGTGGATCGGCGACTTGCTGGAACAGAGCTGGGGCACATTCCGTCTGAATGCCTATTATTTTTTGGGGATGATCCTGACGATCGTATCGGCGTTCGTCTTCGGGGCGTCTTTCGGAAACCTCTTCCTGAATCTCTCTCTGTTCTTCGCCGTGGCGACTCTCGCGCCGAACCTGGAAATTCTCCTGTTTTTCGTCCTGCCGGTGAAAATCAAATGGGTTGCACTGTTCAGCCTGATCTTCCCGCTTTCCGTTCTCGTCTTCGGCAATCTGCCGGCAAAAATGATCGTCCTCGTGAGCCTCGGGAATTACCTGCTGTTCTTCGGCCCGGCGTTTTTCCGCAGCCGTTGGGAGCGCCGGGAAATCGAATCCCGTCGTGCGAGGTTTGAGGCCCGAAAAGTTCCGGCCGGCGAATCGATTCATCGCTGCGAAGTCTGCGGGGTGACCGAACTGCTCGACCCGGATGCCGATTTTCGTGTCGCGGCGGATGGCCGCGAGTACTGCACAAGGCACCTGCCATCGAAATCGCCATAGGCATTCGGTGTTGGGTCAGCAGATGCGCCGCTGGGGGCGGCCAGACGCTCCATGACCAGCCTCGCATGCCGCGCGATAGGACGCCTGCTGTCGTTCAGGTATTCTTCCACGACCCGACTGGCGGAGGAATCACCACAAGCCGCCAACGCGGTATGGATGCGGAGTTCGAGAAATGCTTTTCGTTCCTCGAACCAATCCGCTTGAAACGCTCCGCGAAAGCACTTCCGCGACCACAGAGCGTGTGATTGCAACCCTCGCAATGCAGGCAGCGCATGCGGTGAGCCGACAGATTCTGCGATGTGACAAACTGCATCAACGTAGTCGAATAGCCCGCTGGTGGAGGATCGCAACGCTTCGTCAGTAGCGTCCATCCGTTTGACGACTTCGTCCACAATCGGGAGCGCCAGGGGCGATCGGGTCATGGCCAGTGCATGCAGGAGATACGCCAGTTCGGGCATGTTGGCTTGGTCCGGCGGCGCTTGGGCGTAGTGGAGCGGTTGCGAACGCGAGGGCAATCCCGACCCGCCCAAGTGTTCCCAAGCTTCCTCCAGTAACACAGTCGCCGCCTCAGGAGAACCCAATATGGCGAGAGCCCGTGCAGCCATTCGTCGCCTCGGAGACCGATCGTTGCAGAGTTCGCCAACGAGCAGCGCCCGCGCAAGATCTCCCGCCGCCACGATCTCAACGAATGGAATGGGGCCGTCCCAAACTTCGCCCATTTTCATGTCCTGAAATCTCTGCAGGCTGACACGATCATCCAGAGCGGCGACAAACTGCCGAAGTTGGCCAACCTTCGGGCAACTCGACTCGTGCGTGCGCTCCAGAATGTTACCCGGGAGATTTCCCTCCTGAGTCAAAAGCCGTTGCAGATCCCGGACGGACACCGCACGAAGAGGGCATCTCGAAGAAACCGCAGAAGCCGCAGCCAACCCGGTCGCATAGCCCAGATTTTCAAAGTCGGCCTGCATGCGGATGGCCGGCAACCCGTCGGCCGTCGCACCCATCGCTTTGCCGGTGACGAGAAGTCCTTCCCAGCCTTTGGGAATCAATGCCCGGAAGGGGATTTCGATTCGCAGGTTCGGCGGCACGAGACCGATGCGCAACCAAGGGCTCTCGGTGTAGCCCTTCACATCGTGATTACTGAAAGCGATCGCGACCGTGTCCGGCCATTCGCGGCGCAGGAGTTGATCGGTCAGCGTCAACTGCACATCGGTCGTTATGTGTCGGCTCTCCCGAGTGCTCAACATGGGAGCATGATCCCAAGCATCCACCCCACGTCTCCGGCCGGACTGGACCGCACGGGTGAAGTCCCGCGCATCGCCCACATCCAGCGAGCTCGTGAAATTGCTCCGATACCTGCCCGGAGACTCCAGCCAAGTGAGCGTAAACCACATGGTTGAGCCGGTTCTGGGAGTTCCGTAGGTAAACGGAACACCTGCGTCGGCAGCAACGTCCCCGTCTCCGGTCGCATCCACGGTCACGAAAGCGTCAACTTTCAGAAGCCGATCGTCCTTGAGCAACCACGCACCCGTCACCTTCTGCCCGTTCCGCAAAGCCGCGACAAATTGCGTATCGGCTGCAATCTCAACACCGGCCTCCGCCGCCAACTCACCAAGAAGCGCCTTCTTCTGCTCAACGTTCCACGTTCGCATTTTCCAATGTGGAACCGGTTCGCCGTGACTGTCCCGTTCCAGTCCTCGAAGCCTTTGGGTGAGCCGGACATTGTGTCCGGAACGATACCCGAACCAATAACTGTTGATTCCTCCGGTCGTCCCCGTCCCGCCGAGTCCGGCATGCCGTTCGGCAACCAGCGTAAAAGCTCCATTGCCGGCGGCTGCCATTGCAGCGCTGGCACCGCATGTGCCGCCCCCAACGACCAGCACATCGACCGCCTTCGAAATCACCGCAAGATGTCCGCTTCCCGAACAGCCCGGATACCGAAGCAAAGTTTGGAAATTGACGGATTGGACCCGCTTTAGCGCGTCCCCCGAGACGCGGCCACGACAACCAAGATACCAGTAACCTGCACGGTCCGTTTCGACCGGGCGTCCCGAAGCCTCGTCTGCCGAGTTTTCCGGAAGATCGAGCCGTGCAATGGATGCAAGCCTGGCATGGCGAAAGGCTGGATGGTTTTTCCTCAGACGTTCGGCGACAACGCCTGCGTGCCGATAGCCCTCTGCAAGCTGACCGCGGGAGGCCAAAAGAACGTCCACAAAAACGTGGGTCGCACCGGCGGGCCCTTTCTCCCAAGACCAGTCGGGGTCGTCTGCCGTCCCCTTCACCTGGCCCGCCGTTTCCAGCGCCTGGACATCAACTTCGGTGAATTCGATCCGACGCCGGGAGCATGATGTTCGCGCGAGGGGTGGACGCCCGAATTGCGCAGCGAAAACGGGATGGGGCGTCGCTTCCACAACCGCTTTTCCTTCGGCCCACCAACGTCCCGATTTTCCCACCAGCGCCATCTTCCATCCGTCCGCCCCAGACTGCCACGCGAAGGGCGTCAGCGAATAGAGAAGCTCGACGCCGGCCTCCAAAAGTCGATCTTCCAGGGCGCACTTCCAGCGGGCCG
Organism: Terrimicrobiaceae bacterium; assembly: GCA_033763515.1. Taxonomy (GTDB): domain Bacteria; phylum Verrucomicrobiota; class Verrucomicrobiia; order Chthoniobacterales; family Terrimicrobiaceae; genus JANRKJ01. The sequence continues at coordinate 203,296 of JANRKJ010000033.1, read as the reverse complement.
GATGCAGGCCGCATGGATCAACTGCCACGCCCAGTTCCAGCGCGGTCACCCATTCGACTTGAACTCGGAGAGGCACATCCAGCGCAAGGGCCTCAAAGATTTCCGGTGCCGGCGAGATCGAGTTTTCCACGATCAAAACACGGCACCCAGCAGCCGCCGCCCCGAGAGCCGCGGAGATCCCTTGCAGGCTCGCTCCCACGACCAGCAGATCGAATCCTCCCAAGTGCCGGTCATCGGTCGGAAGCGGAAGTCCGCCACCCAGCGCCGCCGGATCAACCCTGGATCCGGCTTCCGGCGAGCCTACGAGCGACAAGGCCGATCCGCGTTGCGCCTCCGACGAAGCCCGAAAAGGATTGCACCGACCATTCCCACGGTCACACCTGCCACGCCTGAAGGTTCCGGAACGGTGACCGCGAACGTGTCAAATCGAACAAAGTCCTGATTGCTCGGTGTGTTGGCAAAAAGGCCGAAACTCGAAACCATTCCCAAGGAATCCAGCTGATACGTCGTGTCGGTCATCACCGCCAAATCGGCTCCATTCAGCGCGTAAAGCGCAGTCGTTCCGGTGAAAACAAACGTTTCGAGTTCAGCGGATGATGCAAAGTTTGCGCCGTTGATTGATGCCGTCGTGGCGAACGTTGTGGTGACATACCATGTACCGGCGACCAGAAATGCCGGCCGTGATCGGACAAGGCTCAGATCGGTTCCCGTATGACCGGCGAAATAGCTCACCTGCGTGATGTTTGCTGCGGCCAATGGCAACGAGTACTCACTGGTGAACGAAAGCGTCCGCACGTTCACTCCGGTCTCCGGCGCACTGCCCACGAAGGCGAATCCGTTCGTGAGACTGGCACTGGTTCCGGCATTAACATTGTCCAAATCGGCCGGCCGCCCCGGCAACGACGAGATACCGCGCGAGTTACTGACCGCCACGAGATTCGTGAAAAGCCCGGCTGTGGAGTTGTAGACCGTGTTGGTCCATCCGACGGTTGCAAAACTGGCATTCGATCCGGAGGCGTTGCCGAACGTTTCCCGATAGACAATTGTCTGGCAGTTGGCGGGGTCCGTCGAAGCGGTGATGCACAGCAAAGCGAGGCCGGAAAGTTTTCGCAGGGAGAGGAAGCATCTTTTCATCAGAACCCTGGTTAGCCGGAGTACGGCTCGGCAAATAGAACGCCGATGCTCGGAATTTCGACTTTTGGTGATGCCTCAGGGGTCCTGATTGCGAAAAGCCGAAGGCGAGGTTCCGAATGCCCGCCGGAAAGCGCGTCCAAAATGCGTCTGGTCCGCAAAACCTGTGGCCGCGGCGATTTCCGAAACCCGCAACGACGTGCGGCGCAGCAGCTGTCGGCCTTTCAAAAGCCGCATTCGGAGCAGGCAATCTGAAAATGGCATCCCCACGGCCTGGCGAAACGACCGGCTGAAATGTCCCGGGCTCACGCGGAGTCGCCGACAGATGTCGCCAACACGGAGCGGTTGACCCAATTCGTCCTTCATCATCACAAGCGCCCGTCCAACGTGAGGCGGGAGCTTGCGGTATCTGCCCGTGACGTGTGCATTGGCATCAGGGTGCAGTTCCAGACTTCCCAGCCCGCTGGCGTTCATCAGATCCGAGATGAAGGCTGCCGTATCCTCGACGGCCCGTTGGCCAAGGAGGAAGTCGGATTCGCTGACCACCGGCACGGTTTCCCACGCCCGCAGAAGGTCAGCCACAGGCAGCCCCAAGCGACGGCAAGAGGAAACCAACTGCTCGCGCGAGGATTCCAACTCTCCGGCAACGCGCAACGAACCCATGTAGACGACGGCCACGGTTTGCCCGTTCATCTGGACCCCGGTCACCCAATCGGAAAGACCGAGGTGACACATCCCTCGAAAAGCCCTCCCGACTGACACCGCTCGACGGTTTGCTGCCGCCTTGCAAAGCCGACAGCGATGCTCCGAACGAGGCGATGCTTTGGCCAGTCGGCAGACGGCCGTGACGTGTGAATAATGTTTCAATGGCAGTCGGAATTCTTCGATTCCGGATGAACACCCCCCGAGATCATCCACGTTAACACGATGCGGCATCAAAAGCTCGATCAACTCGAGAAACCGCTCCAAATTAAGCCGTCTATCGACCGCCTTCAACTGGTAATGGTCCATGGGGAATCGCTTTCGACTATCTCACAGGAGGAATGGGCGGCACAGCAGGGATTGGCCGCTCCTGAAACAATTTCGCCGGCAACTCATGCAATGCGCTCACGGTCACGTCCGGGCGAACCGCTTCCGAGTTTTCCTCCGAACCCACCACGTGCAGCCAGATGGCGCGGGCAAATCCCGCCGCCTTCGACCCGACGATGTCCCGCTGCTGGCTGTTGCCGACCATTGCGCACCGCGATGGTGCGACTCCGAGCATCTCGGCGGCGAGATGGAACACGGCTGGGTCGGGTTTGCCGATTCCGCAGGCACCGGAGATGAGGATGCCCTGGAAAAAAGAGGACAATCCGGAGTCGTCGATTTTCTCCTGCTGGATCGATGGAGCGCCATTGGTGAGCAAACCGAGGCGGAACGAGCCGGCGAGCCGGGCGAGGACTTCCCGGGCGTCCGGCATCAACCGCTGGCGTTTGCGACGTGTCACCGCGAACCGTTTGGCGAGTTCGGCGGCGGCGGCTTCGTCATGGATTCCGTGGCCGGTCAGGATGGCGTCGAAAAACCGCACGCGTGCGTCGAGCGCCCATTGGCGGAATCCGAGATACCAGTCCGGCCCCTCAGGATCGAACCGGCCATAGAGAACTTCCTCGAAGCTGATACCCAAACGCTCACAGTCAGCCCGGAACGGGTTCTCCGACCAGAATCGCCCCCGGATGGTGCGGGCGGTGAGAAGAAAATCAGCGGCAGCCACACCGTGGAGCCGGGCGGCTTCCGCAGCAACAGAGGCCATCGCCTCGCGGGATACCGCTTCATCGACAACGAGCGTGTCATCCAAATCAAAGAGAATCGCCTCGACCTCCATTTCCCCTCACCTGTCAGAGCCCGTGGAGACTGTCCATCTTGTAAATCGGAAAATTTCGTGCTGATCTGGAGATTCACATGCAATCCGCATTCCCCGACATCAAAAGCATCCCCTACGAGGGGCCTGATTCGAAAAATCCCCTTGCCTTCAAACATTACAACGCCGACGAGATCATCGAGGGGCGGACGATGCGCGACCACCTCCGGTTTTCGGTGGTCTACTGGCACACGTTCCGCGGGACCGGGTCCGATCCGTTCGGTGCGGGAACCATGCTTCGCCCGTGGGATGACGGATCGAATTCGGTCGAGAACGCCCAAAAGCGCGTTCGCGTGGCTTTTGAGTTTATCGAGAAGCTGGGAGCGCCCTTTTACGCGTTCCACGACCGGGACGTCGCACCCGAGGGATCTTCGCTGGCGGAGTCGAACAAGAACCTCGACGCGGTGGCCAAGGTCCTCAAGGAGGAGCAGCAACGAACCGGCGTGAAACTTCTTTGGGGGACGGCCTGCCTGTTCGCCAACCCGCGCTTCCTCCACGGCGCGGCAACGAGCCCGAACGCGGAAGTTTTCACCTACGCGGCGGCCCAGGTCAAAAAAGCCCTCGAAGTGACCCACGAACTCGGTGGCGAAGGGTATGTCTTCTGGGGTGGACGCGAGGGATATTCGACGCTCTGGAATACGAACATGAAACGCGAACTCGATCACCTCGCGAAGTTCCTGCACATGGCGGTCGATCACAAAAAGAAGATCGGCTTCAAGGGCCCGTTTTACATCGAGCCAAAGCCAAAGGAACCCACCCGCCACCAATACGACAGCGATGCGGCGGCGTGCCTGAATTTCCTGCGCGAGTACGACCTGCTTGAGCACTTCCAACTCAATCTGGAGACCAATCACGCGACGCTCGCCGGACACACGATGCACCACGAGTGCGAAGTGGCCGCGGCCGCCGGTGCGCTCGGATCGATCGACGCCAATACCGGCGACGAACTCATCGGCTGGGACACCGACCAGTTCCCGAGCAGCCTTTACCTGACCAGCGCGATCATGCTCACCGTCCTCAACATGGGCGGATTCAAAACCGGTGGACTGAACTTCGACGCCAAGGTCCGGCGCGAATCGTTTGAACCCGTCGACCTTTTCTATGCCCACATCGGCGGAATGGACGCTTTCGCCCGCGGTCTCAAGATCGCTGCGGCGATCCGGGCCGATGGTCGCCTCACGGAGATCATCAGGAATCGCTACGCCTCGTGGGATTCCGGCGTCGGAGCCGAAATCGAAGCCGGCCGGCACGACTTCGAGAGCCTCGAAAAAATCGCCCTCGCCGCTCCGGACCCCGTCCAACGCGGCAGCGGCCGGCAGGAATTGATCGAGAACATCATCAATGAGTTGATCTGACGTCCGGAGTCGATTCCGGTTGCGTGCGCCGGATTCCGGCCGAAGGTGCGCGGATGTCTTCTCACCTGGAAGCCGGGGCGAGCGGATCGCCTTTGACCGTGCGACAGAAGCTGGAATACGGGGGACTCGCGATCGCCGGTTGGGTCCTGCGAAAGCTGCCCTACCGTGCGGTCGTCGCCGTCTCGAAATGGCTGGGAACGATCGGTTACTGGGTGGACTCCAGAGGGCGGGCGGTCGGCCTACAGAATCTCGACGCCGCATTCGAAGATTCCAAGTCGCCGGCGGAGAAATCCCGGATTCTGCACGCCAGCTACCAGACGTTTGCGCGGACGATGTGCGAACTGTTCTGGTCGCCAAGATTTCACGAGATCGCCGACTCCGTGATCCGGACGGAGGGCGTTTCGCCGGCGGATCGCGAGAGACCCGCCATCTACGTCACGAACCATTTTTCCAATTTCGAGTGGCTCGGTCAGAATCTTGTGTCGACCTTGGGCCCCGGGATCGTCATCGCGCAGCGGCTGAAGAATCCCCTGCTGGGTGCCTACTTTGACCGCCTCCGCTCGACCACCGGCCACGAGATTGTTCCGCAGGAACGTGCGATTGGACGCATGCTCAGGCACCTCCGGTCCGGCGGCTACTTTTGCGCGGTCGTCGATCTCAACCTCGACCCACGTGAGGCGAGTGTCGTCATCGACGAATTTTCAGGACTCAAAACCTGCGTCACTCAAATCCACGCAGCGCTGGCGAAGCACACCGGCGCGAAAATTGTGCCGTCTGAATGCCGCCCGCAGCCCGATGGCACCTACCGGATGATTTACCATCCGCCGCTAGAGTTCACCGATGACACGCCACCGGCCGCCCTTGCCCAGCAATGTTGGGACGTGCTGGAGCGCGGCATTCGCGACGCCCCGGAGTGCTGGCTTTGGTCATACAAGCACTGGCGGTTCCGCCCATCGGGCCCGGGTCATGAACGGTATCCGGCCTACGGCAATTCGGCGTCCCGTTTCGATGCCGCCCTGCGCAGGGACTTCCCGGATGGCGAGCCCGGAATGGCCGCTTGAATTGAGGTTCCGCATGCCGCAACGTATCGGCGAGCCATGGGTTTTTCGGATGTTTTTGATCGTTCGCTGCGCGAGAAGTCACCGCTACTGAGATCCTTCGAAGCGCTGCTCCGGCCGATGGAACGGCGGGAAATCGAGGTGTTGGCCGCGAAGTCGACCGCCGTGACTCGGAGGCACTTCGGGCGAACGATGCGGTTGTTTGCCCCGCTTTATTTGTCGAACGAATGCATCAATTCGTGCACTTACTGCGGGTTCTCTCGCGAGAACGCCATCCAGCGAGTTACGCTGGAGGTGGATCAGGTTGAGTGCGAGGCCCGGCACCTCGTCGCCGAGGGATTTCGGAGCATTTTGCTCGTCGCCGGCGAACATCCCAAATTTGTTTCCGGCGACTACCTTCGGCTGTGCGTCGAGCGGCTGCGGACGTTCGTTCCCTCGCTGTCTATCGAAGTTGCGCCAATGGAAGCGCCGGATTACCGGCCGATCGTGGAAGCCGGCGCGGAAGGCCTGGTGGTCTACCAGGAAACCTACGACCGCGCGCGCTATGCGGAGCTCCACCTGTTCGGACCGAAAAAGGATTTCAACTGGCGCCTCGACACGCCGGAACGCGGACATGAAGCCGGATTCCGCCGTATCGGAATTGGCGCGCTTTTTGGATTGTCGCCCTGGCGCAATGAGGCACTGGCGTTGGCGGCCCACCTGGAACATCTGCTGAAGACGTGCTGGAAATCGCAACTGACCGTGAGCCTTCCCCGCATGCGTCCGGCCGCCGGGGAGTTTACCCCGCCGTTTTCGCTGCCGGACCGCGATTTCATCCAGTTGCTCTGCGCGCTGCGGATTACGTTTCCCACGGTGGGGATTGTGGTGAGCACGCGCGAGCCGGCCGCGCTTCGCGATGCCGTCGCTCCGTTGGGCGTGACCATGATGAGCGCCGGCAGCCACACCGAACCCGGCGGCTACACAGGCCAGGGCAAAGACGCTCTCCACCTCACCGTGCGCGGCAAACCGGTCGCGGGAACCGGTGGCGAATCGGCGACTGAGCAGTTTCTGATCTCCGACGACCGGGATGCCGCAACGGTCGGAAGGACGCTCGCCGGATTGGGCCTGGACCCGGTTTGGAAAGACTGGGACGCCGGGATTCTCACCGACTCGGTCGGCAACGCCTGATCGTATGCGCGTTTGTATTAACGGCGAGTGGAAGGATTTTGGAGAACCTCTCCAACTGCCCGATCTGGTGGCGCACCTGGGCCTGCCGGCTCCCCTCTTGCTGATCGAACACAACGGAATCGCCCTCCAGCGGTCCGAATGGGTGGGACGTCCAGTGTCCGACGGTGACCGACTGGAAATCCTGCGTGTGGCCGCCGGGGGCTGAGCTCGAAGTTTCCCCTTTTCTTCCGGCGGCGGTCGGATGCATCATGACCAGCAGAAATGCTGTTTGCCCTCCAACGCATTTTGATCGTCCTGGTTGTTGCCATTGCGGCCTATTGTTTGTGGCCGCGGTCAACGTCGCTCGAGCAGTTCCCTTCGGACCGCATGGCGGAACTTCAGGTGACCGTCTGGCAAAAGACAGCCCAAAAAGACCGCCTCGGCATGATTTTCCCGCTCTACGAAATGTACGAACGCGGTTACCGGATTCCGCCGATCACCGCTCTGAACATGGCACGAACCATGTCACATGCCCGGAACCTCTTCGTTCGTGCAGCGGATGCCGCCGATCAGGACAAGGCGCTCGATCCGCTCCGCACGACGTTCACGAACCTCAAGAATGCGACCGGTGCAGCATTCGACGCGAATGCTGCGGCCCGGCTCGAATTGCACAGTTGGCAACTCGTCGCCGACCATGCCAAGCGGGCTCAACTCACGACGGCGATCTCCGAGCAACTCGGTTTGTTCTATGGCCGTCCCGCGGCGGAAATGCTTCCCGCCGCCAAGCACTTCGCGCGGGCCATGAAAGAAGCAGGTGACGGCCGTTGGGAGCCATCACTGGCCGCGTCGCGTGAAGCTTGGGCGGAATTGGGCCGGATCGTGGCCGTCGCTCCGAAGACTTAGGCCCCAAGCTGCTTCTGCACCTCGGCGCTCAACGTGCGTCCATCGGCGCGACCGCCGGCTTTGGCATTGACGATCTTCATCACGGCTCCCATCTGCTGCCGGGACGTGGCACCGGCTTCGGCGATGGCATCCCGCACGAGCGCCGCGAGTTCCTCGGGATCGAGCGCTTTCGGGAGGTAGGCGGAGAGAATTTCGATCTCCGCGCGTTCGTTGGCAGCCATTTCTGGGCGGCCGCCCTTTTCGAAGCTTTCCACCGAGTCCTGCCGCTTCTTGATTTCGCGGCGGACGATGGCGAGGGCGTCGGCCTCATCGAGCGTGCCGCCTGCCCCGTGTTTCTCGATGGCCGCGTTCATCAGACTGGACTTCAGCATCCGAAGCACACCGAGCCTGGCCGATTCACGCGCGATCATTGCGGCTTTAATGTCGGCATTGATTTGTTCCTGGAAGTTCATCGGAGAAAAATGACCCGGTTTCCCCGGACGGTCGATGGGAATCTGAATTCCGACTTTGCAGGGCCGGGTCCCGGGTTACCATGTCGTCCCGTGATTCTCGACACACTCAAATCCGCGGTCGATCTCTACAGCCACCTGCCGCGGTATCGCGAGATCGTGTCGATTTTGTTCAAATACGGCTTTTCGGACGTTCTTAAACTGATGGCGCTTCAGCACGTCCTGAAGATTGAGGATGCGACGATTCCGCTGCACCCGGATGACGCGATTCTATCCCAGCCGCTGCCGGTGCGCCTGCGCCTGGCCCTGGAGGAACTCGGGCCGACCTTCATCAAGTTTGGCCAGATCGTCAGCAGCCGGCGCGACGTTATCACCGACGACTATTTCATTGAATTGACGAAGCTCCAGAGTTCGGTTCCGCCATTTCCTGGCTCCGAGGCGAGACGGATCATCGAGGACGAACTCGGCCATCCGGTCAACTCACTCTTCAGTCACTTTCAGGACAAACCGATTGGCAGCGCGAGCATTGCGCAGGTCCACAAGGCCGAGTTGAAGGACGGGACGGTCGTCGCGATCAAAGTCCAGCGGCCCGAAATTGAGAAGACCATCGAACTCGATATCGCGATCCTCCACGACCTCGCCCGATTTGTCGAAAAACACGTTCCAGAGACCGCGGGCTTGAACCCGACGGGGATGATCCAGGAATTCACGGAAACGCTGCAGTTGGAATTGGATTTCGACAACGAAGCCAACAACGCGGAGCGATTTGCCGAGCAGTTTGAAGGCAACGAATGGATTTTCGTTCCCAAGGTCTACCGCAACTACACCCGGCCGCGCGTGCTCACCATGGATTTTGTTGAGGGTGTGCCGATCACCAATGTCACCGGACTTCGCAAACGCGGCATCGAACCCGAAGAACTCGCCAGTCGGATGACCGGTCTGATCTACGAACAAATTTTCGACTTCGGCTTTTTCCACGGCGACCCGCATCCAGGAAACATGACGATCCTGGATGACGGGCGTCTCGCGCTTTTTGACTACGGTATGATGGGGAAATTCACACCCCAGATGCGCGAGAGCATCGCTCTGCTCGTGAGCGGGCTGGCCGAGCGGAACCATCCGCAGACGACTCGCTCGATTCTCGACCTGTCGGTTGAGGGCGTCGCGCACGATCAAATGCTTCTCCAAGCCGAAGTCGAACGGTTCGCCGAGCAGAACCTGAACCGTCCGCTCCGCGACATCCGCCTTGGCGAGGTGTTGAACAATCTTCTCGATTTGCTTCGACAAAATCGTCTTCGGATGAAACCGGCGTTCTATCTGGGAATCAAAGCCCTCGCCCAAGTCGAGGCGATCGGCAGGACGTTGAATCCGGACCTGAATTTCATTCAGGAAGGCGAGCCGTTCGCAATGCGTGTCCTCGCCGGGAAATTCGGTGCCCGCCGCGTCGGCGGCATCCTCAAAGGGGTCGCGCTCGAAGCCCTCGACTTCCTGCGGGATTTTCCCGGCGACTTCCGCCAATTCTACCAAAGCATCCGGCGTGGCCGCCTGAACATCCCGCTCGAACACAAAATCGACCCGCAGGGTTTCGAGCCCCTCCGCAAGACGCTGGACTCGATCGCCAACCGGCTTGCCAACGCGATATTGACCGCCTCCGTTCTCATTTGTTCAAGCATCGTGCTCCTCGCCTCGGTGCCGCCCCATGCGGGAAAGGTAAGCATTCCGGGCGTGATCGGCCTGCTCTTCGGTGCCTACATGTGCCTGCGCCTGGTGCTTTCGATCTGGCGACACGGCGGACTTTGAAACCGATTCCGCGCGTGACAGAGGGCCACTCTGCGGCTCCATTCTGAAGCCATGGACATCCTCCAAATGCTTGGTGTCGCGCTGGGTTTGGCCAGCCTGGCCGGAATCAACCTTTACCTGACCGTCTTTGTCACCGGACTGGCGATCCGGATGGGCTGGGTCGCCCTGCATCCGTCCTACGAGCAAATCGCCGTCCTCGGCGATCCGATCATTATCGGTGTGGCCGGGTTTCTATTTCTCATCGAGTTTTTCGCGGACAAAATCCCCTGGGTCGACACGGCGTGGGACTCGGTGCATACGTTCATCCGCCCCGTCGGGGCCGCCGCACTGGCGGTCGCGGCGCTCGGGGATCTCCATCCCGTTTATGAAGTCGTCGCCGCTTTGCTGGCGGGTGGACTCGCCTTGACGACCCACGTGGCGAAATCCGGAACCCGGTTGGTGGCGAATGGATCGCCGGAACCGGTGACGAATGTGGGTCTCAGCCTGGCCGAAGACGGGCTGGTCTTGGGCGGATTGGGTTTGATTGCATGGAATCCGGTCGTCGCGCTCGGTGTCGTCCTCATCGTGACCACGGCGATCCTTTTCTTCCTGCCCAGGCTGCTTGCGGGGATTCGTTCGAAGCTCTGGCTGGCCTGGCGCAAGTTGAATGCTCCACCCGAAGACGCGCTTCCGGTTGAGCTGGCTCCGCACCTTCCCGGCGCCTTCGAAAGCACGCTCCGCCAATCCCATGCGGGACAAGCCCCCGTATCCTGGGCGGTGCCCTGCCTGAGCGGTGGCGGTTCGCGACTTCCGGCGAATCGTGCCGGATGGCTGGTCGGGTTGGAGGGCGAATCCGGCAAGGCGTTTTTCATTGGACGCAAAGGCTTTGGGCGTTTCCTGCTGGCAATCGATGTGCAGGGGGCAAACGTCGAACACCACACCGGCTTTCTCGCCGACCGCGTGGTCATCACTCACCGGGATGGCGCGCCGACGCACACGTTCCTCTTTGAACGTGGCCTCACGCGCGTCGCGGCCCGGCTGCCGTCGACTTTGCAGACAAAGCCGATGCTGGCCACGACCTGATCTCAGGCGCCGAGTTCCTCGGCAAACGCGCAGGCAGCACCCGGAGACGAGTCGGTCGTGGCAATTCGGTTTTTCCACGTCGCCACGGCGGCTGCGATTTCCGGCGAGCGCAGGAGTCGGCGAAGATCCGCCGTGGCCCGCAGTGGATGAGCCCGGCTCCAGATGCCGGCGCCCAGTCGTTCGACACGATACGCATTGTCGAACTGGTCGTGCGCGAGGGGGATCACCAGTTGGGGAAGTCCCGCGGCAAATGCTTTCGCCGTGGTGCCGATCCCGCCGTGATGCACGACCGCCCGGCAACGCGGGAAGAGAGCGTCAAACGAGACGTGCGTCCAATGGAGCATGCCCGTTGGAAGCTCAAAAGCCGGCGGCGTTCGACCGACCAAAAGCGCGCGGCCGCCGATCGCTCTCGTTGCTGCGGCGGCGACCTGAAAGTAAGCCTCTGTGTGGAGGTTGGCGGATCCGTGGGTCCAGACCACCGGCGGCTCACCGGCATCAAGCCAACCGGCCAGTTCGTCCGGGATGCTTCCGGCTTTCGCCTGCAACGGAAACCCGAACTGCCGGGCTTGCACCGGCCATTCCGGCTGCGGCGGCGCAAACCAATCCGGAAAGAGCAAACCGATCCCATTCCCGCTCATCAGGCCATCCCGGTAAAAGTGCTTCCACGGAGCGAGTCCCAGCGAACGCCGGAAACGGTTCAATGGCGGGAGCAGCTGCGTATCGAGCATCACATCGGACAGGGCGAATATCGTCTGTAGAATCCACCGCGGTCCACCGAGAAACCGCTTCATTTCCGGAGTCATCAGCGGTGCGTCGCGCACACTGCGGACGCATACCGGTTGGAGATGAAGCATAAGGTGCGGAATGCGGCGCGACTCCGCAAGGCAGCCTGCTGCGAAGCCGAACGAGGATGTGATCACCAGGTCGAACGCCCCCTCATTGGCCTCGAAAACCCGACGGACCGGATCCAGAGATTCAAACATCGCGCGCGCCACATGGAACGTCCCCTCCCGCGGTTTCCACAGCGCCGGATTGCCGGCCATGCGCTGGAAATCAGCCTCCGTGCCCAGCGGCAAAAATCCAAATCCCGAGATCAATTCCCGATAGTGCGGAGTGAGAAGAAACGAACACTGATGCCCCCGGTCCCGCAGACCCGAGGCCATCCAGATGAGGGGGTTGACGTCCCCCTCGCTGCCGAATGGGACCAGCAGGACGCGCATTTTCCGCGTCACAAACGCTCTAGAACCGGAAGGGAATACTGCGACTGCAAGGCCTCCCGATTTTGCTCGACCGATTTGGCATCGAGGAAAAGCACATGCGGATCCTCCTCGAACTCCACCCGGTGGAATCCGTCGACCGGTTCCTTGATGGCGGCCGAAAGGTCATCCAGGCTGCGAATCGTCCGCCCGTTGACCTTGGTCACCACGAGATCGCGAAGATCCTCGTAACCGAGCGTGTCGGCGGTGGGCAGAACTTGCGACAGGAAGATGATCCGGCCGCGCTCGGGATCCACCTCGTTCTGAAACGCATCATAGTGCACCAGCCGTTGCGGCGCATCCTGAACCCAATTGCCACCCCATTCCTGCAGATACGGACGCGAGAGTTCCTGAAAAACCAAACCACCCAGCACGACAAACCGCGGCGCGCGGTCCATGATGTAGGGCTCGCTGAGCATCTTGGACCGGTCACGCGGAACGAGGAGAACCGGCACATCAAATGTCTTCCCCTCGCGGAAAATCCGGAATGTGACCGTGTCGGCGGTATGGGCTTTCAGGTTGGTCAGGTGGCTGAACGGAATCCGGCCAAATTCCGGATCAGCATAGTTGCCGTCCTGGTCCACCGCCTGTCCATTGACCGCCAGCACGACATCCCCGGTTTTGATTCCGGCCGTCGCGGCGGCTCCATCCCGCAGGACATCGGTCACGAGCACGCCGCCGGGTTCGTTCAGGCCAAGGTATCGCCGAAGTTGCGGGTCGCGCGTGTGGGAGAATGCCAGCCCGGCGCGCGGGATGCCCCCAAATTCCGGACGTGCGTGCTCATCGAGGAAATGCTGGATCACCGGCGGCGGAATGACGTCACCGGTCTGCATGCGCGGGTCGTAACGCATCAAGAGCCCGAGGAGCCGTCCGTCCCGAACCGTCGGTACCGTGAAGCTTCCGTCCCGTTGCTGCAAAGGCGCGGAGACGCGGAAGACCAGCAACGCCATTCCTTCGAAGGGATACCCGCTGGTCGTGATGGAGGTCAGCTTCGCCGTCGTTTCCGCGAGATCGCCATTCGGCTCCAATTGCAGGACGAGTGCGGAATCTCCGACTTTGGCACCCGAGTCGAGCGGGAGGGGACGGAAATCCTCGAGGAATTTGGGGTCGGCTGGCTTGAGCAGCGCCAGATTGTAATCGTAGTCGACCCGGACCACTTCGGCCGGAGATTTTTCCGCACTCTGGGCCTTTTCCAATTCGACATAGTTGTGGTTCGCCACGAGCTCCGCAGTGACCAAAACCAGGCCGCCATCCAGCACCACGCCCAGCCCGCGCCGGGGAAATGGGGCCTTTTTCATCCACGGCCGGAGGAAGTCGAACGACTGGTTCGTCGAATTCACGCGAATGACCGATTGCGCCAGCGAAACCGCAGGCGTGGGGGATGGGCGAACGGTCGGCGTGGTCCCGGCGTGCAGCGAGCCGGCGAGAAAAACGACGAGGAGGAGACGCGGGATCATTTGGAAAGGTTCTGTTCACGGGTGATGCCGTAGCGGGTGAGAATTCGCGCGCGCGCTTCTTCGACGGCCTTCCGTTCGAGCACGATCGGGCGACCCGGTCCCTCCATCCGGATCACATAATGGTCGGCCGGCTCGGCGAATGCGGCGGCCACATCGTCCAGCGTGCGAATTTTGCGGTCATTGACTTCGTCGACGATACCCATGCGGAAATCGCCGGCGTAGGCATTGATCGGATCGGCCAGAATGCCGCTCAGGACGACGATCTCCGGCCGTTCGCGGAAGATCTGGTCATCGACGAAAAAATCGAATGCATAGCGGAGACGAAGATCATCGGGATCAAAAGCGGACATGAAATTCTGGTCGACCGGCTGGAAGACCAAGCCGCCGAAGATCACATAGCGTGGCTTGTCATCATAAGTATTGCTGTGCAGCAGGAACGGCCAGGGCCGGAGTGCGGGAACCACGACATCGATGACCTCGCGGTTGCGGAGGACCTTCAGGCGAACGTCGTCGCCCTTGAACTTCCGTTCGACGACTTCGGCCAACTCGACCGATTTGCCATCCATCTCGATCGTTCCATCGCTCGCAATCGGCAGCCCGTCGATTTCCAAAAGGACATCGCCCGTCTGGACCAGACCCTCCGAAGAACCGCCTGGATAAACGGCCCCAACCAGCACGCCGTGGTCTGCATCCGGCACGCCGAGCGCCCGACGCGCCGCCGGGTTGAACAGCGAATGATAGCTCAGCGACAGGTCCACATAGCGGTCGTATTTGCCATCTTCGACGTCACGGAGGAACCGGCGAACAACCGGCGTGGGGATCATGTAACCGACATTCTGCGCGACGTCTCCGCTGTAGCCTTGGAAAGCGACACCGACGACTTTGCCATTTTGCAGAACCGGTCCGCCGCTATTGCCCGGGTTGATCGCGGCATCAATCTGGATCGTCAAGTGGGCGTCCATTCCGGAATGCGAGTAGGTCTGAAAGTCGATCCGGGAAACGATGCCACGGGTTACCGAAAGACGCTGGCCTCCGATCGGATAGCCGTACACGGAAACCGTCGACTCCAGTTCGGGGATGCCCCCCAACTCGAGAGGAGCCGATCCTTTGAAGAACCCTGGATCGTCAACCGTGAGCATCGCCAAATCGGCGTCATGTGCCACGTGCAAAACCCGGGCGGGAAACGGGTGCGGATTCCCCTCTTTCGAAACAGTTAGAAAGCGCGAGTTACTCACGACGTGGGCATTCGTGAGGATGCGATTTCCGGAGATGACAAAGCCCGCGCCAACCCCGCCGGCCACCGAACCCGGATTCCAGGGAGCGCGGTAATTTGGCTCTTCGGAGGCGGCTTCGATGCGCACGACACTGCGTGCAACGGGAGCGGTCTGGGCGAACACGGGCGTTGCCACGAGGACGAACGCCAGGATCAAACGAAACATGCGAAGGAAGGTAGAACGGTCCCCCGGTTTGACAACCGCATTCTTGGACGGCGAATGTGCTTGGATCAAACGGGCCACGGGAGTTTGCTGGAGACAAGCAGATGAACGAAAAATCCTGCCGCGTCCTGTTTTTCGGTCCCGCTCGCGAAGCCGCCGGCCGCGAGGTTATGGACGTTCCGGTCCGTCCCGGCCTGACGATCAGCGACCTTTGGAAAACATTGCAAGCAGACCATTCCGATCTGCAAAGCCTGCGTGGCGTTCGCCTTGCAAAAAACCATGTTTACGCGGCCGACCACGACCCGGTCGTTGCCAGCGACGAAATTGCGGTCATCCCACCGGTCTCCGGAGGTTAAGCTATGACGACCGAAGTTCAGATCCAGGCGGCGCCGATCACGGTTCCGCCCGCCACCGGGGATCCCGGCGCCGGAGCGGTCGTCACTTTCGAGGGGGTCGTGAGAGGCATGGAGAACGGCCAGCCGATCCGGGCTTTGCATTACGAAGCTTATGAGCCGATGGCGGAACGTGAAATGGAGCGCATCGCCGGGGAAATCGCCATGGAACATGCGGTGCGGCGGATGGCTGTGATTCACCGGATTGGCGAGGTTCCCGTGGGCGAGGCCTCGATTGCAGTTCGTGTGGAAGCCGCCCACCGAGCCGAGGCTTTCGGCTTTCTGACGACCTTCATGGACCGGCTCAAACGGGACGTGCCCATCTGGAAACGGGAGGTCCGATGATGTCCGTTGACGAAGTCTGGGACGTCATCGACCGGGACGTGCCCTCACTGCCTCCGGCGCGGGTTCCGCTCGCAGATGCGGGCATCCTGCGCGAGAACATCCTCGCACCGCGGGACATGCCCTCTTTTGATCGCTCCGCGATGGATGGATATCTTGCGCGAATGGACGAATTGCCGGGAGCCCGGCTGCACGTCGGACGGGCGGTTTTCCCCGGTGAGCCTCCGCGTTCCCCGGAACCGGGAATGGCGATCCGAATCTCGACCGGCGCTCCGATCCCCGATGGCGCATTCGGAATTGTCAAACGCGAGGACGCGCTCAGACATGAAGACGGGACGATCGTTCTCGGCACGGCACCGTCCGCCGGATGGATCCGCCGATCCGGATCGCAAGCCCGCGCGGGCTCGCTCCTGCTGCCTGCCGGAACCCGATTGGAGCCCGCTTCGACGGCTCTCCTGGCATCCGCCGGCATCGGAAGCGTGCTGGCTTCTCCAATACCTGCGGTTGGCCACATTGCCACTGGCAGCGAAATCGCGCGGCCGGGCGAGCCTCTGCGTCCATGGAGCATTCCGGATGCGAACTCTCCAATGGTGGCAGCTTTGCTCTCGAAACAAGGTGCCCGGCTGGAGTCGTGGCATTTGATTCCGGAGGATGCGAGGATCTTGGCCGAACTCCTCCGACGCGATCTTCCGCTGCAAATTATCAGCGGCGGTGCGGGTCCGGGCGAGGCGGATGTCACCTTGCGAAGTCTCCGCGAGGCCGGATTCGAACCGCTGGTCACCGGCGTTGCGGTTCGGCCCGGCAAACCGTTTCTCCTCGCCCGCCGGGGGCGTTCGATTGCCGTAGGGCTGCCGGGCAATCCCCTCTCCCATTTTGTCTGTTTCCAACTTTTCGTCCGGCGTGTGTTGGACCGTCTCTTTGGCGCCCGCTCGGCGAACCTGGTCGAGGTTCCAGTCCCGGCATCCCGAAGACCGCCTGCCGACGAGCGCGAGACGTGGTGGCCTTCGCAATGGAAGATCCATGCCGATGGTTTCTCGATCGAGCGGCTCCCATGGTGTGATTCGTCGGACCTGACGCACCTGCACCGGGCGAATGCCCTGTTGAGAGTCCCGG
Source organism: Terrimicrobiaceae bacterium (assembly GCA_033763515.1). Taxonomy (GTDB): domain Bacteria; phylum Verrucomicrobiota; class Verrucomicrobiia; order Chthoniobacterales; family Terrimicrobiaceae; genus JANRKJ01. The sequence continues at coordinate 186,499 of JANRKJ010000033.1, read as the reverse complement.
CAGGCGGGCTGACCACCCCGGCTGCCGAGGCGATGTTTTTATGAAGAGGTCCGCAAAGCTCTCGCACGTCGCCCCGGGCGGCGAAATGCAGATGGTCGACGTCGGGTCAAAACCGATTGTCGTCCGCACGGCGTCGGCTCAAGCCGTCCTCGTGGCACGTCCGGCAACGATTCAACTTCTGAAAAAGTCGGCCCTTCCGAAGGGCGATGTTCTCGCAGCGGCCCGCATCGCGGGAATCCAGGCGGCGAAGAAGACGGCCGAGCTCATTCCACTCTGCCACACGCTTCCGCTTGAGCATGTCGCAGTGGATTTCGTAGTCGGATCGAGCGAAATCCGTATTACGACCCGCGTGCGCACTTCAGCCCGGACCGGAGTCGAAATGGAGGCGCTCACGGCAGCGAGCATTGCGGCGTTGACGCTCTACGACATGATGAAAGCTGTCGACTCGGAGATGGTCATCGGCGAAATCCGCGTGACCGAGAAGATCAAGGAATGACCCGGATCGGACGTGTCACAGCGAGTGACCGGGCCAGCGCCGGAGTCTATGCTGACGAGAGCGGACCGGCCATTGAGGCGGCGGTGGCTCCCATGATTGCCGACGCCGAGTGGCACGTTCGGCTGGTCCCGGACGATCCGGAAGCGATCTCTGCCGCGCTCCGGGAATTGGTCGACGAAGCCGCCTGTGAACTGGTTCTCACGACCGGCGGGACCGGACCGACGCGTCGCGACATCACGCCGGAGGCGACCCGGGCTGTCATCGAAAAGGAACTGCCCGGTTTCGGGGAAATCCAGCGAATGCGAACGTTTGACATCGCCCCGACGTCCATTCTCAGCCGCGCGACGGCGGGCATCCGTGGACGTTCGCTCATCGTGAATCTGCCCGGCCGTCCGTCTGCCGTGCGCGAGTGCCTTGAGGTTCTCGCTCCGGCCATCCGGAAGTGTCTCGAGTTGCTGCGGGCCGACTCCACGCCCTAGCGAGCGCTTGCCGCGCGGCCTCCGATCACAAGCAGCTTGCATCTGTGCGGAGGGTCGATTCTTTTGTGAGTCCATGGACAAGACGCCTGTCACGATTCTCACCGGATTTCTCGGTGCCGGAAAAACCACGCTGCTCAACCGGATTTTGACCGAGCAACACGGCCTGCGCATTGCGGTCATCGAGAACGAATTCGGCGAGGTCGGCATCGATCACGAACTGGTCATCAATGCGGACGAGGAATTGTTCGAAATGAACAACGGGTGCATCTGCTGCACCGTCCGGGGCGACCTGATCCGCATTCTTGGCAATCTCATGAAGCGCCGGGACAAGTTCGACCACATCCTCATCGAGACGACCGGACTCGCCGATCCGGGCCCGGTCGTTCAGACATTTTTCGTGGACGAAGAATTGCGCGACCGGCTGAGCGTCAACGGGGTCGTGACGCTCGTCGACGCCAGGCACATCGTCGAGCACCTGGACGACAGTGACGAAGCGCGCGAACAGATCGCCTTCGCCGACGTGATCCTCCTGAACAAGTGCGATCTCGTCGATGAGGAGGCACTCACCGGTTTGGAAACCCGCATTCGCTCGATGAACGCGCTTGCCAAGATCCACCGGACGACGAACGCAGACATCCCGATCCCGCGTGTCCTCGACGTCGGAGGGTTCAATCTCGACCACGCCATGGAGGTCGATCCGCATTTCCTTGAGCCGGAACACCCGTTCGAATGGGGCGGGATTTTTCCGGTTTCCGGATCAACAGTCTCGGTTGTGACAAAGGCCGCGCCGGATCCCTCGATGGGCATTGCTGTGTTCCCGGTCGCCGGCCCCGAGGATCTGGCTTCCGCGCGCGAAAAGGCGGTTCGCGCCTTCTCCGACGAGGCCGCATCGCGCGAGCCGGGATCGACCTTGACGGCCGATGGTGCACTTTACGAAATGATCCTCAAACCCGGAACGCAAAGCTGGACGCTGAAAACGGGCGGAGCGAGCCACATTGCGATCTTCACCGAGCACCATCCCGAAGAACTGGAAATGACAATCGCAGCCAGAGGAACCCCGCTCGACGTGGCGGCCGAAGAGTCGTTCCACGGGCACCATCACCACGATGACGATGTCACGAGCGTCGGTCTGGAGTACACCGGCGAATGCAACGGAAAGAAGCTCAACGACTGGCTCTCAACCCTCGTCCGCGAGAAAGGCGCCGACATTTTCCGCATGAAGGGCGTCTTTGCTCTCAAGGGCAATCCGGACCGCGTGATTTTCCAGGGCGTCCACATGCTCATCGACGCCGCGAATGGCGGCCCATGGGGCACCCGCCCGCGGCACAATCGCCTGGTCTTCATCGGCCGAAACCTCGATCGCGCCGAGTTGAATTCCGGCTTCCGCTCATGCCTCGCCTGACCGAAATCGGCCCGCTTCAGACGGACGACCACATCCTCGCGTTGGTCTGGTCTCCGGACGGCACGGAATTGGCCGTCACACCGGCAACCGGCCAGTCGGTTTTGGTGACGCCAGACGGCCGCGTGGCCGGACGGGTCGACGGCCACGCTCTGGGAAATGGCCAGCCAGCGTGGTTTGACGGCGAATGGTGGACTTGCGGGTTCGACGGCAGGATTCGCTCGCAAAACGGGAAGACGCTTCCAACGGGCCGCGGAATCATTGAAAAACTCTCGACGAGTCCCGACGGCGGCCGGCTCGCAGCCGGACAAGGGAAGGATCTTCTCGTCTTCGACAATGCGGGTGCCACCGATGCCAGCCTTCGCGGTCTTCCAGCCGCCGTGGCGGATTTTGCATGGAACCCGTCGAACCCGGCCGAGATCGCAACGGTCGGGGCTGGCGGAGCGCGTATGTTTCGGTTGGGAGAGAGCGAACCGTTTGCACGCTTCGACTGGGGCGGAGCGAGCCTTTCGGTCGCGTGGAGCCCTGACGGTCGGTGGCTGGTGACCGGCGACCAAACTCCCAGTGTCCACCTCTACGATTTCACGCGCGACTATCCTCTTCACATCCAAGGCTACGAGACCAAGGTCCGCGCGATGGCCTTTTCGCCCGACAGCCGCAAACTGGCGACCGGCGGCAGTTCGGTCCTGACGGTGTGGCCTTGCACCGGGCCGTCGGGACCGGAAGGTGTCACGCCCGTTCAACTCGACGGCTTTGATGCCGATGTTCTGGTCGCATCCTTCGCGCCCGACGGGTGCCAGGCCGCAACCGGGGATGACACCGGCGTGCTTTTGTTTTTTACGTTTGACGGGGACCAGGTTGTCCGGCGGCGGGTCCGACGGGACGCCGGTATTTCGGCGATTGCGTGGCATCCGAAAGATCCCCTTGTGGCGGTCGGCCATAATGATGGCACGATGTCCCTGCTGGTCCTTGAGGCGTGAAGGCCGACGTTCTCACATCGGCGCTCAAACGAACGTTCGGCTACGATTCCTTCCGTCCGCTCCAACGGGAGATCATGGAGTCCTCGTTGGCGGGACGGGATGTCTTTGCGTTGCTGCCGACCGGGGGTGGAAAGTCGCTGTGTTTCCAGTTGCCGGCGATCGTGCGCGACGGGCTGACGCTCGTCGTCTCGCCGCTGATCGCCTTGATGAAAGACCAGGTCGACCAACTCGAGGCGGCCGGCGTTCCGGCGACGTTCCTGAATTCGAGCCTGAAGGAAAGCGAGGCCCGCGCGCGTTTGCGCGGGCTGCACGAGGCCCGCTACAAGCTCCTCTATGCGGCTCCAGAGCGGCTCATGCTCGAAAGCTGGCGCGAGAATCTCCTCAACTGGAACATTGCGGCCATTGCCGTCGATGAGGCGCACTGCATTTCGGAATGGGGACATGATTTCCGGCCGGAGTACCGGCAAATCCGCCGCCTGCGTGAATGGCTGCCTGGCATTCCACTGATGGCGTTGACGGCCACCGCGACGGAGCGGGTGCGCCGGGACATCATCCAACACCTGCGACTGGATGATCCGGATGTTTTCGTCGCGAGTTTCAACCGGCCGAATCTTTTCTACCGGGTCGCGGCAAAAGATCAGGGGGTCAAACAGATCACCGAGTTCGTCAGAAAACGTCCAAACGAAAGCGGGATCGTCTATTGCGCGACGCGTTCGACGACCGAGCGCGTGGCCGAGAGCCTTTCGAGCCGTGGCTTCGCCGCCCTGCCCTATCATGCGGGACTGGCCGCCGATGAACGCGCAAAGAATCAGGAATTGTTCCTCCGCGATGAGGCGCGGATCATCTGCGCGACGATCGCGTTCGGGATGGGCATCAACAAGCCGAACGTTCGATGGGTCATCCACCACGACCTGCCAAAAAATATCGAAGGCTACTACCAGGAGACCGGCCGGGCCGGTCGCGACGGCCTGCCGTCCGATTGCCTCCTCCTCTTCAATCCGGGCGACGCGGCGAAACAAAGTCACTTCATTGACGAACTCACCGATGAACGCGAGCAACGCATCGCCCGTGAGCAACTGCGGCAGATGATCCATTATGCTGAGTGCCCGACCTGCCGTCGACGCGAACTCCTGACTTACTTTGGCGAATCCGGCGGCGAACTCACCTGTGGCACGTGCGACAACTGCGTCGAACCGCGAGAGACCTACGATGGCACCGTGCACGCTCAAAAGTTGCTATCCTGCGTTTACCGGGTCCGCCAGGCCGGGCGTTTCGGGGTCGGGCTCAACCACCTGATCGAGATCCTGACGGGCGCCGAGACCGAAAAGATCCGCCGCTGGGGGCACGATCAATTGAGCACGTATGGCATTGGAAAAGACCTGAGCCGTCCGGAGTGGGCTGCGATCGGCCGCGAACTCCTCCGGCTCGGATTCCTGCAGCAGGAAACCGGCGAGTTCCCGACGATTGCGCTCACCGAGGACGGGCTCGAGGCACTGCGCAGCCGGCGGATGGTTGAGCTCACGAAGCCCGTCCAGCGGAAGCGTCCCGCCGGCTCACGGGCGGGCGAGATTGCGTGCGACGAGGTTTTGTTCGACCGGCTGAGGAAAGTTCGGAAGCGGCTGGCCGACGAGCGCTCGGTGCCGGCTTACGTGATCTTTGGCGACGCCACGTTGCGCTTGATGGCACGTGAGTATCCGGAAACCATCGCGGCGATCCGCGGGATTTCCGGAGTTGGCGAAAAGAAAGCGGCGGAGTTCGGCGAACGATTTGCCGCGGAGGTGACCGAGCATCTTCGCACGTATCCGCGAACGCGGTTCGACTGACCACGGCACGATCAGGTGCTGGCCCCATGGCGTGACACGCCCGGGCGGGCGATCGCGGGCGATTGTTCATCGGCGGCCCGACCGCCCTGCATGATCACACCCGCCGCCCAACGATCGGTCATGAATCCGGCTGCCGCGAGCGGTCGTGCGGCGGCCGGTCCTCGACGTTCGCTCCTGGTCTCGGACGCTGTTGCCGTTGTTGTCGGCACGGTGGTCGGCAGCGGGATCTTCTTCATGCCATCGCTGGTCGCGGCGAATACGCCGAACGGAGCAACGATGCTGGGCGTCTGGATTGTTGGGGCACTCATCGCGATGGCAGGCGCTCTTTGCTACGCCGAGCTCGCCGCCGCCTATCCGGATGCCGGTGGCGACTACTTCTTTCTGGGCCGGGCATTCGGACCCGAAATCGGCCTTCTCTTTGGCTGGGCGAGGATGACGGTCATCCAAACCGGCGCGATTGCCGCCGCTGCGTTCATTGCAGGGAACTACCTTTCCGTGTCCGCGCCCCTGGGTCGCTGGTCGCCGGCGATCTACGCCGCGGTCATTGTGATTGCCCTGACCGGGCTTAATCTGGCCGGCCTGCGCTTTGGGAAAGCGGTCCAGATGCTCCTCGCCGGTTCGGTGACGGCCGGACTTGTCCTGGTGGCTGTGGCCGGGTTCTGGGCGAGGTCCGGCGTCCCGACGCCGGTTCCGACCGCCCCGGTGAATGCGGCGGGTTTTGGAGCGATCGGGCTTGCGATGATATTCGTGCTCTATTCGTTCGGTGGTTGGAACGAAGCCGCTTACTTTTCGGCGGAAATGGGCGGCTCGCGGCGGAACATTGCGTCCGCACTGCTGATCGGCGTCGGGCTCGTCGCGGTGATCTACGTCGTCGCCAACGCGGCTTTTCTCAATGGTTTGGGCCACGCCGGCATGGCCGGCTCGGAGGCGGTCGCTGTCGACCTGCTCGGGAAAACACTGGGGAGCGGCAGCGCGGCGGCGGTTGGTCTTTTGGTCGTCATTGCTGTGCTCGGAACTGTCAACGCATCGATCCTCACGGGCGCGCGCTCGAACTACGCGATCGCGCGCGACTTCCCTAGCCTCTTTGGCTGGCTGGGCGGCTGGAAAGTTGAGACGGGGGTGCCGGCGAGGGCGCTGATCGTGCAAGCCGGCATCACGTTGGTGCTGATCGGTGGATCACTGGCCTTCGGAAACGGCGCCGACGGCGTCGAGGCCATGGTGGCCTATACTGCGCCGGCTTTCTGGTTTTTCTTTTTCCTGTCCGGCCTCGCTGTGATGGTTCTCCGCGCCTGGGATGCCGGGCACCCGAGGCCGTTCCGCGTGCCGCTTTTCCCGCTGGTGCCGTTTCTGTTCTGTCTGGTGTGCCTGTGGATGCTTTGTTCGGCGGTCGTTTATGCCGGGATCGGATCACTGGTCGGAGTGGCTGTCCTGCTCGCCGGCGTGCCGTTGGTCTGGCTTTCCGGCAACCAAAACCCTCACAAAATCGAAACCGAGAATACCCCATGAAAACTGTCATTTTTCTTTACACGATTCTCGCCGCGACCGTCGTGGCGCGCGATGTGCCGTTCGTGCCGACCCCGCAGCCGGTCGTCGAAAAGATGCTGGCTCTGGCCGAGGTCGGCCCGTCCGATGTCGTCTATGACTTGGGGAGTGGGGACGGGCGGCTGGTCATCTCCGCCGTGCGGGACCGGAAACCCCGGCGCGGCGTCGGGATCGACATCGATCCGGAGCGCATTCGCGAATCGAATGCGAACGCGCGCCAGGCCGGCGTCAACGAGCAGGTGACTTTTCGCGAGGGAAACATCTTCGCCGAGAAGTTCGATGAGGCGACGGTGGTCACGATGTACTTGCTCACGTCAGTCAACCGCCGGCTGAGGCCGCGGCTGCTGGCGGATTTGGAACCCGGCACCCGGCTGGTCTCGCATGCATTCGACATGGGCGATTGGAAGCCGGATGTTCACGAGACCGTGGATGTGGAGGGTCGGACCTACCATGTCTACTTCTGGCGTGTGCCGGTGAATGCAAGCGGCACATGGACCGTTGGCGGAGAGAATTCAAAACACGAGTTGAAGGTGATCCAGGACTTCCAAAAGCTCACCGGAACGCTCGATGGGCAACCCATCAACGACGGACTCGTCAGAGGTCGGAGCATCACATTTCGCGTTCCGATCGATGGCGGCGAGGCGACATTTTCCGGCGAAATCCAGGGCAACACGCTTCAGGGGATGCTCGAAACAACCGGCGGAAACCGAAAATGGCAGGCGAGCCGGGCAGATGGCACCGAACAACCACTCGACGGCGAAGGCGAGAGCCAGGCGGCGTCAGGGCGATGGATTCCCCACGGCTGAACCCACCGGCTTCCGGTAGAAGCGGAGCGCTTCGATGGGACCGCCAAATTCCTTGAGAGGATAGACTCCGCGTGCCCCGCCGGAGCCGGGATCGCGGACGAGATAGTCGAATCCCCTTTTCCCGCAGATGACGAGAAAGTGGGTGATTCCGTTCGGGTAGCGCAGGCGGACGATCGAGGGATTTCCGTGGAGCAGGTTCCAATCGATCAGGAAAAACGACGGCGTATCCTCATAGTGCGGCAGGAGTCCGGCGGTCATCGCCGGGTCGACCTCGGCTGCCTTTTCCCAATAGATCCATCCCTGCGCCGTGTAGCCACCCGGAAGTTCGGCGAGGAACGCATTGAGCCGGCCGGGGTCGGTGTCGATGCCATACCCTGCGAGGACCATGGCGGCGGACGCGACCGCGCAACCGACTTCCGCGAGGGAATCTTCAGTCGGCCCGAGTTTGTCGCGTCCCCACGCCGAATCACCTTGGAGAAAGAGCGGGCCGGGTAGCAGAATTTCGCCCGGGATAAAAAGGCCCCCGGACGGCGGGAGGGGCCGCTTCTCCATCCAACCAGCAAGCCACAGCGCGGCGGCAGCGGTGGCGATCAGGACCACTGGGAGGCCGATCAACAAAATGCGTCTTGCGGAGATGGGCATTTGGCACGTATTTGCGCGAATGTTTTCCAGAATCCTGACAGCCGCGGCTGCCATTACCGTCACGGCTGTGGCGGGCGATTTCAATGCGATTGTGCTGAAGCAAATCGAATCGATGCCGCAGGGCGGCGGCTATGCCACGACGCGGGCAGCACACGATGCGCTGCAGAGTTCTGTCCGGATCGAGTCGGGTGGCGTGCGGATCCGACCCGAGCTTTCGGTTCCGAGTTATTGTTCGGGCGCCACCTACCTGGTCTTCCTGAAAGCGGTCGGAGAGCTGCAGCGCCGTGGGCAGATCCGGCTCTCCCGCGAGACATGGGAAGCGCTCCGGCCGCAGCGGCTTGCCGATGGACACGGTGTTTGGGGACGCTGGAATGCAAACGGTCCGGGCACCGCGAGATTGGTCCATGAACTTGAGATGGGCCGCAGTTTCACGTCGTTCGAGGAAGCGCGTCCGGGGGACTTTTTGAAGATTTTTTGGACCGATGCGGTCGGAAAAAAGGAACGCGGGCATTTGGTGGTTTACCTCGGAACCGAGACAATCGACGGCGTCGAGCACGTCCGCTTTTGGTCGTCAAACAAGCCGGCTGGCTTTGGACAAAAGTCGGTTCCGCGCACCGAGGTGGCCCGCGCTCTGTTCACTCGCATCGAAGCGCCTGAACGACTGGAGCGGGCGGCGGGTTTACCGAAATCGGACAGCTATCTGGCCGGTTTGCTGCAAAATGAATCCAGCTTCGCCGAGGCGCTGCGGCTGTCGGGGGTTCCGAGGGGCTGATAAACAAAGACCGGGCGGCGGCACTTGTCCGCACACCCGGTCTCCTACCTCAACCACAATCTTTGCGTCACTCAGACCAAGGCTTCGGCCTTGGGGCGTTCCTTCTTGCTGAGAGCCTTGCGCAATTTGTTGAGCGCGATGTTTTGAAGCTGGCGGATGCGTTCGCGGGTCACCCCGAACTTCTCGCCGACTTCCTCCAGGGTTTTTGGCCGCTGTCCGTCGAGTCCGAAACGCGAGTTGATGATCCGACGTTCGCGTTCGTCGAGAACGTCGAGCAAATCACCGACCTCGTCGCGAAGGTCCTTGTCGCGGAGCATTTCGAACGGATCCTGCGCGTCGGCGTCACCGACGATCTCGCTGAACTCGGTCGAATCGTCATCGCCGATCGGCTGGTCGAGCGACGTCGGGCGGATCGCCGCACTTTTCAAGGCCGAGACCTTGGAGGCGGACAGGCCGATCTCCTCGGCCAATTCGTCGTCGGTCGGTTCGCGGCCGAGTTCTTCGGTCATCTGGGTCGCAACGCGGCGCATTTTCGCGATTTTGTCGACGAGATGGACGGGCAGACGGATCGTCTTGCTCTGGTTGGCCAGCGCACGCTTGATGGATTGCTTGATCCACCACGCCGCGTAGGTGCTGAGCTTCCCGCCCTTTTTCGGGTCAAAACGCTCCACCGCCTTCATCAGGCCGATGTTGCCCTCGGAAATGAGGTCCAAAAGCGGGAGCCCGTAGTTGCTGTAGTCCCGCGCGATCTTCACGACCAGACGCAGGTTCGAGCGAACCATCTTCGCCCGTGCCTCCATGTCGCCGCGTTTGATCTTGCGCGCCAGTTTGACTTCCTCCTCGGGCGTGAGCAGCGGAAACCGCGCGATCTCCCGGAGATAAAGCTGAAATCCTGTGTCGGAATCTTCGATAGCCATAGGTTGATTGGGGTCTATTAATGGAACGTTCGGCGGGGCGATTCAGTTCGGGTTTTTTTACCGAGGCCGGGTCACTCTGCCATTTATTTAACGTCGTTAATCATGAGACACACGGGATTTCGGGATGTTCAAAGCAGAAGGTCGATTTTTCGAAAAAAATGATATTCGGTCTCAAAACCGCAGAAATCGCTGGTTTGGAACGAGTTTCAGTCGGTTCGGCATGGATCTGGAGCGGAAAATCCGGTCGTGCGAGGATCGCGCTTTACAGGGAAAAGCGGAACCGGCGATAGTTTCCGGCTTTCGATGAACCTTGGGGAAATTGGCGTTGGACTGGCAGGATTTGGCACGGTGGGGGCGGGTGTTTACAAGAACCTCGTCCGCAACGGTGCCTTGATCGAGCAGCGGCAGGGGGTGAGTCTGCGTGTGCGTCGGGCGGTGGTCCGGGATGCGTCGAAGAAGCGGGAGATCGACCCGTCGCTGGTTTCTACACGGCTCGACGATCTGATCGAGGACCCGTCGATTCAGATCGTGGTGGAACTCATGGGCGGGATCGAGATCCCGCGGGCATTCGTCAAAAAGGCGATTGAAGCCGGAAAGGTGGTCGTCACCGGCAACAAGGCGCTCCTCGCCGAACACGGCAATGAGATTTTCTCCCTCGCGGAGGAAAAGCGGGTCCCGGTCTTCTACGAGGCGGCTGTCGCGGGTGGCATCCCGATCATCAAGAGCGTGCGCGAAGCCTTCGTCGGCAACCATTTTGAAAGCATCCACGGCATCCTGAATGGCACGAGCAACTACATCCTGACCCGGATGACCGAGGCCGGCCTGGAGTTCGCTCCCGCCCTCGCGGAGGCGCAGCAACTGGGCTACGCGGAGGCCGATCCGGCACTGGATGTGAATGGTTGGGACGCGGCGCACAAAGCGATCATTCTGGCTTCCTTGGCGTATGGTTTTTGGATCCATCCGGCCAGCGTCCTGGTTTCCGGAATCGAGGAGGTGACGGCGGCCGACATCCGCTTCGCCGATGAACTGGATACCGGATCAAACTGCTGGCGACGATCCGGAACTCGGAGGCCGGGACGGAAGTGCGGGTCGTTCCGACGTTGATTCCGAAGACGCATGTGCTCGCGTCGGTCAATGGAGTTTTTAACGCCGTGGCCGTGCGGGGTGACGTGGTCGGCGATGCACTCTTCTACGGTCGGGGCGCCGGTCAGGATCCGACGTCCAGTTCGGTGCTGGGCGACCTCGCCGAGGCTGCCTTGTTTCTCCAGTATCCACGTTGCGGGTTCGGGTTCACCCCCCACAGCATGTACGGCCGTTGCCTGCCGGTCGCCGAAACGATTTCGAAATACTATCTGCGCCTGAGCGTCGCGGACACGCCGGGCGTGCTCGCGCAGATCGCCGGCGCGCTGGGCGATGCCGGCATCGGCATTCTCTCGGTCATCCAGCCGGAATCTCCGGACGTGGGCTCGGTGCCGCTGGTCATCACCGTGCACGATGCGCCATATGGCCGCATGCAGGCCGCCGCAGCGACAATCGGCGCATTGGCGTGCGTGAAAGCGCCGCCGGTCCTCTTCCACATGGAATCCTTTTCCTGATGTTTACGAATCCCCTGCATGACCGCGGAGTGATCGCGCGGTTCCGGGCCCACCTGCCCGTCACGGACGAGACGCCGGTGGTCTCGCTCAACGAAGGGTCCACTCCCCTCATCCACTCGCCAAAACTCAGCGAAAAAGTCGGGGCCGAGGTCTACCTGAAGTTCGAGGGACTCAATCCCACCGGCTCGTTCAAGGATCGCGGCATGACGGTCGCGATTTCAAAGGCCCTCGAGGGGGGAGCCTCAACGGTCATTTGCGCGTCGACCGGCAACACGTCCGCCGCCGCGGCTGCCTATGCCGCGCGTGCGGGAATCCAGTGTGCGGTCATCCTGCCGGCCGGAAAAATTGCCACCGGAAAACTCGTCCAGGCGTTCATCTACGGTGCGAAAGTCGTGGCGATCCGCGGAAATTTTGATGACGCTCTCCGGATCGTTCGGGAGTTTGGCGGTTTGTCCGGCGTGGCGATTGTCAATTCGATCAACCCGGACCGGCTGGAGGGTCAGAAGACGGCGGCGTTCGAGATCGTCGAGGAACTCGGAGACGCACCGGACATTCACATTCTGCCGGTCGGAAACGCTGGGAACATCACGGCATATTGGAAAGGTTACCGCGAATTCCACGAGCGCGGCCTCGCGAAGAAAATGCCGCGCATGGTGGGTTTCCAGGCCGCGGGTTCCGCTCCGATCTTTCATGGAGCACCGATCGAAAAACCGGATACCGTCGCGACAGCGATCCGGATCGGCAATCCGGCCAGTTGGAAAGGAGCGCTCGGAGCGGTGACGGAATCCGGTGGCTGCATTGACATCGTGACCGACGACGAAATCCTGGCCGCGCAGGCGTGGCTTGCCTCGCACGAAGGCATCTTCGTCGAACCGGCCAGTGCAGCGAGCGTGGCAGGGCTTTTCAAATGCCTGTCCGGCGACCGCTGCGCGACCTGCCCGGTGCAGCCGCAAGCGGGTGGACGCATTGTCCTGACCGTGACGGGACATGGGTTAAAGGACCCGGATACGCCGGTGCGCTTCGGAGGCTTTGCCCCGGTCGAGGCGGATGCGGACTTGACCGCGGTGCGGCAGGTACTCGATAAGTCCTGACTTTTTTCTCCATGGCCCTGGTCGTCCAGAAATACGGCGGAACGTCCGTCGGCACTCCCGAGCGCATCCTGAATGTCGCCCGTCGCGTCGTTGAAACCCAGCAGGCCGGCCACTCGGTCGTTGCCGTGGTTTCCGCGATGTCCGGCGTCACCGACAATCTGATCAAACTGGCCAAGCAGGTCTCCACACGGCCGACAGATCGCGAGATGGACGTGCTCCTCGCCACCGGTGAACAAACGACAATCGCACTCACCGCGATGGCCATCAATTCCCTCGGGGCCAAAGCCGTTTCATTGACGGGCGCTCAAGCGGGCATCCTCACCAATGGCATCCATACCAAGGCCAAAATCGCGAACATTTCTCCCCGTCAGATCCGCAAATATCTCGACGAAGGATTCATTTGCATCGTTGCCGGTTTTCAGGGCCAGACGGTGCAGGGCCAGATCACAACATTGGGACGGGGTGGCTCGGACCTCACCGCAATCGCCATTGCGGCGGCCCTGAAAGCCAGGAACTGCGAGATCTACACGGACGTCGACGGCGTCTACACATGCGACCCACGGGTCGTGCCGGATGCGCGGAAGATCGATGTCATCGACTACGACGAATTGCTTGAGATGGCCAGTTCCGGCTCGAAGGTCATGCAATCGCGCTCCGTGGAGTTTGCGAAGAAATTCAAAGTCCCCTTCGAAGTCCGGAGTAGTTTCAACACCAACCGCGGAACCATCGTGAAAGAAGAAACCCTCGAAAATGTCGTTGTGCGCGGCATCAGCATCGAACGCAACCAGGCCAAGGTGACGATCACCAACGTGCCCGACAAACCCGGCACCGCTTCCCGGATCTTCACGGCACTGGCCGACGCGAATGTCATCATCGATGTGATCGTGCAAAACGTCTCCGTGAGCGGCGCGACAGACATTTCCTTCACGATGAACGCCGATGAGTTGGAGAAAATGGGCGGACTCATCGACACGGTCGTTGCCGAGATCGGCGCTGGCGACGTGATCAAAAAGGGCGGGATCGCCAAGCTGAGCGTGGTCGGCATCGGCATGCGCTCGCATTCGGGTGTCGCCGCCAAGCTTTTCGAATGCCTCGGCGCAGGCGGCGTGAACATCCAGATGATTTCCACATCGGAAATCAAAATTGCCGTCATCATCGACGAGGCAAAGATCGAAGAGGCCGCACGCCTCGCGCACGCGGCATTCGGGCTCAGCAACGCCAGCTGAGAACCCGGTCGCGCCAACACACCGTTCCAACCATCATCGCTACTCGACCGGCGAAACCCGGGCGATCGACCGTGTCGAAAGAGACGATTCTTCCGATCGGGCGCTCCGCTCAGATACGCTCCATCCCGGACACCATTTGCCCTCGGTCAGCAACACGCGTTGACATGCCGGCACCCCGCACTCCCGGCGGTGAATCTGCGACGTCACCAAGTCCACCGCCGCGGCCCCGACCAATCCGTGCAGTTGGTCCACACCGGCACATCCGCCAAAAGCCGGCTCGCCTTCGTGAACATCCAGATAGGCAAATGCAACATCTTCCGGAATTCGAATGCCGGCGGACTGCAGATGGTGATGAAAAGGATAGGGAATGCAAAGCACACCGTCGATCTCATGACGCTCGATCCAATCGGCTGCCCTTGGGCCGTTTTGAATATCGGTAAACACCGGGATCGCACCTCCCGGAAGGTCCGCACCTCCGTGGGTGAGGTATCCGCCGGCGAACCTTCGATCCAGCAACCAGTCGATGCGTTCATCCAAAATCATCCCGATGCGACGACACCCCGCCTCCCGCAATCGCGATGCCGCCAATGCGCTGGATCCGAACTGGTCATTCGTCGCCGAATGCAAGGGAGCCTCCAGATAACGAACCCCAACGACCGACATCGCCAGACCACCAAATCCCATCCTCTCGAAGTCGGCCCCTCTCACACCATCCACCAACTGCCAGATCACCCCGGGAATTCCCCGGGCCGCCAGAACCCGACTCAACCGCCGCCCACGCAAAGCCGGATCGTGCCACCAGAACTCCTCGATCTCGTACCCCGTCTCCCGTGCCCGCGCTCTTGCCCCCTCAAACATTTTTCGATGGGTCGCCCATTGCTTCCACACGTCCGCCCCCCCCGAATCCCCCGATCCAAATGCCAACACACCGCGAAATGGCACCTCCTCTCCCGCCCACCTCGCCGCAGCCAAGTTCGCGGCACTCGCATTCGGCACATACCCACACCGCTTCGCCAACGTCTGAATCCTCCGGCACGTCTTCAATGAAACTTCCGGACTGTTCCGCAACGCCAATGAAACCGTCGCCGGGCTCACCCCGGCCATCCTCGCCAAATCGCTCTGCGTCATGGATGAGTTCGACTGATGCGCTTCAGTTTTCCACCGATTGCCGGCTGTTGGTCGAGAAAATACCGTCCCATACCGTATGAAAATCCACCCCAAGTTCTCTTCACTCGCGTCTTTGCTGGCTGCGCTCGCCGCGTTGGCGGTAACGGCTTCAACGACACAGGCTGCACTCCTTGCCTATGAGGGATTTGATTTCCCAACTGGCAACCTGCCGATGGGCAGCGGAAATGGTCCCGGCGGCGCTGCACCGAACAATGGTGCGCCGGGATTTTCGACCGGTTATACGCTGGCGGACGGTGGTGGAAACCCGGTTGTGGCTTCGTCGACGATGGCTTATCCCGGCGTGGCCGCGAGTCCCAACCAGCTCAACGTTCCCGGTTCCGTGCGATTTGGCCGCTTCCTGGATACCAGCGTGAGCGGGCCATTCGACGGATACCTCGACGGCAGCGGAAACATTGGTGCGGACGGCACGACGTTGTGGCTCGCCTACCTTTTCCAAGCAGGCGGGACCGGAGGAACCCAAGGATTCGGCCTCTTTGTTGATCAGATCCGCGGAGACGGATTTCCCCGCCCGATTGTCAATATCGGCGTCGACAACGGATCGTTCGCCTGGCGGCGCAGTGCTGATGGTGCCGGCAATACCTGGAGTTCACTCACCAACGGCGCGGTGAATACCGACGTGAATCTGTTCGTCCTGAGGATCGATTTCGCGAGCGGCGACGACACGATGCGGATCTTCCTGAATCCCGACGTGTCAGCCGGAACGCCGGACAATGCCTCGGCGAACGCACTCATCACCGGCTACGAAATGTCATTCGACGCGATCGGCTTTTCAACTTTCGGTCAGAATTACTCCGTCAGTTCACTGCGAATTGGCAGCGACTTCGGGAGCTCTGTGGTTCCCGAACCGTCCACCCTCGCACTTGGACTTGTCGGGATCGCCGCTCTGGCGATTCGGCGCCGCCGGACCCGCAAAGACGTCTAAGCGTTCGGGACTTTTCCCGAACCGCGGCGGGCAGCGGCAGCACGTCACCAAGCCGGGCAGCCAAGGTGGTATTCACCCGCCGCGGTCGCCGGCCGGGCCGCGCTGAACCGTCACCCTCCGAAGCCAATCCAGAGCAGCCCCGGGCCCTGCCTCGACCAAACACCGTGCCGGAACCGCCTTGCGGCACGTGTTGCTCTTCGCGGCCTGACAGGAACAGGGATGCTCGACAAACTCCGCAGCCTCGCCGAGCGGGTACCAATGCGATGCGCGCGACGGGCCAAACTCGACCAACATGGTCCGCCCGAGTGCCGACGCAATGTGTGACGGCGCCGTGTCGGCACCCCAGTAAAAATCGGCGGCAGCCAAAAGGGCCGCGAGTTGTTGGAATGTCGCATCCGAAAACGTGCGCACGCGGTTTGACGGCAAACCGGCCACCGCCGTCGCGACGTGCTCGCGCTCGGTTGCTGCAGACCCGGAGGTGAGAATCACCGAACCGCCCGCGGCGATGAATTCCCTCAAAACGCTGGCAGCCGACGAAACCGGAATCGCTTTCTGCATGTCGCGGGAGGTCAGGTGGGCCGCCAAGATTGGTCGAGGCAAGCCGCCAAGTTGCGCTTCGGCCCAGTTCCGCGCTTCGACATCTGGAACGAGATCCACTTCCGTGCCGCACGCCGGCACACCGCAGGCCTCCAGAAGTTCCAAACGCTGGATGATCGTGTGCGGTTTCTTTTTCCGGTGCCGGATCCGAACATTGTAAGCGGCCCGCCGCAGCGTCCATTCGGCGAACCTGGGGCGGTCGTAAGTGATGCGCCACCGTGCCCCGGAAGCCAGCGAGACAAAGGCACTCCGGTCGTTTCCCGTGAAGTCGACCAGCCAGTCGTAGCGACAACGGCGAATACGGCACGCTTCGACGAGAACGGATCCGAACGCGCGCGGCCACTCACCGACGGATGTCGCATTCTGGTCGCCCTGCAAAGCGATCGCCGTCCCGGCGGCCACGACGACGTCGATCTGCGCATGCGGGAAACGATTTCTCAAGGCCCGCAAAGCCGGCCGAAGGAGCAGGGAATCGCCCAGATACCGGAGGCAGACCACCAGAATTCGCTCCGGTTCCGCGGAAGCGATCAAGTCACGTGCCGGAGTCAGCGGCTCGGCCTTCAAGCCCCCTCCTTTTGCCACAAACGCCTCACCGCTTCAAAAACGCGGCCCGGTGGAATCTCGCTCATCCTGGCATCCGATGGATCGCGGTAACCCGGTGGCTTTTCCAGCGCCACCAACTCGTGCCGGTCGGTATCGGCAAGCGGTCCAACGCGAGCCGGACCCGGACGGCAGTGCAGCAGGGCCACGGTTGGTGTCCCCACCGCGAAACCCATGTGCATGATTCCCGTGTCGGTTGAAACCAAGCAGCGGCTCCGTTCCAAAAGGGCCGCCGAAAGCGGAAGGGGCAACCGACCAGTGACGTTGAAAACGCTGCCGGCGGGAAGCGCACTTTCGACCTCACGCGATTTCGCCACATGGTCGGGACCTCCGAGGAGAAAAATCGGCCCGATCCCCGCGGCCGCGAGAAGCCGCGCCAGTTCGACGAAATGCGCCGCCGGCCAATCGCGGTAAGCCGCGCCGCCGCCGCCAAGTTGGAAAGTGATTCCCGGCGAGGGAAGTCCCCACTCGCGCAGGCGACCGTCCAGCGCCACGCGGTCCGCTTCGTGGACCTCATAAACCATCCGAGGGTAATCCGTCCGTGCGCCCAAAGCGGCCGCGACAGCCAGCGCCTGGCTTGACAGGTGCGCACGGCGAAGTCCGGGCTCGTCGATCGAAAAAGCGCAGGTCTGCGGCATGCCGGTGCGCCACGCGAGCCCGAACGTCGCATCCCTTCCCAGCAGATACCCGAGACACCGCGCCTCCGGGTCGAGGCAGCTCAGGTAAAGGATCGCATCCCACGGTCCCCCGCCCCGGAGTTCGCGCCACAGCCGCAGAAAGGCCGGCGGGCCTTTCCGCAGAAGAAACAATTCCGAGACAAACGGATTGTGACGCAGAATATCGGGCCGCCGATGGTGCGCCACCGCTCCGATGTGCAAGCCGGGAAATGTTTCCGCCAGCGCTCGAAAGCCCACCGAATCCAACAACGAATCACCCAGGCCGGCCGACGAGAAAACCAGAACGCGCGATCCAGCCTTCAGGGCCGGCAAGGTGGGCCGCGGTGGACGGAACACGGCCGCAGTCCCAATGGTGAGACGGTAAAGTGCGAGATTGAGCCGCGAGGAAAAGCTGAGCGCGTTCTTCTTGGAAGGCATCCGAAGCCGAAATCAAATGTGCCGCCGCTGCGTCTGTCGAGCGGCAATCCGGGGATCAGGCGGGCGTGACAGGATCCGGTCGCCCGGTCTTGTGGCCCTTGCCGGCTGTCACGCCGTTGAACGCATTGACGTCGGCCCCTTGGAGGCGCTTGGCCGGGCGGGGTCCGAAATTGAACGCGATGTTGGCCCAGGTATCGCCCGGCTGGGCATCGCGGCCGAGCGTTGCACTTGGCTCGTAGCCGCAATGGACCATACAATTCTCGCAGCGCTGATCGCGGGCCTGGCCACCGACGACACCATAGCGGTCCCACTCGGTCTTACTGAGCAACTCCGCATAACTCGCATGGTGGGCATCGGTCATGAGGTAGCATGGCCCCTTCCATCCGCGCACATTGCGCGTCGGGATCGCCCAGGCCGAACACGTCAACTCCCTGCGGCCGGCGAGAAAATCGAGGTAGATGGGTGTTCCGAAGAGCGTGTATTTCTCGCCCCACTCGCGGATCTTTTTGAACTTCTGCTTCGTCATCTCGCGCGTGAGGAAAAAATTCTCCGGCTGCAGGTTGAGGCGCTTGCGCATGTCCTCTTTGGCGGCGTCGTAGTCGTAGCCGGGCGAAATCGTGTGACCGTCGACGCCGAGCCACGAGAGAAAATCATACATCCTCTCGAGTTCCTCCATGTCCGTCTCTTTGTAGACGGTGGTATTCGTGGCGACCTGAAAGCCCAGGATTTTGGCCATGCGAATCGCGGCGATGCATTCCTTGAAGACGCCTTCGCGTTCAACGATGAGGTCGTGCGTGCGCTCGAGTCCGTCGAGATGGACATTCCAATACATCCAACGCGTCGGGGCGATCACCGGACCGGTCGGCAGCTTTTCGCGCACCTGCGCGGCCTGCTCGGCGGTGATCAATTCCTCGCTCTGGAGAATCTCGAGCCAGCGGTTCACCTTCGCGGCATCACGGGCGTATTCAGCCGCCAGAAAGTCCCGCATTTTCTTCCGCATGAACATCCCGTTTGTGCAGATGTAAACGATGCGTTTCTGAGCCAGCAGACCGGCGACCAACTCTTCGATCTGCGGATAGATCAACGGTTCCCCTCCGCAGATCGAGACCATCGGTGCCCCGCACTCCGCCGCCGCATCCAGACAGTCCGAGAGCGGCATGACGTCCTTGAGAGACGTCGAATACTCGCGGATTCGGCCGCATCCGGTGCAGGTCAGGTTGCACGTGTGAAGCGGCTCAAGTTGCAAAACCGTCGCGAACTTCTCCACACTACGGATTTTTTTGCCGACAATGTAGCCGGCAATGCGGGCGGTCAGCGCGAGCGGAAACC
This sequence comes from Terrimicrobiaceae bacterium, assembly GCA_033763515.1. Classification (GTDB taxonomy): domain Bacteria; phylum Verrucomicrobiota; class Verrucomicrobiia; order Chthoniobacterales; family Terrimicrobiaceae; genus JANRKJ01. The sequence continues at coordinate 167,001 of JANRKJ010000033.1, read as the reverse complement.
TCATGGCCGGGGATAAGAACGGTCACGCCGCCCGATTGTCAAGCGACCCGTGTCCGATCGAGCCGTCCCGCTCTTGCATTTGGCGCGTTCCCGACCGACAGTCGCAACCAGATGAATCGGTCGTCGTCGGAAATCGGTGGTTTTTTGGAAGTTCTTGAGGATCGGATCGCTCCGGCGTCGGTCACGTTCTCGCAAGGCGGGAATCTGTTATCCTCCGGCGACGAGGGGCTGCCGTACCAAGGCGCACCGACGCCGATCATCAAGGTGCTCGCGGGCAAGGCTCTCGTTTTCTGGGATCCTCAAAATCAGGTGATCAAGGGAATTTCCGTTTCGGACAAAGCCCGCCTGGAAATTTTTGCCGACGTGGATGGTGACATCGTGACGAACCTCAACAAGGACGGAACGTTGACCGACAGCGACGGAAATGTCGCCAACGGCCTGGATGGCGGGAAGTTGCTTGCGTCGAGCATTTCGGGGATCCGAATCCAGGGCGGCCCGGGTCTGGCGGGGAACCCCGTTGCCGGAAGCGTGGACAAAATCGTGGCTGGTGGGTCAATTTCGAATGTTTTCGTCGCCGGCGAAATCGGGGGCATTTATGCGGGGGACGGGATTTTCGACGCCATCGCCACGGGCACCTCTTCCCAGCTGGCGCATGGAACCCCGACCACAACGTTTGAGTTTCGCATCGGCTTCGACATCGACGGCAACGGTCCGATCAATGCCACCTCGATGTTCCTCAAAATGTCCGACGCGGAATTTGCGACCAAAGCGTCGGTTGCGGGTGTCGGCTTCACCTCGGGCAAGAATGTCCAGATTTTTGCCGGTGATGGGTTCAATGGCGGGACCGGTGGTGCGATCAGCAATGTTTCGCTCGTGGCCGCTGCGGCCGATCCATTGGTCGCCAGCGGCTTTTTCCAAGGCAAGGCGCTGACGGTTTCCTCCGGCGACGGCGGCGACGGATCACAGAGAGGCGGAACGGGCGGCGCAGTCAGTTCGATCACCGATCTGGCCAGTTCGGGAACGGTCGCGGTCTACTCCGGGGTCGGCGGTGTCGGTGCGCAATCGGGCGGAGCAGGCGGATTGGTCACGCTCCTCGACATGCGCGGAAACCCGGACCTGTATGTCGTGCAATCCGGATCCGGCGGTTCGGGAACCACCGGTGGCGCGGGCGGCTGGATCACCAACTCGAATGTCGCATCCACATCCAGTTCCCAGTTCATCACGCTGGCCGGCAACTTCCACAGCGATTTCCAGGATGGCGCTCCAGCGGCCGCCGACAAAGGATTTTTCCTCATCGACAAGAGCAGCGGCGAGATGGTGCTGATCGCCGGCAACACGCTCACGCAGGTCGGCAACACCATCCAACCCCTCGCCGCGGGCCCGGTGGATGCTGTTGTGGCCGATGTCAACGCCGACAACTTTCTCGATGTGGTTGTCGCCTATGCAGACGGCCGCTTCGGCGTGCTGGTGAACAATCAGGCGGACGGGTTTCGATATTCGGTCGGCAGCCTCGACGGGGTCATCCCGCAGCAGGTTTTGGTCGGAGATTTTATTGGAAACGGGACCCCCAACGACATCGTCTTCATCGGGTCGACGACCACAACGACAACAATCCGCCTGTTTGAAGTCGTCGACTCAGCGGCTTTCGATGGTTCTGACCCGGCATCGGCCTATGCATCCGATCCATCGAAGATCCAGGTGTTCACGTTTAACAAAGGGAACCTCGCCGATGCAGTCGGAGGGTCGTTCCCCCTCAGCACGCTCGGTTCGCTCCGGCTGAACGGCGACGTCAAGGACGACATCGTACTCGCCTTCCGCGACGGCACGATCCAGGGCGTCTTCTCCACCGGGCTGGGCACGCAGTCGAACCCATTGACGTTCAATGCCGGCACGAAGTCCGATCCCGCGCCGCAATTCGTCGTGAAAAATGGCGTTCGGGATCTCGATTTCAACTATGCCAAAGGCGCGGGCCAGCAACGCATCTCGATTGTGGACGGGCTCGGCCAGGCGGTTTGGATTGCGACCGTTACCCCCGGCGGAGGAGCCACTTCCCTCGCATTGGGATCCGAACCGCTCGCCCTCCCGGCAAGCCAGACCGTACCAACCCTGTTGGAAGCTCGCTGGACCACATCGATCCTCGACGCCGGGAAGCCGGGCACGCCCGAAGATGCGACGCCAAACACTCTGGCCGTCCTGGGCACCAACGGGAACACGTCGACGCTCCTGACCTACAACGGTCGGTTCGAACTCACGTCGACGACCAATCAAAACGTCCTGCTGAACAGCATGACGAACAATTTCCTGTTCACATCGGTGCCGCCGGAGAACACAACCAAAACCACCGGGGAGGCCACCTCCTGGCTCTTCACCGGAGGTGATCCGACCGAGGCGCTCGCCTATCAGGAAAAGCTGCCCAAGGGCCAGTTGTCCTTTGCCAAGGTCGCACTGCCGTTCGATGCCAAGACGGTCGAAATCACTGCAGGCAATGGTGGAAACGGCTCCAGCGGCAAGGGCGGGGAGGGTGGCCGGATTTTGAGCCTCAATGTCAACTCGGGTGACATCACCATTCAGACCGGCCATGGCGGAGACAGCAATGGATCCGCCGCGGGACGTGGTGGCTTGTTCGACAACATCGCCTCGTTCATCACGCCCGACCGGATTGCACTCGTTCCAACCTTGACCGCCAAAGGCTCGCTCAACCTCCTGACCGGAAACGGCGGAACCGCAAATGGCAGCACAGCCGCCGCCCGGGGAGGTGCGGGCGGGGACATCCAGAATGTGATCTTCGGGAACTACGGTTCGCTCCTCGCAGGTGCCGGTGACGGTGGAAACAGCCTGGGGGGGGCCTCTGGAGCAGGCGGAGTCATTCGCAATCTGACAATTTTCAGCGGAGCCGACGGAACGCTCAACGCCGGCGACGGCGGCGATGGTTCGGTCGGCCTGAAAGCGTCCGGTGGCGTGGGAGGTCTTGTCACCAACATCAAGGTTGGCGATCCGGATCTCACCCAGGAGAAAGTCGTGTCCGGCAATCTCCAGATTGTCGCAGGCGACGGCGGCTCGTCATCGTTTGCCGCACCCGGGGCCGGCGGCAACGTTTCACTCGTCACAGCTGGCGGGCTCACAAAATCCCTCGGGGCGATCTCGGTTGCCGCCGGCGACGGCGGGTCCACTCCGGGATCCGGAAATGGCGCCAGCGGTGGATCGGTTCTGAACGTCACGCTCAACAACGTTCGCGGAAACAGCTCGTTCGATGCCGGCGACGGCGGCTCGTCCGGCCTCGGTAAGGGCGGCATCGGTGGAAACATCAAAACGATCTCGGCCACAAACGCCGGGCTCGTTTCTGCGATCGCAGGCGATGGAGGAAGTTCCACCGACATCGCTTCAAAGGCCGCCGGCGGGGCCGGGGGCTCGGTGAGCTCGCTCGTCGCCGACATGCGGGCGAGTGGATTTGCGATCATCCAATCCGGCAGTGGCGGCTCCGCCGTCGGCGCCGCCGGAGGGGCCGGAGGCAATATCTCCACGGTGTCGGTCAAGCTGAACCCCACCGAACAACAGAACCTGACCACCATGATCGGCCTTTCTGTTCTGTCTGGATCCGGCGGAAACGGCACCGCCGGCGGCCGAGGTGGCGGGATCAGCGGGTTCGACGCAACTGGCGTTTATGATGAAAGCTCCGGCAATGTCAGCGTGATCAGTTCGATCGCTCTGCGGATGTCCGCCGGAAACGGTGGCGTGGGATCGCTCGCTGCTGGCGGTGCAGGCGGTTCAGTGAGCCTCAGCAAACCGCTCGCCGGCATTTCTTCCATCGCTGCAAGCTCAACCAATCCCAACTTTCTCCCGGAAGATGAAGGCCTTCGCGTTTTCGCTGGCGACGGAGGCGACGGGGTGACCGCCGGCGGTGCCGGCGGGAACATCAGTGGCGTGCGATCCACCAACGTTCCGAATTCCGCAGGAGCCATCATCCCGTTCAACCTGCTCGGAGGCGCCTATCTCCATGCCGGGGACGGAGGCGACACCCAGGCTGGTGCAGCCGGTAAAGGTGGCTCCGTCACGAACTCCAACCTTTCGGTTCAAGGGCAGACGACATTCGCCGGGAACCTGCGTGTCGAGAGTGGAAACGGCGGCATGTCCCTGAGCGGCAACGGAGGAGCCGGCGGGAACGTCTCCGGCGGGACGCTCGTCGTCATCAAGGGCAATGACCTCGATGGCTACGGACTCCTTGCGCGGGCCGGTTCCGGCGGCGACGGCGCGGTGCGCGGCGGGGCCGGTGGAAACCTGTCCAATCTGTCAACCACCCTGCCCCAGCTTGGCGTCGACAACAGCAGCCCGAAGAATTTCAGCGGAGTCTTCCTGGCCGGTGATGGCGGCAACGGCACCGGCTCGGCGCTTTCCACCGGCGGCATCGGCGGCAGCGTTTCCGGGATCAAGCAGAACCAAAACGTCAACAGCGTGATCAACATCGTCCTCGCCGGGAGCGGCGGCGATAGCAGCGGGGATGTAGCGGGAGCCAAGGGCGGCAGCGTCAAAGGCGTGAACACCGTCGGTTCGATCGGCGCGCAGACCGCGAAAGAAACCAATGGCGGAAATCCCATTCCCCAAGGGCTTTACAATACAGTCGCCACGTCCGCCCTCGTCGAATCGTTCTTTGGAACGCCCGATGTCGCCCAAGGGGTCTTCGCCGGCCTCGGCGGCCAGGGTCTCACACAGGGAACAAACGGAACCGTGAGCGGCATCTCCGCCCAAGCGATTGCCGCTCTGGCCGCTGCGAATTCCACCGGTTCGTTCGAGCAGGCGGTCGCCATCTCGTCGATCCGCTCGCTCCTCGTCGCCTTCGACCCGGATGGAAACAACACCTACGACCCCGGCGATGGATTTGTCCTCGTCAACGGCGCGAAAGTGAACGGTCTATCGACCTACAACTCAAAACTGGTTTCGACCAGCGCACTTCAGGCGCGCACCGCCATCTTCACGAATCCCTGACCGGGCCTGCGATCAGCTTCGCCCGAGGTATTCTGGATTCAGCTTCTTGAGCGCCGGAACGGTAAAAAGACCGTCTTTCCGAATCAACTTGCCGTCGAACCAAACCTCGCCGCCGCCATAATCCGGACGCTGGATTGAGACCATGTCCCAGTGGATGCGGCTGGTGTTGCCGTTTCCCCCCACTTTGTAAGCCTGGCCCGGAGTGAAGTGGAAGGAGCCCGCAATCTTTTCGTCAAAGAGGATGTCCCGCATCGGATGCAGGATAAAGGGATTGAACCCCAGCGAGAACTCGCCGATGAAACGCGCACCGGCATCGCTGTCGAGGATCTTGTTGAGCGCCGCCGTGTTGTTCGCCGACGCCTTGATGATCCGCCCGGCTTGGAATTCCAGGCGCACATTGTCGAAAGCGATCCCCTGATAGATGCTTGGGACATTGAAGGTCACATACCCCTCCACACTGTCCTTCACCGGACAGGAAAAAACTTCGCCGTCGGGAATGTTCCGGTCCCCGCCACAGACGACGGAGCCGATTCCTTTGATGGAAAAGCGGAGGTCCGTCTCCGGGCCTTTGATGTGGACCTTGTCCGTTCGGTCCATCAACGCCTTGAGAGCCTTCATGCCGGGCTCCATGCGGCCGTAGTCGAGCGTGCAAACCTTGAAGTAGAAATCCTCGAACGCCTCGGTGCTCATCTGGGCCTGCTGCGCCATGGCCGGCGTCGGCCAGCGCAATACCACCCACTTCGTCTTGTTGATCCGCCAATCCATCACCGGCCGCATCGCCCCGGTGATCAGGCGCATTTTCTCGTCCGGCACATCCGACATCTCCGTGATGTTCTCGCTGCCGCGAATGGCGATATACGCCTGCATTTTCTTCATCCGAGCCAATTCCACCGAACGCGAGACCTCCAACTGCGGATCGGTCGCACCCAATGCCAATTCCCGCGCAATGCGGGCGCGATGGACGCTCACAAATGGAACACCACCGGCCTTCCGAACCGCGCGCACCAGCGAGATTGCGATGTCCTCCGGCGCGTCAAAGAGGTCGATCAGAACCTTCTCGCCCTTGCGCAATTTCGTCGAATGACGCACCAGAACTTCAGACAAACGGTCACAACGCGGATCATGCATCCCGCGAGATTCGCCGATCCGGCCAAAAAATCAACGCCGTCAGTGCACCAATTGCTCGAAGCGCATCGGCCGCGAAAGCGTCTTCACATACGGGATCATCCGCGAGAACCGGCCGGTCAACAGCCCCGGACGCGGCATCTGCAAAATCGCGCTGTAGTAATACCATTCATCGGACGCAATCAGGAGATACGCCTGATTCCCGCTGGCCACACCGCGGACATCATAATCTCCGAGGCGCCCGGTGATCCGTCGGCCATTCTGCACGAACTCACCGCGGCCCCAGTCATCGCTGAGCCAGTTTCCGGAGATGTTGATGGCCGCCGGCTCGAGTTGGTCCGAGAGCCAGCGGTCACCGGCTTCGTTGTTGCGATTGTAGCGGCCGTCATTGACCTCGCGGACAATCGAGCAACCGGCGAGCAGGGCCACCGCAACCACTGCAGAAAGGCACCGGAACATCACTGACTGATGCGATAAAGCGTCACGGGCAGAGCGTCGGTCTCCGAGTAGGGCACGTAAGCCGAGTAGGTTCCGGAAATCTCTTCATAGCTCTTGCGGCGAAGCTTCATCGTGTATTCCACCCACGTGTCATCGACCAGCAGGAGCGAAGCCGTCCGGCCGCTCACCACGCCATCCACGCTCATGTGGGCGACCGCGCCGGTGAGCTTGTTTCCGTTCTGGTTCAAAACCACCGCACCCCACTCCGGAGAATAGAAAACCCCTTCAAAACTCGTCCGGGCCGGTCCGGTTTGCGCCGCCTCCAGCCAGGCCCGGCCGTCGGCGTTGTTCTTGGAATATTTTTCTTTGAGGTGGCAACCGCTCAAGAGCACCAGGGCCGCCAGCGACAGTCCGGAAAGATGGAGGAGTTTCTTCATGGGATTTCAGCCGATTCGCTCCGGAGCGTATCAGCGCTCCTATCGGACGTAAAGAAAAGAGCCCGCGCGATCGACCTCCGGCTTTTTCTTGAATCTCCGACCGTCTGCGCCTACCGATTCGGGCAGTTCCATTCATTGGAGGGGTGGCAGAGTGGTCGATCGCGCCGGTCTTGAAAACCGGAGAGCCGCAAGGTTCCGTGGGTTCGAATCCCACCCCCTCCGAAGCGCCATGCGCGAGGAAGGAAGTCGTGCCCAGCGAAGCCTCCCTCGGAAAGCCTGCGCCAGGAGGCAATCCCACCCCCTCCGAGTTGCGGGGAGCGATACCCCACCGAGCGGAGCAGAAGATCGACTCAGAGATCGTTGGGCCGCGCCACCATGATGCCGGCGTGGAGCTTGTATCGGTTGAGATAAGTCGAGAGTCGCGAGTCCAGGGTGACCGCGCGGGCATTCTTCGAAGCGTGGAGGAACCGCAGAGTGCCCTTCGCGTCGCGAACCGCCAAACCCACGTGCGAGGTGTAACTTCCGGGCCATGTCGTCACGATGCAGATGATGTCGCCGTCGCGGATGTGTTTCTCAGCGGCCGGAACGGCGCTTTTTGGAACATACCAAATCCCGCGCGAGGAAAGGTTGCTCTCGATCCGGCGCATTACGGGGATCATCGATGGGTCGGCCCGAAGCTGTTTGAAAAACCGTGACCCGCTGCCGCCCATGTAGTTCATCGTGCGGGTGACCCGTCGCGCTCCGGGGAGCGTCGGGGTGACGTCCTTCACCAAGCCACGCTTCGCGTTGTCCTGCAGCCAGTCCTCCAAATGGTGGAGTCGCGACGTAAACTTCCCATCGCATTTTCCGCCACGGTAACGATCGAGTTCGATCAGGCGGAGCATTTGATCGGCGGTGGGACGTCCGTGTTCCTTGAGTCCGCGCGCCGCTGCGAGGGAAATCTCAAAGAACGTCCAGCAATCCATGCCGTTCATATTGACGCTGGGGGCCTCAATCCGCGGATGGAGTTCGAGGGTGTAATTCACATAGGGCGTTCCGATGAGCGCCTTCCCGACCCGTGCGGTTCGCTCACCGATCGGGAGGTTCGCCCATTCTTCGGAGGCGCCCCGGTCGATCAAGCGCTGGTATTTCGGCTTTCCAACAAAAACCACGCTGTCCGGGAGGCTGGCCGCACCGGCGAAGCCGACGCTGAGAAGGAGGAGCAAAGCGAAACGCATCACTGGAAAAGGGGTAACCTACTGTGGCACGAATCGCAACGGAGGGTTTGTCACCGGCAGGAGATTCTGTTAGGCGAGCGAAATGGACGAACCGAACATGCCCGTTGTGCCGCCGGCTGCCCCCGATCCGGAAACCCGTCAATGGATTCTCGCCACTCACCTCACTGCCCTGGTCGGCCTCGTTGTGCCGCTCGGGAACTTGATCGGACCGCTCATCGTCTGGTTGCTCAAGAAGCAGCAGTTTCCAGCCGTCGACACGGTGGGCCGGCAGGTTTTGAACTTCCAAATTTCGTGGTCCATTTGGATGGTCGTTTCGATCATCATCGCATTCGTTGGCTCGTGTCTCGTCATCCCGATCATCCTGCCGGTCGTCGCCTGGATCGCCTGGCTGGTCCTTCTGATCATTGGCGCGGTCAAGGCCAGCAATGGCGAGACCTACACCTTCCCGCTGACCATCAAGTTTCTCTGATCTCGGAGTCCTCGTCCGCGGATTCGCAAGGCCCTTGCACGAGTTCCCGCACCTCTTCGCTTTCGCTGCTCCGGACGAGGTAGAACGGCTCGGGCTCGGCATGATGCAAATCGACCCATCCGGCGAGTTGCAGAGCGGTCAACTCACGTCGTAAGCGCCGCAGGTCGGGGAAATAGGCCCCCAGAGAAGAAACAGGCGCACGGCCGATCTCGTGGATGTGGGCGAGCAGTGCAAACGCCTCGGACATTTCATCCCGCGAAAGCCGGATCACTGATCCCAAGTTCGTCCAAATCGCGAACGTCAGCCGCGGCGCGGCCAGAAGAAGATCCGCGGCAAGGTGCCAGCCGATGACCGGTCGGTCATCCGCCGGACGAAATCGTGAGCGGGCCTGCTCGACCGCACCCCAGATCAGGAGGATCAGCGCCAATCCCGCGGCCGCGAAGTGCAGCCAGGCGGGAATCTGCATGAGGCGATCGCCGAGGATCACGTCCTGACCGTGGACAATCGTCAGAAATCCCAGAGCCACACCGACGACAAGCCCGTAAGCCAGCATCCATGCGAGCCAGGCCCCGATGAGACTCAGACCGGCCGCCAGCCACGCATGGCGGTTGTGCTGTGCGATGCGGTGGCGGAAACCGGTGGGGACGGTCATCGGTAGCCGTTCGGGTCGATCTCCACCGAATCAAACCCCGCAGCCCGCAAACCCGACTCGACGCGGCTTTCGATGCCGGCCAGGCGGTCCATTTCCCACGGAGCCACCTGCAGCCGCGCGCGGGCCGGCGGACCCTCGATATAGCGCACGCGAAAAACCCGGAAACCAAGCGTCCGAATGAACGCCTCACCTTGTTCCACCATTGCCAGTGCCGCCTTCGTAACCCGCGTCCCATGAGGAATCCGCGATGAGAGACACGGCTGGGCCGGCGCATCGTGCGTTGGCAGCCCCAACCGGCGTGAAATCTCGCGAACATCCGCTTTCGTCAAACCGGCCAGTCGCAGGGGCGCCAGGACGGCGAATTCCGCCGCGGCCCGCGATCCAGGCCGCTGATCCGGAGGATCGTCTGCGTTTTCACCGTAGGCCAGTGCCGCAAATCCGCGCTGCCCGGCGAGTTCGTGCAATCCCGCAAAAAGCTCGGCTTTGCAGAAGTAACAACGGTTCGGCGGATTCGACAGATACTCCTCGTTGTCAAACTCCGCCGTCCGCAACGTCTCAACCGAAGCGCCAAATCCACTCGCCACCTCGCGAGCGGATTCCAGCGCCTTTCGCGGGAGACTCGGGCTGTCTGCGATCACTCCCAGCACGCGGTCTCCGCCGACGCGGTGGGCGACTGCCAGCAGGCACGTGCTGTCCACCCCGCCCGAGTAGGCCACCACCAGCGGGAGGTGGGCCCGGACAATTGTCTCGAGTTGCTCGATTCGGGATTCCAGCATCACAGCATCAAACGGGCATAAAGAGCGTCGAGCGGCATTTGGATTCCGATGAAAAACTCACCGAAATCCGCATACTGCGCACTCACTTCATCGAATCGCATCTCGTAAACGATCGCCTTGATCTCCGATGTCGTCCGGGCAAACAACGTGACGCCCCACTCACCGTCATCGAGCCCGGTGGATCCGGTGATGAGCTGGAGAACACGTCCGGCGTACGTCCGGCCGACGCGCGCGTGACCGCCCATGAGCGCCTTTCGCGCGGCAAAATCCAGCGCATACCAATTTTGCCCCGGTGCCCGCCGCTTCGACATCGGATAGAAGCAGACCACCGGCCAGTCCGGCAGATTCGGCTCGAGCCGGTCCCGGAGGTATTTGGCCATGCGGGTGCGGAAGGCCTCCATTTTTTCCGCATGTTCGGAAGAGCCGGGCGTCAGTTTTTCCGTCTCTTCCAGCGTGCGCGAATATTCCTCCTCGCCCGTGGTGTATTCGCTGCGTTCGGTGACCGAAAGCCAGCTGAATGCCGGGCTGAGAACATCCGGCCCGAGCGCGAGCGTCAGTCGCTTCGCAAACGCATCCGCCGCCTGCAAATCCGGGGTCACCAGCACGAACCCGAGGTCCGCCTTCGGCGAAACCATGCTCAACAGAAGAAGCTGGGTCGCCGGTGTTGCCCGAATCTCCTGAACCAATTCGGCCAGCGCCGTTTTCGCCGCAATCCGGCCCGGATGATCCAGAACGTCCCAGAGCGAATACTCCACCCGAAAGAACAAATGGAGAACATGGCGGCCTTCATGCGGAACGATTTCTGGCAGGTCTTGCATCGCACGGAAAATATGTCCCAACTTCCCGAGAAAACGATTGCAATCTTGGAGGCGGCGGCCAAATCTGCGGTCGGAGATCATCAACCATGGCAGACGCAGCAAACAAGTACAGCGAAAACGTGAACGGCAAATTCTATGTCGATGACCAGTGCATCGACTGCGACCTCTGCCGCGAAACCGCCCCCGCGAACTTCACCCGCAACGACGACGGCGGGCACAGCTACGTCTACAAACAGCCCGAGACGCCCGAAGAAGAAACCCTCTGCAAGGAAGCCATGGAAGGCTGTCCGGTCGAGGCGATCGGCAGCGACGGCGAGTAATCCTCCATGGCGGCCAGCCCGCTCCGCAGGCGCGCCCTCGCCGAGTGGCGGGGACTTCCCGAGCCCACCGAGCGGCCAGATCGTTGCCACTCCGTCGCAGATCTCCTCCAGAAAGTCCTTCCGAAGCTCGGCCTCAAAGACCGGCTCAGCGAACAGCAAATCATGGAAGCCTGGCGCGAAATCGTCGGGGATTTCCTCGCCCGGCACTCGCTCCCCGTCGCCCTCAGTGGTGGAACTCTGACCGTTCAGGTCCTCCAGCCAAGTGTCCGCTACGAACTCGATCGGATGTGGAAACGCGACATCCTCGAAAAACTGCGGGCGCGCTTTGGCGCCGGCGTTGTCCGCGAGGTCAAGTTCCGCCTCTGACGCTCATGCCGGCGGCACCGGCCGTCCCCGCACACGTTCCCGCCACGCGCCGGGAGCCTCCCCGGTCTTCTCGCGAAAAGCCCGGCACAGCGCCGCGGCCGAACCGAAACCGCTCAGCGCGGCAATTCTCTCCAAAGAAAACCCGCTTTGCCCGAGGAGAGCACGCGCCCGACGGAGCCGCGCCCGACGGAGCAACTCGCCGGGCGTCTCGCCGTATCGTTCGGCGAAGAGTCGTGAAAAATGTTCGCGGCTGTAGCCGAACCGCGCAGCGACTTCCTTGACGCCCGTTGCACCACTCGTTTCCTGCAAGAGGAACGCCCGTGCCCGCGCCAAACGCGTTTCCATTTCGGGCCCGACTTCGGCCGCTTCCCGACCCAACTGCATCACAAATTGATACGCCGCCTGACTGGCGGCCCAAGGGTCGGAAAACACCCCGTTTCTCACATGTCCCGCCAGCCGTCGCAACATCCGCCCCGCTCGTGATCCCGGGCCCAACCGCACCAAAGCGCCGTGGTCCGCGCGCAATCCCTCCCAGACGGTCTCAAACCCGGTGAAATTGACCCACGAGAACGTCCATGGCCCGGATGGACTTCCCGGATGCCGGTAGCTGGTCTCATCGGGAAGGCTGAAGATCATCATGTCACCCGCACGGGCCATGCGCTCCTCCCCGCGGTGCTCGATCACCCCCTCGCCTGCCCAAACAAATTGGGCGACCTGGATCGGTCGCATGCCATTCCGCCGCCGGTTATCCCAGTGATACGAGGCGTCCTGAACGGTTTCCTCGTCCACGCCGAATTCCGCCCGGGGAAGATCGTTCACCAGCGAAGATATCACAAATAATCAATGCAATGTCACGTCCGGAATATTGTTTCACCGGATTTCCGGGCTCAGGATTTCGCCTGATGAAAAAGTCGAAAGGTCACTCTGAACACACCAAAGCTGCCGACTCCCCCGTCTCTCTCCCGGGACGGTTCGAGCGCCCGATCAAGGTCACTTTCCTTGGCGCGGGCAGCGGGTTCACCCCCCGGGTCGTCAATGACATCCTGCTGACCGATGGCCACCAGGGCGGTGTGATCGCCTTGGTCGACATCGATCGAAGCCGGCTGTCCACAATGAAAAAGGTAATCGACCGCCTCGCAGCGACCCAGGATGGGCAATGGACCGTGATTGCCTCGACCGACCGTCGGGAGGTCCTGGCTGACTCGGATTACATCGTCAACTGCGTCGAGGTCAGCGGAACCGAGTGCGTGCGCTTCGACAACGACATCCCGGCGAAGTATGGCGTCGACCAATGTATCGGCGACACGATGGGCCCCGGCGGACTATTCAAAGGGCTGCGGACCGTTCCGGTCTGGCTGGGGATTTTGCAGGATGCCGAGGAACTGTGTCCGGACGTGATCGTGCTCAACTACACGAATCCGATGAGCATGCTTTGTCTGGCCGCCGGCCGCACGAGCGGCATTCAGGTCGTTGGTTTGTGTCACTCGGTGCAGGGCACCAGCCACCTTCTCGCAGGCCGCGCGGAAGTGCCGTATGCGGAGATGGATTGGGAATGTGCCGGCATCAACCACCTCGCCTGGTTCACCAAGCTCCAGCACAAGGGTCGCGATCTGTATCCCAAGCTTTTCAAACTGGCCGAGCGCGACCTCGCCCAGAAGCCGGGAAAAGATGCCGACAACACCGACCTCGTCCGCAAGGTCATGATGCTCCATTTCGGTGCCTTCATCACTGAATCCAGCGGCCACCTCTCGGAGTATCTTCCGTGGTTCCGCAAACGGAAGGACCTGCTCAAACAATATGCCCGCCCGGGTTATTGCGGCGAGTCGTCGTTCTACGCGAACAATTGGCCGACCTGGCGTGCGAACGCCGACAAGGATCGACTGGACATGGTCGCCGGACGCAAGGCGCTCGATTGGCCGAGAAGCTGGGAGTACGCGAGTTGGATCATCGAAGCCCGCGAAAAGAACGTTCCGTTCCGCTTCCATGGCAACGTGATGAATTCCTTCGATGGCGCCGGGCAGTTGATCACCAACCTCATGGCCGACGGCTGCGTCGAGGTGGCGTGTTTGGTCGACCGAAATGGCATTCAGCCGACTCGCTACGGCGCGCTCCCGCCCCAGATGGCGGCTGTCTGCGAGAGCAACATGCGCTTCTTTGATCTCGCGGCCGAGGCAGCCATTGAACGCGACATTGAAACCGCAGTCCACGCGCTGAGCGTTGATCCACTGACCTCAGCGGTCTGCGGACTCAACGAGATCCGCGCAATGACGCTCGAGTTGTTCCGGGCCGAGAAGAAGTTCCTGCCTGGATACCGTTGAGGCGAATTGTGTTAGCGGCGATCTTTGAAGAAGCTGATCGCGGTGACAAGGTCCACAGCTCGCTGGAGCACCGTGTCGCGAAGGGGCGGCGCCGCCCGCTCGGCCCGGGCGACGGTCGGTTCGATCTCGGGATTCGTATTGGCAACGAGTGCGGCTTCGTTCATCCGGGCGCGCTCGGTGTCAAAGACAAACTGACTCACCCCGCCCTCCCGGCTGCGCGAGAAAATTTCTTCCTGGGCTGCGGGTGACAGCGCGACCGCCACGTCGGGTTTGACCCCCTGTGGAAAAACCGTACGTCCGTCCGGCAGGATCGCCTGCGTCACGGCAACGCGGACCGCACGTCCGCCGCCGATCGAAAAGGAGGCGAATTCCACTGCCTCGCCGGCCGTGTCGGCACCGACGACCATCGCCCCGGCATGCAGCCGCAGCGTCGCCGCCAGCACCTCAGCGGCGCCGGACGTGTCGGAATCGGTGAGCACGATGAGGAGGCCGCGAAAAGTCGGCTCCTGATCCACCGTGAGAATCCGCTCCTGCCGGGCACTCGGACGTTGGATGGTGAAGAGGATTTTTCCCTGCGGACAGAACCGACGTGCCAAATCCGCCGCGGCATCAAACTCACTCCCGGCTGGCAGCGCCCGCAGGTCAAGGATCACTGCCGGGAGACCGCGCTCGGTGAAATTCGCCAGGGCCGCATCAATTTGGGCGAGATTGCCCGCGTCCAATGTGCCGGGTCGAAGATACCCTGTGCGCTCATCCAAAATTTCCACCAACAGCGGATGCGAAGCCGACGCCGGCTGCGTCGCATTCTCCGAGACAATGGTCACGCCGGGCGAAAGGCGGCGGACGACACCCTCCAAGAGCGCCCGTTGACGAGATGTCTCATCCAGCGCATCCGGTAGGATGAAATGCGTGCCAATCGCCTCGATCGCTTTGCGGATCTGCTCGGGGTCGAGCGTGTTCACCGTCTCGCGCAAAGTCGGGGGCGGGGTGGGCACCGGAGTGGGTGACGGCGAAGGTGACGGCCCCTGGGCCATGGTGACCGGAATCACCGAGGCAGTGAGGATCAGCGTGCGAAAGTTCATGAACGGTTCGCACCAATGTCGTTCCGGCGCTGCAGGCCGTCGAACGAAATCCGGTCCGCCGCGGCATAGGCCAGCCGCCGTGCTTCGTCGAGGGAAGCCGCCCTCGCGGTCACGCCGAGCACGCGACCGCCGTTCGTCACGACCTCACCTCCGGCCAATTTCGTGCCCGCGTGGAAAACCTCGACGCGGTCCATCGCGCCGGCGGCATCGAGCCCTTGGATTGGAAGTCCCTTCCGGTAGCTGCCGGGGTAACCGCCGGAAGCGAGGATCACGCAGGCTGCGGGTTCGGGCGACCAACGAGGCTTTTGCTCACCCAGCGTGCCATCGATGCAGGCCTCGAGAAGCGGGACCAGATCCGACTCCAAACGACGAACCAAAACCTGCGTTTCCGGGTCGCCCCAGCGGCAGTTGAATTCCAGGACCTTCGGACCGGACGCTGTCAACATCAGCCCCGGAAAGAGCATGCCGCGGAACAAAAGACCGTCGGCCTTCAAGCCCGCCACAAAGCGGTCGAGGATCTCTGAACGAATGGTTTCCGCCAGCCCCCCATCGACCGAGCCGGACGGCGAGATCGTCCCCATTCCACCGGTATTCGGCCCCTGGTCACCGTCAAAGGCCCGCTTGTGATCCCGGCAGTCCGGGCAGAGCAAATACGATTCGCCGTCCACGAACGCGTGGATCGAGCACTCGACGCCCGTCAAAAATTCCTCAATGACGATCCGGCGTCCGGCATCTCCGAAAATGCGGACATCCATGCACCGATAGATCGCCTGCGCCGCGTCCCACGGGGTTTCGGCGATGATCACGCCTTTGCCGAGCGCCAGTCCGTCGGCCTTGATGACGAGTGGATAGGACGCGGTCCGGCACCATGCGTGGGCCTCGGCACTGTCGGTAAATTCGCGCGAGGCCGCGGTTGGGATGCCGTGCCGAACCATGAAATCCTTCGCAAACGCCTTCGAGGATTCCAGCCGGGCCGCCGCGGCCGAAGGACCGAAAATCCGGAGCCCGGCCGCTTCGAACGCATCGGCCATGCCCGCGGCCAGGGCATCATCCGGGCCGACGACCGTGAGTCCGATTTGCTGGTGCTTTGCAAAGTCGACCAAGCCGGCGATGTCATCCGCGGCGAGGTCGACGTTGGTTCCGATCGCCGCCGTACCTGCATTTCCGGGAGCGACGAAGACCTCGGTGACCTGCCCGGACTGCCGGAGTTTCCAGGCGAGCGCATGTTCGCGTCCGCCGGAACCGATCACCAGGACCTTCATGGCGCGAGGAGAATCGTCGTCAACTGAAGCGGCAGGGCCGAGCGCGAGAGCATCACGGAACTTCCGTCGGCCCGGCGAACCATTCCCGTTGTCCAGCCGGGAGCACGGCCCATGGGGATCACAACCCGCGGGCGAAGTTGGGAAATGACGGATTCGCGGGCGGATGGCGAAAGCGAGCCACCGACCGGCACAAAGAGCACGTCGACCGCGCCAATTTCCGAGGCCTGCAAAGGCGTGAGGGGATTGGCCAGCGAACCAAGGAAACAAAAGCGGACGCCATCCATCGACCACACATAAACGATGTTCATGCCGGTGACGAGTTCCCGGTTCGGATCCTGGAATGTCGCGACTCCGCGGATGCGGATGCCGGACGAATTGTTGACTCCCATGCCAACGCTCCCCCGGAAGACGGTTGGCGAATTTGCGAGCGCGTCGATGTTGTTCGCCTCCGAATTTTCCTGGCTGATCAGGACGATGTCGGGCCGGAGATTCGACGGGAATGTGCGTCCACCGGTGCCCGAAGCAAAAGGATTGGTCAGAATGGTCGTGCCGATCGAGGACGTGATCCGGAAGCACTGGTTGCCCAGCCACTCGACTCGCACCTGCCGTTCCGCCAGGGTTGATGACACCTGCTCACGCCCGCCGCATCCGCCGAGCAAAGCGAGACAGACCGCCGCGCCGAGAAAAATCAGACGCCGCACGGAATCAGGATGCGAGGTTGAGTTGAACGCCGAGATCGCCGATCCGGCTGAGGCTGAGCCCTTGGAATGCCGGCACCTCGGCTGCCATTTGCTTGAACACATCTTCAATCGAGTAAATGCCGTTCACGCCGGAGATTTCCTGCCGCAGGTCGCGGAGGATCTCCCAATCATCCCGGGCCTGTCCGGGCGGCTGAATCGCCTGGTTCAAGCGCTGAAGCCGTCCTTTGACGTTGATCATCGAACCGCGCTTCTCCGCCCAGGCGCTGGCCGGCAGGACGACGTGGGCGTGCCGTGTGGTGGCGTTCGAAAGAATGCCCATCACGACCAGCGCGCGCAGCCGCCGGAGGTTCTCCTCCGGGATGCCGCAGGCCACCGCGTCCTCGCCCAGCACGAGCAACCCGGTGATCCTCCCGTTTTCAATGCCGGAGGCGATTTCCGCAAGCCGGCCTGTGGCAAGGCCCGCGAGCTTCGCGCCGTTCGTATTTGGATTTCCATCGTCGGAGACCAGAAACCCATCGCCCTTTTGCGGACGGGGGAGCACGTCGAAGTGGGTGACTTCGAGCGACTCGACAAGTTTTTTAGCGAGGAACAGTTCCTCGTTCGTCATGCGGGCCGAGGCGATCACCGCCAACTGCGAAGCCGGCACACTGCGCAGGAGTGCTGCGGCCTTCGCGATCGCCTCGCTCCACTTCACCGGCGGTTCGTCACCCCGGACAGCCGGCTCGCGGAGCCGGTCGTCGCTGTGCAGATAATGGAAATTCAAGCGGTGGCTGTCCGGCATCCAGCAGGAATTGACGAAATCATTCTCCCGCGGCGTGATCCGATAGACGACGTTTTCGCGGCTGGAGATCAGAATGTTCGACCCGGTGCCGCAGTTGACATCGATGCTCTTGGTCTCCTTCAAAAACCAGACGCGCATCTTGAAGCGGAAGTCCTTGCTCGTCAACGCGCCGACCGGGCAGATGTCGACCGTGTTCAGCGAATAATTGCTGTCGAGGCGCTTGCCGGGATAGACCGTGAGCGTGGTGTGACTGCCGCGGTTGACGAACCCGAGCACGTCGTCCTTCGCAACTTCCTGCATGAAGCGAATGCACCGCGAGCACATGATGCAGCGCTCGTCGTCGAGGACGATCCGCTCGCCGATGTCGACCCGCTTCGGCTTCTTCACCTTGTCTTCGACAAATCGGGACTCGCCCTTGCCGTATTCCACCGAAAATTCCTGCAGCCGGCACTCGCCCGCCTGGTCGCAGATCGGGCAGTCGAGCGGGTGATTGATGAGGAGAAATTCCATCACGCCCTTGCGGCACTCTTCGACCATCGGCGAGGTCGTGCGTACGGCCATGCCCTCGCTGACCTCGGTCGCGCAGGAAATCACCGGCCGCGGGCTCCACGAAATCTCCGGACGCCCGTCGGCGCCGGCGATCGGCTTGCGGTCCGGGCCCATCTTCGGCATGCCCAGTTCAACGAGGCACATCCGGCAATTGCCGGGCGAGCTGAGCTTGGGATGATAGCAATAATGCGGGATAAATTTCCCGCTCTTCATACAGGCTTCGATGAGGCGCGTGCCTTTCGGGAATTCCTTCCACTCACCGTCCACCTGCACATTCACCATCGCCACTGCCGTCGCCGTGTCACTCATGTTGGGATCCGCTCAAAATCTTGCAAAAAATCCGACCGCCCACCAGGGCATGGCCGAAGGAACAACGTATCGGCGGCCCGGTGCGCTTGGGCAAGTGAAAACCCTCGTCGGCGGTTCTCATCCCTCCCCTCCCGAATTCGTCTTGCTGGCCGCGCGATTTTCCATTTTCAAAAGCCATGGCTATGTCGTACCCGCCGAAACCAAAATCCCAAACCGCCCTCGCCGCCAAACTCGCGAAGGAAGTCTCCGCCATGGCCTGGATCGAAGACGCCCACGGGAATGTGCTCATGGTCAAGCAACGACGCGGACGCCGGCTCTGGACGCTCCCCGGTGGAAAAGTCCGCACCCGCGAATCCCTCGCCGATGCCCTGACCCGCGAAGTCCGGGAGGAAACCGGCCTGCGGCTGCTGGATGCCCAGCCGGTTGCGTTCTACGACCGCCACGAGAAAGGAAACCTCACCATCCTCTTCCGGGCGCATATCCGGAGCGGAACTCCCGCGGTCACCCGCGAGGAGGAAATTGAGGCCATTGGGTTTCGGGCCGCACCACCCAAAAATTCGACGCCGTCGCTCCTCTACTTCTGGAGGTCGCTCCGACCCGCTCCGCGCCTGAATTGAGCCTACTTGGCCGCGGCTGCCGGGGTCGGGCACGCGCAGCAGACTTTTTTCGTCGCACAACCCGTGAACGAGACGGACACGATGGCCACAGCGGCGAAGAGAATGGCAAACGGTTTCATGCCGCGAGGATGATCGAACATTTCCAGTTGCGCAAGCTCGTGAAAATGCGCTTCCTTTTGCCGCCCCCATGGCCCGCATCTCCGCCCCCACCCTGACCGAAGTCTACGCGCTGGCCGCGAGCCGTTTTGGCGATCTGCCAGCATTTGCCCGCAAGGATGCATCGGGAAAATTCCAGCCGACGAGCTTCCGCGAACTCTACGAGACCGGACTGAACCTCGCGACGGCGCTGATCGCACTCGGCGTCCGGGCGAGGGATCACGTCGGCATCATTGCCGACAACCGGCTCGAGTGGATCATCTGCGACTACGGCATCCTCCTCGCCGGGGCCGCGGACGTGCCGCGCGGCACCGATATCACCGACGCGGAGTTGACCTACATCCTCACACACGCGGATGTGAAGGTCGTCTTCGTCGAGAATCTCACCATGCTCGAACGGCTCGATCGCTGCCGGATCCGTTCGCTGCAAAAAATCGTCGTCATGTCATCCGGCGGTCAACCGCACAAAGGCGTGCTCCGCTTGGAAGACCTGATCGAAACCGGCCGCCGGCTGCGCACCGAGGGAGACCGTTCGGCCGACGAGCGTGCCGCTGCCGTGCGACCCGACGACCTGTTCACGATCATCTACACATCGGGCACGACCGGGACCCCGAAGGGCGTGCAATTGACCCATGCCAACATGTGCTCGCAGATCGCCAACCTGCCGTTCGATCTCGAGCCGGGCGACCGCTGTCTTTCGATTCTCCCGGTCTGGCACAGCTACGAACGCGTGTTCGAAATGGTCGCCATCGCCATGGGCGCCTGCACGCATTACACCAGCCTGAGAAACATCGGCGAAGATCTCAAGGTGGTGCGGCCGACCCTCATGGCATCCGCCCCGCGGCTCTGGGAAGCCCTCTACCAAAAGATCCTGGCCAACGTAAAATCCGCACCACCAATCCGGCGCGCCCTGTTTCATGCCGCCTATCGGTGCGCTCGGAACGTCCGCCGCGCCGAGCGATTCTTCCTGGGCCAGGAACTCGACACAACCGGAAGAACGCTTGCGCAAAACCTCGCCCTCGCCGGTCCCCATGCGATCGCGTGGCTTTTCTCAATCGTCCCCTACCGGCTGCTCGACCCGCTTGTTCTCAAGAAACTCCGGGGCATTGTCGGCGGCGAATTTCGTGGAACGATCTCCGGCGGCGGCGCACTCCAGCCCCACGTCGACGAATTTTTCAACTTCATCGGCATCCCCGTGCTCGAAGGTTACGGCATGACCGAGACCTCGCCCGTGCTTGCGGTTCGGACTTGGAAAAACCTCGTCATCGGCACCGTCGGCCATCCCTATCCGCACACGGAAGTCCGGATCGTCGACCTGAACAACGGCGAGATCCTCTACCCGAATGCCCGAAAGCCACGCAGCGGCCGCGGCCTCCGGGGCGAAATCCACGTCAAGGGCCCGCAGGTCATGGCCGGCTATCACAAAGACCCCGAGAACACCGCCCGCGTCCTGCGCGATGGCTGGATGAACACCGGCGACATCGGGATGATCACGTTCAACAACTGCCTGAAAATCCTTGGGCGCTCGAAAGAAACGATCGTCCTCCTCAGCGGCGAAAACGTTGAACCGGTTCCCATTGAAAACCGTCTCACCGGTTCCGCACTCATCGCCCAATGCATGGTCGTCGGTCAGGACAAAAAAGGTCTCGGCGCCCTCATCGTTCCCGCACTCGACGGCTTTCAAACCGCCGGCGTGGATGCGGGCTCGGTCGAGGAATTGATCCGCCGCGAGGATGCCCACCGCCTTCTGGACGCAGAAATCCGCCGGTTGATCTGTGCGGAGACCGGCTTCAAGCCGTTCGAACGCATTGTCACCTGGCGGTTCGTTCCCAAGTCGTTCGACGTCGGCGATGAGATGACGAATACGTTCAAACTCAAACGCCACGTGATCACCGGGCGCTACGAAGATCTCATTGCGGAGATGTTTCCGCAGGAGCGGGCGTAACCGACTGCCGCAGCGCCTCCGTCCAGTTGTCAAAGTCCGGATGGTCCGGATGCGCACGGATCAACGTCAAAATCTCCACGGCCGCGCGGTTCGGTTGACCAACGACCTTCAAATCCTGCGCGCGGTCAAAGAGCAGCCTGGGTCGGGCGATCGTATTGAATCTCTGAACTTGATGTTCCGACCGGCCCTGCGTGATTCGTTTGGCCTCGGTCGTGATCTGGAGATCCCACGCGGAAATCAGCCGAGGATCCCTGGATTCGCGAAGGGCGCTTCGCACATTTTTCTCCAGGATCCCCGCAATGTTCCCCGGGGTTCGTTCCCACGATTTGTCGTCCGGCAGCCACTCGCCGAGGCGGACCCACCTCGCAACCACCGAATCGGTCAGCGGTTTATCGAGCAAATCCTTCGCGGGGCCAGGCCATCCGCCGCGTTGTTCATCCACGGTCAGAAGCTCACCGACAAAATTCAACGATGGCTCCACAAAGTCGAGCGGGTCTTCGGCATCGCGCCGCTGCACGGACAAGGCCGCATACCGCAGATACAGGATGGCCGCGGTCTGCAAATCCTTCGAGCGGAGCAGGTCGCTGTTGTTCTTGCGCCATTCGTTGAACGCGACGACCGAATCGCGCCGGCCCGCAAAGTCCACTTCCTTCACCGCATCCGTGTAAAACGACGTCGCAGCCTGCCCGCTCTGCGCCGCCGCCTGCAGGGTCTTCGAGAGCGTCGACTTCGCCGATTCGCGGGTCTGCTCCTGTTTTTGCTCGATCGCCTCCAGTTCCTTGAGCACAGCCGCAGGATCGAGCGGCGGAAGGTCTTCGGCGTGCAGGGCGGGAACAGCCAGGAGAAGGAGAATTCGGGGGAATTTCACCGGCCAATCTTCGGCGGCACCCGCCCCGGCGTCAATCACATGCGCATTGCATGGCCTTCGCGCATCGGTTCATGATGTCGGAATGGATTATTTGGAGCGGGCGCGCCGTGTCGTGGAGATCGAACTCCAGGAAACTGCCGCTGTCGCAGCGCGACTCAACGAGGATTTCCGCACCGCCGTCGACTGCATCAAAACCGCCGTCGAACGCCGCGGCAAAATCGTCGTCGTCGGCGTCGGCAAGTCCGGACACATCGGCGAAAAAATTGCCGCCACGCTCACCAGCACCGGTTCGCCCGCCGTCGTGCTCAATTCCCTCAATGCCCTCCACGGCGACCTCGGCGTCGTCTCGGAAGGCGATGTCGTCCTCGCCCTCAGCTACAGCGGCGAAACCGAAGAACTCATCGGCATCCTGCCCGCCTTCGTCCGAATGGGCCTCCCGATCATCGCCATCACCGGCGGACCGGACTCGACCCTCGCCAAAGCCGCCCAGTGCGTGCTCGACGTCTCGGTTTCCCAGGAAGCCTGCCCGCTCAACCTCGCCCCCACCTCCAGCACGACCGCCATGCTTGTCATCGGCGACGCGCTCGCCATGACTCTCCTCGAAGCCCGCGGCTTCCGGAAAGAAGACTTTGCCAAATTCCATCCCGGCGGACGTCTCGGTCGTGCCCTCCTCCTCAAGGTCCACCAGATCATGCGCACCGCCGATGAACTCGCCATCCTCCCCGAATCCGCCACCGTCCTGGAAGCCGTCCAGGGCATGACCGCACGCCGGGCCGGCGCGGCCGTGATGGTCCACGCGGATGGCACCCTCGCCGGCGTCTTCACCCACGGCGACTTTGCCCGTCACTTCCCGCAGCATGCGGACATCGGAACGCGTCCGGTCAGCGAATTTATGACCCGCCAGCCGATCACCATCCCCGGTGACAAACTCGCCGCCGAGGTCCTCCAAACCCTCGAACACCACCGCATTGACGACCTCGTCGTCGTCGACGAATCCAACCGCCCGATCGGCGTCGTCGACTCGCAGGACCTCACCCGGCTCAAAATTCTTTGAATGCTCCTGGCTTTCCACAAGCCCTACGGAGTCCTCTCCCAATTCACGCCCGACGGCAGCCCGCACCGCACGCTCGCCGAGTTTGGATTTCCAAAGAACGTCTACCCCATCGGCCGCCTCGACGCCGATTCCGAAGGCCTCCTCCTCCTCAGCGACGAACCCCGCTGGACCGCTGCCCTCCTGGACCCTGACCATCACATCGAAAAAACCTATTGGGCGCTCGTTGAACGACTGCCCGCCCCGGAAGCCTTCGCCCGCCTTGCCTCCGGCATTGTCCTCGACGGACGCCTCACCCGTCCCGCCAAAGCCCGCCTCCTCGACCCCCAGCCATTGATCCCCCCACGCGATCCACCCGTCCGCTTCCGAAAAAACGTGAGCGACCACTGGATCGAGCTCCGTCTCACCGAAGGCCGCAACCGTCAGGTCCGCCGCATGACCGCCGCCGTCGGCCATCCCACCCTCCGCCTCGTCCGCACAGCCCTCGGCGCGATCCCGCTCGCCGATCTCGCGCCGGGTGAATGGAAGCCATGGACCGGCCCGGTTCAATAGCCGGGCGGCGCCGGCCTGTCCGCTCCCTCCCGTCTACTCGTCGTCGTCGGCGGCGCCCTTTTTGTAGGTGAGTCCGCGCAATTTGCCCTCGATGAACGAATCGATGTCTCCGTCCATCACGCCCTGGATGTCACTGGTCTGGACTCCGGTGCGGAGGTCCTTGACCATTTGGTACGGCTGGAAAACGTAGGACCGGATTTGGTTGCCCCAGGCAATGTCACCCTTTTCACCATACTGGCGTTCGACCTCGGCTTTCTTCTTGTCGAGTTCGATTTGGTACAGCTTCGCTTTGAGCATGCTCATCGCCAGTTCGGCGTTCCGTCCCTGGCTTCGTTCCGCCTGACACGCCACGACAACGCCCGATGGCACGTGGCGGAGACGCACGGCCGTTTCCACTTTGTTGACGTTCTGACCGCCCTTGCCGCCGGAGCGGTAGGTTTCACGCTCGATATCCGCCGGGTTGATCTCGATCGGCACATCCTTGACCTCGGGGACAATGTCCACGCTGGCGAATGACGTATGGCGTCGCTTGTTGGCGTCGAATGGCGAGATGCGCACCAACCGGTGCACGCCGCGCTCGGTCTGCAAATACCCGTAGGCATTCTCGCCGCTCACGCGCAGCGTCGCGGACTTGATGCCGGCCTCGTCGCCTTCCTGGATGTCCACGATGTCCGCCGTCAGCCCCTTGCGCTCAATCCACCGCTGATACATTCGCAGGAGCATATCCGCCCAGTCGCACGATTCCGTGCCACCGGCACCGGCATGAATCGTGAGGAATCCCGGGCTGTTGTCGAATTCGCCGGAGAGCAACGAGGCGAGCTCAAACCGGTCGAGCGCCTGTTGGATGTCGCGATACTCCGCCACAACCTCCGACGCCGCCTGAGCCTGGCGATCCGGCGGTTCCTCCAATGCCATTTCCTTCAGGATTTCCAGATCGGCCACGCGGGATTCCAACGCCTGCATCGGTTGGATTTTTCCGCGAAGCGACGAAACCTGCGCCATGTCCCGCTGTGCCTTTTCGCGGTTGTCCCAAAAATCCGGCGCGTTCATCCGCGCCTCGATTTCACTCAGCTGCCGGTTCAGTTCCGGCAAGTCAAAGAAACCTCCGCAACTCGGCCAAGCGGTCCGAAATCGCAGAGGTGTCCACCATTTGAAGGTCGTCGTTCATGAACCCCAAAAAATGCCGCACCCGCCGCATCCGCACCAGAAAATTCCCGCCGGGGAACATGCCGGCCATGACATTCGCATTGACGAATATTCGTCCGGCCGTATGTTGCCGCCACCATGAAGCTGATCCGCATCTATGAATGTTTCTGCGATGAAACACGGTTGCGGATTCTGCATTTGCTGACGCACGGTTCATTGTGCGTCTGCCATTTTCAGGAGATTCTGGGCATCCCGCAGGCGAAGGTCTCGCAGCATCTCGCCTACCTGCGCAAGCGCGGGATGGTCGAGACGACCCGCCAGGGGAACTGGATGATCTACAGCCTTCCGGGTCGGCTGACGCCCGAACTCGAGTCGAATTTGAAATGCCTGCAGGACTGCGTGCAGTCGGACCGGACTTTTCAGGCCGACCTTCGCCGGCGTGGCAAGGTTCAGGCGGACTGGGTTGAAGAAGCGCGGAAGCGGGCGTGTACATGTTGATATGAAAAAATCGTGGCGAATCCTTTTTCTGTGCACGGGCAACTCGGCCCGGAGCATTCTGGCGGAATTCCTGATGCGGCGGCTGGGGTCGGGCCGGTTTGCGAGTTTCAGCGCGGGATCGGACCCGAAGCCGGCTCCCCATCCGCTCGCACTCAAGGTGCTGCGTGAGCACTACGGCGTGGACGTCTCGGACGCACGGAGCAAGTCGTGGAAAGTCTTTGAAGGACAGACGTTCGACTTTGTGATCACGCTCTGCGACAGCGCCAAAGAGACGTGCCCGGTGTGGCCCAACCAACCGGTCGTAGCCCATTGGGGCTCGCCCGACCCGGCGGCATTCGAGGGCACCGATGAAGAGCGCGAACGGCAATTCTGGCGGGTCGCCCAGCAGATCCACCGCCGGCTGGAACTCTTTACCTCTCTTTCCATCGACAAACTCGACTCGCTCCGGCTCCAGTCCGCAACCGAGGAAATCGGAACCCAAGCAACCCAACTTCCATGAAACTCAGCGAATTCACGACCCTGCTCCGCGATCATTCGGATGCGGGCCTCCTCTTCCTCGTCAACGGCGGCCACTTCGCCGCACACGCGCATGTGACCGAAGTCGGTCGCGTGGAGAAGTTGTTCCTCGACTGCGGCGGCAAGCCGCGCCGCCATGCGGTCTGTCAGCTCCAACTCTGGGAATACACGGACACCGATCACCGGCTCTCCCCGTCGAAATTGCTCGGCATCCTCGACAAAGCCGCGCCGCTTTTCGGCGGCGAGGACCTGGCTGTTGAAGTCGAATTGGAGGACGGTTTGTTGTCTCAATTTCCGGTGACCGAGGGTGGACTTTCGGACGGCCAACTGGTTTTCCAGCTGGAGCAAAAGCACGCCGCCTGTCTGGCAATGGACATCTGCGTTCCACAGGAAGCCGGCAAGGAATCCTGCTGCGGAGGCTCCACCGGTTGCTGCGCATGAGCGCGAAAAAACTCGATTTCTTCGAGCGCTACCTCTCGGTCTGGGTGCTCGCGTGCATGGGCGTCGGAATCCTGCTCGGAAAGGCCGCTCCGGGTTTTGTCGCCGCCGTGAGCCATTTCGAATTCGGCGAGAACTCGCACGTGAACGTGGCCATCGCGGTGCTCATTTGGCTGATGATTTACCCGATGATGTTGAAGATCGACTTCCGCGGAATCCGCGGCGTCTTTGCGCGTCCGGGCGGGCTTTTCGTCACGCTTTTCGTGAACTGGTTCGTGAAGCCGTTCAGCATGGCGGCGCTCGGGTGGATTTTCATCCAGTGGTTGTTTTCGTCGGTGCTCGGCTGGATCGATCCGGAGACCGCGAAAAACTACGTGGCCGGGCTGATCATTCTGGCGGCGGCCCCGTGCACCGCCATGGTGTTCGTCTGGAGCTATCTCACGGACGGCGATGCGCCTTACACGTTGGCTCAGGTTGCGGTGAATGATCTCATCATGATCTTCGCGTTCGCGCCGATCGTCATGTTCCTCGCCGGAGTGAGCGGCGTCATCATCCCGGCGAATGTGCTCATCATTTCCGTGCTCGTCTTCATTGTCATCCCGCTCGTCGCTGGTTGGGCGAGTCGCGAATGGCTGGTGCGGGCGCGCGGGCTCGACTGGTTCAACGATCGCTTTCTGCCGCGGTTCCGCCCGGTCACCATTGTGGCCCTGCTGGCCACTTTGACCCTGATCTTTGCATTCCAAGCAGACAATATCCTCGGGAACTGGACCGCGGTGCTGCTCCTGGCCATCCCGATCCTCATCCAGGTGTATTTCAACTCCGGGCTCGCCTACCTGCTCATGCGGGGATTCAAGATCCGGCATTCCGTCGCAACTCCGGGAGCGTTGATCGGTGCCAGCAACTTTTTCGAACTGGCCGTCGCCGTCGCGATCACGCTCTTCGGAGCCACCTCCCCCGCCGCCCTTGCCACGGTCGTCGGCGTGCTGGTCGAAGTGCCGGTGATGCTCACCGTCTGCCGGATTTGCACCGGCTCGAAAGACTGGTACGAACGCCGGATGGCCGAAGCCTGACCAATGAGCAAACCCACTGTCCTCATTCTCTGCACCGGAAACTCCTGCCGCAGCCACATGGCTGAAGGCATCCTGCGCAACGCGGCCGGTGATCTCGTTGAAGTCCGCAGTGCCGGGTCCAAACCGGCGGGTTACGTTCACCCGAAAGCCATCGAAGTTCTCCGCGAGATCGGCATCGACATTTCGGGGCACACGTCGAAACACATGAACGACTTTCTCGAAAGCCGGATCGATACCGTCATCACGGTCTGCGGCAACGCCGATCAGGCCTGCCCGATGTTTCCGGGACAGGTTCACCGTCATCACTGGGGATTCGACGATCCGGCCCACGCCACCGGCACTGATGAGGAGATTCTCAACGAGTTCCGGCGCGTGCGGGACGAGATCCGGCTCGTGTTCGAAGCCTATGCCGCCGGCCTCCGGGAGAGCCCGAACCGCTGATCAGTGCTCAACCGGCCGCCGTTTCCGCCTCCGCTGGGAATCGGCCAGGAATTCGGCCTGCGCGTCAAACAGGGGTTCGCCATCCGTCCGCGGCACATAGGTGCCATCCATCTGCATGACCTTGGCTTTTGCATTATCCTTCCAGAACCAATCGAGGATTTCCTCGACGTGGTTACGCATGCCGGGCGACGAGATCGGGAAGACCGTTTCAACACGCCGGAACAAATTCCGAGGCATCCAATCGGCGCTGCCGAGATAGATCTTCACGTCGCCGCCGTTTTCAAATCGGAAAATGCGACTGTGCTCGAGAAACCGGCCGACGATGCTCCGCACTTCAATGTTTTCGCTGACGCCCGGAACCCCCACGCGCAGGGCGCACATGCCGCGCACGAGAAGACGAACAGGAACGCCCGCTGCAGATGCACGGTAGAGCGCCTGAATGATCCCTTCTTCCACGAGTGAGTTAACCTTCGCATAAATCCCGCAGGGACGCCCCGCGCGGGCATGCTCGATCTCGGTTTCGATGAGCCGCAAAAACGCTGCATGGAGCGTCCATGGCGCCACCAGCAGTTCCTTCATTTCCGGAAACTTCGAGACACCGGTGAGGCAGTTGAAGGTCTCCGCCAGCTCGGATGTCAGTTCCTCCCGGCAGGTCAGAAGCCCGAGGTCGGTGTAAATCTTGGCTGTCGACGGATGGTAGTTCCCGGTCCCGAGGTGCGCATAACGGCGGATGCCGTCGCCCTCGTTGCGAATGATCAACATCGCCTTGGCATGCGTCTTCAAGCCCGTGACGCCATAGACCACATCGACACCCGCCTCGCGCATCATCCGGGCCCATTTGATATTCGCCGCCTCGTCGAACCGCGCTTTGAGTTCAATAACCGCGGTCACCTGCTTGCCGTTCCGCGCGGCCTCGATGAGCGACTGCACAATCGGCGAATCCGAGCTTGTCCGATAGAGCGTCTGCTTGATCGCCAGCACGTGCGGGTCTTCCGCCGCCTGCGCGAGAAAATCCACGACCGTCTGGAAATTGTCGTAGGGATGGTGGAGCAGGATATCGCCCTTGCGAATGTGGAAAAACAGATCGCTCTCGGTGTCGAGCGACACCACGGTGAACGGCGAAAACCGCTTGTAGCGCAGGTCCGGCCGGTCCAACTGCATCGCCAGCGGCATGAGGCGGACGAAATTCAGCGGTCCGTCGATCCGGAACACATCCTCTTCCTCCAAATTGAAAATCTCGAGCAAGCGCCGGACGACGTGATCCGGGCAGTCGTCCTGAACTTCGAGCCGGACCGCCGCGCCGCGTTTCACCTTGCGAAGTTCCTCCTCGATCGCGTGGAGCAGGTTCTGCGCTTCCTCCTCGTCGAAGTACAAATTGCTGTTCCGCGTGACCCGGAACAGGTGCGCACCCTTGACGCGAACTCCGTGGAAGAGGCTGGCCACGTGTTCCTCGATGATGTTCCCCAGGAACACATAATCGTCGCCGTCCTTCGACTTTGCAAAAGGCACGACCCGCGGCAGAATGCGCGGCGCCTGGACGACCGCAATGTCGGTCTCCAGCCCCTCGCCTTCCAGCTCAACGATCACGTTAAGGCTTTTGTTCAACAACTGCGGGAACGGATGCGCGGGATCGACCGCCAGCGGCGTTAGGACCGGATAGACCGTCTTCTCGAAGAACTCCGCAAAGTGCGCCCGCTCGGCCTCCGGGACGTTCGGATACTTGTGAAAACGGACACGATGTTGTTCCAGTTCCGGCGCGATCTCTTCCCGCCAGCAACGGTATTGGTCATCGACCATCCGGCGCACCCGCTCGCTGATGTGGGCCAGTGTTTCGGCAGCGGTGAGGCCGTCGGGCCCGGTCTCCGAGGAATGCGTCTGCTGTTGCTGTTTCAAACCGGCGACGCGGACTTCAAAAAACTCGTCGAGGTTGGAACTGACAATGCAGAGAAACTTGAGACGCTCGAGGAGCGGATTCGAACGATCGAGCGCCTGATCGAGAACCCTCTGGTTGAACTCCAGCCAGCTGAGTTCGCGATTGTGATAGAGGGACCGGTCGGTGAGATCCATCCCACACATCGTGAAACGGCACGACGGCACGTCAAGGGGAGATTTGTGCCGAATCTGTCACCGGCCGCGCGACGGCCTGTGCCGCCGGGATTTTGCTTTCCGTTCAGGCACCGGCGCGGGCATTCTTTCCCACCCGCGACCAGCGGCCCGTTCATGATCATTACTTCGACTGCCTACCCACGCGCCGGCCTCATTGGCAACCCGTCCGACGGTTATTTCGGCAAGACAATGGCCTTCACCTTCCGGAACTTCTGCGCGCACATTGAACTTTGGGAATCCCCGGAGTTGGAACTGTTGCCGAGCCGGCGCGACCACTCGGTTTTTGCCAGCCTGGAAGGCCTTCACGCGGATGTGAAAAGCCACGGCTACTACGGCGGCTTTCGGTTGTTGAAGGCCACGGCCAAGGTTTTTCTCGATTACTGCCGCGAGCGCGGAATCAAAATCGACGGGCGAAATTTCACGATGCGGTATTCGTCGGACATTCCGAACCGCGTCGGCCTGGCCGGCTCCAGCGCGATTATCACGGCCTGCATGCGGGCACTCATGGCGTTCTATGGAGTGACCGTTTCGCGCCACACCCTCGCGAACCTGGTCCTCTCGGTGGAGAACAATGAACTCCGCATTCCCGCGGGCCTGCAAGATCGCGTGGCCCAGGCCTACCAGGGCCTCGTCTACATGGATTTCAATCGCGAGGTCATGGAGCAGCGCGGATACGGCCTGTACGAAAATCTCGACCTGTCCAAGCTTCCCCCGGTCTACATCGCGTATCGGGAGGATCTGTCGGAAGGCACCGAGGTTTTTCACGGGGACCTCCGGGCGCGCTGGCTCGCCGGCGAGCGGGCCGTGCTCGAAGCCGTGGAATTTTGGGCCGGTCTCACCGATGACTTCCGGCGCGCACTGGAGTCCGGCGACGTCGCGGCGATGAACGCCGCGATCAATGCGAATTTCGACCGCCGCGCAAAACTCTACGATGTCGGCGAGGGCAACCGCGCGATGGTCGCCACCGCCCGCAGTCTCGGGGCCAGCGCGAAATTCGCCGGGAGCGGAGGTGCCATCGTCGGACTCTACGAAGACGCGGCGATGCTCAAGGAATTGGAGATCGCGTTCGAGCGGCTCGGCATTCGGGTCATTCAGCCCGATTACGCACCGGAAATTCCGATGGCCACCACGTGAAAGCGATCATCCCTGCCGCGGGCTTTGGAACGCGCTTTCTGCCCATCGCCAAGGCCGTCCCAAAAGAAATGCTGCCCCTCGGCAACAAGCCCGTGATCCATCATGTGGTCCAGGAGGCCGCCGAGGCCGGATTCGATGAAATCCTCCTCGTGATCAGTCGGGGAAAAGAATCGATCGTGCGTTACTTTGAACGCTCACCCGAACTCGAGTTCCGCCTCGAAAACGCCGGCCGAACCGCCGAGCTCGAGGAACTGCGCAGGGTGTCGTCGATGGCGAACATCCACTGGGTTTATCAGGAGGAAATGCGCGGCCTGGGTGATGCCGTCCGCCACGGGCGGGACTTCGCTTCCGACTCGGAAATCTTCGCCGTTCTCCTTGGCGACACCGTCATGCAAGGCGGATCACCGCTGCCGGGAATGACCGCCGCGTGGCAATCCCATCGACTGCCTTCCGTGTGCCTGGAACCCTGCGCGGCCGAGCGCGTGTCCCGCTACGGCGTCGCCGGCGGCGAGGAAATCTCAGCGGGCGTTCATCGGCTCGATGCGTTGGTTGAGAAGCCGGAGGCCGCCGCGGCCCCACGCCTCCGCGATCGCGACGGACGGCTCCTGGAACACCATGCTTTCGCCGCCCGCTACCTCTTCACGCCTGAAATTTTCAGCCATTTGGAAGCCACGCAGACCGGATTCGGCGGCGAAATCCAGCTGACCGATGCCATGGAATCCCTGCGGCGGACCCGCGGCCTTCTGGGCGTTACATGGAGCGGCCGTCGTCTGGATATCGGCAGACCGGAGGGTCTCTACGAAGCGGCTCGTGCGCTGGGGTTGGACGGCCGTTCCTGACGCTCAGGCAGCGAGGACGACGATGGCGTAGAAGTCCTGGTCGTCGCGAAAGATCACGTCCGCTCCGCGGAATCCCGCCGCCAACGCCAAGTCACGATAGGCATCGACGGTTTCGGGAAAATCATACTGTGTGACGTGGCCCTCGACCGCTGCGACATCATCCGCGGTCAATCCGGTCCAGTGCTCGCGCACGTCGGCCATCCAGCGGTCCATATACTCCGCGCGGGATTCGTCATTCCGTCGGGCCGGTTCGAAAAAGACGAAGTGTCCGCCCGGCGGGAGCGCCGCCCGAACACGGGTCAAAAACTCTGACTTCGCCGCCGGCGAAGCAATGTGGTGAAAGGACAAGCCGACATAAATGACGTCCCATTGACCATCCGGCCCATCCGAAAAATCTGCACAGTGAAACTCCGCCGGAACGCCGAGCACCCGGGTGTTCTCCCGCGCGAGATCGAGGGCCACCGGTGAGAGGTCGACGCCTCCATAACGCGCAATCGGACGGCCCTTGAGAACGCCCGCCGTGAACGACGCGTCACCGCAGCCGAGGTCGAGGAAGGAAAACGGAGCAGTGAGCGTCCGGTCCATCCAGGTCGAGAGCGCGGTCATGGCTTCCCGGTGTTTGAGGAAATTCCGGTCAACAATCCGGCGATAGAACGCCCATTGATTGAAGAACTCGCGGACGGCTTCTGAATCAGGCAGGGCGGATGACACGTCCGCACAAAAACCACGGCCGATGGGAAATCACAACTCCGCTTTTTTGCTCCGAATGCCACGGAGTCTGTGGCAGGTTCCACCGATGCCGGTTCCCGGATACCCACAAGTTCACGACGTATCGCAGCTCCTCCGACGCTGGCGGCGTGTGGCCTTGGCGGCGAAACTCAAATGGCACGAATACGCAACCGAGGCCGGTTTTCCACTGGTCTCGCTGACGAACCGTCGGGTCCACGAGAGCCCGGATGCACTCTACTTTTCGGCCGGGATCCACGGCGATGAACCCGGTGCCACCGAAGGCCTCCTCCGTTGGGCGGAGCGCGAAGTCGACCTGCTCCAGCGCGTGCCGGTTTTGATTTTTCCTTGTCTGAATCCATGGGGGTTGGTCAACAACTCGCGCTTCGACCACGCCGGCCGCGATTTGAACCGGACCTATCACCTTCGCTCGACGCCCGCCACGGCCGCCCACATTCGCGAGATTGGAGATCGCACGTTCGCCGCTGCTTTCACCCTGCACGAGGATTACGATGCCGACGGCGTCTACATCTACGAGGTCGCCGCCGCCCGCCCGTACGTCGGGGAGAAGATGATAGTCGCCACTTCGCCATTCATCCGCCCGGATGTTCGAAAATCCATCGAGGGCCGCCGCGCTCGGAATGGCCTGATCCGCCGTCGCGTCACGCCCGATCTCATGCCCGAATGGCCGGAAACATTTTTTCTTCACTTCGGCCATGCGCGTCGCACGTTCACGATCGAAACGCCATCCGAACACCACATCGAAGACCGCGTGAGAGCGCAGGTGGCCGCCATCGATTGCGGGGTCCGTCTGTCACTCGGCTGAACCGGCCTTTTTCATTTTTCCCGCTGACAAACCTGCATAAGATCCCGACATGAGCACCCCGGACCGTGTCATCAAAACCAAAACCCCGATCAGCGTCATCGCAGGCGCTGTTCTGATTGCCGTCTTTGCCGTCGGTTTTGTTCTGGTCGCCATCTGGTACACCGGCCGGCAGGTGGTCGACGCGCGCATGAGCGGGACAATCGTGTCGAAGGAGTTCCGGCCCAATCCCGAGCCGTCGCGCGAGATCACACTCAACCGCGAAGGCGGGGTCAGCGCCCGAACGAACGACGGCGAATACATCCTGACAGTCGAGGTGCCGTTTTCAGATGGAACCCGAAAGACGTTCAACGTCTGGCTGCCGGACAAAGCGCAGTTCGACGCTCTGAAGGTCGGCGACACATTCGACGTGGGGGCCTACGTGGTTCCCGGCGAATAAAGCGCTTCACTGCAAAGGTGTTGAACGTTTTCACACCGGTTGTGTCAGAATCTGCACGACCCCATCCGCGTCATTACAAAGTAAAGCCATGAGCATCACCACGTCCGAGATCACCCAGCAAGTCCAGGAATCCCGCCAATGGGTCGACCCCCTCCTCAACGAAGTCGGCAAAGTCGTTGTCGGCCAAAAACACCTCGTCCACCGCCTGCTGGTCGGACTTCTTTCCAACGGCCACGTCCTGCTCGAAGGCGTCCCGGGACTCGCCAAAACTCTGACCGTCCGCACACTCGCCAACACCATCCACACAGGATTTCAGCGTCTGCAATTCACTCCGGACCTTCTGCCGGCGGACCTGATCGGCACGCTGATCTACAACCCGCGCGACGGGGAATTCACCACGAAGCTGGGGCCGATTTTTTCGAATCTCATCCTGGCCGATGAAATCAACCGTGCGCCCGCCAAAGTGCAGAGTGCCTTGCTCGAGGCAATGCAGGAACGCCAGGTGACAATTGGGGAAACGACCTATAAGTTGCCCGACCCGTTCCTGGTCCTCGCGACGCAGAACCCGATCGAACAGGAGGGCACGTATCAATTGCCGGAAGCCCAACTCGACCGCTTCATGCTGAAGGTCCATGTCGGTTATCCGACCCGCGAGGAGGAACGCTCGATTCTCGACGCCATGTCGACCTCGGCACCCCGGCTCGGTGTGGAAGCGATCGTCCGGGCCGAGGACATCATCCGCGCGCGCAGCATCGTGAACGACATCTATGTCGACGAACGCGTGAAGGATTACATCGTGAGCATCATTTGGGCGACCCGCGATCCCGCCGCCGCGAAGCTCAAACTCGATGGCCTCATCCGCTACGGCGCCTCCCCGCGTGCAACCATCTTCCTCACGCTCGCCGCCAAGGCGAATGCGTTCATCGCCGGACGTGGCTATGTGACGCCGCAGGATGTGAAATCCATGGGCCTGGACGTGCTCCGCCATCGCATCGGTGTGAGTTACGAGGCGGAAGCCGAATCGATTACCTCCGAGTCGATCATCGAGCAAATTTTCGCCGGCCTCCCGGTGCCCTGATCCCGTTCGTCTGTCCCGCAGGCCATGAGCGATCCGAAGGAAATCCTCCGAAAGATCCGGCGTCTCGAACTCCGGACCCGCCGACTGGTGAACTCCACGTTCGCCGGCCAGTATCACAGCGTATTCAAAGGCCGCGGCATGAACTTTGAAGAGGTCCGCGAATACGCTCCCGGCGACGAAATCCGGTCAATCGACTGGAACGTCACGGCACGGATGAACACGCCTTACGTGAAAAAATTCACGGAGGAACGCGAACTCACGGTCATGCTCGTCGTCGACGTGAGCGCCTCGGGAGCATACGGGAGCGTGAATCTCAGCAAGCGCGAACTCGCCGCCGAAGTCGCTTCCATTCTGGCGTTCTCGGCCATCAACAACAATGACAAGGTCGGTCTTCTGCTCTTCACAGACGACGTTGAGCTGTTCATTCCGCCAAAGAAAGGCCGCCTGCACATCCTGCGCCTCATCCGCGAGATGCTTTATTTTGAACCGAAAGGCCGCCGCACGGATATCGCGGGAGCATTGGACTACCTGAACCGGGTCATCACCCGCCGGGCCGTTGTCTTTCTGATCTCGGATTTTCTGGCTCCGGACTTCACCAAGGCGCTCACGGTCTCCAGCCGGCGCCACGACGTCGTTGCCATGCCGGTCCATGACCCGGGTGAATCCGAGTTGCCCGATATCGGGATCGTCACGCTCGAAGATCCGGAAACCGGCGAGCAAATCGACATCAACACGTCGAGCCGCGCGGTACGCCGCGGACTCAACGAACAGGAAACCGCCCGTTGGCGGACGCTCGAAAAGCTGTTCCGGGCCCGCCGCATCGATTCGGTCCCGCTCTCCACCACGTCCGACTACCTGATTCCCCTGCGGAATTTCTTCGAGCAGCGCGAACGGAGGCTGGCGGCATGAACCCGTCCGCGCCGACGCCGGCACCGCTCCACGACATCGTCGGACCGGTCTGGTTTTTTCCTTATCCGATCTGGATGGTCGTTGCGGCCGCGATCGTCCTCCTTCTGCTCGCCATCGTTTTGGTGTGGGTCATCCGTCGGCTGCTCGCTCGCAAACACGTCCCGACCCCTCGCGAACGGGCACTGGCCGCACTCGAGCATCTGCGGCGAGGGATCGGCGAGGCGGACTCGTATGCGTTTGGCATCGCGGTGTCGGATGCGGTCCGTTCCTACGTCCACGAACAACACGGACTCGCCGCCACGAAGCAGACCTCGCTCGAGTTTTTGGAATCCATTCGCGACAACACGGTATTCTCCGCCAATGAAAAGGCGGGCCTCTCGGTTTTTCTCGAACGGAGCGACCTCCTGAAATTCGCCCGCGAGGCCGCGGGTGAGAACGACCGGATCGAACTGCTCGAAACCGCCGGACGTCTCGTTCGCGGCGAGGTCCAGCCGGGCCAAAAGAACGCCAGCGCATGAGTCTCTTCGGCGTTTCCTTCGCGCATCCCTGGCTGCTTCTGCTGCTGCTTCTGATTCCGTTGCTCGCGGTGCTTCGGGGCCGTTTCGGCGGCACAGCTGGTGTGACGTTCCCGACAGCGGGAACGTTGACCAAACTCGGTCGGCGCCGCCGTTCGAGGGCCGGTGGGATTCTCGCCGCCTTGTCCTATCTGGCACTGGCCGCCTTCATCGTCGCACTCGCCCGTCCGCAGCTCGGCCGCGAGTTGACCCGCATCCAGGCGAGCGGCGTCGACATTTTGTTGGTGCTGGACGTTTCGCGTTCGATGCTCGCCGAGGATTTTTCGATCGGTGCCCAGCGGGCGAACCGCCTTGAGGCCACGAAGAATGTGACCGAGCAATTCATCCGCGAGCGTCCGAACGACCGCATCGGCATCGTCGCCTTTGCCGGCCGTCCCTATCTGGTCAGCCCGCTCACGCTCGACCATGATTGGCTCATCCGGAACCTCGAACGGCTGCGGATCGGGCTCGTCGAGGACGGCACGGCGATCGGTTCGGCCATTGCATCCGCGGCCAACCGCCTCAAGGACAAAGAGGCAAAAACCAAGCTGATCGTGCTCCTGACAGATGGCGACAACAACGCCGGGAAGGTCATGCCGTTGACGGCCGCAGAGGCCGCGAAAGCGCTTGGGATCCGCATTTACACGATTGGAGCCGGAACGGAAGGCGAGGCGCCGTTTCCTTTCCAGAATCCCTTCGGAGGCGTGACCTACCGGAATGTGCCGGTAGAATTTGATGAGAAAATTCTGGAGGAAATCGCCGCCACGACCAACGGACGCTACTTCCGCGCAACCGATACGAAGTCGCTCGAGAAGATCTTCGACGAGATCGACCAACTCGAAAAATCAAAGATCGAAGTGGAACGGGTGGCCGAGTACCGCGATCTGTTCCCATGGTTTTTGATGGCCGGCCTTGCCGCGCTCGGTCTGGAAATCCTGCTTTCGCAAACGATATGGAGACGACTTCCCTGACATTCGGCGCTCCGCTTTGGCTCTGGGGATTGGCAACCATTCCCCTCCTCGCCGGACTTTTCCTCTGGTCGCATGCACGCGGCCGGAAACTCGTCGCGCGAATCGTTGCCGCCCGGCTCCGGGACCAACTGGCCGGATCCGTCAGCACCGGTCGCCGCGTGATCCGTGCGATTCTGTTGCTGTCCGCGTGGGCGCTCCTGTTCATCGCGCTCGCACAGCCGCGCTCGGGATTCATCGAACGCGAGCAGAAAACCAAGGGCCGTGACGTGATCGTGGCGATCGACACGTCGCGGAGCATGCTGGCCACCGATGTGCCGCCAACCCGCCTCGCCCGCGCCAAGCTTCTCACGCAGGACCTCGTCCGGCTCCTGCGCGGTGACCGCGTCGGGCTCGTTGCCTTTGCCGGATCGGCCTTTCTCCAGGCTCCCCTCACCCTGGATTACGGTGCGGTTCTGGCAGCGCTCGATGAGCTCGACACAAACGTCATCCCGAAAGGTGGGACGAACATCGCCGCGGCCATCCGCGCAGCGGAGGAAGCCTTTGGAAAAGCGGAAGGCCAGGTGCGCGCCCTGATCATCCTGACCGATGGCGAGGAACTCGACGCCGACGGCATTGCCGCCGCGGCGAAAGCGAAAGAACTCGGCATCCGAATTTTCACGGTCGGCATTGGTTCACCGGAAGGATCGTTGATCCCGGTTCGGACCGAAGACGGTCGTCAGGATTTTGTCCGGGATGCTTCCGGAAAACCGGTCCAATCGAAGCTTGACGAAACCCGGCTCCGTGAAATCGCCGATGCGACCGGAGGATTCTATCTCCCGCTGGGCCCGGACACCGCACGCGAGCTTTTCCAAAGCGGAATCGAACCACTCGATCGCGTCGAGACCGGCGTCTTTGCATCGCGGCAACCGATCGAACAGTATCAGTGGCCACTGGGCGCCGCCATGGCTTGCATGATTCTTTGGATGTTGATCGGCGAGCGAAAGCGTCGGGTCGCCGGAGCCGCCGCTTTTGCCGTCGCACTGTTCTCCATTCTCCCCGCAAACGCCCAATCCACGGGCCTCGAGGCGTACCAGAGCGGTAACTTCGAGGCCGCACGTGAGGAGTTCAACAAACGCCTGGGCTCGAGCCCACAGTCCGACCGCCTGCAGTTCAATGCCGGCGCGGCTTCCTACAAACTGGGCGATTTTGAACAGGCGATTTCCCACTTCACAGACGCCCTCCTGAGCGAGGACCGGAAGCTGCGCGAAGATGCGGCCTACAACCTCGCCAACTCGCTCGTCCGACGCGGCGAAGCGGCGCAGGATAACAAGGTGAAGCGAGCGGATTGGGAGAGCGCGATCGAGAAATATGACGATGTCCTTCAATTGAACCCCGCCAACAAATCGGCCGAAGAGAATCGCGACGTCGTTCGTAAGTTGATTGAGGAACTCGACCGCCAGGAACAGCAGCAGAATCAGCAGCAGCAGAATCAGCAGCAGCAGAATCAGCAGCAGCAGAATCAGCAGCAGCAGAATCAGCAGCAGCAGAATCAGCAGCAGCAGAATCAGCAGCAGCAGAATCAGCAGCAGCAGAACCAGCAGCAGCAGAATCAACAGCAGCAGAACCAGCAGCAGCAGAATCAACAGCAGCAGAATCAACAGCAGCAGAACCAGCAGCAGCAGAATCAACAGCAGCAGAACCAGCAGCAGCAGAATCAACAGCAGCAGAACCAGCAGCAGCAGAACCAGCAGCAGCAGAACCAGCAGCAGCAGAACCAACAGCAGCAGAACCAGCAGCAGCAGAACCAGCAGCAACAGAAGGGCCGGCAGGGTGAACAAGCACAGCCATCACCGGCACCGACCCCGGGCGAACGAAAAGAGGGCGAGATTCGCGCCAACAACGCCCCCGAAACCAAGCAAGAAGGCGAACAACAGCCGTCCGCCGCCTCGGCGGCCGAAGCGGGCGAGGAGGAAGTCGAAGGTCAGATGAGCCAAGCCCAGGCGCGCAGTCTGCTGAATGCGTTGCGGTCCGAGGAAGAAAAGGTGAATCTGATGTTCCAGCAGTCCTCGCAGGAGGTGCTCCGCGATTGGTAAGAGGCACAAAAATGCTCCCGAAATCCGCTCCCATTTTCCGAACGTTTCCGCTTTGGGCGTGCCTGCTCGTGGCAACTATCGCGGGGCTGAGCGCTCAAGAGGTCACAACACGACTGAGCGCGTCCCAGGCGCGGGTGGGGCAGCCCGTGCAAATGATCGTCACCGTCGAGGGAAGCACGCGGGCCAAAATGCCCAACTCGATTCCCGCGAACGGGCTTCGAATCAACCTCGCCGACCGCCGTTCGTCCCAATCGGTTCAATTTGGAGCCGGCGGCCTGAAAACCACATCAACGACGACATACATTTATCTCGTCGTCCCGCAGTTCGAGAGCGAGTTCACAATCCCGCCGTTTGAGATCGAAATCGACGGACGCCAGTTCCGGACCCAGCCGTTGCGCCTGACGGTCAGTGGCACCGCGCAGGTTCCGACGTCCCCGACGCTTCCCCGTGCTCCGGGCGCTCAGCCGATGCCGCAACCGGGCGAGCCGGATTCCGAAGCCGTTCAATATTTCGGCGAGTTGGTCCTTTCGAAAAAGAAAGCCTACGTCGGCGAGGTGATCCCCGCGGAGTTGCGCTTCTACTTCAGCCAGCGGATTGGCGGACAGATCAGCGAACGGCCGGCTTTTGGGGGCGAGGGCTTCACGGTCCAGCGGTTTTCGGACTCATCGCGGCTCGAGCAAGTCGTCGACGGCGAGCCGTATATGGTATTCACATTCAAAACGGCGGTCACGCCCGCGAAGTCGGGGAAAATCGAGATCCCTCCGGCCAAGTTGGAAGCGCGCCTGCAGTTGCCCGGCTCGGTGCCGCCGGGGATGGCGGACATTTTCGGCAATTTCGGGGGCATGTTGCCACCCGGGATGTTCACCGAGACGCAGGACGTTGCGGTCGAGACCAAACCGGTCACGATTGAAGTTCTCCCGCTGCCAAAAGAGGGCCAGCCGGAAGATTTTTCCGGCGCCATCGGACGTTTCACCATGGAAGGCTCGGTCTCGCCCAAGAAAGCCGAACCCGGCGAACCGGTCACGCTCAGCTCGAAAGTCAGCGGTCAGGGCAACCTCGAAGCGATGGGACCACCCTCGCTGGTCGATGACGAAGGCTGGCGGTCCTATCCGCCCACCGACAAACTTTCCGAAACCGATGCCATCGGATTCTCCGGCGACAAAACCTTTGAATTCCCGATCGTGGCCCGGACGCCCCAAACGCAAACGCCGGGACTGCGCTTTTCCTATTTCGATCCGGTCGCCGGCCGCTACGAAACCCTGACGGTTGACCCACTTGCAGTCGAGGCTCAGGCCACAGACAACCGGACCGCTTCCGCAGCCGCCACCGCGGTGCCGACCGCCCCCGAAGCGAATGCAACGGCAACGCCCGCGGTTTCCATCACAGCAAGCGGCGCGAAGAGCTGGCGACCATTGCTCCTGCGTCGTGAGTTTCTGGTGGCCAATGCATCTCTGGTCGTCGCCTGGCTCGCGGTCTTCGGGATTCTTGCTATCCGCCGCCACGCGGCGTCCGAGGCGGGTACGGCCGCGGCGAGAGTGCGTCAAGCCCGGGCCATTCTCCAACGCGCGTCCCATGCGACGCCGGAGGCCTTTGACTCGCTGGCTTTCGACTACCTCTGCCTGCGGCTGGCCTGCGATCCATTGGCGGTGCCCGACCGCCTCAAGTCCCTTTCGCTTCCGCAGGAAACAACGTCCGCTCTGGCTGGGATCGTCGAACGTCATGCCGAATCTCGCTATGCCGCCGGGAGTCGCTCCGTGCCGACCTCGGACCAACAGTCCGCAGCGATCGAAGCCTTGAAGACCTTGGAGAAGAAACATGTCTGACCGCTTTCGCCTGATGCTCCTCATCCTCGCCGTTGCCACGGCGGCCCTGGCTCCAACCGCGTCAGCGGACACGCTGGCGGAGGCACGCGAACGCTTCGCGGCCGGCGAATACGAGAGTGCCGTCCCGCTTTTTGAGCAGGCCGCCAAAAGCATGCCGCCATCCGCCGCCATCTATTTCGAGCTGGGCAAAGCGCAATCCGCCGCAGGTTCCGAGGCCCGGGCCGCGCTCAGTTTCGAGCGCGCGTTGGTGCTGGATCCGGGCTTTGCCGCGGCAAGATCGGCGCTCGCGCAATCCGCACAGGCGTTGGGATTCACAGTGCCGAGTGCCGGCTGGGTTTCGCGCTTGCAGGGGGTCGCGGCCCCCGGCGTGCTGACTGTCAGCGGAACGCTGGCGTTCTGGTTTGCCGCCATCATTTTGCTCGTATCCATTTTTGCCCGAAATCGCCGCGGACTTTTTCCGG
Organism: Terrimicrobiaceae bacterium; assembly: GCA_033763515.1. Classification (GTDB taxonomy): domain Bacteria; phylum Verrucomicrobiota; class Verrucomicrobiia; order Chthoniobacterales; family Terrimicrobiaceae; genus JANRKJ01. Next base: position 125,168 of record JANRKJ010000033.1, on the reverse strand, counting down.
GTGCGTTGGGATTGTTCACGCTGGCGGCTCTGCTGCTGGCCGGCGCGTGGTTCCTCGATCCTCGAATCACGCGGCGCGACGAAGCGGTTGTCCTCGCGGATGGCGGGGTCAATCTGTTGAAGAGCCCGGTTGAGAACTCGGAGCAGGCCGGCCGGATTCCCGCCGGCGGAACGGTCCAGATTCTTTCGCAACGGGGACGCTGGTTCTATGGCCGGATCCCGACCGGGGCGACCGGCTGGTTTCCCAGTCAGGATGTCGTTCCATTGATCCCACCGCCATGATCCGGCGGTTTGCCGCGGTCATGCTGATGCTGGGCACCGCGGTCGGTGCGCCGGATTGGATCGACCAGCTCAGCCCGGATACGGCCGGAACTGCTCCACCGCTGCGGCCGTTTGAGGCTGAATATCGGTTCGGGTGGACCGATCTCGAGGCGGCGCGGGCCAAGGTGCAGGTCGAACGCGGGCAAGACGCTTACTCGGTCCGGGGCACCGGAGGCACCGAGGGTTTGGCCCGCATGCTGTGGCAGATGGACTTTGAGCACACGGCCTCCAGCAGTGCTCCGGACTTCCGACTCATCGAGGCGCGGCAGGTCGAGCGCTATCGAAATCGAAAGATCGTCACGCGCATGGAAACCCGGCCGGACGGTTTCTGGCGCATCCGGGAGGCCGGCCCCGATGCCAGGTGGAAGCGCATCAAAGTTTCGCCGATTCGCGACTTGTTTTCGACGATGCTCTTCCTGCGGAGCCAGACGCTGGGCGTCGGGGATTCGGTGACAACGGTCGCCTATCCGGGAGACTCTCCATTTTTGGCGACTGTGACGGTGCGCAGCACGCAAACGCTGAACATCGCCGGGCGCGAGTGGGACGCGTTGGTAATGGATCTCACGCTTCGCCGCATCAACCTCAAGAAAGACATGGCCTTGGAACCGCACGGCCGGTTTCAGAGCGGGAGAATCTGGCTGTCGAACGACCCCGACCGCATTCCCCTTCGTGCCGAAGTGAATATTTTCATCGGCTACGTGTTCGGCGAACTGGTCACGATCTCGTTTCCGGAGGCGGGCTGACGCCGGGCTCAGACGAGCTGGTGGCTCTCCGGCTGCATGACGACCTCGCTGAGAACGAGATGCCCGGGCGCGTCGATGGCCTGCAGGATGAGATCCACTGCCGTGTCGACGGGGATCATTTTTTCGCGCTGAACTGCCATGGAAATGGAATCCCAAAACGGCGAGTCGACGCCACCGAAGTGGAACAAACAGAAGCGCAATCCGCTCCGCTGGTATTCCTGGGCGAAGCATTTTAACAGTCCCGTCACGGCATATTTGCTGGCCACGTAGGCGGAGGCATTCTTCATCGGGGCCCGCCCGAGGATTCCGGGAATGGTGATGAACAACCCGGATTTCGCCGCAGCCATGACGCGGCAGGCTTCCTGAGCGACAAGAAAGGTCGCACGGGCGTTCACATTCATGACGCGGGTGAACTCGGCATCGGAAGTTTCTGATGCCGGTTTGATGAGGCCGATGCCCGCACAATGAACGACAACATCCAAGCCGCCCATCTCTGAGCTGGCTTGGGAGACCACGGCGGCTGCCGAGCCAGGTGCGGTCAGGTCGGCGGGGATCCGCATCGCGTCAATCCCGAGCTCATCGAGCTTCTCGGGCGAACGCCCCGAAACGACAAGACGGTCACCGCGGTTGGCGAGACGCAAGGCGAGAGCCCGGCCGATGCCGCTGGAAGCGCCGGTAACAAGAATTCTCTTCATGATCGAATTTACGCCCGCCGCCTTTCGGGAGTTTCCCCGATCGCTGAGAGCGATGGACCTAAAAAACGTTGTCCTGTGCGGCTGCGAGGATCTTATTCAACTCGGTCAACACGCCGATCGCGCGCTCTTCCCGCTGGATCAACTCGTTCTGACGACTGGCCGGAGCGCTCTCTCTCATGAGGCTCACGTCGGTGACCAGCATGCGCGCGGTGGCGATCACCGCCCGGAGCTTCTTGATCGACTCCTTGTCGGTTCGATTTTCCTTGTTGATCTGCTTGAACAGGCGGATCTGCATCTCGAACCAGGCCAGCGCCCCGTTGACCGCGTCGATCCCGCCGACAAGCTGGCCATCCGGGGTGAACGCCGGCGGTGTCGGATCATCCGGCCGAACCGGGATCGTCGTCTCGGGTGTTTCGCCGACTCCGCGTGTCGCCTTCGGATTGAAGATGACGGTTGGGGTGATGAAGACGATCAGATTCCTTTTGTTCCGTGCGCGGGTCTTGCTCTTGAACAACTCGCCCACTCCGGGGATGTCCCGCAGGAGGGGAATGCCATTCTTGTTCTCCGTATCGTCCACGGATTCCAATCCACCAACGGCCAGCGTGTAACCGGAATCCACCTGCAAAGAGGCATTGTAAACGCGCCCGGAGGTGATCGGCACCTGATCCTGCACGCCACCGCCGTAGTTGAGTTCCTTGAACCCGGTAATGGCGGAGATCGTGATCGCAACGGTCATGGCGATCTGTTCGGAACCGACGACTTTCGGAAGAACGTTGACTTGCGTGCCGGTCTGGATGAATTGCGCCCCGGCGGTCGTGCTGTCAGTCGCACCGGTGACGGTGGATTGCTGTCCGATGAACGGAGTGGTCTGGGCGCTGGTGATGGCAACCTCGCGGTTGTTCACGGTGAGGACACGCGGATACTGGACAATGCTCGTCTGACGGTCCTGCATGAAAGCTTGGATGGCGAACGCCACCTGACTGGCACTCAGGACCGCCGAGTACGGGGCGTTGAACGTGAATCCGGATCCGTTGAAATTCGTCAGCGCGTCGAGGTCGCCCGGCGGCGTGCCATCCGCCGAGCCGTCGCCCAATTGGAATGACCCGAGCGAACCGGGGGCACCGGCCCGGATGTCCGTCGCGCTGACGCGCAGGCCGGTTTGGTTACCTTGGGCGTCGACGAATGTTCCCGCCCAGTTGATGCCAAGTTGCTTGCCCGGATCGCGAACCGTTTCGAAGAACTTGACTTCGATGGCGATGAGAGCCTGCGGCTGGTCGACCGAGAGGAGATACTCTTCCACCCACTTGTGCTGCTGGCGCGTGGCCACAACCCAGAGCGCATTCGAGTCCGAGTTGTAGATCACCTGCGGCGTCTGCGGCGGCACGTAGGTCGGATTCAGCCGTCCGGGTGCAGACGATTCCCCATCGGTCGCGGTGGCAACTGTCGATTCCACGGTCCGGCCGGCGGTTTGCTGTTCACCCTGCACGGTTCCATCCTCGTTATAGGAAATCGGAGGCAATCCGAGCATGATACGGATTTCGTTGACAATGCGCGGGGCCTTCGCCTTGAAGACCCGCTGGGAGTTTTGAAGCGGGAGGACGGGGGCGCTCAGGTTGGACGATCCACTGGCACTGCTTTGGGCGGAACTCCCGCTGGTTCCCGAAACCCCACCGCCGCCCGCGGCGGACCCGGAATTGCGGAAATCAATGCGGTCGACCGGATCATACTTCAATCGGTAGACGATGCCGACGAGTTGGTTCTCCTCTTCCTCCCGAAGGCGACGCTCACGTTCCTCGTCGACGGTCCGCATGTACCAGACCCCGTTCTCGTAGGTAAGCCGGACGCCATTGTCCCGGCAGACGCTCTCGAGTGCGGTGAACGGACTGGCTTGCATCGTAAACGTCACCAGACGGCGGTTGGCGGCATCGCTCTCCGGAATGCCGACAAAAGGCATTTCGGCTTCATCGGCCAGAAAACGGAGGACGTCGCGCAGAGCAGCCCGATCAAAGTCGAAAAGCCGCGAAGGCATTCGCCGCAAACGGGTCGCCGCAACATTGCCAGCCCCGTAATCCGGGAACATGGCATTCGTTGGAGGCACCACCACAAACGGCTGCTGGCAAAATGAATTCAGGGGAAGACCGGCGCAGGTCGTCGCGACAAGAAGACTGAAGATGGCGAGCCGGCTTTTCACGAAATATTAACTTTGAGGCTGGCAACCCGAGCGAACGGTCAGGCACCGTTCAGAATGCCTCATGCCTCCGGCGGTCAATCGGACGGGTCGAAGAGCTGACTGGATCGGGGATTTCAGCATCAGGCAAGGGCAGCGAATGTCGCGAGAGTAGCGGAACGAAAAATTTCCGCCAGATAAAATTATGCAACGATTTACGAGGGGGAATCGGAGGGCGAAACGACAAAAACCCGCAACCCCCGATCAGAAGCTGGTTTACAACCGGCGAAGAGGTGGATAGATTTTTCCGTGTGAGACGTCGGCGTTGCATAACCGGGGCATTCACGCTCGTCGAGGTGTTATTGGTCATCGTCGTGGTGGCGGCTGTCGGCTCCGCGGGAATGGCTGTGGTATCAGGGGTGCGAGAGAATGCGAGGGAGCAAAAACTCGAGTCAGACGTGGCCAACCTGAACAATGCTCTCCAGGTTTACCGGATGAGCGGTGGAACGCTTTCGGACCTTCCCTCCGGCGGAGGGAGCAGTACGGTGAAGGCGGTTTTGGCCAAGCTGCAAACGGTGGCCGACAGTGATTCACGGGCCAAGACGATCGGCATGCGCGGGAGTTTCGTGGACCGGCGGGTGCAGGCTTCGGATACCATCCCGCAAGCGGGCGACCTCCAGGCGGTCTGGGATAGCGGCAATCAGGTTTTCACAACCACGCGGACGGGGACGACCGGCGTTCGCGAATTTGTTTTCAACGAAGAGGTCGCGGGAGCAGCCCCGGAGACGGAAAGCCGCCAGCCGAGTTTGGAAGGGGCCACAGCAGGGAACTGGGTGTGGGACTTCAACAACCGCGATTTGGTCGCGGAAAGGACGGGCCAGGAGCCAACGGTTGGCAACGGCACCGGCTCGGCGACAGCCGGGACCAATCCGGCGGCCCAAGCCCTCGAGGCACCGGAGATCACCCCGCCCGGGGCACCGTTCGATCTGGATGAATTTGACGTCAACGTTCAGATCAGCAACCCCAACGATCCCGGCAGCTCCGAAATCTACTACAGCGTCAATGGCGGCAACTTCCTCCGTTACACCGGGAGTTTTCAGGTGCCTCCGAATGCATCCGTGACGGCGATCGCGATCACGAACGATCCCACTCGTTTTTCCAACAGCCCCGCGTCTGCCGAGACCTACACGGCCAACCCGGTGATGCTCGCCGTTTCCGCATCCGGGCCCTCGTCGGTGACTTATGCTCAGGCAGGCGGAGCCATGAAGGGCCAGCCTGCGCAGACGCCGGCGCAAGTGGTGTTCACCGTCACCAACAACGACATACCTGCGCGGTTCCTTTCCAGTTCGAACTTTCAGATTTTTTACACGACGGACGGGACGGACCCGCGCACTTCGGGAACGGCGGCGGCGGGACCGGCATTCAACGGCAGTATTCCATCGGCTCCCTTCAGCCTTGCGCTTCCCAACTGGGGCAGCGCCACCACTCTCAACCTCCGGGCCGCAGCCCGCTCGCTTTCCCCGTTCTTTACGACCTCGGCTGTAACGAGCCGTACGGTTTCTGCCACATTGACCGTCTTGGCCAGCCCTTCGATTTCTCCGGCGAGCCAGACCGTTTCCGGAACGGTCCAGGTAACTATTGCCGATGGCGGCACGTACCCGGAAGGTTCGGAGATCCGCTACACGACGAATGGAACCGATCCCGGGGCCACCTTGGCGACCGCGTCGGGATCTTCCTACAGCGGGCCGTTTTCCTCGGGTGCGGCGACAATATCCGCGCGAGCCTATGGACCATCCGGCTATCCCAATTGGTTCACGCCCAGTTCTCCGGCAACCGTCACCTATCAACCCAATCTCGTGGTGGGAATCGGTGAATCTGTTCCGGCCGGTGTCCTGGTCGCGTTCGCCGAACTTCAGAACAACGTTCAGGTCAACGGAAGTGTGACCATTGCCCGCCAGGCAACCCAGCAAAACATCACGTTTTTCGGAAACTCCCGGATCCGGGGAAATCTTTACCTGCCGGGAACCCCGAAGGTTTACAAGAGCCACGTGGCTGAATCGCAGTGGGACAACCAGCTTTGGTCCCCAAGCAACGACCCCAACTTCTCCAACTACATTCTGGGCCTGGAGTTCACGTCCATGGGCCAACTCGTGACCCCGCAGTCTGCCGGCTGGTCCCCTTCGCCTCGAGTCCGCGACATGAATGGCGATCCGGAGCCAACGAATTACCGCATCCTGATTCAAGACTCCGCGAAAGTGGAAGGCATCGTTTACCGTCGGGCGTCGCCCCCGAGTTTACGCCCGGTCACGGCACCGCCGCCGAAGGCAAACAACAACTCGGCAAGTTTCAACAGTTGGACACTGAGCCCTTCGAACCCGAACCGGCTATCTCCCATTGTCAATCCCAACCCGCCCACCAACAACCCAGCCAGCCTGAGTCTGACGACCAATGCAACGCTGACCCTCCGGCCGGGAAACTATGGTTCGGTTGTGGGCAGCAACGGAGGCAAGATCGTGCTCGGCGATGCGACAAATCCGGAAAACGTTCAATACTATTCCTTTGAGGAACTGCGGGTGAATGGCGGGGCTTCCGTGGAAATCGTTGGGAAAGTCGTCATCACGATGAATTATTCCGCGAGAAACCAGACCCTTCGCGTGGACAACAATGGTTCGTTCGGAAACCCCAATCACCCGGAGTATCTGCAACTCAATGTTTACTCATCCGCTGCACCAAACCAGAACACCCAGCAGGTTCTGATTGCTTCATCGAGCAAGTTTTATGGTCAGATCAACGCGCCGACCGGCTTGGTGACCGTTCAGGAAAACACGGTATTCAAAGGATCCATCAGTGCGTTCAAACTCCAGATGACGGGCGCAGCCGGGGTGGGAATCGATTTCAATCTCCCGCCCATCAGTGTGGGCAACTGACTCCACCTCCTCCGATCGAAAAGTCACTGAATAGCAATGCGCCTGCTCGACCTTCCTCCTGAATCACCCGTGGCTCTTCGCATTCAGGAGCTCTCGACGGGCGAAGGCGTGAGCGACTTCTACCTGACGCCGTGGGAGCCGCTTTCCTACAAGAAGAACGGACAGTTGATTTTTGATGACCTCGTCTTTGAAATGGCGGTGCCGGAATATTTGGAACCGGGCTGCGACGACAGTGCGATGGACCTGCACGGCCGCCGGTTTCGTGTGAGTCAGATGCTGACGCAAGGAAAACTCCGGTGGGTCCTGCGGTTGCTGCCGAACGTGATTCCGCATCCCGACGATGTTTATGTGCCCACGCCGGCGTTGAAGGCATTCCTGGAGGCAAAGAACGGGCTTTTCCTGATCTGTGGTGCGACGGGCAGCGGCAAGTCGACCACGATCGCATCGATGGTCCTCTATCGAGCGCTGCGCCGCCGGGAACACGTGATCTCGTTCGAGGATCCCATCGAGTTCATTTACCCGGACGGATTACCGTCTCTGGTTTCGCAACGCGAGATGGGGTCGGACGAAATCGATTTCGGCAAAGCGCTTCGCGCGGCCCTCCGCCAGGCCCCGGACGTCATCATCATCGGTGAAATCCGCGACGGCGAGACAGCCGAGATCGCCCTGCAGGCGTCGGAAACCGGCCATGTCGTCGTGGCAACCCTGCACACCTCGTCGGCCTCCCAAACGGTTCAGCGTTTCCTCAAGCTGATTCCCTCCGAGCGCCTCGAGAGTTCGCAGGAAACGCTGGCCGACTGCCTGCGACTGATTTTGTGTCAGCGCTTGTTGTTGGACGAACGGCAGGGCCGGCGGTTTGCGATTCACGAAACCCTTCTGCAGTACGACAGTGTTGTGAACATCATCCGGCGGGGCGACTTCAAAAAACTCGACCAGGAGCTCGAGACAGGATGGAAAAGAGGGATGTTCAATTTCGAGAAAAGCATGGAACTCCGTGCCGATCAGGGATTCCGGAGCAGCGCAGGTCCCCGCACGACCGGCTATTCGTGGGACGAGGTTTCTGATTATCTCGAACACCAACCCCAGGTCTCGCGATGAAAGGATCCGATCTCAAAGCCATTCTTAATTTCTCGGCGTTCCGCCCCGAGCCCGATGATCCATCTGCTGCCTGGAAAAAGCGTTTCCCGGGCATGCGCACCATTTTCGTCGGCATCAGCCGGGCAGCACTCACTTGGCGACCGATCAACCGCTCCGGCAAACCCGGGCCATTGGAAATCGTTCGGGGCGAACCCCGCGAGACGCTGGCCCAGATCGGCCCCCAAATGCGGGAGGCGACGGAGGAGGGCTGGTGCGCGATCTCGGTCAATTCGCGGTATGTGATCAGTCTGGAGACCAACCTCTCCCGCCGGGCCGGAACGGAAGACATGCTCAAAACCAATCCCCGTTCGGTTCTGGGCGGACGATACGAGCGCGGAAAAACGTACGCCGTCACGCACAATCCGGAGACGAATTCGAGTATTCTCCTCGCCTGCGACGAGGAGCAGAACCGGAAAATAGAGACGATGTTCAAGGAGGCGGGATTTCAGGTGGGCCGGCTTTGTTGCGGGACTTACATCTTGCTTCGGCATGCACTGACCACGATCAATACCACCAAGGGATCCGAGAAGCCGGTGAGTTCGTTCATTATCGTCTGCTGCGAAGGCGCCGTGCTGGCGTTGGTGCAGGATCAGGATCGCTGGTTGGAGCTCCGCTCGCGGACGGACGTTTATGAGGACGATCCCGCGCCGATCACCGACTTGCTGGCTCCATTCCATTCTCGCCTTTCGCCCGATATGGGCATAACACTGGTCTCTGACGAGCCGATTCCCGGGCTGGCGGATCAGCTTTCGGCCGCTCTCCCCAACCGCCCGGTCGTCGACCTCTCGCAGCCGGCCTTGCTGGCGAACCTGATGTTGCAAAACTGAACCATGCAGATATCGGCCAAACAAATTGACGATTTCAAAGTCGAGCGGAAGGACATCACTCCTCCGCTCCCGGTGGTCCTGCGTCTGGTTCCCCTCCTCTTTTATTGCTCGATCGGCGTGGCGATCGTTTTGAGCGCAATTTATTTCCTCCAGTATCGTCTCGCAATTGCCAAGCGCGACGGCCATCGGACTTCAGCCACCCAACTGGCGGCCAAAATTCAGGAGACCCGAACCGAACGGGGGGCCCTGGAAGCCCAGATCAAGAAGGCCAGCGATATCGAGGCTTGGGTGGGAAGTTCCCAGCCGATCCAGCCGCTTCTTGTGGAGATCGCGCGAAGCATGGGCCCGCGGTCTGCCATTGTGGATTTGAGAGTTGAACGCGATCCGGAAGCTCCCTCCCAACTGAAGCTCGCCATGCGGATCGGGACCGACTCAACCAAGCAACTCGACACGACGCTGGAGAAAATCAGCGATCTCGACTACCGCACGTTCTCCCCCCAGCAGAACCTTGGCCGCGGGGAGTTGGACTACCGGGCCACCCTCGTCCGCCAAAACCTCCGCACCCCAGAAGCCACCCCTTCCCCGTGAACAGCAAACACATCGCCTGCGCCATTGTCGCAATCGCCATTGTCCTGCTCATCCAGTTGACGCTTTGGGTGCAGAATGCCCGGACCAAGATGCAGCGGGAGGCCGGTGCGGCCCAGCAGGCCGAGGTCGCCGCGTCGATGCAGCTCGCCCAAGAGCAAAATCAACTCGGCCAGCTCCGCGCCCAATCGGTTAATCTCATCGCATTCCTGAATACCTGGCAGCCCCATTTCAAAACGATCGATACACCCCAAAGCGCCGAAGTGAATTTCACGATGCGCGTCAAGGATTCGAATCTGGTCAACCTCGCCCAGCGGTTCGACCAGAGCGCCGTTAGGGGGAATACATCCATTCCCAGCGCCATGCGCGCCCATTTGACTTTTGAAGACGATTACGCGCGCCTCCTGAATTGGCTCGGCCGACTGGAAAGCGAGATGCCGACCGTCCGCGTCAGCAACGTCAAGATGGCGAGGGGAACGCGGCCGAATGACCTGCGCATGGAGCTGACCCTCGAACAACCCCTCCTCAAGCAATGAAACGAACGGCCATCGCCTTTGCCTTTCTCGCGGTGATATCCGCCGCTCCAGCGCAGCAGGAAATGCCGCTGCCCTCCGGCCGAACATTTATCGAGTTGCGGGAAAACGAGCGCAATCCGTTCGGTGCCCAGGTTTCAGTCGTCGAGCCGACCGTGGTCGAAGCGGCCGAATCAGAAGAAGCCCGACTTCGGCGGATCATCCGCGCTATGCGCGTCTCGGGAATCTCGGGCAGCGAGGGAGATTACCGGGCGATGATCGGGCCGTTGGTTCTGCGGGCGGGCGATCGGTTCCCCCCGCTGCTGCGCGGGCAATTCGAATCGATCAAGGTCGTTTCGGTCGACCCCAAGGAGATTCGGTTGGCATTTGTGGAGCGCGATCCCACCATCGATGCCCGCCAAATTGTGATTCCCTTCTCGCTCGAGCCCACGGTCCGGCAACTGCTCTTTGGAGAAGCGTTCGAAGCCATGGCGGAAATCGGTCCGGACGGCGGCACGAATCTGCCATCCCTTGAAAGCAAGGGTGTCGAAGAGATCTTGGCGGGAACCAAGGAGTCCGAACTGCAAAGCCTCGTCGAGCGCCAGATCAACTTCCTCGGAGAGAAGAGCAATGAAACGCCCCCCGAACCCACCGAGTAGTCGGGCGCCGGGCGGATTCACGTTTGTCGAACTGATCGTCGCCGTCGCGTTGTCTGCGCTGGTGTTGACCGCCACCATCATGGCTTACGGGACGATCATGCGCGATCGGGAAGGCGGCGGCTTGAACCTCGATGTGACGCTCCCGGACGAGTTAATGACCGATTTCTACGGGTCCAACGGAACCGTGGTCGCGGTGAGCCGGGCTCCCAATCTGAGTGCAGCCGCAGCCGCCGAGAGCCTGCGTTTGCGATTCGTTGAGGATGTCTCGACGGCAACGGCGGTTTTCGCACTCGATCGCAATGTGCCTTCGACCTACCGCCCGGCTACGCTGGCTCTGGGCGGCTTCGACCCTCGAACGCTGAGTTCGCCGGAGGACTTCCGCGACTTTCTGGCATCCGAAGCCCCGGAGACGACTGCGATTTTTCAAGGCTTTGAGGGAGCTTCCGTGGGGAGTGGCTCGACGGTTTTCATCCTGAACACATCGGATTCGGCAACAACCCTCAATGTGCGCGCCGTCTACGAGACCGATCTGATCACAACAACCTCGCCGGCCGGGATCTACGCATCAGTTCGTCGGTACGCTGGCGGGATTTGCACCGACTACTACCATGTTTTCTTTCCCGGGGCGGCCGGCGGCATGGCGCCCTTGCTGGCCTACTTCGAACGCCGGGCCCTGCCACTCTCGGGCGATCAGGCGGTTGACCGTTTTCGCGTCGCGGCCGAGCGCCCGTTTTATTTCATCTGGTGGCCGGATCCCTCCTCGAGGACGCTTTCATCCACATTGCCTGCGGAGCTGCTCGCCAGTTCGGACCCGCGGCAGGCTTATGCGAACCAAGCGGGACGAACGTCGTTTTTTTTCGTCGTTCCGGCATTTCCCAGCCTATGAAAGTGCCAAGCATTCGCCATTCGCGCGGTTCGGTTCTGGTCTTCGCCCTGTTTGTGATTCTGGTGGCGACATTTGTGCTCGCCGCCTGGGTCCAGTCCCTGGCGACGCAGGTGGACTTCAATGAATCCTTCGTCGACGGACAAAAGCGACGCATCGCGGAAGCCAACGGCCGGGCACTTCTCCGACAGCATGTACTCACCGGGATGGCAACGGGAACGGTTCCAGCGGTGACGTTCGCGCTGTCCAACGACTGGGGTGGGTTTTCCGTGCCAAATGCGTCGGGAACCCTCGCAACCACGAACGTGACGTTCAGCAGAAATCCCTTCAGCCCGGCGGCATCGACCGGGTTCCAAACCAACGTCACCGCATCGATCCACCGCGTGGAGGTCGACGTGGACGGAAACACGGTGACAAACGCGCTAGCTTGGAGCGTCCGGGTTCGTTCACGCAGTCCGTTGTATGCCGGCTATCCGTTGACCGTCCAATCCATTGCATCGGCTTCACCTGCGGTAACCGGGGTGGCTTTGGACAGCGGACGGCTGCTCACGTGGCCCACCAATTCGGCGATCGCGCCAACAGCGGCATCTTACCAGGCACGCGGGAGCGCCGCCTCCTCGAATCCCGGTACGATTTTGGGTTTTCCTTGGGTTCCCCTCACCTCCGGCGCGCTTTCGGGCACGAACGCCTTCGGGGGCGGCTACTCGTTGACGCCCGCTCTTTTCAACGAAGTTACTGACGACCCGGCAACGACCGCCGATGGGATCGTCCGCTCGGACAGCGGCTCGGTCCGGACGCTTTCGGTGGATTTGGGTACGGTGGTTGTCCGGGATTTCGCGGGCTCCATTTCAAATGCCCTGATTCACCTGCGATTAACGTCCCCCACGGCCGCCGGAATCAATGAACTTCGCGTCATCCTCACAGGAACTGCCAGCAGCTTTCTGCCGGCTGTTCACCTGATCCACGAAGAGGCTCCGGGGCAGTTGAACCTGACGCAGATCAGCCTGGTCGGCGAGAACAGCAGGCGCGTCTACCTGAGCGTCGAGAAGTCTTCCGCCCTTGCCATTGTGGCCACCGAAGCTGACGCACTATGGCGACTCTCCGCCTCAATTGCCGGAGCGCCCGTTTCGGTTGATCCGAATGTCAGCCTGACGATCGAAGGCGGAATTCGAACGAGCGGTGAATTGACGGTCGCCGCCGGCGAGACGCTCGAAGTCGGCTTGGACGATGAACCCGAATCCTTGGAACTGATGGCGGATCGGCTCTTCTGGCTGGAGGAAAATCGCGCGCCATGAAGACGAGGGGTTACACACTTGTGGAAGTGATGATCGCCGGGACACTTTTGCTGATCGGGATCGGTGCTGCGGCCCTCCTGGCCAACACGCTTCTTCGCCAGCAATTCTTTGCCACGGAAACCACACGTGCCCTCAACATGCAGGAACAGGCGGTCCGACTTTTTCAGCTTGGAATGGATGCGACCGAAATCGCAGCGGTGCTCCCCGCCAAAGTGGTCGCCACCGATCCCCCCGGTGAGGGCGAGATCCACCTACAATTCGCGACTTCGGCTCAGACGATTACCGGTGTCGGCAGTGTCGAAATTGGAACCTGTCGGATCGTCTATTCATCAGGGGACGATCCGGACGGCGACAGCCTTTATCGAACCAACGAGGTGACGGTCGTCCGCCCCTCGACCCGCCGATAGCGTCCACCCCCGCCAGGCCGCATCGTCGGCGGCCTGACCGGTCTGGGTCGACATCAAAGCTTCAGACGAACGGCCTGCGCGGCGTGCTCCTCGTCGGAACAGGCCGAGTTCAGCGGGACATCGGTGCTCTTTGCATTCTCCTGAACGAGCCCGTTCTGGAGCAGATACATTTCCAACTCCTCTCCGCTGATGTCAGCCAGCATCACGTCGTTGACGATGACACACGGCGACAGGGGCTGGCCACTGAGCTGCTCCATTTCAAAACGGTAGTCGGGGTTGATGATGATGTCCTTCTCGGTGTAGGGCAGGTCGTACTTGGCGAGAACCGCTCGAACCCCGCGGCTCCATCCGCAGTGAGTCTTCAGGTAGGCTGTGATTTCGGGTTTGCTCATGATGGCGGGAAAATTTAGCCCGAATGGCGCTTGCGTCAACGCCGGGCTGCAGGTCGGCTCCTCCGGAAAAAGAACGCGCGCTCCGGGACCGGAGTCCGCGGAGCGCGCTTCGTGGGGGAAATGGTGCGATTACTTCTTCTTGCCCTGACCCGGACGGTATTCTTCTTCGGCGAACTGGAAGGCCTGGTCGAGACCGACCATGTCTTCGCCCGGACGGAGGGTGTCGAACGCTTCGGCTTCCTTGCGGAGTGCTTCCTCGCCGTAGTTGGCTGCCTTGATCGAGAGACCGATGCGGCGTTCAGCCTTGTCGACCTTGATCACGCGGGCCTCGACTTCCTGGCCGACCTTGAGGGCGTCCTTGACCTTGTCGATCCGGTCTTCGCTGATCTGCGAGATGTGAACCAAGCCGTCGATGTCGTCCTGAAGCTGGACGAAAGCGCCGAAGTTCGTGAGCTTCGAAACCGTGCCTTTGACCAGGTCACCGATCCGGAACCGGCCGTCGATTTCCTTCCACGGGTCGGTATCGAGTTGTTTGATGCCGAGGCTGATGCGCTGATTGGCCTTGTCGATGTCGATCACGACGGCTTCCAGGTCGTCGCCCTTCTTGAGCATCTCGCTCGGATGGTTGATTTTGCGGGTCCACGAGAGATCCGAGACGTGGATCATGCCGTCGATGCCTTCTTCGAGTTCAACGAATGCGCCGTAGGCGGTCATGTTGCGGACCTTGCCCTTGACCTGCTTGCCGATCATGTAGCGGAGCTCAATCTCGTCCCAAGGATTGGGTTCGAGTTGGCGAACGCCGAGCGAGATCTTCTGTTCGTCCTTGTTGACGCCGAGAACCACCGCTTCGACCTGCTGCCCGAGCTGGAGCACGTCGGACGGACGGGCGATGCGCTTGGTCCATGAGAGTTCCGAAACGTGGATGAGGCCTTCGACCCCCTCTTCGATTTGAACGAACGCCCCGTAGGGCATGAGGTTCGTGACTTTGCCGGATACTTTCTGGCCGACCGGGAAGCGCTCTTCAATGCGGTCCCAGGGATTCGATTGGAGCTGCTTCAGGCCGAGCGAGACGCGCTCCTTGTCCTTGTTGATGTCGAGGACCTGCACTTCCAACTGCTGGCCGACTTTGAGGAGTTCCGCCGGATGGTTGAGGCGGGCCCACGACATGTCGGTGACGTGGAGGAGACCGTCGATCCCATCGAGATCGATGAAGGCGCCGAAATCCGTGATGTTCTTGACGGTGCCGTTGATCCGGTCGCCGATGTTGACGCTGCCGAGGAACTTCTGGCGTTTTTCCGAACGTTCCTGCTCGATGATCTCACGGCGGCTGAGGACAACATTTTTGCGGTCCTCGTTGATCTTGACGATTTTGAAGTCGTAAATGTTGCCGACAAATTGCTGGAGGTCCTTCGGCGGGATGATGTCGATCTGAGAGGCCGGCAAAAAGGCTTCGACGCCGACATTGACGGTGAGCCCGCCTTTGACGACACCGCGGACTTTGCCCTTGATGAGACCGTCGCCTTTGAAAACTCCGACGATCTTTTCCCAGTTCTGGCGCTGGGCGGCTTTTTCTTTCGAGAGAACGACCATTCCCTCGTCGTTTTCGAGGCGCTCGAGGAGCACTTCGACTTCATCGCCAATTTCGACTTCGGAGGGGTCTTCGAATTCAGCGGCCGGGATCACCCCTTCGCTCTTGTAGCCGATATCGACCAGGAATTCCCGGGGACGAATTTCGAGGATGTGTCCCTTGACGATACTTCCTTCGCGATAATTTTTGATCGAGCTGGCGATCAGCTCCTGCAGTGCTGGCATATGGGTTGATTGTTCCTGTTGAATGTTGATCCGGCGACCACTCCCGGCGGGCCGGAATTCGTGAACGCTTTTTTAAGCGGGTTTGGCAGTATAGGAGTCTCGTCGGGGTTGGCAATCCTTTTTTGCCGTCTTCAATTGGGCAAAACGCATGATCCCCCAACCGGCATCAACTGCTCTGCCGACGGCCACCAGCTACGATCACGGCTGCGCCCGCAGCCACGAGGACCACGCCGATGATCGGCGAAACCGGAATCCGTTCCTCGCGCTCGGCGACGGCTTCGATCGGACCGATATCCACGACCTTTTCGCGCTCCGTGAAGGGGATATACGGGAGGACAAAGGCGGCAATGCCGGCCACAATCAGGACGATTCCGAGAACTCGCATTTGGCGGAGGATCGTCGGAATCGCCTTCCCCGGTCGTATCCGACCCGCCAAGAAAACCGGGAATCCCGATTGACAACCGGTGGCAGGGACACCACCGTGCGCGGTCTTATGCCATTTTCGTCGCTTGGATTGGTCCAGCCAATCGTGCAGGGCGTCCAAGCCATGGGCTACACGGACCCGACTCCCATTCAACTCCGCGCGATTCCCCCGGCGCTGGAAGGCCGGGACGTGATCGCGTCCGCCCAGACCGGGACGGGCAAAACCGCGGCATTCGGGCTGCCGATTCTCCAGCATTTGGATCGTCGGGGAAAATGCCGTTGCCTGATCTTGGAACCCACGCGGGAGTTGGCGATGCAGGTCGAAACGGCCTTGAGAGACTTTGCACGGTTCACGGATCTTCGGGTGGCCTGCCTCTTTGGCGGAGTGGGCTACGGCGCCCAGCGTGCCGCCCTCCGCGAGGGGGCGGACATCATTGTCGCAACGCCCGGCCGACTCGAAGACCACCTTCAACAGGGCACGCTCCGATTGAACGACATCCGGATTCTTGTCCTCGACGAGGTCGATCGCATGCTGGACGTGGGATTTCTTCCCCCAATGCGCCGGATCATCGGGAAATGTCCCAAGGACCGGCAGACACTTTTCTTCTCCGCCACGCTGCCGCCGGAGATCGTGGAATTGGCGAATTTCGCGCTGAACAATCCGGTCCGCATTGAGATCGGGGCTTCGCGAAGCGTCACGTCGATGGTAAAACACGGCGTCTACATCGTGGAACCCGCGCGAAAATTTGATCTTCTGAACGCTCTGCTCACCGCAACGGACTTCCAGAGCGCCATCATTTTTTCGCGTACGAAGCACGGAGCGGACAAGATCGCCAAGAAACTTCGAGCTGGGAACCACGCAGTCGCCGTGCTTCATGCGAATCGTTCCCAGAATCAACGCATCGAGGCCCTCGAAGGTTTCCGGTCCGGGAAGTACGAAGTCATGGTCGCCACTGATATTGCCGCCCGGGGCATCGACATTGCAGGCGTCAGCCACGTCATCAATTACGATATTCCCCAGCATCCGGAAGATTATGTCCACCGCATCGGCCGGACCGGACGCGCGAGCCGGAATGGTGATGCCTTCACGCTGGTCGCTCCCGAGGACCTGAAGAAGTTGAGTGCCATTGAGCGCTTCATCGGACAGAAGATCGAGCGCCTTTCCCTCGACGGCTTCGCCGTGCCGTCCACAGCTTCCCGTCCGGCCCCACCGGCCGCAACGGAACCCCAACCCACGCGTCGCCGGCGCTTCCGCGCCCGCGGCCGTTTTAACCACTCCAAAAAAAGCCTATGAAATACTTCCGCCAAGAAATCCGGTGGTTGAACAGCGCGTTCCTGATCGGGACGTTTGTCACCACGATCACTGCCGTCCCCTTTTACATCTGGAAATTCGGACTTGATGGCTTCCAGATCGGTCTCTTCCTATTCTTTTTCATAGCGACCGGTCTGAGCATCACGCTCGGCTATCACCGTTTGTTCTCGCATCTCACGTTCCAAGCCACCTGGCCGGTGAAATTGTTCACGCTGCTCTTCGGCGCTGCAGCATTCGAAGGCTCCGCTCTGGGATGGTGCGCCGACCACCGGCGCCATCACAAGTTCGTCGACCACGACGACGATCCCTACGACATTTCGAAAGGTTTCTTCCATGCGCACATCGGCTGGCTTTTGTTCCGCACCGGCCCGGATACCCCGCTGACCTGGGTTCGAGATCTTCAAAAGGACCGCCTCGCCTGGTGGCAGCATGAATACTATGTTCCGATCGCGCTGGTGATGGGTTTTGTCGTTCCGGCGGCGCTTGGCTTGATCTGGGGCGGACCGGTCGCGGCGCTCGGCGGTTTCTTGATCGCCGGTGTGGCACGGGTTGTTTTCGTCCACCACATGACGTTCTGCATCAACTCGCTTTGCCATTGGATCGGTGACCGTCCGTATTCCTCACATTGCACGGCCCGCGACAGCCTGCTCATGGCGTTCTTCACCTTTGGTGAGGGCTACCACAACTTCCACCACGAGTTCCAACACGATTACCGCAACGGCGTGCGCCCGTGGCAGTTCGATCCCACCAAATGGACGATCTGGCTCCTCGCACGACTCGGACTCGTCAGCCGTCTGCGGACCGTGCCGGAGGAAAAAATTCTCAAGGCCCGGATCGCGGAACAGGAACGCCGCATTCGGGAAAAGCTCGCCCACCGGCCGGCCTCCGATCCCGTCCACGCAGCCCTGGAGGCCGGACGTCAGCGCGTTCATGAGGCCGTCGCCCAGTGGGAATCACTCCTGGCCAGTTACCGCGAAGCACAGGCGGCCCGCCACGAAGGCGCCCGCGACGAGCGCCGCACTTTGAAGCGCCGGCTGCGCGAGGCGTCCGACGAACTCCGGAAATCCATCCGCCAGTGGATGGCGTCGTGTCACCTCGCCGGGGACGAACTTGCTGCCTGACGCGGGATTTTTCATCGACTCCCGCCGGGCCGCTCCGCCATTTTTGACCCGATGAAGATCCTGATGGCAGCCAGCGAACTCGCGCCGTTTGCGCGGACAGGCGACTTCGCAGATGAGATGCGCGAACTCGCCGGCCACCTGAGGGCTCTCGGGCACGAGGTGACGGTCGTCCTGCCATTTTACCGCTCGGTCCGGGAGGACAAGTCGCTCAAGACGCGCAAAACGAAGACGAAGTTTTCGGTTCAGGTCGGCGGCGCGAAACTTCCATGCGAAATCCACGAATCAACCGGCGATGTCCCGGTGCTCTTTGTCGCCCGGGATGAATTCTTTGATCGCTCGGGGCTCTACGGAACCGAGGGCCGCGACTATCAGGACAATTCCGCGCGGTTCATCTTTTTCACCAAGTGCGTGGTTGAGCTCGCCCGTCGGCTGGGTCCGGACGTCCTGCACGCACACGGCTGGCAGACGGCCTTGGCACCGGTTTTTGCCCGCGACCAGCGGCTGCCGTTGGTGACCGTGCTCACTCCGCACAGCCTGGAGTTTCAAGGCCACTTCTGGAGCTACGATTTCGGCCTCACCAACCTTTCCGGCGACTACTTCTCCGCTCGCGGGGTCGAGTTCTATGGCAGCATAAACTGCCTCAAGGGCGGCATTCTTTTCGCGGATGCCGTGGTTCTTCCCGGCCGCCGCTACGTCGCCGAAATGCAGACGCCGGAATTCGGATGCGGACTCGAGAATGTTCTCCGTGAAAACAGCCACAAACTCGAAGGAATCCCCGATGGTCTCTTCGAAACAGCGTGGCCGGTCGTGCCCGGGGATCCGAAGTCCCGCGAAGCCCTGCTCGAAACGACAGGCCTTTTGAAGGGCGGCCGCATTCTCCTGAGCGACTCGGCTGCGACGAATGGTGCCGGTCTCGATCTTCTCCTCGCGGCCCTCGACCGCCTGCCGTCCGACGAGGCTCGGGTTCTGCTTTTGGGCCCGGTGCCGGCGGCTCATCGACAGGCACTGGAAATCGCCCTGCGTCGGCACGCCGGGCGATTTGCCCATCGTGAACACGTCGATGGAGCCCTCTTCCAGAATGCCCTCGCGGGTTCGGATTTTCTCCTGCTGCCCGGTCCGGTCGAACCCGGCGGAGAAATGCTCATGCTGGCCCTCCGGAACGGGCTCGTCCCGGTCGCAGCCCATTGCGGCGGACTGCGCCAGTTCGTCCAGGATTTCGATCCGGTGCGGAATTCCGGAAACGGTTACGTGTTCTACCGCACGAGTCTCTCGGCATTGGTCGATGCGATCGACCGCGCCTTTTCGGCGCCGGCCGATGTCCACGTGGCACTGGCCGAAACGGCCCGCTCCGCGGATTTCTCATGGACCGCCGCGGCTTCCCGGCATGTGAATCTCTACGGCCGCCTTCTCCGACAGGCCGGTCGCGCCATCGCCGCCTGATCGCATGCGGCCGGAACTGGTCACCGGCATTCCCGGACCGCGCTCCAAAGCGCTCATGTCCGAATTGTCCCGGACCGAATCCCGGAACATCACATTTTTCAACGACGGCTTTCCGGTTTTTTGGGAACGCGCTCTCGGTGTGAACGTTTGGGATGCCGACGGAAACCGCTTTCTGGATCTCACCGCGGGTTTCGGCGTATGCAGTCTGGGTCACGGGGCCACGCGCGAGGCCCTCATCGAACAGGCTGGCCGGCTCGTCCACGGACTCGGCGACGTTCACCCCTCGCCGCTCAAAGCGCGCCTCTGCTCGGAACTCAGCCGGGTGACATTCGAACGTTGGGGCCGCGGGCCCGGCAAATCGATCCTCTGCAATTCGGGTTCGGAGGCGGTCGAGGCGGCTCTGAAGACCGCACATCTCCACAGCGGAAAACCCGGTGTGATCAGCTTCAGCGGTGCGTATCACGGCCTCGGACATGGTGCGCTGGAGACGGGAGGATTGCCGTTTTTCCGTGATCCGTTCGCCGGCCAGCTCGCAAAATTCGGAACGCGCCTGCCGTTTCCCGACTGCACGCATTGCCCGTTCGGATGCCGCGAAGGCTTTCGGCTCGAAGGACGCGAATTCCCAAACTGCTCGAGTTCCTGCCTGGCCGAGCTCCACGATCGAATCGAAAAAACCATCCGCCAGCGCGAGGTCGGCTGCATCCTTGTCGAACCGATCCAAGGCCGCGCCGGCGTGATCGTCCCGCCGCGGGATTTTCTCCGAATGCTGCGCGAAATCTGCGACACGCACAAAATCCTCCTCGTCCTGGATGAAATCTTCACCGGCTTGAACCGAACCGGAAAACTTTTTGCCTGCGAGCACTCGGAGACCGCGCCGGACGTGATCTGCGTCGGAAAGGCGCTGACCAACGGCTTCCCGATGTCGGCTTGCATCGGGCGGGCAGACATCATGGACGCGTGGCCGCGGTCCGACGGCGAGGCGCTTCACACGAGCACGTTTCTGGGCCATCCGGTCGGATGCGCGATGGCGCTCGCGGCCCTTGCGGAACACGAAAAGCCTGCAACCGCACAACTCGCAAAGACATGCGGCGCGCACCTCCGAAAAGCCGTTGCGCACCTCCCGCGAGCGTCGGTCCGCGGCGTCGGTGCCATGATCGGCGCGGAATTGTCAAAGCCAGATGGCACACCGGACGCTCCACGGACAGCGCGATTGATTCAGCACGCTTTGGAACGTGGCCACATTTTCCTGGGCGGCGGGCCGGCGGGAAACGTGCTCACGTTTTCGCCTCCCTTCACGTTCAGCGAAGACGACGCCGAATGCCTTGCGGAGATCCTCGCCTCAGGGGAGGAATGAACAGACGTACTGACAAAGTCCATCCGCCACGGTGATCGTAAACCCGGAATTTGCCGGCACATCGAAGGCCTCGCCGGCAGCAAATTCCTTCCGGTCGGCCGTGCCATCCAGCACGACGGAACAAGCACCGTCGATGATCTCCATCCGCTCGGCGGCTGCCGTTCCGAAGTGGTATTCGCCGGGGAAGATCACTCCCAGCGTCTTCTTCGTGCCATCCTCAAAACGAATCGTGTGCGAGAGCACGCGCCCTTCAAAATAGACATTGGCCTTGGCCACAGCGGTAACCGGGAAAAATTCCATCCGGTTCTCATGCCCGATCCCGCGTCCGCTGGCAAGGCCCCGCTCAGGCGGCCACGACGTCCGCGCCGGAGGTCAGCCGATTCACGAAACGTTCCCACGACGCCTGTCCCGCGAGGATCTCAATCTGGACACGCATGTAATAGATCGGAACTTCCGGATTCAGGATGCGCGGAATGCGAACGGCATCCTTTTCCGTCGTCAGAATTGCATCCAGCTCCCGCCGGGCACAACGGCGGATAAACCGCTCGATTTCTCGGTCCGTGTAGCGGTGGTGATCGGTGTAGGCCTGCGAGACTTCGATCTCCGCATCCAGCGCGCGCAGGGCATTCTCAAAGCTCTCCGGCACCGCAATGCCGCAGATCGAACCAATGCGCAACCCGCGAAGGAACTCGAGCGGTTTGATCTCTCCGGTGACCAAATTCCGGAGGTGCCGCGGCCGGTGGGCACATTCAATGATGTCCGCCGTCCGGTTGTATCGACGGATGCGGGCGATCAATTGTGAGTTGTCCGAACCATCGCACTTCGTCAAAAAGATGTGCGTCGCACGCCGGAGGTTCTCCGGCGGCTCACGGAGCGTGCCACGCGGCAGGAGGTGCTCGTTCCCAAACGGAGCCTGGCGGTCCACCAACACCACCTCCAGACCGTGCCGCATCCGAATATACTGCAGGCCGTCATCCAGGATAATCGTATCCGCGCCAAATTCACGAACGGCGTATTGCGCACTCTTCACCCGGTCCCGGTCGACCAGCACAACGACGCCACGGAGGTTGTTGGCCAGCATAAACGGTTCGTCGCCGGCGGTTCGCGAATCCAACAGCAGCGAGTGACCGTCGGACACGATACGCGGAACAAAGACGGCTTTCTTCTTCGTGATCCGGTCGAGCAGCCGGAGGACCAGCGGGCGCGGCACACTCTTGTAGCCGCGACTGAGAATCGCCACCCGTCGGCCACCTTCCTGCAAAGCGCGCGCAAGCAATTCGACAACCGGAGTCTTCCCGGTTCCGCCCACGGTGAGATTGCCCACGCTGATCACCAGACATCCCGGCGAATGATTGCGGAAAATGCGATTGCGATAGAGCGCGAGGCGTGCCTGCACGATCCGCCGGTAGATTCCTGAAAGGCCAAAGAGAATCCACCGGAGAATATCGGCCCGCCGTCCGTACCGGCGTTCGAGGATGACGTCGATCGCGAACGTTTCGAGACCCTCGATCCAACGTCTCATGGGCGGATGCGCACCCCCGCGTTGTCGGCCGCGACAATGCGGACCTGGAAATCTTCAAGGCCCGAAGCCGCCGCCATCGCGCGAGCCACACGCTCCGCACGTCCCAGCGTCGCACAGGCAATCGTCGACCCCGACCCGCTCAGCCATCCCCCCAGGGCTCCGGCCATCCGCCCCGCATCGATGACATCCGAAAGGCAGGGCAAAAGGGACTCGCGATACGGCTGATGGAACGTATCGCCGAATGCACCGGCCAACTTCCGATAATCACCGGACGCAAACGCAGCCGCAATGGCCGCCGCATTGCCGACATTGCGCACCGCATCAGCCAGTGCCACCGACTTCGGCACGACCTTTCGTGCTGCCGAGGTCAGCATTTCGAATCCCGGGATCAAGAGAACGAAGGAAAGCTTCGCATCGACCGTAAAGCGTTGGACCTCGGCGGCCTGTGGCGCCACCGCAAATCCACCGAATGCCGCCGGCGCCGCATTGTCCGGATGTCCCTCCAACTCCGAGCAAAGGCGGAAAAGGGTAAACCGGTCGAGCGGTCGTCCGGCCAGTTCATTCAGGCCGTGCAAAATCCCCAACCGCACCGTGACGCTGCTCCCCAATCCACGCGATCGCGGGACATCGCCATCCACACTCCAGGCAAATCCAAACGGTTTCTCGTCCGCCGCTCCAAAAAACGCCGAGGCGGCCTCGGCCGCCATGCCATCGACCACGGACCCACGGACCCGCCGAACCGTCGTCGTATTGTAAACCTTCAGCGCGATGCCCAAACTGTCGAACCCCGGCCCCAGATTGGCCGTTGTCGCCGGCACGCGCACATGGACTTCCTTCATCCCGGAAACATGCCCCACCTCCCCCGTCCCGTGAAGAAAGAATCGGATTTGCGTTGAACTTTGCCAACGCCCGGCGATGATACCTCACCCCGTTTTCAGCACCCGTAGCTCAATTGGATAGAGCGTCGGCCTCCGGAGCCGAAGGTTGTGAGTTCGATCCTCGCCGGGTGCAGTTCCCAAAAAAAACTTTACCAGGCGTAATAGAGCCGGTTCGTCGAATTATATCGGTTGAACGTTGGATTGGTTGCGACCGACTGGTCGCCTTCGATCAACTCGATGTGGTAGTCCGCAAAGAGGTAAAGCGCTTTGCCGTCCCGTGAAACACGGTATTGAGTCTGCTCGTCGTTTTTGAAACTGGGCGGTGTACGCGGATCAAATTCATGTCCACCATTCCGGTTTTTCTCCCCGACCAGAACCAAACGCGACCGGTCCGGAGCCCGGTTGATGTTGCCGTCGAAGCTCGGATTGTTCAGCGGCGAGGAATTCCACCAAAGGTAGACATTCATCCCCCACGCGGTGCCCCAGTAGTATTGCGTGTTCTTGTTGAACGATTGGCCGGCCGGCATCTTGGCAAAGGCCTTCGAATACCAAATCGGCCGCCGTTGCCAGTTGTAGATCGAATTTTGTGAAAACCTCGAGTCCGGCGGAAGCATCCGATCAACCGCTTCCATAAAGCTTTCGCGGTCCGATCCCCCACCCGTCGCCGTTCCAGGGACCGGTACATTCCGATTCGGAATCCGGGAGTCATTCTCAGCCGCAAAAGCGGCGATGCCCTGCCCAATCTGCCTGAGATTGTTCGTATCGGCGGTCGTTGCAGCGCGCTCGACCGCCCGGCCGACCGCCGGAACCGCCAGCGCCACCAGGATGGCAAGCACGGCAACGACTACCAAAATTTCGACGAGAGTAAATGCCGCACGGGGGAAACGTCGGGAATGCATGGCGGGGGAACGAGGGTTGGGCCGTTACATCGAGACTTTGAGAGACTGGATGGCTCCAGTGAATGGACGGTACTCCGACCCATCTTGCGGTCGGCCTTTCGTGGCCCCCACCGCCAGGGGCACCGGGGTTTCCTCGACGCGAAGTTCACCCTTCAGCGGAGTTTCCTCCTCGGCCTCATCGATCTTCAGACGGAGTGCGCCCTCCGCCATCGTCGCTGTCAGATTGACCCACTCGCCGGGTCGCACCGGAAGAAACACGTGCGTGTAATGATCTTTGTCGTGCCAGACGATGAACGAAAGCCCCTTGCGCTTGTAATCGGCCCGAATCTCCCACTGCGTGCCCATCCGCACAACCGTCCCCATCTCCTCCACCGACGATTCTGCCAGACTCATCACCATCTCAATCTGAAGATCCTGCAACACGGAGGGGAACGGATTGACCGTTCGCAACGGGACCGACTGCTCGCCGTTGAACTCAACCGTCTTTGATGCGCTCCCGACACCATCTTTCTTCCCCTCGGTGATCCCTCCCACGGTCTGGCCTTTCAAATCATGCGAACCCTTGGCGTCCGGCCAGACGACATCCGCCGATCGGACGCTCAAGTCAGCCCCCTCCCACGTCGCCACCGGTTCCAGAGCCAGAATCGGAGACAGGGAAAAGGCGGCAGCAACAACGAGGGAGAAACAGATCTGTGGGGACTTCATAGGATGCAACACTCGGAGTTTCCTCCATTCACCAGCGAAAAACAAGAGTTTTTCGCAAAGTTTTGCGTTGTTTTGCGTTATTTGCCAATCTCATGGACACTGAGAGTCGGCGTTGCAAAATGTTGCAGTTTTGATTGACCAGCGACGTGCCGCCACCGCATGTTTGAAAAACGTTCATTTTGGAATGACCACCAGGCGCCGCACCAACCTCCGTCAAATCGCACAGAAACTGGGGATCTCCGCCAGCACGGTTTCCCGCGCGCTCAGAGAGTTGCCGGGAATCCACCCGGAGACGCGCCGCCAAGTGTTTGAAGCGGCTCAGGAAATGGGTTATCGGAGCGGAGAGTTTCTCGCACCCAAGCGGCCGATCAACATCCTGACCGTTTCCCAAGGCATCAGCTACCAGTCCGATCACGAATATCTCGCGGGTATGAGCTCGGCAGCCGTGACCTTGAACATGTCGCTGATTTCCCACCACTACCGGCCGGAAGAGTGTCGCAACTTGTTGCGCCCCGAGTTCCAGCCGCGTGCCCTGACATCTGGACAAATCGATGGCATCGTGTTGATCCACCGTTGGCCCGACGAGGTCGCGGCCGCGCTTCGCAAATCCCTCCCGGTGGTCTCGATCGTCCACGAATATCCCGGCACGGATGTGGACGTCATCTCGCTGGACGACCGCTCCGGCATGGACGAGCTCGTCGGTCACCTCAGCGGAGCTGGCTATCGGCGAATTGGCTTCTTCGGATATTGCCCGGAAATGACCTGGGCTCGGACCCGCCTGGCGGGTTTTGTGGCAGCGCTCTTCCGGCGTCGCTTGGAGTTCCGCGCGAAGGATATCGTCGAGGTGAGCCTCGAGGAGGCCTTGTCGGAGATGGAATTCACCGGCGGATCCGCGCTCTCCCGGGTCACGGAACTGACCCGCAACGGTGTCGATGCCTGGATCGCAGCGAGTCACATGACCGCTGTTTCGCTCCATCACCACCTGCTCTCGGAGGGCTTCAAGGTCCCGAGAGATGTCGGAATGGCATCGTTCCACTCTCCTCGGCCCTCGCCGGCATCGGCCGCCCCCCTCTTCACCACCACCGAAGCTCCATCCGCCGAACTCGGCGTTGCCGCCCTCCGCCGACTCGTCCACCGCATCGAAGGAAGCGACACCTCCCGCCGGATCATCCTGCTTCCGTGCACCGTGCACGCCGGCCCCACGACCCGCAAAGTCGCGGCCAAACACTGAGATTCCGGGAGCCGAGCATGGGAAGGGCATGTCCCTTCCATCGATAAGCAGCGAACGACTTCGCCGCCCCCCGCCGCTCAGCCGCTCCCGCTCTGCTCCCGGCGGTGATTCCCAGAATCCAACAAACTGCTTCACAATAAAAACAAAGTTGCATTATTGTGCATTATTGTTGCAGTTTTTCACCCCCTCCGGATGAATGCCATTCCTTCCCCCACACCATCCTGGTGGCGCGAAGCGCGCTTTGGCCTGTTCATTCATTGGGGAGTTTATTCGGTGCCGGCCGGCGTTCACAGGGGTCGCAACATCGCCGGAGCCAGCGAGTGGTTGATGCAATCGGCCCGGATTTCGGTCGCCGAATACAAATCCTTTGCCGCGGGATTCACAGCTGCCCGCTACCACCCCCAGGAATGGGTGCGGCTCGCCCGCGAGTGCGGGCTGGGTTATGTGATCATTGGAGCAAAGCATCACGACGGCTTTGCTCTCTTCGAAACCGAGCTGACCGACTGGAACGCCAAGGACGCGACACCCGCCGGTCGCGATGTTCTCCGCCCGTTGGTCGAGGCCTGCCGCGAAGCCGGTCTGCCGATCGGATTTTACTACTCGCAGGCGCAGGATTGGACCAATGGAGGAGCGACATATGCCGGAAATTGGGACCCGGCCCAAAATCGGGATTTCGACGACTATCTGAACCATTTTGCGATCCCACAAATTCGCGAACTCCTGACAAACTATGGACCGGATGTACCCTCCTGCCTCTGGTGGGATACACCGGCCGGCATGACTCCTGAACGAGCGGCACGCGTGAACGCGGTCGTGCAGGAACTGGCCCCCGGGATCCTACAAAACGATCGCCTCGGGCCGGGGTTCTTGGGCGGTTTTGAAACGCCGGAGCAGCGAATCCCCGCGAATCGTCCGGCGCGGCCATGGGAGACCTGTATGACAACCAACGAGTCGTGGGGCTACAACCGTCACGATCACGAATGGAAAGCGCCCGGCCTCCTGATCCGCCAACTCTGTGAGGTCGTCTCGCAGGGAGGCAACTACCTCTTGAATGTCGGCCCAAAAGCCGACGGCACCATCCCGGACGAAACCGCACAAATCCTTCGCGAGATCGGCAGGTGGTTCGCCCGTCACGGAGAAGCCATCCGCGGAGCATCCGCCGGACCGATGCCCTACCGAATGCCATGGGGATGCACCACCGCGCGGGGCAACACCGTTTATCTCTGTGTCGACACCTGGCCGGACGACCGGCTTATCTTTGTTCCTCTTCAGGATCAACCCACCTCGATCGCTTGGGTTTCGACTGGCCGATCGAAAGTCGCTGTGGACCGCCCGTCCTCGCCAGACGGCTTTTTCCTGAGGCTTCCTGAGGAGGCGCCGGATGCCTACGTGAGCGTCATTGCGCTCCACTTTGAAGCCCCCCCCAGATTGGGCTTGATGCCGGAAAGGGCGCGTCCACCCATCATTCCACAACCCGTCGATGGTTCGCTCGCGCTCCTGCCAGCGGATTGCGAGATTATCGGAGACCATCTGGCCTTGCTGTCAGGATCTCCTTCGCAACTGGGCTGCTGGACGTCCCTGGATTCTCATCCGCTCTGGCGCGTCCATTTCCACCGGGGCGGCCGTTACCGAGTGGACCTCGAGTATGCGCTGCCCGCCCACCGAGAGGGCACGCTTGCCGAAATCCAGGTCGGCGGGAGTTCGACCAACTTTGTCGTCGCGGGCACCGGAGGCTGGGGCGAATTCGTCCGGACCGCCGCCGGGTCGGTTGAAGTGAGCGCGGGCCCGGAAGTAGCCGTGCGCGTTCTTCCAAAAGACATCCCCGTCGGAGCCGTGATGAATCTCCGGGCGCTCTATCTGACTCCTTCCTCATGAAGATGATTCCCCGTCATCCAAAAGTGTTTCTTTGCGCTCTTTCGACGCTGGCTTGGACCGTCCCGCTGCCCGGCCAGTCTCCGTCACCTCCCCCACTGCCTCCCCCACCCCAGAATCAAGGACTGCCTTACACCCGTTCGTCGATCGCCGCGGGCTTGGCCATATTGGGAAACCGGACCGCTGTTATGCCGGGCAGCCGCTATGGGTACGTCGATGGCCGGCGGGTACGTCTAAGCGAGTCCGATTTGCTTCGTGCCGAAGCAGTCTTACGCGACGGGAAGATTTATGTTCCGCGTGAGTTCGCTGCCCTGATTGCGCCCGGCCGTGGGGCACCCCCACCCGTGCCTCCGGAGCTGAGTGCAATCGCCGACCGGTGGGTCTATGCCCCCTCCGACTTCGGTCTCGCTGACGCCTCGCTTCCGGGGACTTTCGAAGAAATCCAGATTGCCGGCAGAAAATGGGTCGCACTCGATAACGTCGCAGCTTCTCTTGGTCTGAAGGTCTCTCGGCTCAAATCCGGCATCGTCCTGGTCGGAGATCCTCTCGAGATCGATCCCGCCGCCGAGGAGAACCTGATCACGCTTTTTGATACGCCGGATAAGTTCGCCCAACCGGGGATCGCAACCCGCCACATCCCCAACCTGAAGCGGCAGGGTGCATGGACGGATCACGTTCGCGTTACCGAGGAGCAACTGGCGCTGCTCAACGGTCCGCCGACACCGTGGCAACCCGTGCCGGCCGATCGGTATGATTTCGAAGGATTCAACGCCGGACTGCTCGGCTCCAAGGTGCCTCTCCCGGGGATCTATCCCCGGCTCTTCTTCAGCCCGGAGGACCTGCCTTCACTGCGGCGGCGGATAGCATCCACCGTGAGCGGTCAAAAGACCATGATTGAGATGGAGGAGATTCTCGGAAAAACATGGTTCGACACCGCGACCGACGACGGACGGTTGTTCGATCAGTTGGCCGGAGGAAACCTGGACGGTTTGTCCTGGCCGGTGGTTCCTGGGAAACCGGCATTCGCCGCTCCGCACCTGTTCGAAAGCTACAAGCCCGGCGTCTACTCGTCACATACCGCCTACGTGCCGGAATGCCTCACTGCCATTGCGCTCTATGCATTGATCAAAGACGACGATCAACTTGGACGGAAGGTCGCCTCGGCCATTTCCAACTACTACAGGCTTCGCGAGCCGCTGTTGGACAGCTTCCTCGCGATCAGTGACTCAGAGTTCGGGTCATCACTCCAACTCGGGGACGGCTCGATTCTCGATCTCAACGCCGCCGGGGCGCGAACTCACTGGCGAGATGTCCATGGCATCGTTGCGCACCAAAACCTCGCGCAAGCCCTCGATTTTGCCGGAAAGTGGATGACCGATGGACAAAAGCGCACCATGCAGCGATTCATCGCCAAGGCAACCTATGGACGACGCTCCCACGGCCAGGATGGACCGGTTCGGTTCCGCGATGTCAACTGGATGGCGTGGGACCTTACTCACTTCCTCGCAGTCGCGTCCATCGAGGGCCTCCCCGGATTCGACCCGGAAGCCTTCCAGTCCGGGCTCGAGAGCGTCCGGGCATTCTGCCAATGGGGCATCGACCCGGACGGAGTAATTTTCGAAAGCAATGGGAAGACGGGCGGGGGCCTGCAGTTTCTGACTCTATCGATGGTTGCTGCGGCCCGCCGCACGAACGAAAACCTTTTCGGCCACCCGCATTGGCGGCGTTTACTCCATGCGCAGGTTCAGATGACATCGCCGGACGGCAAAGTCGTCGTCAATAGCGGAACCCAATTCACCCGAAACAGTCGCGAAAAGCTGTCCATCCCGTTCGTCAATCAACTCAAAGCATTCTATCCGGAAAGCCGGCTGGCCGACTATTTGATCACAACCGAACTGCAGCGCACTCAGGGCGCTGTCGGGGTGGGAACGCTGGTTCCCGACTCCAACTTTGATCCAGACCGATACCGCAGCGAGGTCGCGTCCACCAAACGTGTGCGTTTGGCAAGCGCCAGCTACCCCGGCTTTGTCCGCTCGATCCTTTTTGATGCCGACGTGACGCCGACAAACAGAAGTGAGCTCGGTTTGCCATTGAACTTTAGCGCGCCGGTGCACGGGGTTTTTTCGGCCTACAGTTCATTAGAGACTGACGCGGCCTGGATCAACCTCATGGTTCGTCCGAATCACTATCTGGGGGCTGGTCACCACCATGCGGACGCCGGCCTCTTTCATTTTTCCGCACTCGGCGTGAACTGGATTACTGAATCACCATTCACACAGTGGTACACGGGAAATGTTCACAATCTGGTGACGATCGATGGAAGATCGATGGGTGGCCTTCCGGAGACTCCGGGGATTCTTTACAATGCGCCCGGCGCTTATCTCGGCGCGAACCTCGCCGAAGAGGCCGCCAGTGCAACGGCCGATCTGACGTATGCTTATTCATGGCGGTGGAATACCCAACCACAAAGGATCTGGCCCGCAGAAACCAACCTGACCAACTGGGAAATGGATCCCTCACCGGCCATTGCAAAAGTCTTTGCTGGAACAGCACGCATGAAGTTGCGTCCCTGGTGGCCGAACTACAACGCCAGCAACTACATTGCGACGAGCCGGGCGCCGTTCAATCCCGTGCAGTACGTGTTCCGTACGACCGGACTGGTTCGCGGCGCATATCCCTTTGCGTTCGTGGTTGATGATGTGAAAAAGGACGAGGCGGATCGCCATTATCAGTGGACCGCCATGCTCAACGGAGGCGTCTGGAGAGCCGAGGTCGCCGGCCTGCCGTCCAACGCCTTGGCACTTGCCACCACCGGAACGGACAACGACCTGACAAAGGGCGGGACCCGCCCTCCGCTCATTCCCAAGACCGGGGATCCGATCCTCCTCGTGGTAGCCTTGGGAATCGAGGCCCCAGAGGAAAAGCCGTTGATCACAACCGAGACAGTGGATGGACTTCCGGATCGAAAGGGAACACCGCAGTTTATGGACCGTTTGGTCATCAATCAGAATGGCAACGATGCCGCGTTCCGGGTCCTTCTCATCCCCTTTCGTGCCGGCGGATCCGTGCCGCGGGTTTTACCG
This sequence comes from Terrimicrobiaceae bacterium, assembly GCA_033763515.1. GTDB lineage: Bacteria > Verrucomicrobiota > Verrucomicrobiia > Chthoniobacterales > Terrimicrobiaceae > JANRKJ01. The sequence goes on along the minus strand of JANRKJ010000033.1, from coordinate 93,967 downwards.
AGGTCGGACGGCTTTGTGGTGGAGAATCAAGGGGAGTCAACCGAATTGACGTTCGGCGTCGATGAACAGTTCCGGACGAAAACCACCGTTGTGCGAAACGGGCGAACTTTGCTGAAGGACAATCTCGTAACCCCATCCCCCGGCTTGCCCCCCGGCTTCAACTAAGTCATGCGGATTTCTTTCACAGCGGCCACTCTTCTGGTCATCGCATTCGGAACCCTGTTCACGGACAGTGCCTATCCTCGATCGCCGGAAAACCAAGTCTTTCAATTCTCCTACTCAGCCGAGTCAAACCCACCCGGTGGACTTCCATCAAGGAAGGCCACGCTCTACCTTTGGATTCCTGAACAATGCAAGAGGCTCCGCGGTTTGGTCATCCTTTGCACCAATGTTCCGGAGCACATGCTCGTCGGCCATCCGGCAATTCGCGAAGCTTGCCGGCGGAATGATCTTGGCCTCGTCTGGAGTGTTCCAACTTTCTGGAACTTCGCCAAGGAATACAAAGGCCAGGATTTGGCGCAACTCGCCTTCCTTGACGAACTTCTCGCCGGCCTCGCCGAGGGATCCGGCTATGAGGAGGTTACCACAGTCCCATGGCTGCCCATCGGCGAATCCGGCCACCTCCTGATGGTCGTTGGCATGCTCGATGAACGGCCAGAACGGACCATTGCCGGCATCTGCGTGAAGAACCCACATTACCCCAAACGAAACCGCAACGTGCCGCTTCTTTGGACCTTTGGCACGTCGCAAGAATGGGGCCAGAAGGACAGTGACATTCGAAAAAGCTGGGACAAAGCCCCGGAGGGATTCACGAACTGGGCGCGGACACGGGAAGAGGCCCGGTGGCCGCTGAGTATTGTTATCGAACCCGGCACGGGTCATTTCCATTGCTCCGACGCACTCGCCGAATACTTCGGTGAATACATCGATGCCGCGGTCGAGGCGCGGCTGGGCAAAAACGGTCTGGTTCCGGTCGACCTCGAATCCGGCTGGGTGGCGACACTGCCAATGCCCGGCCTTGGTGACCAGCCTCCCATTCCCTATGCTCAGGCGTCACCCGACCAGCGGAAAGCCGCATGGTTTTTTAGCGAGAACCTGGCTTTGCGCGCTCAGATGATCTCGCGCACGAATTGGTCGGCCGAAACGGCTCTCCCGGGCTTTGTCGCCGGGACGGGCACTTCCGTTTCGCCGTTCCACTTCAACTCTGTTACCGAGATCCATGTCGTCACCGACGGAGTGTTTGACGTTGGCGCGTCCTTCCTCCCGCAGATCCCCGAAGGCTTCCATTCTGCCGGCGAAAACCTCGCGGTCCCCGGCGCGGCGCCCACCATCGAATGGATTTGCGGACCGTTTGCACCGACTGCAGATGGGAAGTTCCGAATCGCCCTCGACCGGACATGGAAGACGGGAGCCGCAGCCTATCTCATTGCCCGCTGGCCCGGCGGTGCAAGGACGCGTCCGGCGGTCCAACCCGCAATCGTGCGCTTCCAAGAGAACCGTCAGGGATCTCCACAAGAAATCACGTTCGAGCCGGTCGGCAGTCTCAGCCGCAACAGCGCTCCCGTTCGCTTGCAAGCGACTTCGAACTCAGGACTCCCCGTGGAATTCACCGTGATTTCGGGACCGGCGATCATTCGCGACAACCATCTCGAACTCACCACGATCCCGCCGCGGGCCAAATTCCCCGTCGAAATCAAAGTCGCTGCATGGCAGTGGGGACGGCCGGCCGACCCGGCGGTGCAGACCGCCGGGCCTGTGTTTCAGACGATCTCCGTTCACTGAACCGCCCCCACCATGAGGCCAATCTCGATCAGCCTCGCACTCGCCCTCGTCGGATCGATCAGTGCTGTGTCTGCCGAGCCAACTTCGTTGGTGGATTGGCCGAAGTTTCTGGCGCAGCACGACCTGATCTGGGAGCAACTCCCCCGTCAATGGAACGAGGGGGCATTCACCGGAAACGGCCAGCTGGGCATCATGTTCCACACAGACCCCGCCGCCAACGCACTGGTCTTCCACCTGGGCCGTGCGGATGTCACTGATCATCGGAAGGCGCCGGATCGCAGAACATCGATGGGAGTGGCGGGCGCCGGCGTCATGTTTGATCACTGCCGTCTGGACGTCGGCCGAATTCTGCTGCGTCCGGCTGGAAATGTCCTCAACGGCTCCGTCCGACTGAACCTTTGGAACGCCGAGGTGACCGCCGACGTTCGGACCAATCGTGGTGACTTGCGCCTCCGCATCCTGACTTTGCGGGACCGTATGGCGCACGTCCTGGAGGTCACTTCCACAGAGATCGACGACACAGGCAATCCCCTGCCCTGGCGGTGGGAATTTGAACCGGGGAACCCGGATTCCCCTCGCGCCCAAATCCTCGCCGCACAAAACAAGCCGAACCTCGATTATACGCCCAATCCCGATCCGGTGCGCACAGAGGTTGACGGTATCCCTGTTTGCGTTCAGCCCTTGCTCGCCGGTGGCGACTATGCAACAGCCTGGCTGGAAGTAACAGGTGACGACGGGCGGAGCGGACGCCTGATCGTATCCACGGCAAACGAAGTTCCGGCCGCCGGAGAATCCGCTTCCGTCGCCGTCCGCGACATTCAACGGGTGGCGACCGAGCCGTTTGACCAGTTGATCAAAGAACACCGGCGTTGGTGGCACGATTTTTTCCCTCAAACATTTCTCAGCATTCCGGATTCGAGGCTGGAGGCCTTTTACTGGATTCAGATGTATAAGCTTGCCTCAGCATGGCGCGAGGATGGTCCTGCCATTGATCTGAATGGACCCTGGTTTCGCGTGACGCAATGGCCGGGGATTTGGTGGAACCTCAACATTCAACTCACCTATTGGCCCGTCTATGCCGGCAACCGACTCGAAATTGGCAGGAACCTGCTGGATCTCATCGACGAGATCTTCGAAACAACCTTCCTCGGCTCGGCGAACGGCAAGACCTTTGGCGATTACGTCTGGGCGATGCACAACTACTGGTGGCAACTCCGATTCGCCGGCGACCACGACGCAGTGCGCAATCAATGGGCGCCGAAGGCCATGCGTCTCGCCGACGCCTTCACAGCCCGGCTCGTCCGAAACGAAAATGGCCGGCTGGGTCTTCCCAACATGTGCTCACCGGAATATCATGGGTTCAATACTTATGACGATACGCCTTACAACCTCGGACTTCTCCGGTGGCTGCTTTCGAGCCTGATTGAAATCGCCGATGGCGCCGGCGAGGGCGATTCGAAACATGCCACCGAGTGGAAACGCATTCTCGAGGAACTGGTCGAGTATCCGACGGACGCCAACGGTCTCATGATCGGAAGAGACCAGCCGCTCGACATGTCCCACCGGCACTACTCGCACCTCCTGCCGCTTTACCCGCTCTATGTCATGGATCCGGATGATCCCTTCACAAGGGAGCTTCTGATTCGCAGTACCAAGCACTGGCACGGTATCGAAAACGGAAAAGCGCTTGCCGGGTATTCTTTCACTGGAGGAGCCTCGATCTATGCTTCGTTGGGACTCGGATCGGATGCCCTTTCGATGCTCAGCAACTTCTTGGACAATGCCCGAGGCGGAGGACGGGTCCTCCCCAACACGTTCTATGTTGAGACCGCCGGGCGAAATCCGGTCATCGAAACTCCCCTGAGCGCCGCGTCCGCCACGATGGACCTTCTGCTGCAAAGCTGGCGCGGTCGGATTCGCATCTTTCCCGCAACGCCGGTCGAATGGCAAAATGCCGTCTTCCACCGTCTCCGGGCGATGGATGGCTTTGTCGTCAGCGCCCGGAGGCAGGCTGGTCGAACACAATGGGTGCACGTCCACAGCGTGGCAGGCAACCCCTGCGTCATTCGCGTTCCGGACTGGCGCGGTCCCTTGCAAGCCGCGCCCGGCAGTCAGGTTTCTGCCGCGGAAGTCTTACCCGGCGAGTATCAAATCGGACTTGGCAAAGGAGAGAACGTTCTGTTGTTTCCAGCCGACCAACCAGTCGATGCAAAGATCGAAGCCCAGAATCACGTCTCGACAAATCCCTACGGCGTCAAACGCGGCAAAGAACTGAAGGGCGACCAGACATGGCCCGTTCCAATGCGTAAAAGCCCTTGAGCCATCGATTGAACCATCGCGCTTGACTTGTCATTGATTTGGAGCGGCCGAGTCCGTTTGCTCAAGCCACCTTGGGCTTCCAAAAACCCGGGCTCAACGGATTCGCGTGAACAGGCTCGACAATCAAAAAGCGAAAGGCCGGACGCTCTCGCCTCCGGCCTTTCAACCCCCTTTAGAATTTCAACGCTTAGCTGCGATGGATGCGCCGGCGATGGAATGCCAGGCCCGCCAGACCCAGACCCAACAGCGCACCCGTGGAAGGTTCGGGAACCACGTTCAAGTAGAGTGCACTTGTGCCTGCGTCGACCACGAAGCTTCCTGTCAGACCGCTGGCAAGGTTCGTCGCAAAGAAGTCCCCGGCGACGAAGGTCGTCCCAACCGTCCAGTCAACCAGGCGATACCAACCTTCTGCTCCGCCGCCTTGGAAATCGAAAGTGAACGAAGAACCCGTTCCCTTTGTGAAACTCCCGGTAATGTTGAGCAGATCACTCGTGCCCGGGGTCAGCAGGCTGATCCCGGCTGCACCCAACTCGAACTGCCAGGCGTTGTTGTCGTTCCACGTCACGGTGTTTGTGATGTTCAAGGTTCCGATGCTGTTCCCCGGAGCCAGAATGCCATCAATCGTCGTCGCGCCGGTAATCGTTCCGTTTCCGCCCAATGTTGCACCGACGGCTATGTTCACCGCACCGGTGCCAGTTCCCGATCCGGCCGTATTATTAACAATCAGCGTTCCGGTGTTGACCTGCGTTCCGCCGGCATAGGTATTGTTCCCGCTCAGGGTCAGCGTTCCGAGACCGTTCTTAACAAGACCCGCGGTAAATGTCCCATTGCTGGTCTCCGCGACATTGCCAGAAAGGATCAGATTGCCCGCACCACCGATGTTCCAAGTGGTATTTGCTGTCTGGGTTCCCGAGTAAAGCAGGTTGCTGGTGACCGTGAGCGTTTGACCCGCCGTCGAAACCTCGATTCCCGACCCCGTCGAGCGCGAATCCAGCGTGATGGTTCGGTTCGTGCTGACAGAGTTACCGGTATATTCCAGAGTGCCGTTCGCACTATTGCCGCCCAGTGTGATCGTGCTGTTGGTTCCTCCGTCACCGAAGTTGCTCGCCGATCCGTAGTTCCCGATGGTGGCGCCACGAAGGCGTCCGTTGTTGATCAGGAGGTTGTCGAAAGTATTCGCACCGCCAAAGGTGACCGTTATCCCGGCGCTGTTGATGTTTACGCCTGTCGATCCAATGGTGACGTTACTGCCAAACGTGTTGCTACCGCGAAGGTCAAACGTGCCGGCCCCGGTGACATTCAGGTTAAACCCACCGTCGCTGAAGGCGCCGTTCATCTGAAGATTCTGGCTGCCCGACACGATACTCCAGGTCTGGTTGGCCCCGAGCGTCACGGCGTTGGCGAAGATCAGAGCCGCGGTTCCTGAGGATTTGGTCACACCACCTGCCCCAATCGTCAGGGTGGCACCGACTGTATTCGAGATTTGGAACTGGTTGGTGGTGTTGGCGAGCTGAGTAATGGCGAAAACCGTTCGGTTTCCACCCAACGCCGCTGTCTGGTTGGCCGTCAGCGTATTGTCGATTTGGATGGTGTCCAGTGCTCCAGGAACGCCGCTGTTGGCCGTGTAACTCGCTGCGAAATTCAAACTCGTGTTGTTGTTCGCCTTGATGAAGGTCGTCTGAGCGGAGGCGGAACTCAGCGAGGCAACGGTAGCAACAAGGAGCGGGAGGATTGCTGTTCTTTTCATGGGGACTGTTCGAGGTTGGTTGAAGTTTTCTAACGTCAATTTGTGACGCTGGCAAGAAACATTTTTGTATTTCTTTACTTTTGTTGCTGTTTGTTGCTATTGAAAAAATGGCCGAGCGTTGGGAATCCTTTGATCAGACCGATCGTCTGCGACGACGAAGCGCTGCGAGGATGGTCATGCCCGCAGCGAGCATCCCGGTTGTGGACGGCTCGGGAACGACAACCAATTGGAGGCTGCCATTCTGGAAGTAGGCGGACTTTCCTCCGCCGAGGGCCTGGGCATTGGCCGCCCCGAAGTTCAGGATGTTGCCAAAGCTGCCGGTGTTGGCGATGAGCGTGTAAGTTCCCAGAGCGACGGAACTCCAATCGATCGCACCCCCGGTGCTGGTGACCAAGCTGTTCACACCGAAGGAGTTGGAAAGTGAGACCGTTCCGGAAACGGTGAGGGTTTCTGTCAGGCTGAAGACGAATTCTGCTCCGGCCAGCATTGAAAGGTCGCCATTGATCGCGCCATCTCCCCCGATGAACTGGTCGCTCACGACCTCGATCCCGTTGGCCTTTGCCGAGGTGTCCAAAATTGCACCGTCAGCGATCAGAATTCCGCTGCTGGCATGGATCGAACCGCCAACGCCGAGCAACAGGGTTCCGGCCGTCACATTGGTGACGCCGGTGTAGAGATTGCTGTTGTTCAGCGCCAGGGTTCCGGTGCCGAGCTTGGTCAATCCGCCGGTGTTTGTCTCATCGAGGCGAGATTGGAAGGTCACGTTGTTGCCATTTGTATCAATCCGGATGGCAGAGTTACTGTGTTGCACTCGATGCGAGATGTCGGCGGAGATTCCGGATCCGTACTGAAGTGTGCCGCCGCCGAAGGTCACCGAGCCGATGGTTCCCAACGCATTGTTGTTGGCGATGGCCAGCGTGCCGCCATTGATCTGTGTTCCACCGGTGTAAGTGTTCGCCTGATTCAGAATCCACCGGCCAGTGCCTTCCTTGACGACTTGCAGGCGACCGACATTGCTGGGATCCGCGAGGATTCCACTGGCGCTGCCGAACGTATTGTCCGCGGTGCTTGTGCCTCCGAACGTGATCCGCTGATTCTGCGCGGACGTGGTGGTGTTGGCCGTGTTGTTCGTGTTGAATCCATACGCAATCGCCGCAGCGGGAGCCCAAGTCAGGGCGCCCGTGCCGGATGCTTCAATCACTGCCCCGCCCGAGCCGATGGTAAAACTCCGGTCGGTCGACGCCGCGGCGCCGGTATAGCGAAGCGTGCCCCCGTAAAGATAGAGATTTGCAGCCGCATTGGTGGAAGCCCCAAGCCCGCTGTTGGCTCCCCCGTTGGCGATGCTGTTGATCGACAGGACGCCATCGGTAACGTTCCAACGGCCGGTGAAGTTTTTGGCCCCGTCGACCACCAGCGTTCCGTTGCCCGACTTGGTGAAACTCGCTCCCAAACCTCCACCGAGATTGACATCGCCGGCGATCGTCAGCGTCGCGCCGTCCACAACTTGGACGATCAAGTTCGTGGCGAGCCCAGAGATGGTTCCGTTGCTGATGGTGTAGTTGTTGTCGTTTCCTCCGCGGTAGATGATCGACGAGTTGCTGAAGGTCTGGGTGGTTCCCGCGAGATCGAGCGTCTGGCTGTTGGCTGTATTTCCGATTCTCAGACCTTTGAACGACAACCCGACCGTCCGCGTTTGTCCTCCATCCAGGAAAAAGTAACTGCTTGTGCTTCCGGCATTCCCGGCGAGGACGGAGGCACCGGTCGAAAAGTTTGCGTTGACCGCCTCGATCACATTGCCGCTCGCATCATAACGGGCGTAGTTCCCGTTGTTGAAGAATGCCCCCTGTCCGACGAAGGCCGCCGCGGAAATCGCCGAGTTGCGGAAGTTCGTGTTGGCACCGATGTCGAAGTTGAGGGTGGATCCGATGTTGAGAGTCAGGCCGGTTACGGTTGCATTCATCGAACTGCCGCCACCGGTTCCAGCACGAAGAACAATCTCACTTGCCCCCGTGCTTCCCACAGTCGACAGACCACCGAGTGTCTGCGTGGAAGCCGCACCGTTTCTGCCTTCCATCCGAAGAGTGCCGCCACCCAAAGAAACGGAGCCAGCCGTCACTCCATTGTAGAGAATGTCACTGGTCGGGGCCCCGGAGGCATTGAAGTCCAGCCGCAGCGTGCCGTTGTTTACGCTCGTCGCCCCAAGGTAAGTGTTAGCGGCGGAAAGCGTCCACGTTCCCGACCCGGCCTTCGAAACGGAAACTCCGCCTCCGGCTCCGTTGTCGATCACGCCGCGGATGGCGCTTCCGGCGGTGTTTCCATCGAGTACGAAGACCACCTGGTTGGTGGCGCTCGTTGAGGTGACCGCACCCAAGGTCACATTCACGCCGTTTGCGGCCAGGATCGCTGCGCGGCCGCTCGTGCCATCGCCGCCCAATGTTGTCGTGCCGGTCACCGTCACGCCCGGCGTCCCCGAAACAACATTCCCCGCCCGTGTGAAGTCGATCAGGTGCTGCGGCGAGAGGCGCAGGGATGCCAACTCCTGTGCCACGGCTGCACCCGTGTTTCCGGTGCCCAGAATCACGGTGTGTTTCGCTGCCTGAGCATCGGTGCCCGTCAGGTTGAAAGCGTTCAACGCCGAGTTGCTTGCAAGCCAGAGAACGTCATTGCCTCCACCGCTGGCTGAAAACAAAGCGATGTTCTGACCGACGTTCACGGCACTCGCACTCGTCAGCTTAAGCCGGGTGTTTGAACCGAGCGTTACATTGCCCGTCACTCCGCTGTTTGTGCCACCGATCACGACGGTTCCGAAAGCCGGCGCCGTCAGGTTCGGCAAAGTCAGTGTGTAAGTCCCGGCCGCTCCCGAGTTGATCAATCCCCCGTTGAAGGCAATGATCCCTCCCTGCGTGCTGCCGAAGGCAAACTGAGAAAGGTTTGATGCACGCACGTCGTAGGTGCCGTTGAAGTCCAGGATGCCACCCGAGGCACCGATGGTCAGATTGCTGCCCGTATTGCGGATGAGATTGTTGTTGATCGTCTGGAGGACTCCGCTGTTGTTCACGATCGATCCGGTGCTGACCGTGATCGCACCCGTTCCGCCAATGGTGTAAGAGGACGCCCCCGAGTTAAAAAGAAGAGCCCCGGCCGCGTCGCCGTAGTTACGGCTGATGTTTTGAAAAAGCACCGTTCCTGCCGATCCCGCCGCGTTGAACGCGATCCCATCCCCACTGACTCCCGGGGCCACACCTCCGACGAAGTTCGCACCGTCGGTCAGGTCGCCACTCACATTGCCCTCCCAGACGCGCTGGGCGGCTCGAAGTTTTGTCGGCGCAAAAACCACACCAATGAGCAAAACCAAGGATCCAGAGGAAGAGAGCAGGCGGCGGAGTGGAGGACGAGATATCATCGAATGCAAGCTTGCAGCGGGGTGAACCAGAGGGGAGGGGGAGAGCTCATTCAAACTCTCAATCGGCGCAAAAAGGGACGCAAGCACTTTCTGCATTATTTGTGTTTTTCTGTTGCGTTCTGTTGCCGCGCACGTCCGCAGCTGATCTGCGTGGTGGAGGGTCGGATTATCCGAATTTTCGCCATATCCAAATGATAAATCGGGACTGCAGCAGGTTCGCATCGAACTGCAACAGCTGGATGTTTTCTTGCATTTTGTTGTTGCTGCTCTAGTCTAAAGACCACCCCCAACCGATGTTCTCCCTCCGTTTTCCTCCCTTCCTGGGATTGGCTCTCTCTGTTCTTCCAGCAGCCGAACCGGACCAAGGAAGATATCCGATTGCCACGTCGCCCTTCCGCGAGACACCGGCCAATTCCTACAGCAACTATAAGGACGCAGACGGACGAACCATCCATCCCATCTGGGGCGACGCACCGTTTTTTGATTTCGGATCACGTCCCATCACAATGGATCCGAAGGGTGTGGTGCCCATTCCTCAGACCCCGGCTCCCGGCGTGCATCCGCGGATCCTCTTTGGGCCGGATCAGGTGGCCGATATCCGAAGAAGGGTCCGCGAAACCCGCGCCGGACGGGAGGCATGGAAGAACATCCTCTCATGGACGGAGGCGATGAAAGGCACTTATGACGACACAGCGGATTACACAAAGCCGGACCGCTTCAACGGTGGCTTCCAGGGCCTGCGGGGTCGCGTGGATCTGTTCCGACTGGGCCTTCCCGATAATCCGCAGAAGGGAGTTCCAAGGTATCGGGACAACCCCGCAGCGGCGGCGGTTTACGCTGCACTGGTCGACGGATCCGCGGAGGACTTTCCCCCCTTCTACTGGAACATTCTTCCGTTGGAGGCGTTCCGATGCCTTATTGACGAAGATCGGGACGGCGCCAGAAAGCTCGGGGCAGCATTGATCACAGCTCTCCGGATCACGCAGTCAAAGCGTGACGCCGAGCGTGCGATGCAACAAGCGAAGACTCCCGGCAAACCCTTGCCGCCCATTGAGCAACCGGCCGGCACATTCCAATTGGCGTTCGCGTATGACCTCCTTTTCAACGACCTAACGACCGATCAACGTGCGACCATCCAGGAAGAACTGCGGAACACAACCTGGTCGCACGACAACTACGGAACGTTCAATACTGCCGAAACGTCCCGCAGCAACTGGGCAACGTTTTCCTACTGGCTCTACCAGGTCCTCGCCCTTGAAGGACAGCCCGGCTTCAACGACTTGAAAGTCCGGGGGATGTTCCGCGGATGGCGGAACCTGCTGACCTACGGTTGGTATCCGAGCGGAGCGACCTTTGAAGGCGAGGGAAAGAACCAGGTCGGCATGGATGGGGTCCTTATTTTTGCCGCCCGGCAAAACGACTATGGCTTCGAGAACCTGGCGGCCCACCCCTACCTCCGGGCCTATGCCCGGCACTTCCTACCTCACAGCCTCAATCCGATGGTGACCGGATTTCACAAATACGACCTGCTCGGCGGAAGCCGCTCCTCCTCCGCCGGGTTTGCGCCAATGGATGCGATCGGCTTCAAGCACGCCTTCCCGGAAGACAAAGTCGTCGACTTCGTTTACCGCAAATCGATCGGTGAGAACTACGAGAACATTCCTCATCGCCCGGACGGCTATTACAACGCACTCCTTTACGCTGCGGTGTTTGCCGAGGACTTCGATCCTGCGAATGACGACCCGGCCGAACTTGGGCTCGGTCATACCTTTTTCTGCGGCGAACGTTCGCTATTGATGACCCGCAGTGGATGGGACCCCGGAGCAACCATGCTGAACCTCCATACGCGGGGCGCCAACGGCGGCCATCCGTTCGCAGATCGGAACGCGGTGATGATCGCCGGAGCGGGTCGGATTTGGTCGCCGAACGGCTACGCCAGCTTCAACTCCGACGAAAACAGCCTCGTCGTCATTGATGGCAAAAGCCAAAACCGCCAGGTGCCCGGCCGAATGGTCGAATATGTCGACACCCCGATGGCGACGTTCGCCGTGGGGGACGCCAAGTACGCGTGGGATTGGGATTGGCGGCGACTCGAAAAGCGAGGTGGTTATTACACAAGCGATGACGTTCTGAATAACCGCATTGAGATTCCGGCCGGATTCGAACCGGTGGCAAATACACCCAACGACTTCGCCTACAAAAAACATCCTTACGCTTATCTGAACCGGTCACTGTTTGAACTCGGACATTGGATTCATCCCAAAGGAGCTATTTCGCCGATGGTTCGAACCCCGCTTCTTCCGGTTCAGCGAGCCTTTCGAACAGCCGGCCTGATTCGAGGAACACACCCTTACATTCTCATGGTCGACGACATCCAGAAGGATGACTCAACAACCCGCTACGACTGGGGCCTGCTCCTCGAATATGACGTTCAAATGGTCAAACTCGACCAGAAGGCGGATGGACAAACGGACATTCTGCTTTGGGGAGCGGATCCGTCTCAGACCGCCAAACGCCCGGCCGAGGCGGTCCCGCCCATGCCCGACAGGACAGTTCACATTGCCGAAGGGGAGCCGATGCTCCTTGTCAGGATTCTACATCGAAATGGCGGGGAACTTGCACCGGAAATCATCGAACGCCCGAACCAAGACAATCCGAAAAGGTATCCGGCCATCCGCCGCCTGGTGATTCCGAGCGAATCCGTGTCGCCGGACTTCAAAGTTCTGATCTATCCCCACCGTCTCGGTGCACCCCTTCCGGAAACCAAATGGAACGCAGACCGAACGGCGGTCACCGTCCGTTTCTCCGAGGGCTGGACCGATGAGATTCGGTTCGACAGAGGAGCCGGAGGCAAAACGCACGTGCAACTTGTTCGGAATGGCTCGCCGCTTGCGAACGTGAATCAAGAGCCTCCACCGCCTTTGAGGTAAGCGAGATGGTTTCCCGTTTGCTGAAGATCTGTGCGGCCCTTCTGCTCGGTGTCCAAGGCGGTCTGCATGCCTCGACTCCCCAGTTCTCCAATCCGATCACCATCAATCCGGATCAGTCGATCACCATTGCTCCGCTACCTAATGGTGACAGGATTCCCGACTTCTCGACGGTTGGATTCAACTACGGCAATTCACCTGTCCCCGGTGAGCCCGGCGGCTACGACGTCCCCGTGCTTGTGACTCTGGAACCCGGAACCGGCGATCAGACGGACCGGATTCAGGCTGCCATCGACTTCATTTCGACCCGGCCATTGATCAACGGCTTTCGGGGCACCGTGCTCCTCAAGGCCGGACGCTGGGAAATTCACTCGGTCAATCGCATTCGCGTGGCCGCCTCCGGTGTCGTCATCCGAGGCGGGAGCGATCATCCGATCACCGGAACCCGACTCTATGCGGTCGGAACCACGAACGAAAACCAAAGCGGAAATACGCGGAACTCGCGGCTGATCGCCTTCGACGGTGGCGGAATCACCGTCGGGTCGACCCGCACGCTGGTCGACCCCGTTTACATCCCGGGAGGAACAAACGTGATTCCCATCAGCGGCCACCCCTTCACCGTTGGCCAGCGGATTCAGGTTCGGTGGCCCGGCTCCGTTGCCTGGCAAAAAGCCAGCTATTACAATACCGCCGCGACAACAGACCGCGACCCGGCCATCACGTTCAATCGCATCGTTACAGCAGCCACGGCCAACTCGATCACTCTCGACGCGCCGATCACGTCCCCGCTGGATCCCGCATGGGGCCGCGGTTACGTCGTTCCGGTCACTGCCTTCAACTACATCACGAATGTCGGGATAGCCGACATCTACTTTGAAAGCACTTATGCTTCCGACACCGACGAAAATCACGTCTGGAACGCGCTGGACTTCACCGAGGTCGAGGATGGCTTCGTCAACCGATGCACCGCCCGGCACTTTGTTTACTCGATCGCCTACGTAAACACCTCGACGCGGAAGATCACCATCAATCGCTCACAGTTGCATGACAGCATCTCCATTATTCAAGGCGGACGGCGCTACAGCTTCGTTTTGACGGGCGAGATGGGGCTGGTGAGCAACAATATTGGACGGAACGGCCGGCACACGTTTGTCATCAACTGGCCCGCAGCGCCGGGCCCCAACGTGTTCGTCGACGGAGTCTCGACGCGTTCATTCAGTGAGTCCGGATCTCACGCTGACTGGAACAACGGAGGCCTTTGGGACAACATTTCCGAACTCAACGCCAGCGTCGGTCTCCAGGTCAAACTTGAACGACCCTCCGCTTTCTGCGTGGCGTGGAACGTAGTCACAAACACCATCACATTCGAGAACATGCCCCTCTCGCCGAACTGGTCGTTCGGCACCACGAACACCAGCGGTGGACCGACCGCGTGGCGGAACTCGACCGGCGTCCCATCGAGTCTCCTCGGCAAGGCGGAACAGTGGTCCAACGGAACGCGAATGCCGGTGCGCTCCCTCTATGCAGCCCAACTCGAAGCGCGCCTCCGCGCCGCCAGGAATCCGCACAAGCACAATCCAAATCTCCCGGTCCGGATCAACCTCCCGCCGACCATCCGAGCACCGTCCGAACTCGTCGTTCTCTCCGGTTCGACTTGGTCGTATCAGGTGCCCGCGTCCAACATCGTCTCCGCGATCACCACGCCCAACTATTCCGCCAGCGGACTGCCGGCGGGCCTCTCAATTAATGCCACTACCGGGTTGATCTCCGGGACGATTCCGACCGTGACGAGCCAGACGAATTACAACCTCACGCTCTCGGTGCGGAATCAGGACGGCACAACAACCAAACCGCTGACGCTCACCGTCCGCCCCGCGGGCTCACCCAAGATTCCGCTGACGATGGCCCTCGAAGTCGACATGCAGCGCACCACGCCACTGCTGATTGGAGGGGTCCGGTCGGAAATCACCTCACCGATCCCGGTTCCCATGGTCCCCGCTTCTCGCCTGCTTGCGCCAATGATCGTCCGAAAGTCTTACACATCGGATATCAACGGCGCCGCCTACACGCTCGCCGACATTCCCGTTCCAGTTCGTGGCGTTCTTCCAATCGAGGGCCTGACTTCACCGATCAACATCACTTACAATGGCTCCTCCGCGCTTCCAACTGCAGCCGGGGTGTACCATGTTGCCGCCACATTGGAGGACCCGATCTACGAAGCAAGCGCTTCCGGCCAGCTGTTGATCACTAATGCCGGAGCCGCGACAGTCACTTTGGGAAACACAGCGAATCCGACCGCCGCCAGTCCGGTTACTGCGACGTCGAGCCAGCCGTCCATTCCGCCGGTCATTACTTACGACGGTGCAGCAGCGTTTCCGTTGGCCCCCGGTCAATATACCGTCAAAGCCATCGTCGCCAACCCGGACTATTTCGGTTCACGGATTGCTCTGCTTAGCATTGGCCGGCCTAACGCAACGCTCACCCTTGATCATCTGATCCACGCTTACGATGGATCGGTGCAAATGCCGAGTGTCACCACCAGTCCTCCCGGACTTGCGACCCGCGTATCCATCCACGGCCAGGGAATCCTTCCGGGCACGTATCCCGTAACCGCCTGGATCGATGATCCCGCCTATTCCTACACGCCGGTCACGGGCAACATGACGATCAACGGACTCGTCATCTCGACACCAGGCGACCTTACGGTGAGTGGCACCCCGGAAGGAGCCATCGTCACCTTCGCGGTCAGCGCCAGCGCGGATGGATTCACCGCAACGACCCCGGCGTTCGCCAGCCCGCCCTCGGGCTCGCTCTTTCCTGTTGGAACGACGACCGTGAATGTGGTCGCCACGGACAGCACCAACCAACTCTGGAACAAATCGTTCAACATCACGGTTTTTCCCGGCCCATCCCAACTCCAGCAAATCAACCCCGGTGCGGGCGTCGCGCCCGGCACGGCTGAAATCCTTGCGGCGGACTCGGTTCGCATCGTCGGGGCCGGGGGAACGAATGCCGGCGGAGCCACCGCCGACCTTTGGACCGGCACCAATGATTCAAATACATATCTCTCGATGCCATGGCAGGGTGAAGGCATTTTCACCGCCCGTCTTGCATCGTTCACCTCATCCGACGCGTCAGCAAAGGCCGGCATCATCGTCCGTGAAACGACCAGCGCTGGATCCCGCTATAGCACGATTCACCTGCTGCGCAGCGGCTCCGTTAGCTACCAGCACAAAACAGCCCCAGGCGGCGCTTCGACAGGAACCAACTTCTTCAGCGGCTCGGTGTCCAACGTCGGCATTCCCGAATGGATCCGCATGGTGCGCCAGGGAGACACATTCACGCTTTTGTACTCGTCGAACGGCACCCAATGGACGGAACTTTCCTCGCGGACGAATGCCATCGCCGGATCCACCCTAAGCGTCGGCCTCGTCGTGGCGCCGCGAACCGGCAACTCAACGGCAACGGCAACCTTCGACAATATCCGATTCGTTTCCCCGATCCAAAATTGGAGGCAGACCCAATTCGGGAGCGTCCTCGACGCTGGCACTTCGGCGAACGGTTCCGATCCGGACCTGGACGGCATTCCGAACCTGCTCGAATATGCTCTCGGATCAATCGCGACTGATCCGGAGTCGAGACCGGTCCTGCCTGTGCGAACCGTCCAGTCCGGCTCGTCGAGCTTTCTGGAGCTTCGCTTCAACCGCCTCGCCGACCCATCACTGACCTATCGTGTGGAGGGCAGCAATTCGCTGGCGCCAGCAGATTGGACAACGGTTTGGCAGTCAACGGGCCTGTCAAACGTGGCCGGCGAAGTGACGGTGACGGATCCCGTCGATTTCCAAACACTCGCTCCGCCCCGAAGGTTTCTCAGAATACGATTGACCGGCCCATGATGTCACCGGATCCGTTCAGGCCAACTTCCGCGACAGCCTTGCTTTTCTTCAATCTCCCATGAACATACCGCCATGAGATTCCCCTCCGCTCTCCCTTCGCTCAGATTGCTGGTCGCATTCACTCTACTAAGTCCTGCTGGAGCCCGGGCAGCCGACATCCCCCGGCCCGCTTTCTATGTGAAAGGTGACACCGTGGAAGACGCAGGCGTTCCGCTGGCGCTTCCAACCGGCACGGGAACTGTTGAGGGAAAGATAACGACGGACGGGGAAGCTCTCGTTTTCGACGGGACCGGCGGAACGGTGACTTTCGAGTTTGATGCACAAGCGCTGTTCGGGAATCCATTCACCATCTCCGCACGCGTCGAAACCATCGCACAAAGTGGCTACGGCGACATTATCCAGTCGGCTCAACCGGTGGGTTTTGGCCTCCGAACCACCGACCACGGGAATTATTCAGTAAGCGGGGGTCGGGTCGGCGGTTGGAACGCCGTCTTCAGTGCACCCAAATCCGTTCGATTAGGCACCACACAGCACGTCGCAGTGACCTGCACTGGAAACGAAGTCGTGATCTATGTCGATGGGGTCGAATCGGGACGCGGTCAACTTGAAGATATCCCGAAGGCTGACAACCGGATCATTCTCGGAAATCTTGGACGCGCGCATCCCAATGGTGACGGACTGCTCGATGCACCGCACGCCCGCATTTCCCGCATCGCGGTCTTTGATTCCATTCTTTCGCAGGAACAGATCACGGCCATCGCGAATGGCCAGGAGATCCCGACGAAATAGTCCGCTACCAGCCCAGCGTGGTCAGACGGCTGGCCAGGATTTCTGCAATGAGCTGATGACCGGCATCGTTGAAGTGGACATTGTCCGTGCGCAGGCTGCGTGGCGGTATGTCTGCAGCACGGTCAATTTGGTCGTCCGCACTGGCCGATGCCGCGCGGACCAAGGCCGTACGGACATCGACAAATTCGTTGGGAAACTCCCGCCGGAGCAGCGCATTCAAGTTCACAACGTTGTAATAGTACGGGCTGCCAGCGGACTCGCCCCCGCCATTCGTCACCGAGACAATCAGAAACCGCGCGTCCAAAGCTTTGATATGGTCGATCGCTTCGCGGAGCTCGGCATACGTTTCATGCGGCCGCGCCGAATTGTTGCGTCCCATCCAGAAAATGAACGTCTCTGCGTCGCGGTCCGTATGGGTCCGCAGCGTCAGATTGGTCGCCCCGCCGGGATGGGTCCATTCAAAGACGAATGGACCGCGGATGTTCGTAGGAGCTGAGAAGTCGGTCGCCAGCGAAAGCGGCGTGCCGGGTGGCCCCATGATCGCGCCCGTGGAATTGTAAACGGTTGTTACCACCGATCCCCCCGGGGTTGCTGCCAGCGAGAATCCGGATGGATCCACATCGCGCACATAGTAAAAACGGTCACTGAAGAAAGACGGTGGAGATGCGCCGCGCCGGAACCACACGGCCGTGCCACTCACAAAGGGATGACCGGCCGAATCAAAGCGCCCGCTGGGAGCGGTCGAGTTCGCGGTGATCGAGAACGCCACATCACTCTCAACCAGCGAGAACCCGGTCGCATCCGGGTTTTTGACATAGTATGGCTTGCCCACCACCAGAGGCGATGGCAGCGGCCCGGATGGAAAATGGACGACATCCCCATTTGAGAACGGATGGCCGGCGGCAAGAATCCTGGATGCATTGACCGAGCGTTGCGATGTCACCATCGCGGTGAGTGGCGCGGATGACTCGCCGATCT
This sequence comes from Terrimicrobiaceae bacterium, assembly GCA_033763515.1. Lineage (GTDB taxonomy): Bacteria > Verrucomicrobiota > Verrucomicrobiia > Chthoniobacterales > Terrimicrobiaceae > JANRKJ01. Next base: position 76,126 of record JANRKJ010000033.1, on the reverse strand, counting down.
TTTGGCCCAAGTTAAAAAATTCCACCCGCTGCGCATTGCCGATCGTCGCCGCCTGGGTCCCCCAGTTCGACCGCTGTGACGTGCTCATCAACCGCGCATGCGTTGTCCGCGACGCCACGATGCGGACCGGCGTTCCGGCCGGGGTGTTTGGCGAAAACGATGGAAATGGAGCCGTGATTGTCAGCCCACGCATTCGGTCCACAATCTGGTAGGAAATGTCTCCGCCGATACCACAATTTCGCACGGTGCGTCCGGGAAGGAGCTGCGGGAGTTTTGTCGCGTAGGTGCCAGGATTTCCCGTCAAGCTGTCGCCCCAGCACGTGATCGTCGACGACGGGGTGCGCGGAACGAGCGGGACCATCGCCAGTTGGTAAAACCGCCGATCGCTGCCAACGGAATCGACCGTCCCCCGAGCGGTTCCATTGGCCGTGACGACAAGCGGGGATAGCACCCACCCCGATGTCAGGTCGTCCGAGTGGCGAAGCTCAACATCCACGTCGCTGACGCCGTCGGGCTCGGCCCATGAGATCGAAACACCCGTCGGCCCGGCCACCCCAAGAGCCGGTCCCACGCGGTCCGGTTCCCAGGGATTTCCTCCGAGCGCATACTCGATGAGGTTGCTTGTCCCATCCCCATCGGGATCATCGAAGGTTCGGCCGGCCGCCAGGCGGTTGGCACCAGCGAGTCCGACCTCACGCCGCCATCGCTCAAACGTCTGCACGCTGGATTCCGATCCCACGGAAGCTGCAACGACTACGGTCGCCGGGCTTTGGGTTTGTGAACTCGTCGACCCCTGGAATGCCGTCACTCGAAACTCATAGGAAATCCCGGTGCTCAAACCGTCCACGCGCCACTCCGTCGAATTCGCCGGGATGTTGTCCAAGGTTAACCACGTGCCCGAGCCGAGCGGTCGGTATTGGACACGAAAACGGGTTTCCATTTGGAAAACGTCCGTCCACTTCGCAACAACGGAAGTGGGAGAGTCCACCACCAGCTCGTAAAGGAGGGGTGCCGTGTTCGTCAACGTGTCGTCATCCGCAATCGTGATTGTCGCTGATGACGGGCTGCCAATGGAATACCCCGTCGACGGCGCAATCGTTGCAACAACCGTGTTCGCCGCCATCTGCGCGGTCGGATTGTTGATCGGATTCACCGTCAGGTCGACATATGCAACACCCGCCGGGATTTCGACCGCCGCGGCCAAGGATTCAAAATCGTGTCCGGCTTCGGCGGTCCCTGAGTAGGCCAGCTGCACCGAAACCGCCTGGCTGCCCGTCCGTTCAATGCGCAAAACACCTGGAAACACCCCGGCTTCTGTGGCGGATGCTTGGATGGCCGAAATCGTGACGACCTGAGCCGGGAGGGAGATTGGCATCAATAGGGCGGCGAGAGCGGAAAGGCGGGGGCACAGCATGGGATAAAGATGAGCATAACAATGTTGCACGATGTTGCTATTTTTTTCTTTCGATACCACAGCTGGTTTTCACCGGGCGTGCTGTTCGAATGAGGACACCCTTCAATGGTCGAAACCCTTGCTTTTCCCTTCGACATTTCCGTTCTTTGCCTTTTATTGCCACTCAGCCCCTCAACATTGAATGTTGCGCCTTCTCCCTCCCCCCCCATCCGTCGCGAAGTTCGTCGTTGCCGCCCTGCTGCTCTCTGGGAGCCTTGTGGCCCGGGATTTCTACGAACCTTCTCCTTGGAAACCGCGGGCGATTCTTCCGACCTCGGACGCCTTGGGGAACGACTTCTGGCCTCCTTCGTCGAAAGAGGACGTCAATTTCAATGATTCGGCTTTCGACACGTCGCGCCTGACACCGGCGCCACCACCGGGTGTTTTCCCTCGGGTCTTGATGACACCCGAGGACATCGAAAGGGTTCGGAAGAAGGTGGAGCTCGGCGACGAGGCTCCGGCCGCGTTCCGGGTTCTCTGGGAACGCGAAAAGCGGAAACAAAGCCCCTTCTACGCCCTTGTTGTCGAGGACGAGAAACTTGGACGCGAACTCGCCGAGGTCCTCGTCAACCGGATGAAGGCCCTGGAACCGAAGCTCGACAAACTCGATGCCCGCCCCGACCGGGACAACCTCTGGGTAGCAGAACGCTCCATCGTTGCTTCCGGTGACCCGGATCCCCCGACAGAGATCTGGTCACTGATCGACTATGATTATCTGCACCGCTGGATGACGCCTGAAGAGCGGAAATTGGCTGAACGCCTCATCGCTCGTATTACGAAGGGCCGTGTCTCCAACTTTATGGTCAAGCCGGACCATTTCCTGATCAACAACCACAAGGGATTCGGCATGGAATTTCTCCGACTACTGATGCTGATCGAAGGCCTCGAAGGGTTTGATGAGGCCGTTTATGAACGCGCATCCCAGAAGGCACGCGTCATGCTCGACCATTACCTGAGCCGGGACGGCATGTGTTATGAATCGATCAAAGGCTGGCTGAACACGTCGGTCTACGTGGCCCTTGCCCGGCGCCATCCGGAACTGCTCAAACATTCCCGACTGCGCGCCAAGATCGGCTTCTTCCAGAATGCCCTGCGCTGGCAGGACGGCCGCTGGCAGATCCGGGAGGAAATGCGGGCATCCGCCTTTCCGTTCATCTGGATGATGCGTTTCTTCCGCCCGAAGGATCTGCAGTTGGACTGGCTCTACAGCGCCACGTTTTCAACGCACGAGTTTTTGAACGATCCGGACGTCCGGTGGCCGGATCCGGTGGGAATCAATTCCGAACTGCTTCTGCTTTTCGCGGAGGAAGGCTTGAAGGGGCGGGACGGGAAACCTTTGGATTGGACCAGTCAGGAACTGATCGATTCACGCGATCTCCCGCTGACATGGAAGGATGATCTGCGCGGCTATGTGATCACTCGGAATTCCTGGGACAAGGACGACCTTGTGCTCGGATTTGTTTGCAAGCAGGACTTCTACTATGGCGGGCACGAAGGTTCCGAAAACAACCGTTTCGTTCTCTGGGCCGACGGCATCAACTGGGTCCGCGACTCGGACATGCTCGCGGTCAAGGCAACATTCCTCCAGAACATGCTCACCATTGATGGAAAAGGCCTGCATTGGCCCCCGGCACCTGGCGTGTGGCTGGGCGTCACGGAGTCCGACGGTGGATTGATCGCCGCAGGTGATGGCAAGAACGGCTACGACTTTTCCAAGGTCATGCAGATCCACCCCCTCGATTTTCCATCGGCAACGCTGCCCTACTATGCGCCGTTCGCCGAGGGAAACTTCGATCTCACGAGGGACCATCAGATCGCCTTTCATCCGGGCACCGTCAAATGGAACGACGGCTATGCACACACGGATTATGGGCCGTGGAGCGGCGAAACACGCCTGGTGGAAAGCTACAGGGAGAACAATCCGGTCGAGAAAGCCTGGCGCACCGTCTACCTCGCACGCGGAAAGCATCCTTATGTTCTGGTTTTGGACGATGCGCGAAAGGACGACAAAGAGCGTCTTTACGAATTCAACATGACCATCCCGGAGGGCATCGACCTCCTCAACAACCGGTCACCGGAGATCGTCTTCCAGCAAGTGCCGCCGGGCAGTGGACGCGAGAATGACCTGCTGCTCGGACTCGCGTCGACCGCCCGTGACCCAAAAACAAACCGGCCGATGATCGAGAACGGCGATCCGCTCTTTCTCGTGCGAACGTTGTGGCGAAACTCACCTTACGGTTTTCCAGTTCCCCGCTTCGAACGGATGCATGTGGAACCCCAGCAGCCGTTCAGCGGTCTGGGACACGTGACTGTTCCCGCCATCTCCGATTCACCCGAATTCCGGATTCTTCTTTATCCGCACCGCCAGGGCGACCCCGTCCCGGAAACCCGATGGAATGACGACCGCAGCGTCCTGACCGTGAAGATCGGTGAAGATGAGGATGTCTACCGGTTCGGCAAATCCGACGGAGGCCGCACGGCGTTCTCGGTTGTCCGGAACGGGACACCCGTTATCCGAAGTGAGCTTCCTCCGGCTCGACCGATCCTCGAGGTTCGCGGAATGCCGTTCGATGCAACCGATCTAAGAACCACGCGCCTGGAGGGATCAGTCCCCCAATATCCTTTCGACCAGAGCGTCGACGTCAGCATGCTCCGCCCACCGGCGCCAGCCTACATCGTCTACACGCTCGACGGAACCGAACCAAACGCGAACTCCCCACGCTATGCAAAACCGATCCGGCTCGACGGAACCGCTCGTTTGAAAGCTCGGATCATCGACCCGGAATGGACGGCTGGCCCACAGGAAAGCCACGTGCTGGAGGCCGACTTTGAAAAAGTCAGCCCCGCTGACGGACTGGCCAGGCCACCGGCCGGTTCGCACCCAGGACTGCTGGCTCGCGTTTACGAGATGAAGACCGTGCTGTGGGATGAGAAAGGCTTTTTCGACGCCGAGAAAATCATGCTGCCGGATTTGGACAAACAGACACCCGTCAGCACATCGATCGTCGATGGGTTCGTTCTGCCATTTGTTAATCCAAGCCGTCCGGTCCCTGAACAAGCGAAGGGATTCTATCGCTTCAACGGCTGGTTCCACGCCACCGAACGCGGCACTTATGAATTTGCTGTCGATTCCTGCGGACCGGTTCTTATGACCGTCGGCGGCCAGGACGCGATCGACTGGACCGGGGTGTTTCACCAGCAGCAAGCGGTTCGGCGTGGAACGGTCGTGCTCGATGCCGGGTGGCACGCGTTGGAATTGATTGTTACCGATCCCCTGCTCTGGAACATCAACACAGTCGGCGAGATGCCTTTTACTGTCAGTGTTCGCCGCGACGCTGGTCCACCGGCACCCATTGCAGCCCAGTCTCTCGCCTGCGTGGCAAAAGACGTCGCAATGACACCAGCCAAACCCGAGCCGGTTCGGCTTCCTGCGGTCACGCCACCCATTGGGCTCGAACCGGGGGTCGACCTTCTCACTTATGATCGCGCAGGCAAACTCCGTGACGCAGACTTCCTCGACATCGATGAGGCCGAACCGCTCCGCACGGAAAAGGCCGATCGCATGGAAGATAACATCCGCCCTTCGCTTGTGCGTGTCTACGATGGCTGGTTTGAAGCGCCGGAGGAAGGGATCTACTCGTTTGATCTCCCGGCACGGAATGCCGAACGTGAACACCTCTCCGACCTCCGTGGTGCGTTTCAGAATCAACTCCGCGTGGGCGATGAAATCGTCGTCCAGCGCGGGGTCGCCGGGCGACGTCCCCTTGGAAGCATCCACCTGGAAGCCGGCTGGCATCCGCTTTCACTCCGCCTCGGCGCGAGCAGCGCTCGGGCGAGCGTGACGTACCCGGACGGCCAGACCGTTCCCCTCACCGCTGCACTTCTCCGCCGTCCGTCGCGCGTTGCAATCCTCCCAGCGGGTGCCAGTCGGGAAGCATCTGTCCATGAGATCTACAACCCAACGACCGTATCGCTCTCCAAGCCACAGGAATTGAAAGGAACGATTCGTTACACACTGGACGGCACCGAACCAACCAAGTCCTCGCCGGAGTTCCGCCGACCGATCACACTCGACCGGAGCGCCACTGTCAGAGCCGCCGTGTTTCTCGACGACGGAACCATCGCCGCACAAAACGAAACTGAGATCCGCCGTGTCGAGAAACCGGAGTTCGGCCGGATCGCTTCCGTGAACTTCGATGAATGGAACGGCCGGACCGGGGAAAGCTCCATCGAAAACGGTGCCACATTGTGGATCGCCCCGAACAGCGAGGCCCTCGAAATCGAAGGTCGGAAGACCCTTTCGGTACATCCAACCGGCCCCTCCCCGTCCGCTCGCGCAGCGGTCGACATCAATGTCGCCCGCCCCGTCAGCGGAGCAGGCTTGAAACTGGCCGGCCTCCGCATGCGGGATAATGCGATCACCGTCGGTGTCCGTTTCCGCTCCGATTTGGTCGACGGTCAGATCTTTGGCAAAGATGGATTGACGGCATTTGGCAAGCGCTACCGCACGGTCGGCGCGAGCCTTTCAAAGGGCCGGTTGAGCGGGAATCCCGGCCGTTTCTCCGCTGGCGCGGTTCCCTCCGGCAAATGGACGCAGGTCGTTCTCACCGGCGATGCCGACGCCATCCGCCTCTACATCAACGGCGAACTCGCCGGCGAGGCCGCCGGCAGTCGATCCCTCTCCACCGACGCGCTGGACTTCTTTTCCAATCACAGTGCGCTCGTGGACGAGATCACGATTTATGACCGGGTGCTCTCTCCGGAGGACATCCGCCAATGGAGTCGGACGGAAGACCAGTCAGACCGCGACAAGCACCGTTGACCAGAAGCAAAACCACCGGCTTCCACAGTGTCATGACTCCGGAAGCGTCGGCCCCGCCGTTTGCTCAAGACACGAGGCGCTTTGACCTCAGGCCACGGCGGGCGGCACGTAGTTGCGAACTCCGCCCAGACGCTGCCAGCGGGAGTGGACGTAAATCAGCCCCACAACGGCACTCAGCGCCAGGGCCGCACCCCAGAAAAATGTTTGGCGGTAGTCCCGGCCGGTGTTGTCCAGAACATAGCCAAGGATCAGGGGAAAAGTGGCGTTCATCAACGCTGCGAGCAGGCCGCCTGCCGAGACGAACTGGGCAAAGAGCGAGCGAGGAAAAAGACGGGCTGCCAGCGCTGCCGTCGTGGTAAAATACATTCCGGAGACAACCCCATGCGCCACGAAGGCAATGCCGAAATTCCTCGGGTCCGTCGCCGTGAGCCCTCCCCAAAACATCACAATTGTATAAAGGATCAGCGATAGGATGCCCATCCGCAGCGGGTGAAAACGATCGGCCAGCCACCCCAAAAAGTAGGCGGCGGCCAGTGAAATCACGTACGTGATCGCAAGGTGGTCACCGTAACTTTGGCGGCTCATACCAATCGAATCGGCGTAGAAAACGCTGAAGAGATTGATCGGCGTGAATGCCAGGGCGGCGGTTGCGGTCACCAGAAAAATGGCCAGGTAGTAGCCGTTGGTATAGCACTCCCGGAAATAGGTTTTGCAGGCGCTGAAAAACCCCGGCGGGCGTTTGGGATCCGGCGGGGGCGGTGGGGGATATTCACCCTCCTTGACTTTGAAGCACATCATCCCGAATCCGACGCCAAAGAGCAGGCCGAGGCCGATGAAGATCATCGCGTAGTGCTCGTCGGATTTGGCAAAGAGCACCTTGTTGAAGAGGATGCCAGCGAGGAGAGAAATGGCGCGGAAGAGGCCGAAAAAGCGGCCCAGCAGTTCCTTGGGCACCACGTCGTTAACCAACGCACCAAAGAGCATATTGCTCGCGAGGGCCGACACCTCGAAGAGGGTCCACGCAATGCCGATCGCCCACAGCACACAAACACTCAGCCCGGGCGAGGAATCTCCCAACATCGCGTGCAGCCGCGCTCCCAGCCAAGGCGTGGATGCCATCAAAAACAGCGATCCGGCAGCCAGAGGCGTCGAGTAGAGCAGGAATGGAATACGGCGGCCCAAACGGCCGCGGTGGCGGTCGGATTGATAGCTCAGCACCGGACCGATAAGGACGCCCAAAAGAGCCGGTATGGACGCCAGCAGAAGGCCGTTGAGAAAATCGGAGGAACCGAACTGTTTCAGCATAACCTGAAGCACCGGGTTCACGGAACGCTCGCGCATCGCCCATGCGAAGTCGCCCCAGAGAAGCCAAAAGAACAGGACGGCCAGGCCGCCGGCAGTGTACGTTAGCGTCCCCGCGGTCCAGAGCCGCTTTCGACCCGGACGTTCTTCGGAGTGCCCGGCGGTTGAGGAATCGGGCCGGGCTGGGTCACGCATCGGATAACAAGGTCGGAAGTTTCTCATTTCCCCGGGGCGGGCCCAGCCGCCTCGGAGAGCTCACCACCAACGCCAAATGTTCGGCCGCTGCCCTGCGATCAATGCCGCTTCGCTGTTGTCCCCCTCGAGACTCTCAACCCGGCCGTCGCAGAAGAGGTAAAGCGCTTTGCCATTCCGGTTCACCCGGTAGCCGGTCTGCGCATTACTCCGCGTTTCCGGAGCCCGGCTCATGCTGACAGTCCGCTGGTTGTTCACCTCGGCCATGATCACGATACGCGCGGGATTGGGGATGATACTGGTGCGGCCCGCCCATCGCGCATTGGTCACATAGCCATTGAATCCATACGCGAACGGCCTCGTCTGGCCGTCGCGGGCGGAGGGAACAAACCCGGGAAAGGGATCGGCAAACCGACTGTACCAGATCGGATTGCCCAGATGGTTGTAGATCCCCCACGGATTTCTCTTCCACGCTTCGCCAAGATATCTTTCCACCGCCTCGTGGAACTCCCAACGGTCGCCGACTCCGGCACTTAATCTCGTTCCCGGGATCGGCAGGTCCGGATTGGGGAAAAATCCGTTGTTGTCTCCCGCATGCAGTTGGATCGCCGTGCCGATCTGCCGCAGGTTCGAAATGTCAGCGGCTGTCGCAGCCTGCTTTTGTGCCGCTCCCACGGACACGACCAGAATCGCAGCGAGAATTCCAACGATCGCGACCACGACCAACAGCTCGATGAGCGTGAAGCCCCGCCGGAAGGTGGCGTTTTTTAGAGCGTTGTTTGGAAAGAAATCCGAGTGCATGGATGAAGTCTTCTGTGGGATCGGCCCGGCACGGACACCCTCCGGTCCGCGCCGGACCACTTACCCCAAATTGGCCCGGTTGCGACGGCGGCGCAGGAGGGCGGCCGCCGCGCCGAGACCCAGCAATGTCCAGGTCGCGGGTTCCGGCACCACCGTAAGTTCGCCGGTGAGATGGTTGAACGACGCCGAATAGCCGGACGCCAACCCGGAGCTCAGGACCGAATCGAAAGTGCCCGTGAAGTTATCGAAGTCGAAGATTTTGATCGTGCCATTGGTGTTGAAACCGCTTTGGAAAACGAGACTAAGCGTTCCATCAAACGTGACCGTTTGACCGTTTCCCACGCCGAGCGCCAGATCGAACTCACCCGGAGCAAAGCCGTCGATTTCAAACAAGCTCGTGCTGCTTGCCAGCAGGGTAAGGCTCGAGTCGAAAGTGAGCGTTCCCGGGCTATTGCCGGGCGAGAGTGTGCCATTGGCAGAGATGGTTGTGACACCGCCAATCGTGCCGTTGCCCCCGAGCGTTCCGCCGGATTGAACGTTGACGAGGCTGGATCCGGTGGTGCCATCGATGAGGAGCGTGCCGGCCGTGACCGTGATGTTGCCGGTGTTTGAAAGCGTCCCGGAAAGTGTCAGGGTGCCATTGCCCGATTTCGTGATGCTCACGATTCCGCCACCGGCTTGCGTGACATTCGCCGAAACCGTGCCCGCCTGCCAGGCAAACGTGGCGTTGCTGGACGTGTTGCGGGCAATCGTTCCGTTCGAAATCGTTCCGCCGTTGGGTCCGATATTAAACCACTTGTTGATCGAAAGTCCGCCGAGATCGATGTTCCCCCCGTTGGCTGTGACAACGCTCGTCGCACCAAAAGCGTTGGTGCTCCCGGCAACCAACGTGCCTTGGTTCACCGTCACACTCCCGCCGCTGCCGAAGTTGTTGTTCCCCGAAAGGATCAAGGAGCCCGGCGAATCTTTCACCAGCGAGGAAGCGCCGGAGAGCTGGCCGGAGACCGTGCCGGTTTGCAGCCCGGTGAAGTTGCCCGACGTCATCGTGTAGGTTCCATTTGCGAGCGTTCCGCCGGTCAGTGAAAGGGTGCCGAAACTGCGAGATGCTCCGTTGAGGTCCAGCGTTCCGTTCGAAACCGACAGCGACGTGATATTGCCCGTTGCCCCGGAGAGGATCCGCAACGTGCCAGGGCCGGTCACCTCAATGTTCGGAACGTCACGTCCAAAGGTCAGAGTGGACGGCGTGCCGACCGCGGCATTGCCGGTGTAACGGAAGATGGCCGAGGCGCTGATGGTTCCGTTGCCCCCCAGGTTGTTCGCCACGCTGTTGCCTCCCGCGGCTTCCAAGACCAGATCGGCACCGACGTTCGTCGTGACGTTTGCAGTGGAGAAATTGAACCCATTGGCCCGAATCACGCCGCTGCCTGAGAGCGTCCAAACGGTGTTCGTGACGCCCGCCTGCGTCGAGGCGGGTGCCGTCCAAACTCCGCTTGTTGCTCCGGGTGTGAGGTCCAGCGTGAATCCGTTGGTGTCGATGGCCGCATCTACGCGGCCGGACTCAACGCTGTTCCCGTTGTTAATGAAGAGCGGTTGGTTGGCTCCGCTGTTCAGGGTCAGATTCGATCCCAACCGCAGCGTCGCCGCACTGCTGGCGATTGCGTTGTTCGTGTCCCAAAACTGAAGCTGGCCGACCCCGTTTCCGACCGCCGTGCTCGTGATGGTTTTCACACCGATGCCCCGGAGTGCAATGCTTCCCAGCGTTTGGTTGGTCGAGAAATTCTGCGTGAAGTCGGACTGGAAGTTGAGCGAGATATTGGACTGCTGGAAACTGTCCGGATTGAGCACCATGGTGCTGTTGGCGGTGCTCTGAAATTGCAGGATGGATCCGGAACGATTGGCGGTAATCGTACCGCCGGTGATGTTCACCAAGGAACCCCGGATGTCCACCCGACGATCTGCGGTCGATCCCACAATGTTATCGAAGTGAATGGACCCACTGGTCATCGTCAGGTTGCCATTGATCGTATTGTTTGCCGCGGCGGTCGTATTGCTTCCGGTGCTCGCCTGGATTTGCAGCGTGCCGCCTGAAATGGTGATCGCGGTACTCGCGCTGGTGCTGGCCGTTTGGAATCCGGTGCCGCCGGTGTTGGTTGTCGCGCTCAGCCCCAGAACCCCTCCGGAGTTCACTACCACTCCGTTGGCGGAGGTCAGGGAAAAACCCACGGTCTGGTTGCTGCCAATGCTCATCAGCGCGGTCCCTCCAGAGGCCCCCAAGGTCAGGGCGCTCTGCAGAGTGAGAGATCGCAGGAGATCCACGGCATTGGTCACTCCCGCCGTCGTCTGGTTGATCGTGAGCGTCCCCACCGTTCCAGAAGCAGCGGTATCGTAAGTCACCGTGCGGTTGGACGACGTGTTGTTCAAAATAGCTGTGTTGCCGGTGCCCGGAACCGTCGCCGGCGTCCAGTTTCCCGCCGTGGACCATGTGCCGTTTCCAGCAGCGTTCCACGTTTGTGCAAAGACGTGGGACGGAAAGGCGACCGCACACACCAGACAGAATCGAAGAATTAGGGGTTTCATGGGAGGGATGACTTTTGCTGATAAAAACTGCTGCCAACACCACCATGACGCAAAACTTTTTCAGTTCATAACGTTGAACCGTCTGCACAAACAGCACTCGTGCTCAACGTATTGAATTCTTTAGCGACTGACGGAGGGCTTGTTCTCATGCAGAGTGCTGCGTCATGAACGTGTCTCCCCGCGATGCATTATGTTTGAGTTTTTTGCTTTCTGTGTCGGCTCTCAGTTGGGCCTGGGCGGACGGGCCGGTGCTGGAATTTGGGGGGAACGGTTATGTGAGTGATCTGGCGGTGGCGGAGTTGTCCCGCACGCCACGGGCTGCGCGCGAGGCAACACAAACGATTTTTCCGTTCGAACCGGCCTCGCCGGAGGCGAGCTATTCGGGTCCACCGTTTTCGCTGGGCTATGAGGTGAGGGCCTCCGCACCGGTGAACCTCACGGTGCCTCCGGAGCGGTGCGCCGTTGAAAACGATTTTCAAAACGGTTCGAGCATGCTGAACGATACGATTTCGATTGTCGGCAGCGGCAGTTGGCCGGAATCGGAGATGTTTTCCGTTGCCGCCGTGGTGGTTTTTCCGACCAAGGAGTTTGAACTGGAGTCCCTGTCCTACTCGGCTCTCAATTGGTCGGGAAACGAGATTTACAACGAAAAGTTGCGGCATCGCTGGGTGGTCCAGGTGGATGGCAAATATTATGTAAACACCGGGTTTCTGGGGCGGACCGGCCGTCCGTCCGAGGACCAGCCGGTCGAGGTGATTTCGACGGACCGGGGCGCCCGCCAGTTTGACAATTGGGTCGAGTATGATCCGGAGACGACCATATTCGCGAACTTCGATGGCCCCATCATCAATCTGGGGCCGAAACTGGACGGGGTTACCGGTGTGGGTCTTTACATGGACGCACTGGACTTTCCCGGCCGCGGGGCTGCCACCCGCCAGTGGCAGTTTCGACTGATCACGTTCTCGGCGAACGGGAAGCCGAAGTAGGCAGCGCATCGTGGTGGACTCTCCGGCTCGGATAGCGATCATTGGCATGGGCGGCTACGCCGCGCGACACCACGACTCCGTGGAAGGGCTGGAGCAGCAGGGGCTCTGTCGGCTTGGCGTGACCTGCGATCCCGATCCCGAGCGGTTCCGGGAAGCAGCCAAAAAGTGGCGTCTGGAGGAGCGGGGTGTGCGAATCTACACGGATTACCGGGAGATGCTTGCACGTCACGCCCGGGAGTTGGACGTGGTGATCATTCCCACACCGATTCCGTTGCACGCCGAGATGCACCAAGCGGCGGTGGAAGCCGGGCTGGCGGCCTACCTCGAAAAGCCCCCCACGCTGGATCCGGACGAACTCGAAGACATGATCGAGCGGGATCGTCGCGCCCGGGTGCCGACTTTGGTCGGATTCAACTTCATCGCTGAGCCGGTTCGCCAAGGCCTCAAGCGTCGCCTGCTCTCCGGAGAATTTGGTTCGCTGCGTTCGGCGCGCTTGATCGGCCTGTGGGGACGATCCGCGTCCTATTACCGGCGGACCGGGTGGGCCGGTCGGCTGATCGGTGACGATGGACGTCTGATCCTCGACTCCTGTCTCGGCAACGGACTGTCTCATCACGTGCACAACCTGCTCCATTGGGCCGGCCTGTCGGGACCGGACGACTGGGCCCGGCCAACCCGCGTGCTGTCCCAGTTGCTGCGAGCCCATCCGATCCAAGGACCAGACACGGTTTTCCTGTCCGCCGAGACCGGCCCGGGAATTCGATTGCGCCTCGCACTCAGCCATGCCTGTCACGGTCCCGACCTGCATGTCGAAACGCTCGATTGTGATCAGGCTCGAATCGAATACATCACGCACTCGCGGGCAACGATCTGCTGGAAAGACGGCGCGGAAGAACGTATCACCCTCCCCGCCTTCGACGCTCAGACGGAAAATCTGATGGCGTTGATCGAGTGCGTGAAAGGCTTGAGGCCCAAGCCGCCCACCACGCTGGTAGATTGCCGACCGTTCGTGCATCTTCACGCGCTGGCTTATGTTTCATCCGGCCAAATCGCCGACTGGCCCGCGGACGAAATTCTTGGCGAAGCGGAGGATACCACTCCGGGCTGCTTGCAGATCAGAAACCTGCGGGAGAAGGCCGTCGGCTTTCTCGAGAACGGACAGTGGCCGACCGCCACACCGCCGAGGGAGGTCACTGCCAGGGAGGTAGATCAACTCCAGTCGGTCGTGCGCTCGATGGTTCTGGAAAAGTCAGCGGCGATTTACGCCTGAGTATGAAGGGTTCCACGCCGTTGTTTATGACGCATCATGCGCCCATGGGTGCATGGTCCAGCCTGACATTCGGGTTGCCGGGAGGGGGCGTCGGCATCGAGTCGGAGGATGTTTCCGTGCAGATCCAAGGCGCATTGCTGGCGGCATGCAGCCGCGGTCCCGGCCGAACCACGGTCTTTCCCTTTTTCACTGATCAAACCACCGACGACTACGAAGGGCGGATCGCCGGAAGTGCGTTAAATGGAGCGTTTCGGTCATGGACTCCGATCCCGAGTGCGGAGATCACGCGATCCCTCGGCCCGGCGATCGATGAATTTGTTGCCGCCGACATGCGTCTTCGTATCACCAGCCCGCGAGGAGCGTTGGATTTGACGGGCCGCGGAGAAATGGCCGCCAGCGCCATTGTTCCCGCGCTGCTTCTGGAACTTGAGGTCGACAACCGAACCTGCGCGGCCCCGGTGACCGGCTTCCTCGGCCTGGCCTACACCGGCCCCGGCCGGATGAGACCATTGGACTGGACGTCGGATGATCTGGTCGGGGTCGGATTTCAGGACCGGTGGGCCCTCGCCGCACGGGGTGGCGAAGACGTTTTCACCATCCGATCCGGGTCGATCTCGTCGTTCGTGGAAAAGGCGACGCCGGTGATCCACGCCGGCGGAAACGAAGGAGGGATCGCATTCCGCGTGAAGGCGGGCGAAAAGAAGACTCTGACGGCCGTCTTCGGATTTTACCGGGGAGGGCAGGGAGTGGTGCAGGGCCTTCGTGCCGGGTATGCCTACACGCGGTATTTCGATTCGGTCGAGTCGGTCTGCCGGGAAGCGTTGTTGCACGCCGGCTCCATCCGTGAAGCGGCCGCTGCCATCGAAGAACGTTGGGGCAATTTGATCGGCGACGCGACGGATCGGGCCCTGATGGCCCAGGCCGCTCAAGGCTACTACGCCAACTCCTCGCTGCTGAGCGACGACCATGGCTCCTTCCACTGGAGCGTGTGCGAAGGACAATTTGCCTGGCGGAATACGCTGGATTTGGCGGTCGATCACCTGGCGTTTGAACTGGCTCATCATCCGTCCGTCCCGCGCCGAATCATCGACACCTTCATCGAGCAATACAGCTACCGGGACACCGTGCGATTCAGCGATGATCCGAATACCAACCGGCCCGGCGGACTCTCGTTCACGCACGATCAGGGGAACTACACGTCGTACTCTCCGAAAGGCACAAGCGGCTACGAGCAACGGGACAAACGCGGCGTCTACGCCTACATGACCACTGAGCAACTACTGAACGGGGCCTACTGCACGGCCGGCGTGGCATTGCTCGGGGCCGACGACGCGTGGGCGCGCAGGCACATCCCGTTGGCCCAAGACCTGATCTCCAGCATGGAGAACCGCGAACACTACCAACCGGCTCTCCGCGACGGCATTCTGCGCGGGCAATCGGATCGGGCCGGCCGCGGGCGGGAGGTCACTACCTACGACGCAATCGATCACGCGCTCCAAAATTCGGCCGGCAGCATTTACATCGTCGTGAAAACCTGGTGCGCCGCTCTGCTGCTTGCCCGCTGGATGTCAGAGTTCGGATCCACGGAAGCGGCCTCGCCGGCCATCGCACTTGCGAACCGCACGGCGGCAACCCTGGAAGGTGCCTTTTGCAAAAACATCCAAGCGTTCCCGCCCAATCTGATCGACGGGGGCGATTCATTCATCTTGGCCGCACTCGACCCCTTGGCCGTGCCGATTTTCTGCGGCCTGGATGAAGATCTCCGGCGCTTTCCGGGTCTTTTGCAGAAGCTCTCGGTTCACGCCCGGACCTGCCTTCGCGACGGAGTGTGCGTCGATTCCGAAAACGCCGGACTTCGGCTTTCCAGTACGTCGGAGAATACTTGGATCTCAAAGATTGCCCTCTGTCTCGCCAGCTTCTCGTGGTTGGAGGGAAAGCCTGCAAAGGATCTGCTTCCCGAAAGCTGTCGACAGTTTGTTCGATGGATGCACACCTCATCCGCGCAAAAGACCGTTTCCGACCAGATCGAGGTGAGGAGGTCGGAACCCTTGGGTGGCTCCTACTACCCCCGCGTCGTCTCCGCTTGGGTCTTGTTGGCCAAAGGCGGACTGCCCGGATCGTCGGGCTCAGCCCAAACACCCGGCACCAGAGTCATGAGCGGTATTTCGGGGATCCCATAACGATTCTCTGTGATCAGTCCGGCCAGTTTGAAAACAGCCGAACGGCCGATTTCGAATGCCCGGTTGTTCACCCCGGTCAACTCCGGACGCGCATCCGTTCCGATGTGCGCAAAAACGAGATCACCCGGCATGCGATAGCCCGCTTCTCGCAGGACCACATAAAGTGCATAGTTGACGCTCAAGATCGCGTCGGGCCGCACTTTTCGGATCCAGGCGAGAAACTTTTTCGGGTCGTGCTCGATGACCCGGTCGGGAAGCGGCACACGTTCATTCTCGGGCCAGGATTGCTGTTCGCCGAGGTAGTTGAGCATGACAAACTTGCGGAGCCGCAACGCCTGCGACGGATGCAAGGTGAGCGCAATGCGCCGGCATCCCCGCTCGCGCAAGCGCGCAAGCGCGAGCATGGTGTTCTGACCGATGTTTGTGCCCACAAAATGAAACCGGCCCCGGTCTCCCGCGCGAAGCAGGACCACAACAGCAAAGTCCTTTTCCAAGTCGGTCACCACCGCTTCGGGAATCTTCTCCTCCGGGTCAAAAATCATCACCCCACGGACGCCCCGGTACCGCAGCTGGGAAACCGCCTTCAGTAGATGTCGCTCGTCGTCCAAACCAAACAGAATCTCAGTCACGACATATCCCAAGTTGCCGGCTTCGGCCCGCGCCCCCTCGATCAATATCTTATAATAAGGCTCGGCCTGAACGGCCGCACTGACATTCAGCCCGAGCAGAAACGCAATCCCCACTCCGGCTTGGGCGGTTCCCGGCTTCCGGACCTGACGAAGCCACGCATTCACCAAGGGATTGGACTTGTAGCCCTGGCGCTCCGCCTCCGCTTTCACCCTCTCCCGAGTCGCCCGACTGATCCGCGAATCATCGCGCAGCGCCAGAGAGACCGTCGAGACATCCACCTTCAGTGCCGCTGCGATATCCTGCATCGATGCCCGGTTGGTCATCTTCGCCATGCGCTCCATCATTCATGCCAACGGGAAAAATTCAACTATTTGAACAGAGAATGTTTTGCGGCAACACAAACCATCAACGACGCTGATCATGGCAACTTTCCCATGCGCTCTGTTCCCCCTTCGCCCGTCATCTTGGCCGGGTTTGTTTCTCTGTTTCTGGCCATCTCGTCCGGCTGTGATCGGGCTCCAGTGGCGAGTCCATCACCGACTTCGGAGAACCCGGCGGCCGCCTCCCTTGGTTCGGCCCATTCCGCGGGGCTTCCGAATGGAGATTTCGAGGCGGGAGACTTCGCGTGGGACTTCAGTAATGCCAAGGACCTTGCCAAAGTCGGCGTGGAAGCCATGAAGAATGGGAGAGCCGGTCTGCGCATCGAAAGTCTGGTGGACGACCAGGACGCCGCCGTGGTCAGTGCGCGGGTCCCGGCGGAACCGGCGAAGGCTTACCATTTGAAATGGAACGGTCGCGTGCTGGACGGATCGGGGACAACTCTGTTTCTTCGCTTTTTCGACCGCGACGGCAACGAACTGCTACGGGAGATGGGCCGGGTAACCACCGACCACGGAAATCAGTGGACACCGGGCTCGCTTCGGGTTGTCGCGCCGGCCGGCGCGGCCGAGTTGGATGTCTTGATTCAGCGAACAGGCAATCGCTTGCCCAAGTATTTGGTGGATCTCGACGACTTCGAGCTTTCATCGAATCCAATCCTCGTGCAGGCCCCGTGGCCGCCCACTTACAAAATCCGCGCGGAGCAGACCGAGCGCTTAACTGCTGCGGATGTGGTTGGGCCGGACGGCTACGTTTACCCCGACTGGACTTGGGCGGGAGTTCCCGGCGGCATCCCCCGGATGCCTGTTGTTCTCCACCTCGCCGACTTGGGCGCTAAGGACGGCGACAACATTTCGGGATTGTTGGAGCAGGCAGCAGCCCAGGTCTCCGCGCAGGGCGGTGGGGCGGTGGAGATCGGAGCCGGCACGTTTTACCTCGATGAGCCGGTGGTGATCTCGTCGGACAAAGTCGCGATCCGGGGAGCGGGAGCCGACCAGACAAAGCTCCTCTTCCGGTATCACATTCCAACCGGAGAATTGCGATTCTTCCGTGTCGAGGATGGCGAGGAACTGGGGCCCGCGTCCACGATCGAATTCCACACAAACCCACGCAATCTCGTCGCGCTGGAAATGAAGTCCGGAAACACGACCCTGACCCAAAGATCGCGCAGAGACCACTGGGGAAACACATTCTCGCTGCGCATCGGAGTTGACAAGGCACTCGAAACCTTAGGCGAAGGCCTGCACACGATCTCCGGGATCGCCGAATACGAGGACGGAACAAAGGTGGAGCGTTCCATCAACCTAAGATTGTCCCGTGGTTTCTCCAGCAAGGCCCTCCCTTCTCAGCTCGGGGCGATCAATCTCGTCGGGCAAGGCCCGGACGGCTCCCGGTTGCCGCTCGTATCCGACACGCGGCGCGGAGAAAACGTCATCCGGCTCGCGCAAGGTCATGCCCTCCAAGCAGGTGACCGCATCACGATCGTAGCCCCCGCCAGCGCGCGATGGAGGGAGCTGGTCGGGCACACACCGAAGTGGGGCGATCAAGCTCAGAACATCCACGAGGTGACGGCTGTCGATGACGGAACGGTGACGATCAACCAACCCGTGCGGACAAATTTCCTGGCAGCCGATGGTTCCTATGTCCAAAAAGTCCTGCTGATCTCGGGGTCCGGGCTCGAGGGTTTCCACTTGGAACAGGAGGTGGTACCCGGTCAGCCCCCGCCCGGTCCCAAACATCCGCACACGCTTTGGTATCCAATCGACGACCTATGGACCAGCGGGGTGACATTCAGTTATGCATGGGGCTGCTGGCTGACGGGTGTCAACGTTCGGAACACGGGACGGAACGCAGCCTACTTTCCGTTCACCAAGCACAGCGAAATTCGCGACTGCGTGTTTGAAGACTCGCTCTTCAAAGGCGGCGGCGGCACCGGTTACGTCGGATTCGAGCGGAGTTGGGACGGACTCATGGAAAAGGTCCAAACCAAGGGGATGCGTCACGGGCCGAACCTCCAATGGAGCGCAGCCGGGAACGTGATTCGCAACAGCCGTTTTTTGGGAAGCGACGGCCAATGGCATGCGGGCTGGACCTTGGAGAACCTCTTTGAGAACAACTTCATCGACGCGCGCGGAACCGGCGGAAGCTATGGCCACGGTCTCTATGCTTCGGGCCCTTCGAGCGGAGCACATGGTCCACAGGGACCGCGAAACGTCTGCTATTACAACGACGTTGTGGCTCGCAAAGACTGCCTTCACATGCTCGGCGGCAACGAAGGCTGGATGATCCTCCACAACAGGTTCACGACTGGCGACGGACGGGCCATCTATGCCAAGGAGAAAAGCTTCGACCACATCATTGACGGAAACGTTTTTGTCCTGAAGCAGGCGCAACTGCCCCCGGTGGTTCTCGGTGCGGACAGCGTCGGCGTCGAATTGGTCAACAATGCCTTTTACGGAGTCACTCCTCCGGTGGTGGAATTTGTCGGTGGACAGACCATCCTGCTCCGAGACGAGGGCAACACGTGGCAGGAGGAAATCCCACGCCCGGCACCGGAAAGGCCAACTCCTGCGGTTCCTTCCATCTTCCAATGGCAGCGCGATCACACCGCTGAGATTCGGGCGGCCGCCGAATCACGTCTGTCGAAATCGGTCGTTCCTTAGTGGCAGTTTAAACCCGGCTCGGTCACGTTCCAAACGCCTCGTCCTGGTCGTCCCGGTATGGGCTGTATTTCGGAGCCCGCATGCGTTCCTCTTCCGTTGGGAGCACGGTTCGGTAGCCGTCAATGTAGAGCCCGATCTGCTCGAACGGGATCGGCTGGAATCCCGGAATTCTCGAGAAAACCTCGGACTGCGGCCTGAGGCCAAAGTTCCCGGCAGCCGCATCGACGAAGCCGGGGTCCTCGGTCACCACGAGGTTGTCGCGCTCTTCGAGCAGTCCTGCGACGCCCTGAGAGGCCTTCGACATTTTGTTCATCACAAGAGGTCCGGGAACCTTCTGCACGATGAGGTTTTCGACGAATTGCGTGCGCCACGGCAACTCGGGGCGGTTCTCGAGCATCGTGGCGAGTTCGGGATGCGCAGACCTCCATGGCTCTTCGCTGGGATTCAATTCCTTCACGCGATTGATCAGACGCGGGTTTGTGGCATACCCTCGGCCGACTCCCCGGTCATCGATAGCAAAGACCGGCCCCTGATCCTTAACAAAGATGTTGTGGCGAATGATGTTGTCCGGTCCGGATGCGATCCAAACGCCGATATTCGGTCCAACGAAAACATTACCGTACGCAAGGTTGCCCGAAGCTCCGTCGTCCGGATTCACCCCGCCAATTGTGTTGTGAACATAGTTGTGTCGGATGACATTGCCCCTCATCGTCCAGTCCAGCCACGAATACCAGGCACCAGTGTCTTTCGTGTCGAATCCGCAGTAGTAGACCTCGTTGAACTCGTAAATGTTGTCATTCCCGGAGTAGAGGAACGCATCGCGCGGAGCATGGTGGAGGACATTATGAGCGATCCGGATGCCGACCGCGTCCCGCACCATGTTCCCGCCGGCCGGATTGTCCATCACGCCCACATGAACCCCGGCCGAATATTGCCGTTTCAACAATCCATAATGATGAACGTGATTGTTGATGACGAAATTGTTGGACATTGTCAGCGACTTGCGGTCACCGCCGGCGACATATATCGCGCCCTCGCCGATATTGTTGACGTCGCAACTCAGGACCCCGGATTCGGTGCCTTCCATAACAATGCCTCGCCCGGCAATGTTCCGAACGGTCAGCCCGGCCACGAGACAGTGATCGACGTTGTGAAGCACAATTCCATCGCCCAACGAGTGCTCAAGGGTCAGGTTTTCGAACCGAAGCCAGGACGCGTCGTTGACAGCAATCAAGGGCACATCGAGTTGCGTGATGATCAGTTCATCTGATCCTTCTCGCGGCCAGACAAACAGCGTTCGACTGGAAAAATCGAGCGCCCACTCGCCGGGCATGTCGATTTCCTCAATAAGGTTGATCGCAGCCCAGGGTTCCTTGCCGGAGCCGATGGGAGATCCGTCGGTTGGCCGGTGATACTTTGATCCGATGCCATTCGGGATGCCGGCGGCAAACGTGATCGTTCGATTTCCGGCCTCGATCTTTTCGACACGTATCGCCGGATCCTCCCAGCCCACCCGCCACTGCCCCTTGAGCCAGACGTCGGGGTTGTTCAGCCACCGGAGGGGCCGATCATCCTTGAACTGGAAGGAACCGCCGACGTTCTTGTCGCCCATCGAGAGGACGGGTCCCATCGTTGTGTACCCTTCATTGGGCCACCGGGAGAGAGGCAGGCGACCTTTCCCATCAAACAACTCGAAAATACCGCCTCGGTCCCGAAACACCGGTGGAAACGGTCCATCGTGTTCGATCCCGGACTTATCCAACGAGAGCGCGAGCACATGATTCCTCGCACTTTCGTCAAGTCGCGCGACGATCGCCGGATCACTTACCTTTGTGAACTGCGAGAGCGGGACGGTCCGTCCGCCCTTCAGGATGGCTGAGCGCCCGGAGCTCGAACGATACGTCACCGGAGATTCCTCGTAGCCAGAGTCCTGCGCAAGGAACTCTATGGTTTCCCTGATCGCATACGTACCGGGTGCCATTTCAATGGTGAACGGTCCCCTCTGACCTTCGGCCTTCAATGATCGGATCTGGTCCCGCGCCCGCGTGATGGTCTGGAATGGAGCGTCGGCCCGACCGCTGCCCGTGTCCCTTCCATCCGGTGAGACATGGATGACTGTTCCAGCGTGGACAGCCGGGGCAAGCAGAAGGGTGACGATTAGTTTTTTCATGGATTGGAATGAACAGCTAAGGCCCAGGGACTGATCGGAAGTCCCCCATCAGTATAGAGCGACAGCGGGCAGAAGTTCCGCCAGGCGTAGCGAATACCGGACGGCGACACCCCTCCGACTGGTGGCGTAACGATGAGTTTCTGTCCGTCTTGGGAGATGCGCCCGCTGGCGGCCATCCACGGACCACCGCTGCCGGCCACCTCGAGTGTTGGGAGCGATGAGTCCCGGATCTCGAGCCGCCCGGGCATGTCACGGAACTCCACCACAACCTCACCGTCCTGCAGGATGGCACGAGCGGCACTCGGGCTCTGCGCGGCAGCATTCTTTAGACCATAGACGCGGGCCAGTGCCAATTGGGCAAAGCGCTCGCCGACGGGTCGTTTTCGGATCGGATGGACATTGCCCTTCTCGCCGTAGTCCAATGTGACAACAAAGCCGGAATTGGGATCCTCAACTGCCACTCGTCGCTGGGCTTCGCGGATCACAGCATAAGCGTCCTGCTCGTCCGGGAAATTCGTGGTGGGCGACGAGATCTGTGCAATAAAAAATGGCAACCTGGGTTCAGCCCATTCCCTGCGAATCTCGCCAATGAACTTCTCGAGCATCCTACCGTAATCCGATTGCCCAGCATTGTTCTCCCCCTGGTACCAAAGAACACCGCGCGCTGTGTAAGGCGTCACCACGGCCAACATCGAGTCCCGGAGCCCGCCGGGCCGGCTCTTGCTCCGAAATCCATAGGGCTCGACGGGTTTCGGACCCAGTTCCCTCTCGGGCGTGCCGGATTTCTTTCGCTCGTCCCATTGACGACGAGCCGCATCGTAGGCCTTCCATGCCAAATCATAAGTTGCTGCATCAGGGAACTCGGCCACTTTCCGGTCATCCTCGGTGAGCAACCTGTCACCGCCGGCCGCTGAGATCGCATTCCGGCTCATCCATGCCTGGATCGGTGTTCCGCCGAAACTGCAGTTGACCAAACCGATCACAACGCCGAGATGCTGCTGAACCGCCTCGGCAAAGTGATACCCGACCGCACTGAAGTATGGAGCCTCCGTCTTGTCGAAGGTTTTCCACTCGAAGGACGGCAACGGGTCGCCCGCATAAGCGCGGAGCGGGATCTTGATCTGCCTGATCATCGCATTGTTCGCAGACGCAAGCAGTTCGTCCGAGTGCGGGCTGCACTGGTTGAGCCGCCACTCCATATTCGACTGGCCGGTCAGCAGCCAAACGTCGCCTACCGCGACGTTTGTTAGCTCGACAACCGTGTCTCCGGCCAATCGCAAGGTCGTCGAAGAGACCGCCGGCAGCGCGGGCAATTGGACACGCCACCGACCATTCTCGACGACAGTCGATGCGGAGTGCTCCACGATGCTCACCGTCACCTGTTCCCCTTCGCGGCCGGTTCCCCAAATCGATACCGGTTCATCCCGCTGGAGGACCGCATTATTCGTGAAAACCGGCGCGAACTGTGCCGCGTCGGCTGAACAAAACAAGGTCGCGAAGAGAGTCAGCCCAATGTAAAATCCTCTCATCATTTCCTTCTAATCTCCCAGGCGGGCGGATTCGAAACAACCAAAGTGGGATCGCCTTGGATCCAGTCGAGCGAGCGAAGAAATCGATCCACTGCGTGCACATTTTCAACAACAACCTTTTCCTCGGACTTATAAGCCGGAAGTGCAAACGCATGCCCGACATCCTCGCCCAGAGGAATATACTCACACCGGTTCCCAGCTGCCCGGTTCGCCTCGGCGAAACGCTCGGCCTGTGAGATACCGACCACCCGGTCGCCTTTGCCGTGAACGATCAGTGAAGGTGGTTGGCCGGGGCCAACAAAGAATAAGGGAGATAGCGACCTGGCAACCGCCACCGAACTCTCGTCCGTGGGACGCGGTGTGTTCTTTCTATCCCAAAGCGCCGGGCCGCCGACAGCAAATCGGATCCAGTCGCCCTCGGTCATGTCGACGATCGGATTAAAGATAATCATGGCGTCTGCAAGTCCCGGAACCGCGGCCTCTTCATTTGATGCGTCGAAGCCGGACATTGTCCCTAACACAGCAGCCAGGTGGCCACCTGCCGAATCCCCAGCCACTGCAATCCGCTCCGGATCGATGCCGAGCTGCTGGGAGTTGACCCGCAGATAGCGCAAAGCGGACCGGCAGTCCGTGATACAATCGGCGATCGTCGTTTCGCCGGCTTTGGCCAGGCGGTAGGAAATGTTTACTCCGACCATGCCACGAGTGGCAAAGTATCGGGCCAGCGACATGAAGAGATCGGGCGTCCCTCCGATCCACCCTCCACCATGGATGAACATGATCGCTGGTCGGAGTTCACCTTCCTCCGCATCGGCCGGGCGGAACACGTGGAGAACAAGCTTCGTTTCGCCGCGGTTTGCGTAGACGAACTGCTCGGACGGAGGCCCTTTCAAAAGGCCGGCAAAGTTCGGTGCTTCTTTCGCCGCAGCGAAGAACGATGAACAAACGAATGCAAGAACAACGCTTTTCATCAACTCACCTCGGCCAATCATCCGTGCGGAACGGCTCCGCGGGGAGTCCGTCCTTGTTGTAAAGGTTGGCCCGCGGCGTGTTCGCCCACGCGTAGCGAACCGCGACCGGTGCCGGCGCGGCCGGTGAGGAGACGATCACGGAATCTCCTTCGATGCGGGCCTCTGCTTCATGCCACTTCTTGTCTTCGCCGGCAATGAAGAAGCCCAGCAAACGATCAATCGGGATCGGCACAGCACTCTTTGCAACCCATGGAGCCTGACCGATGACCAAGCCGTTGCCGGTATTCGTGAACAATAGCTTGATTTGGTTACCGTTCACCTCGGAAGACATGAAACGGGGACCAACTCCGACGACCGGCTCTTTGTAGACGATCTCGCGAGCCACCAGAGCCGCCCGCTCCCCGGTGAACTGCTTGTTGTCCGGGTGGACGTCGCTCGCATCACCAATGTCACTCGTCACAATCAATCCGGTGGCCGGCAGCGAGCGCGCCATGGCTTGTGCCTCACGGAGCCATGCGATCCCTTGCGCGGCCACGGGTTCCGGATCCTTTCCGTTTCCCGGAAGTTGGATGATGAGAAATGGAAAATCTCCCTGGCTCCAAGACGACCTCCAGCCGCTGATTAACCGTTTCAGGTGGTCGCGGTACTCGAGTCCACGACTGGCATCTGCTTCACCCTGATACCAAAGAGCCCCTTTGATGGCAAAAGGGATCAGCGAGGCGATCATCGCATTGTAGCAACCTGTCGGTGCGGAGGGCCTGTCGCTTGTCCCCGGCGCTGGCATGGCGAGTGGATCCGGCGACTCGGGTTTCGGCCGCTCAATTTGGGGTGCCGGTGGAGGCGGCTCGCCCGTCGCCTTCGCTGTAGCAACAGCCAACTCCCATGCTTTTCTGGCTTCCCGGAATGGCTTGTCAACCTTCTCCTCCCATTCCTTTCGATCTTGATAGTATGCCTGCAACAGACCGGCATCACCACCCGCTGCCTCATGCTTGGCGATCGCTCTCTCCCACTCGGGAAGCAGCGGCGATGGGGGTGGTTCCTGAAGCGACGCAAGCGACATCCAGGTCCGAATCGGTGTGCCACCCCACGATGCATTGATAATCCCGATGGGAACATTCTGCGACTTGCGCAACTCCCTTGCGAAGAAATAGCCCACCGCCGAAAAGTTCTGCGCTGTTACAGGTGTTGATGGTTCCCACTTTCCGGTCGGTGCAAACAAAGGCCTGGCCGCAACGTTTTTCGCGACATTGAACGAGCGAAGCAGGGGATCCTCGGCATTTGGAAGCGCCTCCGCAGCGGAACCGGAACTCATCGGAGACGCCATGTTCGACTGCCCGGAAAGCACCCAGACGTCGCCCACCACGACGTCACGAATCGTCAACTCAGTCGGACCACGCACGATGAGGTCGCGGGACTCCCCGGAGGCCGCCATTGGCTGGAGTCGGACCAACCACCGACCGTTTTCGTCTGCGATACAGCCGACCGTCTGACCGGCAAAAACAACTTCGACCTTCGTGCCCGGTTCAGCCTCGCCCCAAACCGGGACTTCGACATCACGCTGAAGAATGCATCCGTCCGAGATCAAAGGGTGAACCGAAACGGCCGCATGGATGTTTAAGACGAGCCACGGAAGAATGATAAGATGGCGATGTTTCATTGAGAATGGTGGGAATCGCTGGGCGTGAGGTGCGTCCGGCCGTCGTCGGCTCGCGTAAAGGACAGACGCTGGACGCCCGACGGCGCTCTGATCGTGAGGACCGATCCTTCGTCGTTCCATGATGTTTCCGGCAGCGGATCACCGTGGCGGAACGGGTAAAGGAGAATTTGAAAATCGGGCGACTTTGAACGACTCGGTATCACCAGCCGCTTGTCCAAACCAAAAGAACGACTGCCGGCCAATCCGCTGGATTCGGGAGCCAGCGTATCCCGGCGTTCAAAGGTTTCGAGCCGGACGGACGGGCGGCTCTGATAGGCGGCAAAGCCATCCGGATCATTGAGGTTCAGTATTCGGACCAACAAGCAACGGTCCGCCTTGGCAGGCCGGACATTACCGGAAAGATCTCTCTTCACCGACGCGTCGCAGAGAACAATGTCGTTCCCGGCAATCGATGCGATTTCCGTATCCAATCCCGTCTGCATCAGCCATTCGTAAAGCCGCTCCCGGTTGTCCTTCTGAATGTCATCGACGACCAGCAACCAAGGATTCCTGCCGCGCTCGAATGCAATTGTCCGAAAGGCGCGGGCGACTGTGTTGTGTGGAAACCGTACCGGCCAGCCATCTTCGTCCCAGAGCCGCGGATCGCCACTTTCATAACGTTTCCAAAAAGACACCACGCCAGCGCGTGGGTCCTTTTCCCCAGAGGGTCCAGAACGCAACTTCTGGAACGCTCTCGCCTCACTTTCATAAGCCGCCCAGCGCGGAAACCGAAACCGCTCAAAGCGTTCCGGATCCTCAGTCAAGATCTGCTTCGGCCAGAACCAACTGTAGGCATCCCGGGCATCGCAGGCAGCGACCAGCAAAGTCCCGAAAGTCTCCAGTCCCAGCCAAACACCGGGGCCGGGCCAGTATCCCTGGCCGAGTCCGTCAATGAGGATACTGTTATGGTGGCGCGTCTCGACGGAGCGGAAATTGTCCTTCGCCCAAACTCGACCGAGCGCGGCGAACGTGAAGCTCCCGCGATCGGCGTGTTCATGACTGGCCCCAACGGAATCCACCCGGCACTCGAACTGCATGAATGCGGCGTCGCGATCCCATGCGCTTCGCGCCGTAAGCCAGCCTCGATCCGGGTCGAACAGGACGGGCGGCACCGCCAGCGCGGCGAGATCCTCGCCTTTGTCCGGCGGCGGATCGTGGAGTTGCGGGTCGTCCGCTGCCCAAATCATTGCCTCAATCAGGTGGTAGTTCCCATCAAACGGCTTCCCCGATCGCGAGGCGACGAAGCTGCGCCACAGCGCTTTGGCCTTTGCATCGCTCGGGAAGAAGTAGCGCCACATCGAAAGCGTCCAGATCGCCGGTCCACCGTCGCCGCCATCTCCTTGGCTCAGCCATCGATCCCGGGTCGGGACGGTCGTGTGGAGATACCAATCCAACATGGCTCTGTGGTGACCGTGACCGAGAAGGTCGGCCCCCCTCCTCTGGGCGGCGACAAAGAATGGATTCGCCCAAACCAATCCGAACTGCGTGTATCCGACAGCCTCGGTCGAAACGCCCATGGGCGAAATCCCGTAAGTCAGATAGTCCCGGGCCATCTCAACCCCGAGCCGATATACCCGCGGGTCATAGCCCTCCTCGCCCTCAATGGCGAGCGCCAGCAAGGGTTGCTGAAGGCCTACAGCGATCCAGTTCCAGTTTCGAAAATGCCGCGGAAGCCTCGCTCCCATCCAGACCCTTCCATTTGTCGCCGCCGCGATGGCTCCTCGCACGATCTTGCGTTGCGACTCATTCATGAATGGCGCACTGAAGTCATAAGCATAGCCGAGGAGATGTCCACCTAAGGCATCTCGCAAAGCCCACGGCCCGGCGTCGGAAGCCTTGGGACGCCAGACGTCGTCGTGCAGGGGAGCCTTCGAGGATGCATCGATTGCCGGACGAACCAAATCTGCGTAGGTTGCAACAGCGACTGCGGCGCGTTCCCCTCGAACCCGATCCTCTTGGATCAATGCATCGAAAGCCTCCAGAACGATTGCATAGAGAAATGGCTGGTAGTGTCCAATGGTAGGCGGAAGTTCGTTCTTCCCCTCAACCATTGCGCGAGCCTCTGCAAGCCGTCCCGTCGCCAGCAATTCATACAATGAACTCCCCCAGTAATCCGGGTTGCGAATCGAGGAATCGATCCGCCTCTGAAGACTGGCTAGCAGTTCCCGCCCAACATTCGTTTCCCTCAACCGTCGCCGGAGATCCGGAAGTTGGTCCGGGCTGATCAACACGCGCGGATGCACGCCCGGCGGTGGAACAGTTCCCAAGCGCGCGCGGTCAAGGCCATTCAGGTCGACTGGAACATCAATGCTCGGAGACGGGGGAAACGCCGATTCACCATTCAGGATCCGGTCCGCGGAGATTTCCCCCGAGAGGTGCGCGGGACTTTGACCGAACAGCCCTTCTTGCGGCCGCAGCATCAGAACGATTGCAACAAAGAACGACCGCATCATGGCGAAGAGACTTTCAGTCGAAGAAATCTTTGCGGAGGTGAACCACTGTCTATGTCAAAGGGATCCACCACGGTCACCGCCCCCGGAGTATTTGCGGCTCCGGTGGACTGCCAGATCGTGACCCACCCGGCAGGAGCAAGTGTCTGGCTGGCTTCCACCCGGTAGGTGAGGCCCGGGTCGGCAACCCGATTGAATGTGATGTCAAGAAAGCGGCCCGGCTCAGATTCAATCCCGACGATGTCGTACGAAATGACCGGCTGGGACTGCGCCGCATTCGGCGTTGTTCCCAAAGCGTATTCCATCAGGTTGCTGAAGCCGTCTCCGTCCGGGTCTGCACCATCCGCCGCGCTTCCCGTGTTCGCGGTCCCTCCAAAGTAGGTTTGACGCCAGCTTTGCTGGGGCGTGACAAAGCTAATGTTGTCAAAGACGGCCGTCGCCGTAGTATTTCCCGTTCGCGGCGCAACGACGAAGCCTACGCTTAGGCCCGCTCCGGACATCGCATTGGCCCGGGTTGAAAGCCATGTCCAGTTGACTCCGTTCTCCGAATAGTAGAGGCTGAAAGTATCGCCCTGGCGAACCAGACGGATCCACTCGGGAATACCGCGGTTTGTCACGGAGCCATTGAAGAAGTTGGTTCCGGTGCTCGCCCCATTCGTCGCCGTTTTGTGTTGAAAAAGAACGGATCCGCCGTTGTTTCGAATGACGTAGATGGTGCTGTAACGGGACCCTGAATTGGTCGATTCCCGGAAGATGATCCCGGCTTTCGCCGCCGCGTCGGTTGAACTGAACGACGCCAACCTCGCCGTGAAGATCCCATCACCCTGCCACGGCACCGAGAGATACGTATTCGAATCATTGGTCCCCGTCCAGAGGTCGGCTGTCGTCCCGCCGGTCGAGGCCCCTCCGGCACCCACGATGCGGAAGGACGTTGAGGACAGGACTTCAACGGTTCCAGGCGCAACAGCCGAGAATGGACGGATTTGCTGGAGCGTCCATGGAGTCGGCAAGGTCGGAGGCTGCACGGTGACGGTGAAGGATGCACTCGACACGTTCCCCGCTGCGTCCGTGGCCGTGACGTTGACCGGCGTCGTTCCGAGTGGAAAGACCGATCCAGAGGACGGAGAAACAATGACCTGGGCCTCTCCGGATACGGCGTCCAGCGCGCTCACTTCAAAGGTGACAACCGCCCCACTGGCGTTTCCACTGACGATCAGGTTACCCGGTGTGCTGATCACGGGACCGGTTGTATCCGCGACAATCAAAGGCGACTGGAGGCTTACTTCGGCGATTTGTACGGTTTCCGAATCCCCCGCATTGGCCGTGATCACCAATCGGTAGCGGGGAAACGCAACGGCGTTGTTGAAGCCAAAACTTAGTGTCTGCGCGCGTCCCGGGAAGCTCACTCCAGAACGCTGGTCGAGGACAATCCAGTTCACTCCATCCAATGATCCTTCAAACCGCCAGTCACGCGGGTCGCGGGATGGATGGTCGGAGGAACTCGTCACAGAATAGCGCGTTACCCGAACGGCACCGATATGGAACGCGTAACCGAGAGTTGCCGCCCCCGTTGCGAACGGTGCCTGCCAACTACTGAGAGCGTTGTCATCGAAGGCAGCGTCCGGCGACGTTCCTTCTGCATCACTGGATGCCGTGCCAGGAACAGCGCTGTCCTCGATCCCGAATGTGGTCGTTGAATTGCTTTGCTCGGCCCAGTGTTCGCCCGCGCTGTTGGTCGCTTGGAACCGGAAGAAGTAACGAGTTCCGGGCGCGAGGTCGGACGGAGTGTAAGCGAGTTGCCCCGAAGCAGGTTGACCCAGCACCGCCATCCGCTGCCACGCCGCTTCGTCACTTCCGCCATCCACGGTCCCCCAGTAAACGCGCACTGTCGCATTCTGGTCGAATTGAGGATAGACCAGTTCACCGGTGAACGTCGCTGTATTGGCTCCGACCGCCCGTGCCGGTCCGGTTACCACAAACGGACTCCAAACCCGCATGCCGGAAGTGCGGAACTCGTCGTGGAAGAGCCCGGCCATTTCCAGAGGCACACGCTCAAAGCCCGGCATGTCCGAATAGACCCGCGAATCAGGTCGAAGGCGCAGGTCATCATTGGAAAAATCAAGGAAACCCGGATCACTTGCATAGCCGGTGTTTGGACCCGATGCCAGCGTGGCGGCGTTGGAATTCGAGATCGATTGGGTCGTTCCGTTGGTGGTGATGCGTCTCCAGCGGAAATGATCCACGTTCGGTCGAAACGAAACGTTGTTCTCGATCCGCCCACCGGTCGAAGAATGCAGGACAAAGTTCTCGCGGCTATTGACCGCGATGTTGTTGAAAACTCGAAGCGTGGTCGGCAACCCCGGGACGGCGGCACCGGCTTCCGTGTTCGTCGTGCTCCAGAATCCGAATCCTCGACTGGCAGCCGCCGGCGTCTTGAGGTTGATCGTGTTCCCGTAGACCGGGCTCCTAACATGATCGAAGTCATTGTAGATTCCCTCGCCTTGCGGGCTGGCGTAGATGTGGTTGAACCGGATGATCGTTTCCGCGTCGATATTCGGTCCGTAACGATAGATTCCCCCAAAGTCATTGGAGATGCGGGTAAAGTTGGAAACCTCGTTAAACTCAATCGCATGACGGTGGCCGTTCCAGAGAATCGCTGCATGCGGTGTGGTTCGTATGTCATTATGTGCGATGCGCATGCCGACAGCTGTTTGTCCCCAGGTGCCTAGCGGGCCGCCATAGCCGGCATCGATCGCCGCTTGGTACACCCGGACAACCTCGCTGAAGGAACGGAACCGGTTATTGACAGCGAAGTGGTTCGAGAAAACAAGCTGCGGCGTCAGCACCCCACCCCTCATCATTATGCCACCGGAGGCGAGCTCGCTGAAGTCGGACGAAAGCACACCATGCTGAGTGCCATCCCGGATTTCCACGGCTACGTTGCCGGTCTGCTCGAAACGGCAACCCACCACAAGATTCCGGGTTCCCCCGAGCATTTGCACACTGATTCCGAGATGACGCTGAAATGTCAGTCCACGCAGCACCACATCGTTTGCTCCATTCATCTGAAAGAGCACCACGCTGCTGTCAGAAAGTTCGATTTCGCCATCGGCCGGAGCGCCATCGCGATCCATGAGAAGGTATAGACGCTGACGGCTGAAATCGATGGCCCACTCGCCGGGCACGTCCATCTCCTCCAGGAGATTGACCACCCACCATGGCTCCTTCTTCGTCCCGACGGGGCGGGTATACTTGTCACCGATTCCAAGGTTCGGCGTGGACGTGAAACCAATAACCCGCTTGCCAGGATCAACCACACTGGCCCGTAAGCCGTTCACCTGCCAGGGCACGCGCCAATAGCCCATCAACCAAAGCCCACCACGGCTGATCGCACTTTGCCATCGGTCGACGCGGGCTGCGTCCGCCGCGCTATAATGAAAGGCGCATCCGACCGGAGTGACCGTTCCGTTCGAAAGCGTATAGTTTCCGCTGCTGTTCAAATAGCCGCTGCCATCCGTCGCGGCGCCGGTTGCGACACCGTCCATTTGCAGGTTGGGCGTAAGTGTATCGTCGGTTGGGTGGTAATTGGGATACCTTGAAATGAAACGTCGTTGGCCGTTTTGGAAGAGCTCCAACAATCCACCATTCTGAGATGAACGCAGCGCGTTAAAAATTAGCCATTCGTTGAAGATGTTGGGAAACGCATTGGCTCTCGCATTCCCGGAAACATCAGTCTCCCAAATCCGCGCGGCATTGATCCCCGGAGCGATGCGGAAGTGTTCCGAGGCGGCGAGAGGCGACCACAGCGATGCATTCAGCACACGCGAACTGGTCAGGATCGGCGTTTCACCCGGGTAAGCCGCGTAAACCCGCGGTGCGTTCTCTGTTCCGGAATCCTGGGCCGAAAGCGTGAATGTCGTCGTGCGCCGGTGGACGCCACCCCGGAGGTAAATCGTGACTCCTCCAGGGATCGACCGTGCGGCATCCCGGGCTCGTTCCAGCGTCCGGAACGGGGCGCCGATGCCGCCATTGTTCGTATCCAACCCGGCCGGCGAGACATAGAGAAACGTTCCACTCTCCGCAAACTGAAGGCGAACACGGACGGTCCAGTGGCGAGTCATTGCGGATCCATCCGCATAGGTTTCCACGACGCGGAGCCAGTGTGTTCCCACCTCCCGACGGCCCGGCGAATACGCGAAGCTCTGCGTCGTACCGACCTCCTCGCCATTAAGGATCCATCGATAAGACGATGCGCCCGGTGAGGCGAAAAACGTCTCGGTTGCTCCCGCGTCGACGATGCGCTGGATACTCGCCGCCGGAACGGTCGTTCGTACCGGGAACATCCGACTCGTCTGCCCCACAGCATTCCGTATCGTCACTTCATACTCGCCGGCCTGAACATCGCTGAAACCGAAGAGCGTCAGCGTATTTCCGGTGGCACCGCTGATCACCTGCCCGTTGCGGCGCCATTCGTAAGTGACCGGTGCCAGGCTGCTGACCGCAACGTTCAGGACCACGTGGTCTCCGGAGGCAATCACTTCCGGTGCCGACGATGACGAGAGAACCGGGGGACCCACCGGGATATAGTTCGAGAGAGTGACACTCGTTGCCGACTGATTCACTTGAAACGTGTGCCGACCGTCCGCGGAAACAACCCGTGAGCCGTTGCCCACGTTTGCAAATGCGCCGGTGAGACTCGCGGAGGAAAGAATGGTGAAGACCTGTGCGGAGGAAGGTGTAAAGCCCGGAAGGACGTTCACGACCAAGTCCCCGCCAAGAACGGCACTTCCGGTCACACCGAGGAAATCATAAGTTCCCGCCTGAAAACCCGTGGCCTGTGTTGTTCCTCCCAAATCGATCTCAAGTGCTCCAGACACAGCACGGTAGCTCCCGGCGACAGCCGTCCGGCCCGCCGTGCCCATGCCTCCCGGCGCGACTGTGCCGCCGCGGTTGACAAGAGTTCCGATTTCCAATGATTCCGTTGTTTGGTTTGCAACATCTGTTGCGCCTGGCGAATGTCCGAGGTAAGTCGCGGTGAACGTCGCCGTTGCAAGAACGCCGCCAAGAAAATTGAAGTTGCTCACCCCGCCCGGTGAGGACAGACCTTGGACTGCTCCCGCAACAAGAAGCGTTCCGCCCGTCAATGTATAAGCCGCCTGGTTTCCGGCGAGGTTTGAGCCGATCGAGAGATTCGCGAACGCATTGGCGTTGGTCGCTCCGCTGAAGACATGCGATCCGGTCGTGAGTCCGACCCGAACCGTTCCCCCGCTCTGGTTCATCAGGACCGTGGTGTTGGCCACCCCTCCCAGCGAAAGCGCCGCAGACGAAATGCCGGAGTTTGCAGGAAAATTGCCAGCCCCCCTTGCCACATCGAGCACTCCTCCGGCCACATCAAACGTGATCGTTCCCGTCGGCGTATTCGCCCCGTGGGCACCGAGACCGAGATGACCCGCGTTCACCAGCACGTTCCCTCCTCCCGTTACCAAAAGCCGACCTCCGGTGAGGCTGACGCGTGTTCCAATGCTTCCATTGAATTGTCCGAGATAGCGTCCTCCTCCTGTGGCCAGAGTGCCCCCCGAAATGACCAGACGCCCGGTGAATGCACCCGAGTTATTGGACCCCAGATCATTCGTCCGCCATTCTCCCGCGCGCACCTCCAGGAGACCGGCATTGGATACGCGGATACCGGCGCTGCTTGCATTGAAAATCGTGTTGACCGAACTCGTCGAGTTGGCTCCGGCCCCCAAGACCAGCCGCTGGTTGACTTGCAACGCTCCCGCATTGGCCACGCTGGCATACAGCCCGACCGAGCGCCCCGCCGATGGATCCCACACGATGTCGCCCGCATTCGAGCCGCCGATGATCAACTGACCCGGAAACGTCACGCTGGTTGATTCGCCCGCCGTGATACTGCCTGTCAGCAGGAGCGTCGCGTTAGCGCCAATCGCCCAAGTTTGGTTTGCGCCAAGTTGCAATGCGGTGGATATCGTTGTTGTTCCACCGGTCTGGCTGAGTGCTGAAATCCCGCCACCGCCGAGGGTTAATCGGCCCATCCCGGCCAAAGCCCATCCGCCTCCGGCCGAAGAGAATCCCAATCCCGCCACACTGCGTGGTCCATTGATCTCCGCCTGGTTTGCGGTGAGGACGCCGGTGAAAATGGCAAGGTCTGTTGTCAAGTCATCGGCCGGAGCCGCCGGGTTCCAGTTCCCGGCCTCTCCAAAGTCGGCCCCCAAGGCACCCGTCCAAATACTGTCCGCACCGGACAACGGCGAAGCGGAGACCAGCAGAGCCACCCCGCCGGTTACGACGACATGACAAGCCCGAGCTCTGCACTTTTTTGCAACAAACCTCATTTTTGGGGAACTTTTGCAACTTATGCGCAGCCCGCACTTCGACGCAAGGACCGATGTGCGCCTACAAACCGGTTTCCGACGTTTCGATCGCCTGCTGAAGCGATTCCCAGCCAGGCTGGTGATCCTCAGCGATTGGGCTGATCACGGTCAGGAGAACACCGCCCGGCTCCAATCGGAAAGGCCCGCTCTGGGCGCGGCCACCCATCCAGCGGCTGACCGTCTTTTCATTTCCATAAGCGCCATCCATGCTTATCGGCTCGCTTCCGAAATTTGCAGCCACTTCATACGCCTTGTCATCGACACGAATCCCGATGCGCGGTTGCGCGGATGCGGGCCCGGTGAGCGTCACCACGGCTGGGTTGGTCGAGGACGGGCGAATCTCCACCGCGAACCAAGCAGTTTCGTGGCTTGGTGCACCACGCCACTGCACTTCGGTGATCGGCGCATCCGCCCGGCGGAAGGGGATGATTTCGTCCGTAGTTTCTCCAAAGTTATGGCCGTGTGTCTGAACAGTGAGATCACCAAATGTCCACCCCTGGGTTTCGAGCGACCGAAGAGCCTGCATCGGTCCGGCTACCGTCCCGCCGGTTCCAAGACGCACGACTCCCTCGAGCAGGGAGGGATCGGTATCGTCGTCTGCCGCGATTCGAATGAGACCGATGAGCCGTTCGCCGGACACAAACCAGACCTGTGAACCTGTGGCCGGGACAACCGGCCCCTTCGTCGATGAGCGGAATGCCGCAAGGCCGTGCGTTGCCGCGAATGCAAAGGCGTTCCGGCTCGCAGCTCGGGAGCATTTCATCCCCGAAGTCAGATAAGCCCAAGACCGCGGGTCTTTGCGGTCCGCACCAACGAACACCCGTGGTCCGACGCCCATCAAAATTGCCTGAAGTCCGAGTTGATCAGTGACGGTCATCGCACCCATCAGTGTCGCGTGCCCCGGCTCATCGATGGGAATCTCGCGGAGCGTTGCGGCGAAGTGGAACCGTCCGAAACGCCCGCGCGGTCCGTCGATATTGCGGTCAACAAAGAGAACATTGTCCGGCAGGTCGGCAGGTGGAATGTCATTTCGATACCATGGCAAGGGGAGGCGCGCGGCCTCCCATCCGCGCAATCGGCTCGGGTCCGGTTCACCGACCAGTTTTCGCACATAGGGATTTCCAGTGACGCCTGCGACGTAGTCGCCAGCGGGAAAAGATTTCATCTCGTTGTTCCAGGTGTGCTTCCAGGACGGCGCCGTCCAGTATTCGGCAACCGGGCCCACACTCACCGGACCATACCATTCCAGTCGTTGGAGTGTTTTCAGGGGTTGTTCCTCTCCCGAAATCTCATGCATCTGCGCGAGAAATTGGGCGATGACTCCATGGTAACCATAGGATTCATTCTGGCTCCATATGTAATGGGTCCCGCCATCGGGAAGAACGGCACGGTCGATCCGCGAGAGGAAACCGCGGGACTGCGCGAGCATCGGCTCGTCCGACAAAAAGAGACCGAAGTTAAGCAATTGGAGTGCAAGCGCCGCATCAATATTCGCATAGCCGCGCGAGTTCCGATCTGCATGCGCCAGACTGTGCTTCAGGACCACCGAACCGGCAGTTCGCATCGCATTCCGCACGAGCAAACGTTCCGTGGGCAGCAACAACATGGGATGCAAGGTGACCAATTCGCGAAGGACGATCGACGCGGGCGCCATCGCGAAGTCGTCATAAATCGACTCCTTCCTCCCCTCTTCACCCGAAGAGACAATCGCGTCGGCATAGGCCAGGGTCCGTCGAATCACCCGTCTAAGCGCTTCGGGCTCTCCCTTCATCGGGCTGGACGGGTTCGCGTAAAGCCAGAACCACGCTTCCATCGCAGCCGCAGCTTGGCGCGGATTATACGGCCCTGGAGCTGTCGCCGAGTCGAACAGAGGGCGTCCGGTTCCAATCCGCGGCCAGACAACATCGGGCTTGGACAATTCCTCGCTTGCTCCAGCGACCAAGCGTTCCAAATGCGGGTTTCCGTTGGAAACGAGCGGCGGTCGGAGAACACTCAGGTTGGGTCCTTCCCTCCGAGCGGCAACCTCGTCGGCCGACCCCGTCAGACGGGTCCGGATCTCTTTCTCCAGATTGTCCGCTTCAGGCTCAGCGGCCGCCTGGATCTCTTTCAAGCGCTCAAGTGAGACCTCCAGCGCCGCTTTCTTGACCCGCTCAGAGGGCGAATTCTCCGGAAGCTCGGCGATTCTTTCGCTGAGATCAGAAGCCTTCGCATCCCAGAGAAAGAAAACTGCGGCCAAAGCATAGGCTGCTTTCATACTAAGGTGCAGAGAACAGAAACGCTGAGAAGTCCGCCACCGATTGGAGTTCCGACGTATGAAAGAGTCCCACCCGCGCCCCGATCCATCCACCCTCACGTGCGCGGAAACCCCGTTCGAATGTCTTCCAAGTCTCGTCAGCCTGCAAAATTTCAAAACGAAAGGATCCATCGGAGGAGACAGTCACTGCGAGTTCGGCGGTCATCCGCTCCAAAGCGGCGACTTCCTCCTCGCCTTCTGCAGTGCAAAGGACCACGCGGTTCCTCCCGGCACCGCGCTTGAAAGCAATGGCAAACGACCGCCCCCCACCCACCACCGCCAACCCGGCCAGGCTGTCCACCGCCGCTGCTGTGATATCGCAAACCGTGCTCACACGAAACTGCCTCGCCGGGAATTTCTGTCCCAAGAAGCGCGGGAACATCGTCAAATCGCCTGCGCTTCCGATACCCCCCGGCAACCGCAGCCAGCCCGGGCGGCTCGTAAGGTCCGACCAATCCGGTTCGTGATTGGCATTCCACTGCCACTGGAGTCCCAAAGCATTGGAACCGAACGTGTCCGTCGTTTCCGGGATGCGGATCGGACAATCCGGTACCGGCTTGATCCAACGTTCGACCGGTTCCCCGATTCCGTTCCCATCCCGGTCCACACCCACGACCGGCCAACCGTCTTCCCACCGTACCGGCTGCAAATGCACAATGCGGCCGAACGGTCCACAATCCTGAAAGTGCAGAAACCACCAGGAGCCATCCGGGAGATCGACTAATGCGCCCTGATGAGGCCCGTTCACCCGGCTCGAGCCCTGTTCCAAAACGACCTTCTCCTCGTATGGTCCCGTCAAAGACCTTGCACGGAAAACCACCTGCCATCCCGTCTGCACACCACCTCCCGGGCAGAGAATATAATACCATCCATCGATTTTGTGGACCTTCGGACCTTCGAGGTAGAGATGGTGCGGGGTGTGAAAGAGTTCGACACCATCACCAAGCAGGCGGGTTCCATCAGGTTCCATAGGCCGGAGATGAATCCGCTCCTTGAGACCGCTCCGCGACATGGCATAGGCGTGTATCAAATAGGCCCTTCCGTCATCGTCCCAGAATGGGCACGGATCAATCCACCCCTTCGCCTCTTGCAGGCACCAGGGTTCCGCCCACCGGCCGGCCGGATCCTCCGCGGTTGTGACATAGATCCCTTCATCCGGCATGGGAAAGAAGAGCCAGAACTTCCCCGCGTGGTATCGCAAAGCGGGAGCCCAGATACCGCAGCCCGGTCGGACGTCGCGGTAGCTCTCGTGCGGAATCCGGCGGATGGCATGGTTGACCAGCTGCCAGTTGACCAGATCGCGCGAATGAAGAATCGGAAGACCCGGCGTGCACTGGAAACTCGAAGACGTCATCCACAAGTCGTCACCCACTCGGATCACATCGGGATCCGAATAATCTGCATGGATAACGGGATTCGAATACATTCCGTCGCCGAGGTCCGGCCGCCACGGGTATCTGCAAGGTTCCATGGACGCGCTCAGGGTTGAACGGGCCGGTTTGAAGCGTCGATGTCGGTTTGGGAATCGAAGTGTGCCTTCGTATTGCCCGTCCGGAGAAGTTCCATATCCCGTTCGGGCACCGTTGGTCGGTAGGGATCCGGATACAGTCCGATCTTCGCAACCGGCACCTGCCGGAAACCCGGGATCTGTTGGAACACCGCGGCGTCAGGTTTCAGCGTGAAGTCCAGATTGGCCGGATCGACGAACATTCCCATGTCCTCGCTGACAAAGTTGTTTCGAAACGTGACACCACCGAGTTCCGACTCCTTGCCTGAGCGTCGGATATCGGTCTCGCATGACACGATGAGGTTGTCCTCGATAAGGATGCCACTCGGCCGCTCCGGCTCGATCTCAAGGATCCTGACGAGGGAGGGGTATTTCTCGCTCCACGGCGGCTGTTGGAACGGAACCGACTCGAGATCACCGCGCAATCGCCGGTCGTCGACGGTATAACCCCGGGCGATGCCCCGCGCGTCCACATGCATTGCGCGGGTGTTTGCGACGAAGATGTTGTTTCGGAAAATCTGGTCATGCCCTCCCCCTATGAATCCTCCCGACTGGGTTTTATAAGCAATATTTGCAAAGAACTCGTCGCCGGAGTCGCCGTCGTCCACATAGAAGGCATTCGCATTCATCGAATGGTGAACCATATTGAACCGCACGATGTTTCCCCGCGAGGTCCAGGCCCCGGTCGTGTAAAAGCAGCCCAGGTCGCTCGATCCAAGGCCAACCCGGTAGATTTCGTTGTATTCGAGAACATTCTCATTTCCGGCATAGACAATCCCGCTATTCGCACAATCATGGATGCGATTGTGCGCAACGAGGTTGCCAACCGATTCCGAACGGGGGCCAAGTCCGCCGACAATGCCGGCGATCGGAAAGTAGACCCCCGCCTTCGTTACCAGATTGTTGATGATCCGATGTCCGGCGGGTGTCAGGGTCGCCCGCTCCCCACCGAGAAAGTTGATCCCGGAGAACCCCGTTTCCATCGTATCATTGCTCAGAACGAGATGTCGCTTTCCGCCGGCGAGAACAATGCCGTCGCGCGAAACATTGGAAACCTTGCATCCGGCAATCATCACATTCTCCCCCCCCTCAACGCGAATGCCATCCCCCATTCCGCCGTCAACGTGCAGATTGACAAACGACGTATTGGAAACACCCGAGATGGAGATGATCGGCGCGTTGCAATCGGTGATTAGCATTTCTCCAGCATCAGCGGGCGGAAGAATGTAGAGCTTTTGAGTTGAAAACCGGACGGCCCATTCGCCCGGCACATCGATCTCCTCGATCAAGTTGATGGCCTCCCACGGCTCGTCACCCGAGCCCGGTCCGGGTCCATTGTTGGCAGCCCGATGGTACTTCGAGCCGATCCCTCCCGGAATGGTCACCGCTTGCGTGATCGTTTTGGTGACCGGATCGATCGTATCAACCTGAACGGCCTCGATGACCCAGGGCACCCGCCAGAACCCGCGAAGCCAAATTCCCTCGTCGACAGCCGCGGTCCAACGCGATGGCGCGTCCTCACGGTAAACGAACACCCCTCCCTTGCCTTGGATGCCGTTGTCCTTGACCTCTTGAATTTTGGCAAAAACACCGTCATTTGGCCATCGGGAGATGGGCAGGCGCCGGCCGTTCCAGAAGACCTCGATCAACTCGAGTCCGCGGAACTTGGCGGGAAATCGACTGACCACCATGTCCAGTTCCTCCAGCGACAGCTCACGAACCTTGTCACGTGACGCTTCAGGCAGCCGAGCCAGAACGTCTTCATCGGTCACCGGTTTTAATGAACCAGCCGGCACAACAATTCCTGTTGAGACCCGCACCTTCCCGCCCGGAACGGCTTCATAAGTCACCGGTGCCTCAGTTGGTCGGGAATCAATAGGCCCCAGACTCCAACCCGCGCGCGTGAGGTAATGGCCGTCGTGAATGCGGACCGTCACAGGTCCGCGGCGATCCGTTGCGGCAGCCATTCGTGCCTCCTCCAGCGTTGCGAAGGGTTTTGCTTGGGAGCCGTCTCCACCGGGTCCGGCGGAAGCATCAACATGGATAATGGATGCGGCAGCAGCAGAGATACTGCAAAGACCGGCGATCAGGATGAGTTGGGTTGGCTTGTTCATTGGGAAATCAGTCGAGGGTGGGCATTTCGAGTTCGTTCACCCGCGAACGTTCAAAGTGAACGTCTGCGGTGTCTTGATGGTAGAGGGCCGGACGGCCATCGGGCTCGCGTGTGGAAAACTCGCACCCCCGGAACGTGGCTCCCCGCAAATGCCGAAGAAAGAGCGCCCACGACGGAAGAGGATGAAAGGCAGGGAACTCAGGATACTCTGCCTCCTGCTCCGGAACAGGAACCGTCGATGGCATTCCTCCGCCGGGAAAACTGACCCGGACGTTCTCAAAATCCACGTTCTCGACACAATGACCGGGAACCCCGGACACGATGATCCCGGCCTTTCGCGGATATTTGCCATAGAGATGAAATCCCTCCTCCCAAACTCGGATCCGGACATTGCGGATGGAAACACCGCGGATTGTCCCAACCGGTCGGACGGGTTGATCATCAAAGTAACGGCGCAGTCGGGCTCCCAAGCGGATGAAGATTGGTCCGGACACGTTGTCCATGATCAGGTTCTCCGCGACGACATTCTCCATCCGGCACCCATCCATGCTGATCAACTTCAGCCCGCCACCATTCGTGTCGCGGATGATCATATTGCTGAAGAGAATGTTCCGGAAATCACCCGCGGATTCCGTACCCAGCTTCAGAGCACCCCAATCGCTGGAGATCCGGCAGCCGGTCGCAATGATGTCATCCGACGGTGTGGCGCGGGTGGCCTTGATGCAAATGGCATCATCGCCCGTATCGATATCACAATCACTGATCCTCACCCGCCGGCAGGAATCCACGTCGATCCCATCATTGTTGGAATTCACCCGGCTCTGAATGGTCACTCCGTGGATCAACACATTTTCGCATCCCAGATAGTGACTCACCCAGCCCGGCGAGTCCTTGAGCGTGACGCCGGTCACCCGTATGTCCCGGCAGTCGATGAATCGCACCATGAACGGGCGGCCATCCTGTTCGAATGCAAAGGAACCGCCATTTCCGTCGATTGTCCCGTGGCCCGTGATCGCCGGACTGACGGCATCCTTTGCATAGATGAGACATCGGTTCCGGCTTTGCCCAACCGCATCGGTGAACCCGCCTGCGACCTCGGGGTAGTCGGCAAGATTGCCGCTGCCTTTCAGAACAGCACCATTATCCAGATGGAGTGTGACATGCGACTTGAGTTGGACCGTGCCCGTCTGGAAAAGACCGGCTGGAACGCGAACAGTTCCGCCCCCGGCGCTCGCAACGGAGTCAATGGCCTTCTGAATCGGGACGGTCTGCACGGAGACCGTCCCCGTTTCTGCTCCGTGATCTGTAATCGTCGTTATCATAAGCTTAGTTGGGAGCGCGGATCGCTACCCTGCGTGAAAGGCGAAAACCATAGCGCTCGACGGCATCCTCGAGCGTCAACGAACCGGCACGCAGTCGGCGCACGGCATCTTCCCTGTCCTCCAGAACGGTGACACTCACCTCGGCCCAGGAAACGATGTTGGTGTTCGTCGATCCGCTCACCAGAACTCCTGTTCCGCCCAGTCGGATCGGCTGCACGACACCCGACACTTCATTGAGAGCGGGTCGATGTCCGTCGGGAAAGAGTCGGACTTGGAAATCGACGATATTCCCTGCGACAAAGTCTTCGAGCGCGACCGATGCCGATGAGAAAGCCGTATCGAGG
Source organism: Terrimicrobiaceae bacterium (assembly GCA_033763515.1). Classification (GTDB taxonomy): domain Bacteria; phylum Verrucomicrobiota; class Verrucomicrobiia; order Chthoniobacterales; family Terrimicrobiaceae; genus JANRKJ01. The sequence continues at coordinate 34,085 of JANRKJ010000033.1, read as the reverse complement.
TTTGTGGATCCGATGAACTCTTCAAAGGTGTTGGTCGAAGAAACAACGGTTCGATAGAGGCCAATGATCGGGCTGCTTCCCCCCGAGTTCACGGGATCCTGATCAAGAACCCGATAGGAAATTGCACGAACCTGCCCCACATCGACGTTCGTGGTCGCATCCGTTCCCCCCGCGCTAAGCATCAAAAGCCGCGTGACGTTTGAAAGCGGGCCAACCGGCTCCTGCACCGTCTGAAGATATTCAAAGGGTCGCCGCGTCACGGCGAGCGACTCCAGATCATTGGCGACCAGGTCAACCGCGACGGCCGCGGAATTGTTCGCCAATAGTTTGGCGTTGGTCCGGCTCGATACACTCATGGACTGCGAGACAATCGCGACAAGCGACACCAAAACCAACGCGCCCACGGCAAAGGCCACCAGCATTTCGACCAATGTGAACGCTGTGTCAGCGGAAGACCGTCGTGTCATAGGTAAACACAGGCTGGAGGCTGGAGAGTGGCACCCCGGTCGCGCCGACCATGAATGCGCGGACCTGGACGCCGAGGGCCGCATCGTTCGTGTAGGAGCCCGGATTTGCAGGCAGATCCGATGGAACCGGCCGCTGGATGTTCGTCCCAGCCGGCCGGATCGGAAGGTTCGGTGAGAGACCGATCACCATCCGATAGAGACGTCCCGGACGGCCTTCGATCGAAGTGGAGGAGAGCGACGTTCCGAAAACGCCGTTCGTAAACACCCCATTCGACAACGCAAACGAATAGAGTTCCGGTGCATTGGATGGATTGCGGACCCAGTCGTAAACGTTCGTAAAGCCGGCCCCGCTGTTGGTGGAACGGAGAAAGTCGGTGAAGGACCGACTCAATCCGAGAACCTCCTGCTGCGAGAGTGTCTCCGAGTTTGATCGGAGCGCTGTGCCAAACAGGCCGAAAATCGCGAGCAGGGCGATCCCGATGATCCCCAAAGCGAGCACGATCTCAACCAGGCTGAACGCCGCTTTCTTCATGATTGCGGAATCTGTGACGGATCCGAGAAGAACGTTGGCCGGCCCATTCGGTGAATGAAGAAACCGGCGCGGTTCTCCTGGGCCACTTCCTGGAATGCACCGCCATTCACCACACCGTTGGACAAAACAATCCAACTGCGGGGCACGGACGCCTGTCCGTTCGGTCCAAACTCGAAATAGTCGAAAGGCCCCGATGCCCCTCCGGGCAGTCCGCTGATCGCGACCTGCCCATGGGCGCGGCTGGCAACTGGATTATAAAATGCGTTCCCGGGCAATCGCGTCCATTTGGTCACGGGTGTCCAGGTGGTTCCATCGTCGTTCGAGACCACCACCGCCACGCGACGGTTGAAGTTGTCCGGCTGCGAAGAATTGTAAGTCGTATCGACGATGACGCGTGCCGGGACCCGACGAAGGATTGCCTCCGTTCGCGCCTGACCAAAGACAGAGGACATCGCGGAAGAGGCTCCCTGGAGGGACCGTGATCCGCCGCCAAGCGCCACCGCCCCGGCGGCGGCCATCACGGCCAGAACTCCGACGACGACGAGTAGCTCAAGGAGCGAAAATGCAGAGCGGAAGTGAAAGGGCGTTTTCATGGATGAACAGGTTGAAACATTAGCGGTCCGATGCTGCGGGGATGAGATTGACGTATTCCGAGAGCCGCTTCACTGCGACGCCGGTCGTTGATTCGTCGGATGGAAGAATGAGGACCAGATGCCTCTGCTCTTTGTCGACCGACCAGATATTCGAGAACACGACGGTCGGTTCGCCATCCGGGATTCTATAGACCTGGGCTTTGAAGATGATCTGGTTTCCCGGTGGAGCCACTTCGACGACCAGACTTTCGCCCGGAGGAATAATATGTTTCTCGGAGCCCAGGAGAATTCCCGCTCGATCATTAAGCAAATTCACAAACCGGTAGCCGCCCGGCGGAACCGATGTGGGCTCGTCGGAGAGGATCAGATTGCTCCATCCCGGGCTCCCACCTTGCCCATTTAGAAAGAGAACAAGCCACCGACCACTGCTGCCCGGAAGCGCGACTTGGGCAAGCTGTTTGAACGCTGTCTTCCCGTCGACTCCCGGCACTTGTTCGCCGAGCGTCAAAGCGGCCTGGCCGGGCGGGAGTTTGTAAGAGACGGAACGCCGTTCATCGTCGACCGTGATCAACTGAAACCCCTTCGGACCCGGAAATCCGATCCCCTGCAGCGAGAGGTCGACGCCCATCGTCCGGAACGATGAAACCGGGCCCTCGGCTTGTTCGGCCAAGCAAGAAGGACCACAGAGTATCAGGAAAAGAAGAAAACTCTTAGATTTCATTGGAGTTCAGCCAGCGAAACGAGACGACTTTGAATCGACGCCCCAAAGCCCGGTTCGTCGCATTGAGTGTCGGGTTGCCGTTCGAATCAGAGATTGCAATGGATTGATCCGGTGGCGCTCCCAGTGCGGTGTCGGTTTGATCGACAAAATCGGGAACCCGTTGAACGATTGCTTCGCCCCAGGCCCGGCCCAGGACGTCCGTTCCATTGGGCCGGCGAACCTCTCCGTAGACCCGGACCGCAAAGGTGTCCGAACGGACGGCCATGACCGCCGAGAAGTTTTGCACCAGATCCTGCTGCATGAGGTAACCCGGAGCACCCACCGTCGAGTCCCAGGCGGCTCCTGCGTCGCTGGACGCGTCCCGCATGTTGCCCGGTATCGGATTGGAATTCTGGGGAGCGGCCGCCTGCTGAGCGCTCAGCGTGACGGCAACACCGGTCTTCACCGCGTCGTTCAGATCGGTCCGGTCAATGGCATTCTGAAGGGCACCCGAACGGGTCAGTTGGGTTGAGGCCGTTCCGAGGCGCCGGTTGAGGAAGTCGGCCATCGAGAGAAAGGGCCCTCTCGTCTTGACCTGCGTAACGATCTCCCGTGCGAGCGCCCGCACTTGGCCATCGTCCAACGCCCGGATCCCCGACCAGCGTTCGTTCACTTCGCTGCTCGTATTCGCGGCAAAGAACCGGACTACGGGATTGCGAAGCGTCAACGATGACAAAGTGGCCGCTGCCCGGTCGGAGGCATCCCAGAAGGAGATCGCATTTCCGGACAAGCTGGAAAGCAAGGCGACCCAGGCCTCCTCGGACGTCGAATTAACGTTGAATGCGCCGTCCAAGAGGAGGTTGGCAGCCGCGCGGTCCATATCACGAAGATCGGCCATTAGCGGAGGCTGGGAATCCCGGAAATAGGGAGTCATTCGCTCGTTGAGCAGGGGTGTCGTCCGGTCGCTCAGGCTGGCACCAGGATTCCGGGCATTGAAGTTCGTCCAACGTTGGGGCCACGTCGTGCCGGATGGTGCCGCACCGGCGGGAGGCACCGTGGAAAAGAAGAAGCTGTCGAAGAGCACCTGATTCGCCAGGAAACTGTGGTCGAGATTCAAAGTGGCTGCACCGCTCGCGGTGCCCGTGGTCAGCGCGGTCACATCGAGCGGAACCTCTGCGGACGGGTAGGATCCTCCGATGAACATGCTGCCAAAGCCGACGCTGGTGAAGTTCCCGGTGCTGAACATGTAAAAGGGCTTCACGTGCATCAGTTGACCGATTGAAACGAGGGGCTGGATTGGGATGTCTGCGAGCACGATTCGACGCCCGGGCGCATCCACACCGGTGCTCGCATCGCCCCAGCTGGTGAGCGTGAATCCCTCGGCGTCTAGGTCCAGTTGGAGTTCCGATGAAGAAGGCGGATAACTTGGCCACGCATTGTTCCCGGAGACGAACAACTCGTCCCAGTAACGTGCATTGGTGTCGTAGAAGAGATTGAACTGCGCGCTGTTTCCGGCGAAGTAAGGCACCACAAATCCGGTGTTCGTGTAGCGGGGCGGCGTTGTCGTTGGCGTCGGGATCACGCCCTTTTTCCTGCTGAACATACTCAACACCTGGGTCTCAGACAGCGACTCAACTGCAATTGGCCCAAAAGGCGCCCGTGTCACACTACCGGATTGACCGGTGGAAACACTTCCCGGCGCCCCGGACTGGAAAACTCTGCGCCCGTTGCTCCCGGCCCGGCCCGACACGGCTTGCAACGTGCTTCCTCCACTCCCGCCATCCGTCACCCACATGCTTGCTTGGGGAATACTGACATCCGCCGAGCCACTTCCACTGATTGTGTAAGTGGAGGTCGGAGCGCTGCTGTCGGTCACCGCGGCCGGATTGGAAACGGCAGCGTCTGAGGGATCGGCGGTGATGCGCAGGCGGACCGTTGAACCCGAGGGCACATCCGGTACATCAGCATAGCTGTCGTTTTGCGGTGTGCGGGAACCATTCGAAGACGTACGGGCCGTAATCCGCTGGAGGCGGGCCGTCCGGCGGAATGTCGGGGCGTAACCCCGGCTGGCGAAGCCATAGGGCGGAGCATCGTCGCGATATTCGCATGCCTGCTTGACCGTTAGGCCGTCCTGACTGGCCGTGAGGCCGAAGACCCGTGTTTCACCTGGTGCGAGAACTTGAGTGTCATCAAACGAAGTGGAGAAGACCTGACGTTGCAGAGTCGCGCCTTGGTTGATCGCCGTGTAGTAATACATCGTCTGGTTTCCGGTCAGGACCCGCGTTTCCAGATACTTGTCGCTCGCGGCCGCCAGCGCCCGGCCATAGCGGAAGTTGTTAAGGTTCGCCTGGATGGCGACCGAGTACGGATTGTGGAGGATGATCTGAAAATAATAGTGGATCTGGAGTTGAAATGCAGGTCCGACAGGCCGTGCGGACACACTGGTATCCCAGCGGTATCCGAGAAACGTCGGTGCGAGCGTCCCATAGCTGACCTGTGTCGCCTGGGTGCCGAGCGCCGAATCGGTCCACCCGATGCCCCGGGGCGAGACTCCGTAAGGCAGTGAGATCTCCGGATCTCCGACGCCACGCGGTGGGCTCCCGTACGGGTTCTGTATCCGCCCGCCCAAGTTGAGCGAAGGGAATGTTCCCTTATAGAAATTGTAGAACGAGTAAAGGCTCAGCCATTTCAAACCATCGAACCCCGCCGATGTGGCCGCCGTTGGCAACGATGCCGTGGTGTAAGCATCAGTCAGTGCACGATAAACCAGCGCGGTTCCATTCGGGTTTAACTTTGCATAGTTCCGTCCGGGAGTATTGCCCGGGTCTTCAAAGGCCGCGGTAAGATCCTTTTTGAGGCCACCCCGCCGGACATCTGCCAGCACTCCCATCGAGACCGTGGTGGCGTCGGCGAGGAGACGGTTGGCGGAACGGCCGGTGATCGGACCGGCAGAGATCCCCGGGACGAAGCGGAACGAGGACAGTGTCGTCGTCTTTGCCAGGCTTCCGGCGAGGCCGGGGTCCCGGAGGTCCGCCGCGTTGTTCGTTCCCAGGAGGCCCTTTCCCTGATGGAGGGCTTGTGGAACGACGGTATGGAGCTGGCGCTCACCGGCGGACGACGCGCCGAGCGTGCGCGCCGTGAGGTTGACCTTGGCTTTCAAACCTTCATCGGAAATCCAGTACGCATAGGCGCCGTTGGTTGCTCCCGACGTAGTCGTGACAGTCAAGGGAACGACTACGTTGGTGTGGTTGCTTGAAGTGCCATAGTTGGAAGCCATTGCCACGGCATCGCGCGCGACTCCATTCGTCACCCCGTCGAAAATTGTGGGATTGGCCGCATTGGTTGCCGAGACCAGCCAGACCGCACTTCCGGCCTTTTCAGCCACGGTCGCGTCTGCGCTCCCGGCCCGAAAACTGAGTTGCCTCTGAGGATCGCCTCCCACGTCCAGGTGGTTTGTGCCCGTCCGCCAGACTCCGGTCCAATATGGTTGATTGACGTTGTCGATGTTCGGCGTCCCCGGGTTCGAATCCAGGATCTCGGCGCGGGCGGTGACGCGCTGGTCGGGTCCGGCGGCCGCTTGAAGTTGATTGAGGGCAACGTCGAGTGCAAACAGGGCCTGGAGGCGCGCCTGCTCGACCTTCACAGCGTTTGATGCCGCCGTGCGTTCGAGCTGAGCCATCATGCTCGCGACAACCACCAACACGGTCGCCAGGGCGATAATCAGGAGAACCGATACCAGAACAAAGCCGCGCACCACCGGACGAGGCGCGACGATCCGACGAAAAGGGCAGATTCTGGAGGGGACAGAGACCATCGGTGGGAACAATTCGAACCTACGCTTGAAGACTGATAATGCAACGTTTTTTCTTTTCGTTGCGTTTTCTTGCTCTATAGTTTTGCGCAATCGTTGGTCTATAGTTCCCCCTCTCGTGAAGATCCCAGCCATCCTCTGCCTGAGCTCTCCTGCGGCAACGAACTGTCCGGTTCGGCGCCCCCGTCGTGCGGCGCAGTTTTTTGCAACATTTTTGCTCTGCGTCGGTTTTCTTCGGATCGGATGGGCGGTGCCGGAGTTGGAGCGGCAGGAGTCCAAATTGGCAGAGGCACCGTTGGCGGCCCCGCCATTCCCGGTAGGTGGCGGTTTTCTGGCCCGAGGAACCGACGGTTTTCTGGCCGCCGGCGGAAACGAGGCTTCTTTCGAAATCTGGACGACCGCGATCCCCGGCCGGAACTGGGTGCAAACCGGCGTTAGGGTGCCGCCCTTTGCCGCAGCCGTTCGATCGGGCTCCGACTGGATTTTGCTGGGTGGACTTCAGGAGGGTCAACCCACGACAACTGTCCAGCGCATAAGGTGGGTGAATGGCGGGGTCACAACCGAGCGGCTAGCGGATCTTCCAGTTGGTGTGGCCGGGGGCGGAGCAGCTGTTATCGGATCAAAGATCTATTTCTTCGGTGGAGTGACAGCCACCGATCCGGTGAAAATGAGCCGGGCGCTTTGGATTCTGGATCTCAACGGGGGTGGATGGGAACGCGGGCCGGATTTGCCAGGTCCGGAGCGGGCCTTGTTTGCCGCCACCGGGCAGTACGGCATGTTGTGCATTTTCGGCGGACGGGGGTCCGATGGCGCTCTCCTGGCGGAGACTTGGGTGTATCGTCCGAAACCCCTGGAGGGAACGGCGGACTCGGGCTGGCGACGGATGAGTGACCTTCCGGTGCCGACGGCGCGCGCTGCGGCGCTCCCGGTTGGGCAGGCGCAAGTAATCGTGACCGGGGGTGAAACCAATGCCGGCGAACTCTTCGCGCAGACAACGGCGTCGAAGCCCGGGCCAGCCCTTCTTTTTCATACCCTGACTGATGCGTGGAGTGGATTCCAGGCCGATCCTGGAATTGCCTTTCCGGCGGCCGTTCGTTCGGACGGCAACGTCATTCTCATTGGCGCCGGTCGAGATGGAGTGTCGGTTGCGCTCGAACTGCAACTCGAAAGGATCGTCCGGACGCTGCAATGGCCTGACTACGCCGTCATTGTCCTCTATTTCGTCATCCTGGCTTGGATTGGATTTTCCTTTTCCCGCCAGGAATCGAGTGAGGAGTTCTCCTTGGGAAACCGCAGGGTCAGGTGGTGGGCGGCGGGGCTCAGCATGTTTGCAACCGGGGCGTCCGCCATCAGTTTCATGGCGATTCCGGCTCTCGCCTTTGCGACTAACCTGGTCTGGCTGTTTCCGCTGATCGCATTCATTCCGGGTTACTTTGTCACCGCGTATTTCATTTTCCCGATGCTTCGGCGTCTGGAGATCACGTCCACTTATGAATACTTGGAAAGGCGCTTTAACCGGACGTTGCGGTTGATTTCGAGTTTGCAGTCCATTCTTTTCCAAACGTTCGCGCGAACGAGCGTGGTCCTGGTCCTGCCGGCCCTGGCGATTTCGGCGGTGACTGGAATCGATGTCTATCTCAGCGTTCTGGTCATGGGCATCCTGACGACGGTCTATACAGCCGTCGGAGGATTCGAGGCCGTGATTTGGACCGAGGTATTCCAAGCGGCCCTGATGCTCATTGCACCGGTGGCGATCATCGTTGTTTGCATTGTCGGGCTGCCTGGCGGTGTGGGTGAGTTTTTCGAAATCGGTTCCAGTTATGGAAAGTTCGATTTTGCCCTGTTGACGTGGGACGTGGCGGTGCCCGCCGTTTGGATCCTGCTGTTCATGCAGTTCGTCACCTGCACGGTGGCGACAGCCGGCGACCAGCCGGTGATCCAACGCGTGTTCTCCGCGCCGCTGGCGGAAGTTCGCAAGGTCAATGCGATGAGCACAGCCTGTGGGATCGGGATCGGGATTCTGGTCAACGTCATGGGACTGGCCATCTTCGCCTACTTCCATGCCAACCCGGCAAAATTTGATCCGATGGCCCAAAACGATCAGGTGGTTCCGATGTTTGTGGCGCAGGCGATGCCGGTTGGCATGGCCGGCATGATCATTGCCGCGATCTTTGCCGCTTCGATGAGCACAGTGGCCAGCATTATGAACAGCGTGGCAACGCTGTTCACCGAAGATTTTTACATGCGTTTTCGAAAGGCTGCGACGGATCGTGAGCGCCTGTTCAGCCTAAAGGCGACGTCGTATGTCGTCGGTATCATAGGAATTCTGATGGCTCTCCTTCTGGCGGCGCAGGACATCGAGTCAATGATGGTTGTCTGGAGCCAACTGAGTGCGCTTCTTGGTGGCGGTATCGTCGGAGTCTATTCGCTGGGGATGTTCACCAGACGCGCCAATGGATTCGGGGCGATTTGTGGTGCCATTGCGAGCATCATCATTGCGCTCCTGGTGAAGGCCTATACGCCGCTGCACTGGGCCACCTACCTACCGATCGCGATACTGACCTGCATTGTCTTCGGATACATGTTCAGTTTCATCGCTCCCCAGAAGAAGAGCCTCGAGGGGTTGACGATCTTCACCGCCGCATCGCCCAAAGCATGAACAAGATTCCCATTGGTGTCGTTGGTCTCAACTGGGGGCGCAGTGTGATCCGCGATCAGATTGTCAACGGCCCCGCCTCCGAGCACTTCGAACTCGCTGCGGTCTGCTGCAAGGAGGCGGACAAAGTTGATGCTTGCGCGCACGAATTCGGGGTGACGCCCTATTACAGTTTCGATGAGCTTTTGCGGGACAAGCGGATTCCGGCGGTCGGTCTGATGACCGGTCCAGCGGGCCGTGCCGATTTGATTCGCCGGGCAATCGAGGCCGGCAAGCATGTGATGACCACCAAGCCGATCGAGATCGATCCGGATGCCGCCTTGGAAGTGCTGAGGCTGGCGAGAAACCTCGGGCGGGTTGTTCACCTGAATTCGCCCACACCGCTCCCCTCCCCGGACATCCGACAGATCATGGATTGGAGAACCGAGCTCGGCCTCGGTCGCCCGATAGCGGCCCGTGCAGATATTTGGTCGAGCTATCGTGAACAGCCGGACGGCTCCTGGTATGACGATCCTGTGAAATGTCCGGTTGCTCCGATTTTCCGGCTTGGGATCTATTTGATCAATGATCTGATCCGTTTGATTGGAACCCCGCAGGCGGTTTCGGTGATGAGTTCGAGATTGTTCACAGGTCGACCGACGCCTGACAATGCGCAACTCAGCCTTGTTTTCGAGAACGGTGCGATCGCCAATATTTTCTCATCATTCTGCGTGAATGATGCGCAGTGGTGGCTGAGTTCCCTGACTCTCAACTTTGAAAATGGAACGGTCTATCGCAACGTTGGTCCGGCGAGTGGTCCGAATCCCCGTGAGCGACCGGAATTGACAGTTGTCACCAACGACCGTGGTTTTCCGAGAACCCGGTCTGTCGTTGCCGAGGGAAGCACTGAGGATTACCAATGGAGCGCCTTTCATCGCGCGATCCAAGGAAGGCCTGTCGAGGGCGATCTAACGGACGAGAAGGTTGTTGCCGCCCTCCGGGTGATCCGCGCGATGGCGAGGGCCGAGGTGTCCCGGCAAATCGAACCGGTCTGAGTCTGCTTAGCGGATTTTCGCGCGCGTGTCTTTGAGGGCCTTGGCGGAGCTCTGAAGGGCCTGGAGTTCCTTCGGCCAGAGTTCCACTTCGATGTGACCAAGCACACCAACGCGGCCGACGACCGTTGGCACGCTCAGGCAGATGTCGCGGATGCCGTAGGCGCCAGTGATGTGGCTGGAAACCGGCAGGACGCGGCGGCGGTCGAGCGCAATGCTGTCGATGACTTCCCGGATGGCGACACCGACTGCGTAGCCGGCTCCGCCTTTGCGTGAGATGACTTCAGCGCCGCTCTTTTGGGTTCGTTCGAAGATCTGGCTCTGGAAGGCCGGGGTGACGCCCGGGAACTTGGTGAGAGGAAAGCCATCGACCGTGGCGGACGACCAGACCGGGAGCATGGTATCACCGTGTTCGCCCAGGATCATGGCGCGAACTTGTGTGGCGGGAAGTTGCAGGGAATCGGCGATGAGCGAGCAGAATCGGGACGTATCCAGCACGGTGCCGAGTCCGATGACCTGGGTTTTGGGAAGTCCGGTGCGCTCGACGGCGAGCTGAGTGAGGATGTCGACCGGATTCGAGACCACGAAGACAATCGCGTCCTTGCGAAGCCCGGCGGATTGAAGCTGGTCGAGGATGCCGTTGAAGAGGGTGACGTTGCGGTTGATGAGGTCGAGCCGGGACTCGTCGGGTTTGCGGCGCAGTCCGGCCGTGATGCAGACTATGTCCGCATTTGCACAATCGGCATACGTTCCCGCTGAAATTTTCTGATCGGCGCAATAGGCCGCGCCATGGAGGAGATCCAAAGCTTCGCCTTCCGCAGCGGCCTGGTTGGCGTCGAGCAGGAGGATTTCCCGAACGATGCCGGAGCATTGCAAGGCAAAGGCCGCACACGATCCCACGCGGCCACCGCCGCCGATAATGGCTACTTTCATAAGTTACTTATTGAGGTTGGCGAGGATTTCGTCGGTGAGCTTCTGGACCAAGGCCTCCATGTCGGCCGGCGTGGCCGAGCTGGGAGGGGTCATCGGACTGAATGGCGTGACCGGTGTGGCGCATCCGCGCTGGCCGCACATTTGCTCCCAAGGGTCGACTTCGCAAAGCTCGGCATTCTTGAGTTCGTAACGGTTGTCGGGAAGACCCATCGACTTTTTGATGCGAAGGAGGTCGTCCATTTTTTCGCAGGGAATCGACGCAGCGCCCGGCAGGGCCTGGGCGAGGATCACCGTGCGGCAATAGGCATCGGTGATCTCCATTTTGAAATAGGCGTCTTCGACCGACTTGCCCCAGCAGATGACGCCATGGCAACCCATGATGATCGATTGGTGTTTGGGTGCGAGAGGCTTGATGACTTCGGCCATCTCGGGTGAACCCGGAGTCTGGTATCCCGCGACGGCGACCTGGCCGACGAACACTTCCAGCTCGGGAATCAGGCGTGGTGGCGGCTGGAGCTCTTTGATCGCAAAGGCCCCAGCGTGGCAGGGGTGCGCGTGGCAGACCGAGACGGCTTCCGGCGTGGTCTCGTAGATCGCGGCATGCGTGGTAAACTCGCTCGAGCGCTTCCAGGTTCCGGCGAGTTGGTTGCCCTTGAGGTCGACCATGCAGAGCATGTCGGGCGTCATGAATCCCTTGCTGACTCCGGTGGGCGTGATGATGAAGCGGTCCGGCCCCAACCGGGCGGAGATATTGCCGCCATTGCCGTCGCAATACTCGCGCATCCAGATCCGGCGGCCGATGTCGCAGATTTCCTTCTTGATTCGTTCGGCTTCCGGCGAATGGAAGAGCTTCTGGTCATCCGACGTGCTGGCGGGCGCGGCGGCCGAGACGGCGGGAGTCGGGGCCGGGGCCTCCGCATCAAAGACGAGCTTGATTCCCGCTTCGCTGAAGACGTCCTTGGCTCCGGGGGTGAGACGGGTCTCGCGGTTGTAACGAAACTCGCGCGCACCGGTTCGGGCAAATGCTTCGGCTTCTTTTTGGGCAAACAATTTCATGGCTTAGGATTTGTAAAAGTGGTCGTCGACCAGGGCCGCGCAATAGGCGTCGACCGGAGTGGGTTTGGGAAAGGGGCAGGCGGCCTCGCGGCCCTCACTGATCGCGATATTCTGGCCGACATTGGCTCCGAGTTCGTCATAGACGACGATCGCCGGTGCAAAGGAATCGGCACCTTCAAAGGTTTCCTTCTTCCATGGCAGCGTGAGCAAAAGCCGCTCGCCCTGGAATTTCTTGGTGCGCACCGAAAGGGTCACGCGCCCGATGACGGTTCCCATCCTCATATCGCGAGGCTCCTTTCCGGGTCGATGATGCCCAGAACCGTCCAGCGGGCGGGGCTGAGTTCATCGCCAACCATCTTGCGGGCTTCGCTCCCGTCGCTGGAGATGAGCACCTTCTGCCCGATCGCCGCGCCGAGGTTGTCGAGGACGATCTGCGGCGCAAGGTCGGGAGAATCCGGCTCCGCCACGAGCAACCGCCAGCCCTCAAGGCTGCAGTGCTTGATCGTGCTGGTCGCGTATCCGCGAATGGTGGCGGTTCTCATGATAAGAAAGTAGGAAGTTCGAAGTATGAAGGATGAATGACGCTTGCGAGCGCCGGCTCTTCATACTTCATACTTCATACTTCATCCTTCTTCCTTCATCCTTCATTAGAAGAGGTTCAAATTCTCGACCATCACGCACCGGCGGGAGCGGGTGAATGTCATGGGTGTGGTGACGCCTTCGCCGGTGGGCGTGGCGACGCTGAAGCTCAGGAATCCTTCGCCGCCGAGGCCGAGGCCGGTCATGCATGGACCGTTCTTGATGAAGAGGGTGGTGTCGATTTCCTGGGCCATCTTGGTCAGGTTCCGGATGTTCTGTGAGTGCATGATCCCGGTGTGTTTGTAGCCGTGTTCGGCTTTGATGGCCTCGGCAATGGCGGTGTCGACATCGGGCACCCGGACGACCGGGATGAAGGGCATCATTTGCTCCTCGTCGACAAAGATGTGGTCGGCCTTTGTTTCGCCAAAGAGGAGCTGAGTGCCGGCCGGAACGTCGAGTCCGATAGCCTTTGCCAAGACCGCTGCGTCGCGGCCGACCAGGTCGCGGTTCACAGTCGGATGCGGGCAGCCGGCGCCTTTGCCTTGCGGGAAAACAAAGGCTTTGTCGGCGAGAGCTTCGGTTTGCGAGGCGTTCAATTGAACGGCACCGGCTTTGCGAAGCGCCTCCATGAGTTTGTCGGCGACGGACTCCACAACGAAGACCTCTTTTTCACCGATGCAGAGCAGGTTGTTGTCGTAGGAGGCGCCCTGAATGATCGAGCGGGCGGCGCGATCGAGGTCGGCGGTTTCGTCGACCACCACCGGTGGGTTGCCCGGGCCGGCGCAGACCGCGCGCTTGCCGGTCTTCATGGCTGCGGCCACGACGGCGGGTCCGCCGGTCACGCAGAGCAATTTCACCGCCGGGTGCTTGCACATCGCATCGAACGTCTCGAGCGTGGGCTTGCGGACGGTTGTCAGTAGGTCGGAGATGCCGGTCTCGGCATGGATCGCTTGATTGTATTCGCGGATCGCAATGGCGGCGCAATTCGCTGCAGCCGGGTGGGTGTTGAAGACGATCGCATTGCCGGCGGCGAGCATGTTGATCGCATTGCCGGTGAGCGTGGGCACACTGTGAGTCGACGGCGTTACCGCGCCGATCACGCCCCAAGGTGCGAAGTCGATTATGGTCAATCCGTGGTCGCCGCTGAAGGCCATGCGCTCGAGCATTTCGACGCCGGGGACGAGATCGCCGCAGATTTTGAGTTTTTCGATCTTATGGTCGAGGCGCCCGATCTTGGTTTCGGCGAATTCGATTTCGCCCCACTCTTTGGCGCGTTGGACGCAGAGCTTGCGAATGACGGCGATGGCCTTTTTCCTCGCGCTCACTCCCGCCGCGCGGAGTTTTTCGAAAGAACGGTGGGCGGCTTCGGCAGCCTGGGCCATTTCGTCATAGACACCAAACCCGGTTTCGCCGGAGGAGACTGCAGCCGTCTGCGTTTTCAGCCGGGCGAGGACTTCGCCAACGACCTTGGCTACGAGTTTTTCATCAATTGCAGCTGCCATAATCAATTAGTGAGCTTTGTAGAGAACGGTTTTTCCGAGATCGACGGTGTCGACGATTCCAATGACAACGGCGTCCACCGGCGAATCTTTGTCATCAGCCGCGAGGCGGGCCGAGCTCCCTTGGACGACTAGCACGAGTTCACCCTCACCGGCGCCAAGCGAGTCGACCGCGACCAACGTCGACGAACCGTCCTTGAAGGTCGTCGCCTTCGGCGAGTCCATGACGACCGGACGGACAACAAGGAACTTGCTCCCGGTCATCTTGGGATTTTTCTTGGTGGCAACGACGCTGCCTTCGACGCGAGCGAGGATCATGGGAGAGCGGAGATGGGAGACCGGAAACCGGAGAGCGTGTTCATGCGGTCGCGCGTTTCGGTTGGCGGGCCGTCTTGATGGAGGCGACGGTGATCGAGAGGATTTCGTTTAGCTCCTTGAGGAGGAATTCGATCTTCTTTGGAGCGATCTTTTCTGCGGCGACCAGAAGTTCGAGCCAGTAGATTGTCTCGTCGGCTTCTTCCTCGACGATGCCCATCTTGGCGATGAACTCTGCGCGGGAGCGACCGCGTCTGGCCGCACGGGCATTGGCTCCGATGGAAGTGCCGGAGCGGAGAAGTTGGTTTCCCAACGTCCTGCAAATTTTGTTGTCCGGCAAAGCATCGACGAGGCGAATGATTCTGAGTGCAAAATCAAACGTCCTCTGACGAAAGTCGGCGTGGCCGACGGCTTCCTTTCCGGTCTCCACCTTCCGGTCTCCGGTTTACTTGGCTTTGGGCAGCACCGCTCCGAGGTCGCCGTGCGGTCGGGCGATGACGCTGACGCTGACGACTTCGCCGAGCGATTGGGCGGCGTTGCGGCCGGCTTCTGTGGCAGCCTTGACGGCGGCGACGTCGCCGACAACGCAGGCGGTGACCATGGCGTTGCCGACCTGGGTCATGGGGCCGACGAGTTCAACGTTGGCCGATTTGAGCATCGCGTCCGTCGCCTCAACGAGGGCGACGAGTCCGCGGGTTTCGATCATTCCGAGTGCTTGGTTCATAGGTTTTTGGGTTGAATTAGGAATTTGGAATTGGGAATTAGGAATTGGCTTCGGAAACGGGTGTTTATCGTTCAGCGTTCATGCTGAGTTTTTGCCACGCGTTGCGGGCGATGATGATTTCCTCATTGGTTGGGATGACGCGGACTTCGATTTTCGACGAGGGTTTGGAAATGATGGCTTCGGTCGCGCGGGTGTTGGCGTTGGCGTCCGGGTCGAGTTCGAGACCGCAGAAGCTGAGATCTGCGCAGACGGCGGCGCGGAGCTCGGGGTTGTTTTCGCCGATGCCGGCTGTAAAGATCAGGACGTCGAGGCCGTTCATGGCGACGAGGAATTGGCCGAGGAAGCGGCGGATTTGTTTAACGAAAACGGCAAGGGCGATGCGTGCGTTTTCGTCGCCCCGGTCGCGGGCTTCGAGCAAGTCGCGCAGGTCACCGGTAGGAAGACCGGACATGCCTTTGAGGCCCGAGTGGGCGGTGAGTTCTTTCTCGACGGCATCGAGTCCGAGTCCGAGATCGCGGGCGAGGTAGATGAGCGCGAAGCAATCGAAGTCGCCCGCGCGATTGTTCTGCGGGAGGCCGCTTTGGGCGGTCATTCCCCAACTCGAGTCGATCGCGACGCCATCGCGAACGGCCGCCATCGATGAACTTCCGCCGAGGTGGCAGGAAACCATGCGAAGGTCGGCTTGGCCGCGGATTTCTGCGCAGCGGCTGGTCACAAAACGGTGGCTCGCCCCGTGGAAACCGTATCGGCGGATGCCATACTTGGATTCCCACTCGACCGGAACCGGGTAGCGGTAGGTCTCGACCGGCACGTGGTCATAGAACGCGGTCTCGAACGTGCCGATGCAGGGGAGGCCGGGATAGAGTTCATTGAAGAGCCGGACACCCGCAATATAAGGCGGATTGTGCGCCGGGAGGAGGGTATTGAACTCCTCCATGGCCTTCAGCACTCGTTCATCCATGAACTGCGTGCCGGAAATCCCTTTGGCCATGACCGGCTTGAAGCCGACGGCGGCGAGGCCCTGGAATCCTCCGAGTTCGGACTCCACAAAGCGGATGGCCGAGGCGTAGTCGGGGAAATCCCGGGTGCCTTTCCTGGCCGGGCCGTCACCGATGGTGATCGTGAACGGCGAATCCTTTCCGCCAATGCGTTCGATGCCCCCCTTGGCAAGAACGCGCTCGGCCGGCATCTCGAACAAGCGGAACTTGAACGAGGTGCTGCCGATATTGGCGACGAGGATTTTGTTGGCTTGGCTCATCCGTTACAGACAGCGCGGGCCGCAGCCCGCGGTCGGTTACTTGGCGGCAGGCTTGGCGGCGAGGAACTTGCCGAGTTTGACGAGGTCCTCGTGCGGGCGCGGGATCACGTGGACGGCGACGACTTCGCCGATCGTGCTCGCGGCGGTGGCTCCGGCTTCGACGGCGGCTTTGACCGCGGCGACCGAACCGCCGATGAAAGTGGCAACGTTTCCGGAGCCAACTTTTTCCCAGCCGATGAGTTCGACATTGGCGGCCTTCAACATCGCGTCCGTGGCTTCGAACTGCGCGGTGAGACCCTTCGTTTCAATCATTCCGAGTGCTTGGCTCATAAAATCAGGCGGTGAAGAATTTGAGGAGTTCCGGGGCGGGACGGGCGATCACGTGGGAGGCCACGAGATTGCCGACGCGGCTCGCCGCTTCGCGTCCGGCTTCGACGGCGGCTTTGACGCTGCCGACATCGCCCTGGACGATGGTGGTGATCAGGGCTCCGCCGATGGGGACGGATTTGATCAGTTGCACGTTCGCGGCCTTGATCATGGCATCACTGGCTTCCACCAGGCCCACGTAGCCGCGCGTTTCGAGGAGTCCGATTGCTTCGCTCATTTGGTATGTGTGTTAGGTTTGGGATTTGGAAAGTTCGACTTTGTCGGCTTGGTCGAGACCGCAGGCATTGGCCTCGTCAGTGTCGATGTGGACTTCGAGTTTGAAGCTCGGGTCGACACGGACGATCAGGTCGTCAAAACGGGTGTTGCAGCCTTTGGAGGTCACCTTGAGCGTGATCCGGTCGAGGTGCTTGACGCCGTAGAATTTGGCGTCGGACGGCGACATGTGGACGTGCCGGGCGGCACGAATGACGCCGTTTTTCATTTCGAGAAACCCCTTCGGTCCCATGACGTAGGCGCCCGGAGTGCCTTCGATGTCGCCGGACATCCGAACGGGGACGTCGATGCCGAGTTGGACGGCGTCGGTGAAAGCGAGTTCGATTTGGGTCAGGTTTCGGCACGGCCCGAGGATCCGGAGATTCGGAATGATCCGCTTCCGTGGGCCGACGAGCGTCACGGTTTGTTGGGAGGCGAACTGGCCTTCCTGATAAAGCCACTTGTGCACGGTCAACTCCGCACCTTTTCCGAAGAGCACTTCCAGATTCTCCGGAGAAATGTGCATGTGCCGGGCGGAGCTATTCACCAGCAACACCGGAGCGGGCTTCGCCGGAGCCGGTTGACCGAGCTGCCGGAACAATGTCTCGCGCACGAGCATTTCAACCACCGGACGGCTGGGAGAGAGAGTCATCAGGACAGAGGGAAATTTAAATGAACGGATTCCGTCATATAATTTGCGTGGATTCCGTCAAGAAAGATTTTCCGGGAAAAATCAGAGGAAGTGGACGGGGAGCTGGGGTCTGGAGTCTTCGGCTGGTGCGGTGGCGGGTGGAGGCGCGATTTTGTCCTTGGGGACTCCGGCCTTTTCCAGCCGGGCGGGAGAGGCGTCGGTGATGAGGATATCCACGTCCGACCAAGGCACGAGCGGAAATGGCGCGGAGCGGCCGATCTTTCCGGAGTCGAGGCAGAAGGCGGTACGGGCCGAACGCCGGATTGCCACAAGCTGCTGTTGAACAATGGCTTGCTGCGTATTGAAGATCCCCTTTTCGTTAGCAGCCTCGGCGGAGACAAAAGCGGTGTCGAAGTTCCAGAATTCGAGACTGCGGCAGGCGGCCTCACCGAGGAGGACCGATTGCCGGCTGAGGATTTGTCCGGCGACTTGGAACACTTCGACGTCGGGAACGGCTGCAAGCATCTCCCCGGCGGGGAGGTTGGAGGTGACAAATCGTACACCCGCCCGCGGATTCCGTCGGAACGCCTCGGCAAGGCAGTAAATTGTCGTCCCAGAATCCAGAAAATAGATGCCACCGGGCTGAATCCACTCGAGAGCCAGCCTGGCGATCACCTGTTTGGCCTCGGAACCACGAGTCTGCCTCTGGTTAAATGACGGGAACCGATCATTAAATTCGGCAAATGCGCCGCCATGGGTGCGTTTGATTTTATTCTGACGTTCGAGTTCTGAGAGGTCGCGTCGGGCGGTGGCCTCGGAGACGCCAAGGATGCGGCAGAGTTCCGAAACGGGGAGGTAGGTATGGCGTTCGAGGAGCCCGGCGAGTCGTTGCCGTCTTTCTTCCACAACATGGCGCGGCACTCTCATGATGGGACGATCCTTTCCAAAAAAGGCCGCCAGTTCAATGCCGGAGGGAGATTTTCCCTTGCGAACGGCGCGAGGCCGGGTAAACGGAAGGGGTGCATTTCTCCCGGACTATGGCCGCGGTGTCGGCATTTCTCATGACGGCGGGATCGGCGGTGGCCGGTAACCCGCTTTTGAAGGGAGACACGTTGCGGCAGGTCACTGTGGCGAGCGCCACGGACGGGATTCCGTCCGGTTGGTGTGGGCGTGCGATGCTTTCATTGCTCCAGCGAACGGGCTTGGGCAAAGGTCTGAAGCCGGGAAATGGTCAGGATTGGGAAAAAATCTTAGCCGATGCGGGATGGAGGCCCGTGAATGTGAGTTCCCCGGGCAAAGCTCCGCTGGGAAGTGTTTTGGTTTACACCAGCGACCGGCGTCTCGGCAGAGTCCCGCGGGGTACGCCCGGGAGTTACTATGGCCATGTCGAAATGGTCGCCCTTTCGCCGCAGGGAGGCCGGATGTATGTGGCGGACAGTCCGCGGCCCCGGCCGGGAGGCTCGGTTCCGGATAATTTCACGGGTCGTGCATGGGTGCCACCAGGTTCAACCCGGCCGAGGGTTATCACAGTCGACATCGACATTGATACGATCATGTCCGAACGACTGAAAATGGCGCTCGATCATTTCGACCGCGCCGCGGGACAGCGGGCGGCCCTGACCACCACGGATCCAGCAATTCGGGTCCGCTAGTTGTTCAATCCCCTCACCGCGCGACCGGCCAGCGTCGGCGGAGCAGAATGGGAAGGATGCGGTCCAGCGCCTCGGACAACTGTCGGCGAGCCAAGCGCGCATCGGACAGCAGTTTTTTGAACCCGAGAGAAGCTTTGGGATTTCGGAAGAGGTGGGCAAAAAGTGCGCCGGGGTCGGGGCGCGAGGTGGCGGGGTTCAGCAAAACAGGGCCGGGGACCGGCAGATCCTGTTCCATGGAATCGCTGATTCCGCGGAGGGAAAGAAACGGAATGCCTTCGCGTTTGGCGATGTCGTGGAGGTGCGCAGTTTCCATATCTGCGGCCAGAGCGCCGGTTTCTTCGCCCAACCGCCGTTTGGCTTCTGCAGATGACAAAATGGATGTCACGGTGACGAGGTCGCCCGCGAGAAGGTCCGGACACTCACGGAGGGCGTCGAGAATGCCCGCGTCCGTGAAATTCGCACCGACCACGATCGTGCCGACCGGAACGTTGGCTTGCAAAGCCCCGGCGAAGCCCGCGGAGACGATCAGTTCCGGGGCGCCGATCTCCAGCCGCCGCTCCAAGGCATGCGCGGATCGGTGGCCGGTCACGCCCAAGGGCCAAACCTCCACCCGCATGCGGCGCTGCGGATCCGCAGTGAACTCCGCAGCCTCAAATTCCAAAGCAAAAACAATGGCAATCATGGTTGTGAAAAAGTCATTTCGTAAAATCCCTTGCCGCCCTGCAGCCCGAGGGCGGCTTCGAATCGTTCCGCATTTTCCTTGGGGATGGTGATGAGCCAGCGGTTATCATCTTCGAGGATGGCACCGGCCGATGCCTGGACGAGGCGGCGGATTTCCGGTTGGCTTGCCGGGCTGCGGGAGACTCGAAGCCGGTCGTCGATGAGCACCGGTTCCGGCAGGTGACCGGCAGCCGAGGTTTCGACAATCGTCCGAAGTACGGTCGTATCGGGTTCCGGAGCTGGGCGCGATCCGAGGTTCATGAATCCGATAATGGCAAGCGTGAGCGGGATGGCCAGCGCGACAAGGACGAGAGCCGCCATCTGGACCACATGGGCATTGACACGGAAATTTCCGGAGGCCGGTGGTTGCTCGGACATGGTCGATTGGAAAAGATGAACAGCATGGGCCGGGGCCGCAAGCGGAACTGCACGCGGGGATTGACCGGTCCCCTGCCCTGCCCGATAGTTTCGGCCCTCCGATGTCCATCGAGCTCACGCGCAACTTCTGCATCATCGCCCACATTGACCACGGGAAGACGACCCTCTCCGATCGTCTCCTGGAATTTACGGGCACCATCCAAAAGCGCGAGGCCCAGGAACAGCTTCTGGACGCGATGGATCTCGAGCGCGAGCGCGGGATCACCATCAAGGCGCACCCGATCGCCATGGAGTTCCGCGCGAAGGACGGCCAATCTTACAAGCTCAACCTCTCGGACACGCCCGGGCACGTGGATTTTTCCTATGAAGTTTCGCGATCGCTGGCCGCCTGCGAAGGCGCGCTGCTCATCGTCGATGCGGCGCAGGGCGTCGAAGCCCAGACGGTCGCCAATGTTCACCTTGCCGAACAACAAGGTCTCAAGCTCATCCCGGTCATCAACAAAATCGATCTGCCGAACGCCGATATTCCAACCGTCAAAAAGCAGCTAGAGGATGTGCTGGCGATTCCGGCGGACGAGGCGATCCTGGCGAGCGCGAAGGCGGGGATCGGGATTGAGGAAATTCTGGACGCGGTGATTGAGCGCATTCCCCCACCCTCTGGAAAACCCGACGGCCGCCTTCAGGCTCTGACGTTCGATTCGACGTTCGACACGTATCGCGGCGTGGTGATCTATGTTCGCGTGGTCGAGGGATCGATCAAGGCCGGCGACCCGGTCAAGCTCATGGCGACGAACTCGTCATATGAGGTCAAGGAAGTCGGGGTCTTCAAGCCGCAGCAGCCGAAGTTTTTCGCGCGTGAGAGATTGATCGCCGGCGACATCGGCTATGTCATCGCCAACATCAAGACCACGTCCGAGGTCAAGGTCGGCGACACGCTCACCAGTGCCCGCACGCCGGCGGCCGCACCGCTCCCGGGTTTCCAGGAGGTGCAGCCGATGGTTTTCAGCGGCATTTATCCGATCAACACGGCGGACTTCGAGCACCTGAAGGCGGCGATGGCCAAGCTGCAACTGAATGATGCCGCGTTCCAGTTCATGCCCGAGTCGAGCGTGGCGCTCGGCTTTGGATTTCGCTGTGGATTTCTTGGACTGCTCCACATGGAGATCATCCTCGAGCGGCTCCGGCGCGAGTTCGACATGGACATCATCGCGACGTATCCGTCGGTGATCTACGAGGTCCTCCGGACGAACGGCGAGTTGCTCAAGATCGACAATCCGGAACAACTTCCGGATCCGAGTGTGATCGAAGAGATTCGCGAACCGATGGTGCGCTGCTTTTTGATGGTTCCGAACGAATACATCTCGCCGATCATGCAGCTGGTGATGGATCGTCGCGGGGAGATCAGCCACACGGAATCACTGGATACCAAGCGCGTGATGCTCACGGCCGATCTGCCGCTGAACGAAATCCTTGTCGATTTCGTCGACAAGCTGAAATCGATCACCCGCGGTTATGGGTCGATGGATTACGAGCACGGCGGTTACCGCGCGGGCAAGCTGGTGAAGCTCGAAATGCTCGTGAACAACGAGCCGGTCGATGCCTTTTCCTCGATTGTCCACCGCGACAAGGCCGAGTCGCGCGGTCGCGCACTGGCGGCCAAACTCAAAGAGGTCATCCCCGCCCAGCTTTACCAGGTCGCCATCCAGGCCGCGATCGGCGGCAAGATCGTGGCGCGGGAAAATGTCAGCGCGATGCGCAAGAACGTCACCGCGAAGTGCTACGGCGGCGACATCACGCGGAAGCGGAAACTTTTGGAAAAGCAGAAGGAAGGCAAGAAGCGGATGAAGGCGATCGGCACGGTCAACATCCCGCAGGAAGCCTTCATTCAAGTTCTCCGTACCAGCTAAAGCCCATGTTCCCATTCCGGCCACGCTATTTGAAGGAGGCGAAGAACTACCTCCACGGCGCGAGGAAATTTCTCAACTACAAGCGGGACATCCTGAAGCCCGACCAGATTGCGAAGATCGAGGAACGCGTTGCCGGCCTGAAGGCCGCCATGCGCGAAAAGCGCTGCGAGCCGGTCCTTGACGCGATGAAAGAGATCGATGCCTTGATCGGAAAGATTTCGCCGCCGCCGAAGGACGCGGCCTGGCGCGAAAACGTCGAGGTTTTTCTCGTGGCGATCGTCGTTGCCGCAGGGATCAAGGCGTTCCTTGTCCAGCCGTTCCGCATTCCGACCGGATCGATGCAGCCGACACTTTTCGGGATCGTTGGAACGCCCACCGAAAGTTCGCCGCCGAACATCATTCAGCGAGCTTTCGAGTTCGTCGCCTTGGGCCGTCACTACATCGACCTTCGCGCGGCTGAGGACGATGTCGTCGTGCGCTTGCAGGAGCGCACGTATGCGAACTTTTTCACGTTCACGGACATCGTGTGCCGGAAGCGAACCTACACGCTGTTTGTTCCGGCCAAACCGTTGGAGGCCGGGTTCCGGGTCATTCCCGGACGCGAATACCGTCGGGGAGACGTCATCGCCCGCGGGCACATGGATACCGGCGACCAGGTTCTTGTCGACAAAATGAGTTACAACTTTGTGAAGCCGAAGGATGGGGACGTATTTGTTTTCAAAACGACGGATATCACCCGCATTGAAGAGACGATCGATCCGCGGTTTGGCTCGCAACACTACATCAAGCGACTCGCAGGAACGCCGGGCCAGACGCTTCGCATCTCGCCTCCGAGTCTCTTCGTCAACGGCCAGGTTCCCGAGCAATTCGTTTTCCAGCGGGTCATGAGTATGAAGGATGGGTATCGCGGTTATTCCAACCGGCCGGCCGGAGGCCCACCCTTCCCGATTTTGGGCGGCCCCGAGAAATCCTTTACGGTGCCACCGAAGAGTTACTTCGCGTTGGGGGACAACAGCTACCACTCCAGTGACAGTCGGTATTTTGGACCGGTTCCGGAACGCAATGTTGCCGGCCGCGGATTTTTTGTTTACTGGCCATTCACCAGTCGATGGGGTCTGATTCGATGAAAACTGTGCTGAGTCTGATTGCCTTTGGTGCGCTGGCGCATGCGCTCCTTGCGGATCCCTCGGCGGAACAGTGGGGTGAAAAGGTTTTGGGGCCGACCTTGTCGGGCGCCGAATTTTCCGAAAAGGAAAGGGAGAGTCTCGAAAAGAAATACCTCGTTCCGGAGCTCTACCGTCTGCTTCTGCGCGACCGTCGGGAATCGGCGAAGGCCAATGAGCCTCTCCGGATCAACTTCGACTGGGTCTCTGGTGCGCAGGAGGTACCGAACTCCTTCCGGTTCCTGAAGGCCAGCCGGTCCGGTGAGCAGACACTGCTGCCCGCCGTTCTCGTATTTGGCAACGAGAAGATCCGGTTGACTTATGTGTTGATCGATGGCCCGACCGGTTTTCTGATCGAGAACATCCGGTATCCAGAGGATGACCTGTTGACGATCCTTCAGCAGGATCCGCCCTAAAGCAACGCTTCAGAGAAGTCCGGCCACCCTGCGTGCTGCACGGACGGACAAGCAATCTGTCGGCGCGGCCATCCGCTCAGGAACGGATACCTGTCCTCCTCCGGCCCCCAATTACTGGCAGGCTTCGCACTCTCCGCCATTGCGCATGGCTTCAAGCGAGCAGGCCATTTTCTCCTCGGCCGAGAATTCTTTCTTCGGCACGCCGGCGACGACGCCACGGAGTTCCTTTTTCACATTGGTGGTCGGGCCTTCGATGCTGGAGGCGCCCAGCGTCCGCAGGTAGTAGGTCGTCTTGAGCCCGGTGTGCCAGGCGCGGCGATACATGTGGCTGAGGATCTTGATGTCCGGCTCGCTGATGAAAAGGTTCACCGACTGCGATTGGTCGATCCACTTCTGGCGACGCGCGGCGGCGTCGATGACAAATTGGTAAGGAATGCTGAAGACCGTGAGGTGTTTGCTGACGAGGTTCTCCGGGATTCCATCGATATTCCGGAGCTCGCCGTCGAAGTACTTCAATTGGTCGAGCATATCGCTGCTCCACATGCCGAGCTTTTTCAGATCGCGGACCAACTCGGTGCTGAGAATGGTGAATTTCCCACCGAGGTTTTCCTTCACATAGAGGTTCTTATAGTTCGGCTCGATGCAGGGTGTCGTTCCCATGATGTTCGAGATCGTGGCCGTCGGCGCGATCGCGAGCACGTTGGAATTCCGCATGCCCTGGTTCCGGATTTTTTCCCGGACAGGGGTCCAGTCCATTTTTCCGCCGCGCGGCACGTCGATCTTGATCCCGCGTTCCTCTTCGAGCAGGTCGAGCGTGTCCTGCGGGAGCAAACCGCGATCCCACTTCGAACCCAGATACGAGCTGTAGGCCCCGCGCTCACGGGCGAGGTCGCTCGACGCCGAGTAGGCATAAAAGGCGATGGCCTCCATGAACTCGTCGTTGAACTCCACGGCTTCGTCGCTTGCGAAGTTCAGACCGCGTTTGAAGAGGGCGTCCTGAAGGCCCATCACTCCGAGACCGATCGGACGGTGGCGGAGGTTCGAACGACGGGCGGCCTCGGTCGGGTAGAAGTTGATGTCGATGACGTTGTCGAGCGCACGCACCGCGACGTGAATGGTCTCGCGGAGCATGTCGTGGTCGAGCGTCCCATCTTCCCGCATGTGGGTGTCCAGGACAACCGATCCGAGATTGCAGACCGCCGTCTCATCCTCGCTCGTGTTGAGCGTGATCTCGGTGCAGAGATTCGAGGAGTGGATGACACCGGCGTGGTCCTGCGGGCTGCGCAGGTTGCACGGGTCTTTGAATGTGATCCACGGGTGCCCCGTTTCGAGAAGCATCTTGAGCATCTGCTTCCACATGTCGATGGCGGGCACTTCCTTGCCGAAAATTTTGCCCTCGCGCGCCATTTGCTCGTAGCGGTGGTAGGCCTCCTCGAATTTCCGGCCGTAGGCGTCGTGGAGTTCGGGCACTTCATTCGAACGGAACAGCGTCCAATTCTCGCGGGCTTCCATCCGCTTCATGAACAAATCCGGAACCCAGTTGGCGGTATTCAGATCGTGTGCACGCCGGCGGTCGTCGCCGGTGTTGCGGCGGAGCTGGAGGAAGTCCTCGACGTCGTTGTGCCAGGTCTCGAGATAAGCACACCCGGAGCCGCGGCGCTTGCCACCTTGGTTGACAGCGACGAGTTGGTCGTTATGGAGCTTGAGGAACGGGATCACGCCCTGGCTCTCGCCGTTCGTGCCCTTGATGTAGCTTCCCGTTCCACGAACAGCGGTCCAGGATCCGCCGAGCCCGCCGGCCCATTTCGAAAGGTAGGCATTGTCGGCGATGCCCCGCTGCATGATCGATTCGATCGAATCGTCGACCTTGTACAGGTAGCAGCTGGAAAGCTGGCTGTGGAGCGTTCCCGAATTGAACAGGGTCGGAGTGCTCGAGCAGAACCGGCGGCTCTTGTAGAGGTTGTAGAGCCGGATCGCCCAATCCTCGCGGGCGGACGGTTCCTCGCTGAAGAGCCCCATTGCGACGCGCATCCAGAAAAATTGTGGTGTCTCCAACCGGCGGGCCGGCTTGCAGGTCTTGTCGACAATCAGATACCGGTCGTAGAGCGTCTGGATGCCGAGATAGTCAAAATCCATGTCCGCCGTCGGGTCGATCGCGTCGGCGAGCGCATCGAGGTTGTAGTCGAGGAGTTTCGGAGACAGGCGCTCGATCGAAATGCCGTGCCGGAGGTAGCTCTTGAAGGCCTTCCGGTGCGCGTCCCGCAGGCGCTCGATGCCATCTCGGGCGATCCGCCAGTCGAGGACTTCCTCGTAGATATAGGAGAGCAGAATGCGGGCGGCGAACTTGGCAAAGTCAGCATCACGCTCGATGAGCGTGCGGGCGTTGAGGATGATTGTGTTCTTGAGGATGTCCTCGGTGACCTCGGTCGCCAAGGATCGACGGAGTTCGCGTTCGATTTGCGCGGCATCGAGGCACAAATCGAGTCCGATCATGCCGAATTGGATCCGCTTTTTGAGTTCCGAGCCGTCCCAGAAAACGCTCTGTCCATCGCGTTGGCGGACGACGATGAGCGAGTCCTGCTGCTCGACGGTTTCAGGTGCCGGCTGCGAAGCCTCGTCCTCGCGGAGCCGGGCGCGTTGGGCCCGGTAGAGGATGTAGCTCTCAGCCACTTTGTAGTAACCGTGGCGCATCAGTTCCTCCTGCACCAAATCCTGAACGTCCTCGATGTGTACGAACGCCTGGTCGCGCTCACGCACCCGCTCGGTGACAGAGCGTGCGATCGCCCCGGCGGCATCGGCGTTTTCTTTCACCGACAAAAAGGCCTTGCGGACGGCCGTTTCGATTTTGCCTTCAATCCAAGGGACGACCGTGCCACTGCGGCGGATGAGGCGAACGGTCATGGGAGCGCGGGTGTCCGCCTCGTCGCGGAAGCCGGCGGTGGATCCGACCGAACGCTTGAAGACGAGGCTTTTCGCCACGTCGTGGGCATCATTTTCGATCAGCGCCTTTTCAATCAGGAGCGAGAGGTCGTTCTCGGAAAGTCGGAGTCCGCTGCCTTCACGCGCCTGCTCGAGCAGGCGGGTGGCGACCGAATGGGCGACGTTCGCCACGAATCCGCGGTTTTCTTCGTTGAAGATGTCCTTTTCGTCCCGTGAAAGCAGGAGGTCGGTCAACGCCGCGCCGATCTCATCCGCCACATCCGCGAGATTGAACGCCCGTTCCTCCCCACCGCGCGAGATGATGATGTCGGCATGCGACACGATTTCCGCGTCGACGGCACTGGGCCAGTCGAAGCCGGGTTTTTGTTCGCGGGGCGTGGTGACGAGGCGCTTGAGGGCGATGTCTTCGTCGAGGGTGATGTGGCGGATCATGGCAGCGGGCAGGTTCTGGGTGGTGGGTTTAGAGTTCGTCGTCGGAAACGCCGGCGAGATCGACGGCGCGACGGTATTCGGTCACTCGACCTTCAAAGAAGTTCGTTTCCTTCTTGATCTCCATCATCTCGGAAAGCCACGGAAGCGGGTTCGAGATCGGTGGGTTGAGCGGCTCCAGGCCGACACCGGCCAACCGGCGGTCGCCGATGTAGTCGATGTAGGACGTGAACTCCGCTGCCGTCAGTCCAACCGCTGCGACGGGCAGACAGTCCTGAATGAATTTCTTCTCCAGCGAAACCGCTTCCCTCATCGTCGCCCGCAGGTCCTCGCGAAATTCTTCCGTCCAGATGTCCGGGTTCTCATCCACGAGGTCCTGGAACAACTGGCGGAGCAATTCGATGTGGTTCGACTCGTCGCGCAGGGTGTAGCTGAACATCTGCCCGATGCCGGGGAACTTGTTCTGGCGGTAGAGCGCGAGCACCATGCCGAAGAGCCCGTAGAACTGCGTGCCCTCCATGCACTGGCCGAACAAAAACATGTTTTTCGCCAACGCCTGTTTGTTTTCGGTCAACGTCAAGTCCACGTCCCCGCGGAGTCCGCGGCTGTTCGTCACCACGAAATCGGTTTTGCTTTTGATCGTCGGCACGTCCTCGAACATCGCCTCGCACTCGTGTGGGTTCAGCCCGAGCGAACTGATCATGTAGACCAGCGAATCCGCATGGATGTTTTCCTCATGCGCGTGACGCCCCAAGACCAGCTTCAATTCCGGCGCCGTCACCGACTCACGGATGACATGCAGGATGTTGTCGCCAACGATCCCCTCCGCCGCCGAAAAATAGCCCACACCCATTTTGATGATCCATCGTTCGACGTCGGAGATGAAGCCGCTCGTGTCCCGCCAATGCTCGCAGTCCTTCTGCATCTGGATATCCTCTGGCTCCCAGTGGTTCGCCTTCATCTTTTTGTAAAGGTCGTAAGCCCATTGGTATTTCAGCGGCAGGATGTTGAAAAACATCGTCTGCCGGCCATTGATGACGCGTTTCGCAGCGAAAGCGGCCTCGGCTTTGTCTTTGTCCAGGATGAATTGACGGTCTCCGATTTTGATCGTGGTGGTAGCCATGGTGGGTCAGCAATTTTTTACGACAGCCGCGGGGGAAACGGACCGCGGGATTTTTCCCTTTTTCAGCCCTGATTCCAACGGTGCCGGGTAGAATGAGTGCCGGACCCGGTTTCGTCAACGAAAATGCTTCATATAGGGGCGGATTTTTTACGACACCACAATATATTGTGTAGAACAATCACGCTCGAAATAGAGCTTTTCGACCTGTTTTTTGCTCCAAATCAGGGATTTTCGCGAATTCACCACGTCCGTGGAACACGCTCGAAAAAACGCCACAGCACAAGGTCTTGTGGCAGACGCTCCAAAGCAGGTCGCAACAGCCCGCGCGTCGGGCCCATCACCGTCCCCGGTCTGATTTCTAGGAGGGCGGTGCGGGCGTCGGAGGCGGAGGAGTGGGCGCGGAGGGCGGAGGGGTGGGCTGAACCGGGGGTGCGCTGCCACCAGCGCCGCCGCCTGCACCGCCTCCGGCACCTGGAAACACCCCGCCGACGTTGCCGACCCCCTGTCCGAATCCGTCGCCTCCAATGAAATCTTCGGATTCAATGGGGTTGCCGTTTCCGTCGACGGTCAGGCCGTTGGCAGTCGCGATGGCGACCAGCCGATTCCGAAGAGAACGGTCATCCGTCATGGCGAGAATGCTCTGCATGATTTTGGCGCGACATCGGGGATCCTGAACCTCCCAGAGGGCCGCCTCCAGAATCCGAGGGGTGACTATGGGTCGGAGCTCCTCCGTTAATCCGCCGACAGCACCCATGACAACCGGATAAGGACAATCCGGGTCTTCATCCGGTGGCAACACCCGTTTGAAATTCCTGTTGCCCGCGGAACCCGTGCGCAGAGCCGACCGAAGGGCGATTCGGGTAACTGCCGGGATGACCCGTTCTGCAATGTCCGGTCGATTACCAAGTCGTTCGGACAACCGACGGACCGCGTAGTGAACGATGGCCGGAGTCTGTTCTTTGTTGGCGTCGATGACCTTTCCGACCGACTGGGCGACAGCTTCGGGATCAGTTGCGTCGACAGCGGACAATGCTCGGTCGACCCGCTGTCGCAACGAACCATCCAAGTCCCAATTCTGGGCGAAAGCCGAAGCCGAGCAGAGAACAAGCAGGAGGAGGAATTCGGAGAATCTTTGCATGCATCAGGGCACGTCGGTGCCGTCTGCAAAAGATCGTTCCCCCCTTCATCCCCATCATGTTGCCAAAATCCTGATGGAACAATCGGGCGCTGTCAGAGCATCAACGCCCAGCGACTGAAGACCGTTTCCGCCGTCTCGCGCAGGGGCGGGAGCACGCGCCAGGCTTCGGCGGCCAAGGAATCCGGGTCCGCCCCCGCCTCGCGCAGGTAGTCGCGGGAATCGACGACCATTTCCTGAAAAATCTCGGGCGTCATTTCCAGGTGAAACTGCAGCCCGTAAAGTCCGCGGCCGTAGCGGAAAAGTTGGTTGGGCGTGAGAGCCGACGACCCGAGGCGCATGCCGGCCGGCGGCAAGTCAAAGACATCGCCATGCCAGTGTGTGGCAACGAAGTCCGTCGGAAGGTCGCACCAAAGCGGGTCGTATCGCGCGATCGAATCCAGCGTCACCGGAAAGAATCCGATTTCCTTCTGCGGACCGGGTCGGACATTGGCGCCGAGGGCGCTGGCCATCAATTGAGCGCCGAGGCAAAGACCCAACACGGGTTTGCCATCGCGCGCCGCCTCCCGAATCAAGTCACACTCGCGTGCGAGATAGGGATAGCGGTCCTGTTCGTAGGCACTTTGCGCCCCGCCGCCGACAGCCAGGCCGTCGTATGGTCGGAGATCGTCCGGCAACGCCTGACCGGCGTAGGGATGGCAAACGTCGAGACCCACGCCGCGGGCCTCCAAGGCGGCGGCCAACAGGCCGGGTTTGTCGGTGTCACCGTGCTGAACGAAAAGAACCTTCTTCACTCCAAGCTTAAAAAAGCAATCCCTGTGCCATCGTTTCGCACGGTCTTTCGGACGGTCCGAATTTCCGAATTGCCACTTTCTTTTTTCTGAACGAGTCTTTGCCGTTTTCCCGAACCCGGCTCCCGTGGTGGCGGGCCAGAGAATTTTGAATTTCGCCATGAGTGTGACCCAAGAAGAACCTGTTGTTGATTCCGCGGATTTCTCGAAAGCCGAGATCAATGCCTCGCTGAAACCGGAAGACAAAATCCGCTATCTCTCCGAAATGTTCCGCATCCGCCGATTCGAACAGGCGGCCCTCAAGTATTACAACCAGGGAAAAATGGGCGGGTTCCTCCACCTCTACATCGGGCAGGAAGCCGTCGCGGTCGGAACCGTTTCGCTGATGGGAAAAAACGACCACGTCATCACTGCCTACCGCGACCACGGCCATGCGCTGGCGGTCGGCATGTCGATGGATGAATGCATGGCTGAGCTTTTCGGAAAGGCAACCGGATGCTCCAAGGGCAAGGGCGGCTCGATGCACTTCTTCGCACCGGACAAAAACTACTGGGGTGGCCACGGCATCGTCGCCGGACAAACCCCGCTCGGCCTCGGACTCGCCTACGCCCTCAAGTACAAGGGACTGAAAGGCTGCGCGCTTTGCTTTCTGGGTGATGGCGCCGTGAACCAAGGCGTCTACCACGAGTCGCTGAACCTCGCCGCCCTTTGGAAAATCCCGGTGATCTACGTCATCGAGAACAACCAGTATTCGATGGGCACCAGCATGCACCGTTCGTCGGCCATGAAAAATTGCCTCGCCGAACGCGCCGAAGGCTACGGCATCGAGTGGGACGTCGCCAATGGCGAGGACCTCTACGAAGTGCGCGCAAAAACCCACGCGGCCATGGACCGCGCGCGCTCGGAGTCGCTCCCATTCATTCTCGAGGTCGACACCTACCGCTACTACGGCCACTCGGTCGCCGACGCGAACGCCAAGAAATACCGCAGCGCCGAGGAAATCGAACGCTACAAAACCCACCACGACCCGATCACCCTCTGGCGTCGCCGGCTCATTGAAGAAGGCGTGCTCACCGAGGAAAAGGCCGACGAACTCGACAACGCCGCCAAGGAAGAAGCCGCCACCGCGGCCCAATTCGCAATCGACAGCGAAAATCCCGAGCCTTCCTCGATTTACGACGACGTCTACTGGGAAGTCGACAACCAGACCGAAGCCGGCCGCACCGGCCGCCACTTCTTCGGCGAATAAATTCCGCATTCCTCATTTCGCATTTCGCATTCCAAAAAAAGATGCCCCAACTCACCTACCGCAAAGCCCTGAACGACGCCCTCGCCGAGGAAATCATCCGGGACGAAAATGTTGTCATCATCGGAGAGGAAGTCGCCCAGTATAACGGCGCCTACAAAGTCACCGAGGGCCTCTGGGAACGCTTCGGGGACAAACGCATCGTCGACGCCCCGATCAGCGAAGCCGGCTTCATCGGCATGGGCCTCGGCGCCTCGATGCTCGGCATGCGCCCGGTGATGGAGCTGATGTTCTTCAGCTTCTACTCGGTCGCCTTCGACCAGATCTTCAACAACGCGGCCAACATCCGCTACATGTCCGGCGGCCTCATCAACTGCCCGATCGTCCTGCGCGGCCCCGCCAACGGCGGCACCAACGTCGGCGCCACCCACTCGCACACGCCCGAGTCCATCGCGGCCTACCACCCCGGCATCAAGGTCGTCGTCCCGTCCAATGCCTACGACGCGAAGGGCCTCATGAAGTCCGCCATACGCGACAACGATCCCGTGATGTTCATGGAAAACACCATCCTCTACGGCGAGTCAATGGAGGTCCCGGACGGCGAATACCTCGTGCCGCTCGGCAAGGCCAACATCCTGCGCGAGGGCAAGGATATCTCCATCATCGGTCACGGCCGCGCCATCCAGATGGCCCTCAAGTCCGCCGCCCTGCTCAAGGAGAAGAACAACATCAACGCCGAGGTCATTGACCTCCGCTCCATCCGCCCGCTCGACGAGGAGACGATCCTCGCCTCCGTCCGGAAGACCAACCGCGCGCTCTACGTCGAGGAAGCCAAGCCCTTCTGCTCCGTCGGCGCCATGGTCGCCTGCATCATCCAGGAAAAAGCCTTCGACTACCTCGACGCCCCCGTGATGCGCGTCAACTCCGTGGACGCCCCCGCCATCTACTCCCCCCCGGTCGAGACCCTCCAGCTCCCCACCGTGGACCGCATCTACCAATCAGCCCTTGCAGTGCTGAAGTAGCGAGTAGTGGGTAGCGAGTAGCGAGCATGAAGCTCCGAAAGTCGCCCACCGCTCAGACCCCGATTCCCTCACTCACTCCCATTCACTAAAAACCTGCGCAGCGAACTACTCGCTACCCGCTACTCGCTGCTCACTACCTCTCCTCCCCATGGCCGACATCATTGATATGCCCAAACTCAGCGACACCATGACGGTGGGCACGCTGGTCAAATGGCTCAAAAAAGAAGGCGACGCCGTCAAGGCCGGCGACATGCTCGCCGAAGTCGAGACCGACAAGGCCACGATGGAGCTCGAGTCCTTCTTCACCGGCACGCTGATCAAGATCTACGCCGCGCCCGGCTCGCAAGTCGCCATCGGCGCCGCCCTCTGTGCCATCGGCAAAGCCGGCGAAGCCGCCCCCGCGGCGCCAGCCGCGCCGGCGCCGAAGGCAGATGGAGGAGTTAAGAAGGAAGAATCCAAGCCGGCTCCGGCACCAACTGCTCCACCTCCCGCTCCTGTAGCTGCGCCGGTTACGGCGCAGGCTCCTGTAGCCGGAGTCGCTGACCCCGGTCCGGCCTCAGCGAGGCCGGCTACATCTGACGAACGGCTGAAAATTTCTCCCTTAGCTCGCAAAATCGCCGCCCAGCAGAGCATTGATGCCTCGCGCCTCACCGGCACCGGCCCCCACGGCCGCATCGTCAAGGCCGACGTCCTCGCCGCCGCCGCGAATCCCTCCCTCCTCAAATCCGCTTCTGCTTCTTCTGGAGCCGCGGCGCCCCCGCCGCGGTCTGGGGCAGCCTTCACCGGCGGTTCCCTTGCGAACAAGGGCCCCGTCCAGGAAGACCGCACCGTCCCCGTCTCCACGATGCGCGGCGTCATCGCCAAGCGCATGGTCGAATCCACCACGACCATCCCCTACATCTACCTCGACATCGAGATTGATGCCGAACCACTGCTCGCCATCCGCGCCCAACTCAACACCGGCCTGGAGAAGGAAGGCGTGAAGCTCTCCGTGAACGACTTCGTCCTCAAGGGCTGCGCCGAGGCCCTGCGCCGCGTCCCCGCCGTCAACAGCTCCTGGGAAGGCACGCAGATCCGCTACCACGGCGCCGCGCACGTCGCCTTCGCCGTCGCCCTTGAGGATGGTCTCATCACCCCGGTCGTTCGCGACTGCCATTTGAAGAGTGTCTTCCAGATCAGCACCGAGGCCAAGGCCCTCGGCAAAAAGGCCAAGGATAAGAAGCTCGCCCCGAACGACTACACCGGCGGCACCTTCTGCGTCTCCAACCTCGGCATGATGGGCATCCCGAAGTTCACCGCCATCATCAACCCGCCCAACTCCGCGATCCTCGCCGTCGGCACCACGGTCACCAAGCCCGTCGTGAAGAACGGCCAGATCGTCGTGGGCCAGACGATGACCGTGACGCTCAGCGCCGACCACCGCGTCTTCGACGGCGCCGTCGGAGCCCAGTATCTGGGCGCGCTGAAGGACATCCTCGAGAAGCCCGCCCTGCTATTGGTCTGAAAATTACGCCCGCCGTCTTTGGCGGACCGTCCTCAGGTTTCAGGTTTCAAGTTTCAGGTTTCTGTCTTTAGCCCGCCCTGCTCCTCGTCTGAGGTAGGGCGAGTCCTCAGGACGAGCCGTTCTCCCAAGGCGCGCCACCCGGCGCGCCTTGTCATTTTTGATCTTCAGCACGTTGACCTCAGCGCTCTGAAGCTAGTCATGTTGGAACATAAATTTTGCATCGTTGCCAAACACA
>JANRKJ010000032.1:0-98932 GCA_033763515.1 Terrimicrobiaceae bacterium | reverse complement strand
TGTGCTATCGCCACCAGCTCGAAGGCATGCTGACACTCCAGCGCATCTTCAACACGGTCTTCGGCGTCGTTTACACCGTCATCTTCTTCGGATTCATCGCGCGGTTGTTATATGTCCGAGCCGACGGCAATGGGGTCTTCCTCGTGCTCTTTCTCATCATGGTCACCAAGTTCAGCGACATGGGCGCCTATGTTTTCGGATCGCTTTTCGGGCGGCATCCGTTTGCGCCACACATCAGTCCAAAGAAAACATGGGAGGGATTCTTTGGTGCGCTGGCGACGGCGTTGCTGGCGAGCTTCTGGCTTTACGCGTGGATGCCGGAGAAACTTTCGGCGTTCCGGTTTGACGACATCGTGATCCTCGGACTGTTGTTGGGTTTTGCTGCTGTGATTGGGGACTTGGCCGAGTCGATTGTGAAGCGCGGTGCGAATCAGAAAGACTCGAGCCGTGTGCTGCCGGGTATCGGTGGAACGCTCGACCTGATCGACAGTCTTCTTTTCACGTCGCCGCTTCTGTTTTTCTACATGAGATTGGTGCTCGGCGTGCAATGAAACGACTTGTCATTCTGGGAGCCTCGGGATCGATCGGGCGCAGCGCGATGAATGTCGCCCGCGACATCCCGGACCGTGTTCGGATCGTCGGCGCATCGGTCCACTCCAACTCCGCAGCGATCGATGAAATCCGCACGGCCTTCCCGGACGCCAGGGTCGTTTGCTCCAAAGACCCGGATGGCCCGGAGAAGCTGGTGGAGTTGGCCACCATGCCCGAAGCCGACATGGTGCTTGTCGCCATTGTCGGAACCGCCGGACTCCGGCCCGCGCTCGCTGCGCTGGCCGCCGGAAAAGATCTCGCGGTTGCCAGCAAGGAAATCCTCGTCGCGGCGGGAGAGATCGTCATGGATTCCGCGCACCGCCACGGGGCGCGTGTTCTGCCGGTGGATAGCGAGCACAACGCGATCTTCCAATGTTTGGAAGGACGGGATCCAGCGACTGTCCAGCGACTGATCCTGACCTGTTCCGGCGGGCCATTTCGAAAAACGCCGGCCGAGGAACTCGCCGGCGTGACGCCTGAAATGGCGCTCCGGCATCCGACTTGGACGATGGGTCGGAAGATCACGTTGGACTCGGCCACCCTCTTCAACAAGGCATTGGAAATGATCGAAGCGCGATGGCTTTTCGGACAGCCGATCTCCAACGTGCACGTCGTCATCCATCCACAAAGCATCGTTCACTCGATGGTGGAGTTCGTGGACGGCTCGGTCCTGGCCCAGTTGAGCCACTCGGACATGTGTTTTCCGATCCAGTATGCGGTGACCTGGCCGGATCGCGTGGCCAACAGCCTGGCTCCCTTGGATTTTGCCGCGCTGGGTCGTCTCGAATTCGAGGCCCCGCGGAGGAGGGATTTTCCCGCGCTGGATCTCGCCGAGCGGGCTGCGACAGCGGGCGGGACGATGCCGGCTGTTTTGAACGCGGCCAACGAGGTCGCCGCGGAGGCCTTTCTTGACCAACGCATTCCGTTTCCACGAATCTGGGAAGTCGTCGCCGCCACCATGGACGATTGCCCCCATACCGACCATCCGGATCTTGAGCAGATTCTGGCGACCGAGTCGGAGGCGCGGGAAATCGCCCGTCTGCTCTGCACCCGCTAACCCCATGAAACATCTCCTCGCCACCATCCTCACGCTCGCCACGATCCTCCCGGGTCTGGCCTCCGAAGAAAAACAAGCCGCCGTCGCCGCCGCCCTCGCCTGGCTGGAGATGGTCGACGCAGGCGATTATGCAGCCAGTTGGGACGCCGCTGCGCCGTATTTTCAAGCGGCCGTTCCGAAGGCGGATTGGGAACGCACGATCAAGGCGGTTCGCGAGCCGCTCGGGGAGACCGACTCCCGGCAGCTTCGTGGTGCCGATTTCAAAACCACGCTCGCCGGGGCGCCGGACGGCGAATATTTTGTTATCCAGTTCAACGCGAAGTTCGCCCACAAGGCCTCGGCAGTCGAGACGATCACCCCGATGAAAGCGCCTGATGGCACGTGGCGTGTTTCCGGTTATTTCATCAAATAGGCCGGGCGTGCCCGGTGTTCCAATGTCTTGACCCCTCCGCGCAACGCGTGACAGTCTTTCCGTTGCTTTAAACCACATGGACATCAAAGAAATACGCACCCTCATCGATCTCATGAAGAAGAACGGCATCGCCGTCTTCAAAATGGAGCGCGAGGGTTTCAAGATCACCCTGAAAACGGGAGAAGCCGCCCAGGTTGTCTCCACGGTCTCCGCTCCCGTTGCGTTGGCAGCGCCGGTGGCCCAGCCAGCGGCACCGCCCGCCCCGAGTGCGGCACCCGCTGCGCCGGCGGCCGGCATCGAGATCAAATCGCCCATGGTGGGAACGTTCTACTCGGCGCCGTCTCCCGATGCGCCGCCGTTCGTTTCGGTCGGACAGGAGGTCACGCCGGACACGGTGGTTTGCATCATCGAAGCCATGAAGGTGATGAACGAAATCAAGGCGGAGGTTTCGGGAACAGTCGTGGAAATCGCGGCGGAAAACGGCAAGCCGGTCCAGTTCGGCCAGGCCCTCTTCCGTCTCAAATAATCCGCGATGTTCAAAAAAATCCTGATCGCCAACCGCGGCGAAATTGCCCTCCGCATCATCCGCGCCTGCAAGGAACTCGGCGTCCAATCGGTTGCCGTTTATTCCGAGCCCGACATCGACAGCCTGCACGTCCAATTGGCGGACGAGGCGATCTGCATCGGACCGGCTCCCAGCGCGGACAGCTACCTGAAAATCGACCGGATCATCAGCGCGGCGGAGATTGCCGACGTCGATGCGATCCATCCCGGCTACGGATTTCTCGCCGAGAACGCGCATTTTGCCGAGGTCTGCAAGAGCTGCAACATCAAGTTCATCGGACCGTCGTCCAACGCCATCCGGCTCATGGGGGACAAGAACTCGGCGCGGGAATGCGCGCGGAAATCCGGTGTCCCGATCTCGCCGGGAAGCGATGGCACGGTCGACAGCGAAGCCGAAGCGATCAAGATTGCGCGCAAGATCGGTTACCCGGTGATGATCAAGGCGGTGGCCGGCGGCGGTGGACGCGGCATGCGCATCGCCAGCAATGAAGGCAGCCTTGTTCAGGGCTACCATGCCGCCCGGATGGAGGCGGAAAAGGCCTTCGGCAACGGCGCGGTTTACATTGAGAAGTTCATCGTCAATCCGCACCACATCGAGTTCCAGGTCTTCGGCGACGAACATGGTCGGGTCGTCCACCTGGGTGAACGCGACTGTTCGCTCCAGCGGCGGAACCAGAAGATCGTCGAGGAATGTCCGTCACCGTTGATGACGCCGGAATTGCGCGAACGCATGGGTGCTGCTTCGGTGAAGCTTTGCGAAGATGTCGGCTACTTCAATGCCGGCACGATCGAGTATCTCGTGGACGATGAGGGCCATTTCTATTTCATGGAAATGAACACCCGCATCCAGGTCGAGCACCCGATCACCGAGGAGGTCTATGGATGCGATCTCGTCAAACAACAAATCCAGGTCGCAGCCGGCGAGCACCTGAGCGATTACGTCGTCAATGCGAAGCCGCGTCACCATGCAATCGAGTGCCGGATCAATGCCGAGGACCCCGAGCGCGGGTTTCAGCCGTGCCCCGGCAACATCGAACTCTATTACGCGCCAGGTGGCCGCGGCATCCGCATCGATTCGCATGCCTATGCCGGCTACCCGATCCCGCCGAATTACGATTCGATGATCGCGAAAGTCATCGCCACGGCGTCCAGTCGCGAAGCGTGCATCCAGAGGATGTCCCGCGCCCTCGGCGAATACATGATTACCGGAATCAAGACCACGATCCCATTCCAGCAGGCGATCATGCGCAATGCGGATTTCCGCCGCGGGAGATATCACACCGGTTTCGTCGAGCAGATGCTGCGCGAGGGCGTGCCGGTCGTGCGCTGAGCGTCGACGGAAGCCCCGCTCGGGGAATTGTCCACTTGTCGCACTTGACGCGCGTGCCTATCCTGCGCTCGTCCATGTCCCAAGGCTCTCTCGCCCTGCTTCTGCATGCCCACTTGCCGTGGGTCCGGCATCCGGAACATGAAGAGTTCTTTGAGGAGGACTGGCTCTACGAGGCGATCGCCGAGACGTATATCCCGCTCCTGAAGATGTTGCGGGCCTTTGTCGTCGAACGCATTCCCGTTCGATTGACTTTCACGATGACGCCCACGCTCTGCGCGATGCTCCGCGATCCGCTTTTGCAACGGCGGGCGGAACGCTATTTGGAGCGCGGTCTGGAAATGTCCCGCCGGGAGCAGGAACGTACCGAGGCAGAGGCCGGCGTCCGCGAGTTGGCAAAATTCTACGAATTTCGGTTCGCCGAGGCACTGGCATTTTACCGGGACGTGATTCATGCGGACGTGGTCGGCGCATTTGCGGAACTCCAGGAATCCGGCCACGTCGAAATCATCACCTGCGCGGCGACTCATGGTTTCCTGCCGCTCATGGAGGCATTTCCGGAAGCGATGCGGGCGCAGGTGCTCATCGGATGTGACGAATACCGATCCTGCTTTGGACGCGACCCGGCGGGCATCTGGCTGCCAGAGTGCGGGTATGTACCGGGCATCGACCGAATCTTGCAGGAGGCCAATATCCGGTGGTTCATCGTCGACGCCCACGGGCTGATGTACGGGCAGCCGCGTCCGCGGTTTGCGATCTTCTCGCCGTACTTTACGCCGGCCGGTCCGGCGGTGTTTGCCCGGGACCGCGAGTCCAGCAAGCAGGTCTGGAGTGCGCGGGAGGGATATCCCGGCGACCCGGCCTACCGCGATTTCTATCGCGACATCGGCAACGATCTGCCTGAGGAGTACCTGGACCGCACGTTTCCAAACATCGGACATCGGCGAAATGTCGGCATCAAATACCACCGGATCACTGGAAGCGAACACAAGGAACTCTATAACCGCGCTTGGGCAATGGCTGCGGCGGACGCGCATGCCGGGGATTTTTTGAACAACCGCATCCGGCAAATCGAGCATCTCCGTTCGATCCTCCCGGTGGACCCGATTGTTTTGAGTCCCTTCGATGCCGAGTTGTTCGGCCACTGGTGGTTCGAGGGGCCGGAGTTTCTGAACCTGTTTTTGCGCAAGGCGGCGTTCGACCAGAACGTGTTTTCTCTCACGACACCGACCGACTACCTGCGGAGCCATCCGACCCTCCAGATGGTCGCGCCATCGCCCTCCAGCTGGGGGAACAAGGGATACTGGGAAGTCTGGCTCGACCAAAGCAACGCGTGGATCTATCCGCACCTCCACGAAGCCGCCCGCCGAATGACCGCCGCGGCCCGGAAGTTTTTGAAGACGCGATCAAAATTCAAACAACGCGTACTGGCCCAGATGGCCCGCGAACTTCTGCTTGCGCAATCCAGCGATTGGGCGTTTCTGATGAAAACCGGCACGGCCCGCGACTACGCGACCAAGCGAACGAAAGATCACCTGCTTCGCTTCAACCACCTGGCCGGCGTGCTCGACTCCGACGCGAAAGACGATCCGGTGCTCACGGCGTGCGAGTTTTGCGACAACCTGTTCCCAACGATCCGATGGCAGCACTACGCCTGATCCTGCTCGCCCTTGTGCTCGCCGGGCCGGCTTGGCTGAACGCGGAGGAACAAATCGCCTTTGCCATACCCGACGAGGGCTTGGTGACACTCGGGGTTTTTGATGACCGCGGGAAACTGGTCCGTCGTCTCCATGAACTCACGCCCGAGGCGGACTTCAAAAAGGGTCTCAATGGACTCATCACGACCTGGGATGGAACCGATGACTCAGGACACCGTCTGCCTGCTGGAAGCTACCATGTCCGCGGCTACCTGATCGGCGACGTCGAGGTCCACGGCGAGCGTTTTCACTTCAATGACTGGATTACCGAGACGACTGATCCGGAGATCCGGCGCATCGAGGATTTTCACCTCCTGCCGGAATTGGAGGTAATCCTGATTGCGCAGAAGGCAGACGGCACAAAAGCAGCCATGCGTTATTCTCCCGAGGGGGGCTTTCGCTGGATCCAAATCCTGCCATCGGAGGCCGGACCTTCAGGCGTTGACGGTGAATCTGTCCATGTGGCAGCAGGTGGGAACATTCTGCGGTTTTCTTTGGCGGATGGCCAACCGGGCGCGTCCGTTTCAATCGGCGAGGGTTCACCGGTTTCTGCCATGGCGGGATCGGCGGGAGGGATCGAAATCGCGCGGGGTTCGGCCGTTTTCCGAGTGGGTCCTGAGGGCTTGGATGCGGGCACGGCGACGCCGGTCATCTTCTCGGCGCTCGGTTCGGCTGGTGGCAATCTGAGCGGCTGCGGTGACGGTCGGCTTTTTTTGCGACGGGGTGAAGGCGAGTTCGTGCCAGTCCAGGTTCCGGGAAGTGTTCAGTCGGTCGCGTTCGGAACCGGGGATTCGCTCTGGTTTGTGGCGGGCGATGGTTCGGGCACTTTCGTGGGGCAAACGTCATTCTCCGGCGAGTTGCTCCGGGCGCTCAAACCCGAAGCCGGCGAACCGGCACCCGGTTTGATCCGAGCTTCGACGACAAACGAAGTCTTTGCCGTCTTGGAAGACGGGCCTGGCGTGCAGCGGCTGCGGGTGATGGCGCGCGACGAAACGACGGGATGGACCGTGGAATGGGAGCGGAGCAGCGGGATGAAAGCGCAGTTTGGCTTCCGCGACGGTGACGTCGTTGGCGATGCGACCGATGCGCCGGCCGAAGTCGTTTTTCGTGCCGAACCGGATCCCCTCGCAGGCGGTCAGCCCATTCTCCGCCTGCATGTGGCAGTCGGACCGCGCGGTGCACGTGTTGAGACCAACGACGGTCTGCCCATCGCTAGGATCAGTACGAGATCCGATCTCGGCCGGGCCGTCATGATCCGCGGTGCTGAACCCGATTCGGCTCGCATCCTCATCGGCGAGCCAACGGCGGTCGCCGAGTTTGCAGTCCGGGGCCTCCGCCACATCCGCCCCCTCGACGTCGGCTCGATCGAGCTCGGAGAGGAGAACCCCGGAAAATCTCAGGGGGCTGACTGAGTGTCGCTCATTCCGGGGGTTTCCTGGTCTGAGGGCGGTTCTTGTCAATGATGGCAACGAGGATGAGAACATAACCAATGATTCTTAGCAGGTAGGCAAGACCCCTACGTTCCATGTTCACGTCCAGAAGCGTCGTCAGAATTTGGTTCAACGCGAAGAACAGAAAGGCGACCGCAAAGTGAGAAAATAAGCGGTCCTTGGTCCGCTTCCAGAATTTGAAGAAGAAAACCGCTGCAACGAGAAATGTCGCGGTGAGTGCGCCGGCGAGAAGATCGTTCATAGCTCAGAGTGGATTAGTCCGCTTCCCAGATGAATCCGTAGAGAAGGATGAGCATTCCAGCGAGCGCTGCGACCAGGCGCACGGTGCGAAGGTCAATGTCGGGAAACACAACCATATCACAAAACAAGGCGATGTTGTTCAGGGTGAGACCGCAGAAACACAGCGCGCTCCACATCAGCAGTCGCACGCGCCGTCGAAGGTAGCCCCGGAAGAGTAGAACCATGCATGCGGCACTCGCCAGGATGGCCGTGAGGGATAGCAGGAACTTGACAGTTTCCATTGTTATTTTTCCGTGATTCTAAAGGAGTCTGCGAACGAGCGGATCTTGAGGTCCGCGAGTGCATAAAGCGTGCGTATCAGGGTAACCGGTCGTTCATTGTAGCAGGCTGCAAGATCGTCCACCGCTCGACGAAGTTCTTCGGATTCCGGTTCGAAATGGAACGCATCGCCGTGATAGCGGATGAGTTTCGCGGCCTGGAACAAGGCGAGGTAGTCCTCGACTTCGCCTGGACTCGCCGGTGGCTGACGTTGGGCGGAGAGTTCAGCGGCAGATGCAAAGCTTCCGAGCTTCCGGATAAGCAGGAGGAACTCGGCAGCGGCGTAGGTGGGAACACCCCGCTGCAGCAATTCCATGACGTTTGTGGGAAGTCCGGCCATTAACTCGGGTTCAGAGACGTGCCGGAGGCTCCCGAGGGCTGCTCCGGCGAACATCGTTTCCTTAGATCGGCACCGCCCGGTTCAACAGCCACAATCCAAGGCCTGAGGCATGAAACGGGCCATGTCCTGATAGGGATTTGCTGGAGTCTCCAATGGCGAAGTTCACATTGAGTCTCACCGTTATGGCCACCGCCAGCACGCTTTCTCGCAACCATCGTTCCGCCGTTTCGCCATCCCGTCGCCGCAACTCGGCCCCACCCGACAGCGCGGCTTGGGAGGTCCAATTGCTTGAGGCGATGCAAGCCTTTCATCGAGGAGACTTTTCAGCACGTCTGCCGGTCGGCTGGACCGGAGTGCAGGGAAAAATTGCCGACACGTTCAACGAAGTTCTGGCGATGAGTGAGCGCCGCTCCAGCGAAGCATCCCGGGTGTGCCGGGTGGTCGGGAAAGAAGGCTGCCTCAGGGAGCGCATGGCACTCGGTGGCCTGCGAGGCGGCTGGGCGGAGGAAGTGCAGGCGTTGAATACGTTGATGGATGATCTGGTGCGTCCAA
Organism: Terrimicrobiaceae bacterium; assembly: GCA_033763515.1. Lineage (GTDB taxonomy): Bacteria > Verrucomicrobiota > Verrucomicrobiia > Chthoniobacterales > Terrimicrobiaceae > JANRKJ01. The sequence continues at coordinate 90,383 of JANRKJ010000032.1, read as the reverse complement.
CGATCGAGGTGACGCGGACGATTGGGGCCGTTGCCAAGGGTGATCTTGGGCAGTCGATGACACTGGATGTGGATGGGCGTCCTTTGGAGGGCGAGTTTCTTCGTTCCGGAAAACTGGTGAACCGAATGATCGAACAGCTGGCGACGTTTACCTCCGAGGTCACCCGCGTCGCGCGCGAAGTGGGCACGGAGGGCAAGCTGGGAGGTCAGGCCAAGGTCAAGGGTGTTTCCGGTGTCTGGCGGGACCTCACGGAAAGCGTCAACCAGATGGCCGGAAACCTGACAGCCCAAGTCCGGAACATTGCTGACGTGACCACCGCGGTGGCCCGGGGCGACCTCTCGCGAAAAATCACTGTCGATGTCAAAGGCGAGATCCTCGAGTTGAAGGACACGATCAACACGATGGTCGACCAGCTTAACGCGTTTGCGGCGGAGGTGACTCGTGTCGCGCGCGAAGTTGGAACCGAAGGCAAGCTCGGTGGTCAGGCGCGGGTCCCGGGCGTCGCAGGGACATGGAAGGATCTCACGGACAACGTGAACTCCATGGCAAACAATCTGACCGCCCAGGTCCGGAATATCGCCGACGTGACCACGGCCGTCGCCCGGGGTGATCTCTCGCGGAAAATCACTGTCGACGTCAAAGGCGAGATTCTGGAGTTGAAGAACACGATCAATACCATGGTCGACCAGCTCAACGCCTTTGCCTCGGAAGTGACCCGCGTGGCCCGCGAGGTCGGCACCGAGGGCAAGCTCGGCGGCCAGGCGATCGTGCCGGGTGTCGGGGGGACATGGAAGGATTTGACGGACAACGTGAACTCCATGGCGTCGAATCTGACCGCCCAGGTCCGAAACATCGCCAATGTGGCGACTGCGGTCGCCAATGGTGACCTGTCTAAAAAAATCACCGTCGATGTCAAAGGCGAGATTCTCGAACTGAAGGAGACGATCAACACGATGGTTGACCAGCTCAATGCCTTTGCGTCCGAAGTCAGCCGTGTTGCCCGCGAGGTCGGAACCGAAGGCAAACTCGGGGGCCAGGCCCAGGTGCGCGACGTCGCAGGAACGTGGAAGGATCTGACCGACAATGTCAATTCGATGGCGTCGAACCTCACCGCTCAGGTCCGGAACATTGCGGATGTCGCCACGGCGATCGCATCCGGTGACCTCTCCCGCAAAATCACCGTCGATGTCAAAGGCGAGATTCTGCAGTTGAAAAAGACCATGAACACGATGGTCGACCAACTCAATGCCTTCGCATCCGAGGTCAGCCGTGTGGCGCGCGAAGTGGGCACCGAAGGCAAACTCGGCGGCCAGGCCGAGGTCTCCGGCGTCGCCGGCACCTGGAAGGATCTGACCGACAACGTCAATTCGATGGCTTCCAATCTTACTTCGCAGGTGCGGAACATCGCGCAGGTCACAACGGCCGTCGCCCGGGGCGACCTTTCACGAAAGATCACCGTGGATGTCAAAGGCGAGATCCTCGAGCTCAAGGACACCATCAACACGATGGTCGACCAGCTCAATGCCTTCGCATCCGAGGTCAGCCGGGTGGCGCGCGAAGTGGGCACCGAAGGCAAACTCGGCGGTCAGGCCGAGGTCTCCGGCGTCGCCGGCACCTGGAAGGATCTGACGGACAACGTCAATTCGATGGCTTCCAACCTCACCTCGCAGGTTCGGAACATCGCCGAAGTCACGATCGCCGTTGCCAATGGCGACCTGTCGAAAAAGATCACCGTGGATGTCCGCGGCGAGATCCTGCAGCTCAAGGAAACGATCAATACCATGGTCGAGCAGCTCCGCTCGTTCGCTTCCGAGGTGACCCGCGTGGCGCGGGAAGTCGGGACCGAGGGCAAGCTCGGCGGCCAGGCGACCGTGCTGGGTGTCGGCGGAACGTGGAAGGATTTGACCGACTCGGTCAACTCGATGGCGTCGAACCTGACCGCCCAGGTCCGGAATATCGCCGACGTGACAACCGCCGTCGCTCGCGGCGACCTCTCCCGAAAGATCACGGTCGATGTCAAAGGCGAGATCCTCGAATTGAAGAACACGATCAATACCATGGTCGACCAGCTCAACGCCTTTGCCTCCGAGGTGACCCGCGTGGCGCGGGAGGTCGGGACCGAGGGCAAACTCGGCGGCCAGGCGCAGGTTTCGGGTGTGGCCGGCACTTGGAAGGATCTCACAGACAATGTCAATTCGATGGCGTCAAACCTCACCGCCCAGGTCCGAAACATCGCGGAGGTGACGATCGCAGTCGCCAACGGTGACCTTTCCCGCAAGATCACGGTGGATGTGCGGGGTGAAATCCTCCAGCTCAAGGAAACGATCAACACCATGGTCGAGCAGCTGCGATCCTTCGCATCCGAAGTCACACGCGTTGCCCGCGAAGTCGGGACCGAGGGTCGCCTGGGCGTGCAGGCCGTCGTCCCGGGCGTGGCTGGCACATGGAAGGATCTCACCGACTCGGTGAATGCCATGGGCACCAACCTGACCGCCCAGGTTCGAAACATCGCCGAGGTGACCACCGCCGTCGCCCGAGGCGACCTCTCCCGGAAGATCACCGTCGGAGTCAAAGGCGAAATCCTGGAGCTGAAGGACACGATCAACACGATGGTCGACCAATTGAACGCCTTCGCCGCCGAAGTCACCCGGGTCGCCCGCGAAGTCGGAACCGAAGGCAAACTCGGCGGGCAAGCCCAGGTTTCCGGTGTGGCCGGCACCTGGAAGGATCTCACCGACTCGGTCAACGTCATGGCCGCCAACCTCACCGACCAGGTGCGCGGCATTGTCAAAGTGGTCACCGCCGTGGCGACCGGCAACCTTCGACAGAAGCTCACCGTCCAGGCAAAGGGCGAAGTCGCTGCTCTTGCGGAAACAATCAACAACATGACCGACACCCTGGCGACGTTCGCGGACCAGGTCACGAATGTCGCCCGCGAAGTCGGCGTGGAAGGCCGCCTCGGCGGACAAGCCAACGTTCCCGGTGCAGCCGGTACCTGGCAGGATCTGACGGCCAACGTCAACCTGCTCGCCGCCAACCTGACCACCCAGGTGCGAGCCATTGCCGAGGTGGCCACCGCGGTCACTAAGGGCGATCTCACCCGTTCGATTCAGGTGGATGCCCGTGGCGAGGTTGCCGAACTCAAGGACAACATCAACACGATGATCGGCAACCTGCGCGTGACCACCGAACGCAACGAGGAGCAGGACTGGCTGAAGACAAACCTCGCGAAGTTTACCCGCATGCTCCAGGGCCAGCGCGATCTTTTCACGGTCGGTGAGATGCTGCTCTCTGAGTTGGCCCCGCTTGTTAATGCCCAGCAGGGAACCATTTACCAGATGGCGGAGATGGAATCCGGTTCCGTCGCCCTGCGCCGCCTCGCCGGATACGCCATTCAGGCCGACCTGCCCGAGGTGATCGCCGTCGGCGAAGGTCTTGTCGGCCAGTGTGGCAAAGAGAAACAAAGGATCCTGCTCTCCGAGGTTCCACGGGACTACCGGCCGGTGAGTTCCTCCCTCGGATCGGCGGCGGCATCGAGTGTGGTCGTTCTTCCGGTTCTCTTTGAAGGTCAGACGAAGGCCGTGATCGAGCTGGCGTCCTTGTGCCCGTTCACCGACGCACACCTGAGCTTTCTCGAGCAGCTCACCCAGTCGATCGGCGTCGTCCTCAACACCATCGAGGCGACCATGCGGACGGAGGGACTCCTTCAACAGAGCCAGCAGCTCACCGTGGAACTTCAGGCCGGACAAAAGGAACTCCAGCAGACCAATGAAGAACTGGAACAAAAGGCCCGGCAGCTCGCAGATCAAAACGCCGAAGTGGAGCGCAAAAACATGGAAATCGAACAGGCCCGCAGCGCCCTTGAAGAAAAGGCCGCTGAGTTGGCCCTGACCTCGAAATACAAGTCCGAGTTCCTCGCCAACATGTCGCACGAACTTCGTACGCCGCTCAATTCGGTGCTGATCCTCGCCCAACAACTGGCGGAAAACGCGGCCGGGAATCTCGATCCCAAACAGGTGGATTTCGCAAGGAACATCCACTCCGCGGGATCGGATCTCCTCAACCTGATCAATGACATCCTCGACCTTTCAAAGATTGAGTCCGGGACGGTCAGCGTGGATGCGGAGGAGATCAGCTTTGCGTCACTGAAAGAATCCATCGAGCGAAGCTTCCGCCACATCGCCGAGAACAAGAACCTGCCGTTCGTTGTTGAGTTCGATCCCTCCTTGCCCCGGACGTTTTCCAGTGACGCCAAACGCCTGCACCAGATCATGAAAAATCTGCTGTCCAACGCGTTCAAATTCACGGCCCAAGGCCAGGTCACCATGCGCGTGCAGATCGCCGACCATGGATGGACTCCGGAGCACCCCAGCCTCAAGCGAGCGAGCGCGGTGATCTCCCTTGCCATCACCGACACCGGAATTGGTATTGCACCGGAAAAGCAAAGGCTCATCTTCGAAGCCTTCCAACAGGCTGACGCTGGAACGTCCCGGAAATACGGCGGCACCGGCCTTGGACTCGCGATCTCGCGTGAACTCGCCACCCTCCTCGGTGGAGAAATCCGTCTGGCCAGCAAGCCGGGGGAGGGCAGCACATTCACTCTCTTCCTCCCGCTCGACTACGCCGGTCCGACAACACTGACTGCACCGCCAGTCGACGGAGCACGATTCGCACCGCCCGCCTCGATCGCCCTGCCCGGCCGACCGGTGATTCCAGCCGCGCATCAGGAAAAAATCGCAGACGACCGAGAGGACATCCGGCCGGGCGACCTTTCGGCACTTATCGTCGAGGACGATCATCATTACGCGCGGATTCTCCTCGGAATGGCCCGGGACCGCGGGTTCAAGGGCCTCGTCGCCATGCGCGGCGAAGAGGCAATTGCCCTGGCCAGACAGTTCCACCCATCGGCCATCACCCTCGATGTTTTCCTTCCGGACATGCTGGGCTGGACGGTTCTCAACAACCTGAAACTCGCACCGGAAACCCGGCACATTCCGGTCCAGATTATCACCACGGCCGAGGATCGTCAGCATGGCCTCTCGCGCGGGGCCTTCTCGTATCTCGTCAAGCCCGCCACAACAGGCGACCTGGAGAGAGCATTTGAAAAAATCCGATCGTTTGTGGAGCCGCGCACAAAGCGCCTTCTCGTGGTCGAAGACAATGAAATCGAACGGATGAGCATCGTGGAACTCCTCGCTCACGATGACCTCGAAATCCTCTCCGTCTCAACCGGCGCCGAGGCCATCGAAAAGCTGCTCGACCGGCCATTCGACTGCTGTGTCCTGGACTTGCGATTGCCGGACATGAGTGGATTCGAACTGCTGGACCGCATCCAGTCCGAAAACACTCTCAAGGACGTTCCCGTAGTGGTTTTCACCGGCAAGGAGCTTTCCCCCGAAGAGGAAACCCGGCTCCGTGTCGCGGCAAAGAGCATCGTTCTCAAGGATGTCCAGTCGCCGGAGCGCCTGTTTGACGAAACCGCCCTCTTCCTCCACCGGGTCATCAGCAGCCTTCCCGAAACCAAGCAGGAGATGCTCAGGAGACTCCACACTTCAAACGAAGTGCTGCGGGGAAAGAAAGTGCTCGTTGTCGACGATGACGTTCGAAACATCTTCGCACTGTCGATTGTCCTGGAGAACCAGGAAATGGAGGTTCTTACCGCCACCAACGGCCGGCAAGCCATTGAACTGATCCGAAACACGCCGAACCTCTCGATTGTGCTCATGGACATCATGATGCCGGACATGGATGGCTACCAAACCATGCAGGAAGTCCGTCGCCTGCCGGAGTTTCGGTCGCTGCCGATCCTCGCCCTGACGGCGAAAGCCATGAAAGGAGACCGTGAAAAGTGTCTGGAGGCGGGAGCGAGCGACTACATCGCGAAACCGGTGAATACCGACCAGCTCCTATCATTGCTGCGAGTCTGGCTCCACCGCTGAGCTTCCGTGATGACGAGCGTTCCCAATTCCGACGGTGCGGCCATTCTGCTAGTGGACGACTCCCGGCGGAATTTGCTCGCCCTCGAGAGTCTTTTGGAGGGCGGGGATTTCGAGACCGTGAAGGCCCAAAGCAGCGACGAGGCCTTGCTGGCGCTGATGTCGAGGGACTTCGCTGCCATCGTGCTCGATGTCCAGATGCCCGACGTCGACGGCATTGAGCTCGCACGTTTGATCAAGGAACGCAAGCGAACCCAGCACATTCCAATCCTTTTCCTGACGGCTCACTACCGCGAAGAGCAGCACGCCGTCGTCGCCTACGATGTTGGAGCAGTCGACTATCTCACCAAGCCGATTCACCCGGCCGTGCTCCGCTCGAAAATCAATGTCTTTGTGGACCTGTTCCGAAAAAACCGCGCACTCGAGGCGCTGAACAGCCGCCTGGAGGAGCAGAATCTCGCCCTTCAACGCGAAGCGGAGGAGCGAAGCCGCCGCATCCGGGCGGAAGCGGACCGTGCGGAAGCGGAATCCGCAAATGCTGCGAAGGACCGCTTTTTGGCGGTGCTTTCGCACGAACTTCGCACGCCGCTCACCCCGATCGTTTATGCTGTCGCGATGCTGGAAAATTCGCCGGATTGTCCACCGCATCTTCGGGAAGCCCTCGAAATCATCAGCCGGAATGTGCGGATGGAGGTGCGGCTGATCGACGATCTTCTCGATCTAGCCCGCGTTCGCAACGGCAAACTCAAATTCGATCCTCAGCCCGTCGACCTCCATGTCCCGCTCCGCGAGGCGATCCGTGTCTGCCTCGACGAGGCAAAGAACCGGAACATTGCCGTGGACGAGAATCTCGCCGCACCAATTCGGGAAATCCATGGGGACCCTGCGCGATTGCAGCAGATTTTTTGGAACCTGATCTCCAACGCGGTCAAGTTCACCCCGGACAACGGACGTATCATGGTTCGCACATTCAACCAGGACAACCGGTTTGTTGCCGAAGTTGAAGACCGGGGAGCCGGGATCGAAGCGGGAAAGCTCGGGAAAATCTTCGACCCGTTCGAGCAGGGGGCGGAGGGTTCCGTCGGCCTCGGGCTCGGGTTGTCGATCTCGAAGGCGCTCGTGGTGCTGCACGGAGGCGTCATATCGGTCACCAGCGCGGGGCCGGGCCAAGGATCGTGTTTTCGGGTGGAGTTTCCCGGCCGCCCGGCGTCTCCGCCCCTCAACGCTCCTTCTGGGAAGCCGGACCGGGATTCGGTTCCTCTGCGCATTCTGCTGGCGGAGGACCATGCAGATACAGCTCAGTGTCTGACCATCCTTCTTGGCACATTCGGCCACCAGGTAAGAGTGGCTTACTGTGTGCGCGAAGCATTGGAGATTGCGCAAACGTTTGATTTCGATGTGTTGATATCCGACATCGGACTTCCCGATGGCCGTGGCACCGAACTGCTCACGAAACTCCGCTCGGGACGTTCGCCGCTGCTCGGGGCGATTGCCATGACAGGCTTTGGAATGGAACGCGACTTGGAGGCGAGCGAGCGGGCCGGTTTTGCCGTGCACCTGACCAAGCCCGTCGAATGCGATGCGCTGCGCGAGGCGCTTTCGAATCTGTGCACTCGAAACGGAATGCAGGCGGCCGGGATGGGCACGCCTTGAGGCCGTGCAGAGCCGGAACACCGTTCGGGTCATTCCCTTCCGGATGACTCGGGCCACGCACAACGGCCGGTTTCCGCACGATGTCTCCGCGTCATGAGACCTATTGCTGCCATCCTGTGCCTGTTCGCGGCTGTTTCCGGAGTGTCTGCCGGAACCAGCTCCAAGTCGTTCAAACAATCCGCGGAAGTCGAGCATTGCCATTTTCGGGACTTCGAACTTCAACTCGACGGGTTCGGTGCATTCCTGGCGAACCCGGAGTTCGAGACGCATGGGCGGACATTGAACACCGGGGTGGGTGGGGGAACGGCGATCAACTTCTTCTTCTTCCGCTATTTTGGCATTGGTGCCGAAGCCCTGTGGTATGGAAATGGCGGATCTGCCGAACACATGATCAATGGCAATGCGTTCTTCCGGTATCCGATCTGCCGATGGAATCTCGCGCCTTACATTATGGTCGGTGGCGGCTCCGGCTGGGACCATGTGAACGTTGGTTATGTTTCCGTAGGTGGCGGCATGGAATGGCGATTTCACCGGCATTTTGGATTGTTCTCCGACGGGCGTGCGTTTCTGGGTGCTCCCGATGTTCTCGGCGTGACACGGGTGGGATTCCGAATCGTCTTCTGAGCGGGAGATTTCCCCCACGAGAGGCGCCGCCGGTTCATCGGCGGCGTCTTTTCGCGTACTGCCGAGGTATCTCCGGGGATTGAACCGTGCGGGCAGATGGTCGATGGTTGCCGGAGTTCATGAGTAATCCGCGTGCAGACTTTCAGGCCATTCTTCGCGACATGCCGCACAAGCCGGGCGTTTACGTGATGCGCGACCGCCTGAATCACGTGATCTACGTGGGCAAGGCGCGCGATCTCCGCAAGCGGGTCGGAAGTTACTTCATGCCGTCGCGAAAAATGCGGGCCGACCTCAAGACACGCGCGCTCATCGAGAGCGTCTGGAATTTGGAGTACCACGTGGTCAAGAGCGAGGCGGAAGCCGTCCTTTTCGAAGGCCGCCTCATCAAGGAATTCCGTCCGAAGTACAATGTCAGTTTTCGTGACGACAAACGCTTTCTGCTCGTCCGGGTTCACATGGACGATCCGTTTCCGCGATTCACACTGACGCGGCTTCGGAAGGACGACGGCGCCCGCTACTTTGGCCCGTTTGCGCACTCTGGAGCGCTTCGCTCCACCCTCAATGCAGTCCGGAAGAAATTTGGCATCCGGGCGTGCCGCCCCGCTATTCCCGGCGAGCGGGATTTCAAACATTGTCTCGATCACGTCATCAAAAATTGCAGTGCACCGTGTGTGGCAAGGATCACGCAGGCGGATTACCGGACGCGGGTCGAGGCCGCCTGTGAGTTCCTCGACGGACAAAGCCGCGACATGATCGCCCAGGTTGAAGAGGAGATGAAAGCGGCGGCGGCCCGCATGGACTTCGAAAAGGCCGCGCAGTTGCGAAATCTTCTCGAAGATCTTAAAGCGACAACCAAGCCAGTCGTTCGCTTTACGCGGAAGTCATTGCCGACAACCGTTGACCCGGCATCGGATCTGGCCGCCCTCCGTGACGCACTCGGGCTGTCGACCGTTCCCCGCGTGATGGAGTGCTTTGACATCTCCAATATTTCGTCAACCCACATCGTCGCTTCAATGGTTCGTTTTCGCGATGGGGTTCCTGACCGGGCAAATTACCGAAAGTATCGGATCGTCGGAACTCCGAATCAGAACGACTTCGCCAGCATGGCCGAGGTCGTGCGAAGACGATACGGACGGATTCTCCGCGAAGGCGCCGCCGTCAGTCCGGATGCCGAGTTCAATCAGGAGTCACCGACCGAGGCGATGGCCCGGATCGCCGAAGAAGCGCCAACGGTCGCCTTGCCCGATCTGATCATCGTCGACGGCGGTCGCGGGCAGCTTTCGAGCGCCTGTCGCGAACTCCAACGCCTCGGGCTCTCGGACGTGGCGATCATTGGTCTCGCCAAGGAATTCGAGGAAATCTACCGGCCGAACCGACCCATTCCCCTTCGACTTCCGGAGGACAGCGGAGCGCTGCGATTGCTCCAGAGGATTCGCGACGAGGCACATCGGACGGCCAATGGTTATCACAGCCTGCTCCTCGCCAGGCGGGTTCGCGAGAGTGTTCTCGATGATGTCCCTGGTGTCAGCACTGCACGAAAGAAAGCGCTGCTGGCGAGGTTTGGCTCGGTCGAGCGGATTCGCAAAGCCTCCGTCTCCGAGATTGCTGCGACCGGCGGAATTGGTGAGGCCCTTGCGGCCACAATTTCCGCGCGCCTCAACGGCGAACCTTCTTCGCGCGCCGGGTCCCTGCAGGCGGACGTTGGTTCTCGCCCCGGTTGTCCTGAATAACCGCCCGGTGGAACGCCGGCAAAAAGTCCGGCAAGGCGGCTTCAACGCGATTCCAGTTCGGAATCATCGGGTCACCCAGCGGATCGTTGACGTACTCGCGCGCTGCGGCCCGGATCGACCGGACGAACGTGTCGACGGCGAGTTCCTCCTGGTGACGGTCGTATTTGAGCCCGTTGATCTCGGCGTCGGCCGCATAGAAGCGCATCGTGTCCTCCGCTTTTCGAATGTAAGCGGTCAAGAGCGTGTCGAAGATCCCCTGATCCAACTTCACGCCGTGCCCGGCCAGCGTGCGGAACACACATTTGCAGATATCAATGGCCATCTTGTTCAGCCCCTTGCTGGCGTCCCGATACGAAATCTCCTGGTGCTTGTGATCGTAAACGTCGGCAACATCCACCTGGCAAATGGCTTTCGGCGACGAGACGCGAAAAACCTCGGCCAATGTGCCGACCTCGACGCCCCAGTCCGACGGAACCCGGGCCCGTCGAATAATATCCAGATCCAAACTGACCTCGCCACTGAGCGGGTAACGAAACGTATCGAGATACGTCAAAAAATGGTGCTCACCGAGGATACTTTGGAGCGAGCGGACCAAGGGAGTGAAGAGAAGCCGCATCACACGCCCGTTAAGCCGGTCGGTAAAACGCGCGCTGAAGCCCTTGCAAAAATCAAAACCCAGATTCGGATGCGCAACCGGGTAGCACAGTCGCGCAAGCATCTCCCGGCTGTAGGTGATGATGTCACAATCGTGAACGGCGACCATCCGCGCATGCTGGCCGGCCAGAACAAAACCAAAGCACAACCAGAGATTCCGTCCCTTCCCGCTGGGACCCGGATCCAGATCCGAATCGACGAGACGGTCGATGAGGCGTGACATCCGCGGCCCGTCGTTCCAGAGCAGGACCGGTCGCTGCGGGAGCTGCGAGAAGATCATCCTGGCCTTCTCCCAGTTGGCTGGACTCGCGCCGTCGATCCCCACAACGATCTGGTGGATGTATTTGACGTTCTTCAGTTCACGAATGATGCCGCGCAAGGCCGGCGTTCCGAGTTCTTTCACATGGCAGGGCAGGACCAGAGAAATCGGTGTAGTCCGGGAGAACTCGAGCAGTTCTCCCTCCAGCGAATCCACGTTCGGTCTTCCCAACCGGTGCAGAGTCGCCATCGAGCCGTCTTGGAAGAAATCGGACATGCGGCCAACTTGAATGGATACCCCGTGTTGAGCAACCCCTCATCGTCTGATAGGCTCAGACGGTTGTCCGCGTTTCAGAACAAATCCCGTGCGCTCATCGTTGCGCATTACCACTGGCGATCCGGCGGCGTTCGGCGGGTCATCGATGCGGGGATCGGTGCGCTGGTAAAGGCGGGTCGATTCAATCACGTAATCCTCATCGGCGGCGAGCACTCGGAGGATCGGTGGGAGGCGGATTTGGCCGCCCGATTCGGACGGATCCCACTGACGGTGATCTGCGAGCCCGCGCTCCGCTATTTTTCCGAACAGAGGCTTGCGCCCCAGACGGTCGAACGGCGATGCCGGAGCGCACTGGAGCGCGCGATCGATTCGCTCGAAATCGAACGCTCGCTGATCTGGGTGCATAATCTGGCCCTCGCGCGAAACGTTCCGTTCGGTCGCGCTCTGCAGGGCGTTGGCTCACGCTCCGGAATTCCGATCGCGCTGCACCATCATGATTTTTGGTTCGAAAACCGCTGGCCCCGGTGGCGTGAGATGTTGGCCGCAGGAGTCGTCGGGCTCGAAGAGGCGGCCTGCTGTTGTTTTCTTCCGGATACGCGGGCCGCGCAGATCGCGATCAATCGATTCGACGCAGAGTACCTGAATTTGCCTGGAAGAACCTGGGTCCCCAATCCCGTGTCGCCCAGCAAGCGGCCGGGGAGGCGGGCGATTGCTGCGACCAAACGATGGATTGCCAGTGAGTTGGGCGACCATGCACCGGTGTGGCTTTGCGCCACCCGACTTTTGCGAAGAAAGAACCTGGCCGAGGGGTTGCTGCTCACGCGCTGGATTCAGCCCGACGCGTGGTTTGTTACGACGGCGGGGCCCAGTTCTGCCGAGGAAGAGCAATACGGCAACCAACTGATTGACGCGGCAAAACGTCACGGATGGAAAGCCTGCTTCGGCCTGCTCGCCGGACGCGGAGGTCGGCACCCTGCCATCGAAGAAATCCAATGTGCCGCGGAGGCGTCGATGCTGACATCCGTTCAGGAGGGATTCGGATTGGCATTTTTGGAAGCGGCCCGTTTGCAGGTTCCTCTGATTGCCCGCCGGTTGGGGAACGTCCAACCGGATTTGGACCAATTGGGAGTCCACGTTCCCCATCTGTATAACGAACTGCTCATTCCGCTTTCGCTGTTCGATGCAAAGAAGGAACAGCGACGTCGAACGGCCGTTTGGAAGAAGTGGAGACAGGGCATTCCGCTGGCCTGTCGCCGGTTCGCGGCTCCCTGTCCCGATCTCGATGCGACCGCTGAGCCATTCAGCCGACTGACTCTTGAGGCACAGATGGAAATCCTGCGGCAGGATCCGAAGGAGGCGTTCTCGGCAGCGCTCGCTTCCAATCCGTGGCTGAAGACTCTGGAACCGCTTCAGCCGGCGTCCCTGCACAACCAGATCGGTCAGATTCTGGGCCCGCAAGCATTCGCCGGCCGGATTTTGAGCGCGGTTGCCACGCTGAAACGCTCCGCAAGAGCCACAGAAGCCGCGGCGGTCCAATCGGACTTGTTACATCAGAGGCTTCGTTCCGAATTTCTCTATCCGATTCTGATGCCATGATCCGCTGCGTTATCTGCGATGTTTATCGAACCATTCTCCGGGTCGGTCCGGCGCGGCCGGAGGCCGTGCGGTTTTGGAGTTCTGCTTGGCGCGAGACTTTTCCGGAACGGGCTGCCCCCGATCTGCCGAGCTTGGACGACCGCTGCCGGGAGTTGGTCGCCGAAGATCATGCGGCAGCGATCGCATGCGGGGTGTCTTTTCCGGAGGTCCAGTGGCCCTCGATCCTGGCAAAAGCACTGGCCAGCGGCCCGCTGACCGCAGACTTTGTCTACAAGCATGCCCAGGCAATTCGTTCCGTTGCGCTGGAGCCGGGCTTTGTCGATTTTGCATCCGAATGTTGTGAATCCGGAGTCGTTTTGGGGATCGTCTCGAATGCACAGGCTTACACGCTGCGTGAGTTGGACGACGCGCTGGCGGGCGCCCACACGGTTCTCTTTGCATCGGATCTCTCGTTCTGGTCGTTTCAAAATGGCTTTTCGAAACCCAGTCCGTTCGTATTCCGATGGCTCACCGCCCGCCTCGCGCAGCGGGGAATCGGGCCGGAGGAGGCCATCGTCGTCGGCGACCGCCTGGACAACGACATCGAGCCCGCCCAGGCTGCCGGAATGCAGACATGGCACTATCGGCCTTCTGAAAAGGCGGGTTGGCCCGAGCTGCATGCGTGGCTTCGCGGCATGGTCTGACGGCTGGGGCGGAAAATCATCTCAACGACGATTCCGATCTGCGGGAGGATGGATGCTCGCGACCGGCTGACATTTGGCTAATCTACCAGATACCGCCTTATGTCCCTGTCCTCTGCCCAATCGTTTCCCCGTCGCGTGGGTTTTCTTTCGACGCGATTTCATGGCACCGATGGCGTCTCGCTCGAGGCGGCAAAGTGGGCCGTGGTTTTGAAGGAATTCGGTGCCGAGAGTTACTGGATGGCCGGGCTGTTGAACACACCCGAGGAAAGAAGCCATTTGGAGCCGTTGGCGTTTTTCAATCATCCGGAGGTTCTCGCAATTCAAGCTCACCTGTTTGAGCAAGTTCGCCGGCCGCGCGAGGTGAGCGATCGGGTGCATGAGGTGAAGGAACGCCTCAAAGATGCAATCTACGCATTCATCCGGCGGTTTGACCTGGAGATGCTGATTCCACAGAACGTGCTCGCGATTCCGATGCATGTTCCGCTCGGACTCGCAGTGACGGAGGTTCTCGCCGAAACGGGCATTCCCGCCATCGCGCACCATCATGACTTCGCATGGGAGCGGGAGCGGTTCACGATCACCTCGGCAGCGGACTACCTCGCGGCTGCATTTCCGCCAACCCTCCCGAATCTCCAGCATGTCGTCATCAATTCGATGCAGCAGAAGGAATTGGCGCGTCGCTATGGTCAGTCTTCAACGGTGATCCCGAATGTCATCGATTTCGAAACGCCTCCGCCGCCGCTGGATGCTTACGCTGCGGATTTTCGGCGGGAAATCGGCGTCACGGACGACGATGTTCTGGTTTTGCAGCCGACGCGGTTGGTCGCGCGCAAGGGGATCGAACACGCCATCGAGTTGCTCCGCCAGCTTCGGGAGCCCCGGCTCAAGCTCGTCCTGTCGCATCCGGGCGGCGATGAGGGCGATGCCTACACGCAATTGCTCCACGAGCGCATTGCCGATGCGGGCATCACGGCGCTGTTCGTTGCCGACCGCGTCGGGGAACAGCGCGGGCTCACACCCGACGGGCGCAAGATCTACACGTTGTTCGACATCTATCCGCATGCCGATTTGGTCACTTATCCAAGCTACTACGAGGGCTTTGGAAACGCGTTTCTTGAAGCGGTTTACTTCGGGAAGCCCGTGGTCGTGAATACCTATGCCGTATACGCCCGGGACATCGACCCGCTGGGCTTTCAGACGATCGAGATGTCGATGCTCGTCACCAACGACGTCGTCGAGATGACCCGAAAGATTCTGCGAAACGCCGGGCTCCGCGAGGAGTGGGCGAGAACGAACTATGAACTGGGCCGGAAATTCTTCTCGCATTCGGTCCTGCGGCGGAAGCTCATGGGACGCATTGCCGCGCTCTTCGGCGAATCCTGATTCGCGGCTTCACTCCGCTTTCATCCGCTGCCGCTGCAACCAGTAGTAGATCACCGGCGTGACAACCAGAATGTGGAGCAGGCTGCTGATCATGCCCCCAATGACCGGGGTCGCCAGTGGCTTCATGATCTCGGAGCCGGCTTTCGTGCTCCACATGATCGGCAGCAAACTCGCAATCACGGTCGCGACGGTCATGACTTTCGGACGCAACCGGAGCATGGCTCCGTCGATCACGGCCGAAAGGAGATCGGCTGGGCCAAACGCATCGCCAAGGGCTTTGCGCCTCTCCGCCACCATGTGCTCGAGATAAACGACCATCACGACGCCCGTCTGGATGGCCGTTCCGAAGAGCGCGATGTAACCGATCCACACTGCCACGCTGAACGGATAACCGAGCGCCCATTGCAGAAACACGCCGCCGGTCAGCGCAAACGGAACCGCCAAAAGGACGTGAGCTGCTTCCGCAGCCGAGTGGAAGACGATGTAAAGGAGCATAAAGATGATCACGAGGACCAGTGGGAGAATGAACGAAAGCGTTCGCTGCGCGCGGAGTTGATTCTCATATTGCCCGCTCCATCGAATTGTAACGCCGGGCGGCAGCGTGATTTCACTTTCGACACGCCCGCGAACCTCTTCAACAAATCCCCCGAGATCACGGTCGATGACATTGGCTTGCACAAACACGCGGAGCAATCCGTCTTCGCTCGCAATCTCCGACGGTCCGGATGTCCGCCGAATCTCGGCGACCTGACCCAGGGGAACGCTATGACCCTGGCTCGTTGGAATCAAGAGTGCGCCGAGGCGCTCCATGTCGTCGCGGGACGAGCGCTCCAGCCGCACCTGGATGGGAATTCGCTGGCGGCCTTCAATGCTTACACCGGTCGTGACTCCACCAAGCCCTGCCTCAACGACTTCCATGATCTCCCGGATCGAGAGTCCGAACCGTGCCAGCGCCTGCCGGTCAGGGTGAATCTCCAGGTAAGGCTTTGCCAACGTTCGTGACGCAGCCACACCGACTGCGCCCGGAACGGACCGCACGAGTCGCTCGATTTCGTAAGCCACATTCTGCAGTACATCCAGATTGTCCCCAAGGATTTTGATCCCCAATTGCGCACGGATGCCGGTGCTCAGCATGAGAATCCGGTTTTCGATGGGCTGGAGGAATCCGGGGACATAGCCGGGAACGGTGGTCAGCTTTTCGCTCAGTTCGGCTATGAGGTCTTCTTTGGAGATGCCCTCACGCCATTCGGATTCCGGTTTGAGCATGATGGTTGTTTCGATCATCTCAATCGGAGCCGGATCGGTGGCCGTCTCCGCGCGTCCAAGTTTGCCGGCCACGGATGCGACCTCCGGGACCGAGCGGATCACGCGGTCCTGCCAGCTCATAATTTCGTGGATCGATTCGAGCGAGGCACTGGGAATGAGGACGGGCATGAACAGCAGACTGCCCTCATTGAGCGGCGGCATAAATTCGCTCCCTAGTCCACGCGGCAACCAGCCACTGAGTGCCGGTGCAGTCCGGTCCAACGGTGCCGTGATGGACTTCGGCAGCCCAAAGGCGAGCACCGCGGCGACGGCGAGGAGGATCGCTGCGAGCCCGAGCACGGTTCGTCCATGTCCAAGCGCCCAATGAAGCGCTGGACGATAAAGTTCCGTCAGCCGATGCATGACAAAGTTCTCGCGTTCCGCATGGAACGGTCCGCGGACCAGCCACGTGCAGAGAACGGGCACGAGCGTGACGCCGAGCAACGTCGCTCCGATCATTGCAAACGTCTTCGTGAACGCGAGCGGGTGAAAGAGTTTGCCCTCCTGTCCGCTCAGCGCGAAGACAGGCAGGAACGCGAGAATGATGATCGCCATCGCCAGGAAAATCGGCCGCCCGACCTGGTGGGCTGCGGCGCGGGTGGTGGCCCATGTCTCGGCGGCGCTCAGCCTTCGACCCAGACGATTCTCTTCCGCTTCACAGTGCCGGATCACGTTCTCGGTCATCACAATGCCGGCGTCCACGAGAACGCCAATGGCGATCGCGATCCCGGACAGCGACATGATGTTCGAGGTCACGCCCGTGACCTTCATGAGAATGAAAGAGATCAGGATCGAAACCGGAAGCGGGATCGTGACGATGAGGATGCTGCGGAAGTGCCAGAGGAAAATGATGTGGGCCAGCGTGACCAGAAGGATCTCCTCGATGAGCGCGTGGCGCAGAGTGTCGATCGTGCGGTCGATGAGGCCGCTCCGGTCATAGAAGGCTTTGATCGTAACACCATTGGGCAGGCTGGGGGAGATGGCTGCGATCTTTTCCTTCACCCGTTCGATGACCGCCATGGCGTTCTCTCCGGTGCGCATCACGACAATTCCGCCGACAGCCTCACGACCATCCACGTCCAGCGCCCCACGACGAAAGTCGCCACCGATTTTTACCTCCGCGATGTCTTCAACATAGACGGGAACACCAGCGGAAGATCGAACGGCAATCTTTCGCAGGTCATCGAGCGAGCGCACGAGTCCGACGCCGCGGAGCACGAACTCCATGCCGTTTTCCTCGATCACCTTCCCTCCCACATTGAGATTGTTGTCGGAGAGAGCCTCGAGTACCTCGCGGATCCCAACACCGGCGGCCCGCATTTTCTCTGGCGAGACGGCCACCTGATACTGGCGAACAAAACCGCCGATGCTGGCAACTTCGGCCACTCCGTCGACGGCGGCCAGCTGATAGCGCACGAAGTAATCTTGTAGCGAGCGGAGGGATCCAAGGTCCTGCCCGGCGTCCGGCGCCACATCGAAGTAGTATTGATAGACCCAGCCGAGACCTGTGGCGTCCGGGCCGAGTTGGGGCACGACGCCTTCCGGCATGAGACCTTGGAGAAATCCGAGCCGTTCCAGAACGCGCGTTCGGGCAAAGTAGTTGTCGACATCGTCGTGAAAGATGACGGTCAGCAGCGAGAAGCCGAACATCGATAGCGCTCGCACTTCTCTCACCCCCGCAAGCCCCTGGAGGTTTGTCGAAAGCGGATAGGTCACCTGGTCTTCGACTTCCTGGGGGCTGCGCCCGGTCCAATCGGCGAAGACGATGACCTGGTTCTCGCTGAGGTCCGGAATGGCGTCGACCGGCGTGTTCCGCACGGCCCAGATGCCGGTGGAGATCAGGATCAACGTTCCACAGGCAATGAGAAAGCGATTCCGCAGAGCCCAATCGATCAGCCAGCCGATCGCACCCTTGTCGTTCACGGCCGCACCTCCGATCCGCAATCCCGCATGGCTTTGCCGAAGTACGGATTGGCAATCTCAGCCGAAGCCTGGAGCCACGTTGCGGTGGGCGGTGCATTTTCAAAGGCCGATCCGGTCATCGGACACTCAAATGCTCGGAATTCCCCGAGATCGCTGTGGGACGCATGAGCGCGCCATTGAGCGACCGCGAACAAAGCCCAAGGCAGAAAAGCGGCACGGAAGGCTTCCAACGAGTCGCCATCCGGCGGCACCGATGGCATCTCGCCCGATCTATGAGCCTCATGTTCGGAAGACACCGGGGTGAGCTTTTTCGCCGCCTGTTTGGCGCTGTTCAGGTCGTCATTCGACAGGGCGGCGGAGATCTCCGAGATGCTTCCGAAGAACGCGGCGAGGTCCGGTGACGGCGGCGGGCGTTTGGTTGGGACGCTGGAACCAAAGCGCAATTGCGACTCGGCATCCAGCAGCAAACCGCCTTCGGCCACAACGCGTTCACCGGCTTGCAGGCCTTCCACAATCTCCGCACGATCGCCAAAGACGCGTCCGGGTTTCACCGCGCGGATGGCGAAGTGGCCCTGCTCATTTTCGACAAAGACAATCTCACGCCGTCCATCGCGGAGCAACGCGCTGCGAGGGATCGAGAGAACGGGCGCGGTTTCGGCTGCAAGGAAGGCCTCTGCGAAGGCCCGGTGCGGGAGCGCCCGCTGGTTGCTGCACGGCTCCCGCGGTGGATTATCCACTTCGATGCGCACTTTGGTGCTGCGGGTGGCGGGGTCGAAACTCGGATCGATGAACGTGACAACGCCTGCGAATTCCCGTCCCGGTGCCGCCGGGCTCACCACGCGCGCGGCCTGGCCCAAGCGAATCGCCGGCAGGTCACGCTCGTAAACTTCGGCCTGGAACCACATGCGCGAAAGATTTCCCGTTTCAAAGAGCGGTTCGCCGTTTTTGACGTACTGACCCTGCCAGGCATTGCGGACGAGGACGGTGCCATCCGCCGGAGCCAGCACGTCGATGGTGTAAACTTCGCGATCGCGGCGCGCAAGCGCGTCCACCTGCGCGGGAGCCAGGCCGAACTGGATCAATCGCAGTCGGGCATTCGCCGCCACCGGATCGTTTTTCCCGCGGGTGATGGCGTTTTGGTATTCACGAACGACATAGAGAAGTTCGGGGCTGTAAATCGCTGCGAGCGGTTGCCCGGCCGACACGCGTTCCCCGACCTGCTGGACGTAGACGCGATCGATCCGGCCTTCGTAAAACGCGGCCACCACCCGGTGCCTCGTGTCGTCGTCTTCGAGGATCCCGCTCAACCGGATCTCGTCACGGAGCGGCTCGACTTTGGCTTCAGCCGTCCGCAGTCCGACGACTTCGCGGGTCTGAGCCGAGAGTTTCAGGGTGTCATCGGTCAATGCCGGGTCCGAATCTTCGTAGACCGGCACCAGCTGCATTCCGCAGATCGTGCAGGCACCGGGTTTGTCCGATGTGATCCATGGGTGCATCGGGCTTTGATAGAACTTGGGAGTCCGCGAATCCTGCTCCCGGCAGGATACGGCAAATAGAACGCCTACTGCGGACAGAACCCACAGGGTGCGAGAGAAAGCTTTCATAAAAAGACGATCGGGCTGGGGCCGCACGGGTTCGCCGCGCGGCCCGCCCATTCAGTTTCCTGGTTTCCGGGCGTCGGTGATTTTGGTCACGTATTTGGCCGGATCTTTGTCGAACTTGGGCTTGCACTTTTCGCAGCAGAGCTGGACGTCCGTGCCCTCGTATTGAAACGCATACGGCTTGCCCATGCTTCCCAGTTTTTCGCCGGAAACAACGCAAACGGTGAGCGGGTAGTCGGATGCAAAGGCCACGGTGCCCGTGGCGGCCAAAAGAATCGAAAGAAGTTTTTTCATAAGGTTTTTTGTGTCAGTGATTGGACTTGGTTTGGAACCGCCGCGACGCGTCACGGTTCCTGCGGCCGCGAAGAAATCGCGGCGAGTCAGGACACAAAATCCGGCGGAGCGAGCGAGCTCAGACCGGATGCAAAAACGACTTCCGTAAAGAAACGACCGGGTGGGGATTCCCAGCCTGCCGGAGAAGGATCGGGCGCCGAGGCCTCGAGCACGCCTCCGTCAGCGATCGGCAGAAATGCAAGCGGAGGCAGGTCGGCGGGCAGGACCGACGCAGACAGCGTGGGAAGTGGGGCGACAAGATGGTCGCAGCATTCATTGCAGTTCTCTGTGGCCGGTGCCTGATCCGCGCAGCAAGAGTGATCTTCCGGCGCGGGTTGGAAAGCGAAGAGCGCGCAGTGATTGCCGCCCGCCATTAGCGCGAAGAAAACCAGCACCATGGCCGTGAGCCGTGCGGGGATACCTCGTGCTTGCATGAGGACTAATATAGCAATGGAGACTCGTTTGACAAGGGTTCCGCCACAATCAGTTGATCGCACTTTGACGGATCGCAAGAAAGACGGCGGGCACCGGTTGTTGAATTCCGGGCCCGCCGTCCGTGGTGACTCGAACCATTTAGTAGGAGAATGTCACACCGACATTGGCCCAGACTTCGTTGCCTTGGTCGATGTCGCGCAGGGCGGTCATGGCGATGCTGTAGTTCACGCCGCCGAAGAGGGAGATGATGTCATTGACCTTCCACGTACCCTGCAGGCCGAATTGGAAGTTGTTCCAGCCGTAGTATTCGCGGGTATTGTAACCGAAGTTCAGGCCGAGCAGCGCATACGGCTGAAGGCTCAGGATGTCGCGGTAGAGCGGGATGTCCCCGTCGAGGCGGAATTCCAGAAATGCTCCCGGCGTGTTGTTGAGGTCCCAAATGAAATTCACGGATGGCGTGACGTAGGGGATTTTGTTTGTGCCGATGACGAGGAACAATTCGTTGCCATAGACGCCATGCGCATGGTCGTGACCTTCGTGGTCGTGTTCCTCGTGTTCATCGTGGCCATGCTCTTCATGACCGTGTTCATCGTGTTCTTCCTCATGCCCGCCGTGATCGTCGACGTGCTTGGGAGTGTAGCGGAAATTGTATCCGGGAATCACGAAAACGGGCCCGAGATCCAGATTGTAGGCGACGGTGAAGTCCCACTCCTGAAACTCCGTGCTGGTCCCGAAACCGCTCCACACGCTGAACGTGAAGTTGTCCACCCAAACACCCAACTCGGTCGTGTAGGCGCCGCCGTCCCCGGTTTCGTTCACGCCGTAGTGAATGTGGCGGCTCTCCCATCCGGTCGACAGCCACGCGCCCCACCAGCGTGTATCCTCTTCAATGACCGGTTGTTTGAACGATTTGCCGGTCGCTGAAGTCTCCGATGCGTGCGAATGGCCGGCGTGGGAGTGCCCCGCATGGCCCGGCTCACCCTCGAGATCGAGTGCCCGGTTGACCTGAGCCTCGGATGAGCGGTGAACGTGTCCCGGTCCGTGAGCGTGGAGCGGTAGAAGCGCTGCGAGGAAGAGAGTGGGGATCAAGGCCCTCATGGAAAATGCAAAAGCATTGCGGTTACGGGGTAGCCAGCTTGAGGTGAAGCCCAAGAGGAGGGCGTCGACGCGGTGGTGATTGTCATTTCGAATCATCGAACCCGTCTAATGCATTTTAGTTGCATTTGCCAAGATTGAAATGCAAATACATTGCGACAATGAGGATCGACCTTTCACGGCTGCATTCACGCCCGCAACTGGCCAAGGGAGAGCCGAGTGCAGGTGCTCGTCCTTCTCTTAATCCGAGAAACGCTGTCGCTGCCAGGATCGGATGAACAGCGAGAGAAAATTGCCGGTCACTGTTCTCTCCGGCTTCTTGGGAGCTGGAAAAACGACCCTGCTCAATCACGTGCTGCACAATCGCGAAGGCCGCCGCGTCGCCGTGATCGTGAACGACATGAGCGAGGTGAACATCGATTCCGCGCTCGTCCGGGACGGTGGCGCCGCGCTCAGCCGCACGGAGGAAAAGCTCGTCGAGATGACGAATGGCTGCATTTGCTGCACGCTGCGCGACGACCTTTTGCAGGAAGTCTCGCGCCTCGCGCGTGAGGACCGCTTTGATTACCTGCTCATCGAATCCACCGGAGTTTCCGAACCCCTTCCGGTGGCACAGACGTTCACGTTTGCCGATGAAAAGGGGGCGAGCCTTCAGACACTCACGCGTCTCGACACGATGGTCACCGTCGTCGATGCGGCGCACTTCCTCGACCAATTTCGTGCCGCCGAAACCCTGAAGGAACAGAACCTCGCACTCGGGGAGGAGGACGAACGAACGGTCGCCGATCTCTTTGTGGATCAGGTTGAGTTTGCGAACATCATCCTGGTGAACAAGATCGATCTCGTGAGCGAAGACGACCGCCGCGAACTGCTCGGCGCGCTTCGCGGATTGAACCCGTCCGCCCGCATCATCGAAACCGAGCGCAGCCGGGTCCCGCTGGACGCCGTGCTCGATACCGGGCTCTTCGACATGGAAAAGGCGCAGACCTCCGCGCGTTGGATCCAGGAATTGAATGGCATCCACACGCCCGAGACCGAGGAATACGGCATCTCGAGCTTCGTCTTCCGGGCCCGGCGTCCGTTCCATCCGAAGCGCTTCTGGGATTTCATCCACACCGAGTGGCCCGGACTCCTGCGCTCGAAAGGTTACTTCTGGCTCGCCAGCCGGAATGACATGATCGGCCTCTGGTCGCAAGCCGGAGGCAGCGCCGAATACCGTCCGGTCGGCTACTGGTGGGCCGCCGCGCCGAAGTCCCGGTGGCCGGACGACGACGAGACCTGGAAATCGATCCTCAAAGACTGGCAGGAACCCTACGGCGACCGCCGCCAGATGCTCGTCTATATCGGACAGGATTTGCCGAAGGAAGAGATGCTGGAAGGCCTTCGCAAATGCCTGCTCGATGACCGCGAACTGGCCATGGGACCGGAGAAGTGGGCAAAATTCCGCGATCCGTTTCCCGAGTGGGTGGCGACTGCCCCGGAGTAGCCGCAGGCCCCCGGCGGAACGGTCCGGGGACGAGGCGTGGGTTGATTCCCGCGCTTTGATTGCGACAATGGTGCTCATGGAAGCTGGATGGAGGTTGGAGAACACCTACGCGCGGTTGCCGGATTATTTCTACCAACGGACGCGACCCGAGCGGGTGGGGGCGCCGGAAATGGCGGTCTTCAATCGAGCTCTCGCAGCGGACCTCGGACTGGATGCCGACGTGCTGGACTCGCCGGCGGGCGCGGCGATTTTTGCAGGAAACGAAATTCCACCCGGCTCGGACCCGATCGCGCAAGCGTATGCCGGGCACCAATTTGGCGGGTTTACAATGCTCGGCGATGGGCGTGCGATCCTGTTGGGCGAGCAAATCACCCCCGATGGACGGCGCGTTGATGTCCAACTCAAGGGCTCTGGACGCACAGCGTTTTCGCGGCGGGGGGACGGCCGCGCGGCGCTCGGTCCGATGCTGCGCGAGTACATCATCAGTGAGGCCATGCACGGGCTTGGCATCCCAACCACGCGGAGTCTCGCGGTTGCGCGCACGGGCGAGTCGGTTTTTCGCGAAGAACGTCTGCCCGGCGCCGTGCTCACACGCATCGCCGCCAGTCACATCCGGGTCGGCACGTTTGAGTATGCCTCCGGGATTGGCGAGCCAGGGGCCGTGCGGACGCTGGTCGACTACACGCTCGCCAGGCACGACCCCGAGCGGGCCGGGGCGGAAAATCCGGCGCTCGCCCTGCTCGAGTCCGTGGTCGAGCGCCAGGCGAGTCTCATCGCCCGATGGCTGCACGTCGGCTTCGTGCACGGCGTAATGAATACGGACAACATGGCGCTCTCCGGCGAGACAATTGATTATGGTCCCTGCGCGTTTTTGGACGCCTACGATCCGGCCGCGGTCTTCAGTTCCATCGACCATTACGGCCGCTACGCCTATGGTAACCAGCCGACAATTGCGCAGTGGAACCTCGCGCGTTTGGCCGAGTCCCTTCTGAGCGAGATCGATTCCGATTCTGCCCGCGCGATAGAGCGCGCGAATGAAGCCCTCAGCCGCTTCCCGGACCTGTTCCGACAGCACTGGCTCCGCGGCCTGCGGGCGAAAATTGGACTCGGCAGCGAAGAAGACGCGGACGCCGCATTGATCGAGGAACTGCTGGAAACGATGCACCAGCACGGTCTGGACTTCACGAACACGTTCCGCCAACTCGATCCCGATTCCCCGCTGCCGCATCTCGAGGACTGGCACGTGCGTTGGACCGAACGCCTCCGGCGACAGTCCGGCGGAATCAGCGAAGTGCTCGCGCTCATGCAGCGCACCAACCCGGTCGTGATTCCGAGAAACCACCGCGTCGAAGAAGCGCTCGCAGCGGCGGTCGAGCACGGCGACTATGCTCCGCTTCACGCGCTCGTCGCTGCGGTTTCCGATCCTTTTACACCTCCCAACCCGATCTTTTATGAAGCAGCACCGGTCGGGAGCGAACCCTATCGCACGTTCTGTGGAACGTAGTCTCGACAGGGCGCATGAGGGTCATCGTCGACCTTCGCCCGACGGAATTCTCAGTCTGCGCCCTGATCCCTCCCGGGCTGGTTTTTCCTGAAAGCGCGTGGGTTTCGCTTTAAGGGCATGGGATGAAGCTACTTTGGGCGGGCGCGTGGTTGATGGGTTTGGCGCAGGTGGGTGCGGCCGAGCCAGTCGTGGTGGCGGAGGCGCGCGAAACCGAGTTTGTTGATCGCATCGAGGCCTTGGGAACCCTGCGGGCGAACGAGTCGGTCAATCTGGCCGCCAATGTCACCAAACGGGTCGTGAAGATTGGTTTTGAGGACGGGCAGCGCGTGAAGAAAGGCGATGTGCTGGTCGAAATGCTCAGTGCGGAGGAGGAGGCTTTGATCGGCGAGGCGGAAGCCACGGCCCGCGAAGCCCAACTCCAATACGAGCGCTCGCAACAACTGACGAAGTCCGGGGCCTCGGCAAAGGCTACGCTCGACGAAGCGCGCCGAATCAATGAAACCGCCCGCGCGCGGCTGGTGGCGATCGAGTCCCGCCTCGCCGATCTGCGGATTGTCGCGCCGTTCGACGGTGTCGTCGGGCTCCGGAACATCAGTGTCGGCGCGATGGTCCAACCGGGTGATCTGATCACGACATTGGATGATGATCGGGTGATGAAGCTCGATTTCACTGTTCCAACAACGTTTCTCCGCGCGATGGAACCCGGCGTTCCCATTCAGGCCAAAGCGCGGGCGTTCGGTGATGAAGTGTTCGAAGGCGAGGTGACGAGCGTTGGCACCCGTGTGGATCCAGTCACGCGGTCCGTCACCGTCCGGGCCGTGATCCCCAATCCGGAACAACGTTTGAAACCCGGCTTGCTCATGACGGTGGATATCCTCAGCAACAAGCGACGGGCGATTGTTGTCCCCGAGGAAGCCGTGATTGGCGAAGGAACGACCCAGCAGGTCTTTGTGGTCGATGGCGAAACGGCAAAACGGCGCGAGGTCGTTCTGGGTGCACGGCAAACCGGTGAGGTCGAGGTCGTTGAAGGCCTGAAGGCTGGAGAAAAGGTCGTCACGCGCGGAGCCATGAGCCTGAGCGATGGCGCTGCGGTCAAAGTCCGTGCGACCGATGACGGCAGGCGGCCGTTGGCTGAACTGATCACCGGTGGTGCCGAAAGCTGATGTTTTTGTCCGATGTCACGGTGACGCGGCCGGTGCTCGCGTCGGTTCTTTCGCTGCTGCTGATCACTTTCGGTATTCTCTCCTTTCTGCGCCTGCCGCTGCGCGAATATCCGGATATCGATCCACCCGTCGTTTCGATCGACACGGTTTACCGGGGCGCGTCGGCCAGCGTGGTTGAGACGCGGATCACGCAGATCATCGAAGAGCGGATCGCGGGGGTTGAGGGCATCGATTTCATTGAATCGATCAGCGAAAACGGGCGTTCGCGGATCACCATCGAGTTTAAAACCGGCCGCAATGTGGATGCGGCTGCCAATGACATCCGGGACCGCGTCTCCGGCGTTTTGGATGATCTGCCGGTGGAGGCGGACCCGCCGGACATCCAGAAGGTCGACAGCAATGAGGATGTCATCATGTGGCTGAATTTTTCGAGTGACCGCCTGACCGTTCCCGAGCTTACCGACTATGCCGAACGATATCTCGTCGACCGGTTCTCGGTTCTCGATGGTGTGGCGCGCGTTCGCATTGGTGGCGCGCAGTCATTCTCGATGCGCATCTGGCTCGACCGTCGCGAACTCGCCGCGCGTGGACTCACAGCAGGTGATGTCGAGCGGGCCCTTCGGGAGGAAAATGTCGAACTGCCCGCCGGTTCGGTGGAATCGGACACGCGACAATTCACCGCAAGGGTTGAACGCGCATTCCGCAGTCCGGAGGATTTCAGCCGTCTGGTGATCGGGCGAGGTGCCGATGGTTATCTGGTGCGATTGGGCGATGTCGCGCGAGTTGAGAGGGCGCCGGCGGAGGATCGTTCGCTGTTTCGCGGGAACGGGGTGCCGATGGTGGGATTGGGCATCATCAAGCAATCGACCGCAAACACGCTCGATGTCGCGCGTGCCGCCAAAGCGGAGAAGGACCGGATCAACCCCACGCTTCCGGATGGTATGACGATTGACCAAAGCTATGACACGTCGATCTTTATCGAAGGTGCGATTCTCGAAGTTTATGTGACGCTCGCGATTGCGATCGCTCTCGTCGTTCTGGTCATCTTTCTCTTTCTCGGGAGTCTGCGCGCAACACTGGTGCCGTCGATCACGGTTCCGGTATCGGTCGTGGCGACGTTCATCGTGCTCCACGTGCTCGGGTTTTCCGTGAACTTGATCACGCTGCTCGCGCTTGTGTTGGCGATCGGCTTGGTGGTCGATGACGCGATCGTGGTGCTGGAGAACATCGACCGCCGGATTCATGAACTGCGTGAAACACCTTTGGTCGCGGCGTTCCGTGGGACTCGGCAGGTTGGATTTGCGGTGGTGGCCACGACCTTGGTGCTCGTTGCCGTATTTGTTCCGATCGCTTTCCTGACCGGCGATGCGGGGCGGTTGTTCTCCGAATTCGCATTGACGATGGCGGCCGCGGTTTCCTTCTCGAGCATCGTCGCGCTGACTCTTTGTCCGATGGTCGCATCGAAAGTCCTGAAGGCGAATCCGCAACCCAACCGCCTCACCCGCGGTCTGGACTTAGTTTTACAATGGAGTCAGACAAAGTATCGAGCGTCCCTGGAGATGGTCTTGGTCCGCTGGTGGATTGTTCCGCTCGCGTTCATCCTGCTTGTCATTGGCAGCATTTGGCTCTTCCGGGTGATCCCATCGGAGTATGCGCCGAGGGAGGATCGCGGCGCATTCTTCGTTTTGGTTGAAGGTCCGGAGGGCGCATCGTTTCGCTACATCGAAGAATACATGGACGAAATCGAACGCCGGCTCATGCGCTACATCGAAAGCGGTGAGGCGCACCGCCTGCTGGTGCGCGCACCGGGGGCATTTGGTGCGACGGAAACATTCAATTCCGGCCGCGTTGTCTTTGTTTTGAACGATTGGGCCAAACGAAGGAACGGTTTTGAAATCATGAACGAAGTCCGAAAGGAACTCGCCGATCTTCCGGGTGTTCGCGCGTTTCCGATCATGCGACAGGGATTCGGAGCCGGCACGTCCAAGCCGGTTCAGTTTGTCATCGGCGGCGGGACTTATGAGGAACTTGCCGAATGGCGTGACATCATCCTTAGTCGCATTGAGCGGGACAATCCGGGGCTCGAAGCCGTCGACTGGGATTATAAGGAAACCCGTCCGCAATTGGAGATCACAGTCGACTATGATCGCGCGGCGGAGCTGGGTGTGACGATTCAGGAGATCGGCTCGACGCTCGAGACGCTCCTCGGCTCCCGGCAGGTTACCACTTATGTCGAATCGGGTGAGGAATACGATGTTCTCCTCGAGGGAGAGCGAGACACGCAGCGGACACCGGGGAGTATTGACAATATCTATGTTCGCTCGTCGCGTACCAGCGAATTGATCCCGTTATCCAATGTCGTAACGGTCCGGGAAGCCGCCGACTCGGCGCAGCTGAATCGCTACAATCGTGTGCGGGCGATTACGATCGACGCGAACCTCGCCGAAGGAACCACCTTGGGTGAGGCGCTGGATTATCTGCAAACGATTGTCCGTGACGATCTCCCCGGTGGCGTGATTGTGGATTACAAGGGTCTCTCCCGCGATTTTGTTGAGACCGGTGGTGCGATGGCTTTTGTATTCCTGCTGGGCTTGGTGGTGGTGTTTCTCGTTCTCGCGGCCCAATTTGAAAGCTGGGTTCACCCATTCGTCATCCTGCTGACGGCGCCGCTGGCAGTTGGCGGGGGTCTTCTTGGCCTTTGGCTTACGGACGGTTCGCTGAACCTTTACAGCCAGATCGGGTTGATCATGTTGATCGGCCTGGCAGCGAAAAATGGCATCCTGATCGTCGAGTTTGCGAACCAACTCCGCGATGAAGGGCGCGAGTTTCGCGATGCACTCCTTGAAGCGTCACGCGTGCGGCTCCGGCCGATCCTGATGACAGCGATTACGACGGCGGTTGGGGCAGTTCCCTTGATTGTGGCGTCCGGGGCCGGCGCTGAAACGCGGCAGGTCATCGGCGTCGTTGTTCTCGCCGGCGTGGTCGTCGCAACAGTTTTCACGCTTTTTGTCGTTCCCGTGGGTTATTGGCTTGTGGCGCGACGAACGGGCAGTCCGGGCGACGTTCGCCGTCGGCTTGAAATGGAGGCCGGCCCCGCCGGAGCCTGACATCCGGAGAGCCCGGGTGGTGCGAAATGCGGTTATGAGAGCGATCTGCATTTCGGCCGCGGTTCTGGTGATCAGTTTTCTGACGGGTTGCGAAACGGTTTTCCCGGATGGCTTCGTCGGGGACTCATGGGCGCCGGTGACGCAATCCTACGCGGGTGGGCCGGTGGCCCGGACTCAACCTCGGTATGCTTATCGCCGGATGGACAACTGGCGATCCCGCGAGATCACGGGGTATCAGCGCTTCGGGCCTTACACAAATCGCTATGGCCAGCCTTATGTGGTCGTCCGCCGGTTTTATAGTGACGGGTCTTACGAGGATTCGCCGCAGTTGCTGCGGAATGCGTATCGGCGGTATTGACGGATTGCGCGGCGCGGCCGGCCCGCTTAGGTTGATAGGATGAGTTCGGGAGTCACGGAGGCAGCGGGCGCGGAAGTGCGGGCGCGCCTCGACAAGTTGGTCAAGTCGCTGTGTTTTTTGCCGGAGGGCGACGAACGCCTGCGGTTCCTGCTGCAGATTGGAAAGAAGTTTCCGCCGATGGACGAGGCTCTCAAGACGGACGACCGGCTCCTGCCCGGGTGCATTTCGCGCCTGTGGATTGATGCCCGGTTTGTCGATGGGCGGAGTCAATTTCAGATGGATGCGGAGGCCGCGATTTCCAAAGGGATCGCAGCGGCCGTTTGCGGGTTGTATGAAGGACAAACTCCGGAGGACATTCTTGCGGTCGAGCCGGATTTCTTCGGGCCGGCGGGTCTGACGTCTCTGATTTCGCCGAACCGTGTGAATGCGCTTTCGAGCTTGCGCCGGTTCATTGTGGCGCGAGCCCAGGAACAGAAATGACGAAAGACCGCCTGCACGAACTGGCCGCCGCGGCGGGGTTCGATGCGGTGGGAGTCGCGCCGGCTGTGCGGGCTCCGCACGCCGATTCGTTTCAGGCCTGGTTGGGCGAGGGGATGCACGCGTCGATGGATTGGCTGGCACGGGAACCCGAGACACGATGCCGTCCGGACCTCCTGTTGCCGGGCGCGCGATCCGTCGTCGCGCTGGCCATGAACTACTTCCTCCGCGATGGGGAGCGTCCGGTGGGGCGGATTGCCCGCTATGCGCGCGGACGCGACTACCATCATTTGATCCGCAAGCGGCTGAAGCGACTGGACACAGCGATGATGGCAGAAGGTGGGCGGCAGCGGTGTTTCGTGGATTCCGGGCCTTTGTTGGAAAGGGATTTTGCGGTGCTGGCGGGGCTGGCCTGGCACGGGAAGAGCACGTTGGCCCTGCACCCGAAATTGGGAACTTGGTTTCTCCTGGCGGCGGTGATCACGACGTTGGAGTTCGAGCCCGACTCGAAACGTCCCGACCGCTGTGGGAGTTGCACTCGCTGCATGGTCGCGTGCCCGACCGGGGCGATCGTCGCGCCGCACAAAGTCGATGCCCGCCGGTGTCTTTCGTATTGGACGATTGAGCATGAGGGCACGTTTCCCGAATGGGTTCGCGAGGCACTGGGCGACCGCATTTTCGGTTGTGACGACTGTCTCGACGCATGTCCGTGGAACCGTTTTGCCGAGGACGCGCGCGAGGCGGATTTCAGGGCGCGTCCGGCGTCCCTCCTGCCCCTTCGAGATTACCTCGGATTGGATGATGAGACCTTTCGGCGGCTTTTCGAGGGCTCGCCGATCCGGCGGACCGGCCGTCAGGGCTTCTTGCGAAACGTTTGCACGGCGCTCGGTCATGTCGGTCAGACGGAAGACTTGGAGTCGCTCCATCGAGCGGCGCAGGACGCGGACGAAGTGGTGGCCGAGCATGCACGATGGGCGCTGAATCGATTGGAGGCGCGGGCATGAGCGATCCGGCGTTCGAGAAGATGGGATGGGAGGCGGCGAAGCGGCACGTCTTTTTGTGCGTGGGTCCGGACTGCTGTTCGACAGCGACCGGGCTGGAGGTTTGGGAGGTTCTGAAGCGTGAACTGGCGCGGCGCCAAGTGCCGGCAATGCGGACGAAGGCGGCCTGTTTGCGTGTTTGTTCGGGCGGGCCGTGGATGGTGGTTTATCCGGAGGGCGTCTGGTATGGCGGTGTGACGGTCGAGCGTTGCGAGCGCATCGTCCGCGAGCACATCGACGGAGGCGAGCCGGTGGCCGAATGGGTCGTGCGCGGGCGCCCGCTGGACGGCGCAGGTCCTACATTCTCTCGGGACAGCTGATCCCGAGAAGTGAGAGGCCGTGCGATAGCGTGCGGGCTGTCAGGCCGGACAGTCGGAGGCGGCTGGCCCGGACTTCCGGTTCGGCCTTGAGCACCGGGCAGGCTTCATAGAACGCGTGAAACGTATTCGCCAGTTCATAAAGATAGTTGGCGAGCAGGTTGGGCCGAAAGTCATCCAAAACCACGGGCACGGTTTCGGCGTAGCGCAAAAGTTGAACCCCCAATGCGCGCTCGGCCGGAGAGTCCACGAGGATCGGTGCGTTTGGGTCCGCCGATTCGCCGGCACGGCGGAAGATGGCGCGGATGCGGACGTAGGCGTTCTGAAGATAGGGAGCCGTGTTCCCGTCAAATGCGAGAAGCTTGTCCCAAGAGAACACGTAATCCGTGAGGCGGTGTTGGGAGAGCTCGGCATATTTGACGGCACCAAGACCGATCTGGCGCGCAATTTCGGCGCGCTCGGATTCCGGGACGTCGGCTCCACGCGCGTCGACGATCGCGCGCGCACGTTCGACCGCCTCGGCCAGGACCTCTGCGAGACCGACGTTTTCACCCGAACGGGTTTTCATCATCTTGCGGTCTTCGCCAAGGATGCTTCCGAAGGCAATGTGCTCCAGGTCCGCCACAACACCCATCCGCCGGGCCGCGGCGAAGATTTGCTGGAAATGGAGAGCCTGGGGGGCACCGACGACATACCAGATGGCATCGGGGTGCCAGCGCTTGACGCGAAACTCAATGGTGGCCAGGTCGGTGGTGGCGTAAAGGAACCCGCCGTCGCTCTTGCGAACGATTGCCGGCTTTTCCGCCAGCGCCGGGATATCGCGGAAGAAAATGCAGAGGGCGCCTTCGCTTTCCTCGGCAATTCCACGGTCGCGCAGCGCCTGGCAGAGCGGCGCGAGGGCTTCATTGTAGGCACTCTCGCCCAGACGTTCGTCGAACCGGATGTCGAGCAGATCGTAAAGCCTCTGAAACTCCCTCCACGACAATTCCACCGTTTCCCGCCAGATGGCGAGGTTCTCGGCGTCGCCGGCCTGGAGTTTGACCAATTCCTCGCGAGCGGAGCGGCGGACGGTCTCGTCCGACTCCTCCAACCGCGTGACTTCGCGGTAAAGCCGGACGAGTTCACGGATGGCGTCGTGATCCAACGCGTTCCGGTCGAGGAGGTGCTTCCATCCGTAGATGACTTTTCCAAATTGCGTGCCCCAATCGCCGATGTGGTTGTCAGTGGTCACGTCATGCCCGAGGAATCTTGCGACGCGGGCCAGGCAGTCTCCGAGAATCGTGCTCCGGATGTGCCCGACGTGCATCGGCTTGGCAACGTTTGGGGAACTGAAATCGAGGATGATCTTCTTCGGCGATGTGGCCGATGAAACACCCAGACGAGAATCGGCAGCCATCTCCGAGAGTCGCTGCGAGAGGAAACTGGGGGTAAGGCGAATATTGATGAACCCGGCACCGGCGATCGTGGGCTCGTCGGCAATAGCGGCGACGTCGAGGTGGCGAACGATCGTTGCCGCGAGCTCCCGCGGGTTGGATTTCTGGATTTTTGCCAGAACCATCGCGGCGTTCGATTGGTAGTCACCAAATCGCGCGTCACTTGCCGGACCAACGACGGCACGCGCCGGGTCGAGACCACCCGCCTCCAGTGCCCGCGCCAGCGCGGAGGTCAAAACTTCCTGAACGGTCGCCATCAGCCGCGGGGCGAGCGGTTTTCGAAAACGCGGAGGATGGCCGTTGCATCGGGAGCGCTCCCGAGGTCGTCGCGGACGGCTTTGTCGTTGAGGAATTTGGCGATGGCCGCGAGCGTGCGCAGATGGGTTTGGAACTGATCCTTGGGAACGACGAAGAGAACGATGAAGAAAACCGGTTGTCCGTCCAGCGAGTCAAACTGCACGCCCCGGGACGAGCGGCCGAATGCGGCGACGACTTCGCCGACCTTGTCGGATGAGGCGTGTGGAATGGCGATTCCGAATCCAATTCCGGTGCTCATCGTTTGCTCGCGCTGGCGGATGGCTTCGAGCACTCCATCCCGGTCTGCTGCGGCGATGCGGCCGGCGCGAACCAAACAATCGACCAACTCCGCAATCGCATCCCACCGTTCCTCGGAGACCATCGCCGGAAGGATTTGCGGCTCGGATAACAGATTTGCCAGCGTCATGAATTGAACGGACGAGGGTACCGGGCGCGCCGGTGATGACAAGCGGGATTTCCCGGATGGATCAACGGTCGCACTCGCCCATGACAAAGTCCAGCGAACCGAGGATGCCGACCGTGTCGCTGACCATGTGGCCCGGCAGAATCTTCGGGAGGATGCTCAGATTCACGAACGACGGGGCGCGAATCTTGAGTCGGTAGGGGACGCCACCGCCCTTGCTGTGGATGTAAAATCCGAGTTCGCCCTTCGGGTTTTCGGCGGCGAAATAAACCTCCCCCGGGGGTGCATCGGCGCCCTCGGTGACGACGATAAAGTGGTGGATGAGTTCCTCCATCTGGGTCAGAACGGAGACCTTGTCGGGAAGCGTGCTTTTCGGATCGTGCCAGTTGATCGGCCCGGATGGGAGCTTGTCGATGACCTGGCGGATGATGCGCACGCTCTGGCGAACCTCCTCCATGCGGACGAGATAGCGGTCGTAGCAATCGCCCACCGTGCCCACGGGAATCTCGAAATCATATTTCTCGTAGCCGAGATACGGGTGCTTCCGCCGCAGATCGTGGTCGATGCCGGAACCGCGAAGGTTCGGACCCGAGAGGGCGTAGGCGATCGCATCTTCCTTCGAGATGATTCCGACGTCCTTTGTTCGATCGACAAAGATGCGGTTGCGGGTGATGAGTTTGTCGGCCTCTTCAAACGCCGGCGGGAACGTCCGCAGGAACTCCTCGAGCATGGGAAGGAAGGGCGGTGGGAGGTCGTGGGTCTGTCCGCCGACGCGGGTGTAGCTCGTTGTGAAACGGGCGCCGGTCAATTGCTCGACGAGATTGTAGATCTTCTCGCGTTCGGTGAACGTGTAGAGGAAAAGCGTTGTTGCCCCAAGGTCCATGCCGAGGCAGCCAATGCCAAGGAGGTGCGCGGAAATGCGGGCCAATTCGCAGGCAATGACACGGATTGCCTGGCCGCGGGGCGGGATTTCCCAACCCATGAGCTTCTCGACCGCAAGGGCGTAAGCGACGTTGTTGGCGATCGGCGCGAGGTAGTCGAGCCGGTCGGTGTAGGGCACGAACTGGTTGAACTGCATGTTCTCGGCGATCTTCTCGTCACCGCGGTGCAGGTAACCGATATCGGGAGTTGCCTTCGTGATGAGTTCGCCGTCGAGTTCGAGAATAATGCGGAGCACGCCGTGGGTCGACGGGTGGGACGGCCCCATGTTCAAAGTGAGTTGCTCCCCGAGCAGTTCGCCGGTTTCCTGCATCGCATGAAGGCTGCGGGCCAGCGTGTCGGGTTGTTCGAGTGTCTTCGCCATTTGGATCAGAATTCGTCCGCCGGGCCGGATCGGACTCACTGTGCGCGAACGGACCCGATCAACATCCCCGGCGGGCCGGGAAAATGCAAGCTCCCGGGCGACAAATTCCGGGCACCAACCGATCAGGCCTCGATGATCTTGTTGCGGATCGCGTAGCGGACGAGTTCGCCAATGGAATGCAGCCCCAGCTTGCGCATGATCGCCGCCCGGTGGGTTTCGACGGTTTTCTCGCTGATACCCAAACGGGCCGCAACCTCCTTGTTGCTGCATCCCTCGGCGAGCAGTTGGATGATCTCCAGCTCACGCGAACTGGGTTTGGTGGGTTCCTCGCCCATCGCATGCGGCAAATCCTTGCGCTGGAAACTTTCGAAAAGAACTTCGGAAATTTGGGAGCTGAAGTAATGCCGCCCCTCAAGCACGCTGGCGATCGCGGTCAAAAGATGGCGTCCCGCGTCGGACTTCAGGATGTAGCCATGTGCGCCGGCCTGGAAAACTTCAAAGACAATCCGCTCGGCATCGTGGACGGTAAAAATCAGGATTCGTGTTTCGGGGGAAACCTTGCGGATCTGCCGGGCGGCCTCAATGCCGTTGAGTTCCGGCATGCTGATGTCGAGAACGGCAACGTGGGGCTGGTGGGACTCGGCCAGGCGGACGGCCTCCCGTCCGGTCGTGGCTTCGCCGCAGCATTCGTATTCGGGAACCGAGGAAATCAGATTCCGTACACCGTGGCGGACGATCTCATGATCATCCGCCAGCAGGATTTTGATCGGTCGGTCGGGCATTGATGGGCAGACTCTCGAGTTGGGCAACGACGCTCAGGCCGTAAGGCGACGAGCGAATGTCAATTTTGCCCCTGAGTTGGGCAAGCCTTTCTCGCATTCCGGCAAAGCCAACGCCCTCCGTCGTGGCCTCACCATCCCGAAGGCCGGCCCCGTTGTCTCGAATTTCCATCCGCAGCAGACGATCTTTGTAGGAGAGGGTGATCCAGGCTCCCGTCGCGCCCGAGTGGCGGTAGACATTTCCCATGGACTCCTGGACAACGCGGAACAATGTCGTCTCGACCTCCGGATCGAAACGCGGGAAATCGGGCATGAGGTCGAGATGCACATGGATTCCGGTCCGTTTACGAAATCCATCCGCCAACCACTCGACGGCAAAAACCAAACCGACTTCATCGAGCAGAGGCGGATGGAGAAGATAGGAAATGTTTCGCAATTCCATGCAGCAATCCCTCGCGATCTGGCGGGTTTCGGCCACGATTCGCCGGAGGTGCTCGTCGCCGGCCAGCGGCTCAAGCAGGCTCATGTTCATCTCCAAAGCAGAGAGACTCTGGGCCGTGGAGTCGTGCAATTCTCGCGCGATCCGGCGCCGCTCGTCGTCCTGAAGCCGGAGCAGCCGAGTCGAAAGTGACCGCAACTGCCGTTCAGACTCCTGCAGACGTTGCTGTGCCTGGACCTGAATGGTAATGTCGGAGGCAACCCATTGGCCGCCGAGCCTCTGTCCGGACTCGTCGAAAAGGGCACGCAACGTGCTTCGAAACCATGTTCCGTCGCCACCGGGGCGCCCGATTTGCTGGAGGAACGTGTCCACCGGCTGAGCCGGCGTGAGTGCAGCGAACTTGGTGGCGACGAGATCGAAGGCGGCAGCTGGCAGGCATTCCCGGAGGAAGACGCCTTTGTCGGCGTTGTGTGGAAAAACTTTTCGGAAAATTCCGTTCGAGAAGGTGACGCCGAAGCCGGCGTTGAAGCGACAAATGACTTCCGTCTGGTCTTCCACAACCGACCGGTAATTCCAGCGTTCGCGGTCCAACTGGCCGGCGAGGTCCTCGATGCGTCGAGCCAGCGTGGCCAATTCATCGATTCCCGGAAACTCCAGCCGCAGCGGAAGCCGGCCGTCGATGCGTTCGGTTTCAACACGCCTTGTCAAATCGCGAATTCGCCGGAGAATGGTGCGGTCCAGAAGCAGCCAGACGAAAAGGAACAGGGCGCCGCTTGCCAGGGTGAGCGCGGTCAGGAAAATCTGCACGGCCTGAAGTCCTTCGCTGTAAAGCGGGCGGGCCTGGCGGAGTTCGATTTCGCCGAGTGGTGCGCCGTTGATGGCGCGCAGCAGGACGCGGCCGACGATCTGGTCAGGGCCGGCGGGGGTTACGACAAATTCGTTCTTAGCGAGCATCGGAATCAGCGGGTCACCGCCACTGACGCTCTGGCCTCCCAACGGCCGGAACTCGACCCGAGCGGCAAACATACCCTCGAGGAAGGCGAACGGCTCCTGGCCGAAAACCCGACCGGCGACAATGCTCCCACCGCCTGGGAGCGGGCGCCACGCGAGGCCGGTCAGGCGATCCCCCAGCAGGATAAACCCGGCGCGAGGACCAGACGGCTTGATTGGCAGGATCCAAAGTGTCCATGGGCGGGACTCCTCGAAGGTCGTTCGGGCGGAGTCGTCCCGAAAAACGGTATCGACAATCCGGCCGGAAGCGTCGGCGACGGAGACGAAATCGATTTGCTGCGAGGCAAGCGTGGCTGCATCGGGGAGGGGAATGCGGCCCGCCTTCAGCCGGACGGCCAAATTGGCGAGGGCGGCCTCGATCGGGCGGACCTCGCGATCCAGAACGATGTTGAATCGCTGGAGGGTTGCGATGGTTTCCTGACGTTCCGTGGTTTCAAACTCGCCAAGAAGGATTGAGGCGGTGAGGAGCACCAAGGCGGTTCCGAGAAGAAGCGAAAGGCCGACGTAAAGCGTCAGGGCTTTCGAATAGACTGACTCGGATGGGAGGCGAAGGAGCCGGGCAATGGCGTCGCCGAACCCGAGTCCGTGACGCGGAGCGTCGATCGGCCGGGTCACCGGGGCGGAACCGCGCCCCCCTGCTGGGCGGGAGGGGTCGGGCGCTTCGGAAGAATGACCTGGCTCAGGTTGAAGATCGGTCCGTAGATGGCATAGACCAGTCCTCCGACAATACTGCCCATCATGACCAAAACGAATGGCTCCAGGATCTTGTCGATTTGGCCAGCGATGACATCGAGGTCCTCTTCGTAGTCGGTGGCGATTTCGTCGAGCATCTCGTTCACGCCTCCGGTTTCACCGGCCATCTGGACCACAGCAGCCACCGTCCGGCCGTCCGGACCAAGGCGGTGGCTTTCCATCAGGAAACTCTCCGGGAGCGAGAGTCCATCGGCGATGTGGTCGCGTACGGCGAGGAAAAAGGCCTCGAATTCCACGTGATTGGCGCTTTTTGCCGCGATTTCCAACGCGGTGGAGATGCGAACATTGGCCTGGAGGAGGAGCGCCAGACAGCGGAAGCTCACCATGGCTGCGGATTTCCGGATGATGTTTCCGATCGTGGGCAGCCGGGTGATGGTCCGTTGGACACCGGGTGTTCGGTAAATCTTTGGCCAATACTTGAAGAACATGACGAGCCCGATCACCGGAATCGCGGCGAGGTAGGGCTGTTTGAGGAGAATGTTCGAAAAGCCGATGAGGATCTCGGTCGCGAGTGGAAGCTTCGCGTTCATTGAAACGTAAAGCTTCGAAATGGCCGGGATGAGTGTGAACGCCATGATGATCACGACGGCGACCGCCAGGACGAGCACGATGGCCGGATAGATCATGCCGGAGCGAAGTTTCCGAAGAATCCGCAGCGACTTGCTCCGACCGGAAGCGATCTGACGGAACACGTGGTGAATCTGGCCGCTTTCTTCGCCGGCGCGGATCAGCGCGAGCACATCCTCCGTAAACAGATCGGGGTGCATGGCGAAGCAATCGCTCAGCTTGTCACCACCGAGGATGTGTTGGGCGATGTCCGCGATGGCCCCGCGGTACCGCGGAGACTTCATGCGGGCCGCCATCAACTCGAGGCTCTTGATCGTCGAGATGTTTCGATCCAGACAGCGGGCGAGGCCGCTAAAGAGGGCGACCGTTTCGTCAAGGCTTGGCTTTTTTGACGAGATCCGGTGAACGGATTCGTCCAGCCCCGTGATGTCCGTGACCAGGGCAGTTTCGTTCGGGGCCTTGCCCGAGCCCAAGATGGCTTTTGCGTCTTCGTTCGTGTCGACCACCACTTCCGTCGACTTCCCGGTATAGACGTTGGTAAGGACGACCTTTTTGAGCATGACGGGAGAATCAGACCGGATGATGGAGCAAACCGGCCGTTTGCGCGATCATAAAGTCACTCGAGGCGCACCCGCGGATCGACCACGGCATAGAGCACGTCCGCCAGGAGGTTGCCGAGGAGAACCAGTGTGGCAACGATGAAATTGAGGGCGACGAGCATCGGGTAATCGCGCTCGAGGACCGCTTCGTAGCCAAGACGGCCCATTCCCGGGTAGGCAAAGATGGTTTCGACAATCACGGAGCCACCGATGAGAGCGGGGAGGAGGGCTCCGATTCCGGTGATGAGCGGGCGGATCGAATTCCGAAGGGCGTGCTTGTAAAACACCGTGTGTTCATCCAGTCCCTTGGCGCGGGCGGTGCGGATGTAGCCTTCATTGAGGGATTCCAGCATGCTCGCGCGGATGAATCGAGATTGGACGGCGATGCCGCCCAAGGCGAGAACCGTGGCGGGGAGTGCGACATGCCAGACCATGTCCAGTGCGGCAGAAAAAGCGTTGGGAAATTCAATTCCGTACGATTGGGTTCCAAGCACCGGGACAGTCGTAAATTTGACCAGCCCGATGAGTGACAGATTGGCGATCCAAAAGGTGGGTACCGCGATGAAGACAAACGCGGTGAGCGAAGCCACCGTATCCGGCAGCTTCCCTGCATACCGCGCACAATAGATTCCAAGGAGCAGACCGAAAGTCAGCGACAGGGCCATGGAAAAAAGATTCAGCCGGAGTGTGGCAGGCATACGCTCCAGGATGCGCTCGAGCACCGGGCGATCGTCCTTGATGCTGCGAAGCTCACCGCGGAACAAACCGGTGATATTGAGCCAGTACTGCTCGTGGAGCGGACGGTCGAGGTGGAACTTTTTGCGGAATGTCTCTTTGATCTGGGGAGAGATTTTCGGGTTCAACTCGCCCCAGGGGTAAGGACTGCCGGGGGCGAGTGTGATCATGAAAAACGACACCAGGCTGATCCCGAACAGGAGCACGATGCTGATCAGGAGGCGGCGGGCGATAAAGGTCAGCATGTGCGCCCATTAATCCAAACGCGGGCGGCCCGGCTGTCAACCCCGGGTATGCGCCGGTTGGTGATCGTCAGAATGTGATGCCGGTCGCGAATCCAAGAATCGCGGCATTCTGCACGGCACCGGTGCCATTGGGGCGGATGACATACTGTGCGAACGGCTGCACAAATGCCCAGCGGTTGATGGCAAACCGGTAGCCGCCTTCCAGAAAGACCGTGTAGTTCGGCTGATCGACGGTTCCCGCATCCTGGAGGCTGTTGATGTTGGCGATGCTGTAGGCTCCGTAAGCGATTGAGAACATCGCAAGGTCTTTGTCGCGGCCGGGGATAAGCCCGGTGTAGACGAGGCCCGAGTGGAAGTAGAATGTAAATGGGTTGTTGTACGCCGGCTCAAAGGTAACCAAATTGAACCAACTCAGACCCTGGTCGGAGAGTTTCGGTGCCTCGCTTGAAACCGGCTGTTTGAAGCTTTTTCCGTCCGTCGGCTCCGATGTCGCCGGCGGAGTTTGCTCGCGGAATACCATTTGGTCGGCCTGGAAATAAAAGCCATACTGGCCGTAGTGCGGCGTGCCATTGAACGAGTTCTTTGTGCCGCCGTAGTAGTAGGCTCCCGCCGCATATTTGCCGGGGAGTTCGGAAGCACCGAGCTTCGGGGTGAATCCGGTCTCGAGGATTCCCAGCAATCCATTCTGGCTGGGGTCTTGGGCAAAACCCTCAAAGGCGAGGCCATGGTTGCTGCTGGCGGTCGACTGCGGAAAGGCCATGAACAGTCCGCCTTTGACATAATGCCAGTCAACCGGCCGGAGTTGGAGCGTTCCTCCCCAAGTCGAGTAACTGGAAGAAAACGGGATGTCCCCGCCGATGCCCTTGGCGCTGTTCACGGCATTGTTGAGGAACAATTTGGACAGCGGCTGGTCGATGAATTCGCGCTGCGGTTGGAGCCATCCGCCGCGGAGCACCACCATGTCTTTGACGGGGAGGAGGTCCGACGTACCGATCTCCAGTCCAAACGAAAGGACGCGGAATTGGGTGCCGGATATCCAGTTCGAAGGATTGAACATGGAATTGGCCTGTACGAATTGGTTGGGGTCCGCGGAGCGCTGGGAATCGCGGTAGCGGAATTGTGCGAATCCACGCACGCCGCGAAGTTCATCAACACCAAGGAGCTTGCCGAAGTTCTGTTCGGCGCCAAACTCGATGCCCTGATCCCAAAATCCACGGGCTCCCTTTTCGCTGGCCACAACTCCGAAGAATGCGCCGTAGTATTTTCCGTTGAACGTAAGCCCAATGTCCGCGATGGCGTCCCGGGCGCCAAACCAATTGCCGGTAAGCCCCGGGCCATTCCACCACGCTGCGAGTGGACTCTCGTTCGCCTCCTGTTGCAGGGGCTCTTTGGCAGAAGCATGAATGGCAAACCCAAGGGCGAGAAGGAGCGGGACGCGCATGTCCCCCCGATTAGGCTTTGGCCGCGGCACCGTCAAATACCCAAATGCAACAATTTCGCCACGGGACGTTTCATGCTATGACTGCTGCGATGAACCGCCACGCCGAGCTCCTGTCGCCTGCCGGCGATTGGGAGTGCCTGCGTGCGGCGGTGGCCAATGGCGCGGATGCGGTTTTCTTTGGGCTTCCCCGCTTCAACGCCCGGATGCGGGCCGACAATTTTCAAGAAAGTGACCTGCCACGGGTGGTTGAGTATTTGCACAACCACGGAGTCAAAGCCTACGTCACGTTGAACGTCCTGATTTTCACCGACGAACTGCCCGACGCAGTCCGGGAATTGCACCTCCTTGCAGAGACCGGCGTCGATGCAGTGATCATTCAGGATGTCGGCCTGGCGGAAATTGCCCGCAGAATGTTTCCGGCCCTCCGCGTCCACGCTTCGACGCAGATGACGATCACCTCGCCGGAGGGCGTGGAGTTTGCCCGGCGCCTCGGCGTTCGTCAGGTCGTCCTGGCGAGGGAGCTCTCGCTGCGTGAACTGGAAAGGTTTCCCCCGGTACTGCCTTTGGAGGTTTTTGTCCATGGGGCGCTCTGCGTTGCGTATTCCGGCCAATGCCTGACCAGCGAGGCGCTCGGCCAACGGAGTGCCAACCGCGGTGAGTGCGCGCAGGCGTGCCGGATGCCATACGAAATGGTGGTCGATGGCTCGCCCGTCGACCTCGGCGATCGCAAATACCTTCTCTCGCCACAGGATCTGGCGGCCGTGCGCGAAATTCCCGCGCTTCTCGAACGCGAAGTGGTGAGTTTCAAGATCGAGGGCCGGCTCAAGTCGCCGGAATATGTGGCCGCGGTGACGGCCGTGTATCGCAAGGCCCTCGACGCCGCCATCGAAGGTCGTGCAGCCGTTGTCGGTGATGAGGATTGGTATCAGTTGGAAATGACCTTTTCGCGCGGTCTCTATGCCGGCTGGCTTCATGGGGTCAACCATCAGGAACTCGTGGGCGCTCGCTTCGGAAAAAAGCGGGGGGCATTCGTCGGCCGTGTCCGCCGATGCGGGCGCGATCATGTTGAAATCGATCCGGTCGAAATTGCGGTGAGGCCCGGCGACGGCGTTGTTTTTGACACCGGTGGCGACACAGAAACCGAGCAGGGCGGACGGGTCTTCGAAGTTCGCGGAGCCAGACTGTTCTTCGAAACC
Organism: Terrimicrobiaceae bacterium; assembly: GCA_033763515.1. Taxonomy (GTDB): domain Bacteria; phylum Verrucomicrobiota; class Verrucomicrobiia; order Chthoniobacterales; family Terrimicrobiaceae; genus JANRKJ01. Next base: position 48,223 of record JANRKJ010000032.1, on the reverse strand, counting down.
GGCCGCATCGATTTCAGGAAAATCCCCGAGGGTGCCCGGGTTTGGAAAACCGACGATCCCAAGCTGAACCGGACGCTTCGGCAATCCTTCCAGGCGCGATCAGAGCCGAGGGGCGAAGGAAAAATCCCGCTCGAGGTGCGCATGAGCGGGCGGGCGGGCGAGCCGCTCCGCGTGGAGGCCGAGGGTCGGGTCGTGGAATCATCCCGCCCGCTGGAAGTCGCCCGGACGCGTCCCTTGACGGCCACGGTCGCCGAGGCGCAGTTCAGCCGGTTGAATGACACCCCGTTCTCCCTGGCCGGGCTCGTCTTCGATGTGGAGGGTGACGTTCTCGTTCCGTTGAGTGAGCTGAACCGCCTGCGTCGGGAACTCATTCACCGCTTGGGCCAACGGTCCCCGGTCCAGCCGTCCGCCCGGCTGGAGGACATCTTGCCAGAACGAGGTTTGCCGGAGTCCGGGGCTCTGCCGAAGTTGGTCGTTCTGTGCCGCTCGGATGAACAGGTGGAGGCGGCCATCGCCTCCGGCGTCAGCGAGATCCTCATGGACTATGAAGATATCCGTCGTTATGCGACGGCTGTCGCAGACATACGTTCACGCACAACCGCCCGGGTCGTTCTCGCGACCCCCCGAATCCAAAAGGCGGGCGAGGAGGGGTTCTTCAAGTTGATCGAACGCGCCAGTCCGGACGCGGTTCTCGTCCGCAACATTGGCGGCTTGACGTTCTTTGCCGATGGGCGTCTGCCGTTGATCGGGGACTTCTCGCTCAATGTGGCCAATCCGGTCACCGCCCGGGTCTTTATGGAGTACGGTCTGGAGCGCGTTACCGTTTCGCATGATCTCAACGCCGGACAGGTGCTCGCACTCCTCCACGCGGCTCCCGCGCGATGGTTCGAAATCACACTGCATCTCCACATGCCGATGTTCCATATGGAGCATTGTGCGTTTGCCGCGTTTCTGTCGGATGGCACGGATTTCACCAACTGCGGACGGCCGTGCGAAAAGCACCGTGTTCACCTCCGGGACCGGGTTGGTGTCGAACATCCGCTGCGTGCGGATGTGGGTTGCCGGAATACTTTGTACCATGCCACTCCGCAGTCCGGGGCCTCGTTCCTCGAGAGCTTCGTGGACGCCGGAGCTCTTGTGTTCCGAATCGAACTGCTGGAAGAGGATCGCGAGGCGGCCGAACGAACCATCCGACTCTATGCCGACCTCCTGGCCGGTCGGAGCGAACCGCGGGAAGTCTGGTCCCGTCTCCGCGCGGCCAATCGGGTCGGACTGACGAGCGGAACGTATTCTGCGGTTGGCTGATTGGATGGGAACGGTCTTTCACATCATCTCGCCGATCCTGCTTTTGGTCGTGCTGGGATACCTCCTGGCAAGGATCCGCTTTTTGGGAGCAGCGTTCATGGCGGATCTGAACAAGCTCGCATTCTGGGTGGCGCTTCCGGCGTTGCTCTTTCGCTCGGTTGCCAAAGCCGAGAGCCCGGGCCCGCGGACGCTGGACCTCGTGCTTTTGCTTGCCGTTGTCACCGTCGTCATAGCCATTGCAGGCTGGCTGGCGGGCGGGTTGCTCCGCCTGTCACGCCACTCGTTCGGAACGCTCTCGCAATCCGCCTTCCGCGGGAACCTGGCATACGTCGGGGTTCCTGTGCTTGCGTATGCCTTTGACGGTCGTGCCGATTTCAAGCCGCTTTTCGCGACGGCGGTCATCGCGATGACGTTGCTGATGGCGCTTTACAATATCAGCGCGGTGATTGTCTTGCAGGCGAGCCGGGGGGGGATTTCGGCGGAGGCGCTGCGATCTGCGCTCCGTGCGATTGTGACCAATCCGCTTTTGATCGCCGCGGCTGCGGGGCTTCCGCTCGGGCTCACTCACACGCCGCTTCCGCTTTTCGTTGACCGCTTTCTCGAGACGCTGGGTGGAGCCGCCGTTCCGGTTGCACTCCTTTGCATCGGGGGCTCACTGGCCCTGCCCGTGCCGAGGGCGTCCCGGACGGGAGCGGTCGCGACCGGGGCGATGTTGAAGGTCGTCCTGGCCCCGATGTTGGCCTGGCTGGCCGCACCCTGGTTCGGTGTGCAGGGTGCCGATCTGACGATCGCCATGGTTTTCGCCGCGTGTCCGACTGCGGCCGCCGCCTACGTCATGGCGCGGCAGATGGATGGCGACGAGCCTCTGGCGGGTCGAACGATTGTGCTCAGCACGCTTCTGTCGTTCGTTTCAGTGCCCGCGGTGCTCTGGTTCACGCGTTGAGAGCGGGCTCTCGAACGGGGAAGTCGTTGCCTTCAACCACTCGCGCAGACTCCCGATCGGCATCGGCGCTGCAAACAGGTATCCTTGACCGAATTCAACTCCCAGCTTCCGCAGATAGTCGGCCTGTGCGGCGTGTTCAATCCCCTCCGCAATCAACTGGAGTCCGCAGGTCCGGCCGATCGAAACAATGTGATCGACCAGACCCGAGCTGCGGCCCTCGAGCGAAATGCCATCCACAAACGCCTTGTCGATTTTCAGGAAATCAAATGGGAAGACCGAGAGATACCGGAGATTGGAGTATCCGGTGCCGAAGTCGTCAACGGCCAGGCGGATTCCGAGGTCCTTCATGGCACGGAGTTGGACCGTGGCGGATTCGGTGAGCGACGTGCTCTCGGTCAGTTCAAAATAGATCTGGCCGAACTTGAGCCGGCGTTTGAAAAGGCGGGTCACGTGGGCCGGAAACGTGGGATTGGTGAGGGTTTGAACGGGAATGTTGATCGCTGCATGCAGGTCCGGCCGTTCAGCAAAGATGTCGGCGAGTTCCTCGACCGTTTGGACCATCAGGGCTTCGGTGAGTGCGGTGATCACCCCGGTGCGTTCCGCCTCGGGGATGAACTGCGCCGGCGGGATCAGGCCGCGTCCGGGATGGCGCCATCGCATAAGCACTTCGACGCCGGCGCAGGTGCCGGTGCGCAAATCGATGACCGGTTGGTAGTAGGGAACGATCTGCCTGAGCCGTGCTGCCTCGCGAAGTTCGGCCTCCAACGACCGGGTTCGAAGGGTCGCCAGCCAGGCTCCCACAAAAAAACAGCCCGCGAGGGCGACGGCGACCGTCGCATAAACCGGGATGTTTTCGCTCCAGAGTTCAAAGAGAACGGACTTTGGCAGCACCGCGGTGACAAAGATGGGGTAACCCGGGATCTGGCGGGAGAACAAGATCTGATGCTCGGTTTCCGAGAGCCCGGCAACCGGCCGCCCGGCCGGCGGGGCCGCACCGTGCGTCCAGTTCAGCGATCCATCCAGAATCTCGCCGTTGGGACCCACGAGAAAAACGGACTCGCGGGAATGACGGTCGCCAAAGCGCATCAATTCTGACACGCCGGGCACGGGCAGCAGAACGGAAAGCGAATAATTCTTCCCCGTATTGTAGTTCACCGCGATGGCCGGTGCGCGGTCAACGGTTCCCGGAACGCGGGCCAGGTGGACATCGCCAATGGGCCCCAATTCCAGCAACTCGGGAGGCGCCTCGATCGGCGGATCCAAGACCGTGACATAGGAAGAAACCAGCCGACCTTCGCGGACGAGAAGTGCGCCACGGTAGATGGCACTTTCGGCAACCAGCCGGCTGAGGACCTCGACGGTGCCATGGCTGGCCTCGCCCCGGGTGGCTTCATCGGCAAATCGGAGCTTTGCCCGTGCGCCGCTCAGGAGAATCGCGACCGCATCCTGCCAGACGGCGCTCTTTTGTTCCAGGCCCTGGACGGCTTGCGCCCGGGTTTGGCGATAGGAGAGTGTTGCGGAGCCGATCACGGCAACCAGCGCCCCCGCTGCGGCCAGGACCAGCACGAGTTTGCGGACGGTCTCGTTCTGAAGGACGGGGAATGGCATCAACGAGGACGGGTCTTTAGCAGGATTATTCCCGCGGCGGAAGTCTGTTTTCCCATTTGCGCAGAAGGCCGGAACGTGGAAGATACGTCGCCATCAGCAAGCGATACTACAGTTGGGAGCGTCCATCGCGGCGGAAGCGTTTTCGTTTCCGCTGGAAGTGGCTTTTGATTCCGGCCGGCGTGATCGCCTTTCTGGCGTTTGCCGGTTGGGTGGCGCTCGGGATCTACTCGCGACACTATGAGAAACGGGCAGGGGAGTTCAACCTGGCCGAGGTCGGGCAGATGGAGTCTGCCTCGGTGATCTATGATCGGGATGGCCGCGAATTCGGGAAGATCTTCATCCAGAACCGGCAGCCTGTTCCCTTCGACCGGATTCCACCGATGCTGGTGAAGGCGGTGATTGCCGCTGAAGACAACCGCTTTTACGACCACGATGGCGTCGACTACATGGGCATCGTCCGCGCCGCGATCACGAACTATCGCAAGGGTCGCATCGCACAGGGCGCAAGCACAGTCACACAGCAACTGGCACGCAATTCATTCGAACTCCGCGAGCGGACTTACGAGCGCAAGCTCGTGGAAATGTTTCTCGCCTGGCGGATCGAACGGGAATTTTCGAAGGAAGAGATCATGACGATGTATCTCAACCGCGTGTATTTCGGCAGCGGTCTTTACGGCGCCGAGGCAGCGGCACGGGGGTATTTCGGCCGGCCGGCGAAGGACCTCGACATCGGCCAGTGCGCCATGCTCGCCGGGCTACTCAAGAGCCCGCAGGCGCTCTCGCCATGGAACAATCTGGAAGCCGCCACCGAAGGGAGGAATTTCGTCCTGCGCCGGATGCGCGAGATGGGCTTTATCACACGCGATCAACTGCGCGAGCAGACCGAACTGAAGCTCCTCGTCATGCGCCGGACGAACCCGTTCAAAGTCTCGTACGCCGTCGACATGATCCGGCAGCAGGCAATTCGCGAGATCGGATTTGAACGCGCGATGAATGGCGGCTTTCGAATTGAAACCACACTCGATTCCGAGATCCAGCGGACCGCGGAGCGTTCGGTTCGCGACCAACTGGCGGAAATCGAAAACACGCCGGGCTACACGCACCCGACCTTTGCGCAATACCGCGAAACCACGAAAGAAATCGAGGAGGCAATCAACCGTGGAAACATGTCGATCCGGCTGCCGGAACCGCGCTACCTTCAGGCGGCCGCGCTGACAATCGACAACGCCGAGGGTGGCGTACTGGCATTGGTTGGCGGGCGCGATTTCAAACACAGTGAATACAATCGCGCCTTCCAGGGGCGGCGGCCGGCGGGAACGGCGTTCACACCGTTCGTCTTCGCAGCCGCCTACGAGAACGGGATTTTTCCGGGCGAAATTGTTCAGGATGCGTGCATTGACAACCGTTATGTGATGGTCGGCGGCGAAACGGGCATTCTGGGGGAATGGGGCGTGGAAAAGGTCGAGAACGAATACGAGGGACCGATGACCACCCGTGAGGCGCTGGTGAAGGGCAAGAATTCGGCGACCGTCCGGCTCGGGATGATGATCGGGCTGGAACCCTTCAAGCGCGTGGCGGCTGCCATGGGAATCTCATCTCCGCTCCGCGACTATTCGAATTCCTTCCTCGGCAGCAGCGAGGTCACGCTGGACGAAATGGTGCTGGCTTACTCGACATTCGCCGGAGTCGGCCGCCGTCCGGCTGAGATTCACATCATCCGCCGCATCGTCGACCGGGAAGGCAAGGTGGTGTATGAAGCGCCCCGGCGATCGGTCCAGGCGATTTCCGCGGAAGCTGCCTTTCAGGCGCACGCGGGTCTGGGTGATTTCATGCGCGAGGGTGTTGGGTCCCTGGCTGCCAGAGAGTTCGGGCTCCAGTCGTTCCCCGTTGCGGGCAAGTCCGGCACGGCCTACGGGTTTACGGACACCTATTTCTTCGGGTACACAAACCGCGTGACATGCGGGGTCTGGGTGGGATTTGACCGCCCGACGAAGATCTTTCGCGGGGCATTCGGCAAGGACCTGGCCCTGCCGATCTGGACGCGGATCATGAACACTGCCGCCGAACGTTTTCGCCCGGAGGCCTTGACCAAGCCGCCAACGCTGCGCGAAGTCGAAATTTGCCAGACGTCGGGATTGCTCCTGACTCCGCGCTGCCGGTTGGAATTTGGAGATGGGACGGCCGGCATCCAGGCCTCGCAATCTTTGGGATATCTGGAATACGCGACCGAAAAGCAGGTTCCGGAGATCCGCTGTGATATTCACGGTGGCGGCGTTCGCACATTCGCAAAAACCTACGACGACGAAGGCTGGCCCCGCGCAGCGGCCGCTGTCGACCTCGCAACGATCCGCCCGGTTGCCGTATCAGCGCCGACGTTGCTCGGATTCAACGATGTCTACCGTTCCGTTCGTCCGGGCGGGAACCCGGGCGACGATTCGAACATCCCGGTCGCCAAAGCGCTTCCGGTCGCTGAGGATACGGCGGCGCAGGCATCCTTGGGGGAGGGTGAGGGCGTCCCGGTGGCTCCCGCCGCCGCGGCAGATGCCACGCCGCCACCGGCGGAACCGGAGGTGCGACGTGCCGAAGCGGTGACGCCTTTGGACTCTCCGTTGGATACTCCGGCCATCCAACTTCCGGCCCCGCCACCTCTGAATTTCTGACCATTTTTCCTCGCGAGACGGTTCTCACGGTGCTATACACGAACGATGCCCTCCGCCTCCAAGAATGATCTCCTCCAGAAGCTGATCGACAAATTCAGCAACTCGCGGGATTTCACGATTTCGTTCGTCCTGCACGTCATTCTGGTGGCGATCTTCGGCGGGAGTGTGCTTTTCCAAGCGGTGCAGGAGCCGCCGGATTTCGAGGGCGAGAGTGGAGGATTTGTTGGCGGAAGCGAGGAGGTCGCTGCTCCACCAACGCAAGCACCGCAGCAGGTTCCCCAAGCGCAAAACATCACAGTTACGGCGACCCCGACAGCCACGACGACGTTGAACGCGATCACCACAATGGCTCCGTCGCCGGTGAATTTCACAATGGCCCAGATGGTTGTTGCGCCGGTGCAGCCGGCGACGCCCAGCGCCGCCCAGATGGCGGCGCCGAAGCCAACGGTCGGAGCCGGTGGGCTCACCGGGGCGGAAGCGGCTGCGATCAAGGCCTTTACCGGAGGATGGGGGAAGGGGAGTGGCTCGGGAACGGGCACTCGCACCCGTGAGTTCGAATTCGTGGCCTATATCGGGCAGTATTCCGGGGGAAACTGGAATTCGACGATCCAGATCGTCAACAACCAGATCGTCAACGGCAGCCTTCCGAACCTGCTCTATTTCATGAGCACGTGGTCGAAAAACCGCGTGAAGACAAACTATAAGAATGTGAAGGCGATCCGTTTGGACAGCGACGAGTTGTTTTCGGTGAAGCCGCCCTTCATTTTCCTGACCGGCACCCGCGATTTCCGGCTCACGGAGAAAGAAGTCGAAAACCTGCGCAAATACGTGCGGCTCGGCGGCGCCGTTTGGGGAGACAGCTCGGTGCCGGGTCGGAATTCCCGCTTCGACATTGCATTCCGGCGCGAGATGAAACGCGTGATCCCGGACATCGACAAGGATTGGGAGGAACTTCCCGCGAACCATCCCATCTTCGGCCGCGACGCCTATTTTCCGGAGGTTCGAGAGATTCCTCCGGGGCTGAACTTTTATCGCGAGCCGGTTTACGCGCTCCGGATCTTCGGCGAGGTCGCCATCATCTACACCGCCAACGATTATGGCGATATGTGGCAGATCGGTCTGAACGAACAGGGACAGGTCGACCTGCGGCGGAATGTTCAGGGACAATTCGTTGCTGTTAACGATGTCATCTGGAGCAACCGCGATTCGTATCTCCGCAACATTAACCCGGATGCCCTGGCCCAAACGTACAAGTTTGGAACGAACATGGTCATCCACCTGTTGACGCGCTGGGAGAGCAAGACGCGGACGGCTTCGTCGCTCTGAGCCGGGTCGGTCGCGAACGGCACTTTCAGGATCATTTTCGTGTCGTCCGCACTGGCCATTGGGCCGTGCCACCGGTAGGTTTTGGGCATGTCGTTTGTTCATCTTCACTGCCATTCCGAGTATTCGCTTTTGGACGGTGCGATCCGGGTCGATGACCTGGTCGGAAAGGCAGCGGAGTTGGGAATGCCGGCGGTCGCGTTGACCGATCACGGCAATCTTTACGGTGCCGTCTCGTTTTATCAGGCGGCGAAAAAGAAGGGAGTGCGGCCCATCGTGGGTTGCGAGGTTTACCTTTCGCCCGGCTCGATGCGCGACCGGAACGCGTCGTCCGGAAAAGATGCCGCCTACCACTTCACGCTGCTGGCCGCCAATGACACCGGCTACCAGAACCTGGTCAAGCTGGTCAGCGCGGCGCATCTGGAAGGCTTTTACTACAAACCCCGAGTCGACAAAGCCCGACTCGCCGAGCATTCGTCCGGTCTCATCGCGTTGAGCGGGTGCCTGAAGGGCGAGATCAACGTGCACCTGCAGAATGGTCGACGGAAAGAAGCCGCTACAGCTGTCGGGGAATTTGTTGACATTTTCGGCCGCGAGAATTTTTTCATCGAGCTTCACGACCACGGCATCGAGGCCCAGCGGCGAAATAATCCGGAGCTTGTGCGCCTGGCCGCTGCGAACGGCCTCGGGCTCGTTGCCGCCAACGACGTCCATTTTCTCGAGCGTTCGCACCATGATGCCCACGACGTGCTGATCTGCATCGGAACCGGTTCGATGGTGATGGACGAGAAGCGCATGCGCTACGTTCCGGAACTGTATTTCAAAACGGCGGAGGAAATGCGGATGCTTTTCGCCGAAGTTCCGGAGGCCTGCGATAACACGCTGCTCATCGCGGAGCGCTGCGGATTTGAAATGGAGTTCGGAAAGCCGAAGTATCCGGCGTATGAGGTTCCGGAGGGCCTGACTCGCGAGGATTACCTGCGCCAGCTTTGCTACGACGGGCTGGTCCGGCGGTACGGAGAACGGGCTCTGGACGACACCGAGCTCCGGCCTCGCCTGGATTACGAGCTATCGGTCATTCTCAAGACCGGGTTCGTCAGTTACTTCCTCATCGTTTGGGATTTCATCCGCTACGCAAAGGAAAAGGGAATTCCTGTCGGACCCGGACGCGGCTCGGCGGCGGGTTCGCTGATCGCGTATGTTCTCGGCATCACCGACATCGACCCGATCCGCTATGGCCTCATTTTCGAGCGGTTCCTGAATCCGGAACGGGTGAGCCCGCCGGATATCGACGTCGATTTTTGCATGGAACGTCGGGGCGAAGTCATCGAATACGTCCGCCAGAAATACGGCGAGCGCGCGGTTTCCCAGATTGTGACGTTTGGAACACTCGGCGCAAAAAGCGTGGTTCGCGATGTCGGCCGCGTTCTCGGGTGGAGCTATGGCGACGCCGACCGCGTGGCCAAGATGATTCCCAACGAACTGAACATCACACTGGAATCAGCAGCAAAGAAAAACCCGGAGCTCGGCGCGGCGATCGAGAACGAACAGGCGGTCCGCCAGCTTTGGGACTACGCGACCGTTCTTGAAGGCCTCAGCCGGAATGCCGGAATTCATGCCGCCGGCGTCGTGATTGGCGACCGGGACCTCGATGAGTTCATCCCGCTTTGCCGCGGGAAGGACGAGGAAGTCGTTACCCAGTATGCCATGGGACCGCTCACCGACCTCGGCATGCTCAAAATGGATTTTCTGGGCCTGAAAACCCTGACCGTGATGGAGGAAGCCGTTCGTCTCATTCATCGGAAGGATCCGAATTTTGATCTGGCGGCGATCCCAACCGACGACCGCGAGGCCTTTGATGTCTACAACCGGGGCGAGACGCTGGGCATCTTCCAAATGGAAGGTGGCGGCATCACCAATTGCTGCAAACGCTTTGATGTCAGCTCGATCAACGACATCATCGCACTGGGAGCGCTCTACCGACCCGGCCCGATGCAGTTCATCGATGACTACATCGAGCGGAAGAAGGGGCAGAAGAAAATCGAATATCTCCATCCCTTGCTCGAGGAGGTTTGTTCGGAAACCTACGGCATCATCGTTTATCAGGAACAGGTCCAGCGCGCGGCGGCGGTGCTCGCCGGATACTCGCTGGGCGATGCGGACCTTCTCCGCCGGGCAATGGGCAAAAAGGACGCCGAGAAAATGGAGAAGGAGCGCGCCCGCTTCGTCGAGGGCTGCGGCAAAAAGCACCAGATCGCTCCCAAGGTCGCCGATGCCATCTTCAACTTCATCGCCAAATTCGCCGAATACGGATTCAACAAAAGCCATAGTGCCGCCTATGGATGGATCTCCTACCAGACCGCTTTTCTGAAGGCGCATCATCCGGTCGAGTTCATGTCGGCCATGCTAAGCTTCGATGCGAGCACGACCGAGCGGCTCGCCGAGGTCATCGGCGAATGTCGTCGGATGGGGCTTAGGATCTTGCCGCCGGACATCAACGCGAGCGAACTCAAGTTTGCTCCGGAGGAAGACGGCGAGGGAATCCGGTTCGGCCTGGCCTCCATCAAGAACGTCGGAGCCGGTGCAATGGACCTGGCAATCCAGGAACGGAAAAAGGGCGGGGCTTTTTCGTCACTCGACGATTTTTGTTCACGGTTGGATTCGCGGACGGTGAACCGAAAGATTGTGGAAAGCCTGGTGAAATGCGGGGCATTTGATTCTTTCGGCCGATCCCGCGCGGAGTTGTTTACCGAGATCGAGTCCGCCATGGGCGCGGCGGCATCGGCGCAACGGGACCGCGCCAGCGGACAGGTGTCGCTTTTCGACAGCCTCGATCTTGCCCCCGAACCCAAAAAGGCGCAGTCCACCGTGGAGCCGTGGCCGCAGGCCGAGATGCTCGCCTATGAAAAGGAACTCCTCGGATACTACGTGAGCGGACATCCGCTGGACCGCTACGCCGGGCACTTCGATGGTGAGAAATACTCGACCATCGCGCAGGCCCAGCAGGCCGAGGAATCCGGCACACACAAACTCGCCGGGCTCATCTCCAGCGTGGAGAAGAAGTTCACCAAAAAGGACGGCAAGCCGTTTGGAGTCTTTGTTTTGGAAGACTTCACCGGTTCCCTTGAGATCACGGCTTGGGAGGAAACGTTCACCAAACATGCGGAAACGCTCGTGCCCGGAGCCGCCATCGCCGTCAATGCGCGGATCACGCGTCGAGACGAGGCGATTCGGGCCACTGCTGGCCAGATCGCTCCGTTGAAGCCAAAGGCCTCGGTCCGGCCGGTGAAACTCCGGTTGGCTCGCGAGCGTTTGAATGATCAGGCGCTCGGTCAAATCCTCGATGCGGTCAAAGCCCATCCCGGAAAACGTCCGCTCGTCCTGGAGTTTGTGCGTGGCGATGGTGTTGTGTTCGAAATGCCAGCCGGTGACGAATTTTCGGTCGGTGATGAGCGCGCGTTGACCGAATCGCTGGCTGCGTTTCGGCCGGATTGAACTTGACCGGTTTGCGCGACACGGAAAGCCTCACCGCGTGCGTTCGGCGGAGGTCATGAGAAGTTCAGGGAGGGCGACGGATTTTCCGCTCTGGAACGAGACGTTCGCCGAAGACGGCAGCCCGCGCGGCGGCTACCGTCCGCTCTTCGAACGGCTCCACTCGATGCCGCGATCCCGTGTGCGTTCGCTCGATGAGCGGTTGGAAGCGACCATGCGCGAGATGGGGGTGACGTTCGACGTCTCACGCGAGCGTCCCTGGGGCAGCCGGCCGTGGTTCTGCGATTTGATGCCGCAGATTTTCACCGCGGAAGAATGGGAGACGATTTCGGCCGGGCTCTGCCAGCGCTTGCGGGCCTTCGAGTTTTTTCTTCGGGACGTTTACTCGGGCAAATCGATCCTCCGCGAGGAACAAGTGCCGATCCAGCCGGTGCTCGGCAGTCCCTTTTTCCAGCGGGCGGCGTCCGGGTTGCCGGCCCCCGGTGGCGCCTATCTGCATCTGAGCGGAGCGGCGATCTGCCGGTTGCCCGACGGTTCGCTGGCGGTGAAACATCACTACTTCAGCAACGCCTCCGGCATTTCCTACATGATGCAGAACAGGCGTGCGTTGGCCCGCGTGATCCCGCAGTCGTTCCACGAATCGGCGATCCATCCGATCTCGGACGCACCGATCGACATCCTGGAAATGCTCCGTTCACTTTCCGGAGTCTCGGACCCGGCGGTCGTTCTCCTCACTCCCGGGCCGGGCAGCGCGGTCTTCTCGGAACACAGTTTTCTGGCTCGAAGGATGGGAATTCCGCTCGTGCAGGGTGGCGATCTATTGGTCCTAAACGATGCGGTCTATCTCAAGACGGTTTCCGGTCTCCAACGGGTCGAGATCATCTACACCCGGGTGTCCGACCCATGGTTGGACCCGATGGTCTTCCGCCGCGATTCGCTCCTGGGTGTTCCGGGGCTGGTCCACTGCATCCGGAAGGGGACGGTGATGGTCGTGAATGGCATCGGTTCGCAACTGGCCGACGACCGCAGTCTCCTGCCCCTCGCTCCGCAGATCATCCGTTACTATCTCGGCGAGCGTCCCATTCTGAAAACGCTGCCCACCTTTTGGCTGGGCGATCTGGACCAGAAGGAAATGGTTCTTTCGGACGTGTCGGACTACACGATTCGTCCGCTTTACGGTGAGCGCATCGTTCTCGGTGGCGATGGACGGCGGCCCGACGCCAAACAAATCGACGCCGCGCTCGCGGAAATCCTGCCCAATGCCTCGCAGTTCGTCGCGCAACCACAGGCCTGTGATGCGCTGACGGTATCATTCGGCAATGGAAAACCCACGCTGCGCCGGCAGGACCACATTGTCTTTGCTTGGCGGGTGGGGGAAGGGGATTACGAGGTTTTTCCCGGCGCTCTCACACGAATCTCCACCGAGCAATCTCCCTACACGGCTTCCGAGCTGGGCGGAGGAAGCAAAGACACGTGGGTGTATGTCGGGTTCGAAAACGATCCCGAGCTTCCGGACGCGCCGCGAGCCCAGGACGCCATCCTCCCGGCCCAGCACGTGACGAGTCGCGTCGCGGAATCGTTCTACTGGCTCGGACGTTATTTGGAGCGTGCATCGAACGTGGCCGGCATGGTTGGGATCATCGAGTTGCTGGAACTCGAGGAACTCAACCCGACCGAGCGCACACATTATCGTCCGGTGTGGAACACCATCCTGCCGCCGCTCGAGGGGACCGGCACGGGGAGCCGGAGAACCATTTCGAGTCCGGTCGGAAGATACCGGCTCACGCTCGACACCGCGGAGCCCGGGTCCGTCGTGAGCACCATCCTGCGGGCGGCGGCGAATGCGGAATCGGTGACCGAGGCACTCAGTCTCGAAGCGTGGGGCGTGATCAGCCAGCTTCGCGATCGCTTTCGGAGCACACGATTCCAGCCGCATGCCGAACCGGAAACTCTCGCCGCCGCGTCCCGTCGGCTCTGTGATTTTGCACGCCAGTTGATCCCGCAGTTTTTCGGCACGGCGGAATACACGATGGTGGCGGATGGCGGATGGAAATTCTGCGAGATCGGTCAGATGATCGAACGCGCAGCCATCACGGCGAACGCTGTGAGCTCCATCGTCAAGCCGCTGCTCGAGCCGGACGATGAGAGCGACCATGCGATGGAAATCCGACTTTCCGCCTTCCTCCGATTGCTGAACAGCCGGGACGTCTATCGTCGGGTCTATCAGGCTCGCATTGAGCCGGTTCCGTTGCTGGACCTGCTTTGGAAGAACCCGATGGCACCACGGTCGGTGGTGCGTTGTCTGCTCGGTTGCTCGCAGCGTTTGACGGAGTCGAGTGGTTCGGCCTCGCCCGCCGTCGAGCGTTCGGTCGCTGCGATCGACTCGCTGGTCCACGCGATTCAGTCCACCGACTGGGAGGGGCTTCTGCCGGTACCCGGTGCCGACAAGCCCAAGAAGTCGCCCTTGGCGGCGCACTGTGAATCTCTGCTCGAGCGCGTCCTTTCCATTCATGATCTCGTCTCGGATGGGTTCCTGAACCATCAGGTCCACATGCGCCACGAAATCCAACCACCGTTGCCCGGCCTGAAAAATGCTCTTTGAAATCGTGCATTCGACCGACTACCGCTACAGCGCGCCTTCCAGCGAGGCGTACTTGGAGGTTCGCCTGTCTCCGCCCGCCCGCCCGGGGCTGGAGGTCGTTTCGCACGAGATTGACATCAGTCCGGAGGCCCGCACCTCGTCGTATGTGGATTATTTTGGAAACCTCACGACGTTTTACTCCATGACGCTCCGTCACGATCGATTGACCGTGACCAACCGCCTTACGGTTCGCAATCATCCACGGACCTGTCCGAAGCAGGCGCTGGCGACATCGATTGCCGAGTCCCGTCAGATTTTCTCGTCCGCCCTGCCGGACGTCTTCGACTTTTTGCAGCCGACCGCCGCGGTGCCGACCGGTGGAACGGCTACGGAATGGGCGAGGCGATACCTGAAGGGCGATCGTCCGCTCGGCGAGGCCTTGGAGCAACTCAACCGCGCGGTCTATGAGCGGTTCGCCTACCGTCCGGGTTCGACCGATGTGAACACACCCCTCGCGATCGTGTGGAAGAAGCGCGAGGGCGTCTGCCAGGACTTCGCGCATGTTCTGCTGAGTATTTTGAGGACGGGGGGGATTCCGGCGCGGTATGTTTGTGGCTACATCGAGTCGGAACCTCCTTCCGTTGAGACGTCCGGTGGACGGCGTTTGGTTGGGTCGCTGGCGACGCACGCGTGGGTCGAGGTTTTGGTACCGGGCCTGGAGTGGGTGGCCATGGACCCGACCAACAACCAATGGTGCGGTCAACAGCACGTTGCCGTTGCGGTTGGACGGGATTTTGATGAAGCAGCTCCGGTCCGGGGAACCTTCAAGGGATCCGGTAAGCAAACCATGAAAGTGCGGGTCAGCATGAAGCGGCTCGCGGAAAAGGGATGAAACTCCGGATCGACTACGCGGCGGACTATCAATACGAGGAACCGGTGTCGTTGTCGCCGCACCTGGCGAGGATTCTTCCGCGCACTGACCTCTTTGTGAAAGTCGAACATAAGAGTTTTTCGACGGCAGCCACCGCGGATGTGCAGTTCCGTCGCGACCTTTCGGACAACCTGATCGGCTATTGTTTCTATCCGGAGCTGGTTCAGTCGCTTCCGTTTCGACTGACGTTGGAGTTGGAGGTGGAGGAGCGGAATCCATTTCACTTCCTGTTGGATTCCCGTGGGCTGCACATTCCGTGTGATTATTCAGAGGACGAACGCGCCATTCTTCAGGCGTTTCTTCGGACGCCGGAGTTGCCGGGTTTGCCGGCGCCGTTAGCTCCGAATGGACGGAGACCCACCGTTGAGACGTTGGTGACGATGAACCAGTGGATCCATGAAAATTTCGACTACGAACGCCGGGACGAGGGAGATCCATTCGAACCGGCCGAGACCTTGCGGAGGGCGTCCGGGTCCTGCCGGGACTACGCCGTTTTCTTCGCGGAGGTTTTGCGTCTGAACGGAGTGGCGGCCCGGCTGGCGAGCGGGTTCGTGTGGGAGGGAGATCGGGCGGAGGCGGACCGACGGGCAGCGAGCGCCATGCATGCGTGGGTCGAAGCGTGCCTCCCCGGCGCGGGTTGGGTCGGCTTGGACCCGACGAACGGCGTCTTTTGCGATCATCATTTTATCACCACCGCTGTCGGTCTCCGGCATGGCGACGTTTCGCCGATTGCGGGCACCTATTACGGAAAAAAGAAGATCGCGAGCGAGCTCACGACCAGGCTGTCCGTCGAAAAATCATGAGCAAGCGAAACTGGCAACAAGTCGCCTCGGCCAAGATCAACGAAACCTTTCAGCGCCATAACGTTCGCCTGACCCTTGGGGGAGAACCGACATTTGTTCCACTTCAGCCGATCGGGCCCGAATGGAACTACTCGGCGGTGGGGCCAACGAAATTGGGGTATGCGCAGGCGATGGCCAAGGCCCTCCTGGCCCGGGAAATGCGGGGCGGCGTGGCATTTTTCAGTCCCGGCAAATCCTATCCCGGCGAAGTTAATCCCCGGTGGGCCATTCGGCTGCTGGCGAATCGTGACGGTCGACCGGTCGTCCGACGGAAGACGGGAACGGCCGCCGGATCCCGGTCATTGGGTATGTTCCGGCGGCAGGTTCTTGCGGGTTTGGGACTGCGGTCTGGCTGGAAAGCGATGGGGGACACGCTGCACAAAAGCCACCGCGTCTGGGTTCTCCTGCTCGATGACGAGAATGGTGGATGGAAATCGTCGCATTGGCCGGATGAAGATCTCGAACTCACCACGGCCGAAGGCCCCGCCGGACTGCGCCTGCCGTTTCATCGGCTGGCATCGGAGGTGCCCCGGCGGGCTCTGACGCTGGAATGGGATGGCGAAACGGCGAGCATTTTTCTTCCGCCGTTTCTTCAAAAGCCGTTCCTCGCGCTTCTGCAGGTGCTTGATGCATCGCTGGGCGAGGCGGGGATCGGTGCGGTCGCATTTCAGGGTTATGTGCCATCCGACGAACTCGGGTGTTGGACCCACCTCGGCCTGGCTGCAGATCCGGGCGTATTGGAGGTCAATCTCCCCGCGTGTGCCACTTGGGACGAATACGATTTTTGGATCCAAGCCGCCGCACGCGCAGCGGAAGCATCGGGGCTTCGCTCATGGAAAAAGCCCGAGGGCAATCTGGCGGAGGGCACCGGCGGTGGAAACCATCTCCTTTGGGGCGGACCGACTTTGGACGAAAACCCTTTCTTTTCAAGGCCGGCATGGCTGGCGTCTGTCCTGAGATATTGGCAGCGGCATCCGGCCCTTGCGTATCTTTTCACGGGCGTCTACGTGGGCGCTTCATCGCAGGCCCCGCGGACCGATGAGTCGGCGAGGGATGCTTATGATTTGGAAATGGCCTGGTCGTTTCTCGAGAATCTCGGCGCCGGCGACCACCGGGGAGTGATTTCAGAGACACTCCGCCATCTGCAAACCGACGTCACCGGAAACTCACACCGAAGCGAAATCAGCTTCGACAAATTCTGGAATCCGGGCTGGCCGGCTGGAACGCTTGGCCTCATTGAGTTTCGCGCGATCGAATCGCTGCCGAAGGCGAGTTGGATGAGTGCTGTGGCGTTGCTTTGGACATCGCTCGCCGCATGGCTTTTGGAAAACCCATGCCGGGGGCCGTTGGCGCGTCTCGAGGAGGAACTGCACGACCGATTTTTCCTTCCCGGCTTTCTCTGGGATGACCTTGTGGAGATTTTGGGCGACCTGCGGGGGGCGGGTTATGATCTGAGCGAAGAGTTGTTCCGGCAGATTTGGAATTGGAAATTTCCGGTCCTCCTCGCCTTCGAGCAGGATTCCTCGAGCCTCACGGTCCGGCGGGCACACGAGAGCTGGCCACTTCTTTGTGAAACTCCGGTGGATGGCGGGACGACCAGCCGGTTTGTGGACACGTCAATGCAGCGGCTGGAATTCGCGGTCAATGATGCCTTTGCCAAATCAGCGACGCTTCGGATTGCCGGTCGACCACTGGCCCTCCGCCGAATCGCGGACGACCGATGGGTTGCTGGTTTGCGGTTTCGTCGAACAAATCTCTATCCCTCTCTTCATCCGGGCATTCCTCCGCAAATGCCTTTGGAGGTTGAGATCGTGAGGGACGGACGGGCGAAGGTTTTCCGCCTCGGTCACGGCGAGGCCGTTTTCCGAAATGCGGGAACGCGGTCCGTCGGTCGTCCGGGTGTTTCTTGCAAGGCCGGACGCAAGGGCGATCTGACCTGCGACCTTAGGATTCGCTAGCGCTCCGTACGGCCGCCGAAATCGGCGTCACAAAAGCGGCGACGGCCTCGTTCAATCCGGGGGCATTTCCATGCTCAGCCACGCGCCGGACGATGGCGCTGCCGACGACCACCGCGTCGGCATCACGAGCGACGGCAGCGGCTTGGTCGGGGGTTGAGATGCCGAAACCGACGGCGATCGGGAGGTCGGAATGGCGACGGATCTCGTCGACCTGTGAGCGAATCGAATGCGACAGGCTCGATTGCTCGCCGGTGACTCCTTCGCGCGAGACGTAGTAGATAAAACCGCCGGCAGCCCTGGCAATCAGCCCCATCCGTTCCGGAGGCGTGGTGGGAGCGATGAGTTGGATCGGCAGGAGGCCGAGCCCGCGGACGAACTCGGCATTCCGCTCGGCTTCATCCGGCGGAAGATCCAGAACCAACAAGCCATCCGCGCCGGCGGCTGCGGCGTCGGCATGGAAGCGCTCGAAGCCGTAGACGTAGACCGGGTTCAGGTAGGTGAAGAGAACGATCGGAACCTCCGAGGATTTCCGGATTTCACGAACGATCTCCAGAACGTGCGATACCGTCGTCCCCGCAGCAATCGCGCGGCCCGCCGCGGCTTGGATCGTGGCGCCGTCGGCTAGGGGGTCAGAGAAGGGAATGCCCAGCTCAATGAGATCAACGCCGGACTTCTCCAAAGTGAGGGCCAGTCCAGCCGTTGCGGATGGGGTGGGGTCCCCCGCGGTGATGTAGGCGATGAACCCGCTGCGTTTTGCGGCGCGGAGATTCTGAAAACAGGCGTCGATCCGGTTCGGCATGGCGAATTGCTTAACGAGAGTCCGGCATTCCCGCAAGGCCGGGGCTTCAGGCCTCGGGTTTCGGCATCGGACCGATCCACGCCGCGAGGTGCACGTCGCGCACGCTCACACCGGCCCGCTCGGCGACGGCCCGGCAGGATTCGAATTCCGGAGCTGCCTGCACCAGATCGTCACCGAGGAAGCCCAGCTTGATGGTCACCATTCCGTAGGGTGTCTCGACCTCCCGGAACTCGCGGCGGAGCTTCAGACGTCGAGCGGTGTGAATCCTTACGCCGAACGCGCTCGTCTCGGTGAGGAGAAGTCGCGCGAGTTCGTCGCGTTTGTCCTCATGGCACAAAACGGTCATCACAAATCCCGGACGGTTTTTCTTCATCTGAACTGGAGTGAAAAACACATCGAGAGCCCCGGCTCGGAACAATTTCTGCATTGCGGCCGCGGCCAGTTCCGGCGTGATGTCATCGAGGTTTGTCTCGATCTGGCAAATCTCATCCGCCTCCGCGGAACTGGGTTCCCCCGACTCACCCAGAACGGCCCGAAGAACGTTCGGCCGCGGTTTCGTATCACGCGTTCCCAGCCCGAATCCCGTGGCCTCGATTCGCATCTCAGCCATCGGGCCGAAGCGCTGACAGAATTCCGCGAGGAGTGCCGCGCCCGTCGGCGTAATGAACTCGAGGGGTTCGTCGACCTGCCGGAGCGGGAGGCCGCGGAGGATCTCCAACGTGGCAGGGGCCGGCAGGGGGAAACGTCCGTGCGCGCAATCGATCCAGCCCGTGCCTTCGATGGGAACGGCCGCCTCCACGCGGTCGGGAGCCAGCGCGGCGATCCCGGCACAGGCGGCAACGATGTCACCGATCGAGTCGGCCGCCCCGACTTCATGAAAACCCACATCTTCCGGATCGATCCCGTGAATGCGACCCTCCGCCACAGCGATTCGACGAAATACCGAAAGGGCTCGAGATTTCACCGCCGAATCGAGAGGGGCGGCTTCAATCAAAGCCCGGATCTCGCGGTAATCACGCCCATGGACGTGATCGCCATGGTGATCGTGCGGATGGTGGTGCCCCGGGCCGGCGTGCGAATGCGCGTGGATGTCGAATTTGACGCCGGCGATGTTTTGCCGGGTGGCCCGGTCGAAATGGAGGTGTATCTCGTCACCGAGGCCGAGCGCCGCGACGGCCGACCGAAAAACATCCTCCGGAACGCCCAAATCGCGAAGCGCACCAACGGTCATGTCACCGCTGATTCCGGAAAAACAATCGAAGTAGAGAATTCGCATGGAAAATCGAGGGGCCGAAACTACTGTTCAGCGGCAATGCTCTCACACCGATCCCGCGTGCGCAATCTCGCCGCCATTCTGGTCAGTGCCGCCGCCATTTCGACGGCCTGCGCGGCTCCGGACTTTTCTGCCCTCAACGCGGTGTTTGGTGTTCCGATCTGGCAGGATGAAAACCTTTGGGATGACGTTCCGGACGACGCCGCCGCGCGGTTGGGCTGGCCGATGGAATCCAAGACGTCGACGGATTCGAGTTTTCGAAAGTATCCGCCACCGAGCGAGGTGGTCCTTGGAACGCGTCCGTATTCACTGGCTCTTTTCGGCGAGGAGGGCGGTGTCGGGCGCATTTCCATGATGTTCGCAAACAAGGGCGATTCGGTTGGCGGGGCACTCGTCGCCGGCAGCGAGCGATCGTCACGTGAGTCGCGCCGGATTGAGGAGGCGTATGCCGCGGCGATCGAAAAAGACCAGGCGACCATCGCGGCGGCCTTGTCCGGGTTGCTTGGCGAACCGGTTCGCGATCGGTTCGGCCAGGGACGTGAAACACGCGAGCGGGTGCAGCGTTGGGATTGGAACGGTCATGCCATCCTGCTGGCATCGCCTCCCGGGGAATACGTTGCCGTCCGCATTCTTCCGACGGCGGTTGCGGAATTGCAGGGGCGTTCAAGAATTCCCGATACGGTGCTCCGCGGGCGTTTGCTGGAACGCGTCGAGCGGCGTCCAAACGGCGACGTCATCTTGAAGGACATTCCGATGGTCGACCAGGGACCGAAGGGCTATTGCGTGCCGGCGACGTGGGAACGCGTCATGCGCTACATGGCGGTCCCCGCGGACATGTATGTCCTGGCGATGGCCGGCGGAACGCAGGCGGGTGGGGGGACGTCGCTCTCGGCGATTGTCAGCGGAGCCGAGGAGGCGGTCTCCCGCGGCGGGCGTCGCCTCGACACGGAACGCGGCAAGATTTCCCTCCGGAACATCCGGAAATTCATCGACCGCGGGATTCCTGTCATGTGGGGGATGTTCTCAATGGAGGACGTCAATTCGGCGTTGAACGACCGCATGAAAGATCGGGCGGCGGTCGCGGATTGGAACGAGTGGAACGCGAAGCTTGATTCTGTGCGAAAATCCGCAAAAAACATCGCGACCAGCAGGGACCGCGGACACATGTGCATGATCATCGGCTACAATGAAAAGACCGGCGAGATCGCCGTGTCCGATTCGTGGGGACCGGAATATGCGGAACGCTGGATGACGGTGGAGGAGGCCAATGCCGTGAGCCAGAATGTTTTCACGGTGATCAACTTTTAATCGATGTCGAACTTTGAAACCGGCGACGCCGTCGCCCTCTACAACGTGGACCGCTGGGGCAGCGGGTATTTTGGAATCAACGACAAGGGCCATCTTGTGGTCCGCCCGAAACGCAACGGCGAGCAGATCGACCTGATGGAAATCATCCAGGAGGCGCGGAACCGTCACTTGGCGTTTCCGCTTGTCGTGCGTTTTCACGATCTTCTCCGGGACCGGGTCGAGACGATCAACAAGGCGTTCGCCGAGGCCATCGCGGAAATGGGTTACCACGGCGTTTACCGCGGCGTTTTTCCGATCAAGGTCAACCAACTCCGCGAAGTCGTTGAAGAAATCCTGGACGCGGGCAAGCCGTGGCATTTCGGAATCGAGGCCGGCAGCAAACCCGAGTTGCTCGCCGCTCTTGCCATCCACAGCGATCCCGAGAGCCTGATCATCTGCAACGGCTACAAGGATACGAGTTTCATCCGCAATGCACTGATCGGCCGCAAGCTCGACAAGAAGGTGATCCTCGTGGTCGAGAAGTTGGAGGAGCTTTCCCACATTCTTCGCGTGTCGAAGGAAATGGCCGTCGAGCCCATGGTCGGACTCCGCGTCCGCTTGCTTTCGAAGGGCGCGGGAAAATGGGCCACCAGCGGCGGAGAAAATGCCAAGTTCGGGCTGTCGACCGCCGACCTCGTCGAGGCCAGCGACATGCTCCGCGAGGCCGGGCTCGGGCATTGCCTGAAACTCGTCCATTTCCACGTCGGCTCACAGGTGCCGGACATCCGGACGATCAAGCGCGCCGCCCGCGAAGCCGCCCGGTTCTATGCGAAGCTCGCCAAAATGGGCCACGAGCTCGAATACCTCGACGTCGGTGGCGGCCTGGGCGTTGACTACGACGGCTCGCGGACCACGTTCGATAGTTCCACCAACTATTCACTGAACGAATACGCCCGCGACATCGTTTACACGGTCATGGAGGTCTGCGACTCGGAAAAGGTGGCGCATCCGACCCTGGTCAGCGAGAGCGGCCGGGCCATTGTCGCGCATCATTCGGTTTTGCTGGTCGAAACTTTCGGAGCCATCGAGAAGAACAGCCGTCAAAAGGCCGTTGAGCCTGCCGCTGACGACCCGCAGATTGTCCACGACATCCTCGATATCCGGAACGATCTCGCAAAGAAGAACCGGCTGGAACACCTGCACGACGCGCAGGAAATCCGCGAACGCGCCCAGTCGATGTTTGATCTCGGCCTGCTCGACTTGCGCTCCAAGGCCCGCGTCGAAACGATCTACTGGCAGATTGCGGAATCGATCGTCGAAATGTTCCGCGGAATGCGCTATGTGCCCGAGGAAGTGAAGGAAATGGAAATCGCGCTCGGCGACCAATTTCTCTGCAATTTCTCGGTGTTCCAGTCGCTCCTCGACCACTGGGCGCTCGGACAGTTGTTTCCCGTGATGCCAATTCACCGGCTGAACGAGTTGCCCGATCGCAACGCGACGTTGGTCGACATCACGTGTGACTCGGATGGCAAGGTGGCGAAGTTTGTCGACCTTCAGGACGTGAAGGAAACCCTGCCGCTTCACCGTTGGACACCCGGCGACCCATATTACATCGGCTTTTTTCTCGCCGGTGCCTACCAGGACATCATGGGGGATCTCCACAACCTCTTCGGCCGAGTGAATGAAATGCACATCTACCTCGATGAAGATGAGGATGCGGGCTATTACATCGAGGAGGTCCTGGCCGGGAGCACGGTGGGACAGGTTTTGTCCCTGACCCAGTGGGACGTGAATGAACTGGCCCGGCGCATGAAGGCTCAGACCGACGCGGCGATCCGTTCCGACCGTCTGAAGCCGAGCGAGGGCATGCGTTTGCTGGATGATTACGAGAAGAGCCTCACGCTCTACACGTATCTCAACTTCGACGACCAGCACCGGCCGAAAGCCGACTGACCGAAATTCGCTTTGCGCATCGGGAGCGATTCGCTTTCATCTCCCGATTCCATGGCACAGCTCAATTCGAACTACCTCAAACTTAAAGCCGGTTACCTGTTCCCCGAGATCAGCCGGAGGGTGAAAGCCTTCACCGACGCCCATCCGGATGCCCCCTTGATCCGTTGTGGAATCGGGGACGTGACCGAACCGCTTCCGTCAGCCGTCCGCGAGGCCATGCACCGGGCTGTGGATGAACTCGGAGTCCGGGAATCGTTCCGTGGATACGGTCCCGAGCAGGGTTACGAGTTCGTCCGTCGGGCCATCGCGGAGGGCGATTACCGCAGCAAAGGGATCGAGGTCTCTGACGAAGAAATCTTTGTTTCGGATGGATCGAAGTGCGACTGCGGAAACATCCTCGATATCTTTGGCGACACCAACCGGATCGCCGTCATGGATCCCGTCTACCCGGTCTACGTGGATACCAATGTCATGGCCGGTCACACCGGCACCGGCGACGAACGCGGGCTCTATGCGGGCCTTGTTTATCTCGAATGCAATGCAGAGAACGGTTTTGTCCCGCCGGTTCCGGGCGAGAAAGTTGATCTGATCTATCTTTGCTACCCGAACAATCCGACCGGCGCGACAGCAACGCGGGATCAATTGGCAAAATGGGTCGACTATGCCCTCGCCAACGAAGCCGTCATTCTTTTTGACGCGGCCTATGAAGCATACATCCAGGACGCCGATGTGCCGCATTCGATTTACGAAATCCCGGGAGCCCGCCGCTGCGCGATTGAGTTTCGCAGTTTTTCCAAGAATGGAGGCTTCACCGGAGTGCGCTGCGCGTTCACCGTGGTTCCGAAGGAACTGGAATGCCGCACCGACTCGGGCGAGAAGCGTCCACTTCACCCGCTTTGGAACAGACGCTTCAGCACGAAATTCAACGGCGTCAGTTATGTGACCCAGCGGGCCGCCGAGGCGCTTTACTCCGAGGTTGGAAAATCGGAGGTCGCAGCCCTCGTCGAGCATTACATGGGAAATGCAAAAATCCTGCGCGAGGCCGCGGCGGGCTGTGGACTGGCGACGTTTGGCGGAACAAACGCTCCCTACATCTGGGTTCGCGGACCGCAGGGAACGACGAGCTGGGAAATCTTCGATCGCATGTTGAACGAGGCCAACGTGGTCATCACACCCGGCAGCGGATTCGGTCCGGCGGGCGAGGGTTACTTTCGCATTTCGGCATTCAACAGCCGGTCGAATGCGGAGGAAGTGGCCCGTCGGTTGGCAAAGATCGCTTGGCGGTAAGTCGAGCCGATATCGGGTAGCCCATGAAGATCCTCACCGAGTCTCCGCCGCGCCATCCGACGCGGCGTCCGGAGATTCTCGAGGCAGCGGCGCGTCTGTTGGCCGAAGGCGAGTGGACGCGCTTGGAAGGCGCTCCCGAGACCGAAGCGGCGCTCCGGGAGTTCCATGGCGGAGGCGAGATCTGGTGGGTTGCCTCCGGCACCGCCGCCCTCGAGGCCATCCTGATCGGAAACGGAATCGGTCCGGGCGATGAGGTGATCACCGTGCCCTACACATGGGGCGCCACGGTCTCTGCCATTCTAGCTGTCGGTGGTGTGCCGGTCTTTGCCGACGTGGATCCGGAGACCGGTCTGATCGATCCCGTGAGTGCCCGGTCAAAACTCACGTCGCGCACCAGAGCCGTTCTTGGCGTGCATTTGTTCGGGCGTCCGTTTGCGGCGCGGGAACTGCGCGCTTGGGCGGACGATGTCGGCATCCTGCTACTTGAGGATGGCAGTCAGGCGCACGGTGCCAGAATTGCAGGCAGGCGCGTCGGGCGCTTCGGTCATGCGTCCGCCTTCAGTTGCATGGCATTGAAACCGCTCGGAGGAACCGAGGGCGGCTACGCCATCTTTGAACACCCGGCCGCCGCCGAGCGGGCCTATCTCAATGGGAAACACCCACGCGGCCTCCACGCCGCCCAGGCAACCCTGCTCTCCGAACAGGGGCTTCTCGATTCGCTGCAACTCGGATGGCGTCCCTGCACCTTGGGGGCTGAACTCGCGCGGCTTGCGCTTCCGTTTCTCGATGAGGAAAACTCGGGCCGGTTGGCGAATGCGGAAACGCTCCGGACCCTGCTGGCGGACGTTCCCGCCATCCGAATGCCCGCCGACCCGCCGGACACGTTGCCGGTCCACCATTTGATGTCGCTCGTGTTCAACGGACAGGAAGCCGGCATCACCCGGGCCGCTTTCCTGGAGCGGCTGGGCGAAACCGGAGTCGAGGCGTTTGTCTATATTCCCATGCCAATCCACCGACTCCGCCGCCTCAACTGGCGCAACCGCGACGTGCCTCCCATTTTCTGGCACCGCCAACTCGAGGAATCCGGATCGACTACTCGGCCGAGCGACTGCCGGGTGCCGAGTGGCGGTCGGCGAATACGTTCGAGATGGCGTGGAATTGGACGGAGCCGAATCCGCGCGCCATGGAACAAATCGTCGACGCGTTCCGGTTTGCGCTCCGGTGAATCAGAGCACTTTCAGCAGCTCCACTTCAAAGATGAGCGTCTCGTCCGGCCCGATGAGCCCGCCGGCGCCCCGTTTGCCATAGGCCAGGTCGGAAGGAATGAAGAGCCGGATTTTTCCGCCCTCTTTCACATACTGCAAGCCCTCGGTCCACCCCGGAATCACGCCGGCGAGAGGAAAGCTGATCGGCTCGTTGCGCTTGTAGGAGCTGTCAAACTCGGTGCCGTCGAGCAGGGTGCCGCGATAGTGGACCAAAACGGAGTCGCTCGCTTTCGGAGACTTTCCCGTGCCTTCCTTCTCGATGACATACTGAAGCCCACTGGCCGTCTGCTGGACGCCCGGCTTCTTTGCGTTTTCGGCAAGGAATGCCTTGCCCTTCTCGGATGCAGTTTGTGCCATAAGGGGAGCAAGCGTCAGGGTCAAGAGGACCAGCGCGACGGGGAAAACGGATTTCAACATGGCCGAAAACTATGCGAGATTCCGGAAATGACCAGCCCGGATCGCGATCTCGGCCCGCAGCCCATCGCCGCGTTGATGGAATCCATGGGACTCAAAGCCCACGACCTCGTCGCCGCATCAACCGAACAAATCACCCATAAAATGGTCGCCCGGGCCTGCAAGGGAAGGTGGCTCACGCCGAATGTTCAGGGAAAAATCCTCCGCGCCCTGCGCACGGCCAGCGGGCGTTCCGTCGAGCTCCGCGATTTGTTCAACTACTGATTCGACTCGCCACCGGCGCTCGGGCACCCTCCGGAAATGAAGTTTGTTGATCAGATCCGCATCCATGCCAAGGCCGGCGACGGTGGCAATGGCTGCTGCAGCTTCCGCCGGGAGAAGTTCATCCCCCGCGGCGGACCCGATGGCGGCGACGGCGGCCGGGGAGGGGATATCATCCTGGAAGCCAGCCACGACACCGCCAGCCTCGTCGCCCTTTTCTTCGAACCCCTCGTGCGATCCGGCCGCGGCGCCCACGGCAAGGGCAAAGACAAGCACGGCCGAAGCGCCGGCCACACCATCGTCCGCGTCCCCGTCGGAACCCTCATCTATCGCGCCGGGCAGTCCCAAGCCGATCCCGTCGAGGAAGAACCCATCGCCGACCTGTCCGAATCCGGTCAGCAGTTTCTCCTGTGCAAAGGCGGGGACGGTGGGAAGGGGAATACCCATTTTAAAAGCTCCACCAATCGCGTGCCCAGACAGTGCACAAAAGGGTACCCGGGCGAAGAAGGCTGGTTCGTCCTCGAACTGCGCACCATCGCCGATATCGGATTGGTCGGATACCCGAATGCCGGGAAATCCACCCTCCTCGGCAAAATTTCCGCAGCCCATCCGAAAACCGCACCTTACCCCTTCACAACGTTGCACCCACTGGTCGGCGTCGTCGATCTGCCGAATTACCGCCGCGCCACGGTCGCCGACATCCCGGGGCTCATCGACGGCGCCCATGAAAATCGCGGCCTCGGACACGAGTTCCTCCGCCACATCGTCCGCTGCAAATTCCTCTTCTTCGTCCTCGATATGGCCGGCTCCGAAGGACGAAACCCGGTCGACGATTACCAGTCTCTCCGAAAGGAACTCCGCCTCTACGACCCCACACTCACCAAACGACCCTCCTGCGTCATCGCCAACAAAATGGATATCGCAGAGTCTGCGGAAAACCTGAACGCCTTCCGTAGCCGGTTCCCCAAGGTCACCGTCGTGCCCACCGCACTGGAGCTCGGTGAGGGCATAGGTGATATTGTCAAAGTCATTGATAAAAAAGTGTTTAGGTAGGACTTCTACGTAAATCTGGTAACTCCGAATTGGCCACTCGGCGAGGTGGAAGTTGTAAATGCTTTCCAGTTTATTGCGAGATTTGCGGACTTTGCGATGCCGTTGGTCTGGATCCAATGGCTGCTCGTTGCGAGAAAATATCTTTCCCGTCCCGGCTCGCCGGAGCGTCGGAAAGATCCGGATTATTGGACGAAATAGTCTCCATTCGTATTCTCTGCGAGCATTGCGATTCACGGCCTGGGAAGAATCGAGATTCAGACCGGATTGACGCCGTAATCGCATGATATGCGAGCCCTGCATTCCATGTGTTCGGGGTGATGGCATGGACTGGATGCAAGGCCGAAGCCGAAGAAAAGGAACGGGACGAGCCATTCGCAAGCTGGCGCGGTCATGATCATTGCAGCGGGGAGACCAGATTCACTCAGGCGTCGCGCTCTCCACTGGCATCGATTCAACCGGATCTGCCGACGGCAGAACCCTTCCTGGATTCACCACGGATTTCTTCGGGTTTGAACCCCGAACTCCCGCGAGTAAACAGACAGGCATGTCGGCAACAGAGGATTCTCTGCGGCTCAGGATTGATCGTCCTGAGGAATTGGGCCGGGAGGCCCGGAATTATTCTCTCGCCGCGGAGCTCTCGGTTATACATTACATATATTATGTGTTGTTATAGATATTCTGCTGCCGAACAGGCATTTGCACGGGTGTGAATAAGTTGTGAAGGAGCCGTTTTGGATCAAGCGCACTCTCGAACTTGGGAGAGTTGTTCACAGCCCGGCGCTGGGTGCCCTGAAACGTTCGAGCTCATCCCGCCACGGCTCAGCGTTAGAAACGCGATCGATTGGATCAAGGCTCAGACCGTTCCCGTGCGCGCCCGCCTTTCGCCCGTGCCAGCCCGTGAACGGATTTCTCACCGGTGAGTGAGGCTTGGCGGCGGACTGCTCCAACCGGCCACCAAGCAGCTGTCGAACGCTGTTTCCGTTTATCAAACAATCTTGTTGACAACTCGAATCCTCATAGTGCACCTATGAGCACTATATGGAACCGACCGCTAAACAGAAAGAGGTTCTCGACTTCATTGCGAGCTTCCAAGCGAATTCCGGGTGCAGTCCGAGCATCCGCGAAATTCAGGCAAATTTTGGGTTTGCGAGTTCATTCGCTGTCCGTCGGCACCTGATGGCGCTCGAGAAGAAAGGACTTTTGGGCAAGTTGGATCGCAAGGCGCGTTCTTTGGTCATACGCGGCAGCCGACCCTTCCAAGGAATCCCGCTCTTGGGCGCGATTCCGGCGGGTCTGCCTGTTGATGCCGGCTCGGATGGCGATTCGAGCCTCAATCTTTCGCCTGCCGATTTGGGCCTGAATCGGGCCTCGGATGGCATATTTGCCTTGGTGGTGCGAGGCGATTCGATGACCGGGGCTCACATTGTCGACGGAGATGTCGCGGTTTTCGAAAAACGCGAACCGCGGCATCGGGAGATCGTCGCGGCCTTGATCGACGGCGAAGTCACACTGAAGCGCCTGATCATCGACGGCTCCAACCGTTTCCTGAAAGCTGAGAACCCCGCCTATCCGGACCTGATTCCGGTCCGCGAATTGCTGATCCAAGGGGTTCTCAGCCGAATCATCCGACTCTCACCTGTCTGAATCCAATGGCCCGAAAATCGCATCGCAACACGCCAGCCGGTGAAGATCTCTGGAGCTGGGCGGCCGACCGCCAGCCGCCGCCATCAACCCGCGTGGAGGAAGAATCGTCCGTGGCTGGTTCCGGGGAGCCGCAACCTTCCGGTGGGGGTTCGTTGATGACGTTCCTTCGGGGAATCGTCCGGGGTTCCCGCGAAACGGTGCGCGCTCCATCGCAGAGAATCTGAAGGTTCGGGCTGGTGGTTGTTTCGGAGCAATCCGCACGAGCCGGATGTCGGGATTTCCGGAGTTCGGCGAAGGGCGCTTGATCTGCTGACAACCGGATTTCCGTCGGCTCGGAGTGGACGGGAGGCCTCCGTCGTCAGGCCACGACGCCCTGGCGGTCGATGCGGAGAACGGAGACATCATCGTCGAAGGCGTCGGCCTGATTTTTCTCCCGAACGATTCGGATGACCTCGGTGGCGGACGGAGCGCCGGCGAGCGATGCAAGGAATTGCTCGTAGGTTCCCATCGTGGAATCCGGCTGCCGAACTTCGTAGATGCCATCGCTGAACACGTAGAGGTGGGCGTCTGACGGCACATCGGTCTCTCCGGTTTCGAACTGCGCATGCTCGAACGTTCCGATCGGCAGCGCCGGTTCTCCGACCGGCTGCGGGGCGTGTCCGGGGCGCACGACGACGGCGGGCGGATGTCCGGCTGAGGAATAGCGAAGTCGCCCGCCCTTCACGTCGAGCACACCGTACCAAATGGTAAAGAACATCCCGCCGTGGCTTTCCATGCGAAAAGTCCGGTTCAACGCCTGCAAAACGGCGGCTGGTTCAAAGAAATCCGTGTCCGGCAGCGTTTGGGTTTTGAGCACGTTCATGGCCGAGACCGACAGCAAGGCCGAGCCGACACCGTGGCCGCAGACATCGAGCAGGTAGATCGCCAAATGGTTCTCATCCAGCCAATGGAATCCAAAACTGTCGCCGCCCAGCGTCGATGACGGGAGAAACTGATAGGACGCCCGGACTTTTTCCGTCAATTCCGGTGGGAGGAGCGAGAGGACGTAAGCCAGGGCCTCGTCCATTTGCTGGTTGATCAATCGCTGGCTTTCGATCAACGCATTTTTCGTCTGGAGGAGATCGTCCTGCATACGAATAACCTCCCCCAACCTCAGTTCGCGCTCCGCAATCTGCCCGAGCAATTTGAGTTGCTGGATCTCAGCATCCGACAACTGCCGCGGCGTACGATCCATGAGGCAGAGCGTTGCAATGTTGAGTCCTTCGGGCCCCGGCCCCTGTAGCGGGAGGCCGGCATAAAATCGTGTGAACGGCTCTCCCACGACCTGCGGATTGTCGGCAAAGCGTTCGTCAAGGAGCGTATCAGGAATGATCAGGGGTTCGGTCTCGAGGATCGCATGACCGCAGAACGAAACGTCCCGTCCGGTTTCGCAGAAGTCGAGGCCGACGCGGCTTTTAAGAAATTGGCGATTCTCGTCCACGAGCGAGATGTAGGCGATCGGCACACCGAACATTCGGGCCGCCAGACGCGTGATCGTATCGAAGCGTTCTTCGGGCGGAGTATCCAGGAGCCCGAGCGAGCGGAGACTCGCCAGACGTTCCGTTTCGTTGGCCGGGGTCTCAGGGGTTTTCATCGACGGGGACAAATACCGGCGCAAACCGGCCAATTCAAGGGCGGCCGCGACGATTTTCGCGGTGGTCGGGCATCCGGGCCGAACTCCGGCGTTTTGCCGGATTCTTTGGCGCACCGGCCGGCGATTTTCCTGAGCCCGACGGTTTCATCGGACGTTGCTCACCGACCCGCAGCGATTCGATTTCGGCGGGAGTCAAAAGCCGGAAGTGCCCAACCGGCAACCCCGTTCCTTTCAGGCTGCCAATCCGCACACGCACGAGCCGTTCGACTTCAAAGCCCATGTCGTAAAACATGAGGCGAATTTGCCGCTTGAGGCCTTGGCGGAGCACGACCCGAAGGACTTTCGGAGCAAGATGCCTTACCCGTTCCATGCGGGCGCGGCCGCCTTCGATGTGAAATCCCCGAAGCAAGCGCGCAACGGATTCCTCCGGAAACGCCTTGTCGAGAGTGACCTCATATTCTTTCTCCACCTCGTGCGCCGGATGCGTCAGCCGCTGGGCCAACTCCCCGTCGTTTGTCAAAATCAAGAGCCCCTCGCTGTCGCGATCCAGTCGCCCGACGTGAAAAAGGCTGCCGTGCTCGGCCGGCAGAAGATCGAATACCGTTCGCCGCCCCAGTTCATCGGCGCGGCTGACCACGTAGCCTTTCGGCTTGTTCAACAGAAGATAGACCAGCCGGGCCGCGCGAGCGATCCGGCCATTGCAACGGACCTCATCCCCCTCGCCCACCAACGTGGCGAGCTTTTCGACGGTCCGGCCATTGATGGTCACGGCGCCGGAAGCGATCAGATCATCGCATGCACGGCGGGACCCGAAGCCCGCGGCTGCCAGAAAGCGGTTCAGCCGCATGCTGCGCGGAATGAATTATTCCTCGGGCTTGGTCTTCGGCAGGCCAATGACACGCTGGCCGTCCTTGAACTGGCCGCGCTTCTTCAGAAGTTCCACACGCTCAAAACGCTTCAAAACACTGCGGCGCGCCTTGATGGCTCCCTTGCCTTTCAAACTCGGATGCTGACTCATGGTAAAATTCGGGTAGCCGGGCAGAATGCCATGGATCGTTGGGATTGCAATCGGAATCTCGTTTTCGCTTGACCAGCCGGGCGGCCCTTCGCATCCAAGGCATCATGCAATGGGTTCGTTCACTCCCGATTTGGATCGTGTGCCTGGCCGTGCTCTCTGGTTGCGCGACACCGGACTCCCGTCAACCCGCCAAGCCGAAGAAGCCAACCCGGGCCGCCGAGGCCGAAATCCGCCGGCTTTCGGTTGCGGGCGCAAAGCTGGGCGATTCCAAGGCGGTCCTTCGTCGTTTTCCCCAAGCCAAACGCGTTTCGTCTTCCCGCAGCGATTGGGAAACTTTTGAAATCTACAAGCCGAACCCGCAGATTTCCATTCTCCTGCTTACCTTCCGTCAGGGACGGTTGGTTCGCATGGAACTCCGTTACTTCAACGGTCCCACCGAACAAACGCTCCGGCGGGCCGGCGGATGGGATGGCCTGCGCGATGTCTTGATCAAGCGATTCGGGCCGCCGGTCAAAACCGGAGCGGGCGTTCCATTGCTCACCACCCTTCGGCCGTTGAATCCCGCGTATGCGCGGTTCAACGGCGTCTGGGATTTTCCGCGCGCCGGCCGCCAGATCCACTATGTCGTGCTCTCGGACAGCAAGGGCGGTGTGGGCGTGATCACATTTGTCGATTCAAGTCCCCTGCCGGTTGCGGAGGCGCGGGCGGCGGCCGAAGCCGCGATGCCCAACCCCGGATTTTGAACGGAAAATTCTCCAAGAAAAAGATTTGCATGCCGCGCGGCTCCGCCGCTAGTTTCCTCCTCCCTCGATTTTTCGAGAGGAGCCTTAGCTCAATCGGTTAGAGCGCTGCCCTGTCACGGCAGAGGTTGCGGGTTCGAGCCCCGTAGGCTCCGTTTTCCCCGGGCATTTCGGGGTTGCTTTTCCGGACTTGTCGCATCAGCCTTTCGGACACTCTCTTCCGATGACCACCGCCCTCGATCAGCTTAAGCAATTCACCACCGTCGTTGCGGACACCGGCGATTTTGAATCCATCCGCGCCTATTCGCCGCAAGACGCAACGACCAATCCCACGTTGATCTACAAGGCGGTTCAACTTCCCGAGTATCGACCGCTGCTCGAAAAGGCGATTTCCGACAACCGCGCGGCAAGCGTCCCCGCCTCGGAACTCCCCCGGAAGATCATCGACGACCTGCTCATTGCCTTTGGCCGCCGGATCCTGGAAATTGTTCCCGGACGCGTCTCCACCGAGGTCGACGCACGACTTTCTTTCGACACCCGTGCAACCATCGAAAAAGCGCGTTATCTTATCGGCTTGTACGAGTCGCATGGCATCGGCCGTGAACGCGTTCTCATCAAGATCGCGTCGACTTGGGAAGGCATCCGTGCCGCGGAGGTCTGTGAGAAAGAGGGCATCCATTGCAACCTCACGCTGCTCTTTTCGCTGCCTCAGGCGATTGCCTGTGCCGAGGCCGGCGTGCGCCTGATCTCGCCGTTCGTCGGCCGGATCTACGACTACTACAAGGCGACGACCGGCAAGGATTATCAAGGCCCGGACGACCCCGGAGTCCACTCTGTCCAGACGATCTACAATTATTACAAGAAGTTCGGCTACAACACGCAGGTGATGGGCGCCAGCTTCCGCAACACCGGGCAGATCATCGAACTTGCCGGCTGCGATCTGCTCACGATCAGCCCCGAACTCCTCGCCGAACTCCACGCGTCGGATGCCAAGGTCGATCGCAAACTCGACCCCGCCGGAGCCAAGACGACGGACATCGAAAAAATCGACCTCGACGAAAAAACATTCCGCTGGATGCTTAACGAAGATGCCATGGCGACTGATAAACTCGCCGATGGCATCAGGAAATTCGGTGCGGATATCGTCAAACTCGAAGCCATCATCGGAAAAAGCCTGTGAAAATTGCCATCGCTCTCGTTCTTTCGCTCCTGCCCCTCGCAGCGCAGGCAACCGTCACCGCAGCGGATTTTCCGGGCGCCCTCCCGGTATTGGTCGGACTGGACCCGATTCAATCGGATCTTTCACTGACGAACTCGCAAAAGCGTCAGGTCGAGGCCATTCGTTCGGATTTCCGCAAGCAGGCTCGGGCGATTGTCCGCCAGGCCGGCCACGCTCCCTCTGACCCCGCCGCTGCGGAAGCCAAACTTGCCGCATTGAAGGAAAAATCGAACGCGCGCGTGCTCCAATTGCTCACGCCGGCCCAGTTGAGCCGCCTCAAGGAGATCCAGCACCAGGTCCTTGGGAGCACGATGCTCGTCTCGCCAACCGTCCAAAAAGCGCTCGACCTCACGCATTGGCAGGTCGGGGCGATCGACAAGATCCGTCGCAAGGGCGTCGAGTATGTCGGGCGCGTGAACAGTTGGTATCACGACGGAGAGATCTCGCAATCCGACCGGCTCGAGTTGCTCCGCGACCGGCGAGTCCGTCAAGCTCGCGCGATGGAACTCCTGCTCAGCCCCGCACAGCGCCGTACCTTGGAGGCGATGCAGGGCCGACCCCTGCGGTCCTCCTGATCCGATGATCCCCCAGGTCGACACCCCATCCTTTGAAAGACGCGCCGGTCCAACGGCGGGGGTTGACCGGATTTTTCGGCACGACCGGATTTGAAAATCGAACTGTCCAGACCTCCCTCGCCTTTGCGGGACTCGATCTACGTCGGGTTGTCGATCCTGCTTTGTTTTGTTGCCTCTGCGTATTTCATCTACAGTCAAGCCAGCGCGCGGAACAACGTTCATAATCGCCAGCGTTTGGAGTCGTTGGCCTGGCGAACGGCAAGTGCCATGGACGCGATCGGTCACGACCGCATCGCCGGCCAGAGCATTACGGACGTCGCCAAGATCGATTACGCATCCGTTCAAAAGCCGCTCCGGGAAGCGAAGATCGTTGAGCCAATCGTCTCACGGATCTTCACGGTGACGTTTGACGGGGACAAGGCGCGCATGGGCGTCGACTCCGAAGGTTTCCCGCCACGGTCGTGGGAGCGGCTCCCGGTGCAGCCGGGGACCAGCGGCGACTTCAGCAAGGAAACAATGTATTTCTGCGCGCTTTCGGTGAGCCGCACTGGCAAAGGATGGGTCGGGGAAATCGCCTACCCCGGCTCCACCGAGTCGCTGGTTGTCGCGATGGTCCCGGTTGTGAGTGGACCGGACCGCACCCGGAGCGTTCTCGTTGTTGAATCCACCAGCGACAAACTTCAACCCACACTGGCATCGCTCCGGTCGGCCGCGATTTCCTCCGTGTTGATCGGTGCCGTCGTCTCCCTCACGGTCGCCCTCGCCGTCTACTCGTACCGTCGGAAAAACATCCTGGATGCCGAGCGCCTGCAGATCATCGAAGGCGCAGAACGGGCGCTCGTTCAGGCAATCGGTGAAGCGATCTACCACCTCGATGTGCGAACTGGAAAAATCGACTGGCAGGGCAATCTGGCGGGATTGGGCTGGGACTCGACCAAAGACCTTCCCTCCACCCGCGAAACCTGGATGAAGAATATTCATCCCGATGACCTCGGCGCCTGCCACGAGGCGTGGTCCGGGGAATCCGGTGCGAAATGGAACGTCGAGTACCGCGTCATCGGCAACGACGGGCGTGTTCATTGGCTGCTTGACCGCGGGCAGACCGTCGAAAGCCGCTCCGTTCACAATCTCGCCGTCGGCACGATCCTGAATATCACCCCGCTCCGGGAAACTGAGCGGCGCCTGAGAGACGTCGCCGATGCAGCGGGTGAATACATCTGGGAGGTTGATTCCTCCGGGCATTACACGTTCCTGTCGGAACGCGTGAAGGACGTTCTCGGTTATCCGGTCGAGACCCTCCTCGGCCGTCACCCGCTGGCTTTTGTCCCGGCCGAGAATGTCGATGACGTGAGGAATCGCTCGGAGGCAATTGTCGCGGCGAGATCGATCTTTCGAGACTTTGAGCACCGAATGGTCCGCGCCGACGGCGAAATCATCTGGCTCAGCGTCAACGGCGTCCCCGTTCTCAATACGCACGGGAAGCTGACCGGTTACCGCGGAGCGGGCCTCGACGTCACAGCCCGCAAGCGTGCCGAACAGGCACTCATCCGCGAAAAGGAGGCTGCCTTGGCCGCCGATCGCGCCAAGAGCGAGTTCCTTGCTGTAATGAGCCACGAGATTCGGACGCCACTCAACAGCGTTCTGGGGTTCGCCGACTTGCTCATCGAAACCAAACTCGAAACCGGCCAGCGTGAGCAGATCGAGA
The DNA here is from genome assembly GCA_033763515.1 of Terrimicrobiaceae bacterium. GTDB lineage: Bacteria > Verrucomicrobiota > Verrucomicrobiia > Chthoniobacterales > Terrimicrobiaceae > JANRKJ01. The sequence goes on along the minus strand of JANRKJ010000032.1, from coordinate 12,454 downwards.
TGATCCGCCGGAGCGGCGATGCACTGCTCGTCCTGCTCAACGACATTCTGGACTTCTCGCGCATTGAATCCGGAAAAATGCCCATCCAGCCGGCCGCCGTGGCGATCCGGCCTTGCATCGGCGACGTGGTCGACCTCTACCGGGCCACCGCCCAGTCAAAGGGACTGCAACTCGAGGTGGACGTCGATCCCGATGTCCCCGAGAGCGTCTGCACGGATCCCGGCCGCCTCCGCCAGATCCTCCTGAACTTGATCGGCAATGCCGTGAAGTTCACCCCATCCGGTTCGGTCCGGGTGACCGCCCGCCGCGGGACCAACGATCCGGAGGATGGACGCTTTGCGCTTCGCATTGAGGTCGCGGACTCCGGTATTGGCATCCCCCCGGACAAAGTGGCGAGGTTATTCAAGCCGTTTTCTCAAGCCGATTCATCCACAACACGAAGGTTCGGTGGTACCGGCTTGGGTCTGGCCATTTGTAAACGGTTGGCCGAACTCCTCGGGGGCAATGTCGAGCTTGTCAGTTCTTCCTCCACGGGCAGCACTTTCGCCTTGGATTTGCCACTGGTCGTTGTTCCTGCCGGAGACGCCAACTCGTCCCGAGGCTCGCAATCCACCGGCCCCGCGCAAGGTGGCGGATGCGGACGCCGCATTCTCGTCGTCGAAGACAATGCCGTAAACCGCATGCTCGCACAGCGCATGCTCCTGTCCCTCGGCTACGAGAGCGATGCCGCCGAAGATGGCCTGAAAGGCTTCGAGGCCCACGCCCGCCTTCCTTACGACCTCATTTTCATGGATCTCCAAATGCCTGTCATGGACGGCGTCGAAGCAGCGCGGCGGATCCGGGAATTCGAATCCCAAAACGTAAAATCACACGCCTACATCATTGCTCTGACTGCGGATGCAATGTCCGGTGATCGCGAGCGCTGCCTGGATGCAGGCATGGACAATTACCTCAGCAAACCGATCCGGCGGGCCGACCTGGCCGCCGCTCTGGATGCGGCATTCCAAGACAGTCGCAACGGCGTCGTCCAGCCTGGCTAGCCGCCGGAGCCTGAGGCTCGAACGCGCTCGTAGAGAGCCAGCGTTTGGTCGGCGATGGCACTCCACGAGAAGACCTCGACCGCCCGCTGTCGGCCGGCCCGGCCGAATTCCATGCGCTTTTTCGGATCCGCCATGAGTTCGTTGACCCGCTCGGCGAGGTCACGGGAAAAGCGCTCCGGGTGCAAAGGCTCAAATGGACTTTCCTTCATCTGCTCAACACAGACGAGAAACCCGGTCTGGCCATGTCGAACGACCTCGGGGATTCCCCCCACGGCACTGGCAACGACAGCCGTTCCACACGCCATCGCTTCCAGATTGATGATGCCGAACGGTTCGTAAATCGACGGACAAACAAAGACGCCGGCGTGCGTGTAGAGTTCAATTTTTGAGCGATTGTCGAGCATCTCCTCGATCCAGATCACACCGGGCCTCACACGCTGGGCCTGTGCCACCGCCTGCTTCATCTCCGCGGCGATCTCCGGGGTATCCGGAGCGCCGGCGCAGAGCACCACTTGGAAACCCGGGTCAAAATACCGGATGGCGTTGACCAGATGGATGATCCCTTTTTGGCGTGTAATGCGGCCGACAAACAAAACATAAGGCTCATGCGGGTTGATCCCGAGCCGCTTCAGCGCACCGTGGCCACTTGCGGGCTGGTATTCATCCGGATCGATCCCGTTGTAGATGATGTGGAGCTTCGCCGGGTCCACGTCGAAATGCTTGAGCACATCCCGACGTGTCTCTTCCGAAACGGCAATGACCGCATCCGCCGCCTCCAGAGTTGTTTTCTCCAGCCAGCAGGTGAAATCGTATCCGCCGCCGAGCTGCTCACGCTTCCACGGCCTCAACGGCTCGAGCGAATGCACGGTGACAACGAGCGGAAGACCGTAGTTGATTTTCGCCAGCAGGCCGCCGAAATGCGAATACCACGTGTGGCAATGCACGATATCCGCATCGATATTCATGGTGTTGAAGTCCAAGCACCGTTGCAACGCGCCGAAGACCGGCCGAAGCGGCTCCGGGCATGTGTAGGCATTGGAGACCAGGCCGAAACCAAGCACCGAGAGCTGGTCCTTGACGCGGTTCTGGTCGCCGAAACATCGCACCTCCAGCGGGATCCGCCTGGCCAGCTCACGGCTCAGGTATTCGACGTGCACACCGGCGCCCCCGTAGATGCGGGGAGGATATTCGTTGGTCAGGAACAGGGCTTTCATGAAAGGAGAAGGGAGTTCGGCGGAGATGCCGCCACTGCGTGGAGAACCGACTCAGAGACCCCGGCCGAGCAGCCAGGTGACATCGCCATCCGTCGGCTGAACCGCGGCGCTGGGATAAGACGAACGTCCGGAAAATACCTCCTCGAGCACGGATTCCTTCCCGGTGCTGTTGACCAGGAAACAAACATGCCGAGCGGCGTTGAGCAGTCGGTACGTGAAGGTGAGCCGGTGAGTTGAAAACTTTGGAACGAAGTTCGCAACAACCCACCGCTCGCGTTCCTCCAGAGCCGCCGTTCCCGGAAATAGGGACGCCGTGTGGCCATCGTCACCCATTCCAAGAAGAATCAGATCGTGCCGATAGGCCGCCTCCCGAGCGAGCAACGCCTGCTCGTAGGCCGTAGCTGCCACATCCGGCTCATCTTCCCCACGCATGCGCAGGATGTTCTCATCGGGAATCGGTGCATGATCGAAAAGCGACTCTTTCGCCATTCGGAAGTTGCTCTGGTCGCTTTCCGGCGGAACGCAGCGTTCATCTCCGAACGTAACTTCCCATTTCGACCAATCCGTCTCCATGCCCGCCAGCGCCCGGTAAACCGGCCGCGGCGTATTCCCACCGCTCAAGGCAACCCGGAAGATCCCCCGCTCCGCCACCGCCTCCTCGGCGCGCGAGCGGATGAAGGCGGCGGCTTCCGCAACAAAGTCCTGCGTGTGAACGATTGAGGGAGTCATCGCCACATTAAGCGGGCCGGAACCAAAAATTGCAACTGTCCTGCGCCCGCACTCACCACGGCGGCATCGACCGCGGTCAACGACGCTTTGCGAATCTTCAAGCCCTCCGCATTCGGCAGACCCAAGAGATTGGCGATCGCATCGCTGAAGTCGGGTTCATGCCCGACGACCATCCACTCGCCCCGACGACCAGCCATCCCCGCTGCAAAATTCTGCGGCGTCATTCCGCACGCCAACCAATCCGCGACCTCCAGCGGCACTTTCACTGACTTCGCTACGATGTCCGCCGTTTGCCGCGCCCGAACCACCGGACTCGTCAGGATGCCATCCGGCTTCAAGCCAAACGCTCGACAGAACGCTGCCACTTTGTCCGCCTGCTCCAGACCCTTTGGCGTCAGTCGCCGATCGAAATCGATCGCACCATCCTCCGCCTCCGCATGACGCAAAAAATAGAGAAGCATCCCATTCGCATAACCCGGGGGCGGGCCGGCATGCAATGCTTCGCCGCTTGAATCCCGCACGCTCCATGCACCACTGACGTTCAGGCTGGGCTTCCGAAATGGGTATTCCGGATCTCGCCCGAGGAACACCTCGTTGGAAAACGGCGTCATCCAACGATTCCACAGACGGGCGGACGGTCTTTGGCTGGGCCTACATGCTCATTCCGCCATCCACCGCCAGAACCTGGCCGGTGATGAACGAGGCTTCCGGACTCGCCAGAAATGCAACCGCGGCGGCGATATCATCACCCTGTCCGAACTTCGAGAGCGGGATCTGCGACAGCGCACCTTTGCGGATTTCTTCGGTCAATACGGCAGTCATGTCCGTTTCAATGAATCCCGGAGCGACGACGTTGACGGTGATTCCACGGCTGGCGACCTCGCGGGCAATGCTCTTGCTCATTCCGATGAGACCGGCCTTGCTCGCGGCGTAGTTGGCCTGCCCCGCCAGTCCCATCAAACCGCTCACCGAACTGATGTTGATGATCCGGCCGGAGCGTTGTTTGACCATGGCGCGCAAGACAGCACGTGTGAAATTGAACGCCCCCTTGAGGTTCGTCTGAAGGACCACATCCCAATCGTCGCTCGACATGCGCATGGCCAGGGTGTCGCGCGTGATCCCGGCGTTGTTGACCAAAACATCACATCGGCCGAAATCGGCCAGGATCGTTTCTCCGGCGGACTGCACCGATTCGAAATCCGCCACATCCACTGCGTAAGGCTTGGCGGCATCCGGAGTCGTCGCATTGATCGCCTCGGCAACCTTCGCGGAGTTGGCCTCCGTCCGACTGACCACCGCGACTTTGGCGCCCTCGCCCGCCAGACGTTTGGCAATGGCTTCGCCGATCCCCCGGCCTGCTCCCGTGACAATCGCAACTTGGTTCTCGAATCTCTTCATGGACCCTCCAGAGGACACGTTGCCCGGAGCGATGAAAACACTTTTTTGATCGCCACCCCCCGCCTCTAGGCTTTCGGCGGCCCCGCAATCCGGCGGGCGATTTCCACAAATCGGGCAACCCCGGTGGATGGGGTTTTCGACAAATGCCCGACCCCGACGGCCAGCGGATCCGGACTCGGCCGGAGCGGGACAAACCGAATTCTTTTCCCCGCCATCAAGAGCAGGCTCTTGGCCGCCAACGCAATCCCGCGCCCGGACTCAACCGCAGCGATCAGGCTCACCGCGCCATCGCATTCGAGGGCGACATTCAGATCCGACTGTTTTCGACCCAGAAGTTGACAGGCCCATGCGGCGTAATCGGGATAGTCCGCCAGCGAGTAGAAGATCAGCGGCTTGTCCACGATCTCCGCGAGGCCCACCCAACGCCGCCCGGCAAACGGATGCGAAGAGGAAACAGCGATACCCGTCGGATACGTCTTCAACGTTTCGAAATGAATTCCCTTCGCATCCGCCGACTCCGGTCGTACCATCAACGCCGCGTGGATTTCGCCACCTCGCAAACCCGCGAACATCTCGCAAGAATTCATGTCGTGCAGCGCGACCCGGATCGCCGGATGCGCCTCCTGGAACGCCCGCAACGCCCACGCCAGGATCTCCACCGTCGGCGATGGCGCATACCCGATGTGCAGTGTCTCCGGCGGATCCGCAGCGGCATCCTGCGCGGTCCGAACCGCCTCCCTCGCCCGCTCCAGCACCGCGCGCGCCTCGCGGAAAAACACATGGCCCGCTGCGGTTAGCCGCAACGATTTGGCCGACCGGTGAAAGAGCCGAACGCTCATCTCGTCCTCCAAGTCCGCAATTTGCCGGCTTACCGCCGGCTGGGAAATCCGCAGGCGCAACGCCGCCCGCGAGACATTCTCCTCCTCCGCCACCGCCACAAAATACCTCAAATGCCGAAGCTCCATGCGCCGGCCCGAGCATGCCTTTTCGTTATGACGAGGCAAGAAACTTGATATTTGGGCGCGCCTCGGCCGCCAGCCTAAGATGACCCGGCATGAAAAAACTCACCGTTGTTTACTTCACCGGCACCGGCCACACGAAGCTTCTGGCAGAAGCCGTTGCGGCTGGAGCGGGCGAAATCGAGGGTATCGCCGTTTCGACCCGGCCGATCCTCGGCAGCCATATCACCGAAGGCCGCTATGAGAATCCGGAGCTGTTCGAGGAACTCGCCGCCAGCGACGCCATTGTCTTCGGTTCGCCGACTTACATGGGCACGGTGGCTGCACAGTTCAAGGCCTTTGCCGATGCTTCCGGAGCTGTTTGGTTTTCGCAGGGCTGGAAAAACAAGATCGCCGGCGGCTTCACCGGCAGCGGCAGCCCGAGCGGCGACAAGCTCAGTACCCTCCAGTATCTCGCCCTCCTCGCGTCCCAGCACAGCATGCACTGGATCAGCGCCGCGGAGTTTCCTTCGCAGTTCCTCGGGAAGACCGATGGTGTGAACCGGCTCGGCTCATTTCTCGGCGTAATGGCGCAAAATGAATCCACCCCTGGCCAACCGGTCAACCTCGACCCCGGGGATGAGAAAACCGCGCGGGCCTACGGCCGCCGGATCGCCGAATGCACCATCAAATGGCACGCCTGATGAAAGTCGCCACCATCCTTGCCCGGGTCCTGCTCGGCCTTATCTTTGTGGTTTTCGGAGCCAATTTCTGGCTCCGCTTCATCCCATTGCCACCGCCATCAGGCGACGCCGCAGCCTTCGTCGGCCTGCTCTACGCGAGTGGTTACCTGGCGCTTGTCAAAGTCCTCGAGATCGTCGGCGGACTGCTCGTCTGGAGCGGTCGGTTCACCGCCTTGGGTCTCGTGCTGTTGGTGCCTATCATCGTCAATATCCTCTGCTACGACGTCTTCCTTCTGAAGGGCTTCAACCCCATCTCCACGGCGGCCGCCATTCTCGCGGTGTTCCTGCTCTGGACCGAACGGAAGAAATTCCTGCCCCTCGTCGCCTGACACCCACCACGGCGGAGCCCCCCAGAATTCCTCCCGACACGGTTGTCAAAAACCATTCCGTCCGATACTCTCCCCAACTCCCCTCAAAGGGATGGGTGACAGAGTGGTCGATTGTGCACGCCTGGAAAGCGTGTGTACCGCAAGGTACCGGGGGTTCGAATCCCCCCCCATCCGCTCCCCTGCTTCCGAGGTGACCTTCCCTCGTAGATTGCTCCTCAACGCATATGTTTCTCGTTGACTGTTAGCAGCGGCGTTAGCAGAATTGCGGCATGGCTTCAGTCCATCGTCGAGCCGGCAGCAAGTACTTTGCGGCGGCCTTCACCCTCCCCGACGGAACCCGGTGTTTCCGCAGTACAAAACAGACGGACAAGACCAAGGCGCTGCAAATCGCCCTCGGTTGGGAAAAGGCAGCCAGGATGCGGGCCACGAGCGACCAAGCGGCGCGGGTGCTCGCAGATATCGTTCGGGCGGTTACGGGCGACCAGTTCGAGGCCATCACACTGCACAAGTTTTGCGACCAGTGGCTTGATCGGAAGACCCGGGAGGTCGACGAATCGACTCTTCGGAAGTATCGGGCTTGGGTTCGAGATCTGAAAACGTCCATCCCGGCGCACACGGCGATGGGAAATGTCACCCTCAACGCCTTGGTGCAGGCCCGGGATCGCGTTGCCGGACGCAACTCCATAGCCAGCGCCAATCAGTTCGGAAAGTTCCTCCGGAGCCTCTGGACCGCCGCCTACAACGACGGGCAGATCGGGGAGAACGTCGCCGAAAAGCTCGCGTCACTCAGTGGCAAGCGGGAGCGGGAGGAATCGATTCAACGGCGGCCGTTCACTCTGGAGGAAGTCGAACGGATTCTTTCGGTCATCCCCGAGGAAGAAGAATGGTACGGCATGGTCCTCTTCGGTGTCTACACAGGGCAGCGCCTCGGTGACGTGGCGGGGGCGATGGCCGAACAGATCCAGGAGCAAATTTGGTCGTTTCGTTCCAGGAAAACAGGACTCGAAATGCGAATCGCTCTCACAATCCCTGTCCTCGCATGGCTGGAAAAGCATGGCCCGAAGTCAGGTTCGCTGTTCCCCCGCGCAAATGCCACCCCCTCGGCCGGTACGCTCTCAAATCGGTTCCACAAGATCATGGAGCGGGCAAACTTGGTTCCGAAGCGCCGCCACCGAAAAAAGGCCGATGGAATCGGTCGAAGCGGCCGCCGCACCCTGTCGGAAATCAGCTTCCACAGTTTCCGGCACACCACCCAAAGCTGGCTGATCGCCGCTGGCGTCTCCCGGGAACTCGCGATGGCGCACCTTGGCCATGAGGACGAGGATGTGAACAAGGGCTACACGCACGTCGCCGACGCGACTCTGCGCAAGGTGGCGAAAAGACTGCCAATCATTCAAAAGAACAAGATCTGACTCCAGTCGGTCCTCGCGCGCGCGCGCGATGCGTGCAGAAACTCGGTCCGATTTGGCGGTGTGCGCCTACCGCGTCCCCTACCCGCCGCGACCTGTGGTCGATTGCCCCTCCGGCGGCCGGTTCTTGAGCATTTGCCCCGCAAATCGCCATGCAGAGAACTGGGGCTGAGGCAACACCGCGTTTCCAATCGCCTCGATGAACGGTTCGTCTCCGATCTCGGAGTATCCACGGATAACGTCGGCGGCCGGGAGTTTGCCAAGACCAGCACTTCTGAGGCTGGACTCGACGACGGCTTGCGCTGCCGTCAGCGCGTCGTCGTAGAGTTCGAACTCTCCCAAACACCAACGCACGTTGAATTTCGCAAACTCCGAATTGTCGTCCACTCGGACACGGTAGCCGGTCATCAAGGTTCCCTCAGGACGTGCAATTTTCCGGATATCTCGGATGGAAACTTTCGACCCGGGTGTCGGCTTCAATCTTGGGGCGAGGACCGAGTTGGTGACCTCCATGATCAGCATTGACCATTCCCCGTCGGCGGCCTCGGCGGCCTCGGCCCCCGCGACCTGCCGCCAAAGCGCTGCAAGCAATTTGAGGGTCACGGTTTCCCGGATGTGCCAGACGACACCGTGCGCGAACTCCTCTGGAACGTCGTACCCTTCCGAGAAAAGGCCCTGGGCATTTTCGAGGGCGTCGGCCAAAGCCTCCGTGACTTTTCGGTCCGCCAGGAGCGGTTGCGCGATCATCCGGGTCCTGATTGCCTTCAGGTCTTCCTTCGTCATTTCAGTCTCTTCGGAATCGTCCCCGGACGACAACAGACCGCGGTTCGCGATGTCACACATCGTCTGGGCAAGGTGTTCCCGGCGTTCCTGCGTGATCCCGGGCTTGCCGGACTCGGACTCCAACCACGTGAGGAATGCGTCAACCGCTGGAGGAATGGTGTTCATAGGCGAGATCCGGCGATGCCGGCGGTCACAAATTTCCCGGGATCAAGGACTTGCTCGCCGTCCCAACGATACCCCGTCAACATGCCCCCTATAGCGACGCTGTAATCGAGGCAGGCGACGTTTCCCCTCTGCGGCGAGCGGGGAGAACCCGAGGGAAGCCAGTAGTGACCGAAGAAGACGGGAACCGCATCGACCGGATAGGGAACGTTTGTGCATTCGTCTTCCGGTATGGGATATCCCGGCACCGTGGCTGAGTCCGGGAAGACGGCGTCCCGATAGGTTTGCAGGCCACCCACTCCCAGCATCTCCCACCAGCGCACGCGAATTTTGTCCCGGCGGAATCCCGATTTGTCGGAGAAGAAATATCCTTCCGGAAGGCAAACCTCGACTCCGTTCAGTAGCCGCTCACGCCGAGAAAAAAGCGGACTCTGCTTGTCAGTAAGGTCTCGCAGGATCGTTGCGTCGAGTGCTCCGACATTGGAGAAAATCCGCACGTCGTCATCATTCCACGCAGCATGAACGGCCCTCAGCCCGCCGAAGTCGAGGAACATCGGGAGTGTTGAGAACCAATCCAGCCACTCTCGCCATTCGCCCGGGAAGGGCTCGGCGAGTTGAAGGAGGGTCTGACGATGCAGCTCGACCTTCTCCGGGGTATGGGGCCGCAGCCAGCCTCCTTCCCCATCGGGTGTCGCAAATGTCAGTGCATTGAACTCGTGATTCCCCATCAGTGCTCTGGCGTTTCCTGAATCAACCATCTGGCGAACGATCTTGAGGGTTTCGCGAATCGCCGGTCCTCGGTCGATGTAGTCGCCAAGGAAGAGCGCTTTTCGGCCCTCCGGGTGAAAGAAGCCGCAAGCGCCCGGCTCATACCCGAGAGCCAGCAAGAGTTCACGGAGTTGGTCCGCATACCCGTGGATATCGCCAATGATGTCCCAAGATTGAGTCGCTTCGATACTCACAGTGCCAAATCCGACTCCTCCCTTTGATTACGCAATCCCTGTGCCCTTGCCTCTGCCAAATTCACGGCTGGCTGGCGCTGTAGGGCTTCGTTCCGCTCGCGGGCTCGGCTCAACAACTTTTCCACGCCCCGCGCGGGTCGCTCCGAATCCAAATGCTCGCGCTCGCGTGTCGGTATCAGATCCACGTCGATGTAGTGCAGAACCCCAAAATCGTCGTAGAGGACATTGGAGGGAACCGCGTCGTAGATCTTCACGCCGGCAGGCCGATGCTCCCACAAATTCACATCACGGCGCGCCTCGACCCGCGTGAACCCCTGTCTCACGAGATCCTTCACAATCTCCGAGTTCTTGGCCTTTCGTCCCTTCACATACCTGTGAGAGGTCACAACTTGTGGCACGGATCCCCCATCCATTGTCACAAGCCCCTCAAAACGACCGGGAAACGTCCCGTCGCCGACCAGCGCATCGCAGAGGAACAGCGCTTCGAAATACTCCCCTGCCCCACCCTTCGCACCGAGGGTCCCGTCTCCGAATACGTCCTCATGAGTCAACTTGATGACCCGTTGAGTCCGGGGATCGAAAAAAACCGTGTGTTCGGCTCCGGCTCCAATCTGAGAGCGTTCGTTCGCAAGCCTCTTGAAGAATGGTCTGGCAAGAAACAAGCCGTTTTCCGTCGCATACGCTTTTAGCGTATCGAAACCAGCCTTCCGACGCTCGGCAGCCTCGTCCGCGACGATTCCACCGCACAGAAAAGGGCGAGTCACCGCCGCCAGCTTCCTCAGCGAACCCGCGCCAGCCTCGATCGCCGAACGCCCCCCTGATTTACCAGTGTAGAGAAACGCGATGAACTCAGGAAGGGATGATGTCATTCCATTATGAGGAATACGGTCCGCGTCTGAAGCGTCAACAAACCGGGGCAAAATAAATGAAACTTTTTAGGTCGGGACGAATTTTGCGCCGGATTCGTTGACGTGGAAGACCCTCCCGGTAATCTAAGAAGTGTATCTCGACCATTCGATGTCGGCCGCCCAAGCTGGCGCGAGCAACGTGGCGAAGGAAGCGGCTCTTGAGCAACGCCTTTCACAAGCTGAACGGATCTCGCTTGGTTCAACGGTCCCGCATCACTGGATGACTTCCACACTCTAACGAAGAAAACGATGAGCGACGAAGTCCCTCCACTCCCGAACCACTCGACTCCCCCGAAGCGCTTCCGCGTGATCCTCGGCGACAACTTCCACGCTCACGATGACTCGCACTCTGATCTGAGGGGAACTTACACGTCATACGCCGATGCAGTTCAGGCGGCGATGCGTGCTGTTGACAAGTCCCTGCGCTGGGAGCGGGCACAGAGTCGTGATCCCCACGATCCGGTTGAATTGGTTGACCGGTATCTGGATTTTGGAGACACCGCCGTGATTCGTCCGGATGTCAATCCACCATTCTCTTCCCTCGGCTATGCGGAGGTAGCTGCAGCCAGAATTTGTCGGGAACCTCCCGAACAATGAGAGGGAGTCATTGCCCGAAATCACTCTTCGAATAGCCCCAGAGCCTCGGCTATCCGTTCGGCGGCTTCTTCCGGCGAAAGGGCTCGAAGCTCATCCGTAGTCAGGCCATCCTCTTCAAGAACCTCAAGCGCAACTTCCATTCGCCCCGGGGCGCGGGCGAAGGCGTCCAACTTCATCCAAGGATTGCGATCTTCCTCGAAGTCCGGGAGTGCCAACCTCGCCAAGCGGAGAACAGCAATTCTCTTGAGAGAGCCGATGTCGAAGTTCACCTGAGGGCGATTTTTCAGATGCTCGGCAGCGGCCAGATTCAGCGGGTGTTGATTCAGGCGGTCGACCCTGACGTTATCCTCCCGAAGCGTTTCCGCGTGTCGGGCGTGGCACTCCTCCCGCGACAGTTCGAGTTCGGTGAGGGTCCCATCCTCGGCCTCCAAGTAAACCCAATAGCCCGGCCGATCAGGCGAAAGACCTCGCACAATTCTGGGCCAAGGTTTTGGATTTTGATGGCTCACGCTATCGCAATTCGCACGCCGAAAAACGTGCTGAATACGGCACGATGATGTCTACGGAACCTCCTACGGTCAAGTGCTGGATTCAGCACGATGAGCAACGCTCCCCGCAACATTGTCGGCCCGCAAGTCCGACGGCTGCGCGTGGCGTTGGAAATCTCACAACCAGAGCTGGCCGGCCGATGCCAGCGGCTTGGCTGGGACGTGGGACGCGACGCCATCGCGAAAATCGAGGGAGGCTCCAGGTGGGTTGCCGACTGCGAACTCGTCTATCTCGCACGAGCCCTCGAGTGCTCCCTTCTTGAGCTCTTCGCGGAAAGTGTTCAGCGTCAGCTGGCGGTTGAGCCCCGAAAGCGGCCCGCCTGAGAGGCCTCCAGCGCCGCCACCATCGCGTTGTTGCGAGAGAGAACTTCATCCGCGAGTCGGACAATCCCAACGTCGGGCTGCGCCTCGGGCCGCAACCGAAACACCTCGCGCAAGCACTCACCCTCTTCGCCGGTCCGGCTTCCCTGCGAAAGGATCGCAAACGCTACTGCTGGAGATCGCGCGATCCCCGCCCGGCAGTGAATGAGCAGGCGGTCCCCGTCACCGCAGGGTAAGCGTCTCACGAGGCACCTCCTTGACGGGGTCGGATCATAGATGTCGTAGCATTATGCTATGACGTTTATGATGCGGAAGGTGATCAGGCGGCGAGGCCGGCTGGAGTTTGGGCGGTCTTCCAGTTTTCGGGGGTGAG
>JANRKJ010000031.1:0-1583 GCA_033763515.1 Terrimicrobiaceae bacterium | reverse complement strand
CCCGGCGAACCAGGCTTGCCAAGGTCCTTCCCGAACCACGGTCGCATCGACCGGAGGAAATTCAGCAACCCGAACAGGAACGACCGGATCCGCCCCAGTCTCCAGCGCCGCCGCCCAGATCTCGTCGGAAACACTCGCCTTGAAAACCCGGTTCGCCCGAATCGCGGCAGCCGCAGCCTTGTTTCCTAACGCCGCCGCCAGAACGATCAGACGGGGACGGACCGGCCCCAGAAAATCCGACCGGGTCCCGAAGTTGCCGGGCCAAAGCAAGTCGGGTGCCGCGAAGTTTAGGATCACCGTCGCCGCCCGATCAGCTGCTTCCACCAGTTCCGGATCGCGCGACTGCCAGGCAAATTCCGCCAACAACTCGGCGCCGAGGAGCTGGTAGAATCCAGACACACCTTTGTTCTCCCCGTGGATCCAGCCATCGTCATCCACGTCTCGCCGGACGCGCTCGCGCCCAGAGCGCAGAGCCCACTCCACCGCACCAGCGTCCCCAAATTCGCTACCCGCTCGCCATAGAAACCGGCAAAGATCGATGGCGCAATTGAAGACAACCGAGCCAACGACTGGATTCCCCCGAACCCACGCTGCCGAGTTTCGCAAGACCTCCTCCCACCTCGCCCGTTGGCCCGGCGACAAGTCATCCTTGAAAGCTTGGTAGACATCGAGGAGTTCGTTGGCACGAAACGCCGTCCCCCACGGGATCGTCCTCCACATTTCATCCGGCCCGATCCAGGAAGCCCGATCGTACTCCTCGAACGTTCCGTTCGGCCGCGCGTACTCGTCGAGGGCAAGATCAACCGCTTCGATCGCCCAGTTGCGGATCGCCGCATTGTCCGACCGGCTCGCGTCCATCGCCAAAGCGAGCACCTCCTTCAAGACGCTCAGCGTCGCTTCGTCCGCGTTCTCCGCCAGGATGACGTCAGCCACCCGCGCCGCATCCGCCGCGCTGGAGCGGTAGACCCTCTCCATTTGAACTTTCCGCAACGTCATTATCCGCTCGCGAGCAGCCGTCACCTCAGAATCGAAGCGATTCTTATCCGTTGGCACACCCAAAGCCTGCAATGCGATCGACAGAGCGATGGAGCCTCCCCAACCTACGACCCGGACGGACCAACCGCGAATCATATTGGGAAAGGACCCGTCACTAGCCCCTTACCGCCCCGCCTGTTCGATCTCGTCGAGTTCCATCTCCACGTAACGCTCGCGGACTTCCTGCGCATTCTGAGCTTCCAAAACTTCGTCGAGCTTACGAGCGGCAGCGGGATCCTTTCCGTCGTTTGCCAACTGGTAAAGCGCGGCCACCGTGGTGTCCTTGGCGAGCAACTCCCGAAAGGCATTCTTACGACGGATTCGAAAGTCATTGCGAATGGCTTGGCGGAGCTGCTGATTGACCGCACTGGCAAAATCCTCCGGAGAACCTGCCTTCCCCACGAGCCGGTACAGGTTGTTCTCGATGATCCGCGTCGAGTCCGCCCCCATCTCCAGCGACGGCTTCATTCCCCGGGTGTATCCTTCGGTAACCGGTTCGAACGGGGCGATGGACTCGGGCACTTCGACACCCACGATCGCCGGGAGCC
>JANRKJ010000030.1:0-577368 GCA_033763515.1 Terrimicrobiaceae bacterium | reverse complement strand
CTTCAACGGGGCCGCGCTGGGATCAGCGCGGAAAGGAAACACAAAACCGAAAAGGCTCTCGCGTGCCAGACGCTTCAACGGGGCCGCGCTGGGATCAGCGCGGAAAGTTCGGGAGGTCGCTGACCTCGGTGTTCGCCTTTTCAAGCTTCAACGGGGCCGCGCTGGGATCAGCGCGGAAAGTGAACCCGGGTTCACAAGGTCAACCGCGGCGAGCCCCGCTTCAACGGGGCCGCGCTGGGATCAGCGCGGAAAGCCGTTGTTGCCAAAAAGGAGCTCGCGACCCTGCGGAAAGCTTCAACGGGGCCGCGCTGGGATCAGCGCGGAAAGTGCGACCGGCACAGCCAACCTCACGTCGATCTGGTTCCTCGCTTCAACGGGGCCGCGCTGGGATCAGCGCGGAAAGCCGAATCGGGAACCGCAGCGGCGCCGCCGGACAAAAGAGCTTCAACGGGGCCGCGCTGGGATCAGCGCGGAAAGTTGGCCGCACAGCGGACGCGAACATCAAGTTGATCAGGCTTCAACGGGGCCGCGCTGGGATCAGCGCGGAAAGGTGCTACATGCGGGACAAGATGCCCAGCGCGCGCCACGCTTCAACGGGGCCGCGCTGGGATCAGCGCGGAAAGGTGCCGCATCACGACGCGATCCTGCGTCATCTCAAAGCTTCAACGGGGCCGCGCTGGGATCAGCGCGGAAAGCCCAGGGATTCAAGCACAATCAAAGCAGGCTCACCGGGCTTCAACGGGGCCGCGCTGGGATCAGCGCGGAAAGTCAATCGGCACCGCGACAGTTGAAGCTAGAACCTCACGCTTCAACGGGGCCGCGCTGGGATCAGCGCGGAAAGGGCCAACAGGTAAGTTGCTGGATTGCAGGATGCAAGATGAAGGTTTGCGAGCGGCAGTGGATGGGGTGCGGCTTTTCGATGCGGCGACATGATCGATTTGGCGCAAGTCATTGGGAGTCATAACGCGAGAGGGGGTGCAGGTGTGCGCAACCACCTGCCCCCTCGCACAAACGAATATTGTCAAAGATGGAGTCGGCATCCGCACGGTCAGATGACGTAGCACGGCGCGTCGAGAGAAACATATGGCATTCCGAGCGCGGTGATCACGCGATTTCCGCGTCCCTCGGAGGGGCCCAGGCGGATGAAGAGGACCTGGTCTTCGCGGGAGGAGATAATCGTTTGAAGTTCGGATTCCATCTGGGTTTTCTCGGCAGGGGTCAGGTCGCATTCGAACACGGAGAACTGAAGATGATTGCCAAAATTCTTGCACGTTTTGAAGACGCGCCGAAGGCGCTTGTCGTCGGAAATGTCGTAGCAGACGAGATACGTCGTTCGCATGGGTTGATCAACGGGTCACAAAGACCGGGTATTCGCTGATCTCACCAATCAGGAAGCGCATGAGGAGACGGGCTTGGATTTCGAGCACACGACGGTAGCTGACTTTGTAATCAAAGACGGGGTGGGTGATCAGGCTGTTGAGTCGTTGTTCGTAGCATTGGAAGAAAATCTTGCGACCCGACGGCGTGAGATTAACGGCCTTCCCAGCGCGCACGAAGTGTGCGGGGAGGATCATGCGGTTGTTGAGGCACGTGAGGACGGCAGATTCGGCGACGATGGGGCGAAACTCCTCCATGATATCGAGGGCCAGCGCAGGCCGTCCGTGTCGAGGTTGGTGGTAGAAACCGACGTAGGGGTCGAGTCCGGCCGCCGCGACCGCGAGGGTACAGTCCTTTGCGAGGAGGCTGTAGGCGAGTGAGAGCAGGGCATTGACGGGGTCCGTTGGAGGACGGCGATTGCGACCGGAGAATTCGAATCGAAACTCGGGTTCAATCGAACCAGTTCCCATGTCGAGTCCGTCGTCGGTTTTGAGCAGACCATTGAACTCGCCGAAATACGTGGCGGCTGCCGTGCCTTCGATACCGAGCAGTTCCTCGAGGGACTCGGCGCGGAGGGAGGATTCCGCAAGGTATTTGAGGCGGGCGACGACCGGCGCGGGCGGTTCGGTGTGGAGTCGCATGAGCATGGTTCGCTGGTTGCGGATCTTGCCATTGACGAACCGGCGGGCGATCTCCCGGCAGACGACCGGATCGGCGGCGCATCGAAACTGCGCTATGCGGCTGAGGACATTCTTCAGGCCGTGTCCGCGAGTCATGCCATAGAACCATCCACCCATGGAAAAGTAGGTGATTGGCACTTCGTTTTCGCAGAGCGTCTGGATGGCTTGCGTGGAAATCTGGATGTTGCCGAAGAGGGCGACGTGGGTGAGATCGCTGATACGCACTTCGTCAACGGTGGTTTTCTCCTCTTTGACAACGAGTCGGCGGTCGTTCTGAGTGACGCGATAGCCCGCCGTGTTGAGGTAAAGGACACGTGTTTCGTCACTGGCTGTGAGAAGGCGCCGTGGGGGCACTGGCGGTTCGTCGGGTTTTTGCAGGAGCCTGGTTTCGTCCGGTAGACAGACGCTGTTCAGCGAGCAACGCACACATTTTGGTGAGGCGACGAGCGGCGGGGGAATTGGTCCCTCGCTGATCCGGCGTGCAGCATCAACTTGGGCCAAGATCCAGGTCTCGAGTTCGGGTGTCATCTCGAGTAGAACGCGTTGCTTTGTGCCCCGGTAGTAAATGACTCCGCGGTCGCACGAATAGCCGTTGTCCCGCAGGATCAGAATTTGGAGCCCGAGTTGCATGCGGTCGGCCGGCCACAGTTCGATTCCGTTTTCGTTCTCCCGCGGCGATCCCGCTTTGTAATCGACCGGAGTGACAGCGACCGAGGTGGAAGCCGGAGCGTCGGTCGAGGTTTCCGGAATGGACTCCACCAGATCCAGTTTGGCCGTCACGCCGAGGCGTTCCGAACCCATCGAGACCGATGTCGCGTGGATCGTTTCAGGATCCGCATCCGGCTTGCGCGGAGCCTCCGGGTCCAAGTCCGGTGGACGCAACGCGCCGGATCCCGAGTCCACGCGTTTGTGCAAGGCCGCTCCACGTACGGTATCGGCATTCTCCACAAAGATCCCATCGACGTGTTCGTAGTAGAAGAGACGCGGACAATACACGTATTCGTTGAGCATCCGCGCGGGCAGGATTTCCGGCGGAAATGTCCTGGCCGGTTGTGGCGTTGACGGAACACCGGTTGGTGCCTTCGCTTCGACCGCGGGCGGGTCTTCGGAATTCGATTTCGCGAAAGCGGCCTGAACGGCGGCATCCAGCTTTTGCGAAAACAGATCCGGCGTCCCGTCATCACTTCTCCGGGTTCGTTTGCTCCCTGCCAGCGACCTTCCGCGCGTTCCCATGCGGCGTGCTATGGCAGAAATACCCGGCTCACGCACGAAAAAACGTGCGCAACCTATGGCTTCGCGCTCGACTGGTGCAAATGATGCTCCCGCAGGAGAAGAAAGAGCGGCATTGCCAGCGAGACACCAACCGTGAGGCCAAGCAAAGCCAGCCAGGGCCGACGCATTTTGAGCCGCCAACCCTCCACGAAAACAAAAACAATGAGCACAATCGCTGAGATCAAGACGTCCGCCCAAGCAAACGCCGAAATGGGGCTGTCAAACGCATGAACGATGAGTAGCGGAACGTTCAGACCATGAACCTTCACCCACGGAAGAAACGCCGCAAGCGGAAGTGCCGTGCCTGCAATACAAAGAACGAAGTAGAGGGTTTTCAAGCCTTGAAGTGTGACAAAGGATCATGTCCCAGCAAGATCCGCTGGGAGAAACAAGCCGAGGCCGAAATGGGCGGAGTGACCGAGTGCAATGGGGCCGGAGACGGGCTCGGGAAAGGTAAGGTGGAAGAAGGCGGCCGGGCGGCGGCCGCCGTCGTCGCTATGCTTCTGGCGAAAGCGCTTGAACTGGATGGCGCGTTCGCGCCAATGAGGGGGCTCTGGGTGCCAGCGCCGGCTGTTGCCGTCCTCATCGCAAAGGAGTTCGATGCCGACCAAGTCAGATGAGATTTTCTGCCCGGTGCGCAAAATCCAAAGCTCGATTTCCGAGCGCAGTTGGGAACGTATAAATACATCGGGGTTGGCGTTCCCCGATTCCGTGTTCTTGAGGCGACCACGCGTTTTTGGGTGGCGCGGTGCGACGAAGGGGGTTGCGGAGATCCAGCATCGAGCGCGCTGAAGCGGTCCAGGGTTGAATTCTGAGGCAATGCCCACGCCGGTCAGGACAACTTGCAATGGAATGCCGGATTCCTCCCGCTCGCGGGTCTTGATCTGACGAATGCGGTCAATGGTGCGGAGATCGTCTTTGGAAAATCCATTGGCTGCATAGAGGGTGATGTGGTCCAGTCGCCCGTCGCCGTCCTCATCCGTTGGAAGAAAGTAGCAGTGGCCGTGACCGTCCAAGCGGTTGCCTTCGTCGTCTTTGCCAGAAAAAGCATGTGACTTGCCGCGGATCCCTGCCTTCTCAGTGAGCCGCCCGTGGATGCCCAGGAGATTGAAACGGGCCGCCTCAGCAACAGGCAGCGCCTCGGTGATGAGTGGCAGAACGCTTGAGTCGAGTGCAAAGCGGGCGACTTGCATGAGGGGGGCTCGTGCCCAGACAATCGATTGCGTCACCGGAGACTTTAGCAGCGGTGATGCATGAGATGTTGAAAGTGCGCTGCTAGGTTCGATGCGATCCTCTGAAATCTCTCTGCGCCGATCTCGCCGATGAAGCCTTTGATGTCGCCGGGTGCCACCGTGCCAAGAAAGAGCACGCGGATCACCGAGGGGCGCGTCAGGCCGGAGTCAGGGAAGTCAGCGCACCGCTCATCCAATACCTCGTCGAGCCCCGGAAGAGCGGTATGAAGTTGGGTGCTGATGCCGCAGACCACATAATCTTGAAAGGGACGCGTGCGAAAGATGACGAGGACGGGCCGGTTCTTCCAGACGCCATCCGCTTGGGGCAACGGGGCGATGGCTATCTTACCGCTTCCCATACTCGGAGTTGGGTTCTTTGATCATCGCGTCGGAGTAGTCGGGCTCCTGATCGCCGTAGGCTCGCGAAAGTCCCCGGGTGCTCAGGGCGTACCAGTCCACGCGGAAGTCTTCATCCTGGTCCTCTACCGTCTCCGGCGTAGCGATCAGGATGAAGAGTTTGGCATTTTCGGGAATCTCGACAGGGTTCACCGGATCGATATGGGAGCCATTGCGTTTTGCCGGGACGGTGATTGTTTTCATCGATTGTTGGAGTAGACGTTGGGTTTGAATGGACCGCCTGTTGGGCCGAATTCGGTTAGACGGGTAGAAGTCTATATCATTCCCGGCCCGTCGGAGCAAAAATTCCCAGCCCCGAAAAACGCCCGTCACCGAGCACCAAGGGGCCGTTGATTCCTTCGGAGAATTGGAGTTCAACATGCCAAAGCCGTTCTTTCGCGAAGCGGGACCCGGGAGAAAAGTCTTCGACGCGTTTTCCTCGGGCAGAGAATGGCACTCTCTGAATTCGCGTCACGGTTGCCGGAATTCCGCCGACTCCTGCATGCCGCAAAGCCTGCATGACGGCGCCTGCCGCCTGATGTTCCTCTCTGGCCTTTTCGCGGGCATCCTTGGGCTCCTGACTTTTCCGGAGAGGATCGATCCGGCGGCGTGCGACCGGCAACGCCATCGGAGTTACCGTGCGCCAGATACTCGCGATTCTATCAACTCCGTAATGGCTGAGCATCGATCTCTCGCTCGATGGCAGAAGGAGGGCATTTCTTTCCGGAAGCCTGAGGTTTGAGAACGCCCACTGGAGGTCTGCGGCAGGGATCCGGCAGCTAGAGGGGATCGATATTGCGACGCGCCGGATCAGCATGTCGGCATGTTGAGCACCGATTGAAGGCAATGGGAGAATGATGACCCGGTCCAGACCGGTCCCAGCGTGTGTACCATCAGGGTTCTTGCCGACTAAGCTTCTCTCAACTTCATGCTTTTGATCGGGCAGTGCGGCGCAGAGTTTACGAACCGCTTCATCACGGATGGTGGTGGTAACTGCCGCGGTGGCTTCCAGCGGGAAAGCAATGAACACCCCATCCTCCTCTTCACTGCTAAGGTCAAAGAGGTGGATTGACGCCGGGCTGTTGTAGCTGACTGGCTGAAAACGAGGCTGAGGCGGTTTTATGAATGTTTTGGAAATGCCTCGTCCACGTATTGCTACCGCAAAGCGATTTTCGCCGGCGTGATAGCGGCATTCCAGCGAGTCAAACGAGCCGGCTGTGGGCGTCTCAAGCGAAGTTCCTCCCTGACCCGAGCCGGGGAGGAATTGCTCGAAGGGCGCCCCTTCCCGCAATCCAGAAACATCCTCCTCGCTGAGAATTTTTCCAACGGCCCAAGCCATATCAACGCCGCGACCGAACTGATAGAGATGCTCCGCAATGTCGAACACGGCATTGGCTTTCGAGTCGTCCTCCAGAGGTAATGACCAAAGATAATGCAGCGGCAGATCATCCTCGAAGAGACGTGCGCGGATCGTTTTGCCGGTCCGAATGCTGCCGATGAGCCGTGGATCACCCTTCTTGGCGTCCAGATCGTTGTTCGGCACCCAGTTCGTGTAGCCAATGGTTGCCTTGGGCCTCGGAACGAGGATTTCCGGAGCAGGCAGCGACTCCAACCATCGGAATGTCGCTGCTGTGGCTTCCGGAATCGGACCGCCGAGGCCGACACCCGCGATGAGGGCCTGAAAGAGGCGGGCTGGCGATGGCGGCCACTCGCCAGCCCCGTGGTAGCGGCGGTCATGCAGACGCACCTGAATGACGAGATAGCGGTCCATCGACTATTCGGGAGCCGTTTGCTCTTCCTCGGTCTTTTTCTTGAGCAAGTCTTTGGCAAGCTTGAGATCGAAGGCGAAATCCATGGTTTCTCCGATCGCCTGATTCCATTTCGCGCGGAAAGGGGCCGCCGAGGTGCTCGCGAACTCTTCAATGGCTGTCTTCGCTGCTTTGCCTGCCAGTTGAATTTCATCTGGGCCGCCGGACCGCGGAACAACGTGCCATTTTCCTGCATCAACAATTCTCAGATTGCAGCCTTCGCGAAGAAATAGCTCGATCTCCGCTGTCGCAGCCATTAAGGCGAGGCCAAGCAGGTAGTTCCGGAGCTGCTTCGTTTCTTCTTCCGTTCCGCCGTTGATTCCGCGAAGGGCGACGAGGTTGATGGTTATGTCGCGGATGATCCCACCGTTGACCAGAACGCCGCCGAGTATTCTGCGGTCCGATTTCGGATAGAAGGTCGCGGGCGAGTCCTTGAAGCCCTTGCTTGAAAGAGCGTCAGTCGCTGCCTTGCCAGTTTTGCCTGTTGCCTTGATCAGTTCGGCGTCCTGTTTGTCATCAAGGAGCTTATCGATTGAATTGAATTGTGCGGCGGAATGAAGCACGTCAACATTCCACGCGCGGATGATCGACCGAACCAGCCTGGGGAGTTTTTCGTTCGATCCTCTGGAATCCCAGACACCGAACAGAAGCGACGTAGGGGCGATAACGCAGAGTTTGAAAGCGTTTCCCGTTTTCTTCAGTTCTTTAAACGCTTCATCGATCTTGGTTGAGAGGCTTCCCGATGATCGGACCACGGCATCCGCTCCGCGATGGGCCAGTTCCAAGAGCGAGAGGGTTGTGTCTTCGTTAATCTTGATTTTGACCTGCGGGACGAGCCATTTTGACGGGTCGGGATCGTCGCAAATGAAGTAAGGTTCCATCCGATTCGCCTGCGATCCGACGCTATCCACAAGAGCAACTGTCTTCCCGTCGGTCAGTTCATCGATATTGTAACCGATGTCGGCGTAGGTTGGCGGGTAAATGATGCAACGATCATCCTTGGAGTGGCACTCCACCGAGGTGAGGGTCTGCTTGAGATGAAGAGCAACTGGACCTTTTGGGTCATTTGCCCACTTGGCGAGGGTTTCGTTATCGATGTTCATGATGTTTGGGTGGTTGATTGTCTAAGCGGAGTGACTAAATTCTGGAGTCAGCAACTCGGTGACCGAGATGATTTTTCTGTCGCCCCCTCTTTTCACTTCGCAATGTTGTGCCAGAAAGCAGCGGCTCGGGAGAGGACCAAACGGTGCTCCCAAGGCGGCTCGTGCGATGGACGGTGGAAGGAACCCGTCTGCAGTTTTCCCAACGCTCCAAACCGAATAACTGAACTGTTGGGACGAAATTCTCCTCGGCCGTGCATGTTCAAGGCCTATCACTGCGAAGAGTTCACATATCGGGAATGTTGCCAAGCGCACATCGAGACCTCCTTTCCGCAGGTTGTCCGCCGAAAACCCTGCATTTAATGGGTCCGCGTACCCCCTTGGATCCAAGCGAAAAAGCGACTCGGTTCGGCGGGATACGTCCAGCGGAGTTAAGGCGGCATGTTCTGCCTCGCTATTGAGAATTTCCCTGAGCGCTTCCTGGCAGTTTCGGAATCGAATATGCGATGAAGCCCCATTTGTAGATTTTTTGAACGTTGTGGAAAAGCGCCCTGATCCGTCGGCCCAAAAGCCAAAAAAGAGGTTCTGAGCCTCACCTCCGACCCAGCGAGTTACTCTACCAGGCAGGTCAGCCGGGGATGGTGCTTTTGACCACGATACTGCATTTGCAACGACGGTCTTCCCACCATCTCGTTCATTGACTTCCGCAGTCGGGCTGAGCCACTCAACCTCGGATTGGGCGACATAATCGAGAATGGCGCGGAAAGGGTTGCTTTCATTCCGAGTACGAAGCAGGAAGAACGTGTTTCCGGGTTGAGCCCAATCGAAACCACCTTCGGCATCGCCGAGGATCGCGTCCGCCGCTTCGAGAAATCCGAGGCAGGCAAATACTTGCCCCGGATTGTAGAGGTCTACGGGAATGGATGCTTCACTCATGAGCAGTCTCCTTTGATTCTGCATGGGCGCGGGATGCCTGCTGGTCGGCGGCGCGAAGGAGGGACTCGAGCCAGGCGAGGCCCCACGGCCCGTATTTTTTTTGCAGGCGGGCGAATCGTTTGGCGATCTCCACCGCCTCATGCTGTAGCTGAGAGGGAGGGAGGTCGTCACAGCCCTCCGTTCCGATAAGCGGACGGGCAAAGCCGTGGTGAGCCGCGATGAGGTGAAGGACAAGCTCTTGAAGCTCAGGGGGGAGTTCCTGCCACCGTTCGTTCTTTCGAGCGCGGATCATCGAGACAAGCTCGTGGCGGAAGCCCCCGAGCTTTTTGAAAGAGATCGGGCCTTGTGTTTTCGCATAAGGGCGGCCGTCTTTCTTGGCGTGGAAGGCATCCTGCCACCGCCCGCAATTCTTCCCTTCGTCGTGGATCCGCGCGGCAATGCAAAGGGCCTCGCCGAGATCCTTCGGGAGATCGAGGCGGTCCAGTATCTGTCGCATGCATTGTTCGACCGCAATTTGATGGTCCGCGAGCGACTGGAGATTCGATAGAGCGCGATTGTCTTCAGCGCTGTCGTCTGCCCTCCATTGATAAATGAACATCCAGTCGGTGGTGGGGGCATCGTCCGTTCCGTTGAGTGGAAGCTTGGCGTTTAGAAGCCAGTCTTTGTCCGAGAGCGCCTCCTTCCTGATGCGGAAACGGATCAACTGTGCGTTCCCCGTGTTCGACTCGGACCAATCGCCGCCATCGTCTGCCGTACGAACGCTTTCGTTGGCCGTGCGAGCTAGGAGCCCGGTCTTGTCAAGTCCGCCAAATTGAGCGTCCAGGACCAGCATGCGACCGGCGATGCGACGTCGAAAATCTTCCTTTTTTCTCTTTTCGCCATCGTTGAAGTCCCAATCCAGGAGACGGACGGGTTCTCCAACCACCTCTCCGCTCGAATCGAGGATAAACCCAATGCAAGTGTCGGCCTTCAACTCAGCGTCATCAGGATTCATTTTCAAAAGAGCCTTTGCTCTCGCTTCCAATTGCACGATGACCCAGTCGGTTTGTGTTTCGAGAATCTCCGTGATGTGGATTGGTGCGACTTCGAAATACCGCGAGAGGTCCTTTTCAGGTAGAGAGTCTCCACTGGTTGAGACGGGCAGATATTTTCGCCACGCAACTTGTGTCTGCGGTTGCTCATCTTCCACCCAGCCGCGAAGCCACGGTTGGATATTGGGGCGTCCCGTGTGTTCCTTGAGGGAGGTCATCGACCAAGCGTCGACTAATGGCCTAGTCAGTGGCGGGTGCAATGGAACGGTACTGGAGGCGCTCGCGAGGATGCGAAGGGTCGTCGGGTCCGTCGATTTTTGGAGTTCGCGTAGTGCGAGGGGGGAAACATCTGTGCGCCCGCTTTCGCCGGGCAGAAGGTCGAAAGGTTGCCTGAGCCGCTGGGTGTGCGCGGATCTCGCCTGAAACTTTTCCGCGAGTTTCTGTTCTTTCTCGTCGCGCTCAGAGGGAGCTTTGGCGAGGGCAGCCTCTTCCTTTGCCGAGGGGACTGGTGTTTTCTCGAGGAGCACCAATACGTTTGCATCACCGTGACCGCGCCGATTCACGCGGCCGAGGCGTTGCACCATTCGCTCCCATTCGACCAGGTCGCAGACGAGATGGTCGGCATCAAGATCGACACCGACCTCGCCGGCCGAGGTGGCGATGAGAAACGTTGGCTTCTCCGGGCGAGATTCGCTGCCGCACAGCCATCCATGGTTTTCCAACGTTTCCAGCGCATTCAGCCGCTCCCGAACCCTGCGACTTCCGACAAGCAACTCGCTATTCGTGGCAATCTCCTCCTTGCGTCCCTGCTCTTGCAAAAGGCCGAAGACTTTCAGGGCATCCTCCCGTCGGCTGCAGAAAACCAATACCCTTTGCGGGAGGCCGTCAGCGGTGCCGAGTTCCCACGCCTTATTTGACATCCACGGAATAAAGTCGTCTCCGGTGTCATGCGAAAAGAACGTGAGACGTTTTTTGGCGGTGAGCCGTCGATGGGAGACGCTTCCGTCCTCCAAATCTGCCGCAGAAAGTTCGTGGACATCCGATTTTTCTTTTCCGGTCGCTGAGAGCGTCAGAATCCGGAATGGCGGAATGATGGACCTGCCGTCGTCACTTGGCCGGCACGGGCTCGCAAGGGAGGCGATAGACTCCAGCAACGACTCGAACGCGGGCACAAGGTGTGATTCGTCCAAAATGACCAAAGAATCCACGCCGAGCAGGCCGGCGTGAATTGATCGCGTTTTCCGGCTAACCCCATAGCCCTCAAAAAGGAGCCGAGATCCGATCATATCGACTGTCCCAATGATGATCGCGGGCGACGAGGGATCTTCCGCCCACTCCCGATTGTCCAGATGTTGCCCGCGTAGAGTCGAAATCGGAAGGGGCTTTGCCAAACGTAGGTCCCTCTTCAAATCAGGATTCCCATCGACGAAAGCCCGAAGTCGCTCCGCGACCGTCGTAGCTTGGTCCACGACTACGCGGCGGTCGACAACGTAAATCAATCGACGGGGCAGCGGGGCTCCCGCAGCCTTGGCCACGAGCCAGATACCCATAACCGATGTTTTGCCGAGACCGGTTGGGATATCGAGTGCGTCCGGGAAAGGTTCTGGTGAGTTCAAGAACCGATCTAGCAGGCTGTTCTGCCAAGAAAACGGTCTGCTTCCGCTCGGGAGCGAAAGGGCTTGGCTCAGAAGATCCGAATAAAGGTTGATTGATGATCTCACTTTGGCCTCTCCTGCCTTGCTTTTTCGACTGCTTCAGCTGTGCGATTCTCGAAGTACCCGCGTCCAGTGTCGCTGTAAATCGGCTCCACACGGAACCGGTCCTGAATGGCAAGGCCATCTTCGACGACGGTCGCAATAAGACGTTTCTCCGCAGCAGTCCGCCGCTCTGAACCGTTCTTCCCGGGACCTTCTTGAGCGAGCATTGGAACGCGATGGCGAAGCCAAGCGAGGATAGCGGCGGAGGCTTCTCTCAGTCCCGTGGGAATATTGATGAGGAGGAAGACGCAGGGGTTGGCGGCGAGGCGTTCTTGGTAGTCGTAGGGACCGGGCTTGCCGGTGGCTTTGGAGAAGAATTCTGGGAAGGTCATGGGGCCAAAGGTTCCGGTGAGAACCGTTTATGGGGTTCAAGACAGACGGCTTGCGGCTGAGGGGTGGCGGTTTCGATTTTCACGGCACCGGAATGGTGCCGAAGGATGAACAAAGAAGCGTATTGATGCGAGCGAAATCGCGCAGCGCTGCACTTTTTGAACGCGCGACACTTTGGAGTCATGACGGGACAATACCCTTCCAGTCGGTCAAATGCTGTCCTACCCTTCCTGATTGACAGAATTTTTCTCAGTCTCGCAACTTGTGCGAGTTCCCAAAACTGCCATGACGCTTTTCGGAAGCTGGAGGCAATCCCCTCCATAGATGTCGAAAAGTCGTATCCTCCCATTCTTGATCCGTTCTTACACGCGCCCTTCCGCGCAAAAGGGCGAGTCACCACTGTTGTCGTGGTGATGCTGGTGGCGGTGGTGATCATTACGACCGCGACCGAGCATGGGGCTTTCGCCACGGCCGTAACTAAGATTGCAGAGCTGCCTCATTTCCTTGGGGGTAGGACTGTATTTGTCCTTTCGGCAGTGTAGCTTCGACCGAATATGGGACACGGAAGCCACTGGGAATCGGTCACTGGTAGTGCCGAGGATGCCATCAAGGAATGGATACCGACGGTCATTCAGAAAGGAACGATGGTCGGCGAGTCGACCTTCCTGTTCGATGATGGAGAGTACCCTCCACGCCTAGAGAAATGTTTTGGAATCGTCTATCCAGGCGACTCGATGCGCTTCCTCGCGCTGATTTCTACTAACTCGCTCAGCGACCCAAAATCCAACTTCCTTTTTTCCGCTTTCCCGTTTCCACACGACGGTCCCGTGAATTCCATCGAGATTGATTCCGTCGAAGATTGGTGCAACCCGATCGAAGGAATCGTTGAGGGGACCACAAAAGGCGGGGCGTCGGTGAGCTTCTTTGACCCTTTCTATTTCCTGAATAAATCGCGATACCGAAATGGAGATTCTGCAGACTTCATCATCACCGCGCTGGCGTATCGACTTCAACCCTGCGAGCAACAAGAGATCCAGATCGATGGTGGTCCGCTCCTTGAGGAGGAACGCAAAAGGGTCCTGGAGCAGAATCCAGACGCCGACGTTACTGAGATAAAGTCGGTTTCGGTTTCTCTCGAAGAAGCATGTTGGTTGATGTCCACGGACGTGAAGGACGACTTCGAGTTCCGCGGGATTCCCGAATCCGTCGAACCACTCAAGGTTGGCGGGGTAAAATTCTACAAAGTAACGATGGTTCTGATCCGCCCAGACGATATTGATTTCAGGGTAGCAGTTTACGCATCCGAAGCAATTCTGGGCGGGTTTGTGCCGCGCGTCGGACAGTCAATTGAGGGGTTTCTTTGGCTTCAGGGCAGACTGGCAGCCTTGGATCAGTAGGTCCGTCGACTTGGAAGACTACCAACGCAACGCACCCTTTCCTGTGAAAAGGGTGCGTCGGCGTTCCTCCCCCACGGGAGGCGCGCGTTAGAAATCAAACTCGCCCTGTTTGGGCTCGGAGGGCCCGGCCGCATTCTTGACGCGACTTTCCACCGCATCAATGACGCCCAGGACCTGCTGTTTATTGGCAGGGCTCGGATCCCGTCGACACCACCGGCTCGCCTGTTCGCTGAGCCAAAGGAGAAAATTGCGCTCCATCGGTAGGAAACGAAACACCCATCCATCGACCCACAGGGTCTTGGCTCCCACCACCATCTTCTTTGAGGGTGGCAGACTGGGCAGCCGGTCGTCACGGCCAAACCGCCGGCCCGACGGGGAGAGCGCCACAATCCGGCCGGTGTCCTCCCCTCTTCTGCTGCGATGAATCGGCTGATGGCGTTTCATTCCAGCAAGTCTGGCTGCACGCGGCGAGTACGGTGGGTCTGGGCCATCCAGGGAAGGGGTGCGGCCTGGGAGGGGCGGGTTACGACTTAAAGGCGCCTCCCCACTGGCGCACGGCCTCGGGGCGGCGGGTGTTTCCATACTGAATGACGAGACCGGGTTCGATGACTTCACCCGAATGCACGGAGGCATTCGGCGCGTGCGCGACTTCATCGACGGACTTCAAGCTTGCCATCTTTTTTGTCTCGGGAAGGGGCTCGAGATCGTCGCGGTAGAAGTCAAACCAGGGAATCCCCTTACGGCGATACTCCTCGGGGGTGAACGGCGGATGGGGCGGGTTTTCATGGGTGATCGCCCGCCATAGGGCGGAGTTGCAGATGTGAACACAGACCCGGATGGAATCCGCTTGGTTCCACGCATCAACCCCGTGCGGGTCTTCGTAGATCTCCTGCTGGATCTTTCCCCCACCTCCCACCCCGAGGGAAGCGCTCGGTGCCCGGAGCCTGGCATAAAGAGCGGTGCTACGGTGATCCCAGTCGCCGAGAAGGCGGCGCATGACCCGGTCGAAAACATCGTCTTCGTGCTCTTCGAGGAGGTCGGGAAGGAGTTGCTCGGCTTTGAGCGGAATTGCCTCAATGACCATCCCGTGGGACAGACGCTCCGGGGCGAGTTGTTCACTCGCGGAGAGTCCTGCCCCGGTGGGAACTGCAACAAACTGGCGAACAACCCCGGAACTGACCTGAAATCCATCGAGCCATGGCTGGTCGGGGAGCGTCAGGTAGTTCTGCGGGGTAGAGGAAAGCGCGCCGTGATCCGGATCGCCGGTCAGCGCATTGACGGAGCCGCAGGTGATCTTCAGGGCCGTTGGAATTCCGGCTTGGAACGACATCCAGAACGCTTCTCCCTGATACATTGGCAGAAGGACACCGCCTTGCTCGATCCATTCCGCCGGTGCCGTGGACGTGTAGTGATCCACCGGCCGGATGGGGAAGCTGCCAAGACCTGCCGGAAGGGGGTAGACCTTTCCGTCATCGGGAAGCCGAAGGGTTCGCTCAAAACTCACCTCGCAGCTCAACTGGAGGTTGCGGACGACTTCCTGCCACGCCTCGACCCATGCCGATTCGATTTCAGGACCTCGCAATCCCTGAAGTCGAAGAAGAGTTTGGACTGGGATCTGCTCTTCGGTCTCAAAATGCTCCAAGAGAGTCTTTCTCGCCGACTCGGCAAATTGGCCGCGAAAACGAGCGCTGTTTTCTTCGAGGAAGATCGCGATCAGCCCTTCGATCTCCCGGGCGAGTCGAGGGAAGGAGAAGTGAAGCGAACCTTGGGCAATATGGGGCATGGCTTTTTGTGCGTTTGAAGGGCATTCCAGCACGGGGGGTGGGACATCCATGGGGATAGGCGCCGCAAAATCACCGGACGGGCGCAGGCTTTCCCCGCCTGGAAATCCAAAAACCACTGTTCAGGCCGGCACCGATCTCGCTCCGCTATACAACGGGCTGTCCGAGCCTTGGCGGCGACGCCGGTTGCGCCTCCCCCACACAAAGAGCGGTAGCTCGGCAATCCTGTCACCGACGTCGGGGGACAGAACTCTATTGAGGTGATCCTGGCTGGCGAAAGTGGCCTTCCACCACATTTCCGGATCGATGTGCGACATAGCGGCATCAAACCGATGTCCGATTTCGTTCAAGGTTTTCACCTATAGAGACTACGGAGTTGGTCTCTTTTCGTTAACAGGGGAATTGTAAAAAAGTTTGCCCATCCGCCCACAAACGAGTTCTTGAGATCGATCCAAGGCGGGCCTCATTATCATCCCCGACGAACCTCTAACCTACGGTCCACACCTCCCCGGCGGCTGTCGCGGGTTTCGCGCTCTTAGCGCTGGGCACCGGTGCGGGAGAGGCGGGCACCACTGTAGAGTGCGCAGCAATAGGGAGACGAAGCGGGTGGGATCGCTGCCATCAGTCGTGTATCGGACGGTGACCTTCAAGGCGATGGCCATGGCCCAACGCGATAGCGCGCCTGCACTGCGCCTCACTCCAAAATTGGAAGGAACGCGCGACGGAGTCACCGATTTGACAGTGAAGAAACCCAATCAATCAATACCTTGGTGACCACCGCGGTCGTTACGGCAATCACCGACTTATCGATGCTTTCCTTGTTCCGCTCGTAGAAGGATTCCTCATTCGACTGCTCCGGCGTCGGGGTTGGTTCCGCGCGTAGCGGTCCCTCCGCTTCGACGAGCGGTGGAACTTCCTGTTTGCTCATCGACTCACTGAAAAGATCAACCTTTTGGAGGGCAGCCAGATTCATTAGCGGAATGTCCCGAAGTTCCTCCAACCGGCCGTCCAGAAGGCTTCCGTCGGTGAGGTTGCCAACCAGAAAATACGTCGCAATCGATACCGTATCCGGCGAACTCCTCCACACCAAGACAGCCGAGAAAGCGAGCATGTCGTCCTTGATTGCGACATCCGCCACCCTGAATCCCAAGAAGTCCCCGCGGAATCCTTCTTCTTCCATCGTAGCCGGACCGACCTCATGGATTTTTTGACTCAATCCTTCGAGCACTGCAGTTGGTTGCTCGCCGATCGCCTTTTGAAGTTCAATCTGCTCGTCCTTGCTCAGAATCGGAAAGGTCGCCTCCCCCAGAGACGACAGGAGACCGGCGAAGACGATCAAAAGGCAAAGTCGCTTCATTCGTGTCCATCGCGAAGCAACTTCCGTCGCTTGGCGATCTCCTGTCGCTCCATTGCGGTCAATGGTACCTTCGGCGATACCCCAAAGTATTGGTAAGCCATTAATTCTCTTTCCCTCGCCGACATCGCAGCGGGTGCCGACCCGGCCTTTGACTTTTCGGCTTTATCGTGGGCAACCCAGCCCTTCCACGCGCCGACCAGCACAACTGCCGCTAGCAAGGATAACCAATGGTCTTTCTTCGTTTCTGGTCGACTTGGGAGCGGCTTCTTTGACCTATCGATTGGAGGGGTGCTATCCATAAAAGATGCTCCATTAATGGAGCATTTTTTCAAGTGCCATACATCACTGTCAAGCTCCGATTTTGGAGCACGGTTCACAGAATTGCATCGGCAGAAACTTGGCGCGCCTCCGGGTGCAAGCCGGCTGGACACAGCGGGAACTGGCAAGCAAAGCGCAACTGGCCGGCTGGGATATCGATCGAGGCACTCTCGCGAAGATCGAGGCAGGAGTCCGCCGAGTCTACGACACCGAGATCTGGCACCTAGCCAAACTCCTTGGTT
Source organism: Terrimicrobiaceae bacterium (assembly GCA_033763515.1). Classification (GTDB taxonomy): domain Bacteria; phylum Verrucomicrobiota; class Verrucomicrobiia; order Chthoniobacterales; family Terrimicrobiaceae; genus JANRKJ01. Next base: position 560,354 of record JANRKJ010000030.1, on the reverse strand, counting down.
GTTCAACGGGCGATCTGTATCCCCCGGCAGCTACAATGAAAAAAAAAATTCCCCCAACCGCGCCGAAGCGAAAGCAATAGACCCCCCTCCATCTCATAGTAAGAATGGGATTCCGCGAATTATTGTTGGTCGCGAGTCGTTACCCAAGATCGTCCAGCAGGCGTTGAGCGAAGGCCGGAAGGGATTTCCCGAGGCGGATCAGCACGTCCTCCACCTCGATTTTTCGTTTGCCGGCGATCTCTCCAAGAACCGCTGTGACCTGTTGCCGCTCCATTTCATACAGGATCAGCAGATAGTCCTGCGGGTGGCTTGCACAGATGCTCCAAGGTTGCAGTGACTCGGCGGGAAAATGCTTCAAATTGAACGTGAGGATGAGCGGGCAATTCCCCCGGATGGCGGCGGCGAGCACGTGGCGATCCTCTAGATCGTTGCTGAGCAACCCCAGCAGTCCCTCGTAACCAACGACCTCAGCGTCGGGGAACGCCACGCGGATCTGGGCTTCGAACGAATCGGCCAATTCGGGCTTACAGCCGAGTTTTTCGACCTGGGTGCGTCGTGTTTCCGCCATCACCTCGGCCGACCAGTGCGGGACGATCAGACGCGGACGCTCGGACAATCTCAACAGCAGGTCGCACACGCCGAAATTGGCGAGGACGCACGCGTCGAGAAAGACTCGGAAGTCAGCTTTCACTTTTCGCCGCCGAAATCGCTGTCGTAGAGACCGGCGGCCTCCACATCATCCGCCAGTTTGTCGAGCGCATCGCGGCGGGTCTTGTCGCGTCGCCGTTCGAAGGCAAGGAGGTCCTTGAATGTCACCCGCCGGTGGCTACCGACTTTGTGGTGGGGGATCTCCTTTTTCTCGAGCAGATCGACGAGATGCTGGCGCGATACGCCCAAATAGTTGGCGGCAGCCTGAGTCGTGAAGGCTTCATCCTCCGGCACGAGAACGATCGCCTTTTTCTCCGACATCAGCCGCACGATGCGCGCGAAATGCGCGAACAGGGCCTCGGGCAAATGTGCCTGGTTCCCATCTGCGTCGATCAGCTTGACGTGATCCGGTTTGGCAAAAATCTTGGCCAAATCGGCGAGTTCTTCCTCAGAAATCAAGGATGGATCGAGGCGATTATTTCGGGTGGTCAGCATGGCGAGGAGACTATCGGCTCGAAGAATGGACACTTCAAGGAATATACGCTATATTCGCTAGGGACGCTATATTCGCCAGAATCCAATCGATAGTCTCCTAGAACTGGGGCTGCGCTTGCCGGACCAGTATCAGGATGAGGCTGTGTCGGAAGGGAATCACCCAATAACCACTTTGGCCGCCATTTTGCGGCGGTGCTCGTCGAGGAGGTGGCCGTAGACTTTTCCGATGAGGATGCCGCCGTCCTTGTGGCCGAGCCAGGCGGCGATGGTCATGAAGTCGATGCCGGCCATGACGCAGTGGGAACAAAACAGGTGGCGCAAGTCGTGAAAACCGACGTTCGGGAGGCCCGCATGTTTCCGGACCAGGCGGAGGGATTCCCGGAAGGTTTTTGCCGGGCGGTCCGTGTCACCACGTTGTGGGCTTGGGAAGAGCCACTTGCTGTCCGGGGCTCGCCGGGATTTCATCTCTTCCAGCAGGGCCTTGAGTTGCGGATTGAAGTCCACAATCCGGCTGCGGTGGTTTTTTGAAAGACCTCCGGATCCAATCACCACGCCCGAGGCTTGAAACTCTTCGTGCGCGCCCAGGAACAATCGCTCGTTTTGGAGGTCGATGTGCGACCAGGCAACACCAAGTGCCTCCTTTTCGCGCGCACCGCTGTAGGCCAAAAATCGAAGAAAATCGCGGAGTTGCTCGCCGTTTTTGCTGACCGGTTGACCCTCGGAGTCCAAGGCAAGACACCCGACAAGAAGCCTCTCGAATTGTTCAGGGGTGAGAAGCGTGCGGACTGGAGGAGGCGGCGTCTTGAATTTCGGCATCCGCGGAACCTCTCCAAGGTAGCCGGCTTGAACTGCAGTTTTCAGGATTCCACTGAGCATCACGCAGTCCAGCTTCACCGTTCTGGGCGACGCCGGTGCCAGGTCTTTCCGGCCGAATCTTCCGCCTTGGAGGCGCTTCTCGATGAAGGCCGCGAGGTGCGGCGTGGAGATGTTGGAGAGCGCAATATCGCCGAGGTGAGATTTCCAACGATCAATTGCCTGCCTCTCGTTCTCAACTGTTCCGGGCCGCTTGGCCTTGGTCGACGCCAACTCCAGATAGCGGTCTGCCCACTCGAAAAAAGAGATCCGTTTCCCGCCAATCGCGAGAAGGTCCTCGGCCTTTTTCCCGCGGAGTACGTCCAAAGCCGCCTTGGCCTCCACGACGTTCGAGCAGGGCTCGCCTTCCGGGTTCGTCAGGCGGAAACGTCGCGACTCGCGCCGACCGGATCCGCAATTGGCCCACACCAGTCCATAGAATCGTTCCCCACGGCGGTAAAGCCCGGGGATTCTGCGATTGCGGTAATCCACGGCCGGAATAAAGTCCCGGCGGTGGTTTCTTTTCATTTCATCATCGTGCACGACATAAAACTTGTAAAAAAACGTGTACCATTTTGGAATAGAACCGTCAACGCAACGAGTTTCCCTCGTAAAAACACATCGCTCGGGTGGCGAAATTGGCAGACGCGCCAGACTTAGGATCTGGTGGAGCAATCCATAAGGGTTCGAGTCCCTTCCCGAGCAAACTCCACACCCGCACCGGCTGCGGCGGCCGCGAATTGGGCATGTGGAGCGACGTGCGCATGCGGGAAATGGTCTGGCGAAGGTGGCGTCCATTTTGATCGTCATGGACACCGCACTTTTGGCCTCGATGGGCATTTGGGTGGGTGTGCAGACCGGGTTTCGGTCCGGCGCGGTGCGGGAGCTGCTGTCTGCATCGGCCTTGCCGGTGCTGGTTTATACGGCGTGGGCGCTGGGAATTTTTGCTTCGGCGGCGACGGTGGTTTCAATCTTTCTGTATGGTTTTCGGGAACGTTGGTTCTGGCGTGTATTGGTGGTGGGGTGCTCCGCATGGCTGGTCTTCCCCCCGATTCATTCCTTAATCGGGTTGCTCGGGTTGGTTTTGCTCTGGAAGAATCAAAAGGCTTTCCCCGTGCACCAATCGCCGGAGGAACTGGGCCCCTAGCCAGGCGGGCAGTGCTCCGAGGTGCGTGTCGGGCGAGGGCCAAAGGCCGGTGGAGCGTCGATCTGCTGCCATGAAGAACGGAAAAGCGTTGATCACCGGGGCGTCCAGTGGGATCGGGTTGCATTTGGCGGCGGAGTTTGCGCGTCACGGTCATCCGGTCGTCCTGGTGGCGCCGGTCGAGGCCGAACTGGTCGCCGTGGCCGAGGATCTGCGAACCCGGCACGGCGCTGAAGTTGAAGTTGTCGCCCAGGACCTCCGGGAGGAGCAGGCTGTGGAGGAAATTGCGGCGGCGGTTTCGGATTTGGAGATTCTCGTCAACAACGCCGGCGAAGGACGAAAAGGTGCCGCATGGGAACTGCCACTGGAGGACGATTTGACCATGCTTCGGCTGAACATCGAAGCGATCGTACGTCTGAACAAAGCCTTCGTTCCCGCGATGGTCCAACGAGGACGGGGTCGCATTCTGCACACGGCCTCAGTGGCCGGTTTCGAACCCGGCCCCGGCTACGCTGTTTACGCAGCAACGAAGGCATTCGTCTTGAGCTACAGCGAGTCGCTCGCCACTGAGCTGGAGGATACGGGTGTCACCGTGACGGCATTGTGTCCGGGACCAACCGACACCGACTTTTTCCCAAAGGCCGGAATGCTGGCGAGCCGCGCTTTTCAGCAAGCCGAACTTCAGTCTCCCCAAGAGGTGGCAGCCGTTGGCTACACCGCGTTGATGAGCGGGGATCGGGTTGTCGTCCCTGGCTTCTACAACAAGGCACTGGTCTTCGCCAGGAGGTTCTTGCCTGAGTCGATTCAGGCGAAACTGAACGACCTGCTCACGGACGATGTCGCTCCCGCGCAGCAAAAGCGCGAGCGCGGCGACAAGGAACTTCGGCACACGTGAACATGACGGACTCGATCCCCAGTCTTTTCGACAGCCACCCGGTCGAACCGGGTTCCGACCGCTCGGTCGCAATCGACTGCCTCCGTGCACTGACGGACTGCGCTGGGGCCTGCAATGTCTGTGCCGACGCCTGTCTCAGCGAAGGTGACCCCGCAAGTCTGCGCGGGTGCATCCGCACGTGTCTCGACTGCTCGGATGTCTGCGCAGCGGCGGCGCGGGTGATTGGCCGCCTGACCGCGACCGACAAGGATCTGGCCGGGGTTGTCCTGAGAGCGTGTGCGCGGGTCTGCCGGATCTGCGCGAAAGCGTGCAGCGACCATGCCGAGCACATGAGGCACTGCTCGCTTTGCGCACAATCCTGCCTGGAGTGCGCCGGTGCCTGCGAGGACTTGCTTGCAGAACCCGCGATCGACGAATTCGCTGCAAAAAGTTGAATCAGTGCGTTGAAGGCAGGCGGAAGCCCGCAGTTTTGTCGACTTGGCGGATCACGGCATCGAGGCGACCGATATCGATCGGCTTGGTCAAGTGGGCGGCAAAACCCGCCGCCATGCACCGCTCGATGTCGGCCGGCGAACCGTAGCCCGTGAGAGCCACAGCCGGTGCGGTTGACGTTTTCCGGAATGTACGAAGGAATTCGATCCCGGTGCCATCGGGGAGTCCGACATCACAGATCACCAGGTCGAACTCTGACTCCATCGCGGCACGGTTCGCCTCGGCGATGCTTCTGCAGGGCCGCACATCGTGGCCGAACTTGCCCAAAAGGGATGCAAGCACGTCTGCGGTGTCCGGATGGTCTTCAACCAGCAAAATCCGCAAGGCTCCAGCCGGTGAGGGAATCGGCGGTCGCACCGGTTCGCCCCGGGCGACAGTCGGAAATTCCATGGTGAATCGGGCTCCCCGCCCGAGACCCTCACTTTCGGCAAACAGGGTTCCGCCCTGAGCTTCCACAAGCGCACGGGCGATCGGCAGCCCCAAACCCAGTCCGTCGGCGCTGGCCCCGTCGCCCCCGCGCATGAACGGCTCAAAAATTCGCTCACGTGTTGACTGGGACATCCCCGCCCCGGTGTCGGATACCGTGACACGAAGGCGCCCGGACTGCGGATTCCCGGAAGCGAGATCGATGCGATCTCCGCGGGTGCAGAATTTGAGGGCGTTTCCGGTGATATTCCAGAGGATTTGGCGAAGCCGGGCGGGGTCGGCCTTCACATGCGATTCGGAGGCGCGAGCGTCCAGAAACAAAGAGATCCCGCGCGACCGGCAGGCGTCGGCGAACAACTCCCGGGTGGCCTCCAAAAGCGGGTTGACGTCAACGGTTACCGGCGAAAGCTCCAACTTCCCATGAACAATGCGCGAGATATCCAGCAGATCGTCGATCAGCCGTGCCTGCACGGCGACATTGTTCCGAACCATTAACAACTCCCGTTGCCGCTCCGCGGGCAGGCGACCATGCAACTCCCAATCCGAGAGCGTGGCGAGAACCGGCGTGAGCGGCGTCCGAAGCTCATGCGAGAGCATCGCCAAAAACCGGTCCTTGGCTTTCGCCGCCTCTTCCAATTTCCGCTTGGAGCTCAGCAGGTTCTGTTCGGTTTCCCGCCGCGTCGAAGAATCGCGGAACACAAGCACCACGCCCCGGATCGTGCCGTCCGCCTCGCGAATCGGAGCCGCGCTGTGATCGACGGCAAGGAACTCGCCGCTCCGTGTGCGGAGCAAGGAGTCGGACGAGACCTGAGTGGCCTCGCCGGTTCGCAGCACCAACTGAACGGGATCTGAACGCACATCGCGGTTCTCCTCGTCAACGATCGGAAAAACGTCGGAAGCCGGCTGATCGACCGCCTCGGCCAATGACCAACCACTGAGTTGCTCGGTCACGCGGTTGACAAATGTCACGCGGCCCGCGGTGTCCGTAATGAGGACCGCGTCTCCGATGCTGGCAAGGGTCACGGAAAGAATCTCGCGTTGCCTTTCCGCTTCCAACGAAGCCACGTATTGAAGGGACAATTCGCGGACCGCGCTGCGGATGGCAAGGGCAAGAAATCCGAACGCCACGAGAGCAGTCCCAAGGATCATGACCGTCCGCTCCCAAGCGTCGCGCTCCGCGTTGAATCGGACGAGCTCACGCGAATCGTGCGTCAGTCGGATCAGGCGGTTCACAAGGGACTGGACTTCCCCGATGCCACCCGCGGAATCATCTTGAAACAATCGAATGGCTGCTTCAGAGCGACCCGCGCGGGCGAGATCCACAAAGCTCCCCAAAGCCGAAAGCTGCTCCTCGATCGTCCGCCGCAGCTCCGCAATCTGGCCGACGGGAAGGCCCCCCTCCGGTGCCGACGTTTCCAACTCATCGAGAAACCTCCGTGTCCGGTTGCTCTCGTCCTGGAAGGCTTCATAATCACTTCCATCGGCCCGTAGCAGGAATCCTCGACCATTTGCGACGGCGGACTGAAACGCGGCCGAGGTGGCGCCCAGTAGGTCCAGCGTCGCGCGATGCCCACGAAAATCCGCTTCGGGAAACGATCGGTTCCAGACCGCCAACACGACGCAACCCAAAAACGCCAGCGCGGCCGCTGCCGACCAAAGGCGCACGCGGAGGACGGATTGGTTCAGGTCCCGAAGGTTGGCGCGCATGCGGGCCTTTGGAATCGGCGAACACGTGGTCCCGGTCAATCCGGGACAACCCCGGGCGAATTCTCAGGTCGTCTCCTGAGCGACCCAATCGATGGCGAAGCGAACCATTTCGCCGGCGTCTTTGAACCCGAGCTTCTCCTTGATATGGGCGCGGTGGGTTTCGATGGTTTTGATGCTCAGGTGAAGTTCCTCTGCAATCTCGCGGGTCCCGAACCCGCGCCCGAGCAACTGGAGGACCTCCAGTTCGCGATCGGAAAGCTTGTCAACCGGCGAACCCATGCCGCCGTCGATCGATTGGATGGCTTTGAAAATCAGGCGTTCGGAAAAACGTTCGCTGACATAGATTTCCCCTTTGAGGACCTTGCGCAAAGCGGAGATGACATGGTTTAAGGCCTCCGCCTTCATCACATATCCCAGCGCGCCGGCCCGGAGCGCCCGAAGGGCATAAAGGGACTCATCGTGCATCGAAAGCATGAGGATCGGAAGGCGCGGCTGCTCGGCCTTCATCAATTTGATCAGTTCGATCCCATTTGTACCCGGCAACGAGATGTCGAGCAGAGCGACGTCCGGCTGGAGGTTGCGCATCGCATCCAGTGCCGTCGGAGATGTCCCAGCCTCACCACAAACGGTCAGATCCGGCTCCGCATTGATGAGAGAACTGATTCCATGACGAAAGACGGGGTGATCGTCCACGATGAGAACTTTTCTCTTCTCCACCGCCGCATCGGCGCCGGAGTCGGGGCGGGTGGATGTCTTCATGAGCGTCATCGTATCGACAAGAATCGGGGCAGCGCGAGTCGCAAGGGATCAGGGAACGACCTGACACACACCTCGGACCGCGCCCTGAGGGTGCAGCCGTTCCATTGATCTGATCCGATGTTTCGGAGATGCGCATCCTCACTTACAATGTTCATGGATGCGTGGGGATGGATGGCTATCGATCTTACTCACGGGTTGCTTCGGTGATCGGCTCCGTGAGGCCGGATGTGGTCTGCCTTCAGGAGTTGGATGCCGGCCGTCCGCGATCAGCGATGGTCCATCAAGCGAAAGCCATCGCCGACCTTTTGGGAATGGCTTTTGAGTTTCACCCCGCCGTAAAAGTCCGAAAGGAGCAGTATGGCAATGCGATCCTGAGTCGGACATCGTTCCGGGTGATCAAGACAGGCTGCCTGCCTTCGGCGCCGAGCCTTCTCCCGGAAGCGCGGGGAGCGATCTGGGTCGAGGTTGAGGGGCCGACCGGACCCTGGCAGGTTTTCACCACCCATCTGGGTCTCGGCCGGCTCGAGCGCCTCCGGCAAGCTGCGGCACTGACGGGACCGGCCTGGCTCGGACTGGCCTCGGGCGCTCCACGGATCGTGCTCTGCGGAGACCTTAATTCGAGACCCCAATCGCGTGTGCATACTTTGTTCCGCCAGTTTCTCCGAGAATCCTGCCGGGCCTGCGGAGCCGGACTGGAACCCACTTTTTCGAGCCGGCTTCCATTCATTCGCCTCGACTACATTTACACCAGCCCGGACGTGGCCGTGGGGAAAAGCGGGGTTGTCCGGGCCGCGGAGGCCCGGACCGCCTCAGATCATCTGGCCGTGTATGCCGACTTGGCCGGGTGAGTTCAAATTCGGGGAGACCGGCGACCGAAGATCATCGAGATGATGAACAGGATCAGGAAAAGTCCAAAGAGGACTTGAGCGATCCAAGCGGCCGATCCGGCGATCCCACCGAATCCCAAGGCAGCGGCAATAAGTGCAATGATCAGGAATGTAATGGTCCAGCTAAGCATAGGATGTTCAGGTTTCATCTATGGTTCGCGCGACCGGACCGGACTGGATGTTTGGTGAGCCGGGAATCGCTGCGGGGCAGTGGCGGTCGGCCTCGGCCAAAAGAGCATCCAGGTCATCGGGATCGAAGGGCTTGACAAGATGGCGGTGAAAGCCCGCCTCACGGCTGCGCCGAACATCAGCCTCCGAACCGTAGCCGCTCATGGCGATCGCAAAAACCCCGGCGTGAGCCGGCAACGACCTCGGCAACTCCCATCCCTCCCCATCCGGCAGGCCGATGTCCGAGATGAGAACGTCCGGAAGTTCCTTTCCCAATGCGGTGCCGGCGTCGGCGAGGGACGTGGCGGTACGCACCACATGGCCGAGTTGTTCCAGATAGCGCCGCATGTAAAGGAGGGTGTCGCCGTGGTTTTCAACGACGAGGATTCTGAGACTTCGGCTCATGGCGTATGCTCCTCCAGAGTTTGCAGTTCCACAACGAAACGGGAGCCCTTTCCGGGGCCCTCGCTTTCGGCGGTGAGGCGACCTCCGTGACCTTCGACGCTGGCGAGCGAAATCGCCAGCCCCAATCCCAAACCGCCATATTGCCGGACAACTTCGGCATCCCCCTGCTCGAACGGCCGGAAAATTCGGGGTAAAATGTGCGGGGCGATCCCGATACCGTCATCCTCCACCGTGACGCGGACCATCCCGCCGCTGTTGTCGGTGTGGATTCGGATGAGACCGCCGGAGGGGGTGAATTTCACGGCGTTCTTGATCAGATTCCAGAAAACCTGCTGGAGCCGCGCAAAATCACCCATCACCAGCGAATGCGTTGCGCCGAGGATCACCTCGATCCGGAGATTGGCAGCGTCGATGTCAGGCCGGCAAATCTGGATCGCCTCGTGCAGGGCGGATTGAACATCCATTGGCTTTCTCTTGAACTCCAGTTTGTTCCGAGCGATCCGGGTCAAGTCGAGGAGGTCATCAATCAGACGTGCCTCGGTTTTGATGTTTCTCTGGATCATATCCAGGGAGAACCGCACCGCATCGGGAAGGTCGTTCTGCATGCGGAGGGTTGACGTGGCCATCAGAACGGGCGTCAGCGGCGTCCGCAACTCGTGGCTGAGAACGGCGAGGAATTGGTCCTTTGCCCGATTGGCGTTTTCCGCCTCATCGCGGGCGGTTTCCGCCGCCGCGAGCGCGAACCGCAACTCCTCCTGATTCTGCCGGAGCCGGTCCTCGGAACGACGGCGCTCGGTGATGTCCTGAATGACTCCGAGCATCCGCTTCGGGTGTCCGGACTCTTCATCGTACAGCGCTCGGCCGTGTCCCGCGATCCAGCGGGATTGTCCATCGGGTGTCACCGCACGAAACTCCGCCTGAAAATCTGTGCGTTCGCTCATGGCGCGTTCGAGCGCCGACGTAATGCGGTCACGATCCGCCGGAACCACGCAGGCGAGGAACTCCTCGAAGGCTCCCTCGCGACGTGCCGCCGGGATTCCCAACATGCGATTGTGCTCCGGCGACCAGCGGATCTTTCCACCGATGGTCCAGTCCCAGAAGCCCATGCCGGCGGCCTCCATGGCCAGTCGGGAACGGCTTTCCTCGGCCCGGAGACGATCTTCGAGTTCTTTCCGTTCCTGGATATCGATGCAGCCGCCAATAAACCCGGCGAATGCGGCTTCGGCAGAAAACAACGGCTCGCCGCCATTGAGGAGCCAGCGGTATTGCCCGTCCGCCCGGCGGAGTCGGAATTCAATTTGGAATCCCTCTCTTCTCTCGAATGCTTTTGCATAGGCCGCCTCGCAAAAACTCCGATCGTCCGGATGGACGCCGTCGAGCCACCCGCGGCCGATTTCGAGTTGCTGCGGGCGCCCGGTGAAACGGAGCCACCGTTGGTTGAAGTAAGTGCACCCCTGTGACAAGTCAGCCATCCAAATCAGCACCGGAGTTGCGTTTGCCATCGTGCGGAACCGCTCCTCCCGATCGCGCAATTCCAACTGAGCTGTTTTTAGATCGTGAATTTCTGTGACCGTGCCCACCCAAAGCAGGACCTCGCCCCCCGGACCTCGGACCGGTTCGGCTCGGCCCAAATGCCATCGAAACTCGCCATCACTGCGCCGCAAACGGTATGCACATTCAAACGAACTGCCGGCCTCCAAGGAATGACCCCAAGCTTCCTCGACCGCGTTCACATCGTCGGGGTGGAGAAAGTCCCGCCAGGATCTCGCCAGCACATCCGTGAGCGGTCGTCCGGTAAACGTTTCCCATTGCCGGTTGAGGTAGTCGGCGCGACCGGCGGCCTCCGCGGTGAAGATCTTGTGCGGCACCGCATCTGCCAGAAAGCGAAATCGCTCGGCACTCGCGAGCACAGCCTGCTCGCCCGCCTTCCGGCCGGTGATGTCCAGATTCGCTCCGATGATCCGGGTGACAACCCGCTGGCCATCCCGAACCTCCGAGAGAACGGATCCAAATCCAGCGATCCATCGCACGCTGCCGTCGGGGTGGATCACCCGGTATTCGTTGGCAAAGGCCGGCGGCCCGTCGCTGCGCAGCGCCGCTTCAAAAATCTCGATGGCGCGCTCCCGATCGTCGGGGTGGACAGATGCCTTCCATCTCTCATAATCCATGCTACCGCCGAAGAACTCCATGCACCGGCGGTCTTGTGTTCCGCAGCCGCGGATGGCGTCCCAGTCCCAAAGCCCGAGGCCGGTGGCCTCGACGGCCAGTCGTAGCGTACGTTCGGCGTCTTCGAGCGCGAGCGCCTGGGATTTGCGCGAGGATATGTCGTGTGCGATGCCCCGGACGAACCCGGTCGAGCCGTCTTCAGAGGGGAAGGCCCGGCCCTTCGCCGAGATCCACCGCACCGACCCATCCGGGAGTGGAATGCGAAACTCAACGTCGTAAAGGCGACCGTCCGTCAATGTCTTCTGGACCGCGCAAGAGACCAACTCGCGGTCATCCTCATGAACCACGTCAAGGAACCGCGAAATCGTGGCTCGCTCCGCCGGAGGAAATTGGAACACCTCGCGGCAGCGGTCCGACAACGACAATTCACCGGTGCGCAGATTCCAGTCCCACACGCCGAGGTCCGCAGCGTCGATCGCCAACCGCAGTCGCTCTTCGCTCGCTCGCAGTTTCTCGCGGCTCGTTTCCCGTTCGACGGCAATACTCACCAGATCCGCCGCGGAGTTGCTCAGCCTGGCGTCAGTGACCGATGTGGGATCAGGGTCCTTGGAAAGGAGAACGACTGTCGCACACGGCCGCCCCGCGGAATCGAACACCGGCGTCGACCGGCAATGTCGATAGCCGTGCCGAAGGATCATTTGTCCCCAAGCGGTTCGGGGCCACGACGCGTCGGCGCCCAGATCGATCACAACGGCAGCCGTGCCGCGAGCCGCTGCCATGGCACAGGGTGCTGTGGCCGGGTCGCCCAATGGGAGGCCGGCAGCGCCCTCACGCACGGCCCGCGGCAACGATGGTGAAACAATGCGCTCGACCCGGTGCCTCCCGGCGTCAAAGAGACAAATGGCGGCGGTGACAGCCACGCTTTGCCGCTCCACATGCGCCAGCAAATCCAAAAGGCAATCGTCCAGGGGATCCCCGCGGGCGATGCGCTCCAGAACGAGGATTTCCGAGCCGCCAGCCTGCGGTTCCTCACACCTGGCAGACAATTTGTGCATCGGTCAGGCCGTGGCCTCTCGTCGGAATACCTGCAAAAACTTCTCCGTTCGGGCGAGAACCTGATCTTCCTCGAACGGATAGCTGAGCACATCGTCGGCACCGAGATCAAACGTCGCTCCAAGGACTTCCGAATCCTCGGGCTTTGCAACCGTCAGAATCTTCGTGCCGTCCGGGAGGGGCATCCCATGGGTGTCCGCCAAATCCCGGTGGTTGTCGACGATGATGATAAAAGGAATATCGAACTCCGCCAGTTTCTCCCGCTCCGTCACCAGAAGCAGACTCGAATACGCTCCGCGGAGGATCTGCTCCAGTTCGCTCAGAACCTTTTCGTCCGACAGGAAAAGGGCCAACCTCGGCATGGGCGTTGCACTCATGACTTTCACATTAGCTTCAACCCCCACCCGCTGCGCTCGGGATGTTCCCCGAACTTGAGGTCGGGCAGATCGCCTGATCCCACGAGCCTCCACCGGTGATTTTGCCTTCGATCCGGACCGGGGAAATGCCTGACCGCGCCCGCGGCCTTAGCCAGCGAACCCGCGGTGTCTATGAAGAGAATCATCCCCGTTGTGCTGACCGCGCTCGGCCTCCTCGCCGCCGGAGCCCATGCGCAAGATCAACCCTCCCGCGAGAACACCGGCCGCAATGAACGCGACCGCAGTGGTGAGACCAAAACGCCGACCGACCAGTCCCAAGAACCAGCCGACCTCGACCTCACCGCACGCATCCGCCAGGCCGTCGTGGCAGACGACTCGCTCTCTGCGCTCGCCAAGAACTCCAAGATCATCACCAAGGACGGTCAAGTCACCCTCCGCGGCCCCGTGAAAAACGATTCCGAAATTCAAAAGATTGCCGACCACGCGGAAGCCGCCGGTGCCAAAGACGTCAACAACCAACTCGAAGCAAAATAAACACCCACACACTATGTCAAAAGCCATTGTCTCCATTGCCAAGAACGTCGGTCAGGTCGAATCGATCGTGGATCGTCTCCAAACCCAAGCCTCGATCCCCGTGTCGGACATCTCCGTTTTGGTGCCGGACACCGGTGAAGCCCGCGACATCGGGCACGTGAAGGCCACGAAAGCTCCCGAAGGTGCCACTACCGGCGTGCTCGCTGGAGGCATCACCGGCGGCGTCCTCGGCCTTCTCGCCGGCATCGGCACGCTCGCCATCCCCGGCCTCGGCGCGCTCGTCGCCGCCGGCCCGATCATGGCCGCGCTCGGTGGTGCCGCAGCCGGTGGCGCCACGGGCGGCATCGTCGGTGCGCTCATCGGCATGGGCATCCCGGAATTTGAAGCCAAGGCCTACGAAGACAAACTCCGCGACGGCAACTACCTCATTGCCGTCCACAATGTCGACGGCAAACAATCCGCCACCGTCCGCGACATCCTCAAGCACGAGGGCGCCGAACACATCTCCAGCGTCGGAGAAGCCGAGGCCCGGTAAATCCAAGATGCCCTCCCCACGCAAGACGGCCGTTCCCCACGAACGGCGAACAAAGGACTTGGCGATCGATGCCTCGGCACCGGTCGCCGGGACCGACCCTCTGCAAACCGCCGGCACGCGCCTCCGCAAAGAGAAGTCCAAATCCCTTCCGGTCGTCACCGGAGAGCGCGTCGTCGGCACGATCAAGGGCCCGAATCCCGAAGCCGGCGCGACGCGCTATGGACACGACCCCGCCCACGTCACCGTCTCCGTGGCTATGTCAAAAGAGGCGATCTCCATCCAGGAGGACCAGACCGCCGAAGAAGCGCGCGAGTTGATGAACCGTCACCAACTCGACCAGATCGCCGTCGTGGATTCGAACGGTCGGTTCCTCGGCACGCTGAGCCGATCCTCACTCCCCACCGCCGACGCAGACGATGCCTCGCCGTCGCCGACCCGCGCGGATGTCTGCCCCGGAACCCGCGCACCCCGCCGCCGCCGCCAATGAAACCCGAAGAACCCGTCGGCAACGGCCTCGCCGATCCCTCGCAGCAAGAAATTGAGAAACGCGGACGCGCCCTAGCCGTCGCCGCCGGCCGCGACGAAATGAACGAAGCCGACCTCGCCGAAGCTCGGCGTGAGGTCCTCGGACCCTCCGCCTCCACGGAGCCGGTCGAAGATCCCAAGCCCGAATAACCGACTCAGGGCTTCGGAACCCGCGGCGGCACCACCTGCAGCAAATCCTCGGTTGGCTTCGCCGCCGAAATGATCGCCACCGGTTTCTCCGGCACCCGGCTCCCGTGCGCATACGCGATCCGGCCGGTCAACCCCGCCAGCGGATCAGCCGCCCGCAGCGCTTGCACCGTTTTGGCCGCGTCGGCGTCCCCTCGCGCCAGCGCCGTGAGGAGCAGCAACGTGGCATCCCGGCCCAGGCCGGTAAACGCGTCCGGCTTTTCACCCGGATACAGCCGCGCGTGCATTTTCTCAAACGCCCGCACATCCCGCCGGCTTGCCGAGCCCGGGGCTTTCGCCGGGAACGCATGGGCGGTGTAAAAAACGTTGTGCCCCGCCGGATTATCCTTCCACATCCATGGGACGTCGAAGCTGTCCCCGCCCATGATCGGCCCGGTAAATCCCATTGAGTGCAGCGAACGGATGATCGGCAGCGCCTCTTCGATGCTCGTCGCCGCAACATACGCCGCGTCCGCCTTCAGCGCCGCCGGCGGAATCAACGTCACCGTACCCGGCCGAAACCCGATCCGCCGCGTCACCACCCCGCCGAGCCGCCGGAACGCCGAAGTGAAATACCGGTCGAGCAACCGGGGATACGTGGCGGTTCGATCATAGAAAATCGCGACCGATTCTGCCCGCTTGGCCCGCACGAGCCAGTCTGCGGCCGCGGCGGCTTGGGCATTATCCCCGAAGCACGCGAGGAAAAAACGGTCACGTCCCACCGAGCGCCCGACCTCGGTCGGCAATCGCGGCGACGTCGCGCCCGGCGTCACAAACGGCCGCCCGGCCGCCACCGCCTCCCGCCCGGCCGCCACGGCGAGATCCGTGTCCGACAAACCCACGAAGGCCACGATGTCCGGATACTTCTTCAATCCCTCCCGCACCGCCGCCGCCGCGCCCGCGGGCGTCGAATCCACCGGCAGCAGGATCAACTCCACCGGCTTTCCGCCAATGCCGCCCCCGCGGTTCACCTGCTCGACGACCGTTCGGGCCCCACGCCACGACGGTTGGTCCAGCACCGCCTGCGGACCCGACGTCGAATAGACCGCCCCCACCCGGACTTGGGCCGACGCGGAAATGGAAAGAAACAGTGAAACAACGGCAAGGAGAGCAGGAACCGCCTTCATCGACGCCAGCGGTATAGCCGCCCGCCCGCGCCGTGCAACTCCTATCGCGCAGCCCCTTCCACCTGCGGACCCGGAAACCGCACCAACGCATGCCCCCGGTCCACCCCCCCCTCGACCACCAACGCCGGCCGCACCGCGTAAATCGCCCCCAGCCCCCGCTCGACCACACCCGCCGCCCGCAGCACCCCCATGTGCCGCGACACCAACCCCACCGGCTTCCCCAGCCTCCCCGCCAACACCGTCACCGGCAGCGGCTGCGCCAAAAGCTCCCGCAAAATCCTCCACCGCATCTCATGCGACAAAGCCCGAATCACCGCCTTCTGCGTCAATTCCCCCCGCTCACTCATCCCCCCCATCCTACCCTCCCAACCACCCATGCACAACGCCTTTTCTCTCGTTCTGCCGAGAGATAGATTCGAGCAATGGGGAGAAACAGCCTTTCAACCAAGTCAAACACTCGTTCAAACGCGACAAACATCACTTTAACAGTGAGAGACATCCGTCCAAACAGTACTAACGCTGCATCAAAAGAGAAATCCAGAACTGCAACCGCGACATCGCCTCGTGCAAACGCAAAGAACACTCGTACCGTCGAGACAAACACTCCTACAAGCAAGAAACACATCCCTGCAAACGCGAGAAAACCTCACACAAGGACGCAGGAGAGCCCTTTTTCACCGGTTTACCGAAGCCGATATCCGATCCCGGGTGCCGTTTCGATTACAGCCGCTGACCCCAGTTTCCGGCGGAGGGCGGCGACGTAAACGCGAAGGTATTGCCGCTGGTCGGTCGCGTTCGGTCCCCAAACTTCCCGAAGGATGTGGGCGTGGGTCATCACGCGTCCAGCGTTCACCGCGAGCACGCGCAAGAGTGCATACTCGGTCGCAGAGAGATCGAGGCGGTCGCGCCCCGCGAAAACTTCCCGTCGCACAAAATCAATCCGCAAGTCGGCGGTTTCGAACGTGGATTCTTCGGGACGGCGCTCGCGCCGGCGAAGGAGGGCGCGGCAGCGGGCGACCAGTTCGGCACCATCGAAAGGTTTGGTGACATAATCATCTGCCCCGGCTTCCAAAGCCGTGACCTTTTGCACCGCATCATCCCGAACCGACAGAACCAGAATCGGCAGGGACGTCCACTCCCGCAGACGCCGCACGACGTCCGCTCCATCCAAATCCGGCAGTCCCAGGTCGAGCACGATGATCTCCGGCCGGAGGAAAGCCGCTTCGCGGAGACCATCTGCACCGTTGGCCGCCTCGTGGGTGTCAAAACCGGCAGCCGAAAGTGTGAGCACAACGAGTTTGCGAAGCTGCGGTTCGTCGTCAATGACGAGGACTTTTGTGGGAGCACTCATGCGGCGGGCAGACGGATGCGAAAGACGCTGCCGCCGCCTTCGCGTTCGTGCAAGTCCCACTGGCCGCCCACAGCCTGAACAAAATGTCGGGAAATCGAAAGCCCGAGTCCGAGCCCGCCGGGTTTCGACGCATCACCGCGGCGGAAACGTTCGAAGACACCTTCCGGAAGTCCGGAGCCGCGGTCGGCAACGGTGAGCGCGACCATTCCTCCAGCGGCCGAGGC
Organism: Terrimicrobiaceae bacterium; assembly: GCA_033763515.1. Classification (GTDB taxonomy): domain Bacteria; phylum Verrucomicrobiota; class Verrucomicrobiia; order Chthoniobacterales; family Terrimicrobiaceae; genus JANRKJ01. The sequence goes on along the minus strand of JANRKJ010000030.1, from coordinate 543,398 downwards.
ACCGAGTTCGACGGGCCCGGTTGTGTAATCGAGCGCATTGCGAACGAGGTTCTCGATGGCCGTGTGGAGGAGCGCCGGATCGGCGCGAAATTCCAATCCCGGCGGCGCTTGGACATGAACGCGTGCGTCGTGGAACTCGGCGGCGACTTCTTCGAGCAAATCCGCCGCATCGCACAGTGCGGGATCGAGTTGGATGAGCCCGGCCTCGGCGCGCGAGAGCGTGACGAGCTGGGTGGTCACCCGATCGAGCCGGGCGGCGGCGGCGGCGAGTTCATCGAGCACCGGACTCGACGGATCGGCCCTCAAACGCTCGACGCCCGCTCGGATCACGGCGGCTGGCGTTTTCAATTCGTGCGAAACGTTGTCGAGCAGGGCGCGTTGGAGGTCGTGCGAGGCGGCACGTCGCCGGGCGCTCTCGGCCTCGGCCCGCTCGATGAGCACGGCCGCCTGCGCGGCGAAGGCATCGAGCAAATCGCGCCGCAACGGCGAGGCCAGTGCCGCCGTGCGCGGCCGCACGGCCAGGATGCCGGCCACGCGTTCACCCACGCGGAGCGGGATGGCGATGATTGGAGCCTCCGGAAGCGTGCTCGTGAAGTGACCGGCCGCCTCGCCGGCTTGGGCGGCCCACTGGCAGACCGAAAGTTCCTTGTCGGTGAGCGGCGGACCGGCGAGCGGCTTCAGGCCGTCCTCCGCGGCGACCAAGATGGCAGCCTCGCCTTCACCGAGAGCCTCGACCTGCGGCAGCGCGCGGGCGACGCCGGACGCGAGATCGGTTTCCTCGGTGAGAACCCGCGTGAGTTCGAACAACGTCCGCGCCCGCGTTTCGTCCTCCCGGCTGGCCCGCTCGCGCCGGAGAAGCCGGGCGGTTTGGTGCCCGACCAAGCCCGAGACGATCACAAACGTGGCGAGCAGCAGCACGTCCTCGCCCTGCCACATCGCCAGCGTCATCCGCGGCTCGGTAAAAAGGAAATTCCATGCGAACGCACTGACGACCGCCAACGTCAGGACCGCCCACTGGGAGAGAAAGAGACCGGCTGCCGTGACGACGAGCAGATAAAGGAGCGTGACCGAGCGGTAGCCAATGAGCGGTTCGGCAAGCAAGGCCAGGGCGCTGCCACCGGCGAGCAGACCCATGACCCACAGCGCGTCTCGCCACCAACGGGGCGGAAGCAACTCGGCGCGTGGCGCTCGCTGGTCCTCGAATTCCCCCGGATACACGAGCAGCACGTCGATTTCACCGCTCAGGCGGAGCAGGCGTTCAGAAAGCGAAGTGTTCCATGGGCGGTGTCCGAGGGTTTTTCCCGCGATGATCTGCGTGACATTTTCGCGGCGGGCCAGTGCCACCAGCGCCTCGGCGGCATCTTCGCCGCTCGTCGAAACGACTTCCGCGCCCAACGAGCGGGCCAGGGCCAGATTCGCAGCGAGCCGGTCGCGCGCGTCCTCCGGTGCGCCTGTGTCGGCATGCGCGGCAATCCACGTCGCGTCCAAGCTGTCGGCCAGCCGCCGCGTGAGGCGGATCAGGCGCTGGGCGTGCGGACTGGGACCGACCCCGACGAGCAAGCGTTCTCGTGATCGCCACGGACCGGTAATGGCATGGGCTTTGAGATGGCGGCGGACATCGCGGTCGGCGCGCTCGGCGACGACGCGAAGTGCGAGTTCGCGCAGGGCCTTCAGATTTCCTTCGCGGAAGAACGCTTCTCCGGCACGGGCCGCGCGCTCACCGAGGTAAACCTTCCCCTCGCTCAGCCGCTGGCGGAGTTGCTCCGGAGAAACATCGATGAGTTCCAGCTCATCGGCGCGGTCGATGATTGAGTCCGGCACGGTTTCCCGCTGGACGATCCCGGTGATCCGCGCGACAGCATCGCGTCGGCTTTCGATGTGCTGGACGTTCAGCGTTGTGAAAACATCGATGCCGGCGGCCAAAAGTTCCGTCACATCCTGGTGGCGTTTGGGATGGCGCGAGCCGGGAGCGTTCGTGTGGGCAAGCTCGTCAACAACGGCAAGGGCCGGACGCAGCGCGAGCAGGGCGTCGAGGTCCATTTCTTCGAGACGCGCGCCGCGGTGCTCGATGACCCGCGGCGGGATGCGGCGCAGGCCGGCCGCGACCGCTGTGGTCTCGATCCGCCCATGGGTTTCCAGCCAACCAATGGCGACCGGACGGCCGGATTCCTGAACCTCCTGCGCCGCCAGCAACATGGCGTAGGTTTTTCCAACGCCGGGGCACATGCCCAAAAAGATGCGGAGCCGACCAGGGGTCATTCCCGAGAGCTTATCGCATCCAGCGCGAGATTGGCCTCCAAAACATTCACCAGCCCGGAACCCAAAACTCCGCGAACCTGCTCCGGCGAAAGCCCACGGGCGGCGGCGATCCGTTCGACTTGGTAATCGGCGGCTTCGCGCGAGATGTGGGGATCGAGGCCGGCGCCGGACGCGGTGGCGAGGTCGGCCGGGAGCGGGCGTTCGGGCGTTGCGCCGTAACGGGCGACAATTTCCTCGCCGCGAGCCCGGAGTTTTTCGCCGGAGGGGTTGAGGTTGCTGCCGCCGGCCCCGGCGGCGTTGTAATCGACGGCGGACGGACGCGGCCAAAAATAGCGTGGCGACGCAAACGCCTGCGCGATAAGCCGGCTGCCGACGACCGTGCCATCGGCCGTGCGGATGAGACGGCCCTCGGCCGAGTCGGGCGCAACCACCCGGCCAAAACCCCAAACCGCCAGCGGATAGGCGATGCAGCAGACGACGAAAGCGGCAGCCAGGATGCGAATGGAAGCGATGAAGAGTTTCATAAATTTATCGGGAAAGGTTGACGAGATGATCAGCCACCGGGCCAAGGAGCGCGGCCGGCAGGAAAGTGAGCGCGCCCAGCAGGACGATGACGCCGAGGAGCATTACGCCAAATGTCGGCACATCGACCGGCAGCGTGCCGGCGGTCTCAGCAACGCGTGGTTTGCGGGCCAGCGATCCCGCGATCGCGAGCGGAAGGGCGATGGGAATGTAGCGCGCGAGCAGCATGACGAGGCTGGTCGCGACGTTCCATGGCACCGTGTTGTCACCAAGGCCTTCAAACCCCGAGCCGTTGTTTGCGGCAGCGGAACTGAATTCGTAGAGGATCTGGCTGAAACCATGTGGCCCGGCATTCGAGATCGTTCCGGCTCCCCAGTGCGTCGCAGCGAAAATCGCTGTCCCGCCAAGAATGAACAACGGATGGAAAAACAATGTCGCCGACGCAAGGAGCATCTCGCGGGTCTCGACCCGCTTCCCGCAATACTCGGGCGTGCGGCCGATCATCATCCCCGCGAGGAAAACGGCGACGATGATGTAAACGAACATGTTGATCATGCCGACGCCCACGCCGCCGAACGTTTCATTGAGCCACATACCGGTGAGCGGTGCGAGGCCGGTCAGCGGGTTGAGACTGTCGTGCATGGCTCCGACCGAGCCATTGCTCGTGCTCGTCGTCAGCACGGCCCAAAGAGGACCGGTGAGCGCCCCGAGGCGGAGTTCTTTGCCCTCGAGGTTCCCGACATCCGCGGCGATCGGCAGGCCGTTGAAAGCGGGAGTCGGCGCGCTTTCGTGCCACACGGACCAAGAGAGCTTGCCGGCAAGCAGCACGAGCATGACACCGAAGACCACTGCAGCATGACGCATGCGCCCGGTGATTCGCCCGAACATCCACACGCACGCCATCGGGATGATCACCAGCGCGATCATCGAGACGATGTTCGTGAGCATCGACGGATTCTCAAAAGGATGCGTCGAGTTGGGACCAAAGAATCCGCCGCCGTTGGTGCCGAGTTGCTTGATGGCGACAAACGCCGCCACCGGTCCGCGGGCGATCGTTTGAACAGCACCTTCGAGCGTCCGGGCTTCGACCGCACCGCCAAACGTCATCGGCATTCCGCCCAGGACATAAAGGCCGGCGACGATGAACGACATCGGGATCAGAACAAGGAAAGTCGCGCGCTGGACGTCGATGAAGAAGTTACCGACGGTCGGCGCACCGGCGAGCGCGCGGGCCAGCGCCGCCAGACAGGCAATCCCGGTCGCTGCCGAGACAAATTGCATGAACATGAGCGCGCCGAGTTGCGAGAAGTAGCTCATCGACACTTCGCCGGAATAGTGCTGGAGGTTGGTGTTCGTGACGAAACTTGCGGTGGTGTTGAAGATCAAATCCCACGTGAGCGGGCCTTTGCCGTCCGGGTTGAATGGCAGCGCCTGCTGGGTCCCGAGGATGATCGCGACGATCACGAACATGAGGACGTTGAACGACCCCATGGCGAGCAGGTAGCGGCTCCAAGTCTGATCTTCGCGGCCGAGCAGACCGGCCGTCGCCTGGAAGATGCGGTCGCAGGGGCCTGTCGCGCTGAAGACGACGGCGAGCCATCGGCCAAGCGGCCACGAGAGCACCAGCGCACCGCCGAGCGTGAGAAGCAAAACAAGGGTGGATGACATGATTGGGACTGTGTTGAAATGGATCGAAAGGGTTCAGGCGAGCCGGAGCGCAGTGAGGACGAGGTCGATGAGTTTGATGCCGATAAAGGGCGCCACGACACCGCCAAGTCCGAAGATGAGGAGATTCCGCTGCAACATCGCGCTCGCCGGCATCGCCGGATAATTCACCCCCCGCAGCGCGAGTGGGATGAGCGCGGGGATGATGAGCGCATTGAAAATAACGGCGGAGAGGATGGCGGACTCCGGTGAGTGAAGCCGCATGACGTCCACCGCGGCGAGCGGACCGACGGTTGCGCCAACCGGAACGTAGAGCGTGACAAAAAGCGCCGGGAGGATGGCAAAGTATTTGGCCACGTCGTTCGCGAGGCTGAACGTGGTGAGCGCGCCGCGTGTGATGAGGAGTTGCTTCCCGATCTCGACGACCTCGATGAGTTTGGTCGGATTGCTGTCGAGATCGACCATGTTGCCCGCTTCCCGGGCGGCCTGGGTGCCAGTGTTCATCGCCACGCCAACGTCGGCCTGTGCGAGCGCGGGGGCGTCGTTGGTGCCGTCTCCGGTCATGGCCACGAGGTGACCGGCGCGTTGTTCGGCCGCGATGCGGGCGAGTTTGTCTTCCGGAGTCGCCTCGGCGAGGAAATCGTCGACACCCGCCTCGGCCGCGATCGCCGCCGCCGTGCGCGGATTGTCGCCGGTGATCATCACCGTGCGAATGCCCATCCGGCGGAGTTGGGCAAATCGCTCGCTGATGCCGCCTTTGACAATGTCCTTGAGTTGGACCACGCCGAGCACCGTGGAATCCTCGGCCACAAGCAACGGAGTGCCTCCGCCGGTGGCGACATTCTCCGCAATCCGCATGGCGGCCTCCGGAACGCTGCCGCCCTGGCTGCGAACCCACGCGGCGACCGCTTCCGCCGAGCCTTTGCGAATCCGGCGGTCGGTGTAATCCACCCCGCTCATCCGCGTTTGCGCGGCGAATGGCACAAAGACAGCATGGTGTCCGGTCGCATCCGGAGCGCGCAGTCCGTGTTTTTCCTTGGCGAGGACGACAATCGAGCGTCCCTCTGGGGTTTCGTCCGCCAGGGACGCCATCTGGGCGGCGGCCGCGAGGCGGCTTTCTTCAATTCCCGGTGCCGGAAGAAAGGCGACGGCCTGGCGGTTTCCCAGTGTGATCGTGCCGGTCTTGTCGAGGAGAAGGACATCGATATCCCCGGCGGCCTCGACCGCGCGGCCGCTGGTCGCGAGGACATTGCGGCGCGTGAGGCGGTCGATGCCGCTGATCCCGATGGCACTCACCAGCGCACCAATGGTCGTGGGGATCAGGCACACAAGCAGCGCGATGAGTACCGGGATCGAAATGCTGCCTTCGCCACCGCCTTGAGCCCTTGCAAACTCAAAGAACGCCGGCAGGGTTGCCACCACGAGCAGGAAAACGGCCGTGAGGGCGATCAGCAGGACGTTCAACGCGCGCTCGTTCGGGGTGGCCTGCCGTTTGGCGGATTCCACCATGCCGATCATGCGGTCCCAAAAGCTGTCGCCCGGCTCGCTCGTGACTTCGACGACGATCCGGTCGCTCAGCACGCGCGTCCCGCCCGTGACGGCACTTCGGTCGCCACCACTTTCGCGAACGACGGGAGCCGATTCGCCGGTGATCGCGGATTCGTCGATTGTGGCAATGCCGTCAATAACCGTGCCGTCTGCCGCAATCGTATCGCCGGCCTCGCAGACGATTTGGTCGCCGCGGCGGAGTTCGGCGGCGGAGACACTTTCCTCGCGACCCCCGCGCAGGCGGCGCGCGGTCGTCGATGTCCGGAGCCGGCGCAGCGAAGCGGCTTGCGCTTTTCCGCGTCCTTCGGCGACCGCCTCCGCAAAATTCGCAAAGAGCACGGTGAACCACAGCCAGGCCGCCAATTGAATGTGGAAGAGCGAGGGTTGGAAGATTGCAAAACCGGCGGTCACCCATGCCCCCAGCCAGACGAGGAACAGGACCGGGTTTCGGAACTGATGACGCGGGTGCATTTTGGCCAGCGAGTCGCGGAAGGCCACGCCAAGGAACGGAAGCGAAAAATCCGACCGCCGGGCAGTGAGTGATGTCATGCACCCAATCTGCCGCGTTGGACCGACGAGCGTTAATCAAACGCCCGCGGGATTCCGTTAAAAAAAGATAAAACGCTGCCGCTCAGCGCACGACGCGGCCGGCTCCGGAGCCTTTCATGAGGGCTTCGGCTTCGGTGCGGGTGGTGTAGTTGATGTCGCCGACGACGGAGTGGGCGAGGCAGGAGGCGGCGACGGCGAAGGAGATCGCCGTGGCGGGCGCGGAGAGTTCCGGCGTGTTCAGTGCGAAGATGAGTCCGGCTCCGAACGAATCCCCGCCGCCGACGCGGTCGACGATGTTGCGGATTTCCCACGGGCGGTATTCGCCATCGCGGATCGGGGCGAAGTGAGGCTGGCCGGTCGCCACGTCGAAGAGCATCGCTCCCCAATTGTTGTGCGAGGCCGAGTAACTTTCGCGCAGCGTGATCGCGACCTGCGAGACATTGGGAAATTGCGCGGCGATCTGGCGGGCGACGTCCGGGTATTTGTCGGCGGCGACTTTGCCGGAGTGGACGTCGGTTTCGGCGGCGTGGATGCCGAGCACGTCGGCGGCGTCCTCTTCATTGGCGATGACCACGTCGACAAAGGGGAGGATCTTCCGCATGGTTTTCTCGGCGAGTTTGCCGGGCTCGGTGCCGGGTTCCCAATTCCAGAGTTTTTTGCGGAAATTCAGGTCGCACGAGACGTGGAGCCCGGCGGCCTTGGCGGCTTCGACAGCGGCCTGCACTGCGCCCGCGGCGGTTTCCGACAAGGCGGGTGTGATGCCGGTGGTGTGGAGCCATTTGGCGCCGGCGAAGATCGCGTTCCAGTCGTAATCCGCGGCCGGCGTGAGGCTCACCGAGGAATTCGCGCGGTCGTAAATGACATTGCTCGGGCGTTGGTTGGCGCCGGTCTCCAGAAAGTAAAGTCCAAGCCGGCCCTTTGACGTCCGGACGATGCGCGACGTGTCGACGCCGAGCCCGGTGAGCGTGCCAACGCACGCGTCGGCAATTGCATGCTTCGGCAACGCCGTGACGAACCGCGCGGGTGCTCCAAAGATCGCAAGCGAGGCCGCCACATTCGCCTCCGCGCCGCCGAACGTGAGGTCCAGCGGCCCGGGAAGCGCCTGCCGAAAACGCAGGAACCCGGCCGGCGCGAACCGACCCATGATTTCTCCAAAGGTGACGATGGTATTCTGACTCATGATTTCGAGCGGATGGATTGAATGATCTCCGAGGCGGCGCGGCAACGGGCGGTGATGCCGGCCCAATCGCGCGCGGCGATCGCCTCACGCGGCGCCAGCCAGGAACCGCCCAGCGACGACACGAGCGGGTCGGAAAGATACGTTGCCATATTTTTTTCGTTGAGGCCGCCGAGCGGGATATACTTCAGGCCGAGGTGGGCATACGGCGCGGCGATATTCTTCAAATACGCCAGCCCGCCCGACGCTTCGCAGGGGAAAAATTTGAGGAGCCGGCAATCGCATTCCAACGCCGATTCGATGTCCGTCGGCGTTGCAATGCCGGGCGCGAAGGACAATCCGGCCGCGCACGCGGCTTCCACGACCCGCCGGTTGAAGCCGGGCGCCACGCCGAACGCCGCCCCCGCCGCCACGGCCTCGCCGACTTGCGCGGGCGTGAGAATCGTGCCCACTCCGGCGATCATTTCCGGAACTTCCGCCCGGATAACCCGCAACGCGTCGAGGGCCGCCGGCGTGCGCAGCGTTAGTTCCATGACCCCCACCCCGCCATCCAGCAGGGCGCGGGCCAGCGGGGCGGCGGCGTCGGCGCGGTCAACCACCAGCACCGCAATGACGCCAAAGGATTCGATACGACGGGAAAGGGCGGAATCGAAGGCTTCGGACATGGGAGTTGGCAATTCTTAATGATTCTCCCCCCGCCGCAATACCATTTTCCTTGCGGGCAAAAATCACTATCTTCCGGCTCGATGAATCTCCGCGCAGTCGCCGCCATGGCGCTTCTTCCCCTGTCGCTCGCCGCGCAGGAAGTCGCCATCGACAACACCATGTCGGTGGAAAATCCCAAGCCCACATGGGAAACCCAGAAGCAGGCCCGCACGTTTTCGCTCCTCATCCCGGCACCGCGCGGCCAGATCACCGACCGCAATGGCCGCCCGCTCGCCCAGACCCGCCTCAGTTACAATCTGGCCATCAGTTTCCCGACGCCGCTGGATTGGAACGACGAGCGCGTGCTCGCCTTCGCCCGCCAGCAGATCGCGCTGGCCAGCGGGCTCTTGAAACGCGACATCCGCGTCGCGGACTCCGCCATCCTCACGCACTATCGCAATCGCGGCGTCCTCCCGCTCGACATCGCCGAGGACCTGCTGCCGACGGAATTGGCCGAGCTGCAACGCGGGCTCACCGCCGATTTGATCCTGCGGCAGACTTACGTGCGGTTTTATCCGAATGGCTCGCTCGCCTCGCACATCGTCGGCTACACCGGCCGGCAGGCGCCGCTCTCCACGCGCCCGATCGAGAACAACGATCTCATCTTCCCCGAAAGCGAAGGCCGCGAGGGCATCGAAGAGATCTTCGACTCCGAACTACGCGGCCAGCCGGGCATCCTCCACATCACCTTTGATGCAAACGGAAACAAGATGTCCGAGCGCATCGCGAGGCCGCCGGTCCCCGGCTACAATGTCGTGACCACGCTCGACGAGGGCCTGCAGCGCATTTGCGAAGACGTCCTCGCGAAGAATACAAAGCGCGGCGCGATCGTCGTCATTGACCCGCGCTCCGGTGAAGTCCTCGCCATGGCTTCGTTCCCCGGATTCAATCCCAACGACTTTGTCCCCATCGTCCGGCCGGACGTCTTCCAAGCTTACTCTCAGGATCCGTCCGACCCGCTCCTCCCGCGGGCCTATCGCTCGGCTTATCCACCGGGCTCGACATTCAAAACCTTCGTCGGCTTCGCGGCGCTCGAATCCGGCAAGATCAAACCCAAGGAAACCTTTAGTTGCCCCACCGCATTCTCCGTCGGCAACCACACCTTTCGAAATTGGAAAAAGGTCCACGCCGGCGACTTGAATTTCAAACAGGCGCTCACCCAGTCCTGCAACACGTGGTTTTATCAGGTCGGTATTCGCACCGGCGCCGCACCCATCATTGAATTTTCGGAACGCCTCGGCCTCGGCCGCCGCACCGGCATCCCCATCCGCGCCGAATCCGCCGGCAATATCCCAACCGACGATTACATGCTCCGCGTGCACAAGCGCCGGATCAAAAACGGCGACGTCGCCAACATGTCGATCGGTCAGGGCGACATCCTCATCAGCCCGCTCCAAATGGCGCAGGCCATGGGCGTCCTCGCCGCCTCCGGACGCTTCCACCAAACCCGCCTCGTCAAACAAGTCCAGACAATCGACAACAAAGTCATCGCCGCCTACCCGGACCGTGTCCGCGACGAAATCCCCGTGAACCCGGATGTCGATCAACTCGTCCGCCAGGCCCTCGTCGCCGTGACATCCGACGGCCAGGGCACCGCCCACCGCGCCAAAGTCAAAGGCATCGATGTCGCCGGCAAAACCGGCACCGCCCAGTGGGGACCCACAGAGCGCCAGCGGATCGCGGCCTGGTTCGCCGGGTTCCTCCCCGCCGCGGCCCCCGAATATGCTTTTGCAGCGCTCTATGAAGGCAACCCCAACGAAGACAAAGTCGGCGGTGGATCGCACGCCGCCCCACTCATCGGCAAAGTCTTCAAAGAAGTCTATCATCCATCCCAGACCGGCCAGAAAAACGAGGACGCCCCCGAAGACGAAGCCGCCGCCACGCCCGACGAATCCGGCTAGCCGCCACGCTCCCGCCGCGGCGAACCCGATCCCGCGAAGGTTCCCCGCCGGCTTAGCCGTCCAATTATTTCACCAACCCGCTTGACAGACCCGAGGGGATTTGAAAGCGTCGGCGTCAGGTTCGTCCACCTCAACCACATCCTAAACTTCATGAACAAAGTTGAACTCATCGCCTCAGTCCAAAAATCCCTCGGAAGCAGCAAAGCCGACGCCGAACGCGCCGTGAACGCTGTGGTCGATGGCATCAAGGCCGGAATCAAAAAGACCAAATCGGTCCAGCTCATCGGATTCGGAACCTTCAAAGTCGGAACCCGCAAGGCCCGCACCGGTGTCAACCCGAAGACCGGCGAAAAGATCAAAATCAAGGCTTCCAAAGTCGTCAAATTCGCGGCCGGCAAAGCCTTCAAAGGCTCGCTCTAATTCGACGCGAAACCCTCCGGGCGGATTTCCCTCCCGCAGCGAGAAGACCCGTTTCACCGACCGGTGGACGGGTTTTCTCATTTTTCACGTCCCCTTCCGCTCTTGCTTTTCATGAAATGAGCCGGAACAATTCTGCCTAATGAACGTCGACGCGACGGAGCTGGACCTCGCGCCCCCCGAGGATTCCACCGGTGGCCCTCTGCCGGTTCTCGTGGTGGAGGATGACCGCCCCACCCGGCTCCTGCTCGAACGCATGATTCGAGCGCGCGGTCACGATGTTCACGGCTGCGAATCTGCGGAAGCCGCCCGCGATCTGCTGAGGACCCGCTTCTTTCCGCTGATCGTGCTCGACATCCAGCTCCCCGGTCTCAGCGGCCTGCAATTCAGCCGGATGCTCCGCAGCCATCCAAACGGACGCTACTTCTACGTTCTCGTCGGCACCGGCAACAACCGTCCCCACGACCTCAAGGAAATCCTCGACGCCGGAGCCGACGACTACATCGCCAAACCCTACCATCCCGGCCTCCTCGACGTGCGCCTCGCAGTCGCCGAGGCAGCCGTCATGGATATCGCTGAACGGCGGCGCCTCGAAAGGGATCTCGAATTTCTCGCCGAACACGATCCATTGACCAAGCTCTTCAACCGCCGCCGCTTGCCCATGGCCGTGGGCGAAGCCGTCGAGGCCGCCCGGAGCGGCCGGCCCGGCGCGTTGCTCTATATCGACCTCGACAATTTCAAAGTCGTCAATGACACGCTCGGCCACGAGGCCGGCGACCGCCTTCTTCTCGCCGTGTCGGAGACGCTCCGTGCCACGGTGCGGGCCGGCGATGTACTGGTGCGCTTCGGCGGCGATGAGTTCGTCATCATCCTGCCGGATTGCTCGACCCAGAACGCGTTGCGGATCGGCGAGTTGGTGCGGGACAAGATGGAGAATCTCGTCTTTGCAGAATCCGGACGATCGTTCCGGGTCGGCGCCTCCATCGGCGTTTCTCCGATCGATGGCAGCAGGGAACCCGCCGACGTGATCGGCGTCGCCGATGCCGCCTGCTACGCCGCCAAAGCACGCGGACGCAACCGCGTTGAACTGCACAGCGAAGATGGCGGCGCGCTCGCGGCTCTCGTCCAGGACGCCGATTGGTCGACGCGGATCAAGTCGGCCATGCTTAATGACTCGCTCGATATCTACTTCCAACCAGTCGTCGCCATCGGTGGCGAAGCGATCTTCTGCCACGAGGTCCTGATCCGCCTGGCCGACCGCCCGGACTCCGAGCCGGTCCAACCCGCCGCCTTCATGTCCTCCGTCCACCGCTCCGGCCAGGCCGCCCGGTTGGATCGCTATGTGATTTCCAAGTCGATCGACGTGCTGCGGGCAACGCCGGGGCTCGACCTTTCCGTCAATATTGCCGGGGGATCATTTTCCAATGAAGACTTCCTCGCGTTCGTTCTCGACTCCGTGGAGCAATCCGGGGTCGAACCCAAGCGGATCATCTTCGAACTCACCGAGAACGAGATCATCTCCAACGTGCGCGAAGCCATTTCCGTCATGCAATCGCTGCGCGACCGCGGATTCCGTTTCGCCATCGACGACTTTGGAGCGGGTACGTCCTCGCTGAGCTATTTGCGCGAACTTCCCATCGACATGATCAAGATCGATGGAAGCTTCGTACGGTCGATCGAAAGTGAACCGTTCGACCGCGCCGTCGTCAGCGCGGTTCACGCCCTTGCGTCGGCCCTGCGGATCCCGGTGATCGCCGAGTATGTTGAGTCGAAGGCGGCCTACGATTTCCTTGCATCCGTCGGTATCGAGTACGCACAGGGTTTCTTCATCGGCCGTCCCCGGACCACGCCCTATCGTCCCGGCGAGTTGTTTGCCAACTGAATGCCCGTTGGACAGGGCCGGCCGCTCTGCTAGTTTCCTCGATCATGAAGTCGACACTCGCCGCCCTGGCACTGCTGGCATTCGGACTCCCCGGTCTCCAGAGCGGAGTGGTTGTCTATGATATGAATTTCACCAACACCCTGACCACGATCAACTACTCGTTCGTTCAGGATGGCTATCTCGTGATTGACCCGGATGCGGGGACATTCGGAACTGTCCTTGTTCTCAGCGATCCCAACTCCGGCGATCTTTACTCGAGCACATCGCTTCTCAGCGGAACCTTTGTCGTGATGGTGCGGGAAGATGATGACCGGGACTTCGGCGTCGTGAACGCGAGCGGCAGCGGCGGGGATACGAGCGCCAGCCTTGCATTTCAGATGATCGGACGAATGGGCGGTACCCGAACACTCGGGGGCGGCGTGTCAGAAAACGTACCGGGCACCCTCCGCGGCCTCCTGATCGCGTACGCTCCGGAGGCCTCCGAGGAGGAATCGTTCGCGTACGGATTTGCCGGGCAGAGCCGCGTCAGCGCGTGGGTCGACGAAGGCTACAGCTTCTGGGCCAATTTCAATGGCTGGAGTCAATCCGAAACCCTGACCAACCTCCAGACGATCCTCCAGAACAATGGCACGGTTCCTGCCCCGAGCCCGTCGCCGAGCCCTTCTCCAGGGCCCTCACCCAGCCCGTCGCCCAGCCCCTCTCCGAGCCCATCACCGGCGGGAACATGAGCCTCGCCTGACCCGGCGGCCGGTAAGCCACGGCGCGCCTGCGGGACGATTTTTCTCTGGTCAGGCGACCAGGGTTCTCAAATGATCCTCCCATTCCAAAAACTGGCTCCCATCGTACCGTCGGGAGATTCTCCCGAATCCCGGCACGGCGGATGCTCTCCCTCCCCTTGCACCCGCTTCCCATGGCGGGAACCCGTAAGAAAACGAACCATGCCCATCGCTCGCATTGCCGGCACCGTGAACGGTGCGGATGACCCCAACCGCGCACTCCGCGCCCGCCTCCTTTACCACCTCTTCGCCGGGGGCTGGGATCTCTATAACTCCAATGGCGACCAGCGCATTACTCTATCGAATATCGAGAGAAAGATCATCGAATCCGAAGCGTTTGTCTTCACGCCCGGCGCCACCCTGGAGGATCTCTTCAAGGCGGTCTCGGTGTTCGTCGGTTACCAGACACTTGACAAAAACCTGCGCGGGAAAGGCACCGTCATCCTCAACAGCGATGCGACCTGGAATCCGTTCTTCCGGCTGCTCGACCACCTCCACGACCTCGGAACCATCCGCCAGGAATTCCGCGATTATCTCCTCGCCGTCGAAACGCCGGAGGAAGTCCTCCCGACACTCGATCGCGTGCGGATGGCCGGTCTTCCCGACGCCTCCCACGGCCATGAGATCGCCCCGAACGGGCCCGCCCTCTCCCGCACTGAATCCTTCGAAACCCCGCCGCCCTCCAACCTCGAAGGCAACGTCTGCGTTTTCTGCTCCGCGAGCATCAAGGATCCCGCCTACCTCATCGACGGTCGCGAACTCGGACGCCAGCTCGCTGCCCACCGGCTCGGCTGCGTGTCCGGTGCAGGAAATTCCGGAATCATGGGCGAGGTCGTCGCCGGCGCCGTCGAAGCGGGTGGATGGACCGCCGGTTCCAACGTCCCCCACATCATCGAACTCGAAGGCCTGCCCGCCGGACTCTCGAGCTTCTGGCTCCGCCCGGACATCTACACCCGCATGGAAGTCATGATCGAAAAATCCGACGCGTTCGTGATCTTCCCCGGCGGCGCGGGAACCGTTCAGGAAATGCTCGCGCTCCTCATTTTCCAAGCGCAGCAACACCCGATCATGGCCGACAAGCCGATCGTTGTCTTTAATCGCATCGATGCGCAGGGACGGCACTTCTGGTCGCCACTCCTCGAACTCCTCGCCGGCATGGGAGCACCCTCTCCATTCGCCGTCGTCGAGAGCTTTTCGGACATCCTCCCCGCGCTCCGCGAAGGCCTCGCCCGCCGGCCACTCGCCGCCTGAGAACCCGCCCCGCGCTTGCAGTCGAACCGCCGGCGCCTCTAGGCTGCGGCCGCGTGCCCATGGACTTGGATCAATCGCTCACTGACTACTCCCGCGATGTGGATCGCGCTCTGCACCGCTGGCTTCCGCGGGAATCGGTCCGGCCAGCCACGATCCATCGCGCCATGCGTTACAGCATCTTTGCCGGCGGCAAGCGCATGCGCCCGATCCTCTGCCTCGCGGCCGCGGAAGCGTGCGGCGGAGACCGCCTGGCCGCTCTCCCGGCCGCCTGCGCGGTCGAGTGCGTGCATACGTACTCCCTCATCCACGACGACCTCCCGTGCATGGACGACGACGACATGCGCCGCGGACGCCCGACTTCGCACAAGGTCTTCGGCGAAGGGATCGCCGTCCTCGCCGGTGACGCGCTTTTGACCATTGCCTTTGAAATTCTCGGCCGCACGGTCCCCACAAAACGCCATCCCACCACCGCCTTCTTCTCGGAACTCAGCCGAGCAGCCGGTAGCCGGTTTCTCGTCGGCGGACAAGTGGCCGACCTCGAAGGCGAAAACCGGCCATCCACGCTCTCCGACCTTCGGTTCATCCACCGCGGAAAGACCGCCGCGATGATCGTCGCCAGTCTGCGTTTGGGGGCCATGAGCGCCAACGCCACGCCCGCCCAACTCCGCGGACTCTCCGCATTCGGCGAAAATCTCGGCCTCGCCTTCCAGGTCATTGACGACATCCTTGACGTGACCCAGACGAGCGAACAACTCGGCAAGAGCGCGGGCAAGGACGTCGCCTCCGGCAAAACCACCTACCCCTCGCTCCTCGGCCTGGACCGTTCGCGCCGCGAAGCCGAACGCCTCACCCGCAAAGCCCTCTCCGCCCTCGACCCCTTCGGCCCCCGCGCCACCCTCCTCCGCTCCCTCTCCGCCAAACTCCTCGGCCGCCAAGCCTGACCGACCCGATCGGTGACTCAAACCAGCAGCTGAACTTTCGATGTGGTCCGGCGAGATCAAAATCATCGACTTTGGGGATCAACCTTGGGACGGACTTGGCCGTTTGCGATGCGACCGATGCTCAAGAGCGGACGAACATCCTACTCCTCCGGGATGACGCCGACCTCGGTCTGCTTCCAAATGCCCGCACTTCCTCACCGGCCGTGCTGGTGGTCTGGTAGGTGCCTGTGCATTGACGGTTCATTACGCAAAGATTTAATAAGACGCTGCGTTGTTAAAGGAAAGACCCGGTTTCTTTAACAATCGGCCCGTCACCCATTCTCTTGAGATGGCGACCGCGGGGTGCGGCGGCGTGGTTTGCCGATTCCCTACCCCGACGTCGCCACCACGGGTCGATTCCACCGCGCTCCTACAGAAATGTAGGAATTCGCCGGGCGCTTATTTGAGCGTGGCAGGCAAATCACGACTCGCGGAAGACGCTGATTCACAGAGGTTTCTCGCGGGGCTTTGCCGGTGAGAATCTCCCATCGAAGCCACTTGGCACACCTCGTGCAAAAGAAAACCCGCATACCGACGCCCGGCCAACCAACGAGCGCGGACAACAAAACCAACAATCCAAAAATCTAAGACTATGAGAAAAGTGGCAATCTACGGCAAAGGCGGGATCGGAAAATCCACCACCACGCAAAACACGGTGGCCGGGCTCGTCGAGATGGGAAAAAAAGTGATGGTCGTCGGCTGCGATCCGAAGGCCGATTCCACACGCCTCCTTCTCGGCGGCCTCGCCCAGCGCAGCGTGCTCGACACGTTGCGTGAGGAAGGCGAAGACGTCGAGCTCGGCGACATCCGCGCCGGAGGCTACTGCAACAGCCTCTGCGTGGAATCCGGCGGACCCGAGCCCGGCGTCGGCTGCGCGGGTCGCGGCATCATCACCTCGATCAACATGCTCGAGCAGCTCGATGCCTACAAAACCGACGCGGGCGAAGCGCTCGACTACGTCTTTTACGACGTGCTGGGCGATGTGGTCTGCGGCGGATTTGCCATGCCCATCCGCGAGGGCAAGGCCGAGGAAATCTACATCGTTTGCTCCGGCGAAATGATGGCGATGTATGCCGCGAACAACATCAGCAAAGGCATCCTCAAATTCGCCCAGACCGGCGTCGTCCGCCTTGGCGGCCTCATTTGCAACAGCCGCAAGGTCGATAACGAAAAGGAAATGATCCAGGAGTTCGCCAAACGCCTCGGCACCCAGATGATCCACTTCGTCCCGCGCGACAACGACGTCCAGCGCGCGGAGATCAACCGCAAGACGGTGATCGAGTGGAACCCCGAGTGCAAGCAGGCGGACGAATACCGCGCGCTCGCAAAGGCCATCGACGGGAACGACATGTTTGTCGTTCCAACTCCGCTCCAGATCAACGAACTCGAAAAGCTCCTCATGGACTTCGGGTTAATGGACTAAGCCAACGGAACAACCAGAAACCGATCACCATGACTGAAACATCCTGCGAATCGGCGGAGCTTTCCGCCGAGGCCCTTCGGGAGGAAATGCTCAAGGCATATCCCTCCAAAACCGCCAAGAAACGCGCGAAGCAAATGGTTGTCAACGACCCCGACGCGATCCCGGAAGTCGGCGCCAACTCGCGCACCACGCCGGGCCTCATCACCCAGCGCGGCTGCACGTATGCGGGCTGCCGAGGCGTGGTGATCGGTCCGATCCACGACATCCTCCACATCACACACGGTCCGATCGGGTGCGGCTACTACTCGTGGCTCACCCGTCGGAACCTCGTGAAGCCGGTCAATGAGGGCGACACCAACTACCTCCAATACGCCATGTCCACCGACATGCTGGAGGAACAGATCGTCTTCGGCGGCGAGAAGAAGCTCAAGCAGGCGATTCAAGAGGCCTATGACATCTTCCAACCGAAGGCGATTTCGATCTATGCCACCTGCCCGGTCGGACTCATCGGCGATGACGTCCACGCTGTCGCCCGCGAAATGAAGGAAAAGCTCGGTATCAATGTCTTTGCCTTCTCGTGCGAAGGCTACCGCGGCGTGAGCCAGTCGGCCGGCCACCACATCGCCAACAATGGAGTGTTCAAACACATCGTCGGCCTCGACGACACGCCGCAGACGCACCCTTACACGGTCAACATCCTTGGCGAATACAACATCGGCGGCGATGCCTGGGAGATAGACACCCTCCTGCGCAAATGCGGGATCCACGTGGTTTCGACGCTTTCGGGCGACGTGAACTACGAGCAGATCAAAAACGCCCACACCGCGCACCTCAATGCCATCATGTGCCACCGCTCGATCAATTACATGGCCGAGATGATGGAAACGAAGTTCGGCATCCCGTGGATCAAGGTCAACTTCATCGGCGCCGACCAAACCGCGAAATCCCTTCGCAAACTCGCCGCGTTCTTCGAAAGCAAAGAACTCAGCGATCGCGTCGAGGAAGTCATCGCCCAGGAAATGGCCGCGCTCAAACCGGTCCGCGAGGAAGTCACCGCCCGATGCCGGGGCAAGAAGGCGGCGCTCTTTGTCGGAGGTTCCCGTGCGCACCACTACCAGGACCTCTTCAAAGACATCGGGATGGATGTCCTCTCGGCCGGCTATGAGTTCGCCCACCGTGATGACTACGAGGGCCGCTCGGTCCTGCCCACCATCAAAGTCGACGCGGACAGCCGGAACATCGAGGAAATCCACGTCGAAGCCGACCCGCAGCGCTATCGCTCGGACTTCGCCGACAAGAAGAAACGGCTTGAGGACTCCGGGTTCACGTTCAGCGACTACAACGGGATGATGGTCGAGATGAAGAAGAACGCGCTTGTGATCGACGACATCAGTCACCACGAGATCGAAATGCTTATCAAGAAGTGGAAGCCGGACATCATCGGCTCGGGCATCAAAGACAAGTTTGTGATCGAAAAGATGGGCATCCCGTGCAAGCAGCTCCACAGCTACGACTACGGCGGACCCTATGCCGCCTTCACCGGGGCCGCGAACTTCTACCGCGAAATCGACCGCATGCTCCATACCAAGGTCTGGCAGTTCGTCGTGCCGCCCTGGCAGAAGGACGCCGCCGGCACCGGCAAACCAAACTACAGCCCGCGCAAAGACAAACGGGAAAAGCCAAACGAGGCCTGGAAGAAAAACCCGGTCGCCACGGAAGAAATCTAAGTCACCTCAGCAACGGAGAATCAAAGCCATGTTGGACGCCACCACCACAGAAATCAAAGAACGCAGCGCCTTGCGGATCAACCCTGCCAAGACCTGCCAGCCGATCGGAGCCATGTATGCCGCCCTCGGAATCCACGGGTGCATGCCGCACAGCCACGGCTCGCAGGGATGCTGCGCCTACCACCGCAGCCACCTGACCCGCCACTTCAAGGAGCCCGTCGTGGCCACGACGAGTTCGTTCACCGAGGGCGCCTCGGTGTTCGGCGGCCTCGCGAACCTCACCCAGGCCCTCAACAACATCTTCACGACTTACAATCCGGAAGTCGTGGCGGTCCATACGACCTGCCTCTCCGAGGTCATCGGGGATGACATTCCGATGATCATCAAGAAGACAAAAGAGGAAGGCAAAATCCCGGAGGGCAAACACGTCATCCACGCAAATACGCCGAGCTTCGTCGGATCCCACCTAACGGGTTTCTCGGCGATGACCGAGGCGATGGTGAAATACCTCGCCGAATCAACGGGAACACCGAAGAATCAGGTCAACCTCGTTCCCGGCTACGTGGATCCGGCTGACATTCGCGAGATCAAACGCATTGCGGCCGAAATGGGAGTGAAGACGGTGACATTCCCGGATACCTCCGACGTCCTCGATTGCCCGCAAACCGGCGTTTACGAAATGTATCCGAAGGGCGGGGTGACCGTGGAGGAACTGAAATCCACCGGCGACAGCATCGCCTCGATCGCCCTCGGCCACTGGGCTTCGCACGCGGCGGCGGAACTTCTCGAAACCAAGTTCAACGTCCCGGCCAGCCTGCTCGAACTCCCCATCGGCGTCTCGGCAACCGACGAATACGTCGATGCGCTTCGACAGACGGCCGGAGTCGAAGTTCCGGCCTCACTGGTCCAGGAACGCGGCCGCCTCCTCGACGTGATGAGCGACATGGCCCAATACGTTTACAAGAAACGTGTGGCCGTCTTCGGCGATCCTGACCACGTCATCGCCCTCACCCGCTTCCTGGTCGAACTCGACATGGACCCGGTCTTCGTCGTCACCGGGTCGCACGGCAACTACTTCGAAGAACGCATCCGTCAGATCCTCGAGAAACAGTGCCCGACCGCCAAGGTCAAGGCCCAGGCCGACTTGTTCGAGCTCCACCAGTGGATCAAACAGGAACCGGTCGACCTCCTCATTGGCAACAGCTACGGGAAGTTCATGTCTCGTGCGGAGGACAACCTCCCGTTCGTGCGGTTCGGATTCCCGATTCTGGACCGCATGGGCCACCGTTACTTCTCGATGCTCGGCTACACCGGCGGCATCCGCCTCATCGAGAAAATCACCGATGCCCTCTTCGACAAGCGCGACCGCGAGTGTGCCGAGGAATGGTCGGAGTTGGTTTACTAAGGAAAAGTCGAAATGGGGAATTTGAAATGAAGATCAATGACAACTGCGCCGCGTGTGGCGCTTGCAAGGATGCGTGTCCGGCGGATGCCATCAAGGAAGGTCCGATCTACAAGATCGATCCGGACAAATGCATCGAGTGCGGTGCCTGCCATGCGGCTTGCGCCAACGCGGCGGTGGATTTGGATTAACCACTAAGGGCACAGAGAACACAGAGAATCATGAGCACGTCATTCTCTGTGAACTCTGTGTCCTCCGTGGTTCCTGTTGCCCTTCTTCAGGGTCGCGAGGCCCAGGTCGTGGAGACCGGTGGCGGCGCGGTCGACATGGCCTGCGGAAAGGCGAGCCTCGCAGGGTCGGTCAGCCAGCGGGCGTGCGTCTTTTGCGGGTCTCGGGTCGTGCTCTATCCGATCGCCGATGCCCTGCACGTCGTTCACGGGCCCATCGGCTGCGCGGCTTACACATGGGACATCCGCGGGGCGCTCTCCAGCGGCCCCCAGCTCCACCGGAACAGCTTTTCGACGGACCTTCAGGAGAAGGATGTGATTTTCGGCGGGGAGAAGAAGTTGACCAAAGCTCTCCTCGAACTGATCCAACTCTACCAGCCGAAGGCGGCTTTCATCTATTCCACCTGCATTGTCGGCCTCATCGGAGACGATGTCGGCGCGGTTTGCAAACAAGTCGAGAAGCAGGCCGGGATCCCGGTCATTCCCGTGAATTCCGAAGGGTTCAAGGGCACGAAAAAGGACGGCTACAAGGCGGCCTGCGAAGCCGTTTACCGGCTCGTCGGCACCGGCGACACCTCCGGCATTTCTCCCCACAGCATCAACATTCTCGGCGATTTCAACCTCGCCGGTGAAACATGGATCATCCGCGACTATTACAAACGCATGGGCATTGGTGTCGTTTCCTGCATCACCGGTGACGCACGCGTCGACGACATCCGGCGCTGCCACGGGGCAAAGCTCAACCTTGTCCAATGTTCGGGATCCATGACCCACCTCGCCAAGATGATGGAGCGTGACTTCGGGATTCCCTTCAAGCGCGTGTCCTACTTCGGCATTGAGGACATGTCGGCCGCACTCTACGAAGCTGCGAGGTTCTTCTCCGACGACCCGACAATCATGGACCGCGCGCAGAACGTCGTCCGCGAGGAAGTCGGATCCATTTACCCCGAGTTGCAAAAATACCGGGCCGCCTTGCGCGGCAAGCGAGCGGCGATCTACGTGGGAGGAGCGTTTAAGGCGTTCTCGCTTGTCCGCGCTCTCCGGCTGCTCGACATGGAAACGGCGCTCGTCGGATCCCAAACCGGCGACAAGGACGACTACCGCGAACTCCAGGAACTCTGCGATCCGGGAACGGTCATCGTCGATGATTCCAACCCGGTCGAACTCGCCAAATTCTGCCTGGAAAAGGACGTCGACCTCTTCATCGGCGGAGTCAAGGAACGCCCGATCGCCTACAAACTGGGCATCGGCTTCTGCGACCACAACCACGAACGCAAAGAACCTCTCGCCGGCTACGTCGGCATGGTCAACTTCGCCCGCGAGGTCTACCGGTCAGTTTGCTCACCAGTCTGGCAATTTGTTCCCAGACGCAGGCGCTGACCGCCTGCCGGAGCCCCGGCCTCTGGCTTGCATTTGACATGGCCATCCAACTTGGCCATCTTGGAAGCATGACGTCCATGACCATCGCCGAACTCAAGGACGGACTTTCCGAAGCGTTGGCCCGGGTCGAATCCGGTGAGGAGATCACCATCTGTCGCCGGACAACGCCCATTGCCGTCATTCGCGCCCTTCCGAAGGCCTCAACCCCACGAAACTGGTCGGAAGTCAAGGGATGGCTGGATGCAAAAGCCGCCGACGAACTGGAAAAAGCGGCCCGTCGCCTGCGGAAGTCGGCACCCCGAAAGCCCTTCTGAGAGACCATGTTCCTGCTGGACACCAACATTCTCAGCGAGATGGTTCGTAAAAGGCCGAACGGGAGGGTGCGACAGAAGTTGATTCAGTGCCCCGTCGAGGACTGTTATTCGAGTGTCATCTGTCGATACGAACTCCGCTACGGAGCGTTCCTGCGCGACGATGGTCCGACCTTTTGGATGAGACTTCAGGGCGAGATCCTCAGCCTGCCGACGTGGCTTCCCGTCTCGGTTCCGGTCGCCGACGCGGCTGCGACGCTGGCCGCCGAACTCGAGCGTAAGGGCCAGACCCTCGACACGCATGATTGCCTCATCGCTGCGACGGCTCTGGTGCATGGGCTCATCCTCGTTTCCCGAAATACCAGGCATTTCCACCGAATCCACGGCCTGCGAGTTGAAAACTGGTTCGGATGATTTCCCTCAGTTCCGAAGCAATAGCGGCTCAGAGATTCGCCGACCGGTGGAGTGCGGCGTAGACGCCGCCCCGCGCGACGAGGTCCGGGCCGGAGCCATCTTCCACAAGGCGTCCGTGTTGCAGGACGATGATCCGGCCGAGTGAGTGAACGGTCGCGAGACGGTGGGTAATGATCAGCGTGGTGCGACCTTTCATCAATTCGCCGATCGTCTCCATGATCGCGTGTTCGGTCGTCGGGTCGAGGGCGCTCGTTGGTTCGTCCAGCAAGAGAATCGGAGCATCCTTGAGAAAAGCCCGCGCGATGCCGATGCGCTGCCGCTGTCCGACACTCAGGTGTCCGCCGCGTTCGCCGACCTGGCTTTCGAAGCCCTGCGGCATTTGCATGATGAAATCATAGGCCTGCGCCCGGCGGGCGGCTTCGATGATCTCTTCGTTGGTGGCGCCCGGACGGCCGTAGGCGATGTTTTCGCGGACGGTCGTCGAGAACAGCAGCGTGTCCTGAAGGACCATGCCAATGTGGGAACGCAGGCTCTTCTTTTTCAGCGTCCGCAGGTCGTGGCCGTCGAGGGAAACACGGCCGGAGGTCGGATCGTAAAAGCGCGGAACCAGGCTGAGCAGCGTGCTTTTGCCGGTGCCCGTGCCGCCGACGAAGGCGACGGTGGTGCCCGGTTCGACGGTGAAACTCACATCGTGCAAAATGAGTCGCTCGTCCGTGTAGCCGAAGGACACATTTTCAAAGCCAATGGGACCCCCAGCGGAGGGCAGCGCTTTGGCATCGGGCGCTTCGGGAACGTCGTTATCGCGGTCGAGAACCTCGAAACATCTCGTCGCTCCCGCCATGGCACCCTCCAGCGCCCAAGCGGTGTAGGTGAGTTGTTCCAGCGGTTGATAGAGCATCAATAGATACGACGCAAAAACGGTCAGGTCGCCCAGTGAGAGTTCACCGGTGAGAACTTCGTTGGACCCGACGAAATACATCAGCGCGGTGCCGAGGGCCATGAGGGTGCCGACGACGAGGGAACTGACCACCGAGGTCATGTTGAGCCGAAGGTTGGCTTCGAGGCTCTGCGAAGCGCGGCGGCGAAACTGCCGAACCTCGAACGCCTCGCGTCCGAAGGCATGCACCATGCGGATCTGACTGAGGCCTTCCTGCGTGAGGGTGAGGAGGTCGCTTTCGCGTTCCTGGATGGTTGTGCTCTGACGACGGACGCGTTCGGCATAGAAGCGCACCGCCCAAACGACAAAAGGCAGGATGACCAGCGAGGCCAGCGTGAGTTTCCAACTCATCGCAAACATCACGGCCAGCGCGGCAACGAGCATAACGACCGAAGAGAGCACCGTCGCAAATCCTTTGTTGTAGATGGTCTGGATGCTCTGCGAATCGTAGGCCACGCGGAAACTCGAGTCGGCACTCCGGCGGGAGTCGTGAAATTTTAGCGGAAGTGCCTGCAAGGCAGCGTAGAGCTCGGTCCGCAGCCGGAGGAGCGCCCGCAGGCCGACGCGGATGAACAGGTAGTTCGAGGCCAGATTGGCCACGCCGGCGAGCAGGCTCACGGCGACGAGGATCAGACAAAGCCAGAAAATCGCGTTTCCGCCGCCGCCGAATTGCGCCGCGAGTGTACGGGCGTCGGCGGTTCCATTGGCCGAATCGAGGACGCCGTCGATGATGAACTTGAACGGCCAGGGCTTGAGCAGGTTGAAACCAATCGTAACGAGGGCCAGCAAAGCTCCGCCGGCCGTCGGCCAAAGGAATGGCCGGAAGTACCGGAGGACCCGCGCGTAAATGTTCACTGTCGGGTTGGTTTAGCCGGGCCGCCCGCCCGGCGCAAGCCGCGTCACTTCGCGTCCGGCAGGATCTCGACTGTCACACGCTCGATTCCTTCCCTCGCGAAATCGCTCGCGGGATAGGCCCGCTGGGCTTTGAGAAACCACGCGAGCGCGGACCCCGGTTGGTCCCTTTTCTCAAGATCTTCAGCCTGTCGGAGGGCGCGGACAAAATCCGCCGCCTTGGTGGTCAGATCCGCTCGAACCTGATTGAGCTTGTTGTCGTCAGGGAATTGCTGGAACGCCCGCTCCACGCTCTCCCAAGCCCCGGCAGCATCACCCCGTTTTTCGATCTCCTGCGCGCGGATGATCGCGGCCTCGATTCCGGTGATCTGCTCCAGCACTTTTCGCAATTGCTCCTGTTTGTCCGGATACATTGCCGTGGCGGCAATGAAGCGAAGTTGGTCTTCGGCAATCCGGCGGTAATTCTTCTGGCCCAGCAACTGTTCGAAATCGACGATGGCTTTTTGCTGCACGTCCGACTGGCTGAAGATCGAGCCGGCGAGTTCGGCGAGTGCCGGGTTCCGCGGCCAGATCGCGGTGGCGGCCTTGAGTTCGGCCTCCATGGTTTCGCGGTCGCCGGCTGCAGCGGCATTCCGCGCCTTGGCCAGGTGGAGCGAACTCACCATGCGCGCGGTTTCGATTTTGGCGAGTGGCTTGCTGGCATCGAAGTCGCTCGCGATGGCTTGGATTTCCTTGGCGAGCGCCTCCGCGCGGGTCAGGTCGTTGACTTCCAAGGCGGCCAGCAATTCGTTGTTGAGCTGGGTAAATTGCAGCGCGCGCCGCTTGTCATCACGCGTGAGGAGCCGGACGCTCGGGAGAAATTCCCCGATGGCGAACGTTTCTGCCAGCCGTTCGGTTGCGCTTCGGAGTTCATTCTGCGCGAGCAGGAATTTGTATGCCTCGACGCCTTCATTCACATCGCGGATCGCTTCGTTCGCCAAACCCTCCAGCTGGCTTAGTGAATTGATCAACTTGCTCACCGCCTGCGCCGCAGTAGCCATGCCACCGACGAGGCTCTCGACGCCGACATTCTGAATATCCGCCTTGATCCCGCGCGCGGAAAACGACTGCCCCTGCGGCACAAAATACGTCCCGCCGCCGGCCCCGCCATCCGTCGATGCGCCGCCACCCACGACCGTGCCTCCCTTGGCCTCGCCGGACACCTGCGGGTCGAGCGTGGCGCCCATCTTGATCTGACCGGCATCACGATTGGCAGGAAGCGCGTCCGCCATGCGTTTGAACATGTCGAGCGACCCGTCGCTGTCGGTGAAAATGGTCCGGTAGAGCCGGTTGCCGATGAGCACATGCTGGAACCGCCGCGTGGCAAAAAACTGCAGGATGAGCGCCTGCATGTGTCCTTTCGCATTCATCTCCAACGTGGCAATGCGCAGCTTGTTGTTCTCGATCGTTTGCGAGACTTCGTTCAATTGGCGGTTGCCACTCGCGAGGCGGGCGTCGCGTTCGATCTTGGCATTTTCCTGCGCGAGCGGGTCGTCCTTGCGGGGCGTTGGACCTGTGAGCGGATTGCGAGCTGCCACACCGGCATTCCATTCGAGCCGCTGTCTTTCTTTTTCGAGGAGTTCGTTTTCGCGCTTGATTCGGTCGATCTGCCCGAGGGTCGTGCGGGCGGCATAAACAGCGTCTGCCAGCGTGATGCAGAGGTTGGCATCGTCCGGGTAGTCGGACGCCTGCCGGAGGAGTTTCAGGGCTTGTTCCTGCTTGTCGCGGGTTGTGTTTCCGGGGGTGAGCAGTTCGAGGATCTGAGCGACCGTTTCCCGGTAGCGACGGTCCTCGTCCGACGTGGCCGGCGGCGCGTTCAGGAATTTTTCAAAACGCGCTCGAAAGAGCCGGTTGTTGTTGATGTTCCAGATTTTCCCGTCGTAGGCAACGACTTCTGACCCCGGATCAAAGGCCGGGATATCGCGCCCGACAAACCCTTCGTTCATCTGCGGCGGACGCGCTCCACCGGTCGCAGCCGCCGAATTGCCAACGTCACCCGCATCCTGTGCCAGCAGCACGGAGGCCGAGGCGGCCAGACTGAGAACAACAAACCGCCTCATACCTGCGTCACCTTGCGGCTGACCAAAATCCCGCGCTCGTCGACTTCCATGACAAAGATCAACCGCTGTCCCCGCTGGATGTTCATCGCGTTGAATTCCGGGGTTACCAAAACCGGGATCGTATTCCGGCCTTCGTCGACATCGACGGAGATCAGGCGTCCGGATTCCGGCGACCACGCCAAGGCATTTGCGACCTCGCCTTCGACTTTGTAAACGTTGCCGCGGAGGCTGTTCGCATTTTCCAGGTACGCCGCGACATCGAGCTCCGGCACGGTTCGGTAAGGATCCGAAACACCTGCGGGGAAAAACCGGGCTCCGACAATTGCGGCCAAAATCAAGACCGCCGCCACGATGAACCACAAGGGTTGGATGGAGGATTTTCTGCGACGTGCCATGAGGGAATCAGAGTGTCGCCCGATGCGCTTTCCAATTCAACACCGAATCCCCCGGCGGGTTGCGGCAAACCTTTTCAAGCGGCCGGGTTTCGGCGACTTTTGTCGGCCCATGTCGTCTGTGCTGCCGATTTATGATTTGGATGAGGACATCGTGTCGACCCTCCGGGCGGCGAACCGTCTGGTTCTGCAGGCTCCCACGGGATCGGGCAAGTCGACGCAGGTGCCGCAGATCCTGCTGGATGGCGGCGTGCTGGGCGATGGCCGTTGCGTGATCCTCCAGCCACGGCGGTTGGCTGCGCGGATGCTGGCGGCGCGGGTGGCGAAAGAGAGGGAGACCGAACTCGGTCGCGAAGTCGGATATCAGATCCGGCTCGACAATGTTTCGTCGGCGGAAACGCGTATCCTGTTCGTCACCGAGGGCATCCTCCTCCGGCAAATGCTGGCCGACCCGCGTTTGCCGGGGATTTCCGCTCTGATCTTCGATGAATTTCACGAGCGCCACCTCTATGGCGACATCACTCTCGCACGGGCTTTGGAGCTACAGGAGACAATCCGCCCCGACCTGAAGATCGTCGTGATGTCCGCAACGCTCGATGGCCAAAGCGTCGCGGGTTACCTCGGGGGATGTCCGGTTCTGGAGTCGGACGGACGGGTTTTCCCGGTCGACATCGAACACCTCGCCCATGAGCCGCGGGACGAACCGGTCTGGGAACTCGCGGCGGATGCCGTGGCCCGGCATTTCGAGCACACGGATGGCGATGTCCTCGTGTTCATGCCCGGAGCTTACGAGATCAACCGGACGATTCGCGAAATCTCCGGCCACCTCGGCCACCGCGCGGCCGTCCTGCCGCTGCACGGTGAACTCCCGGCATCCGAGCAGGACCGGGCAGTCAATCGAACGTCCGGCCGCAAGGTCATCGTTTCAACGAACGTCGCCGAAACCTCGTTGACGATCGACGGGATCACACTGGTGGTCGACTCCGGACTCGCCCGCATCGCGCGGTACGATCCGCACCGCGGGATCAACACGCTTTTTATCGAAAAAATCAGCCATGCGTCCGCCGATCAACGCGCCGGTCGGGCCGGCCGAACCGCTCCCGGCCGCTGTGTTCGCCTCTGGACGAAACGCGACCACGAACGCCGTTCCGCCCGCGAACTCGCCGAGGTCAAACGCCTCGACATGGCCGAAACCGTTCTCGCCCTGAAAGCCTCCGGCGTGAAGGACCTGAAATCCTTTCGCTGGATTGAATCGCCGGATCCGCAGGCACTCGAACGGGCG
Organism: Terrimicrobiaceae bacterium; assembly: GCA_033763515.1. Classification (GTDB taxonomy): domain Bacteria; phylum Verrucomicrobiota; class Verrucomicrobiia; order Chthoniobacterales; family Terrimicrobiaceae; genus JANRKJ01. The sequence continues at coordinate 515,320 of JANRKJ010000030.1, read as the reverse complement.
GAGGTCTTGCTTCGGGACCTCGGTGCGATCGACCGCGCGGGGGCGATCACGGAGATCGGGCGGCGAATGCTGCGTTTTCCGGTTCATCCGCGCTACGCCCGGATGTTCCTGGCCGCGGACGAACTCGGCTGCGTCAAGGCGGCGGCGCTCATCGCGGCCATCACCCAGAACCGTTCGATGCTCCTCCGGGCTGACCGGCGGACCGAGGAGGAACGCCTGGAGATTTTCGGCACGGGCACGTCGGATTTCCTTGTGCTCATCCGCGTGTTCTCGTGGGCCCGTTCGAAGGATTTCCGAGCCAATGAATGCCGTCAATTGGCCATCCACGCCGATTCCGCCCGGCAGGTCGGCAAGCTCTTTTCGCAGTTCGTGGACATTGCCCGTGCGGAAAAACTCGATGTCGACCGACCTGCGGCGCCGGATGCCGCGGTGGCCCGTTGCATCCTCGCCGGGTTCGCCGACCAGGTCGCCCGCCGCCGCAGCGAGGGCACGTTGGTCTGCGATGTCGTCCATGGACGCCGCGGCATGCTCGCCCGAAACAGCGTGGCTCAGAACAGCAAGTTCCTCGTCGCCGCGGAGATCTCCGAGATCGAAGGTCGCGCGGGCGACGCCCAGATCACGCTCAACCTCGCGACCGAAGTCGAGGAGGCGTGGCTCCGTGAAATGTTCCCGGATGACTTTTCGGACGCCACCGAATTCCACTTCGACAACTCGCAGAATCGCGTTGTCGTCCGCCGTTCCAAAATGTTCCGCGATCTTGTTCTGGAAACACAGGACCGCGACGCGGAACCCGGTCCGCAGGCGTCCACGTGCCTGGCCGAACGCGTGCTTGCCGGCGACCTCCGTCTCAACGGATGGGACGACGCGGTCGACCAGTGGCTCGAACGGGTGAATTTTCTCGTTCGCACGTGCCCGGACTGGTCCCTGCCGTCGATGGGCGAGGATGAACGCGAGCATATCATCCTTCTGGCTTGCGATGACGCCGTTTGCTACCGCGACATCAAAGACAAACCGATCCTGCCGCTGGCGCGCTCACTTCTCACCCCCGCCCAGCAACAACTCGTCGACAAACACGCACCGGAACGACTCGAACTGCCGGGCGGACGCCGTGCGAAAGTAACTTACGCGCCCAACGCCGATCCGTTCCTCGCCGCAAGAATCCAGGACCTTTACGGAGTCAACGACGACCTCAAAATCGCGCAGGACCGGCATGCGCTGACCATCCAGATCCTCGCCCCCAATCACCGTCCGGTGCAAATCACCCGGAGCCTCCGCACATTCTGGACCGAGGCCTACCCGAAGCTGAAATCCGAACTCCAGCGACGCTATCCCAAACACGAGTGGCGGTGAGGTCATCGCCGCCGCGGGTCCGGCCACGCGCATCGGCGAAGCTTTACCGGTAAAGCTTCCCGGAACGGGAATTCGGGCACCCCGCGGTGAAGATTTCGGGAGTGTTTGTTCCCCTCCTTCAGGTTCTCCGCGCCCGCTGGTTTCACGTGGTGATCGGTGCCGCCATCGCGCTCCACGGCGCGGCCTGCGGCAGGAAACCGACTGCAGGCGAAACGTCGCACGACCTGAACAGTGCTTGGGAACAGTATGGCTATGGAGCCTACGACGCGGCGCTCGCCCAGTTTCGCGCCTTGGCGGCTCAAACTCCGGAAGCGGACTCCCGGCACCATCAGGCCCTTTTCGGAGAGGCAACCGTTTGGGCGTGGCGGCGTCCGGGACAGGATCCCGCACGCGCAGAGCGACTCTACCGGCGCATCATGGAACTTGCGCCCGGTTCGGACCTCGCGGGCTGGAGCGCTCTTGCCATGGCTCGGATGGCCTGGCTGGTTCCGGTGGGTCAGACGCCGGATCAGGCGCGTGTTCTGGAACTCCTTCGATCCGCCGCAACAACGTTCCGCGGCCAGCTTCCGGGCGACGAAGCGCTGGTGACGGAACAGGTCATCCGAGTTTCCGAGTTTGATTCCGCGGAGGCCCGCGCGGTCACGGCGGCATTGGAGACCTTCTTGTCTGAACGTCCGGGATCTCCTTATCGTGCGGCGGCGTGCGGTGTTCTTTCGGCCGCTGCGCGGGTTCTCGATCGCCCGCGCGATCGCCTGCGCTGGGAAATGGCCGCGATGGCGGAGCGCGAGAAAATGGCGCGCGCCATTTGGGAACTCGATCGGCAGGGACCGTTTGTTTTCAACGATCCGGGGGCTCTCTTCAAAATTGCAATGATTGCCGAATTCGAGGTCGGTGATTTCGCGGTGGCGCGGGATTTCTACACGCGGTTCCTGGAGGCGAACCCGACCGAAAAGCGGAGGTTTTTCGCCGAGCAGGCGCTCGAACGCATGAAATCCACCGAGGACGAGATCCGGCGTGAGTTGGTCGGCTTGGTGCCTCCCGGCCAATGATGCGTCGCGTTTTAGAAAGCGCGCGGGATTTCTTCCCGTTGATTGTGGTGGGAGCGGCTCTCGCGTGGGCCTCGGTCTCGATCTGGCAACATCGGGTTCACGAAAACCCTCCGGGCACGATTGTGATCCGAATCGGCCACTGGCAACTCGAGGCCGGTGTGCGCGAAGCGATCGAAGCCGTTGCGCGCGATTACGAAAAACTGCACCCAAACGTGCGCATTGTGCAGGACGCGATCCCTGATCAGGTCTTCGCCCAATGGATCAACACGCAGCTCGTCGGCGGGACGGCACCCGATCTCGTCGAGGCGGGCGGGCTCATGGCGCCACCGCTCTGGCTGAATCTTCAACGCCGCTACCTGGTTCCACTGACGCGCTATTACGCACGGCCGAATCCCTACAACGCCGGCACGGATCTCGAAGGCGTGCCACTGACCCAGACGTTGAAGGGAGGAAATGCCGTCGTTCCCGAGCTCCAGGAAAACATGGAGATCTCGCTTTCGCGCGTGTCGGTTCGTTTGTTTTACAACCGCGACCTTCTTCGGCGGGTCACGGGCTTGGAAACCCCGCCATCCGATCTGGGCGGCTTCGTCGAAATGTGCCGGAAGATTCAGGCGGCGGGCGTCATTCCGGTCGTTGGGTCGAGTTACCATTTCGGAATGTGGAACCAACTCTTTGACGCCGTCACGTATCCGGCGTGGCGACGGGGCGATTTCAACCGGGACGGGTATGTCGGTTCCGACGAAACGTTCGCGGCCTTCCAACTCGGCCACCTCGACATGAACTTCCCGGCCTACCGCGCGAAGTTCGACCTGATCGGCGAATTGTCCCCGTATTTCCAACCCGGTTTTGCCGGCCTCACGCGCGAGGAGGGCGTTCTTTTGTTTGCCCAGCAACGGGCGGTCTTTATGTCCACCGGCCTCTGGGAGGCTTTGGGGCTGATGGAACTGGCGAAAGGGAAATTCGAAATCGGCGTGATGAAATTCCCCGAACCCACGGCAAACGATGAACGGTTCGGGCGCTATCTCGAAGGCCCGATCTATGAGGATCCCCGCATCGTGTTCGGATTTGGTGTCACCAAAACGAGCCGGCACCCCGAAGTGGCGATCGATTTTCTTCTCTTCATGGCGAGCCAGCGCGAGAACGAACGGCTGAACCGGATCATCGGCTGGATTCCCAATACTGTCGGAGCCGATCCGGATCCCACGCTCGCCGCGTTCGAACCCAACCTTCGCGGCGTTTACCCGGCCCAGGATTTCACGATCAGCGGGGACACAACGATTCGGTGGAAGCAATTGTTCGATCTCTTCTCGGTCGGCCAGATCAGCTACGACGACCTCGCGAAGGATTTTGGGGCGTTCTTCCGGGAGCGCGGCGCGGTCGGACTTCGCTTGCAGCACGAAAGCTGGCAGCGTGGGTTGGTCCAGCGGGAGCAGCTGCGGGCGGGCCTGCTCGGCCGATCGCTCGCGGCGGACGGCGCGACGGCAACCCTGCTCCGCGACCGTTTTGTTTCGCTGCTGCCGGTACACGAAGTCATCGACCACGCATTCTTGATCGACCTCGCGGCCGGTCGATTGCCGTCGCCGTCGACATCCGATAAACACAGCCCCGCCGTCCGCGACGCGGTTCGAAGGGCCCTCCAGCCATGAGCGAGAAACGGGTTCGCTGGAGACAGATCGGCCAGCACAAGGAGATCTATCTTTTCGTGCTGCCGGCCCTCGTTCTGGTCGGGCTTTTCCAATACTACCCGGCCGCGAGCGGCATCTTTCACAGCTTTTTTCGATGGAACGGCGCGGAGATTGCCGAGTTCGTCGGACTCGAAAACTACATCGATTTGGTGGCGAATCCGGCGTTCTGGGATTCGTTCAAGGTCGCATTCATTCTCGGCGTTTGGAACATCGTCAAAATGGTCCCGGCGGTGCTCGTTGCCGTGTGCATCCATCGCTGTCGAAGCCCGCGCATGCAATTCCTTTACCGGACGCTCTTTGTTGTGCCGATGGTGATTCCCGGACTGGTCATCGCCCTGATCTGGCGGTCGTTCTTCTTTGAATCCACGCAGGGCTATCTGAACCTTTTCCTGAACGCGACACATCTGATGGACGTGCTCCAGTGGATGGACGCGACCTTCGGCTGGGGCGGAATTTTTGTCGAAGGCCGTCCCCCAGCATGGCTCGGCGATCCGCGTCTGATCCTGACGGCGTGCATTGTCTGGGGCTTTCCGTGGGTGGGTTCGTTCGCCGTTCTGACCCACCTCGCGAAGCTGCAATCGATCAACAAGGATCTTTACGAAGCCGGCGAAATCGATGGCGTGAATTGGTTCACCAAGTTCACGAAAATCGAACTCCCGCTGATCCTCGGATCGATCTACGTCCTGCTGGTCTTTGTCATCATCGATACGATCAAGGACGCCGGGATGATCCTCGCGCTCGCCGGCATCGAGGGCGGACCCGGCGGCAAAGTGACCGTCCCGGCCCTTTTCATGCTTCGCAAGGCCTTTGTCGAACAGAGCATGGGCTATGCCTGCGCCGTCGGCATCATCCTGACGCTCGTCGTCATGGCCCTCCAGAAATTGAGCGCCGGGTTTCTGAACTGGGGCGAGATCGGGCACCGTCACCGCGCGGTACTCCGTGGCATTCTCCTGATCGCTGGGGCCGGCTTGGTTGCGTTTGCCGGGATGTATTTGGTTGGCGGCCTCTTGATCGCCGCTTCCATCCCATGGAACAGCGTGGCACGCCGACTTCCCAACCGCGAACGCGTTTCGAGTCCGCTGCGGCGCAAGCTGAGAACATCCGTCGGCGAATCGCCGTGGACCATTTGGAAACGCCGCACCGGCGACCGGCTTCTCCGTGTTGGTAAACATGCAACGATTTGGGCGGTACTAGCGTTCGCGTTCCTGCCGCTTTACCTCATGCTCGTTGTCAGTCTCAAAGACAACACGCAGTTCTATGCCGAGCCGACCCTCCCAACATTCCCGCTGCATTGGAACAACTGGGTCGACGCATGGAGGATGATCACGCCGACATTGGCAAATTCGATCTTCATCTCGACCCTCGCGACATTCTTCACACTCTTCGCCGCGCTTTCGGCCGCGTATTTCTTCGCCCGGATCCGGATGCCTTTTTCGGGCCTGCTGTGGAACGCCATTCTCGTCCTGATGATGATGCCGACGATCGCGAACCTGATCCCTTTGTTCCGGCTTCTCGGCGACATGAATTTGTTAAACACGCTTTCGGCACTGATCATTGTCGGAGCAGCTGCAGGGCAGGCATTTGCCATCTTCGTTCTGAGAGGCTTCGTGGCGGACATTCCCGCCGACCTTTTTGAAGCCGCCGAACTCGACGGGGCCGGACATTTCAAACAAATGATGCTCGTGGTCGTGCCGCTTTCCGGGCCGATCCTGGGCACGGTCGGCGTGATGACATTCCTTGCGAACTGGAACGATTTCGTCCTGCCGTTGATCGTCATGCGTGATCACATCCGCCTGCCCGTGATGGTGGCGTTGCTGCGGCTGTCGGGAGAATACATCAAGTTCTGGGGACCCCTGATGGCCGGCTATGCGCTGGCCAGCATTCCGATCATTTTCCTGTTCGTCAGTTGTATGAAGTTGTTTGTCAAAGGCCTCACGGAAGGCGCGTCGAAGGGATGAAGGCTCTGACGTGGCGCTCCCTGCGTGCGGCCCTGTTCTGGGCCGCGTCCGTCCTCGTGCCCACGGCTCCGGCGCAGGATGCGAACAACGACCTTTTTGCGCTTTTCAACTCGGGCATGCAGGCCTTTGCCGCCGGCGACTGGGCCGGGACGATCTCAGCATTCGAGACGGTGATCGCGCGGGCCGAGTTGACTCCACAAATGGAGCCCGTCTACTTCACGATCGGCGCCGCCTATTACAACAGCGGGCAATTTGAAAAGGCGGCAACGGCGTTTCAGACTTATCAGGAGAAATTTCCGAAAGGCGCCCAGTTCACAAAGTCACAGTTTGCTCTCGCGGAAGCTTGGACGGGTGCAAAGCAATTCGACTCCGCCCGCGCCGTGCTGACTCCGCTGGAATCCAATCCGTCGCTCCGCGAGGACGTCCTGGTGGCTTTGGCGCGGGTTGCCGAACTCGAAGGCGACCCACAGAAGGCCATCCCTCCGCTGGAACGTCTGCTCGCGAATGGGATTTCATCGCGCAGCGCCGCGCGGGGGGCCCTCCAGCTGGCGCCCCTTTACGCTGCGACCGGCCGCGATCGCAAGGCACTGGAGACGCTTCTGCTGCTCGAGAAGAATACCTCGCTGATCGACAACATCGTTCAACTGAACACGACGGCGCTTCAGCTCGGCGATTCGCTTTTCAATCAGGGAGAGTTCGAATCCGCACTGGCTGCGTATCGCATGGTCCGGCTTCGTCCGCAGTTGCTTGCTTTTCAGCGGGAGCGAATTGCCCGGATGCAGGACGAACTGGCAAAACTCCAGGCGGGCCTGCGAGCCGAGCCGCGCCGGGCACCCGATTTTGCGGGCGCGATTTCAGCCCTGCGATCCGGCGTGGCGGAATCCGAGCGCCTTCTTGGCGACTTTGAGAAGCTTCCGGATTTTGCGCCGGGACTTTACCTGCGAATGGGCCGGAGCTGGTACGAACTCGGCCGTCGCTGGCAGGCGATCGTTCTCAACCGGGCAATCCAGGATGATTACCCGGACTCGCCCGAGGCGGCGACAGCGTTGTTCAGCGAGGCGGTGGCTTTTGCCGACCTTGGCCGGCTGGACTCGGCCGATCAGGCCGCCGAAAGCTATCTGGCCAAGCACCCGGGCGGATCCTTTGCCGGAAATGCCTCGTTCTTGCGTGCATCGATTGCTCTTCAACGGGATGACCTTGAGGCGGCGGAGCGGCTATTTTCCGGGTTCCTTCAGAGCCATCCGAAAAGTGCCTATCGCGAAACGGCATCGTTTTCTCTCGCACAAATTCTGTTCGGTTTGGGCCGGTACGACGAGGCCATCGCCACGCTCGGCGCTTTCCTCCAGGAGTTCCCTGCTAGTCCCAGCGCCGAGGATGCGGAGTATCGGATCGCGCTCGCCTGGATGTTTTCCGGTGACATCGAGACGGCTGTTCAGAAACTCACCGGCTATCTCTCCAAGTATCCGTCCGGGCGCTATGTCGCCGATGCGCGCTACCGCCTGGCTGTTTGTGAATTCGGTGCGGCGGATCATGAGAAAGTCATTGAGATGACGCGGTCGTGGGAATCCGACTTCCCCGGCCATGCGCAACTTCCCGAGCTTCTGTCCTTGCGTGCGGATTCGCTGGCTGCGCTGGACCGAACCGATGAAGCACTGGCAGCCTATCGGGCGGCAGCGGAGAGTGGCGCAAGCGATGAGGTCGCAGGCTACGCATTCGGGGAGGCGACCAAGATCCTTCGTCGTCGGGGCGATTGGCCGGTCATCTCGCAGATGTATGAGTCGTTCGTCGCCGCGAATCCGGAGAGCCAGCTTGTCCCGACGGCCGTGTTTTGGATCGGACGAGCTCGGGCGGCGACCGGGCGGCCCGCGGAGGCCATTGCATTTATTGCGGAGACTGCCCGCCGTCACATCGGAGATCCCAAGCGCGAAGCCGTCGAACAACTCCTGACACAACTCGCCCAACTCACCGCACGCGAAGACAAGCGCTCGGGCGTGCCGCCCGCAGAATCAGCGTCCCGCCTGGAGACACTTTTGTCGGCCCCCGGCGAGGCGCCCAATGAAACTGCTGAAGCACGTCTCCTTTTCGCTCGCGGAGAATTGTTAACCGCCCAGAAGGCGTCCAGAGACGATCTTCGAAAACAGATCGCTGAATCGTTCGAGCCGCCGGTACTCAGCCCGCTCCTCCTCGGACAAGCCGGCGATTACTTTATCGAGGTCGGCCAACCGGACCGTGCCAGACCGTTTTTTGAATTTCTCCAGGCGAACTACCCGACCAGCTCCGTGATCGACCACGCCTATGCCGGTCTCGCCCGGATTGCCTATGATGCAGGTGATTACGAGAAGGCGCTCAAGCTCTACACCGCCGGAACCGAGCGCATTCCCGCCAACCTGAAACTTCGCGAACTGACCTTGGGCAAGGGGCGCACGCTCCTCGCTTTGGGCCGGCTCGACGAAGCGGAGAAGATTTTCGAGCAGGTCGCCTCCATTCGCGAGTGGCGAGGCGAAGCCACCGCGGCCAGCGTTTTTTCGCTCGGTGAGGTCGAACGACTTCGCGGCAACTGGAGCAAGGCGATCGCTTATTACCAACGGGTTTATGTGGCTTATCAAAAGTTCCTGCCCTGGGTCGCCAAGGCTTATCTTCTCAGCGGCGAGGCCTTCGAGAAACTGGGCCAGAGCGCCGAGGCGGCCAATACCTACCGCGAACTGCTACGTAACGAGCGCCTGACGGCTTTCCCCGAGTTTGCTGAGGCCCGAGCCCGGCTCCAAAATCTGCCGCCGCCATGAAAGCCGCCGTTCCCATCTGTCTGTTCTTTGCCAGCCTCGGCCTCCTGCCTGCGCAGACGATCGTGCTCAAAAACGGGCAGGAAATTTCCGCGGAATCCCTCCGTCGTTCCGGTCCGACCGTTTTTGCCCGAATCCAAGTTGCGGGCGGCGGCAGCGGCGAAGTCGGCCATGCCGCGGCCACGATTGAGCGCATCGAGTTCCCGCGGCCGGCCGCCCTCGCCGAAGCGGAAGACCTGCGGGTGAGTGGCCGATTTGACGAAGCCCTCAAGCGCCTCGCCAGTGTCATCGATCCTTCTGCGCCATTTCGTGATCTCCGCGGAAGTTGGTGGGCGCCAGCCATGCTGAAAAAGGTGCGCAGTCTTCTGGATGCGGGCCGCGGAAAAGAAGCCGAGACAACACTCCCAGCAATCCCCAAGGCCTTCGTTGCTGACGCCGATGTCATCGATCTCCTCCGGGCCGACATTCTGGTTCAGAAACAAGACCTCGCGGAAGCCGACGCGCTTTATGATGCCATTCGCAAGCGAACTCACAACGACTCCGTGGCGGCTCAATCGTGGGTCGGCACCGGAACTTCACGGCTCGCCGCCCAGGACGCTGAAGGCGCGCTCCTGGCTTTCTTGCGTGTGCCCGTCCTTTATCCGGCCGAGACGAACACCCATCCGGCGGCCCTGATCGGATCGGCCCGTGCAGCGGCAGCTCTCGGCGATCAAACGGAGGCCGCCGCAGCGGTCGAACAGTTGGTCACCGCCCATCCGTCGAGCGTGCAAGCCGCGCAGGCGCGTCGCGAATTTCCCACCCTCATTCCATCCAACGAAAAATGAAATACATCCTCTGCACTCTCACCGCGGGGCTCGTTCTCGGGTTCAGCAGCGCGATCGCTGCCGAACCGGGCGCGCCCGGCGTTCACAAGAAAACCCTTTGGGAACAGATCCAGGAAGGCGGCTGGGTCATGGTCCCGATCGGACTCTGTTCCGTATTCACGGTCTATCTGATCGGCGATGGCGTTCTTCGCACGAGCCGCAAGCGTGTCACGCCTGCGGCGCATGAAGTAGCGGTTAAGCAACTCTTCCGCGAGGGCGACTATGTCGGCGCTTACAACTATTGCAAAGCCAATCCCTCACCGCTGACCAACGTCCTGCGAACCGGCATCGGTCTCCTGGGAGAAGGCAAGTTGGTCGCGGAAGAGGGAATGGTCGGTGAAGTGGCCAAGGAAAGCAGCCGCATGCAGACATGGATCAGCTATCTGTCGGTCATCGGTGTCTGTACGCCCATGATCGGTCTTGTCGGAACCGTGACGGGAATGATCAAGGCATTTGCCACGCTCGGAAATGCGGGGATCGGCGATCCGTCGAGCCTCTCCGCTGCGATCGGCGAGGTGCTTGTTGCCACAGCGAGCGGGCTCTTCATCGCAATCCCGGCCTTTGGCGCGTTCTATTACCTCCGCAATCGCGCGTCGGCAGCCATCCACCACCTTCAGGACATTGTTTCGCGTCTGTTCCGCAAGATGCCCTATGAAGCGCTGGCCGGCGTGCATTTGGGCGACGAGGAACTTTACGCCGCCCTGCCAAACTGGATCGCGCCCGTACCGGTCGCCGGCGAGCCATCCCAACCCACCAACTGACATGGCCGGCGGAGGTGGTGGCGCGGAGAATGGCGAGCCGGAGTTTCAGATTGCTCCGATGCTCGACGTGCTTTTGGTGATGCTGATCTTCTTCATGACGATCACATCCGTGCAGGTCCTCAAAGTGGACAAGTCGATCGAACTTCCCGTCGCGCCAAATGCCCAGAAGCGGGACGACCGGAGAAGCGAGGCCATTGTCAACGTGCGTTGGAATCCCGACGGGCGGAAGGCAGTCTTTGTTTACGACGAGCGCGTCTATGAACGAGCCACCGAGATCATTGCACCGCTTCGGGCCGCGAAGGCGGCCGGGGATGCGAAAGTCACCCAGCGGGATAATCCGGAATTCCGCGCGGTGATTCGCGCCGACGCAGCGGTCCCGGCACTCCATGTCTCGCACGCCATGAATGCCTGCGCCGAGGCGGGCATCGGTGACATTTCGTTTTCCGCCGTGAACAAGCGTTGAGCCATGCGCCGAATCGATACGATCAACTCCGAGAATCACGGCTTTCAGATTGCGCCGATGTTGGACGTGATCTTTGTGATCATGTTGTTTTTCATGGTGATGGCCGGTGCGGTTCGTGTCGAAAACGAACTGAATTCCAAATTGCCGGGAACCGCTGAAACGTCCGAACCGACCGAGTTCTTCGACGAGCAAGTGATCACCATCGGAGCCGCCGGCGAGGTCGCGCTCAACGACGAGCCGTTTGACTCACCGGCCCGGAGCGAGCTCCCGAATCTCACCGCGACCCTGCTGCGCCTGAAACAGAGCTCGGACGCGGCCAAATCACCCGTCCTGATCACCATCATGAGCGACCCGGACGCCCAGTACCAGCGGACAATCCATGTCCTCGACGCGCTGGCGGTTGCGGGCATTGATCATGTCACGTTCACCGTGACCGAGGAGGATTGAGATGGCCGACGGACCGAGCAAACCCAGATTGCCGTGGTGGAAGCTCATGTGGACGGGAAACTTCCTGATTCTCAGCATCCTCATTCACCTTCTCTTCATTGTCGGCGCGACGGTGTGGGTCGTGCAGACCATTCAGGCGCAGCGCAAAGTCACCTTTCAGGGAGGGGCGGCCGCTCCGAATCCAGGCAGGCGTGCCATGGAGCACCAGGTCCAGGTCGCCAAGCGACAAATGGGCAGCAGCGCACCGGCCGTTGCCAAAAGGATCACCACGACCGGACTGGCAACATTCACTCTGCCGGAAATGCCGGACATGCCTGGCATCGAAAGCTCGGCCCCGGCCCTCATGGCCGGCATGGGCGGCAGCGGATTCGGACTCGGCGTGGGCAGCGGTTTGGGTGGCGGACCGGGAGGAGGAGGCGGTGGCAGCGGAACCGGTGTTGCGGCGCCGGCCTTCGGTTTCCGCGACGCACCGAAGCCAGGGTTCCTCGTGGGGACATTCTACGATCTCAAACAGGATCGCGACGGAAAGCCGACCAACATGAATGAAGAAGGCTATGGCTGGACGGTCCAGGGATTCGTGCGAAACGGCTGGAAGGAGAAGGACCTCGAACCGTTCTTCCAGGCGCCCCAGAAGTTGTATGCTCCGCAGATCTTCATGCCCATGATGGATGCCAACGCGGCACCTGCCGCGTTCGGAGTCGGCGAACGTGTGCAGCCCCGCATGTGGATTGTCGTTTACCGAGGTAAAGTCACGCCGAACGAAAGCGGATACTATCGTTTCTGTGGCTTTGGTGATGACGTACTGGTTGTCCGTTGGCGCAAGCAGGTCGTTCTGGACTGCGGGTTCATGGACGTCACCGGCCTGCAGCCGGAGGGCTATGTTCGGTCGGAGGGCCTCGCGATCCACGGGAGCCTTCCGCCCCGATATCAGGGACTCGGCATCGGGACGCGCTTCTATGCATCTGCAAACAGTTCCTATGACATCGAGATCCTTGTCGGCGAGCACCCCGGCGGACAGTTCAAAGCTTATCTCATGCTTATGAAGGTTGGGGAAGATTACGAACAGGACTTAGGCGGCCAGCCGAAACTTCCGATTTTCCGCCTGGCCGATGGTCCGCCCCCCGAAATCACCGGCGAGGCACCGGTTTTCCGTCCGGATGGTCCGATTTGGCGCGGAAGCGAAGCAAAGGCCTCGCTACTCGACGCCCGCTAAGTTTCCTTAGGAAATCGACTCGAACGCTTCCTCAAACGAGACTTCGAGCACTTCACCGGGACGCGAGGGCCAGAGAAACAAATTGTCTCCCAACGAAATCAACCGGGGCTCTGGAGAACAGCCGGGCGGCAGGCGAAGCCGGCATTCGCCGCCCGAATCGGATGACACCGTCAACTGCCGTAGGATCGACCCGCTCCAGAGACCACTCAGACAAAATCCGCCGCGGGCGCGGAGCCCTCGGAACGAACCATCCGTCCAATGCGCCGGCAAGGCCGGTAGGACGTGGATTTCACCCCGTTGACTTTGAACCAACATCTCGGCGATTGCTGCGGTGGCCCCGAGATTTCCATCGATCTGAAACGGGGGATGTGCACACAGGAGGTTTTGATAGACACCGCCGTGGGCATAGTTGATGGCTTCCTTTTCCTCGATGCAGGTTAGCATCTCGGCGAGGAGTTTCGAAGCCCGATCGCCATCAAGCAGGCGAGCCCAGAAGCAGATTTTCCATGCCTTGCTCCAACCGGTGCCATCGTCGCCGCGCGCTTCCAAACTCCGGCGGGCCGCCTCGGCCACCTCGGGGGTATCCTCCGGCGAAATCGACGTTCCCGGGTAAAGAGCGAAAAGGTGGGAGACGTGACGGTGTTTCGGATCGACTTCCGGAAATTCATGCTCCCATTCGAGGAGCCGGCCATCCGAACCGACTCTGTCCACCGGGAGGCGCGCGAAATAGCCACGGCATTTCTCCTCCAACTCGTGGTCTCCGCCGATTTCCGCGGCGATCGCGGTTGCCTGGAAAAGTTCCCGGAGAATCTGAATGTCCATGGCCGGGGCGCGACAGACAAAGGTGGCCTCGCCACCGTGCCAGTAGGCATTCTCGGGAGAAACCGACGGAGCCGTACACCAGTCACCGCTCTCCGGATCGCTTACAAGAAAATCAAAGTAGAACACGCAGGTTTCGCGCAGCAGCGGCAACAGACGGCCGGTGAGATACTCCCCATCCGGTTCAAACCGGTATCTCTCCCACGCATGAAGCGCGAGCCACGCACCCGCGGCATGGAACAGACCCCAGGATGCACTCCACCCTGGCGTCGTGCGCGCCCATGGATTGCTCGCCCAGTGGACGACCCATCCGCCGCATCCGTAGTGGATCTCCGCGGTGCGGCGTCCGGCCGGCCGCAGAAGGTCGATGTAACTCAGCAACGGGTCGGCACATTCGCTCAAGCCGGTGGTTTCAGCGGGCCAATAGTTCATCTGAAGATTGATGTTCAGATGGAAATCGCAATGCCATGGCGGCGTGAGACTGTCGGTCCAGAGCCCTTGAAGATTCGCAGGCAGGCCGCCCGGGCGGGATGAGGCGATCAGCAGATACCGCCCGTAGTGAAAGATCAGCGCCGCCAGCGCGGGATCGGCGGGATCGTCCCGCAAGCGCTCATCGGTTGGGCGGTCTCCGCCATCAGCGAGCTCGATCTCCGAACGGCCATACAAGCGGGCATGGTCCTCGATGTGACGGGCGCGCAACGCTTCCCAGCCGCGGCTCCGGGCCCCCTCGACGAAAGCGTCGACATCCATGGAGAGCCCCTTGGTCCGGAAGTCCGGAGGCAACGGATGGTAATTCGTCGCGGCAGAGAGGAAGATGGTGAGTTGCGTCGCGCCGTTGACCGCGCCGGTTTCGGGATCAAAACTTCCGTCCGTCTCGACAGCTGCCTGCGCTTGAAAATCCAACCGGCCATTGTTCCCAACCAGCCGGAGCCCACCCGAGTCCGCGGAGACAATCGCCCGCTCGTGAAGCGTCGCCATCCGCAGCCGCACGGACATCGGACCGGCGTTGATGATGCGCAGGACCAAAACCTGGTCCGGATGGCTTGCGAAGACCTCCCGCTGATGGCGGCCTTGGGCTCCATGGTATTCGGTTGACGCCACTCCGGTTCTCAGGTCGAGGGTCCGCCGGTATTTCGATTGGATTTCCGGAAGGCCTTCGATGAACAAATCGCCGAACGCCTGATAAAAGCCGAACCCCTCGCCTGAAACCGTCATCATTTCCTCCGCGAGTCGCTCCGCGTCTTTGGGGCGCCCCGCGAAGAGCAGGCCGCGCACGCGCGCGAGAGCTTCACGTGCTTCCGGGCGCTCAACCGGCGTGGGATCGCCGCTCCAAAGGGTATTTTCGTTGAACGCGATCCGTTCGACAGGTGTGCCGCCGAAAACCATCGCTCCCAGACGCCCGTTCCCGATTGGCAACGCTTCCGACATCCATTTCCGGGCGGGCCGCTCAAACCAAAGTGTATGCAAGGAATCGTTCACGCTGTGCAATGGGTCGGGAAAATGCAAAAGGCCGGACCCGTCGCAAAACGGGTCCGGCCGAAAAAATCGAACATCTTTGCAGTCAACGGGCGGCTGCCCAACGGCGCCGGCGCAGCAGGACCAATGAAAGACCAACACTTAGAAGAGCCCATGTGCCGGGCTCCGGAATGATATAGGCATTCGTCAGCGTATTCGTGATGCTGGATGCCGTTGATCCACTCACCGCCGTGTCATAGACTTGCAATGCAGCAATCTGACCGAGAAACGGCAACTCGTTCCCAACGCCTGTTCCGATCAACTGCCAGGGCTGATCGAACGTCAGCGGGTTGGTCCCCGATCCGACGTTCACCCCATCGATGTAAAAGTTGTAGGCTCCGGTCGTTGAACTGTAGGTGTATCCCACCACATAGAAGGTTCCGGTTCCAAATCCGCTGCTGCTGGTTCCGACATCGGCAATGTTCCGTTTGGTCAATGTCAGCAAGTTGCTCCCTCCATCCAGACGAAACGTGGCTCCGCCGTTTCCAGATCCGGCTCCAAAGAGCACCTGCGCGGAACCGGATCCCGGGGATTGCACCACGGCGAACAGGCTGAATTCCGTCGGAACCGAGAACGTGTTGTTCAGCGCCGCGTAGCGTCCCCCAAACGGACTGATCCCAAAACCGACAGCGGTCGACCCGTTCGGCGTCGCACCGCCATTCACGGTCGGGAACGCCGCCACCAAGCTGTTCGACAACGTGCTTGTCGAATCATAGCTCGCCCCCGCTGTCCCGGAGTTCGTCCAGGCCGCCGTCGACGTGCCATTTCCATTGTCGACGATACTGTAGTTGGAGGCGAGGTACTCCAGAACCGGCGCCGCAACGAGCGGTCCAGCCATTGAAGCCAAGAGGCCCGTTACAAAGATGAGAGTTTTCGTGAGGGTGTTCATAGGGTGGTGATGACTCCCGCAAAATGAATTAAAACGTTTTTATTGTCAATTGGAATTTTGCTGGATCCGGGACCCGGCCGGGGATGCGGTGGGGATTTCCCTCGCGGACGGGACCGGGGATCGGCATGGTTGCGGGAGACGATGGAAGGTTCGAAGTCTGCGAGAGCGAGGAAGCCGGAAGGCCGGGTGACGCTGACCCGTGTGGCGGAGGAGGCGAAGGTGGCGGTGTCGACGGTGTCGTTTGTGCTGAACGATGCGCCTTTGGCGAAGAAGCTGACTCCGGAAACGCGCGAGCGGGTCTGGGCTGCGGCGAGGAAGCTGGGTTACCGTCCGAATGAGCTGGCGAGGGCGATGGTGAAAGGCCGCACGCGGGTCATTGCCTTCTGCCTGCCGTTCGTCGCGATGGAGTGGGTGGCCCGTACGTTGGACGGCTTCGTGATGGAGGCATCGAAGGGCAACTTTTTTGTTAAGACCGTTCCGATGCACGGGGATGACTGGCGCGAAGTTTTTGCGCAGGCGATGGATGCCAAGCCGGCGGCGGTTGTGGTCCATGAGCTTTTCCGGGAGCAGGAGGAATGGATCGCGCGGGAGGCGGCCGCGCATCACGTGCTCTGTGCCGGTGCGGGAACGACAGCCATTCGCAAATGGGACGTCTCGGCGGCTCCCGATACAGCAGACGCGGCGCGGCAGGTTGTGCATCATCTGGCGGAGCTCGGCCACCGGAGGATCCTGCATCTGGGGGGAAATCCCGACCTTGCTTCCGGTGTGACACGGGAGCGCGACTACCGGCGCGCCATGTTGGAGCAGGGGTTGAAACCGGACGTGGTTTGGGCGCATTTCCGGCTGGAAGACGCGGAGCGGGCGGTCCGGGAGCGTTTGCGGGAAAAGAATTCTCCGACGGCAATCTATTGCGCGAATGATCCGATGGCGATGGTGGTTCTCCGGACCGTCCGAGCCATCGGCTTGCGGGTTCCGGATGATGTCTCGGTTGTCGGATATTCCGATTTGATGATGGCCCATCTCGCGGATCCGGCGCTGACCAGCGTCAACGAACTCCTCACGGAAGTTGGGATCTCTCTGGGAAAATGCCTGCTCACCAAAATGCAGGCGGCGAATCCAGCGGGTTCGAGCGGCCATGTGTTGGTCCGTCCCCGGCTTGAAGTTCGGTCGTCAACGGGACCGGCGCCCCATTAGTCAACGGCGGCAGGCCGCACTTTTCTGCGTCGGTGCACGGCCAGGCCGGCGAGGCCGGCGCCCGCGAGCAGCATGCAGACAGAGGGTTCCGGAATGGTCGCCATGTAGGCATCGGCCCAACGCTGGCCGATCAGGATCGTCTGGTCGGCGCTGTAGTGGATGCCATCCGCGAACCCGGACGTGATATCGCTCGTTTGAACAAACCAGACGTTGGCATCGAGTGCGGCGAGCGACTGCATTCCGGCATTCACAAGAACCGTGCCGGCGGCTTGGACCGGGTTGTCGCGGAGGACGGGCATGTTGCCATTGATTTCCGTGAGGAAGACCTTGAGTTCCGGAGACTCGAGGTCGGCGCGCAGATCGCTGACGAACTGGGCGATGTTGGCGGCGTAGAGCGACGCATCCGATCCGGTGTCGTTCTCGCCTTGAAGCCAAAAGAGCCCTTTTAATTGCGGATCGAACCCTTGGTCGCGGAGTTGCTGGAGCGACTCTTGGAACGTTGCCAGCATGGTGGAATAGAGATGGTTTGCCGGGTTCGGATCCGTGGGCGCGGTCTTTCGGAAGTTCGCGTTTAGACCGGCGCTGCCCACCGCGAACTTGAGCAGGGCGACCTGGGTATTCTGCGCGGAGGCGAGGTCCGATCCGGCGGCGAGTTCGGGTCCGAAACCGTCGAAGTGACCGGCGAAGCCCGAGCCCTGCGTTCCCATTCCGCCGATGCTTCCGGAGCTGTATTGGGAATCACCGAGAAGTTTTTGCCTGTAGGCGAGGAGCGCTCCGGTTTCCGGACTCGCTGCGTAGTGTTGGTTCTGCGAACTCAGCTGGGCGGCATTGGCCTGCCATCCATGGGCGTTCGATTGACCAGCGACCAGAAAGACGTCAATCGGCGTTCCTGACGGCCGCGGGGGTGCAGCTGTTGCCGTGATGCGGATGTTGTCGAGGTCGGCATACGCTCCTGAAATTCCGCCCGCCTGGCCAACTGTGATCCGAAGGGCCTCGCCCGATCCCATGGGCGTGGCGCCGGTGGTGAACGAGCGGGTCGTCGTGGCGAACGCACCCGTCGCCGCCAGGTTCCGGCTGGCACCACTCCACGTTCCAACGAGGGCCCCCGAGGCTGTCTCCAGTCGAATCTCGTATCCACCGAATGTCTCGTTGGTCGCGCGGGATCCGCTCGCCAAAGCGATTGTATACGTCGTATTCGGCTGAAGCGTTTCCGCGAGGGTTTGCGTGATCCGGCCCGGCCCGTTGACCGTGAAATAGGCATTCGCGCCGTCCACTCCCAACGCATTTCCGGGGTAATAGACACCTCCTACCGATCCCGCTGCGAGCAGGCCTCGAACGGCCTGCGGATCGGAGACGTAGGACCAGCCGGCGGGTGCCGATGTTCGAATCTCGAATACCGGTGCAGAGGGTCCCTGCACCGGATCAGTCTCGAAGCTGGGATTCACGATGCTAAGCGATTGGGCGGATACGATTCCGACGGACATAAGGAGGAGGGCGGGGAGGTAACGGTTCATGGGAAATGGAGGCGTTCGAGTTGGGCGACGGACCGCGGGGCCAGGCGGCCTTCTTGGAAAATGCCCACGTTGAATGTCACGGCGCCGCCGACATCCGTGAAATCGCGAAACACCCGCCGAAGTTCTTCGTCGGGATAGATGGGATCCGGCATCGGGCCGGGCCGCGCGGGATCAAACGGCGCGAAACGATGCGGCCACGGATCGATGGGCGTGGCAAATTCATAAGCCCAGTAGACATCGATTGGCACCAAGCCATGGACAACGCACCTTGTCCCGCCGACAAAGCGGGCGGCTGGCTGATAGAGCGGCGACGAATCCTCGCGTCCCATCCTCACCCGGCCTGCCGACAGGACCTCGGTCTCCCCGGAAAGGTAATCAAAGTCGGGATGAACCGGTTCCGTGATGCCGAGGCAAAAGCATCCGTCATTGAACGTGATGAGGCGCTCCGCGTTGCCCGCCCGGGCCGTATCGAACCATGCCGGATAGTCAAAGAGATGATTCGGCAGGCAATCCCATGTGTAACAGCCGTCAAAGAACCATCCGTCCACGAAGCGTCCCCAACGCTCCGCCCATTCCCGAACAAACTCCAAATAGCGGCGCTGGAACTCCGGTTGGGCCGTATTGCGCTCCTGTGTCCAACCGAAAGCCTCGTGGATTTCCGGGCTCTGCCCACGCACTTCACAGGGCAAATAGGCGATGAAGCGCTTCCCGCGGGCATGAAGGGCCTGGGCGAGTTCCAAGACGAGGTCCCGCTGGGAACAACGGCCGGGTCCGGCGAGCCGGTCCAGCACCGCATTCGGACTTGCGTAGAATCCCGAGTTCTGGCCGACCGTGAAAATCAACCACTTCGCGCCCGTTCGGTCGAAATCCTCCAGAAATCCCGCCACATCAAACGCGTCCACCGCCCGGTTCACATCACACTCCCGCTCCCCCTCCCGCGGAAACGGCCCCGGCGCAATCCAATGCACCATCAACCCGTGCCCGGTCAGCCACTCCGCACGGTCCGCCGAATTGCTCATGAGTCACAGGAAGCGCATTTAAAACGTTTTTACAAATGATTTTTTCCGAACATCATGGTGGGGAGATGAATCTTCCGACTCTTCCGTTGGTGGCGCGGCACATTTCGGAGATGGGGGTACCGCGGATGGTTCCGACGATGGATTATCCGGACGGTCCGTTGTTGGGAAACGGGGATGTGACGTGTGTGATCGGGGGCGTTTCGGGGCGGCAGGCGTGGTATGTGGGCAAGACGGACTATTGGACCGATGGGGTCGGTTGGCAGACGAACGAGGCCTACACGAATATCGTCGTGGCACCGATCGTGATCGGCCGGATGGAACTGGTATGTCGGGAACTGGAAGGCGGTGAAGTCCGGCATCACCTGAATCCGGCGACGGCAGAATTGGTGAGCATCTGGCGGAATGGAGAGACTGTATTGGAAATTGGGTCTTGGGTGGCGGCGACGTCCAACCGGATCTGGATCACCGTCGAAAACAAATCTTCGCGGCGGTTTACGATCGAGTGGCGGCTTACTGTCGAGTCGGTCGTGGAGCCGCCTGCGGTCCTGCCGACGGCTACCGGGATGGAGCTCGGGGCGGGTTGGGTGCGGCGGGACACTTGGGATCGGGGCCGGTGGGTCTGCCGTGGTGCACTGGCTGCAACAGGAACGGATTGGACCGCACCGGGTCCGGGGGTTGTTGTTCGAAAGATCGAAATCGGACCAGCCGGGGCCGAGCGGATTCTGTGTGCCGTGGCGGGCGGACGGAATGTGGACGCGCCAGAGTGCGCTGCGCTGTCCTTGCTCGGACAGGGTCGGGACACCGATGAGAACGACCATCTGGCTTGGTGGTCGAACTTCTGGAATCAAAGCGCCATTGATCTGGGCGGCGGGATCCTCGAGCGATTCTGGTATGGATCGCTTTACGTTCTGGCCTGCTGCAACCGAAGCGGCTGTACGGCACCGGGAATCTTTGCATTTCCAACGCAGGATCACCCGAGGTGGAACGGCGACTATCACCTCAACTACA
This sequence comes from Terrimicrobiaceae bacterium, assembly GCA_033763515.1. Lineage (GTDB taxonomy): Bacteria > Verrucomicrobiota > Verrucomicrobiia > Chthoniobacterales > Terrimicrobiaceae > JANRKJ01. The sequence goes on along the minus strand of JANRKJ010000030.1, from coordinate 494,793 downwards.
ATTTCGAGTTCCCCTATCAGGCGGTCTATTCAGCCAATCACATGGAACTGGCGGACCCGTATTATCGCGCGATCCTCGACTTTCTGCCGGAGGCGCTGCGGCGAGGACGGGAGGACTTGGACCCTCCGCGTGGTGGTGCGCTCTATCCGGTCGGCATCGGTGCGGATGGGGTTGTCGTCCACGATGATTACATGAGCCAGAAGAGTTGTGCCGTCTTCGCTGCCACAAATTTTATCAATCATCACGAATACGCCCGAGATCCGGAGTTTCTGCGTGAGAGGGGCTGGCCGTTCCTGTGTGAAGTCGCCACATTCTGGGAGAATTTCCTTGTCGAGGAGTGCGGACGATGGGTCATCCGGGGAAGTTCGGCGCACGAACACGGGGACTCGTCCTGCAACTCGACTTACGACCTTTCGCTCGTTCGGCGCCTCTTCCGGTTTCTGATCGAATCTGCCCGGGACCTGCCGGTGGATGAGGCACGGATCGAGCGGTGGCGTGATATTGAACGTCGCCTGTCGCGGTTCGCCAGAACCGAATTTCGCGGGACGTCGGTGATCAAGGAATCTGAGGACATCCCGGAATTCCGGCGGAGCATCTCGATTCTGAACGCCTTCTGGCCCGGCTGCGGGGACTTCACCATCGGTTCACCCGAACAGCAACTCGCTTGGGACACGATCCGGCTTCTGGAACTCTGGGATCAGGGCAATTCCTTTCCATGGGTTTACCCGGCCGCCGTCCGCGTGGGATACCCGGATATCGTGACGAGGATGGAATCGCATCTCGCAGACACCCACGTCCGATATTGGGTCATGGAAGGTGATCCGCGCAATCCGGACCGGTATTTTCCCGCCGGGTGGACGCGCGGACTGCGCGAGAACTTCACACTTTGGCATTGTCTCGGCGGGCTGGAGACAGCGGGCGCAGCGGTCGCCGTGACCGAGATGCTTCTTCAAAGTCACGAGGGATTCCTTCGCCTCTTCCCGGTTTGGCCGGCTGAGCGCGATGCGTCCTTTAGAAGACTGCGTGCCAAAGGTGCTTTTCTTGTGAGTGCGAGGCTCCGGGCCGGCGTCGTGGACTTTGTCGAAGTGGAAAGCGAACGTGGCGGAACTCTCCGCATTCTGAGCCCCTGGTCGCAGGAGATCCAAACGTTCCAGATGACAGTTGGCGAAGTTCTTCGCCTAACAGGCTGAGTTTGCGCGTGAGAGCCCGCCTCAACAGGCAGAGTCCTGAAACGGCACCCGGATGACCTGTGCACCCGGCTTCAGATCGGCCCCATGGAAACGACCGGGCAGCCCAGGCGGCAACGTGATCTGGTAGACCCACTCGTGGGTTGCAACCTCCCCGCTGACTTCAATGAGGCCTTTCTGGTGTGAAACCCTCCCCACAAACGCTTCCAACAAGGGAGGCTTGGGGTCGATGGAAACCGCTTCAAAGCCGAATGCCGCCGGCCGGATACCGGCCCATTGGGTGGCCAGGTGATAGAGCGGGTGAGCGGACCACGCGTGACAGTCCGAACGAGTGGGTTCCTCCGTCTCAGGAAACGTGGAAAAGTTTCTTTGCAGAAGTTGAGTCCAGGGAGCAAACGAATCTGCACCAAGCCCGGCGGCCTCGAACACGTAGTGCCGAAAGAAGAGACGGGTTCTCGTGAGTTCGACGTCATTCTTCAGCAGATCCAACGCATGCTTTCTCAATTCCATCGGTATCGACTTGGATAAGGCCACGAGAGACTGCACGTGCTCGGAGGAGGCGCCGTCCCGGCAGTCCACGATCCGCTGATTGCGCAAGAAGCGCTCCAAGACTCGATTCACGAGCAGGCCGGCCAGCCGTCGCCACCGCGCGGCCAGTTCCGGTTCACGAAGCCACTCCTCAACATCCGCAAAGCGCTCGAGTATATAAATGGCCAGCAACGGATGAAATGCGTCGTCTCCCTCCTCGGCGCCGGGAGGAATGCCGTCTTGCCAGGCCCAGTCGGCAAATTTCCACCCCGGCAAAGTGCCGCCGTTCGCCAACCGGCCCGCCAGATCGTCCAGAATTCGCCGCGCCGTGCGGGCGAGGTCTCCGACAAATGACCGATCACCTCGCCACAGCGCGTAATCGCATACCGCGCAGACCCACCAAAAAGCGAAGGAGGGAATCCGAACTTCCGGGTCGCCAGGAAAAAACGCCGGCGGCACACCGTCCACCAGAGGGGCCTCCGCTCCGGCCCTGAGAAACTTCTTTACGAGGGGGTTGCTGGGCCACGCCACGTAATGGCAGAGAGCCTGGATTCTGGCGTCGCCCAGCCATTGTCCTTGCTCGTAATAGGGACAATCCACCAGGGTCCAGTGCGAGCAGCACTGCAGAGTTCGAATCGCCACCGGCGCAATCTGCGAATGCAATTTCTCCTCGCACTCAAACGTCCTCACATCCGCCAGGTTCATCCGGGTCTCCCAAAGAACAAGGGGACCAACATCCAGGGGCTCACTATCGGTTTCGATCTCGATTTCGAGGAATCGACCGCACCGGAACCAATGCGGTCGAAAGGTCAGCTCGCGTCCGTCGGTCCGGCAAGTGTCGAAAACACCCGAGGTAAAGGTTCCTTCCGCCCGGTCTCCCTTGCTTGCCGCTCCTCCGTCCGGTTCATTCATCAACGCTTCCATCGAGCGCATGCGGACGATTGCCCCGCTTCCGCCTCCCAGGGAGAGCTCCGGGTCGAAACAGAGATAGCTCTGGAGATCGCACACAACACGTACCCGGGATCCGGCCGGAACAGCCAACTTTCCGTCGCGCAGCCACCGAGTCCAATCGGAGGAAGAAAGCGGCCCCTCGGACATCCTCACGACATGATCGGTCCATTTTCTCCGGAACAAATCCGGAAGCTCTGCCGCTGCAATCAATGGCTCGTCCGACTCTCCAAGACACGCCGTTACCTCACGTGCTGGAGAGCCTTTGACTGGATCGTACGAAGGATTTGTCGGTTCAAAGAGGCATCCCTTTCCGAGGTCCCAATGCGTCGCACCCGTCGCCGATTCCCGGTGGTCGGAATGGCCCAATCGGACAGCGGTTTCGGGAAACCATTTCCATGCAGCGGAACCGGTCGAAATCTCCAGGGGCTTTTCCGCACAGAGCACAAAGCGATCGCCCACCCCGGGACGCGAACCGGGAAAAGCGCGATACCGGCCGGTCCAAACCCGCACAGCCACTTCGTGCGATCCCTCCTCCATTTCGATCTCCCAAACATCGTAAGCCCAGCGCCGGTGCCACCCGTTCTCCGGTCCGCGCCCGTAACAGGCCCCATCGATCCAGAGTTCGTAGAGACCTGAAGCGGAAAGCCTCCACCGGGTCCGGATTGCCTGGGCAAAGAACGCGAGGAAATAAACGCCACAATCCACGGGTGGGTTCGGCGATGGATGGAGCCAGGACGCCGGCCAGACACCCTGCTCCGTCCAATGGCTTGCTGCTGATGGAGCGCGGTCTTCGGGAATGCGCCGGGCGGAAGATGCAGCCATTTTTTTCAATCTGCCTCAAACGATGATCGATACCAGCCGGCAGCATGGTGCCCTTCCTCGAGACCGGGCTTCCACTCGAGGAATTGTTTTCGGAAGTTGGTGTCGACATCGTTGACGAGCACGTTGACGAAGAATGACTTGTTCTCCAGAAGCGCACGGTCGAATGAGATCCGGTAGAGCGTCCCGGGGGCCTGGTCGAAGCCGGTTTCGATCGTTTCAACCCGTGCCTTGATCTCCGGGTTGTCAGCGGCCAACTCACCAGCCGGCAAACCAAACGAGGAGCGGGTTTTCAGGATCACCGAAGCCTCCGGCCGGATGACATAGGCGTTCACGTCGTCTCCTCCGGTCCGCGAAAGGCCGACGACAACGGCGTCGCTTTCAAGCGGCTCGCTCTTTGCGGCGACGGAGCGGTCGTCGTTCACCCGGACGATGACGTACAAGCGCGAGGAATCGGCAGCCAACCAGACGGCGGATGAAAGGTCTTCTTCCCCCTGCCACCAACGACTCGAGTCCGGAAACTTCTCGTGAAGGTTGCGAATGGCCTGATCCCGGAGCAGCACGGTTGGCTTCCGCCTTTCCCATTCGCCAAACGGCGCATCGAACGCGCCGGGCTCGATGGCAGGGATTGGACGAATGAGGGTCACCGGAACGCGGGCACTGCCGAGTTCCTTGTCCTCACCGCTCAACCGGAACGTCAACCCCCCGGCTCCAGACGCTGCGTCTTTGCTCCGCGCGAGGAGATCCGGATCGGCAAAGCCGAGTTTGAAACCACCGGAACCGCTGAGCACCTTGACAGCGACAAGATTCTTCCCGCGGCGCAGCGGCATTTTGAACTCGTGCGCCGTCGGTTGGACCGTGCTTTGGTTTCCACCGGCCAGTGTGTCGAAAACCAGTTTTCCATTCACATACCAAGCCATCCACCAGTCCGCACCGGCGGCAACTGAAACCGTCTGATCGGCGTCGGATTGAATCTCGGCGGGGACGAGCGCCGGAGCGCGTTCCTTGATGATTGCGCCGTGCTTCGTCAGGTCGATCATCCCATTTTCCGCGAAAACGGATTTCGGCGTGACTTTCGCTCCTCGCGGCCCAGCCACGGTTTGTGGGATTTGCTGAAACGAGTTCACCCGTACGGCGGGATCGGGGTCGATGAAAACGCTCCACGTTTCGGGCCAGCGAACATTCTGCGTTGGTGGAGGGACGGCGGCCTGAAAAACGACCTCGGCGGTTTCGCCGGCTTTCAGCGTCGTGGATTGCCGCGGTTCGGGAATTATGATCGCAAGATCCGGAGCCGGCTCGGCCGTGACGGCGACCGCGAGATCGCGATCGAACGGATTGCGCACTTTCACGCGCACGGGATTTGTCTCGCCAGCGAGCAGTTGCACCGAGGCCCCCGCGTCGAGGAGCCCGGGCGAGCGGCGAATCTCGAAGGCCGGGTCGGCGGATTCCCAAGTAATAAAAACCGGATCTTCGCTGATGGGGATTCGCAGCGATCCGTCCAGGAGGAGATCGGCCGGCGAGCGATTCCCAAAAAGGTCGATGAGCGTGGCGGCCGAAATGCTTCCCGCGTTCTGGCCAACGGCAAGGTAAAGGTCGTGCGAAGCCGGCGTGTTCAACCAGGCCACCAGCGCCCGTTGTGAGCTTCCGGGCTTCTCGAACAGATAGAGTTCCGTTTCGCTGATGCCGGAGTCAATGAGGCGCGAGAATCTCAATCCGCGCAGGGTTTCGACCATGGCGCGGTAGGCGAGAACAACAGGCCGGGGCTCGCGCTCGGCGTTGAGGCTTCCGTAGTCCTCTTCAAACATCAGCAGTCGGAACCACATGAAAAGCGGCATCCGTTCGGACTGGGCGAAGACCATTTTCTGAACGGCTGTGCGGGCTTGTGACCGTTGCTGTGCAAGCGTTTTGGCAGCCAGCCCGGATTCCGTTTCCACAAGTGGCTTGTCGCCTTTGCCGGTTTCGACAGCGACCGCACGAACGCGGTTCCATGCGGCCCTCTCGGCGGCTACGCCGGGTCCGTGGCCATGATAGGCGATCGCGTCGATCTTTTCCGGCGCGGTCATTCGGATCAACTCGCGCGATCGCCGATCGCCATCGGTCCCGAAAAATGAGAGTCCGCCGTTCATTACCACCGTGTCGGAATTGGAACGCTTGATCGCGTCGAAAAACCTGACGTAACCGTCGTAGTAGTCCGCCATCGGACCGCCGTAAAAGAACGTCAGATCGGGCTCGTTGCCGAGTTCGTAGAAACGGATTTTCGGAAAGGAGGCGGCGAGCGCTTCGAGGAACTTCTCGCGGCGGGCGACAGCCTCGCTCCGGGCATTCGGGTCCGGATTCCAAGGCGGGCCGCAGATGAACATGACCTGCAGTTGTTCTTTCTCGTAGATCGGCATCGCCCGCTCGACTTCCTCGAGGTTGTCCTCCGCATCAAATCCGTGCCGGACGATATCCACACCCATCGCCTCGGCCCAATCCAGAAGGAGCGGATTGTGATAGGCGCCGCCGAGGCGGAAATCCAGGCCGTAGAGGAACTCGCCAGGGGCGGCCTTTGGCAGCTTTGTTCCGCTCGCGATGCCAAAGGTGATCCGGCGTTGGATGAGCGGCTCCGGCTCACGCGTTGAGGCGTTCCACAGTTTGAACTCGATCCCGTAGACTCCGAACTTCCTGCCCGTCGTATCCAAGGGAAGGCTTAGGCTGGTACGGCCGGATGGCGAGATCGACACCGTGCCGCTTGTCTGGGTGATCTCGTTTCCGAGATCGTCCGTCAGGGCGGCGGTCCACCTCGCCGGGAGCACACGCTTGGAGACATTCAGAATTCGAACGTCGATCGAACGCTTCTCGCCCGCTTGGAAAAGGAAAATCCCGTCGGGTTTCGTAACGACCTCGTCGATGCGGACGAGCCGGCGGAAGTCCGGTGAGCGATCCAGATCATGTCCCTTCACCCGGATGCTGCGGATCTGAAAATCCTTGTTGAATGCGGTGATTCGTATGTCAGCGCCGTCCGGTTCGTCATGCGGCAGGGGTTTGTCGACCGGACGTTGTCCGAAATACGCGTCGTCGAGACGGATGTTCAGCGTTTGCAGGCCCTGACTTTCCCCGTATGACATGCCGATTTCCGCCGGACCACGCTGCGTGTCCGCTTTGACGATGACCGGGGCCTGCGCATTGTTTTTGTAAACAATTTCGATGTCCACCGCCGGCATGCGGCCTTGTTTGAACCGGGGGTCGTCGATCTTGAAGAATACGCTGCGGCCCCACGGCATTCCGGGGGCTGACCCCTGCATCACATTCCAGACGCCCTTGCCATCAATGTTCTGGTCCGATGGGGCCAACCCTTCGCGAGAAAACGACATCCCCTGCGCCTTCGGCTGGCGGTCGAAGATCACAAACGCTTCCGGCTGGGACGCCACGGCCGACGACGAAAGGCACACCAGAACGGGAAGGAACAGCAGCCTCATCGCAAATCAGGCCGGGAGGCATTCGTAGATGGCGTAGCTCAGCCCTGGCATCTCGAGCGTGACCCTGCAGTCGGAGATCTGCGGGTCCAGGCGGTCCCCGGCGGCATGGCGGATCTCGCGGCGTCCAGCGAGCGGAAACCGCGCGGTTGCCGCTCGATCAGCCGGGTTCAGGGCGATCAGAAAAGCGTGTTCGCCATTGGTCCGTTGATAGACAAATGGATACTCTCCCTCCTCCGCGAAAACCGGATCAAAAAGACCATCCGCGTCCAACGCCGACGAACTCTTCCGCAGGCGGACAAGGCGGCGAACTGCATTCAACAACGACGCGGAATCCGTCTCCTGCGCGGCCACCGTGGGGCGATCCGGCTCCGGGTCGACGGGAAGATAAAGCCGGTCCGCCGGCGCACTGGAGAACCCGCAGTTGGGCGAATCGTCCCACTGCATCGGCGTGCGCGCGCCGGTGCGATTGTAGCCGCCTTCCTTCGAAACCAGCCCATCGCGCTGACGGATGCCGATCTCGTCGCCATTGTAGATCACCGGCACTCCGGGCATCGTCATCAACATGGCGAAGGCGATCTCGACCTCGCGCGGTGTGCGGTTCATCGCGAGCCGCGGGACATCGTGGTTGCCGGTCGGGATTGATATATATCCCACCTCTCGAGTCGCTCCATAGTGCTTCAGATAAGGCTCCAAAAACTCCCGGATGTTGCCCTTCCCCATCCGATCGAAAAAACTGTGCCCGCCCGCTGTGAAAGGACAAAGGTCCCGCCCCTTTTCCTTGCGCAGCAACGCCGTGTAGCCCGGCGGGTCGAGAAACGGCAGAAGAAAGTCCGTGTGGAAACCCGCACCCACTGCACGTTCGGGATGCGACCACTCGGACATCAGAACCGCCTCGGGATACTCCCGATCGAACATTTCCCGGACCTCGCTCCAGAAGGCCATCGTTTCCACCTGCCCCGGGTCCCCCTTGACCAGCGATCCCGCCATGTCCACGCGGAATCCATCGCACCCCAGATCAAGCCAGTATCGCAGCGTTTGTTTCATCTCCTCGCGCATCGCGAGCACATCCGGGTGGTTCGTCGGAAGCTGCCACGGTTTCTGCGGATCGGGATTCGCGTAGCCGTAGTTCAACGCCGGTTGGAAATAGAAGAAGTTCGTCGCGTAATTCCCGTCGCGATCACCATATCCATTGATCGTCCGAACCGTTCCATCGCCCTGATCCCAGACACTGTTCGTCCAGACATACCAATTCGTGTAGCGGTTCTTCTCCGCCCGCGCCGATTGCTGGAACCACGGATGCGCAGTCGACGTATGCCCCGCTACAAAGTCCAGACAGACCCGCATCCCCCGCGCCTTGGCCTCGCGAAAAATCGCCAGCAAGTCCTCATTCGTCCCATAGCGCGCAGCGACTTTCCGAAAGTCCGAAACATCGTAACCCGCATCTCCGAAAGGCGACTCAAAGCACGGGTTGATCCAAACTCCATCGCATCCCAGCGACTGGATATAATCCAGCTTCGCCAGAACCCCAGGCAAGTCTCCAATCCCGTCACCATTGGTGTCCAGAAACGTCTGCGGATACACTTCATAAAGCACGGCTGTGGGCAGCCAGGAGGGAGTCGGGCGGATCATTGAATCAACTCAGCAAACGTCCGAGCGAGGGCGGGGGCAACGCGACGACCAGCTTATCGATATAGCTCGGTCGTTCGGTCCTACTCCGGACGGGAGCTTGGAGAAATGGGGTAAAGCTCGCGCAGCTTACGAATCTCCGCTGCATAACCGGCGGGGATCGTCAGCGAACCCGGGCCCGGTCCGAACTCGAACGTCGATGTTCGTTCCGAATCCTGGATCTGCACGGGCAAACGGGTCTCGGCCGAAATCCACACCTTGGTCATCGTTTTCCCGGCTTTCTCAAGATCGGCAATCCGGGATCGGATCATCTCCCGAATGTTCTCCGGAATTCTCGGGTCATCCGCCTGGGCACGAATGTCCCCGGGAACAGCCCGATCGGGGTGCGCCACGTAGTCCGGCGCCTGAAAGACGAGGCATTCCTTTCCCCGAACCGTTTCGGTCCCGATCAAGTATTTGTCCTCGATCCAGTGCAAACCGAAATCAGAATTCGAGTTCCCTCCGGTCCATTTGGCAATGATCATTCCTTCGGGCCATTCAGGACGCCGCCCGGCGGTGGCTCCGCCCTCCCGCCATTCCTGGGTGCTGGTCCCGTCCGACCACGATATCGTTGCGACGCTCCGGTCTCCTGCTTTCTGAACCAATTCGCTCTTTGGGCGAAGGATGGGCGCTCCCATTCCATCACGGTCTGCGGACCGATATTCATGATTGATACGCCAACTGGAGTTCGGAGGTGCAGCACTGACCAGCGAAGCGGCAGATTGCGCTCTGACCACTCCGGCAGAGGCCCCGAACCCGATCAAAAAAACGGCGGCCCAAATCCGCGGGACGAGTTGACTCATAGGTCCGTCACCAGTTCAAGTTGCTGGTCGATGATCTCACCGGTGTAACGATCAATCGCCACATGCATCCAATAGCGTCGTTGACCTTCCACAATAAACTGGTCGAGGGAGTTTGCGGCTGGACCGAAACGTCCGGTCTGGGCGACCACGTCCACAAGCAGATTCCACGTCCGAACCTCCCCGACTTCACCGAGAACCCGCACAGCGGCTTCGGATTCCATCTTTGTCTGTCCGCTGGAAACCTCGGGCGTTAGACGTGTGGCCAGTTCGCTCACGTTTGCGATCGGATCGGCGGAGGATGCAATTCCGACCATTTCATCGGAAACGTTCTCTGCGACCGATTGAGACACCGCCTGTTCAGTTCGCTCCGCCTGAATGGCACCAGTGATTACGGCACTGGTAACCAAGCGTTGACGCGTGTTCAGATTGAGTACACCGGCATAAACGTCCGCATCGGTCATGGTGAAAAGATCAAGAAGAGCGGCGTCCGCACTATTCGCGGTAAAGAAATCGACGCTTTTCCATGGCTCATCACGATGCGCATAAGCCATCTCGCCCACCGTCCGGAAAGGGCGGTTCAGAATGACCGGACGGAACCGCTGATCGGCCGAATCCTGGGGAGCTGTCGAGTTCACCGCATCACCGGAACGGAGGATCCCGTCGATATGGACGTAACGTGTCGAGCCCGGGCGGTTGAACGCGAAATTCCCCAAGTAACCGGCGCCGTTTGACCAGTTCACCCAATCATTAAAAGGCACCACGTCGACTGAAGCATCCGGATTGCCGGATGCGTAGATGCGTCCAGAATCGTCTGTGACTCCGGTGGGAGGGAGATACGAGGGCCGGCCAAACCACGAGTCCTGCCAGGTACCGAGCACTTCGTTGATCCGCCACCAGCCGCCCGATTCGGAAAACCCCCAGCGTACGCCCCGCGGATCGGGACGTCCGGCAGCTTTTGCATTCTCCGGCCAGCGATCCCAACGCCGACCGGGCCAGTCTCCCCGCCAGTTTCCGGTGTGATCGTCATAGTACCAGCAGAATTCTGGGAAAAGCTGATACGGATACTCGGACCAACTGCCGTTTTCGTTCTGATAGTCCAGCCGATACGTCGGCCCCGGCGTACTCGAAAAGAACAGATGGGAGAATCGATACTGGTTGTCCTGGTTTGTATCCCAGGCACCCGGAATGAAATGTACGTCGCCGATCGTCGGGCGGCCATACAGTCCCAGCATTGCACTGGCCCCGGTCCATCCCGTTCCCGAAATGGAATTCCGATCCGTCAGGACTTGGGGCGACCGGAAGCTGTTGCCAGCCGTTGTTTCAAAAACGATCTGTTGTTGATTCGCGCCGTAATTCATCGGCATCGTGCAAAATCGAAAATCGACCTGCCCCCAGGAAAAGACAGACCATCCGGTTTCGACACGGACACGAAAACGCGTCGGCCCCGGCCCCGAACCGGATGCCTGTGGATTCGGGTTCCAGACCTCAACAAACTGAAAAATACCGATCCGGTTTGGCGGAGCCGGAGGGGGCGGTTGGAGCTGCGGGTGCCAGTTGAAAGTCTGGTAAATCTTGTAAATGTAAGGAAGGTCTTCGATCCCGGAAACGCCGGGATAGAGGTTGCGAAGATAGTTGGTTGAACTGGTGGGGGTATAGGGTGACCCAGCGGGCGGATCCAAGTCGGATCCGGCTTTGTCCCAGTTGAAGACCACAGTCGTCGGCCAACTGTCCGAATCGTATTGGTCAATCAAATTGACGCCGATCTGAACGATCTGGCGGGAGCGTGATCGATCGATGTCGCGTGTATCCGCATTGGTCCGAAAGGTCTGGCTGACTCCATTGGAACGGTTTGAAAGTCCCAGCGAACCCTGAAGAATCCCGGCTTGCAGCAATTCGAAGAAATCCGGATCCCGCGGCGCGCTCAACTCCGCGACCTGCTCGAGTGTCTTGATCCGGTTTGCAGCGGACGTCGAGTTCGCCGCACCATCCGGCGAAACATAAGTCCAGATTCCACGGTCCCTGTACACGAGCCCGAATGCCCGACGAACATCCTCGGCGGTCGCACCGTTGGTCGGACCGTCCCGCCCGATCCACCCGAGGCGGTACAAGGGAAACCTCTGATGGAGGAGCGGTTCACCCGCTTGCACCGTTCGTTCACGGATCAGCCCACTGGAAGAACTCGGGATGGTTCCGGAGGTCTTGCGACGCACGTTCGCAAAACTCCGGTTGATGGCGTCCGGCAATTCGGCCCGGTTGGCATAGGCAAAGCGTCCGCCGGCCGGCGCGTTTGTCTGAGGGAACCAGGATGGCGCGTTTTTGCTTCGGGTGAATGTCGTCAGCAGCGGGAGCGCATTTGATGAGATCACACCCGGGTTGGCGTTCACATATCTCAACAAATCCTGTCGACTGATGAACGCTCGATCGGTCGCAGAGGTCGTTGCCTCGACATTGACGAATGTGCGCCGGGGATCAAACAAGCTCCGGGAATTCGGTTCTGCGTTGGTGTTCGATCCCGTATACGAACTTCTCCATTGCAAGAGCTGGCTGGGATCGGTGATCAGAGGATTCCCGGAAGCATCGCGGAGCGCGGCAAGGTCCACCTGGTGCATCCGTCCCCGACGCAGGTTCTGCGCGGCGGGCAAGCGATTCCCGGCAACATTGATATCCAACAAGCCGCCCTGATCATAGACCATGAACGCAAACCGGCCGATCACATAATCGTCGTTCCTCAGAGACGGGTCGCGAAGCGTGTTGGTCCAGCTGCCGAATGCGCGTGGGCCCGACCTCGTCATCAGCACCCAATCGGGAATCCAATTCGTACTGGCGGGAGCCGTGTCCGCCGTGAGAAGGCGGGGTGCATTCCAGTCTTCTGCCGAAACCCTCCGATTGTTCGCCGAAGGGGTGTCGGAACGCGCAGGGGACGCGGTCCGCGGCGGCAGCAGCGATGCATTATAAGCTGTCGTTGGAAACACCACTGCGTTGGGGTCATTCGCGCTGCGGCGGACCAGGTTGGGGAACGTGGAGGCGTTTGTGTCCCGCTCCGGCACCGCCGTCCGGTTGGTGGTCGGCACCATGATCCGGAACTGGTTGGTCAGGTAGATGGCTCCGGTCGGCGTTCCATCGGCCCGGGAACCGGCGAACATTTCCTGCCGGAAATCGCCGATGATTGTGGCCATCGCCGAGCGTGCAAGATCGTCGGCCTTGTGAAGATTTGCGCTTGTGTCCGAAATGCTCCGCTCCAACGTCGCCTGTGCAAAAAATGCGACGATGGTGATCGTCAGAAGTACAATGAAGGCCAGCACGATGACCAGTGCGGCTCCGTTTGTTTTGGGACGACCCGTTCTCATAAGGCATCTGCCCCCAGACGGAACACACGTTGATAGACTCTGACCGCTGAAGCGGCAGAGACGGGAACTCCAGCTTGCTGGGCGAGTTGTTGAGGGTCGCGAACCACCGGCGCCCAGACATCCGAGATTGTACGTCCTTCCTCACCGTCTGGAAAGCGTGAGGCCAAGGCCTCCAAGTTCGCGGGGGAGAGCCGGGCGGCTGTCCGCCTGTCGATCAAGGCGACACCGAGGACGAGGGCCTCCAAATCGGCAATACGTGCCGGGGGTGTCACCGTCGGCAGCGCCTGTCCGCGGGTCCGGTACATGAATTCCGTGCGGAGAACGTAATCTCCGAGAACCTCCCAATTGGATGCGTCGTTCAGGGATGGAAGTGAGTTGGTACCGACCAACTGTTGCTGTTGAGCGCCGTTGATGACCGGCGTGAACGCCATCTCCGTCCAGTCCAGCCCACGGGCACCGCGCTCCAAAGCGAACGGGACGTCCGTGCTCATCCGGTATCCGACGACGGAAAGACGGCGGGTGGGCGAGTTGTTCGCCGAATAGCCGGTGGCTTCGGCATAGAATGCCAGCGCATCGTTCCCCGGCGCCTTGGCAAAGAGATAATCAATGTCCGGTCGGCGGACCATACGCCCAAGATCCAGAGAGAGGCGGTCAAAGATCATCCGTGCCTGTGAGGCTGTCTCCGAACGCTTCTGGCTGCCGGCGGTGCTTTGGGCAGTATCGCTGGTAATCTGGGCAACAAGCACACCGATGATTGCCAGAACCGCCAGCGAGACCAGCAACTCAATGATGGTGAACGCGGAGCGGGCGGGTGAGGGACGGACGTTCATAAAACTCACCGCCGAAAGATTGCCGAAGTGGTTTCGACACTTCCCGCAACGTTCGTCAATGCCGCTCGCAAATTGGTGCCGGTGCGGGCGATTCCCGCATTCGGGGCCGCCGGCCACGTCATCAGGATGTGCAACCGCGTCGGAGCGATGCCGAAATCGGCCGGGGGAGGAGCCACGCTGACAACCGCCAGGTAGCGGGCGTCAGCAGCCGTGGTGACCGGAAGACCCGCATCGCTCAGGAAGACCGCCGACTGCTGGGCCGGAGCCCCGAGAGCCGGCAGGAGGACCCCAAAGGTCGATGAATTGGTCGCGACGCCCAGACCCGCCGGCGTTGATGCGATGTCCGCCACGACGGCGCTCGCCTGGTGGAGAGCGGCGGTCTGCTCAAACGCCGCCCGATTGGTATTCAGCCCGATGGGCAGAAGTCCGAAGATCGCAACCAAACAGAAAGCAGTGATCCCCACAGCGAGCGTGACTTCCACGAGCGAGAAGCCGTCTTGGTTCATGGTCGGAAAACCCGGACCGTTCCAGTCAGGCCGGCGATTTGCAGAGCTGCCGAACTGGCGGGATCGTCTGGCCGGTTTGCCGACGCCAGACCGAGTTCCGTCAACCTGTTCAACGATTGACCCACCACCCGCATTTCGCCGGTGGGGCCGAATTCCACAACGCGACTGAAGGAGACCGTCTGGCCACCCATCCGACGAGTGAAGTGGGACCCGCCCGAGATCGCGTCCAAACGGACGTCCGGGTTCTGCTTGGTGCCGCCAAATGAACTCGCGACGGCGGCCAGGGTCGTGCGGTCAAATCGATAGATCTTGCCCAGGTTCAACGCCGCTGCATCGCTGTTCCAATCGGACGGTCGACGGCCATCCGTGGAGATCCGGCTGGAAAGCACAACAAAGCGATCCTGCGCAGGGGGAGCGGGGGTTGTTTCCTCCTGTGTCGCGAATCCAACGGCCACGTAAGTGTTCCGGGCCATGGCTTGTGCGCGGGCTTGGCGGAGGACATCCGCAATCTGGTAGACGGTCTGGCCGACATCGCGCGCATCACCCAATGTCCGAAGAACAGGAACGGTGAGGCCGGTTAGAAGCGCCACGATGGCGACCACGGTCAAAAGCTCGATCAGCGAGAACGCCTGGCGCGCTGGAGATGGGAAGGTCATTGGGGGATGGACAACGTTTACAATGTAAATATGTCATCAGCGCGGCGGATCATCAACGCGGGGTCTTGATTTTGGAATTTTATCCTTAAATCGGGGATGGCGTTTTTAGGCGGCTGAGCGCACAACTGGGGACATGCCGCCGATTCGTCCGACTTTGCAGACCATTGCCGACGCCATGGGTGTGAGTGCGATGACGGTGTCGCTGGCGCTGCGAAACAGCCCGCGAATCTCGGTGGCAAAACGCAAGCAGATCCAGGCGCATGCGGAGAAGATCGGTTACCAGCAGAATTCGTTTGCTGCCTCGTTGGTTTCCCTTCGCACGCAGAAGCATCCGAAATACCAGGCGACCCTGGCGCTTTTGAACTGCTATGCGAGTCGGGCCGGCTGGCGGCAGTATGCGAATCTCACGCGCATGTTCGAGGGGGTCTGCACGAGGGCGAAAGAGTTGGGATATTTGGTGGAGGAATTCTGGTTGAACGAACCCGACATGAGTGTTGACCGGCTCCGGAGGACGTTGGTGAGCCGCGGGATTCCTGGGATTCTGATGGCCTTTATTCCCGATCGCGACTGGGAGCTTCACCGGCTGCGAGAATTTGATTTTCGGGGGTTCGCCTGCGCGTCACTCGGGTGGCGGCTCGAGGAGATGAACATCCACTCGTGTTCGAATGACCAGTATTACACCGGTCTATTGGCCGCCCACAAGCTGATCGAACGCGGATACCGGCGGATCGGATTGATTTTGAACGAGGGTCTCGACACGGCGATCGAGCACCGGCTCCGGGCGGGATACACCATGGCGATGCAGGATCTCCCAAAAAACTGCCGTCCGCCGGCGTATTCGGCGGCGGTCTTGAACCGGGAATCGTTTATCCAGTGGATCCGCAAAAACCGTTTGGATGCGATCCTCGCGCTGCCGGCGGGTGTCCACCGCTGGGTTCTGGAAGAGGGATGGAGAATTCCGGAGGACATCGGGTTTGCGTATCTGGATTGTGTCACGCCCGGGGACGGACTGGCGGGCATCGACCAAAAGAGCGAACTGGTGGGATCCGCGGCGGTCGACATGGTGGTCGCATTGCTGCACCGGAACGAAAGCGGAATCCCGCCCTACCAGAAATCAATGTTGATCCGGGGTGAGTGGGTCCAATCCTGGAGCGTCCGGAACCCTCCGGGCGTTTAAGCTTAAACCGTGCGCCGGTCTGGCCATTCACCGCCGACCGGATCAGACTCGGTGAATGAAACGGTTGTCCCCCCCCGGCCTTGCGGTCGTCCTTATGTTTTTGAGCGTAGCGGCACTGGTTGCCGCGGACTCCGGCTTTGTCCCCGATGAGTCACTGAACATTGGGGCTGTGAAGCACCAGGGGAGCGTGAACTTCGATGGCACGGTGCATCGCATCAACGGGTCCGGTGCGGAGGTTTTCGGAACCGAGGACAGTTTCTTTTTCACGTTCAAAGGGATGACAGGCGACGCGTCGATCACCGCGCACTTCACGGAGGGTCTTCAGTTCGTCGATCCGTGGGCGAAGGCGGGCGTGATGATCCGTGCGTCGCGCGAGGCGGACGCGCCGAACGTGTTTTTTGCGGTTACTTCGCTGAACGGCCTCGTACTCCAAAACCGTGATGCGGCAGGAGCGGCGACGAACATGCGGCCATTTCCCGGGCAGTTCAGCACAGCTGCCGGCGGCAAGGGGCTGTGGCTGCGGTTGGTTCGTCAGGGCAACACGATTACGGCGTTTCGGTCGGAGGATGGGCAGGCGTGGGAAGAGGCAGGGAGTTTTTCGAGCGTCCAGCTGGACGACGAGGCGCTCTTTGGGATTGGAATGTCGACCCACGACGAGAACCAGCAGTTTGGGTTTTCCAGCTTTGAAAATGTTTCGATCGTGGAAGGCGTCCCGGCATCTTGAAGAGTTCTGTTTTTTCTGAAGTCGACGGAGCGTTGGTCTGGACGGCGGGTTCGGAACGCCTTGAGATCCGCGCGTGGGGAAATGACTCGCTCCGCGTTCGTGCGGTGCGTGCCGGCTCGACAGGGACGGCCGTTCCCCAAGCCCTGATTTCGGCTCCGACCGTCGGCTCGATTTGGTGGGATGCGGACCGCGCGGAAATCACCAGCGGCGCGATCGCCGGGCGCATCTCGTCTTCCGGCGTTGTCGAATTCGTGGAAACCACCACCGGACGCCGCCTGCTGTCCGAGGCGCCATCGGCTGCGCGGCTCTTCCGGGCAGCGTGCTCAATGGACCGCGTCGAGAACGTCTTTGAAGCGGTTCCCGGCGAGCGGTTCTACGGCCTGGGTCAGCATCAGCACGGCCGGCTGGACCAAAAAGGCTGTGTCATTGAACTCAGCCAGCGCAACACCGAGGTGGCCATCCCATTCCTGCTGTCGAGCCTCGGGTATGGATTTCTCTGGAATTCTCCGGCGATCGGTCGCGTCGAGCTGGCACATAATGGAACGCGTTGGGTGGCCGAAGCGGCGCCCGCGATCGATTATTGGATAACCACGGCAAAGGAACCGTCCTGCATTTTGCGGAACTACGTCGACGCGACGGGTCACGCGCCGATGCTACCCGAGTGGGCCGCGGGATTCTGGCAGAGCAAGCTCCGTTATGCATCGCAGGAAGAACTCCTCGGCGTCGCGCGCGAGTACCGTCGGCGAGGGTTGCCGCTCTCGGTGATTGTCATCGACTATTTCCACTGGCCGGCGATGGGGGACTGGTGCTTCGACCCGGTCTCGTGGCCCGATCCCGCCGGAATGGTGCGCGAACTGGAGTCGATGGGCATCCGGGTCATGGTATCCGTCTGGCCGACCGTGAATGCCGCGTCGCGCCACTACGAGGACATGATGGCCCAAGGGCTTTTGGTGCAGACCGAGCGGGGTGTCGGAGCCCTCACCGTGTTCGTGGACACACCGTCTGATGACCCGGTTTTTGTCCACCACTACGACGCGACAAACCCGGCGGCCCGTGACTATCTCTGGCAGAAAATCCGTGCCGGATACTTTGACAAGGGAATCAAGGTTTTCTGGCTGGACGCCTGCGAACCGGAAATGAAACCCGCCGATCACTCCAACGTTCGATATAGCGCAGGCAATGGACTGGCGGTCGGCTGCATTTACCCGCTCGCTCACCAACAGGCGTTTTTCGACGGTCTGCGGTCGGAGGGTGAAACCGAGATTGTCACGCTCTGTCGGTCCGCTTGGGCGGGAAGCCAGCGCTACGGCGCAGCGCTCTGGTCGGGCGACATCCCGAGCACCTTTGAAGCTTTGCGGGCGCAGGTGCGCGGCGGGCTTAATGCCGGCTTGAGTGGAATCCCGTGGTGGACGACAGACATTGGCGGCTTTCACAGTGGGGATATCGAGTCGGAGGGATTCCGGGAATTGATCGTTCGCTGGTTCCAGTATGGAGTTTTCTGCCCCTTGTTCCGGTTGCATGGCGTACGCGAACCGGCGACCGCCAAGAGCGGCGGGCCGAATGAAGTTTGGTGCTTTGGTGAACCGGCGGGAGAAATCATCGCCGGTCTGCTCCGTCTTCGTGAGCGCATGAAACCTTACGTTCTCGAGCAAATGCAGACGGCATCCGAAGAAGGACGCCCACCGATGCGCCCGCTTTTCTTCGATTTCCCCAATGATCCAAACGCTTGGGATATCGAGGACCAGTTCCTGTTCGGCCCCGACCTTTTGATTGCCCCCGTTTTGGAGTCCGGTGCCGTCCAGCGCCGCGTCTACCTGCCCGCAGGCTCCACCTGGGTGCACCGCGGACGCGTGTTCGCAGGCGGCGAATGGCACGAAGTCCCGGCGCCGTTGGACGTGGTGCCGGTCTTCTCGCGATCCGGTGCCAACACGGCCTTTCTGGATCAATAGTCGATCGACGGAAATCCGGATACGGCTGCACGCGCCCTCTGGATTTCTTCCTCGGAGAGCGCCGGCACGGCCAGCGCCCCGGCCAGTTCGTCCACGTCCGCTTCGGTCTCCAAGCTGGGGATGGTCGTGGCGATCGCCGGATGCCGCAGAACAAACTGAATCGCAGCCTGCGCCAACGATCGACCATCCCTCGCCAAGAATCCGAGCGCGGATTGAATCTTCAGCAAGTTGGACCCCTCCTCGGGGGTAAACCAGCGGAAATTGGGATCGGCCCCGATGTCGGCTGGAATATCGTTCAGGCGGGCCGCAAGGAAGCCCTTGCAGAGCGGACCGCGGGCAACGATTCCGCATCCGGCCGTGTGGGCTGCATCGAGGAGATCCTCCTCAGCTTGGGAGAAAATGAGATTGTACGCCAGTTGGATGACTGGAAATCCGGCGTCGAGAGCGTAACGACCCTCGGTCGTCTGGTGGGTGTCACCGATGGTCACGGCGGCGAAGCGGATTTTCCCCTCGCTTTTGAGTGCTTCCGCTTCTTCGAGGAACCGGAAACGTTGAACCTTCCCGGCTGAGGGATCGCGGAACTGGAGAATATCCAGATAGTCCGTACCGTAGCTGCGGAGGCTCTGCTCGACACACTCGCGCACCGGATTTGAGAAGCGGTCGAACTCCTCGACTTTGCTGGCGAGGATGACGGAGTTCCGCCGGGATCCGACCACTGCTCCAACAATCTTCTCGCTGTCGCCATACACAAATGGAGCGCTGTCGAAGTAGTTGATACCGACGTCCAACGCCCGCTCCACGGCCCGCTTTGCCTCGGCCGGATCTTTCCGCCGGTAGCCACCCCCAATGCCGTAGCATCCGAAGCCAATTGCCGATACTTGAATGCCGGTTGAACCGAGTTGCCGGTAGTACATTCAAGCTCCGGCAGGAACCAAGCGCGTCGCAACGCGCTCCTCACTTCGCTCGATGGCCGCCGTCTTCACCTGCACGGCGCGTATGCGATCCAGATCAAACTTGGGCCGCCGATCGAACGTGTAAATGCCATTCTGCTCCTGAAACACGTCCGTCAACTGCGTGTAACAGTAGCCGAACATCAGGGGGTTCTCGAGAAGCACATTGCAAAGACCTTCAAAGCGCTTGTGAAAGGCTTCCAGCGATGCGGGACGGTCGCCATAGCCCCAGGAATCCTCCCCGTCGCGAGCGTCCGGATTCCACCAGATCCCGCCGAATTCGCTGACGAAAAAGGGTTGGCCTCGATAGGGCAGCGACCATTGTTCCTGAGTGCCGTTCGGTTGGAAATACGGTTGGCCTTCGTTGAAGCCTTTGTAGTTCGCGGCGAATTTCACCGGATCCTGTTCGTAGTCATGCAGGTCGTAAATGTCTGTCTCCGGGACGCGGTGTGCGTAGCCGGAGGAATCGATCACCGGACGGGTGCGATCAATCGCCTTCGTGGCAGAGAAAAGGGCGCGTGTGACATCATCCAAAACGGTCGGGCGATCCGAACGGCGCTGAAAAGTTTCATTCAACGGACACCAACCGACAATCGACGGATGCGAGTAGTCGCGCTCCACGGCTTCGATCCACTCACCCACGTAGCTGGGCCCGGGCTTTTGGTGGTCTCCGGCCGGACCGAATCCACCGCAACCCCAGTCCGCAAACTCACCCCAGACAATGTAACCCATCCGGTCCGCGTGGTAGAGGAACCGTTCTTCAAAAACCTTTTGGTGCAGACGCGCTCCGTTGAATCCCGCCTCCTGCGCCAGACGGATGTCCCGGACGAGGTCCTCATCCGAAGGTGCCGTCATCAATCCATCCGGATAATATCCCTGATCCAGGACGAGTCGTTGGAAAACTGTTTGATCGTTGAGCAGAACCGCCTTTTCCCGGATGCGAATCGAACGCAACCCGGCGTAGCTCGCCACTTCGTCAACGATGAAACCTTCAGGACCGATCAGCCGCAGCCTCAGGTCGTAAAGGTGCGGCACTTCAATCGACCACAGAGCCAGGCGTTCCGCCGGGATTTCGATCTCCAACAGGACGGACGGACTTCCATCCGAAACGACGGCGCTACGGGAGACCTCGCCTTTGATATCCGAGAGAACCGCCTCGACCGTGAGTCCCTCCGGACAAACGCCTCGAAGCGGTTGCTCGATAACAAAACGTTTCCGGGCGACGTCCGGCGTAATCCGGGCCCGTTCCAAGCGCGATTCGGAAACGGGTTCCATCCACACAGTCTGCCAGATGCCGGTCGTTCGCGTATAGAGGCACGCAAAGTTCTCATATTTCCACGATTGCTTGCCGCGGGGCTGCGGTTGGTCGTGGGTGTCCCTCGCGCGAACGACAACCGTCACCTCCTGCTTCTCGACGATTCCCAAGTCAGCGGTGAACGGCGTAAACCCGCCCCGGTGGCGTGCGACCTCCCGGCCGTCCACCCAAACCGTCGCATCGTAGTCCACGGCTTGGAAGTGCAGGAGGATCCGCCGTCCCATCCAGCTTTCCGGAATGGAAACAACGCGCCGGTACCAGACGGCCGCCATGAAATCAACGTGCTCGATCCCCGAAAGTTTGGACTCGGGACAGAACGGCACGTTGATCGCGGAGGCGAGCGGCCGGCCGAGCATTCCGCGTTCGAGTCCCGAATCGCCTGCATCGATCTCGAACTCCCAGCGGCCATTCAGGCATTGCCATTCTGAACGTTGGAATTGGGGACGGGGGTACTCGGGACGCGGTATGGTGACGGACATGAGAGAGAAGGCGAGCAGGCGGACCGTTACGGATTTCCGGACTGGGCGGTCGAGCGGCGTTTCCGCCGAAGAGCCAAACAAGCGACACCGACAACAGCGAGCGCGACGGTGCTCGGTTCAGGAACCGACTGAAGGAACTGGCTCGGAGAAAGGGCGGAGTCGCTGATGCGGATCTCGTCGACCTGACCGGCCCAGAAATCATTGGGACCGTTGAACCATCCGCGGCCGACCGCCCATGTGGCATCCACGTTGAACAGCCCACCGGACGTCGCCGTGGTGCCAACGACGTCCCAGCTATCGTCCAAAGAATCCTGAATATAGAGCGTCACGGTCGATCCGCTGCTGACGACCGCCGTATTGAACCAAGTGGATGTGTTGGCCACATTGATTCCGCTGTCAATCGCACGGAAGGTGTTGCTGGCGTCCAGAAATGCGAACTGAAGGTTGCCGTTGTCCCCACGCTGCTGGTAGAATAATCGGCCCCCGCCGGGATTTTCCCCATCCCTCCCCAAAAACGTGCGCCATCCGGTCCCCGTCGAGCGGAACGATGCTTCGATCGTGAAATCACCGGTGAAGTTGAACGTTCTCAAGTTACCGACCCCAATGTCCACGTAAATGTCCTGGTTGATCCCGTTGAACTCGGCCGAGCGAACATTTGGCGCCCCGGTCTGGGGCACAACAGAGTCCGGAACGAGAGAGACAAAGGTCGCCGATGTGTTCGGCGCCGACGGACCGTTGAACGTGCGAAGACTGTTGCCGTTTCCACTCGAATCTGCGGTGGTGGTAAATGGAGCTCCGCCCATGGTGCCGGTCAGCGTTCCACCATCCGGTTGGTCCTCGAAGCGCCAATACGCGATCGTTGAGGCATGGCTCGTCAGGATGCCAAAGGCAAGCGTTAGCGCCGATGCGGTGATGATTTTCAGAGGGGATTTGGTTTTCATGGTTTCAGTGAACAGTCTCACTTTTGCATCCGGGTGCTCCAAAGCCAATCAGGGGAATACCAAAAAAAATATTCAGGATGCACATTCGTTCAACGTTTCTCCGGCGGACTCCAGAGAAACTCCGTTGGATTTAATGCTCTGGAACTGATGCGGATTTCGTCGACGGCTCCGTGCCACCAGTCGGCGGGCCCGTTGAACCACGCCCGGCCAATGGCCCAGTTGGCTTCGATGGGAAACATCCCTCCGGCGGTTTCAACCGTTCCGATGACCTGCCAGCCGTCATGCTGCAAAAGGTAGAGCGTCAAGATGCCCCCTTGGCTGACCAAGGCGGTGTGGTACCAGGTATCGAGCGAGGGCACGAAAGCGGACTGGATGACCCGGTCGACGCCGGAACGGTCGGTGACAGCGGCGCGCAGGGCGCCGTTTTCGCCCGAGAGTTGGAAATAAAAGCGACCTGTCGGACCCGGTTCCGGCCCGCGATCTTTGGCAAGAAATGTTCGGTATTCGATGTCGGGATTCGTATTGAGGAATGACGCTTCGATCGTGAAGTCCCCAGGAAATGCGTGGGCGTTGATGCCGGCACCCGGCCGGGTGAAAAAATCCTGTCGCCCGGTGAACTGCACGGCGAGACGATTCGGCTCTCCGGTCTGGGGGATCGTGTCGCCGGGAACGCCACCGGTGAATTCGCCGGATGTATCGACTGCATAGCCCTCATTGGCCGGACTGTTGAACGTGACCAATTCATTGCCGTTCGGCGATTCGTCGCGGGTTGGCGTGTAGGTCTGCGGATCCGGATGCCCGAGAAACGCTGTCAGCCGCCCCCCCGGCTCGTGGTCTTCGAACCGCCAGTAGGCGACGGTTGCGTCCTGGGCATTCAGGCCACCGATCGGGAGCAGCAGGGCCAACCACATCCAAGCTTTCATGCCGACAACCTCCCCCGCAAGCCTTCCGGAGGCAATCCCTCTTCAACCACAGAAAATATTCCGAATTCGCATTTGAAAATTCAAACGGCCGCGCAAAGCTTTCAGGCCCGGCACGGGCGCCGGCTTCTCCGGTGGCAAAGAAGGGCTCCCGCCGCCCATCCCAAAAGTGTCACCGTGCCAGGCTCCGGAATCGACCAGAGGAACTCGCTGGTCGAGAGAGCAGTGTCGCTGATCCGAACCTCGTCCACGCCGCCCTGCCAGAAATCAGCCGGGCCACCGAACCAGCCACGACCAACGGTCCATGTCGTCGGGCTCGCTGTCGAGACGAGACCGCCGGCCGTTTCGCTGGTGCCGAGGACCGACCAGCTTTGATCCGGATTCTGGAGATAAAGGCTCAGCGTTGTCCCGCTGCTGACGACCGTCGTGTTGTACCAGGTGTTCAGATCCGGAACAAAGGAGGATTCAATCACGCGGGTCACACCAGCCGAATCATCGAGTGCGACCCGCAGGCCGCCGTTCACCCCGGAGAGCTGATAGAACAGCCGGCCCGCCGGCGCATCGTTGTTCTCGCGGTCACGGCCGAGAAACGTCCGGAAGCCATTGTCCGGATTGCTGTTGGTGAATGAGGCCTCGATCGTAAAATCTCCTGAAGGCGCAAAGGTCGTCAGAGGCGCACCGCCTACGGTGTAGAAATCCTGCCCTCCTTCGAAGAGAACCGAACGGATGTTGGGCGCACCCGTTTGCGGAATTGGCGAGCCCGGGACGGAGCTCACAAAAAGCCCCGAAGTTTGCACCGGGGGTGGCGGATTATTGAACGTCCGGAGGTCGTTCCCATTTCCGGAATAGTCCGCAGTGACGGTAAACGTGCCGGGAACCGTGCTTCCCTCCTGGGCAAGCAACCGTGAGCCATCCGCCTGGTCATCAAAGCGCCAATAGGCGACCACGGATGCGTCGGCCGTGGTGCCACAAAGAACGGTGGCTGCGACAAGGAAAGCAACGAGAGGAAGGTGGAACATTTTCATGGCGTTTTCAGTTGAACGGGGTTTGGTGTCGTGAGAGATCGTCCCTCTGGCATGACCGGCCTCCCCGAGAATATATCCGAGAAGCACATCATTGGACCCGGGTGTTCCGAATGGCTCGTCAGTGCCCGCCAACTGCGGGCGTTTCAAGAGCGCGCCATCGAATGGGCCGGGATCTCGCACGTGCGTGCTCCTTACGAGATCGTCCGGTTCCATCCACCCTTCGGGCATGTTGTCGCCGCCCTCGCCGGCGAGGGCGAGGTTTGGATGGACGGAGAGTGGCGGCCCGTCCGGCCGGGGCGTGTTTTTCTGAACCCGGCCGATTGTGGAGAAGCCATGCGGGTGAAACCCGGGAAGGATTGGCGGTTCTGCTGGCTGCACCTGGGCGCCGGCTTTCGGCCCTCCATCGCCCGGCAGCGTTTGGATGGTGGCGATGGGCGCGGGCTCAATGCGGCCCTCGAGGGTCTGCGAGTCGCATTCAAGGGTGATGCCACCGATCCGCTGATCGAGCGGTGGTGTGAAATGGTCGGGATTTACACGGCCATTCTTGTGCGGGAGGGAACCGACGGCGCAACCCGGCTTGCCCGTCTTTGGGACGCCGTCAGCCGCGAACCGGAAGCGCCCTGGACCATCGAACAACTCGCGCAGGCGGCACACATGAGCCGGGAGCACCTCCGCAGGGTCTGCATCGCGGAGACCGGCCGCTCTCCGATGCAGCATGTCGCCTACCTGAGGATGCAGACAGCGATGAACCTACTTCTCTCCTCGGAGCGGACCGTTGAGACAGTGGCCGAGGCTGTCGGCTACTCGAATCCGTTTGTGTTTTCGAATGCCTTTCAAAAGTGGGTCGGCGAGCGGCCCGGGGCTTTTCGCCGCGCTCACGGAACCGCTGCGGGCGTGGTTCTCCGCGCCGAGTCCAAACAACGGACATTCACGTGGACCGCCCAGGTGCGCCCCGGCCAATGGGAATCGGTGGACCTTTCGAAGGCTGTCAATCGATCGCTCACGCAGCAGGGTGCCGCTTGGTTTGACGGTGAACCGTTCCCTGCGTTCCCGCCGGAGATCCGGGGCCTTTACGGCGTGAACTTCCGT
This sequence comes from Terrimicrobiaceae bacterium, assembly GCA_033763515.1. GTDB lineage: Bacteria > Verrucomicrobiota > Verrucomicrobiia > Chthoniobacterales > Terrimicrobiaceae > JANRKJ01. Next base: position 469,474 of record JANRKJ010000030.1, on the reverse strand, counting down.
GCAGTAGCCGACCGCATGACCGGTGAATGCCAAATGCTGCTGATGGAATCGAGGATGACCCGGCGAGCGCGGATTCCGGGGTGTCGATCAGAACAGGAAATCCCGATTCAATCGCACGCAAAAGCCCTCTATTTTCTGCATGCTGTCGCTTGGGTCGGCAAGCCGCGACAGGCGGCGGTCTACCGGATTCGCTACGAGCATGGCGCGGCCGTCGAGATCCCGATTCTGGCTTACGGGATCGTCGACGACCGCAAGCGCACCGTGGCGGAACGGTCCGCCGCGCATGTGCAGGACTGGTATCCGCACTGCGAGCCATTTTCGAATGCCCACTCGCGCAGCGTGATGGTCACCCAACCGTCCCGGGGAAACGCACGCTGCGGAAGGGTCTATGTCTTCGAGTGGCGGAATCCGAAACCGACGAACCGCATCGCGAGCGTGGTGGTTGTCACTGACCCGATCGCCGACGTGACATTCAGTTTGATCGCGCTCTCGGCGCTCCTGCCGAAGCCGCCGCGGGGGGATCGCCGGGGCGGCTGACACAGGCGGTCAGTTTCCCCAGAATTCGAGTTCGGCAACGTTCCCGTAACCGCCGGATGGCGCCAGATAGCGCACATATCGATAGGCCGCACCCGCTGAGATGTTCTGGACGCTGAGCACGCCTTCCGGAGGCGTTTGAGAGATCGTGAACACATCCAAGACATTCGCGCTGAAGTCAGCGGTCGATGACACTTGGAACTTTCCGCCAACCATCCGTTCAGACAACCCGGTCCGCGGCGCAAACTTCACCTGACGCAGCAGGCGAGGCGTCCCAAGGTCCAGTCCGGCCCAGGCGAAGTTCCCGGGATCCGGCGCATCAAAAAAGGTGTTCAGATTTTGGTCAAACGCCCTTTCCTTCGTGCGGTTCGGATCGTTGTTCCAGGAGCCAGACGTTCCGATGATGTTCGTCGCCGGGAATTTGACGGGTGCTGCACCGCCATCGCTCAGCTCAACCCGGAGGCCGGTGGGATTGGCACCGGTGCCGTCATTGACGAGCACGATGTCCAATGTGTTCGTGCCTGCGGCGAAGCCGGAATCGATGACCAGATTGGACCAATTCTGAAATCCGGCCGAGGCCGAACCGGGCACGGTGTAGCCGTTGATCCGAAGTTCGGAGACGCGATCGTCAGCGGCGATGCGGACGTTCAATCGGGCCGCAGCCGGGTTCCCGGTGAGTTGGAACGTTGTGCGGTAGACATAAGTCCCTGCGGCGCCCGGCTGTGCGCCCTGATCAGCGGCCGGCGCGATCCATTTGGATGCGGCCGAATTGGCGAGCCAGGCGGGTCCGACCGGCCAGATTTCCTGATGAACGACCGCCGAGGTGCCGCCGCCTCCCGGTCGTGTGATGATCGTGAAATGCGGATCGGTGCTTCCTGCGGCGAGCCCTTGCCCGGAATGGTCAACCCCGCTGGCAAACAAGCCGCTGAGAGTCGCCGGGCCTTCGGAGACGAATTCCACCGCATCAACGAATGCCGTATTGTCTCCGCCGGCGGAATTGAGTCCTTGGAAGGCGATCTCGTAAAAGCCCGGCTGGGCTACCGTGAACGTTTGCGAGACGAACGACGAGTAGACCGCCCCGGCCGGCTTGAAGACGCCCAGCGCCGTCCCGGCAAACTCGACCCGGATGTCCTGCCCGCCGTTGTTCGACGTGCTCCGTTGCGCCGACTGGAATTTCACGCGGTAGGTGCCGGGGTGGAAAAACAGGGACTGGGTGGCACGCGCAGCGTTTCCTTGCAGGAACGCGACTTGGTTCCCCTCCGGGGCATCCGGCGTGGGATGGGTGAACCCGCTCGAGTTCGCGGCAATCCCACTGCCTCCGGCAAACGCCCAGCCCGCGCCGCCTGTGCCGTACGTGAAGAGACCGGGCCCCAGTTCGGGCGCTTCAAATCCTCCGTTGAAGAATCCGGCGCTGAGGATCTCAATGCCGTTGAGGATGGGCGTTTCGGCGTCGCCGGTGAGGCACTGGACGAACACGCGGCCGCGGAGGTCTGCAAACGTTGTGGTTTCCAGCACAAACGCACGATTGAGCCCGCCCGCCGCGGAAAAGACATCGAGGTTGCTCGCGATCCTTCGACCGTTGACCTGGACGTTGAACTTCCGGCCACCGGCTCCGATGGCGGAGTTCGTCTCTGCAAAATGCAGGCGAACACGATAGGGCGCCAGTGCGATGAGGTCTGGAACCGCGTATGTGAGATTGCCAAAACGTCCGCTCTGGTAAACCGACGCCGGGGCCGGATCGGCGACTCCATTGGTCGCAACGGTTTGCGAATGGGTGTATGTGCCGCCGCGCAATTCCGGGATGGTTTCGCCATCGAAGGCCGTTCGGACCGGCGTATCCCACGAGAATCCCCACGCATCCGCGAGGAAGCTTCCGGCCGCCGGGCCGCCGGCATTGATCGCGATCTCCTGTCGGTTGAAGACGATCCGATTTTGCGTCGCCGCCAGACCGCCGACGGGCACCAGTTCCAGCACGCAGAGACCGTCTGTCACCGGCACGTTCGATAGCACCTGAAATCCTCCGTTGTTGGAAATTGTCAAAGCCGAACTCGCAAACGAACCATCAGCCTGCAAGGTGCGCAGGGCGGCCGATTGGATGGCCGTGCCCAACCGGAAAGTCACCGGGGCGGACAGATCCGGGTAATCCGGAGCCAACGTGGTCGGGCCAGAGGGGGCCGCGCTGGCAACGTCCAGCCACAGCAAAAGGTGGAATGTGCCATTCGACTTCTGCAGCAACAGCGAGCGGAGTCGCGGGTGCGAGGAAGTAGGCGTATAATCGAGCGCGCCGGCTTGGAAGACGGGCGTTGACCACTGTTTCGACGACGAATTCCATCCCGCCTCCTGAACGATGGCGATGAGGTTTTTCACCGCGTGAAATGACGGTTTGCGCGAGCCGTCGCCACGGATCCAGCCGTATCGCTGGTCGGTGTCAAAGAGCGAATACGCATACGAGCGGATCACGGCCTTCCGGAAGTAATCGGCAAAACCGCGGAGGATGTATTTCGCCTGCGTCTTTTCGGTCACCGGATAATCGGCGCCGGTCAACGTGCTGAACCCCCATTCAGTGACCAGAAGGGGGCGAGGGGGCGGGTTGTCACCGGTCTGCGCATCCAGCCACCCGAGGTTCCGCTCGAAGAAATTCAGTGGCGGCTGGCTTCCGGTGTAATCATGCAGATTTTGAAAATCGTATGAGTAGAGCGGCCGATTCGGCGGTACGCCGCTGATGTTCCCGATGCTGTAGTTGGCGACCGGGATGCCACGAGTGGACGCAGCATTTTTGAGGAAGGGATAGTAGTCGTTCTGCCAGGCCGCAGCTCCGTTTTCGCCGCCAAGGCCCGCCCACACGGCATAGAAGAAGTTCGGTTCGTTGATGCCTTCGATTGTCACGATGGCGCCGGCGGGCAGTCCCGTCGCACCCGCGGGCTGCTGCGCGAGGCCCTGGCCGAAATTCGACTGGCCGGGTTGTTCCGCGTAGTAGGACTGCGCAATGCTGATGAAACGCACGCCCAGTTGGTTGTAGGCCTGCGCGTTGATCGAGTTGTCAAAACCGGCGAGCTTGCTGTTTCGCAGGTGGCGAATCCCGAGTTCGGTGAGCACCGGGATGTTGGTCACGCCGGAGCCATTGACTCCGATCGACTCGACAAATTCTTCGGCCGGGCGGGCCTGGTGTTGGGCGTTCTGGTTTTGAAGACAGGCGGCCAAAAGGCCGATGGCAAGAAGCAAGGGGGATTTTTTCATGACATTGGGGGTGGGCGGCAAGAAGAGCATGCGGAGCGGCAGGCCGCATGGACGGAACCGGCAAAACGTCGCGCAATTCCGCCCCACGCCGGAAACGTCCCAGAATTCGCCGGATTCCGCCGAGCCGCCCGGCGCGGCTCTTGGTAAGGTGGCGCATGACTTTTCCCCGTCGGCTCCGCTGCGAGTATTTCACCGAACCCCTGGGCCTGACTGAAAAGCGTCCGCGGCTGTCCTGGAGGCTCCCCGGGGAGATGGAACGACAGACAGCGTGGCACGTTCAGGCGGCGAGCACACCGGAGTTGCTCGATGCCGCGGATGTCTGGGATTCGGGTGCGGTCGAAAGCAGCGAGTCCCACCTCATCCCATTCGGTGGCCGAGAACGGATTTCCCGTGAACGTGTCTATTGGCGGGTTCGTATCCGCGACGATCGGGGCGTCTGGTCAGCCTGGAGCGCAGCCACGTGGTGGGAAATGGGACTGATCGGAGCTTCGGAATGGAGCGGCCAATGGATCTCATCGGAACTGAACGGGACAGTGACTGAGACGACGGCGGTTCCACTCTTTCGGAATGAGTTCGACCTGCCGGCTGATTTGATTTCGGCGCGTGTCCATGTGACCGCACTGGGAGCGGTTCAACTCCGGATCAATGGCCGCATTGTTGGTCAGGATGTATTCGTTCCCGGTTGGACCGATTATCGCAAACGGGTGGCGGTTCGAACCTATGACGTTGCCGACTGCCTGCACCCCGGATCAAATTGCATCGCAGCCGTTTTGGCCGACGGCTGGTTTTGCGGGTTTTTGGGCTACGAGAAGCGCAGGCAATTTTACGGTGACCGCCCCCACCTGCGCGTGCACTTGGAGTGCGAGTTCGCAAATGGCGAACGACGCATCATCGCGACCGGGAGCGATTGGATGACCGCCGATGGTCCGTGGCTCCAGGCCGACATGCAAATGGGCGAAATCTACGACGCCACGCGCGAGATGCCCGGTTGGGATCGCGCAGGTTTTGCGAACACGGGGTGGACGGCTGCACGAGCGACGGATTTTCCGGATTTGGCTCTCGAGTTCTCGGCCGCGGAGCCGGTGAGGCGACACGAGCGGTTCCTGCCGATCTCCACCAGCCAGTGCGGGGACGAGCGGGTTTTCGACTTTGGCCAGAATCTCGTGGGGCGTCTGAAGATCGAAGTTTCCGGTCCGCGCGGCAGCCGAATTGTGATGCGGCATGCGGAGATGCTCAACCCGGATGGATCGCTTTACACCGAGAACCTCCGGAGTGCGCGGTCGGAGGACGTCTATGTCCTCCGTGGCGACGGACCGGAAGCCTTTGAGCCGGAGTTCACATTCCATGGTTTTCGGTTCGCAGGTCTGACGCTGCGGGAGGGGGTAACCCTCCACGGAATCGAGGCCGTCGTGTTGCGAACCGCTTTGGAGGAGACGGGCACGTTCGATTGTTCCGAGCCCCTCGTGAATCAACTCCAGAAAAACATCGTCTGGGGCCAGCGCGGGAACTTTCTTGAGGTGCCGACCGATTGCCCGCAGCGGGATGAGCGACTCGGATGGACGGGCGATGCCCAGGTCTTTGTTCGCACGGCCAGTTTCAACGCGAACGTTGCCCCGATTTTCACAAAGTGGATGCAGGACCTGCGGGACGCACAAAGTGAAGAGGGTTTCTATCCCGCCGTGGCTCCGAATGTTTCCATTCACGGCAAAGATGGGGGACCCGCGTGGGCGGATGCCGGGGTGATCTGTCCCTGGGCGATCTACGTTTACTTCGGGGACCGTCGCATCCTGGAGAGGCACTATGATTCCGCGCGGCGCTTTGTGGACTCCCTCCACGCCACGAGCCAGAACCTGATCCGCTGCCATCCGGAGTTCGTGGAATGGGGCGGCTTCGGCGACTGGCTTGCGAAAGACGGCGGAGGAACCGAGGGGACCACGCCAAAGGAGTTGATCGGAACAGCATTCTTCGCGGAAAGCGCACGGATTCTTTCACGGATCAGCGAAGTGCTCGAGCGTCCGCAAGAGGCAGAGGCCTATCGGACGCTGGCCGCGGATGTCGGCAAGGCGTTCCGGCAACGCTTCGTCAGCAACGACGGGCGCGTCCAAGGAGGCACCCAGACCGGCGCCGTGCTGGCACTGCGATTCCATCTGGTGGAGGAATCCCTTCGCCCGGCGGTGGCGTCCCGTTTGGTCGCGGACATCCGTTCGCGCGATCTGCATCTCTCGACCGGCTTTGTCGGCACACCTCACCTGCTTCAGGCACTCACAGAAACCGGGCATCTTGACGTCGCTTACGATCTTCTTCTTCAGAAAACGTTTCCCTCGTGGTTGTTCCCGGTGCTTTGTGGGGCCACGACCATTTGGGAGCGTTGGGATGGGTGGACGCCGGACAAGGGCTTTCAGGATGCCGGCATGAATTCCTTCAACCACTATGCCTACGGGGCGGTTGGCAACTGGCTGTATGAAACGGTCGCCGGCTTGAACCCGGATGAATCGGCACCCGGCTTCCGACGGGCGGTTGTTCATCCGCACCCCGGCACGCGCCTGGACCGCGCGCGCGTGACTTACGAATCGGTTCATGGCCGATGGGCATGCGGTTGGGTGCGTGATGCCGAGGGAGCGATTCAGGTCGAACTCGAGGTTCCGCCGGGCTGCTCGGCCCGGGTATTGGAACCCGTGGTCGAATCCGGACCGGCGACGGCCTTCGGTGAAGTCGGCGCCGGGCGGTACCTTTGGACGTTCGAACCGATTGCCGCGCCTCGGGTGGGGTGATACAACCCGCTTGGTGGATTTGGACCCCCGCTTCAGAATCCAATCAGCCTTCGTTCGACTCGAGCCCGCCCACCCGGTTCGTGTGGAGAGGGTTCGTGAAAAGCTTTCGACCGTCGGAGCGCATGACCATGAGTTCGTCGAAATCGGCGTGGTTCTGGCCGGCCATGCGATCCACCATTGCCTGGATCAGGATGTGCCGCTATCGGCGGGGTCGGTATTCGTTGTTGTCCCAAACCAATTTCATTCTTACTCAAAGGTCGAAGGATTCGTGGTGGCGAACCTTTACTTCCTGCCCGGCTTTCTGAGTTGGTCGTTGGATTGCTTGAGCGAAAGCCGGCTTCTCGCCGATTTGTTTCTCCAGCCGACCGGTCGCCCGACCGCCCCGAATCCTCATGTTCCGGTCTGGCGCTTGGAAGCCGACGAGTTCGAGCATGTGCGCTCGGAGTTGGCCGAACTCGAACGGGAGTCGGGCAAATCCGAGCCGTTCCTCGGTCTGACCCGCGCCATGATGTTGAAGATCCTGCTGATCCTCTGTCGGGCGTATGCCCGGGAACTCGGCACGACGGACGGCGAACTGGGTTTCGGAACCCCGGTCTGGCGGGCACTTCGGCTGATGGATGAAAAAGTCGCCGCCGGTGAAAGCCTCTCGATCGAAGCGCTCGCGCGATCGGTGGGCGTGAGCGTGGACCACTTCCGCCGCGTTTTCCGCAAGGAAACCGGGTTGAGTCCCAATTCCTATTTCCAACGCCTGCGCGTTCAGCGGGTTGCCCAGTTGCTCTCGAGAAAGGATCTGACCATCACGGAGGCGGCATTCAGTGTTGGCTTCGCCGACACCACCCACCTCGACCGGACATTCAAGCGGTGGATGGGGATCACACCCGGAGAATTCCGGCGTTTGCAGTAGGAAAACAAAAACCCCGGCTTTCGCCGGGGTTTTCGCCAGTTCGCCGGAACGCTCAGTGCGTCAGCGGCCGTTCCCGGCGCATCCGCCGCATCAGCATCAATCCACAGCCGAAACCTACGAGCAGAGCAAAGGCGGAGGGTTCGGGAACGACCGTCACGGCCAGGTTCTGGACGGCGTTGTAGTTGAAGGCGTTGTCCCCGCCGCTGGTGAATCCACCGAAGATGAGGTGACCTTCGCCGGCACCAAACCCTCCCGTGCGCGTGTAGCTCAGTTCCTCGACCCCGTTCGCATACATCCGGATGATCGCATCCGAACCGGTGTTTTGAACATTGAAGCGAATTGCCTGGAAGTCGCCCCCGCTGAGCGTAATGGTCCCTGTTGCGACCGGCGTTCCCGAGGACCACGACTGAAAGCTCCCGTCGGCCTCGAAGATCACGCTGAATCCGGCGGTCGCCTGGTTCGGAAACAAGGGCGTAAAGTCATCTCCAACCGAGTTCGTTGCACCGAACGAAAACTGCAGCCAGCCCGTGTTGCTGCCGCCGTACACCACGCGTTGGTTGAACGTGATGTCGTACTCGGAAACGAGATTTAGATCCGACGAAAAGTCGGCCGCTGTGCGCACGGCGAGATAAACCTTTTGGGCTGGATTCGGGAACAAGTTCATTGTGTTCGGGTAGGTGTTCCCAAGTTGCGTGAGGTTGTCCGGGATGCCGCCGGCGGGGTTCGCATACTCGTTCCATGCGACACCGCCCGGGTTGGCCGTGATGTATGTTCCGGTCTGGCGGGGAGATCCGAGGTTTTCGTTGATGTTGAACGTATTCGTCGCTGAAAACGTATCTGAGAAGACCACTTGGGCCCGTGAGAGGTTCGCAAATGAGAGGCTGACGAGTCCGACAGCAAGGAGGAGGGCTTTTGGGTTCATGAGGTTTCCCGGAGCGTCTCAAAAAACGCGACCTCCGACAAAGATCAGACCCGGCTAAAAGTCGGCCGAATCCGGCACCCTAGGGTGCCTTTGACGAGGAGAGATCAAACCAATAAGCGGTGTCTTTTTTGCCGCCATCGGACCACCCATCCAGCCATGTGAGCGTCTGCTTGTTAGCCGTGTCATCCGAATCGTGCACCCGCAGGTTCAGGGCTGTCAGGTTGGCGGCGTCGAGTTCGACCATGTAAAGCGTCTGCTGGTTCTGGCGCACCACTTCGGCTTTGGTGACCGGTAACGGTGAAAGGCCGGGAGTGATGACGGCACCGGATGGACCAGCAGCGATGCTGGTCGAGAACACGCGATCTCCGGGCTCAGCGGCTTGGATTTCGAGACGATCGGCGTCACCGGCCTGTGCGGCCGACTGGGCTGGTGCATGGATGTCGTCCTTAACGCGGACCACGAGGTAGACCCGCTCGTTGGTGCGGGTGATCCAGCCGACGGCCGAAAGGTCTTCAGGGCCTTTGAACCAAAATCGTGAATCGGGCTGGGCCTCATTGGGATTGCGCAGACGCACGGACTCGAACGCGAACTGGGGCGGGCTCTTGAACCATTGCGCGGCTGATCCCCAGAAGTTTTCCGGGAGGGCGGGTGGTGGCTGCAGCACGGCGAGGGTAGTGACCTGACGGGCGATCTGCTGACCGTTTCGTTCCAAGGCGAGCTCGACTGTGCGCCCGCTCGACGTTCCCTGGAGAATCGCGCGGAGCTCATCAGGGCCGCCGGTTACGAGTTGGAATCCCATGCTGCCGCTCAGGACCTGAAAGGCAATGAGATTGCGACCCTTCTGGAGTGGGAGATCGAACGTGTGCGCGAGGAGAGTCTGGGGGCCGCCGTTGCCGCGGTCCATCGTGCTATAGACCTGGCGTCCATTGACCCAACACGAAAACCACCAGTCCGCAGCCGCTCCGATTCGAACCGTCTGGTCGATCGGGCTGTCGATTTCTCCGAAAACGACGGCACAGCGCCGCTCGCGGACGGGTCCGTCAACCACCTTCTGCAAATTGAGCCTGTTTTCGCGAAGCAGAAGGATGCGGGGCTTGGCTTCACCCGTTTCACCCGGCAGGCTGGCAGGCAATTCGGTGAGGCCTGCGAGTTGGAGGTTGTCGGCATGGACGTTCAGGAAGGCTGTCCATTCCACCGGCCACTGGATTGACGTGCCGGCCTCCGCCTTGAGGGTCAGCGGAACATCCGTTTCGCCTGCGGCGGGGATGGTAAGCGTCTGGCGTTCGGGCGCAATGGACAGCGTGGGATCGGAAGGTGCCGATGCAACGAGGTCCAATGTCAGGGGCTGAGCGGACGGATTGCGGACGTGGACGTTCATCGTGGAAGGAAGTCCGGCGAAGAGTTGCTGCCGGCGCGGCACTTTGATGAGGGATTCCTTGACGGCGACGCGGCCAGCCCCCGGAGCGGCGGAGCTGTCCCATGTCAGGAAAACCGGGCGGGGAGTGACGGTGACCGGGACGGTTCCGTCGGCGAAGACTTCAACCCGCTGCCCGTTGCCGAAGAGATCGATGAGACGCACATTGGATGTCGTCGCGCCGGATTCGGCGAGACCGATGTTCACGGTCAACGTCGTGTCCTGGTTGCACCAGAGCACGAGTGCGCGGCGTTTTCCGTCTTTCGACTCGAAGTAATGGGCCTCGGCATCCGGGGAGCGAAGATCGACCATTTGGGCGTGGTGAAGGCCGCGGAGGTTTTCAACCATGGCCCGGTAGGAGATGGCAACCGGCCGGGGTTCCTGCGGGGTCTTCAAGTTCGTGTAAGCTCCGTCTCCTCCGGTGATATAGTTTCGGAACCAGATGAAGAGCGGCATTTTGACGGACTGCGCAAAGACCATTTTTTGAATGGCGGTTGCGGCCTGTACGATTTGCTGGGGTTTGGTGACAGCGGCGACGCCGGACTCCGTCTCGATGTAGAGAGGCATGCGGTCCTTGCCGGCGGCTTTCGCGACGTCAACCATGCGCTGCCACGCCATGCGCTCGGCGCCGACGCCCGGACCGTGGGCATGGTAGGCCCAACCGACTATGGTATCGCCCGGTACAATCTTGACGAACTCCCGCGCGCGTCGGTCGCCCTCCTCGCCGGCGAAGGAGAGTCCACCGTTCATGACAACCGCATCGGGATCTTCTTTGAGGATCGCCCGGGCGATGATCGAGTGAACCTCCGAATAGTCCGTCATCGGTCCGGCATAGAAGAACGTGAGGTCCGGTTCGTTGCCGAGTTCCCAGTATCTCAGGCGGCCCTTGAAGCGTTTTGCCAGATCGGCTGCGTAGGCGGCCCGTTGTTCGGCTTCGGCTTTGCGGACGTTTGGATCCGGATTCCAGCCGGGAGGATCCGCTTCGATCATGCTGCTCATCCCCCGTTTTTCATATTCAGCGAGGTAATCGGCTACTTGGTCGGGCGGCGGCATTGGTGTGGGAAATCGCCGCGTGATATCGACTCCCATGAAGTCCAACCAATCCCACGAGAACGTCTCGCCCGAGTCCATTCCGTACAGAAACTCACCGGACTTCGCCCGTGGGAGGGCGTCCACCGGAGAAACGCCGATATTCGTGTCGTAGGTGAACACCGGCGTCGCCGGCGCATCCGCATGGGCGAGTTCGAGCCGGATGTGATAAACCCCGCGAGTGAGCCCGTGGGTACGGAAAACGTAGGGAACCTCCAGCGTGCCATTTGCCGCCACCCGGGTCGTGCCGGTTTTCGAATCGAGCTCGCGGTCGTCCCAACCGGTCAGGACAAAGCGGTAGGCGAGCTCGACATCTTTTTGGGAAATATTCCGGAAGGCGTAGCGGATTGTTTCCTCGGTGTCCTGTGGCGATACGAGGATCGGCCGCGGACCCCTGACACCTTCGAAACGGAGGAGCCGCGAAAGGTCAACCCGGCCGGCGGTTTCGTACCCCCGGAGGCGCAGGGCGCGAATCGCGAGGGGTTCGTTGTAGCTGTTGATGCGAATGTCATGACCGCGCAGCGTTTCCTCCCCCTCCCCGCCTTCGCGCGCTCCGAAAAATGCATCATCGATCTCGCGGCGGGTTCGTTGAAATTCCGCATTGCGTCCCCAGCCATCGGCGACTTTCCGGGGGCCGTTCTTCGTATCAAAGACAATATTCACCGGTGCGTTCGCCGTCTGGCGGTAGATGACGTCGAGATCGACCGCCGGCTGTCCACCGGCTTTGAAGCGCTCGTCTGTGATGCGGAATCGCATTGCGCGGCCCCACGGGAGTTCGGATGAACCGCCTTCGGCAATCCATACCGGATGTTGGGCAAGGCCTTGAGGAATTGCGGCGCGAGAGGTGGCCTGCGGTTCCACTTCGATGCCGCGGGCGATTGGGTCGTTATCAAGGACGATGAAGATTTCGTCGGGTCGTGCGACGACAAACGACTGGGTCAACGTAGGACCACCGCGGGGACCGCTCACGCCATTGGCCTGCAGTTCGACAGCGGCGAGATAGACATCGGGAGAAAGATCGGCCGGGATCGCGACATCGACGGTGGCGGTCTTTCCGACCTCGATCGTAATCGGCTGAACGTTGCGGCGGATGGCTTTTCCCTGCCAATCGACCAACACCGTGCGGGCATCGCCCTGGAAAGCTTGCGCACCTTCGTTCGTGACGCTGAACGTCAGCTTGGCGGCCTGCCCTTCGTCGGAATAGAAGTGCCCGGTCGACGACTGCACGCCCGCGGGCTTCAGAGTGGCGGAGTAATCGATGTATTCGGACGGCGCAAAGGCCGTGAGCCGAACTTCAGCGAGGAAAAAATCTCCGGCGGATGCATTGATCCGGAGGTCAAATCCATCCGTTGGGAGTTGGTCTGCCGGGTTGCCGTGTTCGCGCGATCCAAAGAAGGCGTCGTCAACTTTGAAGCGAAGCGTCTGCCATTCCGCCTTGTTCCCCCAGCTTTCGGCCACTTTGCGGCTGCCGCTTTGGGTGTCCATGAGGACTTCCACGGCGGTGTTCGCATTGTGCCAATAGACGATTTCCCCTTCCACGATCGGCTTTTGGCCATCACGCGCCGCCGGGTCGGTGACCGTGAGGAGAAATGAACGGGCCCATTCATTGATCGGGACCGAACGGTGTCGGGAGACCCAGGCCGGCCGGCCTCCCTGCTGTGCGTAGGCGAGGCCTTCGCGATGGAGCTGGAGGCCTTCCTCCACGGGTTGTTCCTCAAACCGGATCGAAAGCTCCGTCGGAGCCGCCAGCGAAACGGAGCCGGCAAGAAGAAGGAGGGGGAGGCAACGGAAGATCAGAGAATTCATGGAAAAGGGGTAAGCGGCGCGCATTTGTCGGACATCAGGGGAGCGCGCCGGGAAAGTAGAACCCCGGTGCACAGGTGCGGAGGAGTTTCCGGGTTTATCGCTCGACTGGTCGGCCTGGTCAAACCCACGCAATCCGCCCGAACACGGCGGGAGGGAATCCTCTGAGACGCAAGATGCGCTCTGCAGCGAACCTTTCCAGTATGAAAATCACACTTCCTCTCGCCATTATTGGGGCCGTGGCGCTCTTCGGAGTCAGCCACGCCATCAACGCACAATCAACCGGGGGCGCCGGCACGGGCAGCGGCACCGGCACAGGAACTACCGGCACTGGAACCATGGGCGCCGGCACACAGTCGTCCGGATCGGGAACCGGTTCCACCTCCGGGGGCGCAGGCTCTTCGGGGATGACCACCAACGGGACCGGCGGAACCAATGGCATGACCAATGGGACCGGAACGGGCACCGGTCGCGGGACCGGCACCGGCACCGGAGCGGGTTTTGGAGCCAGCGGCACGGGTACATCCGGCCTGAACTCAGGCACGGCTGGAGGAATGACAAATTCCAGCACCAACCGTTCGGGAACAAACACCGGCAGTTCCGGATCAGGGACTGGAACGAGCGGCAGCGGTGGATCCGGGGGCTCGGGCGGTCGCTAAGCGAAGCCAAAATAAAGCCCGCGGAGCCGACCTGGCCCGCGGGCTTTTTCGTTTAATGGCTCGGTGCCGGTTCGCTGGTGAGCGGTGCCGGGTCGGGATCAACTTTGATCTCTTTCGGCGCGATCAGCATGTAGATCGATGGGAGGATGAAGAGCGTGAAAACCGTTCCGATGGTCATCCCGAGCACAAGAACCAACCCGATCGAATTCCGGGCTTCAGCGCCGGGACCGGTGACAAAAATCAACATGATGTGACCGAAAACAGTCGCCGCGGTCGTCATCAGGATCGGCCGCAGACGCAGCCGGGCCGACTCGCGGATGGCGTCGAGTTTGGATGCTCCCTGCCTGCGAAGGACGTTGGCGAATTCGACGATGAGGATACCGTGTTTGGCGATGAGTCCGACCAGCGTGACCAAGCCAACCTGGGAATAGATATTCAAGGTCGTCGTCCAACCTTGGGTAGGTCGGAAGATCCATCCCGGCGGACCGGCGTCCTTGAGGAACGTGAAGATGAGCGCACCGAACATGGCAAGCGGCACCGAACCCAGGAGGATGATGAACGGATCGCGGAACGAGTTGAACTGCGCGGCCAGGACCAAATAGATCAGCAGGACGGCGAGCATGAACGCCGGGAGGAACTTTCCGGCTTCCTCTTTGAGCTGTCGGGATTGTCCCGCGAAGGCAATGTTCACGCCTTTCGGCAAAACTTCCTCGGCGGCTTTTTCGAGCGCTTCCAAGCCGGCGCTCAATGATTGCGGGGCGACGCCTTGGATTTTGACCGAGTTGAGCTGGTTGAAGCGGTTCAGGCTCCGTGGTTCCACGCTGCTCTGCACTTCCGCGACGGCGCTGAGCGGGAGAAGTGTCTCGCCCGGCCCGCGGATCTGGATCAACTCGAGTTGCTCCGGTGTGAGCCGTTGGGCGCGCTGGATTTGCGGGATGACCTTGTAGCTCCGGCCATCGTAGTTAAACCGGTTGACGTAGCCGCCGCCCAAAAGGCTTCCGAGATCCTCGCCGACACTTCGCATGTCGAGGCCCAGCGTGGCGACCTTGTCGCGGTTGATGATGATCTCCTCGCGGCTCTGGTCGATTTTGACATCGGTTTCGAGGAACGCGAACTGCCCCGAGGCCATGGCTTTTCCAACGACCTCCTGCGCGAGTTCGAGGAGTTTGTCGGGCTCGAGCGTGCCCAGGATGACAAACTCGACCGGGAACAATCCGGCAGCCGGCAGCGGATCGGGAAGGAAGGCCGGGTGCTGAACGCCGGTGATGCCCATCAAGGCCATGGTGACTTCCGGTTCGATTTCAAAAATGGACCGGTTCCGTTCGGACCAGGGTTTGACGAGCATGCCGCCGAATCCCATGGCAGGCTGGACGATCTGGAACGTGTGTTCCTTCTCGGGAACCGCCGCGAAAACGTCGTAGGCCCGCTCGGTGTAATAGGTCACCTGTTCGAGCGTGGCGTTCGCGGGCGGGGAGATCGCACCAAAGATGATGCCTTGGTCCTCTTTCGGCGCGAGCTCCGTCGGCGACATCATATAAAAACCAATCGCCGCGAGCGAAAGGACGACCCAGACCACATAGACCGCCGGACGATTGTCGAGCGTGCGATCGACCCATACACCGTAGGTGTGCCGCAGGCGGTCGAAAATACCCGAGACCCGCTTCGCAAACCCCCGGTGAGTGACCTCCGGCCGGATCAGTTTCGAACACATCACCGGTGACAATGTGAGTGCGACGATGCCCGAGATGAACACCGCGCCGGCCAGCGTGAACGCAAACTCGCGGAACAACGCACCGGTCACGCCACCCTGGAATCCGATAGGCACATAGACAGCCGCGAGGGTGATCGTCATGGAAATGACCGGTCCGATCAATTCGCGGGCCCCACGAATCGCCGCATCGAATGGCTTCATGCCCTCGGCGATGTGCCGTTCGATATTTTCCAGCACGACGATTGCGTCATCGACGACCAGTCCAACCGAGAGCACGATCGCAAGCAACGTGAGCAGGTTGATGGTGAACCCAAAAACCTGCATGAGGAAAATCGCACCGATCAACGACACGGGGATCGTGACCATCGGAACAAGTGCTGCGCGGAGCGAGCCGATGAACAGGTAGATGACCACGAGCACGACGAGGATCGTTTCGAAGAGCGTCTTCTCGACCTCATGGATCGCCTCTTCGATGTAAGTCGTGCTGTCGTAAGCGACGGCGGCCTGGAGGCCGGATGGGAGGCTGGCTTTGATCGCCTCCAGCTCCACCCGGGCGGCCTGGATCACTTCGAGCGTATTGGCCGTGGGCATCACCCAGATGCCCATGAACACGGCGTCCTCACCGGAGAAGCGAACGGTCGCATCGTAGGTTTCGGCTCCGAGTTCGACGTCGGCGACATCCTCCAGCCGGACGACAGCGCCGTTACGCTCGGCGAGCACGAGTTTCCGAAATTCCTCCACGTTTCTCAGGTCGGTGTTCGCCGTGAGGTTGAACTGCATGAGCTGGCCTTTGGTCTGGCCGATGGCGGAAAGGTAGTTGTTGGCCTCCAGCGCATTTCGGATATCGGAGGGAGCCAGGCCAAGCGCTGCGAGACGGTCGGCTTTGAGCCAGATTCGGAGTGCATACGTTTGGCCGCCCAAGATGTCCGCCTTCTGCACGCCGGGCACCGCCGAAAGTCTCGGCTGAACAACGCGAAGGAGGTAGTCATTGACTTGGTTCGGCTGCAAAATGTCCGACCGGAAACTCAGATACATGGCGGCCACCTGGGCGTCCGCCGGTTCAATCGTAAGCGCCGGGACTTCGGCACCGGGAGGAAGATCACCACGGACTTGATCGACTTTGGAGCTGATATCCGAAAGCGCACTCACCGGGTCCTGGTTGAGCCGCAGGATCACGCGGATCTCGGACATGCCCATCGAGCTGGTCGACTCGATGTAGTCAATGCCTCCGGCCGCGGAGATGGCGCGCTCCAAGGGCGTCGTAATGAATCCCCGAACCAGCTCCGCATCGGCACCAACGTAAATGGTCCGCAACAGAATGGTCGCCCGTTCCAGCTTCGGATACTGGCGGACGCTCAGGGTTCCGATCGCCTGAAGCCCGGCCACAATGATCACCACGCTGACGACCACAGCGAGGACTGGTCGCTTGACGAAAATGTCGGTAAATGTCATCGCCGATCAGGAGTTTTGAGGCCGCGGGGAGGTCGAAGCCTCCGGCTGCATGGCATCGTTGACTTGGACGCGCGCCCCGTTGGTCAACTTGAACGCCCCGGCGCTGACCACGCGTTCGCCGGGATTGAGTCCCTTGGTCACGGCGACGAAGTCCCCTTTGCGGACACCGAGCTGGACGAATTGCTGCCGCACGATCTCTTCGCCCTTGTCGTTTTTCTCGACGACATAAACCGAGTCGCCGAACGCCTCGGAGATCACCGCCGACGAAGGAATCGCCAGCACCGGCCGGCCTTGGGAGAGAACCACGTCAACCATCCCGAACTGCCCAGCCCGCAGGCGGTCATCGGGGTTTTGAATCAAGCCCTGCACCACGGCGGTTCGGGTCGTTTCGTTGATGACCGGGTTGATCGCCTCGATTTTTCCCGGAACCGGAGCTTCGAGACCGTCGGACGAGAGTCGGATCGTCTGTCCGACCTTGAGCCCGGCGAGACGGGTCTGAGGAACGGCGAAATCGACGAAAATCGGATCGTTCTGATGCAGCGGGATCAACTCCTCGCCGATGCGCACCGTTTGGCCCAGGTTCACCAGACGAATTCCAACGCGCCCGGCAAAGGGCGCCCGGATCACCTTTTTGTTGATGATCGCCTGAAGATTCGCAACCACTGCCCTCGCCTCGTCGTAAGCCGCTGCCGCCGAGTCATATTCGGAACGCGGCACGATGCGCTTTTCCAATAATCCCTTGGCCCTTTCCAAATTCACCTGGGCCAGGCGGAGGCGAGCGTCCGCCGAAGCAAGATCCGCGACCTCCTGCGTCGTGTCCAACTGCATCAGGATTTGCCCCTTCTCGACGCGGGCGCCATTTTCCACCTCGATTGTCCGCACCACCCCTCCCAGTTCCGCGGTCAATGTCACGCCCTGAACCGGACGCAAGGTTCCGACAAACTGCAACGTCTCCTCCCAATCCTGCTCTGCGGCCACCGCCGTCGCCACGCTCGAAGGCGGCATTCCCGCCGCCTCCATCTGAGTCGCAAATCCAATCAAATCCGCAATCTGAAGCGCCTTAAACCCCACAATGCCGCCCAAAACGACCAACAGGATTGCGCCGGCAATGAGAAACTTTTTCATAAACGTGCTGTATAATCAACGGAGTTAAGTATTTGGCCGCGACAAAATCAAACCGATTTATTTTCAGAACGTCTGACGCAGCGGTCTTGGATCAACGGAAGTGCAGCTTCGGGTAGTCGTTCCCCTCTTGCAGGCTCCAAGCCTTCTCGAGGTCACCGATCCAAAAGGCCTTGGTCGCAGCACTTTGCACGATTTTGCCGTCCGAGTTGCGGATGAGAACGATGTAGCCGTCGTAGTCGTATCCACTCTTGACCATGGTGCGGTCGAATCCCTGCTCGAAGGGCTCACCGATCCATTCGTGGGTCTTGGAGGCGGGCAGGTCGAATTCAAATTCCCGTCGGAAAATGACGCGCCAGTTGTCTTTGCGGGTGGCATCCTCGCCCATCAGGATCACGCAGGCGCGATTGCCGGTGAACCCGCGAAACGATCCGTTGGTGATTTTTACAGATGGCTCAAAGGCCGCCAGCTTCTCGCCGATGCTTCCGCCCTTGACGTCGGAGACACTGCGGTTCCTTGAGAAGAGAATGCGGACATTGTCCGTGGCCGCCATGACATCCGCGGGAACATCCGGGATCCATCCGATCAGTGCGAGGAGGAGGACGACGACGGTGCGTGTTTTCACGCGCTTCGATTGCCAAGAAACGAGCGGTCTGTCGAGCATCTTTCGCGGGTTTTACGATGCGGAATGCAGGCGAGTCCACGGGATCCGAAAACCTTTGCGCCCGGCACCAAACGGCGCCCGCCGTTGGGCACGTCCTATGCGGTCGCGGAGGGATGCCGCAAGGCGAGCGATTGCGCAATCAGGCAGACGTGCAGTTCCGGCCACTGGTCGAACTCAAGGTGCCGACAGATGCAGTTGGAGTCGTGGAGCGTGTGGACGATGGCAGGCAGGCCGGGCGTCGCGTGATACATCGGAACACCCATCGCCGAATCGCGGGTTTCGTGTGCGCTGGAAAGACCACCGGCCGTGAAGATGAGGACCCCACCCGGCTCGAGGGCCGCGCAAAGCTTCGCAAGAACCGTCGTCTGATCCGCCAACGGAACGTGCCAGATGCTGTCCCACGCGGTGATGAAAGAATACTTCACTGCGGACTGCCACGTGCAGATGTCGGCATGATGGAAGGTGACGGACGGATGGCGGAGGCGGGCGAGGCGGATCATCTCGGTGGAAAGATCAAGCCCCTCCGGCACGAAGCCGGATTCCACGAGGAGTTCAATGAACCGCCCGCTGCCTCCGCAGCCCACATCGAGCGCGAGCCCGCGCGCGGAGACAAACTGGATGGCCCGTTGATGCTGAAAAATTCCGTTGTTCCGGAGGAAGTCCGGGCCGGCCCAGACCGGCGCAATCTGATCGTAGCTGGCGGCAACTTCGACAGGCGTCATGCCTCCAGGAAACGACAGGCTTTGCGGCAGTACACCAGAAAAAAGCCGTTCCCGGTTTCCCGGGAACGGCTCGTAGCTTTCGACGGTGACGACCGACTTACTTGGTCGGAACCGTGGCGATGGTCTGCAGGATACGGCTGGCGATCTTGTACGGGTCGCCCTGCGAGTTCGGGCGGCGGTCTTCGAGATAACCCTTGTAACCGTTGTTCACGAAGCTGTGGGGCACGCGGACCGAGGCACCGCGGTTGGCCACGCCATAGTTGAACTTGTCGATCGACTGGGTCTCGTGGAGTCCGGTGAGGCGCAGGTGGTTGTCCGGGCCATACACGGCGATGTGTTCGTTCTTGTACTTGTCGAACGCCGCCATGAGGGCTTCGAAATACTCCTTGCCGCCGACTTCTCGCATGTACTTCGTCGAGAAGTTGCTGTGCATGCCGGAACCGTTCCAGTCGACGTCTTTGCCCAGCGGTTTGCAGTGCCAGTTCACATCGACACCATATTTTTCGCAGAGACGGAGGAGAAGATAGCGTGCCATCCAGACCTGGTCGGCGGCGGTCTTCGAACCTTTGCCGAAGATTTGAAATTCCCACTGCCCCTTCGCCACTTCGGCGTTGATGCCTTCGTGGTTGATACCGGCCGCGAGGCAGAGATCGAGGTGGGTGTCCACGATTTCACGGGCAATGTCGCCCACGTTCTTGTAACCCACACCGGTGTAATACTCACCCTGCGGAGGCGGGAAACCGCCGCCCGACGGAAAGCCGAGCGGCACTCCGTCCTGATAGAGAAAATACTCCTGCTCAAAACCAAACCAAGCGTCCGGGTCATCGAGAATCGTCGCACGCGAGTTGCTCGGATGCGGTGAGCCGTCCGGGAGCAAAACTTCGCACATCACAAGCACGCCGTTCTCCCGGGCCGGGTCCGGGAACGACGCCACCGGCTTCAGCAAACAATCCGAGCTGTGTCCTTCCGCCTGCCGGGTCGAACTGCCGTCAAATCCCCACATCGGGAGTTCTTCCAGCTTCGGGAAGGAAGCAAATTCCTTCACCTGCGTTTTACCACGGAGGTTCGGGACGGGCTCGTAGCCGTCCAGCCAGATGTATTCGAGTTTATACTTTGCCATATGAGAGTTTGTAATCTTGAGGAGGCGATCCGCGCCGGGGCGGACCGCCGGATGTTTTGGTTGGTTCCCTGTGTTCCAGCCGGCGAGGAAGGGGAATAGCAGGATGAATGCCAAAATCCAGCGCCGCCTTCCGATTTCTCCCAGAATCCTGATGCCTTCCTCAGGGATTCCCGGATGCCATTTCGGTTGAAAAGCATTGCAACTGGTCGCCGGGTGGGATTTATATGCCATCCATCCACACCGGGAAAGGGAGCTGGCGAAGAGTTGGTTGGCTCGTCGTCATGCAATTTTCGTAGGCAAAATCCCGACGTGGAGTGATATTTTTGGATATTCCCAACCTTGAAGGAGCAAGATTTGGACAGTGGATTCTCGATGAATGATCCGATCCGCCCCCGCGGCTCGCGCGGGGGGGGCATGCTGCCGCGCTCGGCGCCGCGCGAAGTGTCGACGCGTCCGCAGCCTTCGGATTACCCGCCGGTGATGCCGACTGCCGGCGCCAAGGGATTCGGTGGTCGGAATGCCGGACGGCGAATTCTGATCACGACCACGCCGAAGGGTGGAGTTGGCAAAACCTTTTTTCTCATCAACCTGGCGGACTGGCTGGCCGAGAAGAACGTGCGTTCATTGTCGTTCGACACCGACTGGGCCAGTGGGACGCTGACTCGCTTCCAACCGGAGTCGCGGTTCGTCACGGCGTCCGAGGGCGATGGACTTCAGGAGATATTGGTCGCACTGGACGAAGTGGATTTGGTGTTGGTTGATGGCTCAGCGGCGGCGATTCCCGAGATCCTCGAGTGGGTTGAGGCGTCACATTTGAGCGGCGACGGCGGTGGCAATGGGATTGGGGTGACTCTGGCGGTGATGTTGGAGGAGGACAAGGACACGGTTTTCCAAGCCGGCGAATTGTGCCGGCGGTTCGGGGCCAATGTCGACTGGCTGGCCGTGCGCATGCTGAAAACGGGTCCGGCGACGGAGATTTACGACAACAGCAAGACACGTCAGGAGCTCCTCCGGCTGGGAGCTGGCGAGATGACCGTCGCCCGGCTGCCATGGAACCTCTTGAGCATTATGCAGCGAACCAGCAAGTCGCTGAGCGGGCTCATGCAGGACAAATCGCTTTCCCTCCTCGAACGACACCGGCTGCGGTCGTACCAAGAGCGGCTTTTCGAGCAGTTCACTGCGATGGAATCCATCATCCTTCCGCGCCTGAATCCGCGGCTCGGTGCCGGCGGAAACCAACCGGGAGGGAGCGGGAGCATCCGGCCGCGCATCGCGCCCGAGGAGGTATGACACGCGTGTCGACGTATCCTGTGAATCCCGGCGGCGTTCCGGGGGCGGTACGAAACAAACGTCTCATTCTGGTCGCAATCGACAAAGGCGGGGTCGGCAAATCGTTTTTCTGCGTGCGGCTCATCGAGTGGCTCTCGGAGGCGCACCGGCCTTTCATCGCGTTCGATCCGGACTACAACAACAGCACGCTCACGCGCTTTTACCCGTCGGCCCAATTCCTGAACATCGGCCACAGCGAGAATTTGGACCTGATCGTCGAGGCGCTCGATAATACCGACATCGTCCTCGTCGACGGTGTCGGGGCCCAACAGCGAATTTTCATGGATTGGATGGAAGAGACCGACCTCCTCAAGGTGAAGGAAAGCCTCGGGTTGTCGATCACGTTGGTTCTGATCATCGAAGAGGACAAGGACACGGTCTTCCAGGCCGGGGACGTCGCCCGTCGGGTCGGCAGCCAGGCGGAATGGCTGGTCGTCCGCAACTTCAAACAGAGTCACTCGCTCCGCATCTACCAATCGAGCCGGGCTCGGGAGGAGTTGCTGAGATGCGGTGCGAAGGAAATCGATCTCTTCAAGCTTCCCGAGCACCTGACGACCATCCTTCAGCTCAATTCCTGGACCATCCCGCAGGCGCTCGCCTCCAACGAATTGAACCTGCTCGACCGGCAGCGGTTGGTCGAATATAGCAGGCATTTAAATCGCCAGCTTTACGGCGTCCAATCCCTTCTTCTTCCATGAACGACAACCCCGAGATCCGCGCGAAAGTCCTTGAATGGCAGCGCCGTCACAATGTGCAGGACAACGATCCCGCACTCGCCCTCATCGAGCTTCTCGACATCTATTACCGGCAGGCGGTGGTCGTGCAGGCTCCGGGGGGCGATGGACGTCCCGGCGCGCCGGCGCTCAGTCCCGAAGCATTGTCCGAGGCGGTTCGCGCTGCCCTGCAGCCGGCCGTCGAACGCTTGTCCGTACAGTTGCGGGATTTGGAGCGTCCATCGCCCTTGGGCAATACCGATGCCGTGGCGGATGCCGTCCGCGCCTCGCTCCAACCGGCGCTTGAGCGTGTTCTCAGCCAGGTGCGCGATCTGGACCGTCCGTCCACCCCCTACTTCGCTCCGGAGGCGCTTGCAGAGGCGGTACGCGCATCGATCCAGCCGGCTTTGGAAAAGCTGGGAGCGCAGGTCCAGGAGAACCAGAAGTCAGCGGCTCTGCCGGTGAGTTCGGAGGCTTTGAGCGAGGCGATGCGGGCGTCCCTGCTGCCTTCGCTCGACCGGGTGACTTTTCAAATTCAGGAGCTTCAGCGTCGGCTGGAGAGCACGAATATGGAGGAATCGGCAAAGAAAATCGAATCCTTCCACGACAATATCGATTACTGCACCAAGAAATTGGATGTGGTCAAAAAGGAGTCCGACTCGCTGGTCGTGAAACTCGAGAAGGCGAGCGCGGAAATCAAGCCGATCACCCGAGGCGCGGTCGTGATGCTCATGTTGGTCACCGGCGTCGTCGGTTACGTACTTGCGGTCATTCTGCGGTGAATCGGATCCGCCATAGTCCGGAGGGCGAGCAACTCGGCCGGCTGACGCTCCGGACATGAATTTCTTCTCGATACCCCACCTTTCGAAACTGCCGGAGGACAGCCCGCTTCGCAAAGCGTTGCCTGTGCTTTTTGCGGGGATTTTCCTGCTGGTTCTCATCGCCTGTGCGGCGAGCATCACGACACGCACCCAGATCTCGGTGGCGGTGGTGGCGATCGCCGGGTTTCTCATCCTGAGAAATTTCAACACGAACGAGACCGTGCGGGTCGTCTTTCTGGTGCTCGCGGCGTTTCTCTCCGTCGACTATTTCTATTGGCGGACGTTCAGCACGCTGACGTTCCATGATCCGATCAGCTTTTTCTTCGCCCTCGTCCTCTACTTTGCCGAGGTTTACGGGTTCATCGTCTACTTGCTCAGTATTTTTGTGAACATCGATCCGCTGGATCGGAAGCCGCTTCCGCTGCCCGAGGATCGCTCGGCCTGGCCGACGGTCGATGTGATGATTCCTACTTACAACGAAGATCCCGACCTCCTTGAAGTCACGTTGCTCTCGGCGTTGGAAATGGAATATCCGCGGGAGAAACTGAAGGTCTACCTGCTCGACGACGGCGGCACCGACCAATGGTGTGCGTCCGAGGACCCGGAACGCGCCGCAGCCGCCAAACAACGGCGGCTCCAGCTTCAGGCCCTCTGCCGTCAGTGGGGCGCCCATTACGTCACGCGCCCACGGAACATCGGATCGAAAGCCGGAAACATCAACAACGGCCTCGAACACAGCTCGGGTGAACTGGTGGTGGTCTTCGACGCCGACCACGCGCCGACAAACGACTTCCTCAAAAATACCGTCGGCTGGTTCCTCGCGGACCCGAAGATGTTCCTCGTCCAGACTCCGCACTTCTTCGTCAATCCGGACCCAATTGAGAAAAACCTGCAGACGTTCCAGACGATGCCGGGCGAGAACGAGATGTTTTACAAGGTGATCCAGCGGGGATTGGATTATTGGAATTCTGCGTTCTTCTGTGGCTCGGCGGCCCTTCTGCGGCGGAAATACCTCAAAGAAACCGGCGGCATTTCGGGCGAAACGATCACCGAGGACGCCGAGACCTCCCTGGCTCTGCACGCTCG
This sequence comes from Terrimicrobiaceae bacterium, assembly GCA_033763515.1. Classification (GTDB taxonomy): domain Bacteria; phylum Verrucomicrobiota; class Verrucomicrobiia; order Chthoniobacterales; family Terrimicrobiaceae; genus JANRKJ01. The sequence goes on along the minus strand of JANRKJ010000030.1, from coordinate 445,401 downwards.
TGGCTATAACAGCGCATTCATCGCCCGGCCGATGATCGCAGGTCTTTCGCCGGAAACCCTGACGAGCTTCATCGGTCAACGCATCCGCTGGGCGCAGGGCATGGTCCAGATTTTCATCTTGAAGAACCCGCTCCTGATCCCCGGGCTCACGCTCCCGCAGCGGCTTTGTTATTTCAGCAGCTGCTTCTTCTGGTTCTTCGCTTACGCGCGGGTGGTATTCATTCTGGCACCCCTTTGCTTTCTTTTGTTCGGACTGAAGATTTACGACGCCAACTTCGTGGACTTTGCCGCGTTCGCCGTGCCGCACCTGCTCGCAGTGTTCATGGTCTCGGACTTTCTCTTCGGCCGGGTTCGATGGTCGTTCGTCTCCGAGCTTTATGAACTGATCCAATCAGTCTTCACGTTGCCGGCCATTTTGAAGGTCTTCATGAATCCGAGGGCGCCGACGTTCAAAGTGACAAGCAAGGGCGAAACGCTGGGTGAAGATTATATCAGCCCGCTGGCGAAGCCGTTTTATATTTTCCTGATCCTGAACACGATCGCGCTCGTCTTTGGCATCGGGCGGTTGATCTTCACGCCGGAGGATGGCTTCCCGACCGGCGTCACGATGCTCTGGGCCGTCTTCAACATCTTCATACTGCTCGCGGCGATGGGAACCCTCTTTGAAAGGCGCCAGCGGCGGGCCACGCCGCGCATGCCCGTCCACCTCGCGGGACGCGTGCGAATCGGCGCCAAGACTTACGAGGCCGACCTCCGGGACCTTTCCAATCACGGCTGCGGCTTCGTGGTCGATCCGGCGTTTGAAACCATTTTCCACGACGGCACCGAAGTGGAACTCAGCATTCCGGGCGACCCACGATTCGAGCGCCAGAAAATCCATTTGGTGATCCGCAATGCGCGTCGCGAGATCGGCGCGCTCTTTGTGGGAGCCCAATTTGCACACCGGACACTCGACGAGATGAAACTCAAAGTCGCACTCGTCAACGGCAGCAGCCAGCGCTGGATCGACTTCCAGACCACGCGCGAGCGCCGGCTCGGGGTCACCCGAAGCGCCATTTTCCTGCTCACTCTGGGGATCCGTTACTCCCTGCAGCATTTCGGTCATGTCATGCTCATGACCAATGCCCGCCGGGCGGGAAAACCTTACGAAACCAGCACTGCCTGAAAACATGCCGATGAACCTGAACCTTAACCCACCGACCCGCCGCACGATCCTGTGCGTTTTCCTTCCGCTCCTGATGCTGTCCGGAGCGGCGCAACTTCACGCGCAAAATCGCGTGCCGGTCATCCCGCCGGCTCCGCCCGCCGTAACGGATCCTTCCACGCCCGCCGTCGGGATCGCCGTCCCGATGGCGACGCCGACCGCAACACCGGAGCCGGCGAACCGCGTGCAATCGATGCGTTTGCCATTGCGCCGGCTGATTCCGTTGGATGCACCGATCATGATGCGCAATGCGAGCAGCACCTATACCGTGTTCGTTCCGCAAAGCGCGCGCTTTGAATCGCGGACTTACAACCTGCGGCTGAAGTTCACGAACTCGATTGCGTTGCTCGGCGAACGATCGGTTCTCCGCGTTGTCATGAACGACATCATCGTCGCCCAGTTTTATCTGGACCGCACGAAGCCGTTCAACGAGGTCGACATCGACGTTCCGCTGAGCGTGGTGCAAGTCGGCTTCAACCGCCTGCAATTCATCGTCGCACAGCATTACACTTATAAATGCGAAGACCCTTCGGCGCCGGAACTCTATACCGAAATCGACCCGGATCGTTCGTACCTGTCCACCACGGGCGAGTGGAAGCCCGTCCCCGAGCGGCTTTCGTTCCTCCGCTGGTGGGTGGATGAGAAATTTTGGGTTCCCTACCAGTTCAACATTTGCATCCCGTCATCCGGCGCCATGTCCGACCTGCATCTGGCCTGGGGCGCAATCGTCACGCAAGGCATGGCGCTGGCGGTCAACAACCAGCCCTTCCGCGTATCGACGGCCACCGCTCTCCGCCCGGGCATGGACAACGTGGTCATCGGAACCATGAATGAACTGACGCCGTTTTTGACGGCGACGGAAGCCGGCTCAATCAATGGAAGCTTCCTGGCCATCAAGTCCCTGCCCGGTGACCCGACGCGGTGCATGATCATCGTGAGCGGTCGGAATGAGCAGGAGGTCAGCCAGACCGCGCTTGCACTCGGGTTGGTGAATTTCGGACTTCCGGATTCCAAGTATGCGATCGTCGACCAGATGACGTTGCCGGAGGCGGCGTATGTGCGCAATGCACCGGTCCAGGTGCCCGGAATCTACAGTTTCCGTCAGCTCGGATTCCGCACGACCACAATCAAAGGCTGGAACACGAGCACTTACACATTGCGGGTCTACATGCCGGGCGACATTTCGCGGGACGACATGAGCAATGCCGAACTTCGCCTGCACTTCGTCTATGGGGCGGGCCTGCGGAAGGATTCTGTGCTGAATGTCTTCATCAACGGCCAGTTCCAGACCGCCGTTCGTCTCAAGGACATTGAGGGCGCGACGCATTGGGATCACCGGCTCTACCTGCCCATGCAGGCGTTCCAGCCGGGTCTGAACGAAATCGAGCTGGCGCCCAAGATGGTTCCTCTGCTTTCAAACCAATGCGAAATCCTCCAGGACGAGAACCTGCAGTTCACGCTCTACGAGGATTCCGAATTCGTTTTCCCGAAGGCACTCCGCAAAGCCCGCCTGCCCAGCCTCGGCGTGTTCTCGCAGACCGCATTCCCCTATTCCTACCCGCCGGATGGCACCGAGACGGCAGTCCATGTGACCGCGACCAACGCCGATACTGTCTGTGCGGCCTGGACGTTGATGGGGAAAATGGCCCAGATTTCCGGCGCTCTGCTGCATCGCACCGAGATTTCGTTCCGCTTGCCGAAGAGCAAAAAAAACCTCCTGGTTGTCGGCCCTCGCGACACGATTCCGGCGGATCTCTTCGCCAAGGCCCCGGTATCCCCTCTGGAGACCGGCCGCATGCGCTACGTGATCAGCACGAGCCCGAAGCCGGAGAAATATGCCGCCTCGCCGGTTGAGGAGTTTCTGCAGAAATTCCGCAATCTCCCGTCAGAGCGCGGCGAGCCCGAGCCTCCCTCGACGGCCAACATGAACATGACCGCCGACCTCATCGACGACATCGTCGTCACGCAGTTTGAGTCACCGTTCCACACGGGTTACCCGGTCACGGTGGCCACCGCATGGGACGCGGCCAACCTCCTGGCAGGGATGAACACGCTGCAGGAACGGGAGTTCTGGGACCGGCTCGCCGGCGACCTTGCGGTTTGGAACACCAATCCGAAATCCCTCGAAGTCGCTCAGGTCGGCGGCTTTTTCATCTACAAGGCCACAAACATCGTAACCCGCGTATCGAATCGTTTCGACCAGCAGCCCTGGTTCTTTGCATTCATCGTTGTGGTCGTTTTGTTGTTGCTCGGTATCGGCGCTCGCGCCTTCCTGCGGAAACGGGAACATCCTGAGCCGAAATGAAACGTCGGGGGATCGGCTTCGCTCTGGTGATCGGTGCCGGTCTTCTCGCCGCCGCGGGTGGCCTCCTCTGGTGGCGGGCGGAAACCGACCCGTCACGCATCCCGGCTTCCGATTGGTCGCGGTTCAGAAACCGATTCGTCAGCGCCGATGGGCGCGTCGTTGATACCGGAAACGGCGGCGTCTCCCACAGCGAGGGCCAGGGCTACGGCATGTTGCTGGCCGAAGCCTGCGGTGACCGGCGTTCGTTTGATCGAATCTGGAATTGGACCCGAACCAACCTCCAAACCCGCCCGGACGACAAACTCCTCTCGTGGCAGTGGAAGCCTTCGTCCGATGGCAACGGCGGCTCGGTGACCGACCCAAACAACGCGAGCGATGGTGACCTGCTCGTCGCCTGGGCACTGGTCCGCGCCTCCAAGCGGTGGGGCATCTACGCCTATCAGCAGGCTGCCGCCGAGATCCTCCTCGACCTCCACCGACTCGCCGTTCGCCAAACGCCCGCCGGACCCATCCTCCTCCCGGGAGTTCATGGCTTCGTCAAGGACAGCGGGACAACATTGAATGGATCTTATTACGTTTTTCCCGCATTTCGCGAGATTGTCGCCGCGTTTCCCGGCACCGGATGGGACCGCGTCGCCGCGTTCGGACACCAGCTCCTTCGGCAGACTCTTTTCGGTGATGCCCGCCTGAACCCGGACTGGTTTTTGGACGCAAACGGGTTTTATTCACTCGAAACCCAGTTCCCGCCGGACTTCGGCTACAACGCCATTCGCATCCCGTTGCATCTGGCTTGGGAAAACCCGCGTTCGGAATTGCTGGGAACCTACGTAAATTTCTGGCGCGGTTTCCCGGATTTGTCCAAGATGCCCGCGACCGTGAACTTGGAGACGAACACATTCGGGCCGGACCCGGCGCTGCCGGGCATGGAATCGATTGCCCGGTTCACGCTCGCGGCCGGAGCCGGTCAGCAACTCGCGATTCGCGATATCCCACCGGTGAGTTCCGAGGAGCCGTATTACTCTGCGAGCCTGAAGCTTCTGACCAAGCTCGCGATCCGCGATACGATCGGAGGCCGGCGGTGAGGCGGTTCGCAGTGGGACTTTTGATGGCCGGGCTGATGCCCGTGTCGGCGCAAGTTTCCGAACAGGTGGATTCGATCGGGCTGCCGAACGATGCCGAGCCGGTGCCGACTCCGACGCCTTCCCTCTTTGTCCCCGTTGTGCCGGGACGTTTCACGCCGCCACCGATTGCGCCGGGTCCGCTCGAACCCGCCGCACCGCCGGCCGCCGGCGCACCGCGTTCCCCCGTTTTTCTTCCGGCCGATATTCCAGCTCCCGGCATCCAGGCGACGCCGAACACGAGCGACATTTTCCCGGACGACGCAGCGCTCCTGGGCGAGCCGACACCGACGCCCGCGCCGGCGCGCCGCGTGGCCGAGACGCGCCCGGCCGCGCCGGCCCGTCCCACCTCCGTCCCCGTGACATCCGAGCAACCGGCCTTGGTGAGTCAGGCGCAGTTGAGCAGCATGGTCACCCAGGCCACCGAACGCCAGGACGCGGCACTGGCCGTCAAAGCCGGCTGGGGATACTTTGGCCGGAACGAGTTTTCGTCCGCCGGGCTCTGGTTCAACCAGGCACTGGAATGGAATCCCGGGCTGGGCGAGGCAGCGTATGGTTTGGCCCTCTCCAAATTTCGCGAAGGCGACCTGAGCAGCGCCGAGGCGATCGTCAACTTCCGCGGGGACAGCTATCCGAAAATGCGTGTGCTGAAGGGCGATATCGCCTCGCGCCGTGCGGTTGAGGCGTACGAAGCCAAGAACTATGCGCGCAGCCGCGATCTGATGCTCCAGGCCTCGAGGGCGAGACCTCTCAGCCGCAACGAGCAGATCATCCTGGCCTGGGATTACTATTACACGAAGGACTATGCCAACGCGGCCGACCTGTTCGAAAAACTCTACCGGGCCTCGCCGAATGAGAACACAGCGCAAGGTCTCTACGCATCGCTGGCCAAGACGCAGAACTACGACCGCGTCGAGTCGATCGGCTCACAGGTCAAAGGTCCCCTCAACCGCATCGGCGGCTCGTCCGAGGCCCGACGCTATTTCAACGCAAACCTCTTCGTCGCCTCGGCGGCGGTCGGTGGTGAAAAGATTTATCCGGTTCTCGAAAACTACACGACGCCCAGCATTGCTGCCGGGTTCGGTTTTGCCGCGAAATCCGGCACGGAGGGCGAAGGAAAGCTCAACACCGGCATCGTCCCGATCATCTCCGGCCGGATCTACCCGACCAACAAAACCATCCTCACCGCACAGGTCTCGCGCATCACACTCAACTCCGGCGACCTCGCCCCGGGTGCCGTGGTGGGACAGTATCCGGAGGAGTTCCAGGAGTATTCGGTCACGCCGCAGACGTCCTATAATAACCTCTTCGATTTTTCTGTTCGATTCGAATACCAGGATTGGATCAGTTGGTATGCGACGTTCGGGATCACGCCCTCGGGCGGCCCGCTCAATGCCAAACCAATCGGGAACATCGGCATGCTCTACCGCACCGAACAGGGCTACTTCCAAGCCGAGCTCTACTCCAAGGCCATCAAGGAGAGCATCCTGTCCTACATCGGCATGGAGGACCCCTACACCGGCAAGGACTGGGGTGGCGTGACCGAGCAGGGGGTGAGCCTCCAGTTCTTCCGCTCGATCGCCCCGCGCTGGACAATCTTCCTCAAAGGCACATACGGGATCCTCGACGGCACGGACGTGAAGGAAAACACGCACCTCTCCGGCACCGCTGCAATCGCTTACGAGTTCAGCGCGAAAAACTTCGAATACATCACGCTCGGACTCGCGGTCTCGTACGAAACCTTCGACAACAACCAGAACCATTTCACCTACGGGCACGGCGGATACTTCAGTCCCGAATACGTCGCCCAGGCACTCATCCAGGCGCAGTTCCTGACTCAGGAAGGCCGTCGCTGGATTGCTGCGGGAAGTTTGGGATTGGGCGTGCAAAACAACCGTCAGGCAGCAGCGCCCTATTTCCCGCTTGACCCGGATGGCCGGAATTACCCCTCTTCCGAATCCAGCACGGCGATCGGCCTCATCGCTGCTCAGGGCGGATATCTCATCTCGCCGCAATGGCTGGTGGGCGGCGAATTGGGCTATGCGGTCACGGCCGATTACAACGAAGGATTCATCTCGGTTTACGTGCGCTACTTTTTCGAGGAACGGAACGGACTCCTGCGGACGGACCTCGGCCTGGACCGTCCGTAACGCCTAGCGAGTGCGCGGAGTTGGCGGCGGCGGCTCGGACTCGCGAAATGTAATGCGGGCCTTCGATAGGTCGTAGGGCGAAATCTCGAGCGTCACCCGGTCGCCGGGGACGATGCGAATGAAGTTCTTCCGCATCTTGCCGGAGATATGCGCCAGCACGACATGCCCGTTCGCGAGTTTCACCCGAAACATTGTTCCCGGGAGCACATCGACAACAACGCCATCCGCCGTGATGCAATCATCCTTCGCCATGCGGGATCGCATCTAGCACGCTCCCCGCTCGAAATCAACCCAGTGCACGAGGTCGCCCAAGTTTGGCCGTCCCTCGGCATGCCAGGCAAAAGGCGGATCCTGCATGCGCCCCAGCGGACAAATCCGCGAGGGTCGAAGGCGAACCAACTCCGCAACCTTGCGGGAATCACCCGGATGAATTCCGATGGCGCCGATCTGCCCCCGAACCGGCGCAAGTGCTGCCATCCAGTCGGGCGGGACCGGTTTGACAAAGACCACGCGAAAACCCGGAGAAAAACGGAACGACGGGTCCGGGTCATGGATCACCGTCCACGTCAATGAATCCGAGCTGGCAAAAAGCTGCACGCCGGTTCCGCGGGCCTCATCAAAGCGAGCCAGCTCGCGGACGGACGCGATCGCTTCCCGAGCGCCGAGCGGGATCTCTTCGGGCGGGTGAAGGCGGGTGAACTCCTCCAGTGCTTCGCCGAGCCGCTGCGCGGACTCGACGGCATCGCCGGCGACATAGACGACTTGCGCGGACAGGCAGCCGAGTTGGTCGAACAACGCGACATCGCATGCGGCCGCTTGCAGGACCTCCGGTCCACCGTCCTCGAAAATGACACCAATCCCCACACGATGGCCATGCGCCTGGAAGATGCGACCTGGCGGGCAGAGCGCTCGGAAGTGCGCCACTGTGGCATCACTGCCGTAAACCACCCAGGCATCGGCTTCTGCGATCCACTCACCGGGCAACGTGCGTTGGATGACCAACCGTTCCCGTAACCCGGGCGGAAGCCGGCTTCCAAAATCCTCCAGACATTCGATCCGTTCGGATGGAAACTTGACCCAATTCATGGCGCCAAGGAGCAATCCGCGGAGCATGGTTTGGAAAGCCGCGTGCGGCGTGTTTCCGCTCACAATGTGCAGCATGCGCTCGGGAGCCACGGCGATCGCAAGGTTTTTGCCGTACGAACAAAAGCGGTCCAGCGCCTCGGCGTCGCCAAGTTCCAGACGGAGAGTCTCGAGCAGATCCTCCGCAGTCGGCGGTCCGAGTTCCGGAAAACCCGTCGCCGCCTCGGCGAGGGCCCGGGCCCGTTCAGCCGTCGTCACGCGAGCGTCTCCTCGGCGCCGCGCGAGCAACCGCGCGGGAGCGCGGCGGGATCGCGGCCGATGAGTTCAAAATCCCCGCCCCGTCGAATGGCGAGATCCCGCGTTTGAATCGCGCACACCGAACCGAGGTTCGCCGCATCAAAAATCCGCAGCGCCCCGGTTTCGCCCTCTGCGACCTCCCGGCCGCTCACCGGATCGACAACGAGGGCGCGCGCCCAGAACGGAGCGCGATGCACACCCCCCAATCCGCGGGTGTAGAACTGCGACGAAAGCTCGGTCATACCATACTCATTCCAGACCGACTCGGGACCAAGCCCCAGACGTTCTTGAAACAGGTCATAAAGCTCCTGCTTGGACATTGTCCGTTGCGAGCCTTTGTAGCCACCGGTCTCCACCGCGAGGCTGCCGGGAGCCAGCGCGACCCGGTCGGATCCGAGGTGGTCGAACCACGAGAGGAAAGCCAACGCCGTGCCGAAAAGCACGACCGGTTTCCCGGTGTCGACCCGCGCACGCAGCGCGTCCCAGCGTCCGAAAAAAAAGTCTCCGGCCGACGCCAGCCACGAGGCCATCTGGCTGAGCGACGACGTCGGAGCCTCGCTCGCGGACGGGACCAGCGCGACGACACCACCGGGTGGAAGACCGGCCGAAACCCATCCGCGCAGCGCCGCGTGGAGATAGAGACGCAGTGAGCAAAAATGATGTTCTCCCCGCCCTTCGCCGGTCGTCCCGCTCGTGAGAAACGTCCGCACCGTTTGCTCCGGCGCAAACGAACGGATCGCCGCCCGCCGGAAAGCATCGACCGGCACCGCGGGAATTTCCCGCCATTCGGACACGTCCGGCTTCCCGGCACAAAAGGCCGCATACTCACCGCACGCATTTCGTTGAAAGCGATGAACCCGCAGGATCATCTCCTCAAAGGTCACTGGCGTCCCTCCGGACGCAATCCACCGGGCAAGGTCGGCCTCCAGGGCGGCATGGTTATTGCTCCGGGTTTCCATGAAGAGACAAATGCAACGGAAATGTAACAATACGCATTTGGCAAATCGCCCCGCAAGGGTGCATACCTGACGGAGTTTTTGTTGTAATGTTCACCGGTTGCCGGATCTTTTTGGTGGTCGCGGTCGTCCTTCACGGGATGTCGTCTCCGGCGTTCTCGCAAGGCGGCCTGCAGGCCTCCGGACTGACGGCTCAGGAGTTTCTCGACCAGGGAAGCCGACTGTATCTCGATGGCAAATACGCCGAGGCAATCCAACTCTTTCAGGAATTCGAATCCTCGTTTGGCAAATCCGAGGAGGCCAAGCCCCTGCTCCGCGGCATCCGCTACCGGTGGGCGATGGCACTTGTCCAACTGAAAAAATTTGATGAGGCCATCCCGGCGATCGAAACAGCGCTGGCGGTTGACCCGCCGCTCCAGAAACGCGAGATCGAAGAACTCACGTTCTGGCTCGGCGTTTCGAATCTGGAAGAAGAGAACTTCGAAGAAGCGCGTGCGGCACTTGGGAAGTTCATCGGAATGTTCCCGGCCGGTGCCGAGCGCCAGCCATTCCTCGTTCAGCAATCGCCCGATGCCATTCGGATTCCCGAAGCCCGTTTGCTCATCGGAACCTCCTGGCTGCTCGAGGACAAGTTTCGGGAAGCGGCCAATTATTTTGCCGGACTCCCGGCGGGTTCGGTTCCGGAAGACCGCGGCCGAACGGTCGTGCTCCGCCTTTATGCTCTCCTGCAAGCCGGGGACAATGAGGCCGCGACCAAGTTGGTTGAACAGGAATTCCCGCGCATGGGCGACTTTGCCCAGATGGTTTCGTTTCAGACGCTCGTTCTCGAACTCGGCAACCGGTGGTTGGAACAGGGCGAGTATCGCAAGGCGATGGCCTGCCTCCAGCGGGTTTGGACGGCTGACCGTCTGCTCCGGCATCAAGAGTCACGCCTCGAGGATCTGCAAAGCCGCCTCGAAGCCGCTGAGGCGAACCCGCGCGGTGACCCCTACACCAAAATGGTTCTCGGCCAGCTCGTCCGGAAAGTGGAGCGGGAACTCGAGAACTTTCGCAAGATCACGAGCTTCGATGCCGCCCTCCGCCTGCGGCTCGCAACGGCTTATCAAGCTCTCGGCCGCTACCGGGAGGCGGCGCTCATCATGGAGGACATGCTTGCGAAAATGCCTCCGGACAAACTTGTCGAACAGGCTTCGGTGAACCTCGCGCAAGCATGGTACGAAATCGAACGCTGGCCAAACGTGAACGGGGCCGCGGCCGCATTCGTGGAAAAGTTTCCCCAGTCTGCCAGCATCCCGCTCGTCCTTTATCTTTCCGGTCTCGCGGCCCAGCAGGATACGCGCTTCGACTTATCGGTCGCCGAGTTTGACCGCATCCTGAAAGAACACCCGGAAAGCGACTTTGCCCCGCGCGCGCTGTTCATGCGCGGGTTCACGCAATTGCTCGCGGAGAACAACCCCGATGCGATCCGCAGCTTCGAGGATGTCCTCAAGAAGTATCCGGACCACGAACTCACCGAGTCAGCCGGCTATTGGCGGGGCATGGGCTACTCGCTCGACAAGCAATTCGAACGCGCCCGCGAGGTACTCGCCGAATACCAGAAGAAATACCCGGATGGTTCCTTCTCGGGAGCGGCTGCCTTTCGACGGGCCTATTGTGCGCAGCAGATGGAGGACTTCACGACCAGCATCCGTGAACTCCGCGCCTACCTCCGCGAATTTCCCGGGCACGAAAACGCTGCCGAGGCCCGCATCCTCCTGGGCGACGCCCTGATGAACGAGGGCGAAATGGAGGAAGGCATCGCGGCCTTCAAAGGCATCCCGCGCGATCAGACGCGCTTTTACGAGGAAGGAGTTTTCAAGACTGGAAAGGCCCTCAAGCTCATGGAGGAACACGGCCGTCTCCTGGAGTTGATGACCACGTTCGAAAAGGAAAACCCGAGGAGCCCGCGCGTGGCCGAGGCCGTCTTCCAGATCGGCTGGGTTCACCGCCAGGCGGGCGAACCGGAAAAGGCGCGCGACGTCTATTGGGCCGCCATCGAGGAACTCGGCGACGATCCATCGATCCGCTCGGTTGAGGATCTGTTTCCCGGACTGCAACGGCTCTACCGCGGCGAGGATGCAGAGGTGTATCTGACGCGACTGCGTGACATGGAGGAATCCGCACGAGCCTCCGGCAAGACAACGCTGTTGATGCGCACGCTCTGGGCGCAGGCTGCCGCAATGCGCAAATCAAATCCCGCCGCAGCGAACGCCCTCCTCACCGAAGCCGCTTCGCTGGCCAATGTCCAAACCGCCAACCCGCTCCTCCTCGCCGACATCGCCACCGCCCTCGCCGAGTCCGGGAAAAGAGACGACGCCGCGCGTCTCTGGCGGGATTTGGTGAAATGGAATCCCCGCGCCCCGCAGAAAGACCGTGCGCTGGCCGCATTGGGGTTCATGGAACTCGAAGCCGGCAACGACAAAGCGGCATTGGATTTCTTCCAACGGTTCCAGCGGGAGACGCCGGCATCCCGCGAGACCGGGCGCGTCCAGCTAGCCCGCGCCGCGCTGCTGGAAAGACGCGGTCGCGACGCCGAAGCCCGCCAGGCGCTGGAGGACCTCCTTGCCAGTGAATACTCGACCGGCGAACAAAAAGCCGAGGCGCTCTATCGCATCGGAGATTCCCACCTCCGCGCCGGCAAACCCACACTGGCCATTCCGTATTTCCAAAGAATCTACGTGATGCACGGACGCTGGAAGAACTGGGTCGGCCGGGCCTATCTCGCCAGCGGACAGGCTTTCGAGAAAATCGACGACACCGGGAGTGCGCGCCGGACTTATCAGGAATTCACGGAACGCGAGGATTTTGCCGATCTGCCGGAGTTTCAAACCGCGAAGGAACGCCTGCAAACGCTGGGCGGACCGGTCGCCGAATCCGCGCCCAACCAAGGATGAGAGCCCTGTTCCTAGCCATACTGGTCGGAACGTCGCCCGTCTGGGCGGAGGATGTGATCTTCCTCGAGTCCGGCGAAAAGCGGGTCGGCCAAGTCGTGGAGATCGACGACCGGCAAGTGCGGCTGCGCGTTCCGTTGGCCCCGCCACCGGGAGCTGGAGCCGACGCTCCACCGGTCTTCGCTTCCGTTGCGCTCGATCGGGCCGAGGTGGCACGGATTGAATTCGCAGCCGATCCGGCTTTGGAGAAACTTCTCGCGGACGCATCGCCGGCCACCCTCGCTGCGGTCGAAGCCGAGTGGAACAAGCGGAGCCGCTGGCTTGCGATTCCCAAGTCGCCATCCGCCCGCGTCGGCCTCGCCCTCGGAGACCTCCTCCTGAAGACGGCGGCCGATCCGAACGGCAGGCGGGCTTTGGAACTCTTTCAGCAAATCGAAGCCGGCGCCTGGGACGAGTCCGACCGGATGCAGGCGCGTCAGGGCCGGCTGCGTGCGATGGTGGCGACCGGGCGCGCCGCCGATGCCGTCGGAGAAGCCATGGAACTCGCCGCCGTCACCGAAAACCCGGCGGTCATCATCGAGGCAAAATACATACTCGCGGAAGCCGACGAGAAAGCCTTGCGGCAGCTTGTCGAAGATAATCCGCGCTGGGAAGAGGACATCTTTGTCCGTCCCGAGCACGCCCGTCTTTTTAACAGCGCCGTCGATCACTATTTGTATCCGGCGCTTTTCCACGGCTCCGACACCGAAGCGGCTGCGCGCGGTCTCTGGGGCGCCACGCGTGTTTACGATTTCACCGGACGCCAGGCGCTCGCGCAGGAATGTGCCCGCGACATCGTCACGCTTTACCCACAAACGCCCTTCGCCGCGCAGGCGTCGCAATTCCTCGCCGGACTGCCCGAGGAAATCCGCTCGCTCGACCCCGAACGCGACGCCCGTCGTGACCTCGAATCGGCCGCCCCGGAAGAATCTCCCAAACCATCCAACAAGAAAAAATCCAATGAGAAGAAATCCACTTAAGACGCTTTGCCTCATCGCAGCCTGTGCATTCGGCCTGCTGGCGTTCGCCTCCCCGCTGATCGCACAGGATGCGGAGGCAAAGCCCCCGCCACCGAAGGACAAGACCCTGCTGGATACGTTCAACGCCGGCGGTCCGCTCATGTGGCCGATTTTGCTTTGCTCGATCGGCACCGCGGCCGTGGCTGTCTATTGCCTTCTTCATATCAACGGGAACAAAATGATGCCGAAGTCGCAGGTCGAGGCGGTCGGACAGTACATGCAATCCCGCGACGCCGGGTCCGCCTACTCGCTTTGCCACTCGAATCCGAACGTCTTCGCCAGCACGATGGCCGCTGCATTGCTCAAGGTGAACTTCGACCGTGACCTGGCGAACAAGCTCTCGATGGAACAAGCCGCCGCCGAAACGCTGGCCAACGAGGAAACCAAGCTCAGCCTTTGGGTCAACTATCTCAACGTGTTCGCAACGATCGGACCGATGCTCGGCCTGCTGGGCACCGTCACCGGTATGATCGCGAGCTTTGACATGCTCGCGGCCGGGAAGTCCGAACCCTCCGACCTCGCAGGTGGCATCGGCGAAGCGATGATCACGACGGCCGGCGGTCTTTTTGTCGGCATCCCGGCGATGTTCTTCTACTTCTATTTTCGGAACCTGCTTTCGATCAACATCGCGAACATCCAGAAACGCGTCACCTTCCTGCTCGATCTGCTCTCCGGCGAAATCAAGATCGAGGGAGCCTCGGCTGAATACGAGCAACCGCACAACACGCCGGCTGCATGAGGATCCGAAAGAAACAGGATGACGAGGTCGGTTTCCAATTGGCGCCGATGATCGACATGACCTTCCTCCTCCTCGTCTTCTTCATGGTGACGACGAAGATTTCCAAGGAACAGGTCAAGGTCGATATCAAGCTCCCCACCGCCTCGAACGCCGTCATCCCCAACGATATCTCGGACCGCGATATCATCAGCATCGACGGACAGGGCAACTATTTCATCGGCCAGCGCCCGGCCAACAAAAAGGAACTCACCGAACACCTCAAAGCCCGCTTCAAGAACACCCCGCCCCTCCGCCTCTACGTCCGCGCCGACCGCAACACGCCCGGCCGCCAAATCAAAGAACTCATGAAAATCGCCAGCGAAGCCGGCGCGATCAACGTGATCTTTGGAACCTATCAGGACTGATTGAACACGGAGGCGAATTTGAAACTTAAGCCCTAAAACTGCCGACTTGCGCAGATGCAACTAAAGCGAAGAGACGTCCAGACAGTTGAGATGCAGATGGGACCCATGATTGACATGGTTTTCCTTTTGCTCGTGTTTTTCATGGTGACGGCGAAGCCGATCAAGCAGGAGAGCGACATCAACATTGGATTGCCCGGGACGGTGGCACAGGAGGAGTCACTTGATATTCCCGATGAGCAGCGGATTTTCATCCGGCCGGACGGGCAGGTCATCCTCAATGATCAGCCGATGGACTCGCCGGCCAGCGCGACGTTGCCGACGTTGCTGGCGACTCTCAAGCGCTTCAAGGAAACGGCGGACGTCAACAAAAGCGAGGCACTGATCACGATCGACGCCGATGATAACGCGAGCCATCAACGCATCGTCACGGTTTTGAATGCCTGTGCGCAGGCCGGGATCACCGGGGTGACATTTGCCGATTCGTCGGAGGAGGAAGAATAGCCATGGCGGCCGTCGAGAGTTTCCTGTCCGAAGACGAACTGGCCCGCCGACGACGGCGGAGGCTCATTGTGAGCATCCTCATCGGCGCCGTCATCCTGCATCTGGCCGGCGGGATCGTGGCGGGTGTGATCGTGGTCGCGAAATACATCTTCCCGCCGCCCGCAAATTTCGAGGTGCAAAAGGATATCCGCCTCCCCGCGAAGCAACGTGAGCACCGGATGAACATGGCGGCTTTCGATGCGATGACTCCGAAGCCAACGTTCAGCGACCGCCTGCAGAGTTTGCGCCCCGCGCCGTTCGCGCTGCCGGATCTTCCAAAGATGCCAATGGATCAAATGCTGCCTTTGGATCCGTCCGAAATCGTTTCCGACCAAGTCTCGAACATGGTGGGTGCGGCGGGCACTGGCGGAGGAGGCAGCGGAGCCGGCGGGCTGGGCGGAACCGGAACCGGCATGAGCTTTTTCGGGATTCAATCCACCGGAAAGCGCGTGCTGCTCCTCTTCGACGTTTCGACGAGCGTCGTGAACAAAGCTAACAAGGCCGGCGTGCCCCTTTCGAAGATTCAGGAGGAAACGATCAACCTCATCTCGAAACTCCCGATCAGCTCGCGGTTCGGGATCATCCAGTTCACGCAGAACTACAAGATGTTCAATGGGGAGCTCCTGCCGGCGACCGATCAGAACCGGGCCGCGGCGTTGGACTGGGTGAAGAACGAGTGGGTCGAGTCGGGAACCATGCCCGCATCGGGAAAAGTGGTCAGCAATTCCCGCGGGTTGGCCGGGGTGTTCGAACAGGCGTCCAAAATGCAGCCGGACGTCATTTTCCTGATTTCGGACGGCAGCTTCCAATGGCGCGCAGGCGGTTCATTGAGCGATATCCCATGGAACGAACTGTCGAAGATCGCCAAGGGTCCGCTTCAAGGCACAGAGGGCTGCAAGATCAACTTCATCGGGTTCGAGATGAAGGATGACCATCGGCGAGAAATGGGATCGATCTCCCGGAGCAGCGGTGGGAAGTTGCGGGAAATGAAGTAGGAGCGCACCGGCTCTTCAGCGCTTTTTGGAACGAAGGCGGTCAAGCGATCGCTTCAAACCCTTGGAGTTCGTCGGACACGTCTCGTCCGCCGTAGGGTAAGAACGCCCAGCGCGCCGAGGGCAAACAGGGCGGCGGTTGACGGTTCCGGTATGGCCTGAATCTGACCTTGGGTATAGAGGTTCGTGATGTCCCACGTCGCGCCAGGGTCGAGATCAAGGATCGCGAACGTGCCGCTAATCGGACCGTCGAAAAGGGTGAAAGTGTCTCCCACTTCCGGCGTGTAGCCGTCAATCAACCTCAGCGTCAGCGTTCCGCCGAGTGTACCCTGAGTGCTGATCCGGATTTGATCGTAATCGCTGCCCGGTGAGGTGCCGCCAATTTCCATGACGAGATTGGCGGTGGGCGACAGAGTGAAGGAATCAACGTCAATCAGGTCAGGGCTATTGCCGGGCGACCATGTCCCCGCGGCTTGCAGCGTTCCTTGGATCGGGCCGGAACCCTCGAGGGTGGCACCGGCAAGAAGGTCGATGTCGCCCATGGATGCGTTCGCGACCAGCGTGCCGGCGGCGATGATTGTCTGGCCGGTGGAGGTGTTGGTGGCGTTGAGGGTGAGTGTGCCGGTGCCGGTTTTGGTGAGCGTTCCATTGCCGCTGATGGATCCGGTGAGCGTGACCGTGTGGCCGTTGGTGTTGATGGTCCCTCCGCCCGCACCGAGGTCCCAGCCGGTATTGGCCGTGGCAGCGGCCGTGAACGCGAAAGTGCCATTGTTCAAACGGGTGATCAGTGACGCACCACCGGTGAGGCCCCCCGCGCTCACGAGGCCCCCGTTGCTGATGTTGACGTTCGCGTTGCTCGCTCCGAACCCGCCCGTACGGTCCAGGCTGCCGGTGACGTTCCATGTGCCGCCATTGACATCGACCGTTCCCGTCGTGCCGCTGCTGCCGGCCAGCGTGGCGCTGCCTGACTCCAGGCTGGCTCCGGCCGCGATCGTCAGCGTGTTGTTCCCCCCAAAGTTGCCCATGGCGATGCCCGCGGTCAGTTGCGTGTTTTCCGTCAGCGTGACCGACGAGTCTGCGCTGACCTCCAGCGCGGCAAAGCTCCCCGCCGCCGGATTGTCGATAATCAGTGCGCCTCCGAACACGTAGCTCGACAGCCCCGTCAATGCGTGACCCGACCCGCTGAGGGTCAGGCTGCCGGTGTTGACTTTGATAAGTTCACCAGTGCCCGACAGGACGCCGGTGTAGTCAACGTTCGCCGCCGAGTTAAACCTCAGCGCGCCTCCGACGGTGACCGTCGGCGATACAAACGTGTTGCCCGCGATTTCCAAAACTCCGCCGGTGATGCTCGTTGCTCCCACCGAGATGCTCGCCCCGGAGAGCACCGTGGTGCCCGAACCCGCCTTGGCCAGTGCGCCCGCTCCGCTGATGTTGCCGGAGAGGGTTTGTGTGACGCCGGAGGCGGGGGCAAACTCCAGGGTGGTCCCGGTGGAAAGCAGAAAATCGCCCTCGAGGGTGGTGCCGAATTCGCCGGTAAAAACCAGAGTGCCGCCTTCGACCCGTGTGTCGCCGCTGTAGGTGTGAGCTCCAACGAGTGTGGTCGTGTTCGATCCGACCTTGAAGAGGGTGCCGGTACCGGAAATGGCCGAGTTGTTGGT
The DNA here is from genome assembly GCA_033763515.1 of Terrimicrobiaceae bacterium. Lineage (GTDB taxonomy): Bacteria > Verrucomicrobiota > Verrucomicrobiia > Chthoniobacterales > Terrimicrobiaceae > JANRKJ01. The sequence goes on along the minus strand of JANRKJ010000030.1, from coordinate 427,967 downwards.
GAATGCGGACGGAGTGTTAAAGATCAGGTTGCCGTTGTTGACAATCGACGAGGCCTCGAAGGAAGCGATGTCTGAACCGGCACCGATCGAGACAGAACCGGATTCGATCGTGAGCGTGCCCGCAAAAGTCTGTGCGGCTTTAAAGCGCAGCGTGGCGTCACCGATTTGCGCGACGTTTCCGGCACCGGAGATGGTGGTGGTGACATCGAAGGAGTCGGATCGATCGAATGCCAGGGTGGCCCCGCCGGATACCGCAGCGGGCCCATTCAGGGCGGCAGCCGTGCCGCCGTTTCCGAACTGAAGCGTGCCACCGGTCACGGCATATCCGCCGCTGTGAGTGGCGTTGGCTGCGAGGGTGAGCGTGCCGGCACCGGCCTTGGTGAGGAGCCCGGCCCCGCTGTTTCCGACGGAATTGGCGAGAAGGACGGAGTTGCCGTTGGTGTCGAAAGTGGCTCCGCCGGTGTCAATCGTCAGCGTGCGCGTCGAGATGTCGTCGGTGTTCCCGGCGGCCCACTGGAGCGTGGCATCATTGATTCGAATGAATCCGCCGGAAGCCGAACCGAAGTTGGTGATATCGCTGAAGACGAGCGTTCCGAATTCGAGATGGGTATTGCCGGTGTAGGTATTGGTCCCGCTGAGCGTCAGGGTGCCGGAGCTTGTTTTGAAGAGGGTTCCAGCACCGGAGATCACACCCGAGTACGAAAGGTTCCCGGTCGAATTGAAGATGAGGTTGCCGGCGTTCACGATGCCTGCGGGGTTGAACGTCGTGACGTTGGTGCCGCCACCAATGTCGACGTTGCCGCCCGCGATGATGAGCTGGCCAGAGTGCGGATTGTTCCCGGTCAGGGTCAATGTCTGGCTGCCTGCCTTCCGGAGTGTGCCGCTGCCACTGATCGTACCGGAAAACGTTTGAGCACTGGTGGACGAAACATCGAGCGTGCTGCCGGAAGCGACGCTGAAGTTCCCGGAATGGTTGCCACCGCCAAGCGTGTTTGTGAATTGGAGGGTTCCACCGCTGATCGTGGTTTGACCGCCGTAGGTGTTGGCGCCGTCCAGCGTGAGCGTGCCGGAACCGGATTTCGTCAGGGCACCGGATCCGCTGATTGTCCCGGAGTAGGAAAGCGAATCACTCCGATCGAATGCCAATGTACCGCCATTTGCGATGTTCCCTGCAAGGCTCCCAGTGGTGCCGCCATTTCCGATCTGGAGGGTTCCTGCGGTGATCGTGGTATTGCCCGTCGGCGTGGCGGCACCGGACAGGATGAGGGTGCCGGCCCCGGATTTGGTGAAGGCGGAGCCGGTCGTGAAACTGCCGCCCAGATGCAGGCTGGAGTTGGCATTGGTTGTGATGCCGACGCCAGCGAGGCTGGAAAGGTGGACATTGCTGTTGATCGTGTGCGTGACGGAGCCGGAGGAGGGCGCATTGAGAAGGATCGCCGGTGAGAATCCGGCCTGGGCGGTGACTGTCAGCGTGTCCTGGCTCAACGTGTATCCATTGTCGCCGCCGAACACGACGTTGACGACGGTGCGGGCTCCATTGAGTTCAACGGAATAATTCGAAACCACGTTGGAGAACTCCACCTCGCGCGTGGCACCCGGGACCACCTCGGGATTCCAGTTGGCCGCGTCGGACCAGAGGGAGGAATTCGCCCCGCGATCCCAATCGACCGCCTTTGCCAAACCGGTCGGCAGAAGGAACAGCAGCAAACATGTCTGTGTCTGGGCCAGCGTCAGGCGATACTTTCCGACAACTTTCATGGCCGGGATGTTAGCGGGACCGACCTGAATGGAAGATGAATCAAGGCGGGGATTTGTCGGATTTCGGCAGGTCGATTCGGAACGTTGTGCCGGAGTCCTGAATGCTGGAAACGGAGAGGCGACCCCCGTGGGCCTCGACGATCGCCAAGGCGATCGCCAGGCCGAGGCCGCTGCCGCCGGTGGTGGCGGCCCGCGAGCTGTCAGCCCGGTAGAAGCGATCAAAAATCCTGGGCAGATGCTCGGCGGCGATCCCGATTCCGCTGTCGCGAACCTCGATCCACTGGCCGGCTCCGTCGGTACCGCCGACGAATTCGACTCTGCCACCCGGGCGGTTATAGGTGATGGCATTCTGGGCAAGGTTCACGAGGACCTGGAAGAATCGGAGGCGGTCGACGTGGAGGATCATTGCCGGGATGTCCGCCGAAAGGCGGATCTTCCTCTGGTCGGCCTCGGGGCGAACGAGCGCGATCACGTCACGGATCAGATCGCTTGCAGGGATTGACTCCTTGTTGAGAGCGGAAGGCGATTCGTCCATTCTCGCGAGCAGCCCCAGACGCTCGATCAGACCACTCATGTGCCGGGCACTTTCGTGGCAGACTTCGATGGTTTCCCGGTAGCGCTCCGCCGAGCGCTCCTGTTTCAGGGAGAACTGGCACTCCGCGAGGATGGCGGCGACCGGAGTACGGAGTTCATGGGATGCATCGGCGGTGAACCGCGCCTGGCTGTGAAGGAGATCGCCGAGCTGGTCAAAGGTCGCATTGAGGGTGGCGGCGAGTTCGGCAAGTTCGGCGTTTTGGGACGGAACATCGAGGCGCTCGGCGATGTCCTTGGTGGCGATCCGCCGTGCGGTTTCGCTGAACCTCCGGATCGGACGCAGTCCATGGCCCAACAGCCACCAGCCGGTCGCGCTCACCACCACAAAAACCACGGAGCCGAAGAGGATTGTCAAAGCGATTCCATGAGTTGATTCGGAGCGCAGGGCGGGCCGCGCAATACCGACAAAGATGCGTTCCCGGAGCGGGGATACGATCTCCGCAGCCAGATGCGAATCGGTCAACCGCGTGGAAATTCTCGGGCCATCAGGACGAAACGGCGGAACGGAAAAGTCCACCGGGACAATGCCGTTGTCGAAAACCGGTGTGTTCGACGAATCCACCGCGAGAACAAACCAGTTCTTCTCCCGGGAGGCCTCGGCAAACCGAAGCAGGGCATCCCGAGCTTTGATCGCATGCGGGTCGGAGGGTCGTGGGCGCAGCGGACGTCCGTCTTCGACACGGCTCGGGGGCGGGAAGATGAGGGGGATGAGTTCGAGGGCGCGGGATTGAAGAGCCCACGCGACCGCCTCTTCACGAGCCCGGGTTTCCCCGCGGATCTGGATGACCATGAGGACGACGATGGCCGCCGCCAGGAGGGAGGAATAAAATAAAAAGATTCGCCAGCGGAGGCTCGAAAAGAGCGCCTTCATCCCGCGCAGAATTGATAACCTTGACCGCGTCGGGTTTGAATGAAGTCCCGGCCGAATTTTTGCCTCAGCTTGTAAATGTAAACGTCGAGCATGTTCGAGAGCGTCTCGTCCCGTTCATCGAAAAGCTTCTCGTAAAGGAACTCGCGGGTCACAACCCGGTCGGCGTGGAGAATGAGGATTTCCGTCAGTGCGTACTCCCGGGCGGTCAATTCCAGCGGTTTGCCATCCAGCAACACGATTTTCCTTGCGGTATCGAGCGTGACGGGGCCGAGGGTGAAGACGGAATGAGGCATCCCGATTCGGCGCCGGATCAACGCCCGCACGCGGGCGGCGAGTTCCTCCATTTCAAACGGCTTGGCGAGGTAATCGTCGGCGCCACTGTCGAGCCCGTTCAGCCGGTCGGTGAGCGATGTGCGGGCTGTGAGCATCAGCACGGGCACGGAGTGGCCGCCATCGCGGAGTTTTTTTACAAGGGTGAACCCGTCCATTTCCGGCAGCATGGCGTCGAGGATGATCGCGTCGTAGTCCCAGTTGGTTGCCTTGTGGAATCCCTCCGCGCCGTCGGTGGCCGAATCCGCGGCGAACCCATCCTCCCGGAAATAATTCAGGAGGGTTTTCCGGAGCGAAGCGTTGTCCTCGACGATGAGCAGCTTCATTCAGAAATCAAGGCGAGTGGGATGCTGATACCAAATAGCCCGCGTCTGGAGAAGCAGATTGCCGACGCAAAACCGGGTCCGGTGTTGTTTTCAGCCCAGCCATCTCCGGCAGCGGCCCGCTTGAAGCGGCTCCCGGCGCAAGGAAGCCGGCAGGGTCACACCACAGCAAAGTCCAGCGACTGCTGGCCCGGTTCAATCTCGGCCAGAATGGGAACGCCGGCGAGTTCTTCGAGGATGGCGCGGTTGGAGCGCACGGATTCGTCGGAGAGGTCGTGGTTGAGGCGGTTGAGGATCAGTCCGCTGCACACGAGTCCGCGGGCGCGAATGCTTTCGAGTGTGAGCAGGGTGTGGCTCAGGCAGCCGAGGCGGTTGGCGACGACGACGAGCACCGGGAGTTGAAACATGACAGCGAGGTCGGCGATCGAAACACCGTCGGTCACCGGGACAAGCCATCCGCCGGCTCCTTCGACCAGAACCGAGCGACGGCCGCTGGATACATTGGAAAACCAGTCACGGAGTGCCGGAAGCGAGATCGGTGTGTTTTCTTCGCGTGCGGCGACGAGGGGGGCGACGGGCGTGCGGAGCCAGACCGGGTTGATCTCGTCGAGTGTCAGTTCCCGGTCGGCGGCCTCATGGAGAATCTCGACGTCGTCGCGTGGTCCGCAGCAGACCGGCTTGAGCGCAATCGTATCCAGTCCGGCCCGGCGCAGTGCGCGGGTGAACAGGGCGGTTGCGAACGTTTTCCCGACGCCGGTGTCCGTTCCGGTGACGAAGGCCTTCACGGTTTCTTCGGGGCGGTCGCCTCGATGAAAACACCCTCGAGTGTTCGCTGGGGCCGTCCAACCCCGACGAGTTGGCCGCCGGATTCCTGGACGAGTTTTTCGATCTTGGCCCGGAGTTCTTCCGAGGCATTTTCGACGACGAACTCGGTTTGCTTTTCGATCGCGACGAGATCCTCGAGCGAACCCTCGCGGACCATTTCACCGCGGGCCATGATGCCCACGCGATCGCAGACTTCCTGGACCTGTTCGAGGAGGTGGGACGTCAGGAGGACGGTTTTGCCGCGTTTCTTCAGGTCGATGATGAGATCGCGGATCTGACGGGATCCAACCGGGTCGACGCCGGCGGTCGGTTCATCGAGGACGACCAATCGAGGGTCCTGGATCAGGGCCTGCGCGAGGCCGATCCGTTGGAGCATGCCTTTTGAAAACCCGCCCACCCGGCGGTGGCGGGCGTCGGCGAGTCCGACGAGTTCGATCAACTCATCAATGCGCTTTTTGAGGAGTGCACCGCCCATTCCACAAATCTTCCCGTAGAACCGCAGCGTCTCCTCGGCTGTGAGGAATTTGTAGAAATACGGATTCTCAGGGAGAAAACCCACGTCGGCCCGGCTGCGGTATTCGCGGCTGTCTTTGCCGAAGATGGCCGCACGGCCTTTCGTCGGCGTGACGAGGCCGAGGAGAACTTTGAGCGTCGTGCTCTTGCCCGATCCGTTCGGCCCCAGCAGGCCGTAAACTTCGCCTTCGCCAACGCGCAGCGTGAGATCACGAACCGCCACCACACGCTGGCGACGCAACGGAACAGGGAAAACTTTTGTCAGGTCTTCGACGAGGACGGCGGGTGTGCTCATGTGATGATCTGGAACCCGCGGAGGGCGGATTGCCGGGTGATGGGTTCGGGAGATTCGGTGCGGATGTGGCCGGCGAGTTGGCTGGTTCGGACGGCGTCGAGAAAATCATCAACCTCGCCCGCCTCGCCTTGGGCGACGAGCTCGACGCGGCCGTCGGGAAGGTTTTGCACGGTTCCGCTCACGTCGAAACCCTGCGCGAGATTCTTGACCGTCCAGCGGAATCCGACGCCCTGGACGCGGCCTTCGTACTGGACGCGCACAGCCTTCATCGCACCTGGCCCTCCCCGCGGATGAGGTATTTGTAGGAGGTGAGTTCCTCGAGGGCCATCGGTCCGCGTGCGTGCAACTTGTCGGTGCTGATGCCGATCTCGGCGCCAAAGCCGAATTCGCCGCCATCCGTGAAACGCGTCGAGGCGTTCCAGTAAACGGTCGCAGAGTCGACCTCGTTGAGGAATCGCTCGGCGGCGGTCTCGTCGGCCGTGACAATCGCGTCGCTGTGATGCGAGCCGTTTTCGTTGATGTGGGCGATGGCGGCATCCAGATCGTCGACCACGCGCACGGCCAGGATCAGGTCGAGAAATTCCGTGCGCCAATCGGCCGGCTCGGCGGGGCGAAGTTTGGGATAAGCGAGCGCTTTTAGAGCGCTTTCCGCCGATTCGTCCGCGCGGAGTTCAACGCCATTCTCGGCAAGGACCGGAGCCGCCGTGCGGAAAAACTCGGAGGCGACGGAGCGGTGGACGAGCAGGGTTTCTGCGGCATTGCACACGCCGGGACGCTGGCATTTGGCATTGATGACAATGTCGCGAGCCATGGTGAGATCAGCGGCCGCGTCGACGTAAATCATACAGATGCCGTCGTAGTGTTTGATCACCGGCATCCGCGCATGCGTCACAACCGCTTGGATGAGCGAATGCCCGCCGCGCGGGATGATCACGTCGAGAAATTTGTCCATCTGGGCCATGATGCGGACGGCCTCGCGGTCGGTCGTCGGGATCAGTTGCACGGCGGCAGCGGGCAGGCCCTCGCGGCTCCCGCCATCCTGCAAAGCGGCCGCGATCGCGAGGTTGGAATGAATCGCCTCGGAACCGCCGCGCAGGATCACCGCGTTGCCGGTCTTCAGGCAGAGCACGGCGGCGTCGCTCGTCACGTTTGGGCGCGATTCGTAGATGATGCCGATGACTCCGATGGGTGTGCGAACTTTGGTGATCCGGATTCCGTTCGGGCGCGTCCACTCGCGGAGGACCTCACCGCTGGGGTCCGGGAGCCCGGCGACCTGCCGGATTCCGTCCGCCATTTCGGCGATCCGTTTCTCGGTGAGGCGGAGCCGGTCGGTTGCGGCTTTGGTCAGTTGGTTTTCCTCGGCCCGGGCAAGGTCGGCCGCGTTGGCTTCGAGGAGGCCCGGGGTGCGCGCCACCAACTCGTCGGCCATGGCGCGAAGGATGGCGTTCTTTTGGTCGGCTCCGAGTTTGGCGAGGGCGTGTGCGGCGGCGCGGGCCTGCCAACCGATGGCGAGGATCTGCTGCTCGAGATCGGTCATGATTCGAACGGCGTGTAGGGAATTCCGTGTGCTTCGGCGACCGGACGGGATGTCAGTTTGCCATCGGCGATATTCACGCCGCCGAGGAGGCCGGGCTGGCGTTGAATCGCCTCGGCCAGCGGGAAGTCGGCGAGGGTTTCGATGAACCGGTGGGTGACATTCGTGAGTGCCTGAGTCGCGGTGCGCGCGTACGCGCCGGGCATGTTGGCCACGCAGTAGTGGAGGACACCTTCTTCGACAAATACGGGATCGTGGTGGGTCGTCGGGCGGGAGGTTTCGACGCACCCGCCTTGGTCGATGGCAATATCGACGAGCACGCTGCCGGGTTTCATCAGGCGGAGCATCTCGCGGGAGATCAGCTTCGGGGCACGGGCGCCCGGCACAAGCACCGCGCCAATCAGGAGATCAACGTTGGGAAGAAGTTCCAGGATGCTCGCCTCGCTGGAATACAGCGTGTGAGCGGTGTGCATGGTGATGTCGAGGAAGCGCATGCGTTCCAGATCGACTTCGAGAATCGTCACGTCAGCCCCGAGACCGGTGGCCATGCGCGCGGCATTAACGCCCGATGTGCCGCCTCCGATGACCATGACTTTCCCCGGGAGAACGCCCGGAACGCCACCGAGCAGGACGCCCTTTCCGCCATTGTGCTTGGCGAGAAAGTAACCGCCGACGAGCACGGACATCCGGCCGGCAATTTCGCTCATGGGTTCCAACAGGGGGAGTCGCCGGTTGATGTCCACGGTCTCATAGGCGATGCACGTGGCCCCGGTTTTCAAGAGCGCCTCGGTGAGCGTCCTGTTCGCGGCGAGGTGGAGATAGGTGAACAGGATCTGACCGGGACGGAGGAGACCGTATTCCGCCGGGAGGGGTTCCTTGACTTTGACCACCATGTCGGCGCGCTCGAAAACGGCGGCATGGGAGTCAATCACCTCGGCGCCGGCCTGGCGGTAGTCGTCATCGGAAAAACCGATACCGGCCCCGGCGGCGGTTTCGACGAGCACCTGGTGCCCGCGTTTGATGAGTTGGTAAGCGGCCGAAGGCAACAACGCGACGCGATGTTCCTGTTCTTTGATTTCTTTTGGAACGCCGATGATCATGGGAGAATTCTTGCCCATCCCGGCGGATTCGAAAGCAGATTTTCGGACTTTCCGGGTTTCGGCGAGGCGGCAAGACTCCGGGGATGCGGATGCTTTTTTGTGCGGTTTGGACGATTTGGGGGCTTCAAGCGGCCGATCCACTGCCCTCATGGAACGACTCAGAATCGAAGCGCGCGGTTCTTGCGTTTGTTGAACGGACAACCACGAAAGGGTCCGCGGAGTTTGTTCCGGAGCCGGAGCGGATCGCGGTTTTCGATAACGACGGGACGCTTTGGCCGGAAAACCCGGCGCCGTTTCAGGTGACGTTCTCGATCTGGGAGATCCAGCGTCAACTCCCGCAGCGGCCCGCATGGAAGAACGACGCATTCGTGCAATCGGCATTGGCCGGTGATCTGGCTCCGTTGCTCCAAAACAGCTACGCTGGATTTTTTCATTTGATCATGCTCGCGGGCGATGGGTTGACAACGGACGAGTTTGCGACGCGCGTTGAGGAGTGGTTCGCCGAGGCGCGGCATCCGCGATTCGGAACGCGTTACGATCAACTGGCCTATCAACCGATGCTCGAGGTTCTGGCTTATGTCCGGTCCAAGGGATTTTCGACGTTCATCGTCTCGGGCGGCGGGGCGGATTTCATGCGTGTCTTCAGTGACCGGGTTTACGGAATCCCGCCCCGGAGTGTCGTCGGTTCGACAACCCGTCCGGTTTTCGAACTGCGGGGTTCCGGACCCGTGCTGATCCGCACATCCGACCACCTTTTCATCGATGACGGGCCGGGCAAGCCGGTGGGCATCCACCAATTCATCGCAGCACGCCCGATCCTTTGTTATGGCAACAGCGACGGGGATTTGCAGATGCTGCAATACACGACGATTTCGAACCCGCGGCCGGCCGCCGGGTTTATTGTTCACCACGATGATGCAGAGCGCGAATATGCCTACGATGCCCATCCCGCCAGCAGCGGACGGCTCGTCGAAGCCCTCCAACAGGCGCCCGAGCGGGGTTGGCAGGTGATCAGCATGAAGAATGACTGGCGGACGGTCTTTCCGCCATCAGGGGAATAGCGGCTTTTCTCGTGCGGGCCTTTGTATTGGAATCGCCGGTCATGCCGGATCTCCTTCATTCCGCGATCGTCTCATTTGTCGCGATGTTCCCGATCATCAACCCGATCGGCCACGCGCCGATGTTCTTTGGGATGACGGCCGAATCTTCCTCCGCGCATCGGAGGGCCATGTCGGTGAAGATCGGGATCTATGTTTTTCTGATCCTCACAGTAACGCTTCTGTTCGGGAATCTGCTTCTGAAATTCTTCGGTGTCGACATGGACGACCTGCGCATTGCCGGCGGTCTTCTCGTCGCTCACGCCGGCTGGGTGATGCTGGGAAACCAAAGCCGGGTCACCCCGCAAGAACACCAGGCTGCATCGGAAAAGGAAGACATCTCGCTCACACCGATGGCCATGCCGATCCTTGCCGGGCCGGGCGCGATGAGCCTCGCCCTTGGCCTCGCCGGATATGGGCGGGCCGTGCACGACTACGCCGGATACATCCTGGGATTCGCCGCGATGGGCCTGTTGACTTGGGCGAGCTTTCGATGGAGTGAGAACATGGTGCGCGTCCTCAATGTCAATGCCGTGGGCGCGCTGAACCGCATTCTGGGACTCTTCATTCTGGCAATCGGTGTTCATATGATTATTCGCGGTGTTCAGGACGTCTGGCCAAGATGACCGGGGATTTCCCCGACCATGCCGGAGGGCTGCGCCCCGGTTGATTCCGTGCCGGTCATCCGCAAGACTTTGATGATGGAACTCCTGATCACCTGGCTTGTCACTTCGGTCGCGGTGTGGATCACTGCAGCGGTTCTACCGGGCTTTCACATCAAGAACTTCGGGAGCGCCATATTGGTCGCGGCGATCTTCGGCATTTTGAACGCGCTCCTTGGCTGGCTGTTCTTCGCGGTCTTCACCGTGCTCACGCTGGGGATCGCCTGGCTGCTGGCCTTTATCACCAAATGGATCGTCAATGCGATTCTGCTGAAAATCACCGACGCATTCACGACGCACCTCAAGATCGACAATTTCGGCTGGGCGCTCGCCGGAGCGCTCGTGATTTCCCTCGTAAGCTCGCTGGCACAGTGGATTGTGGATTGAGGAGTTCGCCTCCGACCCGGTTGAAAGCCGTGCGGATCACATCGGCGATGTAAGTGTTGAGTTCCCAGAGGTCCGCGACCGGTTCCTGCGTGTAGGGATGGACCTGGAGGTAGCCGTCCGGACCGAATTCCGGGGTCATTGTGCAGGTCGGGAATCCTCTGGCCTCTTGACTCTTCCAGACCGCGCGCCACCAGCGGAGGTGGGCGTCCACCGCCGGCTGGTAGGCCGGTGCACGGGGGTCGGGAACTTGGGCGCCTTGGTCGTAGCCGACGCGCGGTTGGATGTGCAGGGCACGTTCAGCGCAAAGGGCGAGCACGTCCGGAAGTTCGTCCAGGACCAGACGCTCACAAACATTGCACCAATGGCTGAAATCGAGCGTGAGCTCAATCGGCGGCACCTCGACGAGCAGGTTTTTTGTGACGATTGGATGGAACAGGCTCCGGCTGCGGTGGGTTTCAAATCCGACGCGGACACCATAGCGCTGGGCGAGCATGTGCGCCTTGGTGAGGAAATCCACACTTTCGCGGAACTCCCAAAGATCACTGCCGGCCATCGCGCTGAAGAACAGCGGCCCGGCCTTCAGTGAACGCTCGATGATGCGCTCCATGGCATCGAGGTGATCCTGAACCGTGGAGCCCGGGTCGGGAACCGCGTAGCCGGTCGTCGAGATCTCCGCAATGTAGGAAAGGTCGTGAGCCGCCAGCGCGTCGAGGAACTCGCCCTGCGATTCGTGATCGAGAGGAAACGGGCCCTCCAAGCCGCAAAAACCGGCGTCGCGAGCCTGCCTGGCTGCGGGTTGGTAGGGTCCTTGGTGACCCCAGAGTGTTTTGAAGAAGAGGGGTTTCATAAGGCAATGCGAAAGCCAACGTTGTCGCGACGGGCGGTATGCGGCAAAGCGTCGCGCCAGGAGACGCGGAGCAGTCGCGGAAGATAATCCCACGCCCCGCCGCGAAGAACCCGCCGACCGGCATCCCGCGGAGAATCATACGAAGGCCGCCATTCGTCCGCCGTCCACTCGCAAACGTTTCCGCAGAGGTCCGAAAACCCCCACGCATTCGGAGGATAATCACCGACCGGCGTCCGGTGTCCGGGCCCAACTTTCCGTCCCTCCTCATTGTAGAGGTAGTTGGCGAGCGTCGGATCAATCATGGATCCCCATGGGTAGGGAGTCGCGGAACCGGCGCGGGCGGCGAACTCCCATTCAGCCTCGGTGGGCAGCCGCGCGCCGCCGCCGAGCCACTCGCAGTAGGCGATCGCATCCTCCCAGGTCACCATGGCGACCGGCCATTCCTCCGGCAGGCCCGGTTCATGATCGGGACGAAACCGGCGGAAGTCGCCGATTGTTACCGGCCCGGCGGCGAGGAGAAATGTCGCGACGGTTTCGACATGGCGCGGTCGTTCGGTGTCGTTGGCAAACTTGTCATCATCGTTCTCGCCCATTTCGAACTCCCCGCCGGGCACGGGAACAAACACACTCATCGCTGGCCGGGAGCTGCCGGCCGATCGAGCGTCGGATACGTTCCGCGCGCCCGGGCCGCGAGATAGCGTTGGAACAGCCAGATCGGCATCTCGAGATGGCTGAGACGTCCGCGTTGGTAGCCTTTGGCATAGAACCCGCGCTGGACCGCCGTGCACACCTCCATGTCTTCGAGATGGAAATCGACGAGCATCCTGTTTGCTGCCTCGAGCTTTTTACCAAAGTCGGGATCCGCAAAGGCGGAGTCGTTCACGAGGCAGGTTGTCAAAAGCCGGCTCCGGTCGGGCGTGATCGGGTCGATGCGGTACCAGAAAAGCCGGTCGGGCCCGGTGAAGAGCAGGAAACTCGGTTGCCCGAGGTAGACCGCCATTTGATGAACTTGGTCCGGAGGCAGCGTTGGGATGGTCGCAAAATCGACGTCCGGGTCGCCTGCCACGCTGTCCTTGAAAGGCAGATTGACCCGCATGGAGTGCGCCCGCTCGGCTTCGGTCCACGTGTTCTTGGCCGGCATGAGGATCTGGAGCGTTTTGCAATGCGCGCCAAGGTGGTGGTAGGCCTCCATGAAATTCTCGACGAGGACTTTCCAGTTGAACGGGCAGTCCCATTCCTTGGCGATGACGACTTTGAGATTCGCCGGGTCCCAACCTTCGATGTCTTTGCCGAGTTCCGCGAACTGCTCGGCGACCGGCGTCGCGTTACCCGACAGGTTGAGAAAAACAAAGCCCTTCCAAACTTCGCAGCGGAAATTCTTCAGACCGGTCTCGTCCCGGCAAAACCCCTCGGCCTTTTGCATTTCCGGACAACCCTTGAGCGATCCATCGAGTTCGAAGCTCCAGTGGTGATACGGACAGAGGAAAAGCCGTGTGTGGCCGCATCCCGGGCTGCCCTCGCGTGGGTCGGCGGGACCGTATCCGTCGTAGCCGAAACCCTGCGGCATGATGTCCATGGCCCGGTGCGGGCAAACCCGCGAGAGTACGCGCACCTGACCGTCTTTGCCATGGACAACAATCAACGGTTCACCGAGCACATCGACGTTGATGAAGTCACCGGGTTTTGGAATCTGCGAAACATGTGCGAGGCAAATCCAGTTGGCGCCGAGCACATGCTCGACTTCCCATTCGAGAAACTCGGGACTGGTATAAGCCTCGGCCGGAAACGTCCGTCCGCGTTCGAGCGGAAGATCGGCGACGACCTGGATCTCGGCGAGGAGGTCGTCCAGCGGCATGGTCGATTGGCGGCTCCGGTAATTGGCCCCGAGTCCACCGAGCCCATGCCGCCCGGTGAGCGGCGAGCCACCATCCTTGACCGTGGCCTCGCCGAAGAATGTTGCGGATGTATCGTTCATTCGGCGGTGGCGAGACTCTTGAGCGGTTCAAAACTGACACCGGCCTCGATGGGATGGAGTTTCTTGATGAGGCCGAACTTCAGCCACCAATCGCTGGTGAGCTTCCATTGTTCCTGCACCTGGCCATTGGCCATGCCAAGCGGCGGCTCGCCGGGAATCACGCCCATGAATTTGGCGGCTTCCGGCAGGTCGAAAACATAGATGCCGGCTCCGGTTCCTTTGCCGATGGCGTCCTCCACGTCGGAGACTTCGAATTTGATCGCGTCGGCGATGATCTTGTTCGCTTCATCCGGGTTCGCTTTCCAATAAGCGACGGCGTCCCAATAAGCCTTCATCGCCTTCTTCGCGACTTCGGGATTCTTTTCGAGAAAAGCGGTGGCCATATACATGCCATCCCCGAGGAGACCGGATTTCTGCCATTCGGGTTCGGCTGTTGTGGCCATCACGCGCGAGCCCTTGAGGGACTTGAGGACCTGTCCACCGAACGGTTCCCAAAATTCGCCCGCGGCGACTTTACCGCTCACCATGGCGGCGACGGCGTCGTCCATGATGACGTTGACGTATTTCACGTCGTCGAATTTGAGCCCGTTGTTCTCGAGCCACATGGCCATGAAGATCTGGGTGAGACCGCCTTCGAGCACGGCGACGTCCTTGCCCTTCAGGTCGGCGACATTTTCGATGCCGGGTGCGACGATGATCTTGTCGGTGCCGGTCGATGGGTTTGTGTAAGTGACCATCTTGACGCCGGTTCCGGCATCGGCGGCGATCGGACCGTATTCGGCCGTGCTCGAGGTCACGTCGAGTTGGCCGGCGGTCATTTGCGCGTAGCTTTCGTAGGGGTCCTCGATGATCTGGATGTCGAGGTTGATGTCCGGCGCGAGGTTCTTTTCCTTCGCGACGAACCAGAATCCGTATCCCGGCCAGGAAAAGAGCGAGACACGAACAGTAGGCTTGTCCGCGGCCTGGAGCAACGGAGCGAGCACGAGGGCAACGGTGATCAGTAGTTTGGTTTTCATGGTGTTTGGTGGTTGAGATTCATTGGCGGGTGCCGCGCAAATACGGGAAGGCGGCCCAGCGGAGCGAGCGGATGACCGTGTCGGAAATCAGGCCGAGTGCGCCGATCGTCAGGATACACGCGAGGATGATGTCCATGCGCACCAACCGGCGGGCGCGCATCATCACCGCGCCGATGCCGTCGGTCGCGGCCACGATTTCGGCGATCACCAAATAGGTCCAGCTCACGGCCAGCATCTGGCGCATCGTGTCGACGAAAAACGGGAGGGCGGCCGGGAGGATGACCGCGAAGATGACCTGCGGCCTCGTCGCACCGAGAGTCCGCGACGCTTCGATCAGGTCTTTCGAAACCCGCTTCGTGTCGTCCATGATCAGGCTGATCAAAAACCACACGACCCCGATCACCAACAGGGCGATCTTCTGTTCATCGCCCGTCCCCAGCAAAGCCAGCAGGAGCGGGATGAACGACGGCGCTGGAAGGTAGCGCAGCGGCGAGACGAGCGGATTGAAAAATGCCTCCACGACAGGAAACGCGCCCATGAGGATGCCCAACGGCAGCGCAATCGCCGCCGCGATCCCGAAACTGATCAAAATCCGCTGCAGGCTCGCCGCCACATCGCTCGTGAAATCCTTTTCGGTCACGAGCGTCGCGAGCGTCTCACCGACCTGCACCGGCGTCGGCAGCAACGCCACCATCGACTCCGGCCGCGGCGCGAATTGCCAGATGGCGAGGAGAAGAATCCATGCGGCAACCGCCAGCGGCACCTTGACCGAAAGCGGAAGACTGGCTTGGAACTCAAAGAGTCCCGCCAGGAAGCGGCCGCTGTTCCCATTCCCTCCCCTCATTATCGCGACCATCGCGACCGCCGCCGGAATCCACAATAGGAAGACCTTCCTATGGGGGAAGAAAACGGGATTCGAAGTGCGCCGCCTCTTCCAACGACGCTAAGTGGTGGGCGCGGTTTGACAGGGGTCTGCAAAAGCATCATGACGTCTCATCAGGAGGGCATCTGCTCAGTGACGGTTATTGCTTTTGTGCGGATTGGGACAAGCCAGCGGGCGTTTGAGAATCCCCTTCGGATCGCGGAGGCGGCGGGATATGTCCGCGAATGGTTGGCTGCGCCATGCGCCAGCTTCGTGTCGTTGACGGAAGCCGACTGCCTTCGGGCCCTCACGCTGCTCGAACAAGCCGGGGCCGGCGAGAATTTGACCACGGACGCCCAGATTGCAGCCTGTGCTCAGCGGCTTCAGGCGACCGTGCATACAGCGGACACGGACTTTGCGCGATTTCGGGTACAATGGATCAATCCCCTGACCGAGAGTCCCGTCTGAATCAGCCGCCCGCCTGTATGGCCTCGAAGCGGTTGTTGACGCCGAGTTTTTGGAAGATGCGTTCGAGGTGGTTTTTGACGGTGTGGTGGCTGATGCCGAGGATGATGCCGATTTCCTCGTTGGATTTGCCGAGGGTGAGCCAGTGGTGGACTTCGCGTTCGCGCGGGGTGAGGGCGTCGAGGCGGGTGGTGTGGAGCGGGGAGGCTTGGACGGGGCGTTTGGAGGCGCTTCGCTCGCAGGCGCGAGGGGCTTGGGGCTCGGCCGGGCAGTCGATTCCGACGGCACCGATGAACCGACCTTCTTCGACGATCGGAGCGACCTGGCTGGTGAGCCAAACCCAGCGTCCGCCGAGCGGGTAGAAGATGGGTTCAACATGGCAGCTGAGCACGTGGCGTTTCGGGTACCAATACCAGTCCCCCGCTCCGGGTTCTTCGTAGCCGGTGACGGGTTCGAGGCGGGGTTCGCCGTTCGCGCGGTGCCAGCAGGCGATGAACCGTCCGGTGGCATCGTGACCGGGTGCGTGACGGAAGACGGCGTCACGTCCGTCGAGGGCGTCAGGTTCCCAGACCGTCCAGACCGAGAGAATTTCGGGCCGGGCGTCGAGGGTTTGACGGAGGATGCCGGCAAACGTGGTCCGGTCGCGAATGCCGAGCGCGAGCAGGGCGTTGAAGGCGGCGAGGACATGCTCGACCGGGCAGGTGGCATTCCGGCAGCAGGCTTCCGCGCGAGTGCAGGGTTGGTCAGAACAGGCGGGCATGGAGTGGGTTTGGGCGATGAATGAGGCAAGCAGCATCCGCGCCAAGCGGGTGGAGAGCCTCGTTATCGTTGCATCGGGCATGATGGCGATGGAATTGTTACCATCAACTTTACGATACGGAGTGGCGTGATTCGGCTCATCAATGCGGGCTACTGGAGGAAAGGAAAACGTGAATAGGAAAAAAATCAGCTACAGCGATGACAAGGGAGAGTATGGCGGCAGAGGACGCCGCCTCACGGCACAGGAAATCACCGAGTTGGGAATACCGAGCCCGGACGAACTCGCCGATCGCTTGGAACAAACGGTGAAGATCACGGTGGAACTGGAACGCCACAGTTTGGAGTTTCTCAAAGCGAAAGCCAAAGAGCGCCGGGTGCCGTATCAGCGGATGCTCCGGGAGTTGGTCAAATCCTATGCCGAAGCCGCTGGCTGAAGCCCTTTTCCTGAGCTGGCCCGTTCAGAACAGGCGGGCATAGCGGTCGACTTCCCACTGGCTGACGGTTTGGTGGTATTCGCGCCATTCCTCTTGTTTGTAGTGGATGAATTCGGCGCGGAGTTCCTTGCCGAGGACCTGTTCGACGAGGGGATCGGCGGCGAAGGCTTTGACGGCTTCATCGAGGCTTCGCGGGAGTTCGCTGATGCCGCGGGCGGAGAGTTCGCCGTGGTCGAGTTCGTAAAGGTTGTCTTCCTGCGCGGGGCCGGGGTCGAGGTTTTCGCGAATGCCTTCGAGTCCGGCAGCGAGCGCGAGGGTGGCGGCGAGGTAGGGATTGCAGGAGGAGTCGGCATTGCGCGACTCGCAGCGTCCGCCGGACATGGGCACGCGGATCGAGTTCGTGCGGTTATTCCGGCCGTAGGAATTGAAGACCGGGGCCCAGGAGAAGTAGTGCATGAGGCCGCGGCGGACGAGGCGTTTGTAGCTGTTGACCGTCGGTGCAAAGGCGGCGCAGAGAGCGTGACCGTGTTTGAGGATGCCGGCGATGAATTGGTAGCCGAGCGACGAGATGCCGAGTCCGCGCGGGTCGTCTTCCTTCGCGCAGGCGAAGAGGTTTTTGCCGGTGCTGAGATCGGCGAGCGACATGTTGAAGTGGGCTCCGCTGCCCGTTTTGTCGGCGAAAGGTTTCGGCATGAAGGTCGCGATGAGGCCTTCTTCGGCTGCGTAGTGCTTGGCCATTTGGCGGAAGAGGACATAGCGGTCGCACATCGTGAGGGCGTCCGCGTATTTGAAGTCGAATTCGAATTGCGAGTGGCCGTCCTCGTGGTCGAAGGAATAGAGGTCCCAGCCGAGCTGGTCGATCGCCACGGCGACTTTGTCGAGCCAGGCATAGCGGTCCATGAAACGCTTCACGTCATAGGCGGCCTTCGAGAGGTTGTCGTCCGAATTCGGGACTTCGAGGCGTCCGTCGGGCGTCAGTCGCAGAACATAGACTTCGCATTCGATGCCGAGGTTGAATCCAAATCCCATCTCGGCAGCGGCGGCGAGTTGTTGCTTGAGGGCGACGCGGGTGCTGAGCGGGTAGGGTTCGCCGTGGAACGTATTGTCGGCGGGAAACCACGCGACTTCGGGATTCCACGGGAGTCGCATCATGCGCGCGAGGTCGGGGACGGACGCGATCTCGTCATCGTTCGGTCCCTGGCCGAGTCCGTCGAGGGCATAGCCGGTGTAGAGTTCCGAGCCGCCGGCAAAATCGGTGAAGTGGTCGACCGGAACGACCTTTCCTTTCGGAACGCCGTGGATGTCGACGTAGGCTCCGATGCAGTACTTGATCCCTTGGGCTTTCAGTTGGTCGCGCAGTGCGGACGGTTCGATCATGGTTT
This sequence comes from Terrimicrobiaceae bacterium, assembly GCA_033763515.1. Classification (GTDB taxonomy): domain Bacteria; phylum Verrucomicrobiota; class Verrucomicrobiia; order Chthoniobacterales; family Terrimicrobiaceae; genus JANRKJ01. The sequence continues at coordinate 409,938 of JANRKJ010000030.1, read as the reverse complement.
CCATAAATGCGGCAGTGGCGGTGCTTCGTTGAGGCCGGCCCGGACGCGGGCCGAGAGGTCCTCGACCATCCAGGAGAAAATCCGCCCGCCATCATCGGTCGTGGCGCGCGACGGGAATCCGGTCACGCCATTGCGGCTGGTACGGTTCACAGGATGGGCAAATTGGAGGCCGGCGGTGCGGTCCGGGTCATCGGCCTCGGAAAGTTTCTCCGGACGGACGAGTTCGGGCCGGATGGCGAGGAGGAGGGAGGTTTCGGCGGCGTTGGCGTGCCAGTCGTCCGCATCGGCGAAGCAGGCCTCGCGCACCCGCGGGCTGATTTCGGCGGTCGGGATCAGTGCCACCATGAGGCCGTCGTGCTTGGCGCGCAGGACCTCGAGCGCGCATCGGAGAGGCGCAAAGTTGGTCACGTGGGCGTTGATGAGAAAAAGCCGGCGCACGCCGGATGCCACGAGCCAGTCGCCGATGTCGGTGACCATCGCGATCAACGTTTGCGGGGTCAGCGAAATGGTTCCGGGCCAGCGTTGTGAATGACCGAGCGAGCAGCCGAACGCGAGGGCCGGCAGGACCGGCACGCGGGTGCAGGCGGAAACTCCGAGACAAACAGCCTCGGCGATGGAGGTGTCGACACCGGTGCCAAGTTGGGGGCCATGTTGTTCCGTGGCGCCGCAGGGCAGGAGCACGGCGTGACCGGCGGCCGCCAGAGCGTTCGGGATTTCCTCCCAGGTGAGTTCCTCCCAGAGGACGGGATTGTCACTCGACATCATCGCCCACCTCCGTAAGTCGGGTGATCGGGAGCCGTTCCTGCTGTTCTTCGGTCGGCGGGTGAATGAGTTCGCCCAGACGCGCATAGGTCGCGAGGAACGGTTCGGAAACAAATTGCGAGCGGTCGCGAGGCCTTGGCACCGGGTCTTCGATCATCTCGGCGACCCGGCTCGGGTTTGTGCCAAGCACGAGAATGCGATCGGAGAGGTAGACCGCTTCGTCGAGGTCGTGCGTGATGAACAAAATCGTGACATCGACGTTCTTCCAGATCTCCAGGAGGTAGGACTGCATCTGGGCGCGAGTCTGTGCGTCGAGCGCGCCAAATGGTTCGTCCATGAGGAGGATGCGCGGGCGGTTCGCAAGGGCGCGGGCGATGGCGACGCGTTGCTTCATGCCGCCGGAGAGCTGGTGCGGGTAGTTGTTCTCGAACTTCGAGAGACCCACGAGCGAGATCCATTCGCGTGCCTCGGTCTCGGCTTCATATTGCGACTTGCCGGCCATCCGCAGGCCGAACATGACGTTCTTTTTGACCGTCAGCCACGGGAAGAGCGTGTAGCTCTGGAAGACCATGCCGCGGTCGGGTCCGGGTCCGGTGACCTCGTGACCGTCGAGCAAAACCTTGCCGCCGGTTGGCGTGTCGAGACCGGCAATGATCCGGATGAGCGTCGACTTCCCGCAGCCGGAGGGACCGAGCACGCACATGAATTCCCGGCGGAAAACCTGGAATGAAATCCGGTCGAGCGTGGTGTGCTCGGCGCCGTCGGTGACAAACGTTTTGGTCAGCCCCTGGACGTCGAGGATGACCGGGCGCTGGCGGAGTTTGGCAAAGCGCTCGGCGACCTGCGGGGATTGGTCGAGGTAGTTCATGCGGGTAGGGCAGCGCGGCGCGCGCGGAGCGTTTTCCAGAGCCCGGGCTTGTCGGACTTCTTCTGCCACGGGAAAATTTTTGCCCCGAGCAGGGCAAGGATTCGGTCGGTCGTGAAGCCGATGATGCCGATCATGATGATCGCGGCGAAGACGTTGTCGTAGATCCGGTATTTGGCCTGTTGGTTGATGAAATAGGTGATGCCGGAGCTGGCGCCGATGTATTCGGCAACGATGAGGTACGTCCAGGCCCAGCCGAGCAGGATGCGCATGTCGTTGTAGAGGTCGACGGCGATGCCCGGGACGACGACCTTGAAGAGGATTTGCGGCCGCGAGGCGCCGAGTGTTTGCGCGGCTTCGATGAGCGAGGTGTCGAGCTTCCGCGTCGTGTTGGCGACCACCAGCACCTGTTGGAAAAACGTGCCGATGAAAATGATGGCAATCTTTGGAGCGTCGTAGATGCCCAGCACCGCGACGGCGAGCGCTCCAAAGACCGGCGCCGGCATGTAGCGGATGAAATCCGTGACCGGTTCACCAAGGCGGGAGAAGACCTTGAACGTCCCGCAAAGAATCCCCAGCGGAACCCCGAAAAGCGAACTCCAGAAGAATCCCCAAAAGATGATCTGGATCGAATGCCACAGGCTCTCGTGCAGCCACGGCTCGCCTTTCCGCCGCGGCGGAGTCGTGAAACTTTTGTGGAAGGCCTGGGCGACCTCGTGCGGCGCCGGCAGGAAAATCGGGTTCGCGGGAACGCCCTTGGCCAGCGGAAGCCCTTGGGCGGCGAGCTTCTCGTTTTCCGCCGCGAAGACTTTCTTTTCAACGAGGGTGTCCGGCCGGAAGTAGGAAACGCCAGCCGGTTCGGTGATCCGGACGAGCGGGTGCCACACAAATGGCACGTAACTGACCACCGCCCACACCGCGAGCGGCAGGAGAAATGACGCCCATAGCAGGACCGCCTCCAGTGCAGGCGGGATTTCCCCGAAGGGAGCAAAGATCCCCGGTTTTTTCTTCACGGCCGGTTGGGCGCGGTGGGAAGCCAGCGCGGTGGATTGCCACCGCGCCGGCCTCAGATCAGAGCGAGTTCGTGATCGACGGGTCGATGTAGTCGTCGACCGGCTGCGGTTTCTCGTAGACTTTGTTGTCGACGTTGAACTTGTCGGCGATCTGGCTCGATCCGTAGACCGAATCCAGTCCGGCTCCCTTCGCGAACGCCTTTTTCGCCTCCTCCAGCGTCAGGATCTTCGTGCCGTCGACGAACGCCTGGTATTCCTCCGGCGGGAGGTTCACCCGCGCGGCCATGATCTTGATCGCATCGGCCCGCGTCGCCGGGTCATAGAAGTAATCCACGATTTTGTACCAGACCTGCGCGACTTTTTTCCAGTCGTCCGGGCGGGCGGAGAGGCTGGCGGGATTGACGGCGAGCACGTCGTAGATCAAGCCGGGCACGTCCTTGCTGGTGAAGATCGCCTTCGATCCCGGCACGGCCTTGAGAGCCTGTCCGGAATTCGGCTGCCAGGCGACGATCGCATCGACGTCGCCCGAGGCAAACGCCTTCGGTGTCTCGTGGGTGGGCACGTTGACGAGTTCGACGTCCGATTCGGTCATGCCGTTGGCCTCCAGCCCCTTCAGCAGGAGCAGGTGGCCCACGAAGCCGACTTCGACGCCGATTTTCTTGCCCTTGAGGTCTTTCACCGACTCGATCCCCGGCTTCGCAACGACCATGTCATTTCCGTTCGAGTAGTCGTTGAGGAGGATCATCTTGCTTGGTGCGCCGGTGGCTCCGGTGACGAGCGCATCGCCGTTTGTCATCGATACCGCATCGACCTTGCCGGCCGCGAAGGCCTCCATCGAGGGCACGTATTCAAACCACTCGAATTCCACATCGACACCGGCTTCCTTGAACCAGCCCTTGTCAACTCCGACCTGCCAGGCGACCCAGCCCGGCCAGTCGCTGTAGGCAATTTTCAATGGCTCCGCCTGCGCCGTGATCATCGTTCCGGCCAGGCCCGCAATCGCTGCGATCCAGTTTTTCATCAAGTTCCCTCCTTTGGTCTGTGTGGTAATATTTTTCGGTTCAGTCGTAATAACGACAGGTTTCGAAAAGCACGATCCGTGCCAGTCGGGGCGGATTTTGAACGCCGCTGATGGACCTCGGCGGCAGCGGCGGCTTGTCCGGTCGTCGACGTCGTGGTAGGACGATTGTGCAATGGCGCTGGGATCCAAGGTGCTGCGGCAGACGCTGGAGGTGGTCGATGGGATGGAATCGGCGGGGTCACTCGGCGATTTGCATGGGGCGTTCCTTCGAGGGCTCGAAACGCTGATCTCAGGCGAAGCCTACGATCTGGTCCTTTGTAATGCGGGCGGTCCGGGGGAGGCCTTTCATGCCAAACCCGGCACGTATACCCCGGAAGAAATAGTCTACATGCTGGGAAACGCGGCAAAGCACCCGGTGGCCGCAGCTTATGCGACCGGAGCTTCCGGAGCGTTTACGATTTCTCAGTTTGTATCCGATCGCGAGTGGCGGAGTTCACCGCTTTTTCGCGAGGGAGGCTACAGAAGATTGCGGCTTACGCGTGAACTGGCCCTGGATGTTCCGGGGGGCTCGGCCGGCGTTCTGGCGGCCGTGTCCATCGTGCGTGGCGGAACGGATTTTTCGCATCGCGACCGCGAAATCCTGAACCTTCTGCAGCCGATGATTTCGCGGGCCTGGCAGCGGGTCACGCGGCGCACCGCCACCCAGTCGCCTCAGTTGCTGAGAATGCGGTATCCCGTCCTTTCCGAGCGCGAGGCCGAGGTGCTTTACTGGATCACCGAGGGGAAATTGCATGTTGAAATCGCGGACATCCTTGGCGTTCGGTTGAACACTGTCCAGGAGCACGTCCAAAACATCATCCGCAAACTCGACATGGAAAACCGCCATCAGATGACCGTCGCGGTGCTCCGGGCCTGCCTCTCGTAAATGCCGGATCCCCACCGGGCACCCGGAGATTCTTAACTCCGCGCGAGACTCTCTCAAGTCCACAAAATCTTGACGCACCGGATAGCGCTCAAATTTCCGATCCTGGCGAGTGCCCGTCCCGACTTGCGGGGGAGTTGCCTTCCGTTGATGTCTTGACATCAAAACACAGCGCATCACATTGAAATCATGCGGACCACGTTGACGATTGAAGATGATATCGCGGCGATATTGGAGGATGAGACCCGGCGGAAAGGCATGAGCTTCAAGGAAGTGGTCAATGCCACGCTCAGGCGAGGATTGGAGCGTGAGGAGATGCTTCCTCCTCGCGAGCCGGTGATGACGAGGCCGCATGCGTTTGGTTTCAAAGCGGGAGTCGATTTGGACAAGCTCAATCAGCTGGTGGATGAACTGGAAGCCGAGGAGGTTTCCCGAAGGAGCCGGGTGTGATTTTGCCGGACATCAATGTGCTCGTCCACGCGCACAACAGTGACTCTCCGCGGCACGATGCGGCGCGGCGCTGGTGGGATGCGACGTTGGCGGGAACCGAGGGGGTTGGCATGGCTTGGGTCACCATCCTGGGTTTCGTGCGGATCACGACCCACCGGGGAATCCTGGCCAACCCGATGACAGTGGAGGAAAGCACGGCCCGCATCGAAGAGTGGCTCGCTCTTCCTCATTTTCATATTCCCGTTCCAGCCGAAGGGCACTTTTCGCGTCTTCGCAGCAAGCTGGCGCACGTTGGCACAGCCGGGAATCTCACCACGGACGCCCATCTGGCCACTTTGGCCTCGGAGCGGGGCTACACGCTTTATAGCACGGATGCCGATTTTTCGCGATTTCCCGGGCTGAAGTGGGTCAATCCCCTTCGGTGAGACCGATGAGTTGCGGTCTTCCACACGGTAGACCCGGAAATTCGCTAGAGTTTTTCTCCTCCTGAGCTCCGAGTCAGACACCCCCATGTGTGGGGGTTCGCACGCCGGTGCGAATGTGTCAGCCTTTGTTGTGGGACACTTCGCACACCATGACTTCAATCAAGGAATTTCCAAACAGACTCGTATTGGGTTTGGCAGCCTGCCTTTTGGCGGCACCGGTTGCGGAGGCGCAAACGCTTTATTGGGACATTAACGGTCCGACGTCGGGCGCGAGCAACTCGGCAGACGCCGGGGGGACATGGGCGACAATCAATCATGCGGCGTGGGGGTCCGCGGCGAGCTGGTCCACCTCGCCGAACGGCACGTCCTCGACGCAACTCTGGCCCAGCGGTGCTTCGGTTGGTGCTTCGGCTGTTTTTTCCGCGGGGACGAATGCCACAGGGACGCACTATGTGACGCTTCAAGGACTGATCACAGTCAACCAGATTCAAGTGAATCAAGGAAATGTCGTGCTGTTTCGGGGGACACAAGGTTCCAACACGAGTTTCCTTTCGGCAACCCGGTTTCACGTGGCGCCAGGTGCCTCGCTCGAACTGCAGGCCGTGCCTCGTCATTTCGCCAGTCCTACGGATTTTCTGAAATCGGGAGGCGGGTTGATGATCTGGAACAGCCACCCTTCAACGGACAATCGCATTATGAACACGCTGCGGGTGGGTGGTCCTCTGAACCTGACCAATGGCCTCGAGTTCAGGCCGCAAACCGTGGAGGTCGGAACCAACGAGAATGGGTCCTTGGACCTGACCGCCGCCGGACGAATTGTGCAGAACAACATGAGCACTTCTCCCGGGTTGAACAACGTCGTTCTCGGACGCGATCCGGGGATCTCCGGTTCACTCTTGGTCTCGGGAAGGTCGTCGGTTTTCGACTGGGCGTCCAACATGATCGTGGGTCTCGGCGGAAACGGCACGCTGACCATCAACAGTGGGGGGCGCGTGAGCGGATACAGTATGTTCACAAGAATGATCCTGGCGGCCAACCCCGGGAGTTCCGGCGAGGTCGTTCTGAACTCTGGAGGAGAGTTGACGTTGGCCGGGCCGGAGAGCCTGGTGCAAGGGCAAGGAACGGCGATCCTCCGTTTGGCGGGAGGCCGGTTGAATCTTTTCCCGGGTGGCAACTTCGTCGGGGCGGGACAGCCATTTTCGGGAAACGTGCCGGTCACCTTGTCAGGCGTCTCGACGATTTCTTCCGGCAATTCCACGTTCAGCGGTCCCATTTCGGGCAATGGTTCCGTGGTTTTTCAGGGGTGGTTCCCGGACATTATGTGGAACCTGACCTTTACGGGGAACCATTCCTACACAGGAACGACCACCATTGCGAGTTCGCAGGTCGGGTTCCATGGCGGGAACGCACGTCTCTCCGGTGCGGCTTCGGTGGTCGTGGGCACGACGGGGAATGCGAGCTTGTCTGTTTCCAACGGCGGGCGGGTGCAGCCGGTGGGTTTTGTGCGGCTGGGGGCGGCCACGGGTGGCAACGCGACGGTGTCCGGACTGGGCTCGGAGTTGATCACGGGAACATTTTTGGAGGTTGGAAACGGCGGCGCGGGCACGCTCGATATCACATCCGGCGGGCGAGTCGTCTCCACCACAACTTCGGCGCTGGGTGTCCTGCCTTCGTCGTTGGGACCGGTGAATGTCGAGGGATTCGGCGGGGCGATCACACCGGTCGGTTCGAGTTGGGAAGTCGGCACCTCGCTCCTCGTCGGCTACCAGAGCACGGGCATCGTGAACATCGAGAACGGGGGAACGGTGACCGTGGGCGAACACATCGAGTTGGGTTCGATCGCCGGCGGATCCGGGGTCGTCGAACTGGAGACGGGCGGAACCCTGCGAGTCGGTGGGACAAATGGAATCCGTGTCGGATCGGGTATCGGAGCAATCGCCCTCAAAGGCGGCACCCTGAAACCGCACCAAAGCGCCCTGACCGCCACGGCTCCGATGAGCTTGACGAATGTTTCCACCCTCGAAACGGGCCCCTTTTCCATCACGCTCAATGGAACGTTGAGTGGCGCCGGCGGATTGTTGGTGACGGGTCCCCAACCTGTCTTCCTGAATGCCGTGAACTCCTACTCGGGAGGAACGACGGTGATCGGGAAGTTGGTGGTTCCTGCCGGTCATGCGCTCGGCAGCGGATCGGTGGACGTTTCGGGGGGGAGCTGACATCGACAGGAGCCTTCTCCCGGGAGCAAAGCGTCACGGTTTCCAACCTGGGAAATTTGACGGCGGCCAGCTTCATGGAGTTTGGTGCCAATGGAAACGGAACACTGGCGGTGACCGGAGGCGGCAAAGTGAGCGCGCCGGGGACGATCGCCTTCGGGGTCGTTCCGGGTGCGGTGGGACAAGCGGATGTCGTCGGTGTGTTTGCCGGGGCCGTCACCACGGAGAGTTCGACACTCGCCTCCGGCAGCCACCTCTACATCGGGTATCTCGGATCGGGCGGCGTGACGGTCGGTTCGGGGGGAATCGTAACCGTCTCCGGCCAGATGATCCTCGGATCGGAGGCGGGTGGCTCGGGAACATTCACACTGAATCCGGGTGGCACCCTCAACGTGGGCGGAACGAACGGCATCACAAAGGGAGCCGGCTCGGCCACCTTTGTCCTCGGCGGCGGCTTTTTGAAGGTCATCTCGAGTTCGCTCACGACATCGGTTCCGATGACGTTGAGTGCGACTTCCAGCGTCGATACCAGCGGCGTGGATGCGGACTTGGGGGGGACGATCACCGGTTCGGGGAATCTGGTGAAATTCGGAGCAGGCACGCTCTCATTGTCGGCCGCCAACAACCTGACCGGCTCGCTGACCCACTGGGCGGGAACCGTCCGGGCCGGGACGCCGACATCGTTGCCGACGGGCGGGGTGGCTTTGAATGGAGGGACCTTGAACTTGGACTTCGTCGGCACGGCCACGGTCCAAACGCTCGGCTTTGACGGTCTGGCGCAGACAGGCGGCGTATGGAGCGCCGTAGGTTCGGCGGCACCCAACCAGTCACCGAGGATCACCGGAACCGGCCTCCTCCAAGTACTCTCCAGCTCGTTCCCGCCCACCCTCAACCCGCAGGCGCAGGTGGGACTCAAGCAGTCCTTCAGCGGCGGCTTGGTGGATCTTTTTGCCGCCACGGGAGCTGCCCCGTTGGGCGGCACGTTCAGCGGTCCGGGCGTCAGTGGAGGTTCGTTTGATCCGTCCGCGGCGGGATATGGTCAGCACGCGATCAGTTACACGGTCGGCGGTCAATCGACCGCGTTTACAATCAGCGTGATTGGCGGAGTGGTTCTGGAAGAGGAAGGGGGCGACATGGGCACCGCGAACCTTGCTCCGGCGGGCACGGCGTTTGCCAAGGACGTGTTGAATCACCCGAACCACAGCATCGCCGGGCTCAACGATGGCGAATATGGCAACGGCGGGAGCTGGATCGGCAATTCCGCCGAATCGTTCGCCGGGATTGCGTTGGGCTCGTCGCAGTCGATCAGCCGCATTGCGTTTGGACGGGACAATACCGGCGCGTTTGCGGATCGGGCGGAAGGTTTCTATTCGATTCAATACACGAACGACCCGAATCCTGAGTCTCCCACCGCCGTGTGGACGACGCTCGGAGCCGTCGATTACAGCGCGGGCGGAACTCCGAACATCGACGAGCCCTCCGCACGTCACCTTTATCGGTTCAACCCGGTGACGGCGACAGCTGTCCGGATTTTGCCGGGATTTGCGACGGCGGCGATCGACGAAATCGAGGTGTATCCGGCCAGTGGTCTCTTTGTGGTCGGACCGCTGACGCTCTTGCAGGAAGGCGGAACCGCCGCGACCGGGAATCTCGCGCCAGCGGGCGTTGCCTTTGCCCTCAATGAAATCGGCATGGGATCCCATGCGATTGCGGATGTAAACGATGGCACGTTCGGCAATGAGAGCAGTTGGATCGGCGGGACCGCCACGACATTCGTGGGCGTGAACCTCGGGACAGCCCGGCCGGTGAACCGGATCGCCTTCGGAAGAGACCAAACCGGCGGCTTCCTGGATCGGGCGCTCGGACGCTACACGCTTCAGTACACGACCGTCGCCAATCCGGGAGCCGGCACGCCGGACGCACAATGGACCACAATCGGCATGCTGGATTATCAGAGTGCGGGCGGAACGCTCTTTTCAGCGCCTGCCGGACGGCACCTCTTCGGATTCCCGACTGTCAATGCGACCGCCCTCCGCTTGGTGGTGGAGTCGGCCACCGATTACATCGCGATCGACGAGTTCGAGATTTACCTGGGCAATCCGGCGGTGGCCTTGACCCACGGAGTCGATGAAAGCGTGGAGGATGGAGGAACCGTGGATTTCGGCGGCGCATTCCTCGGGGATTCCCTGGAGAAAACGTTCACGGTCCGGAACGCGGGTTCGGACAATCTGAACCTGGGAACCATCGGGATCAGCGGGTCCGGTGCGAGCCAGTTTAGCTTCTCGGGTCAGGGGGTTGCTCAACTCACCCCCGGCCAGTCCACGACGTTCACGATCACCTTCACCCCGAGCGGGAATGGTGTTCACCATGCGACCGTGCAGCTTGCCGGAGAGACGTTTGATTTTGTGATTGCGGGAGAGGGACTCCTGCCGGCGTTCAATAGTGCCACACAGGCCGGGTTGAGTTTTGCCGCAGGTTCGGGAGCCGTCGATCTCGCCACGGTGACCGACCCCATGCCGGCCGGCGGGGAATTCAGCGGTCCGGGTGTGAGCGGCGGGCAATTCGATCCCTCGTCGTTGGACTTCGGCGCTTATTCCCTGACCTATACGGTCAATGGCATATCAAGCGCATTCACCGTGGGCGTGGTCGGAGGACTTGCGCTGGAGGAAGCCGGGGGCACATTCGCACCCGATAACCTGGCACCCGCGGGAACGGCCTTTGCTCTCAATGAGATCGGTGCCGCGCCACACTCGATTGGTGGCCTCAACGATGGCGCCTACGGAAATGCCAACAGCTGGATCGCAGGTACGCCCGTGTCCTTCGCTGGACTGAATTTTTCGGCAGTGCCGGTCTTTGTGGACCACGTGGCCTTTGGCCGGGACAACCTCGGCGCATTTTTGGATCGCGGCCGCGGAGTTTTTGTCCTGCAGTACACAACGGCTCCGGAAGAAGCATGGGTCGATATCGGAGCCGTGGACACACGCTCCTTCACCGATCCGCACCTGCGGCGGCTCTATTCCTTCCCGGTCGTGGCGGCAACCGGTCTCAGGCTCATCGTTACGGCTGCAACCGACTTCATCGGCATCGATGAGTGGGAGGTTTATGGTCCGGAGGGAACCCCCTCGCCCGTGGATTTCTGGCGTCAGGGATACTTTGGCACACCTTTCAATACCGGGGATGCAGCCGATCCATTCGATGACGATCGGGACGGCTTGGCGAACCTTGTCGAGTATGCGTTTGGTTTGAACCCAACGAATGCGAGTGACCGCCAGATTCCGGTTCCGACATTGACCGGCGGGGCGTTGGAGATCCGCTACACGCCGCCGCCCGACACCTCCGGCGTCACCTATGGCGCGGAATGGAGCACGACGCTGCAGCCCGGCAGCTGGCAACCGCTCACGAACACCGGAGCATTTCCAGAGGTTCTGTTCCGCATTCCCGTCGAGAACCGCAGCCGCCTTTTCCTCCGCCACCGGATTACGACGCCCTAAAAATGTCCTCCCCGGGTGCGGGAATCGGGAGCGCCGTGCTGCCGTCGAGAATTCGGGTTTGTTCGGGGTTGCGGGGGCGATGTAGCTTGGTCGGATGGGGGAACTTCCGTTTGATCTGGCCGTCGGTTTGGCGGCTTTGGTTGCGGGGTTGTTGGGTTCGTTGATCGGGCTGGGTGGCGGGATTATCATCACGCCGGTGCTCGTTTTGGGGTTCGGGATCGATATTCGCTATGCGATGGGGGCGGCGCTTTGTTCGGTGATCGCGACGTCGAGCGGGGCGGCGGCGGCCTATTTGCGGGATGGATTGAGCAATCTGCGGATCGGGTTGTTCCTTTGTGTGGCGACGACGATTGGGGCGGTGTGCGGAGCATGGGCGGCCACCGTTCTCGACGCGGCGCTTTTGTCGGTGATTTTCGGTGTGGCGCTGCTGGTGACCGTCCTCTTGTCGGTGCGGACCAAGAAAGAGAACGCGTTGCCGCCTGGGGAATCGGACCCGCTGGCCGTCCGTTTGCGGCTCCATGGCGAGTATCCCGGACCGACGGGACCGGTTGCCTACGGTGTCGCGGCCGTGATCCCGGGATTTTCGCTGATGTGGATCGCCGGAGTGCTCTCCGGTCTCTTGGGGATCGGCTCCGGCGCGTTCAAGGTTGTGGCGATGGACCAGATCATGCGGCTTCCGTTCAAGGTCACGACGGCGACGAGCAACTTCATGATCGGCGTGACCGCGGCAGCGAGCGTGGGGGTTTATTTGAAGCGGGGCTACCTCGACCCGGCGCTGGTGAGCCCGGTGGCACTGGGGGTTCTGGTGGGTGCATTTTTCGGCGCGCGGCTGATCGCGGTCGTTCCCGTTCGAATCCTTCGCTGGGTGTTTCTCACGGCGGTTTCTGTGATTGGCTTGCAAATGATCGGGCGGGGACTGGGGTGGAACATCGGATGAATCGTTCGTCGCTCCTCCTCGCCCGTGTGATCGTTGCCGGCACGATCCTTTCCGCCGTGCTCATGGCAGCCGGGCTCGTGTGGTATTTGGTCGCGCATCCGGAAATCCGTCCGGGCGATCACATCTTCAGTGGAGAGCCGAAATATTTCCGTGATCCGGTGAGCATGGTCCAACGAGCGTTCGAACCGGACGCCGTCGGGCACCGCCGGAGCGTGGCGATGATTGGCGTTCTGGTCCTCCTGGCGGGTCCGTTGATCCGCGTGGCCTTGGCGGGTGCGGGTTACCTGATCGAACGCGACCGCCTTTATGCCGTGATCAGTGCCGTGGTGCTGTTGATCCTGACGATGAGCTTTTTCTGGTGAGCATGGGATTTCTCGGGGCACTCACCGGACCGCTGCGCATTGGGATTTTTCGATCCCTTTGGATCGCCACGATTTTTTCCAATGTCGGCACGTTGATGCACGGCGTCGGTGCGGCGTGGCTGATGACCACGATGACCGACTCGCCGCTGATGGTCGGATTGGTGCCGGCGGCCGTGATGCTGCCGACCTTTCTGGTGGGCCTGTGGGGTGGCGTGCTCGCGGACCTTTTCTCACGCCGGTTGATCCTGATCGTGACCCAATCCGCGATGATGGTGACAGCGCTCGCGCAGGGATTTTTGACCCTCGGTGGCCAGATGTCGCCGTGGATGCTGGTGGGTCTGACATTCATCATCGGCACGGCGAGTTCGCTGAATCTTCCGGCGTGGCAATCGCAGATTCAGGATATCGTGCCGCGCGAGCAGGTGGCCGCGGCGGTCTCGTTGAACAGCATGAGCTTCAATTCGGCGCGTGCAGTCGGGCCCGCCCTGGGAGGGTTGATTGTGGCGGCGGCCGGGCCAGCCTCCGTTTTCCTCCTGAACGGCCTTTCGTATCTCGGGACGGTGGGCGTCCTGCTGGCGTGGAAACCAACAGGGACCAAGCGCGAACCCACCGCATTCTTTCGAGCGTTCCTCGCCGGCACGGCTTATGTCATGCGTGCTCCGGAAATGAGGGCGCCGCTGGTTCGGGTCAGCATTTTTGGATTTGGGGCGAGTGTGATCTGGGCGGTGCTCCCGCTGCTGGCGCGGGACGACTTGGGATTGGGGGCCGGCGGTTACGGCACCCTGCTTGCCGCGTTTGGCTGTGGCTCGCTGCTCATTGGCGGCCTCGTGCCGGGTCTCCGGCGATCGCTTCACCCGGACGCTTTGGTGAATGGCGCCGCTGTGGTTCTGGCTTTGTCCGTTTTCACGTTGGCCACCGTTCACGTGTATCCGGTCCTCCTGGCGGTGCTCTTCTTCGGAGGTTTTGCCTGGGTGGGGGCGATGGTGCAATTCAACGTTGCCGTGCAAACCTCCGTCACGGCGGAATTTCGCGGACGGGCAATGTCGTTCTACCTCGTGTGCTTCCAAGGGAGCATGGGCATCGGAAGCGCATTCCACGGGTGGCTCGCGTCCCAAGTCGGGCTGGCGCACGCATTGATTGTCGGTGGATTCGTGGTGCTTGCCGGTTTGATCCTCCAAAAACTGCTGCCACTGGGCGAAGCGGCAACCGGCAGTCAACCGGCAGCCCACTCAGCCTAAAGACGCCGCCGGGAACTCGCGACCTGCAACTTGGCTTCCAGGTCGCGGACTTTGTGCTCCAGCTTGGAGATGGTGTCATTGGCCGCGTTCAGTTGGAGGCGCTTCTCGATGAGAGCCGTCTCCAGATCACGAATCCGCTTTTGCAGGCTGATCCGAATTCCGCCCTTCGCCGGCTGGATCTGTCGGACTTCCTCGAGGGCGGGTTGCACCGCTTCCTCCGAGAAAAACGGAGCCTGGCAGAGGCGCATGGTTTCCCCGGAACAGCAGTTGATCACGGGTGTGTCGCGGGTGATTTCACCCAGCCGGACAAATTCAATCAGCGCATTCCCGGTGGTTGGCCCATACAGGAGGTTGTTGTGAAGCTCGACCAGCCAATCCATTCCCAGCTCGGGAATCATCGGGGCCTTCGTCCAAACCTCCCGATCGGTTGACACAGCATCCTGGGGGTTCACCTGGGCGGCTTGGGCCCACTCGCGAATCTGGTCGAACCGCACCGGACCAAAAATGTCGCCGTTGTCGTGCTTGCGGAGGAACCAGTTCTCGGGATGGTCAATGGGCATGGGAGAAACCTCTGGGGAAGCATAAATCCCTGTGCCTCTTGTGACAAGAGACATCGCGGGTCTTGCCAACACCCGAGCGTCCGCTAAGTTATTCCCCCTGCTAAATCCATGAGCCAGACGTTACTCGACAAAGTTTGGGAGGCGCACGCGGTGCGAACCCTTCCCAACGGATCAACGCAACTCCTGATCGGCACGCACCTGATTCACGAGGTGACGAGCCCTCAGGCGTTCGGCATGCTCCGCGATCTGGGCCTCAAGGTCCTCTACCCCAACCGCACATTCGCGACGGTCGACCACATCGTGCCCACCGATGAACGCGAGGAACCGTTCAGCGACAGCCTGGCCGATGAGATGATCAAGGCCCTGCGGCGGAATTGCGAGGAGTACGGCATCACGTTTTTCGACCTGCCGACCGGGCGTCAGGGCATCGTCCACATCGTCGGGCCCGAACAAGGGATCACCCAACCAGGCACGACGATTGCCTGTGGTGACTCGCACACGTCGACGCACGGCGCTTTCGGAGCGATCGCGTTTGGCATCGGCACCAGCCAGGTCCGCGACGTTCTCGCCACGCAAACCATGGCCATCCGCAAGCCCAAGGTCCGACGGATCAACGTCAACGGGCATTTGGCTCCCGGCGTTTATGCCAAGGACGTCATTCTCCATATCATCCGGAAACTCGGGGTGAATGGCGGCCTCGGTTACGCCTACGAATATGGAGGAACCACGTTCGACGCATTCACGCAGGAAGAGCGCATGACCGTCTGCAACATGTCGATCGAAGGCGGCGCCCGTGTCGGCTATGTGAACCCGGACGACACCACGTTCGCGTATCTTCGCGGCCGTCCGTATGCGCCGAAGCCGGATCAATGGGAGGCCGCCGTCGCCCGCTGGCGGTCGTTCGCCTCGGATCCCGACGCCGCATACGACGACGTGGTGACCTACAACGCGGAGGATATCCTTCCGACCGTGACGTGGGGAATCAACCCCGGGCAGGCGATTTTCATCGACGAGAACGTGCCGCGTCCGGACGAGGTGCCGGAAAAGGATCGCGCGACCGCCGAGGAAGCGCTCGCCCACATGCATCTCAAGCCCGGTGGCCCGATCAAGGGCACGAAAATCGACGTCGCCTTCCTTGGGAGTTGCACAAATGGCCGCTTGAGTGATCTGACCGAAGTGGCGCGGCACATCGAGGGCCGCAAGGTTCGGGATGGCGTCAAGGCCATCGTCGTGCCCGGCTCGCAGGGCGTCGCCACGCTCGCCGAAAGCATGGGCCTCGCTTCGATCTTCCGCGATGCGGGATTCGAATGGCGCGGCGCGGGTTGTTCGATGTGCCTGGGCATGAACCCGGACAAGCTCGTCGGCGACCAACTGTGCGCCAGCTCCAGCAACCGCAATTTCAAAGGCCGGCAGGGAAGCCCGACCGGCCGCACCGTGCTCATGAGCCCGCTCATGGTGGCCGCCGCAGCGGTGACCGGTGAAATCTCCGACGCCCGCGAGGTGTTCGACATCCAATCCTGACAAAACCGTGGCACTCGAAAAAATCACCCAAGTGACCGGCCGGGGCGTTCCCGTCCCGGGCGACGACATCGACACCGACCGGATCATCCCGGCGCGCTTCATGAAATGCGTGACGTTCGACGGCCTCGGCGAATTCGCGTTCGCCGACGCACGCGCCGCCACGAAGGCCGAAGGCGGAGTCCATCCGCTGGACGATCCGAAATTCCAAGGGGCCAGCATCCTGATCTCCGGCTCGAACTTCGGCTGCGGAAGTTCCCGCGAGCACGCGCCGCAGGCGCTCTATCGATTCGGGATCCGCGCCGTGCTCGCCGAGAGCTTCGCGGAAATTTTCTTCGGAAATTCGATCACGCTGGGCATGCCGTGCGTTGTGCTGTCGAAGGCCGATCTCCAGTCGATCTCCGGACTCGTCGCCGCGAACCCGCAAGCCATGATCACGATCGATGTCCTGGAGGGAAAAGCCTCGATCGGCGACATGGATTTTGCCGCCATTCTGCCGGAACACGCGAAGGAAGCACTCGTCACCGGCCGCTGGGATGCGATCGCCGACCTCCTCGAAGGCATCGACGACGTCAAGACGCGCGCCGGCACCCTCGCCTACATGGCCTGAGCGGCTGCGCTCAGTAATACCGCGGCGGCTGGCCGGTCGACTCCAGCACCGAAAGCCAGATGTCCTTGCCCGGATCCACTGTCCGGCGCGCCGACGTCGCGACGCTGATCGGCACGTGCACATAAACACTGTGCCAGCGCGCGACGATGAGCCCGGTCTTTCCGGCCATCGCGGCGTGAACCGCAGCCTGCCCGAGCCGCATGCAGTAGATCCGGTCCTGCGGCGAGGCCGGGACACTGCGGATCATGTAGCTGGGATCGATGTATTTGAGGGTGATCGGCGTCTGGCATTTCCGGAAATGCTCGATCAATTTGTCGCGCAGGAAGGTTCCGATGTCGCCGAGGCGCACGTTTCCGGAGGCGTCCTTTTCACCGCTTCCGCCGAGATACTCCTGGCCGGCGCCTTCGGCGACGATGATCACCGCATGGCCGCGTGAAACGACCCGCTGGCGGGTGACTTCCAAAAACCCGTGGTCCCCGTCGAGTGCGAACGGCACCTCCGGGATCAAAACACTGTTCACCTCACCGCTCGCGATCGCCGCTGCGCAGGCGATGAAACCCGAATGCCGGCCCATCAATTTGACGAGCCCAACGCCGCCCCGGGCGCTCCGGGCCTCGGTGTGGGCGGCATGGACAGCCTGGACAGCGGCCGCGGCGGCCGTCTCGTAACCGAAGCTCTTGTCCATGTAGATCATGTCATTGTCGATCGTCTTGGGAACACCAACGACGGCGAGTTTCGCGCCCCGGCGACGGGCTTCCTCATCGATCGCCCGCGCGCCGCGCTGGCTGCCGTCTCCGCCGATGACAAAGAGGATGTTGACGCCGAGTTCCTGCAGGCGGTCGACCATGCGATGAACGTCCTGTGGCCCGCGCGAGGTTCCCAGCCACGTGCCGCCAAATTCATGGATGCTCGTGATCAGGTCAGGCGTGAGATTCAAAATCGTGTGTCCGTACTCGGGAATCAGGCCTTCGAATCCATACGGAATGCCATAGATCCGCCGGACCCCGTAGCGGTAGTAGGCCTGCATGACAATCGCCCGGATGACGTCATTCAACCCGGGGCAAAGCCCGCCGCAGGTGACGATCGCACAATTGGTTTGTGCGGGATCGAAGAAAATTTTCCGCCGCGGGCCGGCGACCTCGAAACACGGAAATTCGCCGCCACTCTTCATCACACGCTGGACGTCCGGAAGCTCGTGTTTGACAAGCACGCGGTGGTCGTCGCTGTAGAACATGTGGCTCTGCTCGCAGTCGGCCATGAGCCGCTCGAGCGGAGACGCAATCGTCCGCTCCCCGAGCGAGCGGATGGCGAGGGAGGCCGGGTCGAGTTCCGCGGTCACAGCCTACTTGCGATCGGCGTCGAGCGCCTCACGAACCGCCGATTCGATCTCGGCATAGAGCGCCGGGTCGTTTTTCAACGCATCCTTCGCCGCGTCACGGCCCTGGGCAAGTTGGTTGCCCTTGTAGCTGAGCCACGAGCCCCGTTTCTCGAGAATGTTTTTCTCGATCGCGAGGTCGAGGAGCGATCCCGTGCTCGAAATGCCCTCATTGTACATGATGTCGAATTCCGCTTCGGCAAACGGCGGAGCCACCTTGTTCTTCACGACTTTGACCTTTGTGCGGTTGCCGGTCACCGTCCCATCGCTGGTCTTGATCGCACCGATGCGGCGGATGTCGATGCGAACGCTCGAATAAAATTTCAGCGCCTTTCCGCCGGGGGTCGTCTCGGGGTTCCCAAACATCACACCGATCTTTTCACGGATCTGGTTGGTGAAAATACAGACCGTCCGCGCTTTCGAGATGAACGACGTGAGCTTGCGGAGCGCATTGCTCATCAGGCGGGCCTGAGCGCCAACCACGGCATCGCCGATCTCGCCCTCGAGTTCCGATTTGGTCACCAAGGCGGCGACGGAATCGAGAACGATGACGTCGAGCGCATTCGAGCGCACCAGCGTCTCGCAAATGCGCAGCGCTTCCTCGCCCGAACTCGGCTGGGAGACGAGCAACTCGTCGAGGTTCACACCAAGCCGGCGGGCATACTGCGGGTCGAGCGCGTGCTCGACGTCGATGAACCCGGCCAATCCCCCCCGCTTCTGGGCCTGGGCGATGGCCGTGAGGGTCAGCGTCGTTTTGCCGGACGATTCCGGACCGTAGATTTCGACGATCCGGCCCCGCGGAAATCCGCCGACTCCGAGTGCGCGGTCGATGAGAATATTGCCCGTCGGGATGACATCCACCGCCGAAACGTTGGCGTCGCCGAGGCGGCGGATCGCCTCACTGCCGTAATCTTTTTCGATCTGCTGGATGGCGAGTTCGAGGTTTTTCGAACGGGCGGCAGCGGCTTTGTCGGCGGCGGGTTGTTCTTCGGATTTGGCCATGATTTTTGCGGGTTTTGAGCGGTGACTATGGCCTCCTCCGGCCCCCGCGGAAATCAAAATTCCCCGCGGCCTTGCGAAAAATCAAACGCCGGCATCGGCGCCGGGAAAATGTCCACCCGAGCGCCCGTTCCGACCGTCTCGTAGAGTTCGATCACGTCCTGCGAACGCAGGCGGATGCACCCATAGCTCGCCGGCGTGCCGATGGTGCGTTCCTCCGGCGTTCCGTGGATGTAGATGAAACGTCGGTAAGCCATGCGATTCCGGTCCTCGAGTCCATCGAGCCAGAGAATGCGGGTGACGATTGGGTCGCGCCCCGGGGCGTCCACGGGCAGGATTTCTCCGGTCAACTTGCGGCTCTTGAAGACGGCTCCGGCCGGCGCGCCGTCGCCGATCTTTTTCTTGATCCGGAAACTTCCGAGCGGCGTCGCATTGCTGCCCGGGGAATCACCCAAGCCGAATTTCGAAGTCGAAACGGGATAGGACGAAATGGGCACGCCGTCGCGCAGCACGACCATCCGTTGATCGGCGACGCTGACCAGCACCCGGTGCCGCGTATCGCGGGCACAGCCTGCCAGGATCAGCACGACCGCCAGGCCAACGAGAAACCGCGCCATCGGCTCAGGCCTCGGTGCGCGCGACCGGCCCCGCCGGAACCACGCTGGCAAATTGCGAAAGCCAGAAAACAATGGATTTCGCCGAGACGTAGACGAAGCCAACCAGAAACAACAAAAGGAATGGCACGCTCGTCCAGGCGCCTTCCATCACGGCATTCCACGTGCAGTAGGCAAAGTAGATCGCAAAAAGCACTTCGACCGCGGGCAACATCGAGCGGATCGGTAGGTAGCGCACGGTTCGTTGACGCCGGGCCCCGCCATCGTGTCCATACTTCGGTGTGCGGGTGAACTCCGAATTCCGCCCAAGCAACGCCTCCAGCACTCCGCGTGCGTTGTTGACGGACATGCCGATCGCGAGTGCGAGCAGCATCGGGAGGAGCAACAAATCCCGAAGCCAATCCCGTGGATTCAGATGGCGTTGGGCGACGATGTAAAATGTGGCGATCGAAACCGTCGTCGCCAGAAAGATCGGAATGTCGACGAGCAGCGTCTGGACCCACCCGGCATGCCCGGCGAAGCTCTGCGGCAGGATCAAAATGCAGAGCAGCACAAGCAGGAGATAACCGAAATTCGACGTGAGATGGGCGGTCGCCTCCAACTTCACCAGCAGCGGGACACCCGGCTCCCGCCAGACCGCCGGCAGCAACTTGAGGCACGTCTGGATCGAGCCTTTCGTCCAGCGGTGCTGCTGGGATTTGAACCCATTCATGTCGACCGGCAACTCGGCCGGGACGATCACCTCGGGCAGGAACCGGAATTTCCACCCCTTCAACTGCGCGCGATAGCTGAGGTCGAGGTCCTCGGTCAACGTGTCATGGTGCCAGCCGCCGGCATCCTCAATACACGACCGCCGCCACATCCCGGCTGTGCCGTTGAAATTGAAGAACCGTCCGCTCCGGTTCCGGGCCGTCTGCTCGAGCAAAAGGTGGCCGTCGAGAAACATGGCCTGCACCCGCGTGAGGAGCGAGTGATTCCGATTCATGTGGCCCCAGCGGGTCTGAACCATCCCGATCCGGGCGTCCGTGAAATGATGAACGCACTTGCGAATGACATCGGCCGGCGGAACAAAATCCGCATCGAGGATGAAAATGAATTCCCCGCGGGCCTCGCGGAGTCCCTCGGCGAGTGCACCGGCCTTGAATCCCTCGCGGTCGACCCGGTGGATCAGCGTGGCGTCGAGTCCCCTCGCCCGCAATTTCTCGACCTCGGCCGCCGCGATGTCGGTCGTTTCATCGGTCGAATCGTCCAGAACCTGGATCTGCAGGCGGTCCGCCGGATAGTCCAGACGTCCCACCGATTCGATCAGGCGCCGGACCACATAGAATTCATTGAAGACGGGGAGTTGGACCGTGACGAGCGGCAGGTCTTGGAAGTGCACGTCCGGTTTGACGACGTCCCGCCGGTGTTTGAGAAACAGGTAAATGATTGAATACCGGTGGATCCCATAAGCCGAAAGGCCCAGGAGAACCACAAGGTAACAAACACTCCACAAAACGTGGTGAAAAGCGGCGTCTAAAGGACCGGTTGGCACAAAGTTCCTCCCTGTTGGGAAGCGGCGCAATCAATCCAACCACCTCCCGGGGCGTCAAGAGCAAAAACCCGGCGCCCAACGCGGCTGGTGTCGTGCAACGTTTCTCGTCTGGCGTTTCGCCGGAAATCGGCCATGCTTATTGCATGAATTCTCCGTCTGTTGCGGAGCTCCGTGAGCTGGACCGCCGCCACCACCTTCACCCCTTCACCAACCATTCCGACATGCACGGAACGGGAACGCATTTGATCAAGGAGGGGGACGGGTGCTTCCTGATTGACCAGGACGACCGGCGTCTGCTTGACGGCCTCGCCGGGCTTTGGTGCGTGAATGTCGGATACAATTGCGCCGCGATTGTCGAGGCCGTGCACGCGCAGATGGAACGGCTTCCGTACTACCCCTCGTTCTTCAACAGCACGACAGAAACCCCGATCCGCGTCGCCGAGTTCCTCGCCTCCCGCGCCCCGGAAAGGATCAACCGGACCATCTTCTGCAATTCCGGGTCCGAGGCCAACGAAACGGCATTGAAGATCATCCGGGCCTGGCAAAAATTGCGCGGGCGGCCGGCAAAAACAAAAATCCTCTCGCGGACGTTTGCCTACCACGGAGTCACCGTGGCGACCACGAGCATGACGGGTCTCCCATCCTGCTACGAACCCTTCGACCTGCCGCTTCCAGGATTCATCCACGTCCCGGGCCCGCATGCCTACGGCGCGGGATCGGACATGGATCCCGAGACATACGGTCAATGGTGCGTTGAGGAAACGGCGCGGATCATCGATCGGGAGGGGGCGGAAACAATTGCCGCGATGTTCGTCGAACCGGTTCAGGGTGCCGGCGGCGTCATCCCGCCGCCTGCCGGCTACCTCGCCGCACTGCGCTCGCTTTTGCGCGAGAAGGACATTCTATTTGTCGCCGACGAAGTGATCACCGCCTTCGGCCGGCTCGGCAGTTGGTTCGCCAGCGGGCTCTGGGACCTCGATCCGGATTTGATCACCACTGCGAAGGGACTCACCAGCGGTTACCTCCCGCTCGGCGCCACCATGGTCAGCGACGAAATTGGCGAGGACCTCGTGCGTGGCGGCTACTTCGCGCACGGATTCACCTACACCGGCCATCCGTCCTGCGCCGCCGCGGCCTTGGCCAATCTGGAAACGATCGAACGCCTCGGCTTGATCGACCGCGTTCGCGACGATGTCGGCCCCTATTTCCAGGAGAAGCTCCGCTCATTCGACGGTCATCCGGCCGTTGCCGAAATCCGCGGCACCGCACTCATCGGCGCCATGGAACTCGTGCCCAAACCCGGCACGGCGCACGTTCCGAACTCCCTCGGCGTGCGCGCCTCCGGCATCATCCGGAGTGAGGGCGCGATCGTCCGCGGCATTCGCGATCTCATCGCAATGTCGCCCCCGCTGATCATCAGCCGCGCGGAGATCGACCTGCTCTTCGATTGTGTCCGGCGGGGACTGGATCGGCTCTGGGATTGAATGGCTGAAAATTTTTCACTCAGGATTCGACTCCCCGGCGGCCCTGAGGCAAGTTCCCAAAACCATGTCGAGCACCGGAGACAGCTTGGCCGAAGCGGTCCGCAGCGGCGGCGGTCAGCGCATTTGCTATCGGATCGACGAAGAGGCCGGACGGCTGATCACCTGCGAACTCAACGACGCTCAGGTTTTCGTCTACAACTCGCCGACCGTCGAAGACGAAGCCGAGTTGCTCGAGCTTCACAATATCGACTACCACACGCTGCAGTCCTCGCTCGACCCGGACGAGCTCTCGCGTCTGGAATTCGAAAGCGATCACGCGGCCATCATCTTCAAACGTCCGAAGAGCTTTTGCGCCGACGACAATTTCCTCCTCAAGCTGACCTCGACCGGCGTCTTCCTTTACGAGGACCATCTGGTGGTCGTCATGCCCGACGACGCCCCGCTTTTTGAAGGCCGGGTTCCATTCCGTGTCCATTCGCTACAGGACATCATCCTCCGCTTGCTCTACCAGAGCATTTATCATTTCGAGGGCCATCTCAAAGCCATCAACATGCTCTCCGATTCGCTCGAGCGGCGGATCAATACCTCAATGGAGAATCGCTACCTCCTCAACATGTTCGCGCTCGAGAAAAGCCTCGTTTACATCCTCAATTCGATCAGTGCCAACGGCGCCCTCTTCGACAAGATGAAACTCGCGGCCGATAAACTCAGCTTCGACCACGATCAAACGGGCATTCTCGACGACCTCATCATCGAGAACAATCAGTGCCTTCGCCGCTCCGAGATCTACGCCCAGGTCGTTGCAGGCCTCATGGACGCCCGCGCCTCCATCGTCAGCAACAACCTCAACATCCTCATCAAGAAGTTCACGATCTGGACGATCGCCATCATGCTCGCCAACCTCGTCGTTGGCCTCTTCTCCATGAACGTTCTCCTCCCACTGCCCATGGAAAGCGAACTTTGGCCGTTCATCGTCATCAACATCCTCGCCATCGGCTCCGCCGGCGCCGTCGTCTGGCTCTCACGTATCCGCAAATGGTGACGCTCACACACGTTGTTTGAAACAGTGTTCAGGCGAGCACCCCGAAAAAAGTATCAGATTTTTTTAAAGCCCCAAGTCGTTCCCCTTCATCAGCTTAAGCGCAAGCAACAAAGTGCAACCGGAAGCATGGAGTTGCGCAAGGAAAAAAAACCTGCTTTAAGGCGCGGACTCGTCGTATAAGTCCTCCGCGGAGCTCTCACCATGGCCAACCTTACCAAACGCGAACTTGTGATGCGAATCAGCCGGGATACCGGCGTGACTCAGCAGGATGCCTTCGCCGTGCTTCAGAGCGCGCTGGATCTGATCGTGACCGCGTTGGCCCAGGGCCAGACGGTGGAGTTGCGGAATTTCGGCGTGTTCGAGGTGCGTCTGACAAAGCCGCGGGTGGGGCGCAATCCCCACCGTCCGGAAAAAGACGTGCTGATCCCTGCGCGGGCGACCGTGAAGTTCAAAGCCGGCAAGGAAATGCGCCAACGGGTGCTTTTGCAGACCGAGACGCTTCGCCGCGACGGCCCGAACGGCCAAGGCTGAACAGCCGGTGTTTCGATAAACCGGAACACGGAGTTTTCGCGTCCGCCGCGGAATGCCAGACTTCCGGCAATGAAGGCGCCGGCGCTCCCCCTCCTGATTGCGCTATGGATCTTTGTCCTTTCTCCAGCTGCCGGTGCAACGCTCGCGTTTGAGAATTTCGCGTTTCCGTCGGGCGATCTCCCCATGGGCGTTCCACCGGAATCCGGCGACGGGATCGTTGGGCAGGGCCCAAACGGCAACACTCGCGAATCCGCCGCTCCGACCAATGGCGCACTTGGCTTCGCGACAGGGTATGTTCGCGCGGACGGCAACGGGATTCCTCAAGTCGGCTCGAACACGCTGGGTTTCCCGGGTGTGGACAGCGGGGGTGATCAGCTGGAAATGCCACCGGACGTACGGTGCGGACGGTATTTTGACACGTCCCCGGACGGGCCGTTTGCCGGTTTTCTAAACCGTGAGGGCCGCATTGGGGCGGACGGCAGGACGCTTTGGATGGCGTTCCTTTTCCAGGCGCATGACACGAGCGGCACGCAGGGCGTGGCCTTGTTCCAGCAATACATCCGGGGAGATGGCGCACCGATACCCGTGGTAAACATCGGCATTGGAGATGGAAAGTTTGCCTGGCGTCGGGCTGCGGACGGTTCGGGGACAGAATGGCAGCCTTTGCTCCGGACAGCGGCCGATCCCGGCGTGCGACTGTTCGTCCTGAAGTTCGAATTCGCCGCTGAACAGGACACACTGCGGATCTTTGTGGATCCGGATCCGTCGAGACCACCGGCGGATGCCACGGCGAACGGCGTTGTCACCGCACCGGACCTGTCATTCGAAGCACTCGGTTTCTCCACCTTCGGCGACCCCTATTCAGTCAGCAACATCCGGATCGCAGACGACTATGCCGGGGCTCTCCAGACGGCCCCGCCGGCCCCCTGACCGAGGATCACACCCGTTCAATCTTCAGGATTGGATGCACTTCGTCCGGCCGCTTCGCGCATCGGCGGCGCATCCGGCACCACCGCCTCTTGCCGAGTCCGGAAAACCGGTTGATCGGCGAACAAACTCACCGGCTGTATAAGCCAAGGCTTGCCCCGTTGGGTTTGCGGTCAACCAACTTAACGGTCTGGACCGCTGCGCGGAGCCCCCGGGCGAGAGCGGTCACATCCGAATCAACGTTGATGATTCCATAGCCCCTTTCTGTCAACTCGACAACCGGCGCTTGATAGCCGACCGCAACACAATGCTTGCGGTGATCAACGGCGGCATTTTCGACCCGCCGCCGGGCGGCAAGCACCTCGGGATGATCCAGTTGGCCGGGGTGACCAATCTGGTAGGCAAAATCTCCGACACCGAATAGAAGGAAATCAAAACCCGGCACGGCCGCAATCTCCTCCACCTTTTCGAGAGCTTCCGGGGACTCGATCTGGAGTACAAGAAATTGTTCAAGGTTGGACTGTTCGAGGTAGTCGGTCAGCCCGACGTGGCAGAACGATCCATCCACATTTCCACCGTCCAATGCCCGCCGCCCGACCGGAAGAAACCGCGTCATCTCAACGATTCTGCGCGCTTCTTCGGCGCTGGTCACGTGGGGCACCATGACCCCCTGCGCCCCTGCTTCAAACGGTTTGACGTAGTCACTGTAGCTGCCCTTGCTCACTCGTACCATCGCGTCCATCCCGCGAGCGCGGGCCGCGCGAATCATATGCTCCAAATTCAACCAGTCGTTGGGGACGTGCTCGTTGTCGAGCCAGACACAGTGCGCGCCGGCAAGAGCGCAGATCTCCACCACCCGGGGGTCGGCCAGATTCAACTTCACACAAGTCGCCACGCCGCCCTCCCTGACCTCCTTCAAAACCAAGCTTTTCATAGATTTGCAGCCGGTTGGTAACTTCCGACTTCCTCATTATTGGCACCGCCCATTGATACCATCCAATTCTCGGCTACTGGTTCCATCGCGGAACCTCCCGTGTGGATCGGGGGGCGTGGTTTCGCCGATCCGGCTGTCGGCCCGCCCCCCGGGCACGCGCTTTTAAGGCCGTTCCGGACAGCCCCCCATCAACAATGAGGCCCACTCTTTCGGCCGAACGCTACCTTGAGAAGTCACCCGGCCTGAAGAGCGCGCAGTCGCCCGGCCAACTCCTCAACGCTCGCCCAACGGACATCCGGATCATCACAGATCCGCGAAATCGTCTCTTCGAACCCGCTCCACTGGGACTCCGTAACCATTTCGTAACTGTGACCCCAAAAATAGAAAGGCTGTTCTGCAGCCTTGCACCGATCGAATTCCTCCCAAAATGCCGACGACAGGAAGTGGACGGTGGGGTGAATGGAAACCCGATCTCCCTCGGGCAGACGATCCGAGCCGCCGGTCGTCCTCGCGTAACTATGTCCCGAGTCCGCAATCAACCCGGCCACTTCCCCATTGAAATCGCCGAACGGGTAAACAAAGCCCGTGATTGGCTTTTGGAAAATCTGCTCCAGGGCGTCGCGACCGTCCTGAATGTCCCGGGCCGCCTCGTCGCGGGAAAGCGAGGTGAGTCGAGGATGGTTCATCGAGTGGTTGGCAATCTGAAAGCCTTCATAGATCGCGACCAACTCACCCAGCCCCAGCTTCCAGACAGGAAATTCTCCCCGAAATTTCCACCCGGATGTCCGACTTGCGGAATGGGTTCCGGGGCAAAGATTGAAGGTGGCCGGTGCATCGAACCGGCGCAAAATATCGGTCAACCGCACGTCACTGGCGACCCCGTCATCCCAGCATTGACAGACCGGGATCATCGATTGGGCGAACTGATGGTGGCGCCATGGTGGAACTCCGGCACGAGGCGAACCTGGTTTCGAATCATGGGATTGTGACGAAGGATATTCTCCAGCATCTCCGCCATGCTGCGGGAGTAAGCATCGGGTGGCAAAACATAACAGGTCGGATCGGGAGAAAAGTAGTCAAGATAAGGCTCATGATCCTGGGAAATGACTGAAACATCACCCGGGATTCGCAGGCCAAGCCGGGTGATCGATGTGGCCACCGCAAGGAAATGCAGCGGATTGGACACCAAGAGGCCGGTTGGCCGGTCGTCGCCACCGACCACCCGCCGGAGTTTTCGATTGATGTCTTCTCGGTCGGGATCGTGTTCCACAATTTCGGCACGAACATTCCTGACGGGCGATTTTTCCGCGGCTTCGAGGAATCCCTCCGCCGCCTCGGCGTCGCCGGCCATCCCGGTGGATGAATGGAAGAAGGCCAGGGAACGGTGCCCCTTGGACAACAACATCCCGGCCGCGTGGCGGCACAGTCCTCGTCGATCCAAATCGACGGACGGCAGGTTGATGCCGCTATGGCTTGAGCCGGCCAAAAGGCATGGGATGCGACTTTTCTGAAACCATTCCTGCATCGATCGCGTCGAACCCAGCAGAATCCAGCACTCGTGCCGGTGCCGGGAAACGACGGCGGAGAGCATCCGTTCCGATCGGCTGCCGAAGAAGCCGGCTCTGCTATGCAGGACCAGCGCATAGCCCCAATCAATCAAGGCGGCACGAAGGTAGTCCACCCAAACCGCGGTGCTCGGCCTTAGCATGGGGTAGGGAACCGGCAGCACGATGCCGACACTCCGAGTCAAGGCGCGGTACGCTTTTCTGCCCGGCTGCAGCAGGCGGTAACCCACGCCATGGCACGCCTTCAAAAGTCCCTCCCCCGCGAGCTGTCCGAGGGCTTTTCGCACAGTATTCCTTCCCACCCGGAACGTCTGCATCAAAACCCGTTCCCCGGGCAGGAGGTCGCTCCATAGCCCGGAATGAATTCCTTCGCGGAGTGCTGCGACAACCTGCGCCGAAATCAACTCTCGTTTCGGCCGCCTCCAAAGGTCCTGAGCCTCTCTCGGATGTTCCGGGTTTGATGGTTCCGAAATCTCCATGACAAAGGGCATTTACTCTGCCCCGGAGCGACAGGCAATGGTTCCTTTCAGGAACCAGTTTGGGAACATTGCCGGGAACCAGTGAATGCCGCAAGGTGGGTTGAGAAAACACTCACCCATGAAGAATTACATCCTCGCCCCTATTCTTGGAGTGATCTTGCCCCTGATCTTTTCCGGGACATCATCAGCCCAGGTTCTTCTGGATTTTGACACCTCTTCCGATTTGTCCAGCAACTTTGGCGCTCCTTCGGGCTTCACTTACGACGGAGCCAACCCGGGAGTCGGAGCCGTGAACGGCCGCGTCAACATGGGCGCTCTTAGCGCGACCAAGTCCACCACGTTGATATATAATCTCGCTGTCGGCGACACGCTGGAGACTTATATTTATTTCCGGCTCAATTCCACCACCGGGGCAGTTGTCACCATCGGCTACACGGAGGGAACCTCCACACTCACATCCGGAGCGAACTCGATCGGGGCGAGGCTTAATGGCTCGGGAGAACTCGAAGGCCGCGAGAATGGCTCGGTTTACGATCCGAATGTCGCCGCGGTTTTGAATACCACCGATGTCTTCCGCCTCAACCTGAGCCTCACGAAAACCACGACGGCCAACCAGTTCAGCTACACCTCTTCGATTCAGAATTTCGGAACAAACGGCCTCAGCGGATCGCCGACTCTGGTGGCCAGCATCGGGCCAAGAACCGTAACCAATGCGACCATGTATTCATCAACTGCTCTCACTTTCAATATGCGCAACGGGGGCACCGGCTCGCCTGTGACATGGATCGACAACATCGGGATTTCCCAAGTGCCCGAACCATCGACGCCCCTGATGCTTCTGGGTGGCGCGGGCTTGGCTGCCCTGACGCTGAGACGCAGGCGTTGATTCGTTGCTGTTGAGCCTGGGCCGGGCTCCGAAACCGGCCGAAAACTTTCTATGCCAGCCGAACCGTATGCGGGCAACCGATGTTCCGTATCCACGCCGGGGCGACCGGCCCGGGATATCCATTCAATCAGTCCATCTCCTGCCGCTCCTATGCAATCCTCCCGCCGCCAATTTGCTTGGAAGCGACGTCGACTGATCTGGAACAACGACGGGAATGATCTCGTCGGCCTTGGGGATTCGGAACCCGCGACGCCGGAAGCCTTCTACGCCGGGCGATTCGCCGGGCTCGAGGGCTCGCAGGTCGACGCGGTCTGCTACTGCACGGGCGTTTTCAACCACTACACCCACCGCTCCGACGTCAGCGAGGTTTTGCGCTCGGATCTTGTTCCTTCCCGGCGCTTGCACGAACTGCATGTGCTGGGCACAGACAGTCTGGAACTCGCCATCCGCCACTCCCGGCAGAATGGGCGCGAGATTTTCTGGTCGATGCGGATGAACGACACGCACGACAGTGGGCGCTCGCCTAAAGAGCAGGCCCTGATGAGCCGCTGGAAACGGGAACACCCGGAGTGCCTGATTGCCCCCGATGGAACCGAGCCGCCGTATGCCGCAGGGCGATGGTCGGCGCTCGATTACGGACACCACGCTGTTCGAGAGCAGGTTCTCCGCATCATCGATGACGTTCTTTCTCGGTACGATGTGGATGGTATCGAACTGGATTTTTTCCGGCACCCGCACTACTTCCGGCCGCAATTTTATGGCGAGCCGGTCGAGGACTCGCACCGCCTCCTCATGAACGGGCTGGTGGCGGAAATCAGCCGCGCTGTGAATGAGACGGCGGCCCGCCGTGGGCGCAGTTTGCTCGTTCTTGTGCGTGTCCCCGACTCGGTCGCTTACTGCCGGGCGATCGGACTGGATGTCGAGTGTTGGATTCGTTCCGGCTGGGCCGATGCGGTGATTGGCGGGGGGTATTTCCACCTCCAGCCTTGGAAATCCTTCTGTGGAAAAATTCGGCAACTCGGCGTGCCGGTCTATGCTTGTCTGGACGCTTCCCGATTGGTGTCCGCCCATGAACCCGAGGCAAATCAATGTGGCGACTCGCTCTGGGCGTGCGAGGCCGCACTGGCATGGCAGGCCGCCGATGGCATTCACCTTTTCAATCGCTTCCAAACCAATCGAGCCATTTTTCGGACGCTGGGGCAACCCGGGTTGCTTGGGTCGGCGGACGCAGCCCACCGGGAAACGGCGCTAGCCCCGGGCACATGGTCCACACCCGGTCGCTGGCTCAAGGATGGCGACCAGTTCATGGAGCTGCCCGAATGAAGAGCGACGGGATGACACTTGTGGAGATCTTGGTGGTCGTGGCCATCGTGGGCCTTCTCGCCGCGGTTCTCTTCCCGGTCGCCGGCCGTATGCAGCGTGCCGCGCAGGCGACGAAGTGCGCAACGAACATGCGCTCCATCTACGAAGGCGTCATCCTCTTTGGTGCTGACAACAACGGGAGTCTTCCCTCCGCTTCCGAGCCGCGTTCTGGTCTCCCCATTTTCTGGACGGAACAATTGCATGCCCAGATGGGATTCCCGAAGGGACAGCGGCCGGCAGGCGGCTGGGCTTGGGAATACCAGCCCGTATTCTGGTGTCCAAACGGTCGCCCGGAAACGCAGCGGCGGGCCAAAGGGTATGGCATGAACGCCAACTTTCTGAAGCCGTCGGGCTCCAACCTGCGATGGGCAGCCGTCACCAGTCCGGCGAAAAAGGTTCTTCTGGCCGAGGTCATCCCGGGCGGAGCCAACCCGCTTAACATAGCTGCATCCTCACCGCAGGAATTTCTCTCCCGTCTCAACTTCCGGCACGACCAAACCGCCAACATCGTGTGGGCCGACGGCCACCTTACCCGCGAGCGGAGCGATGGCGAATGGCTGGATGCCGAAATGCTCACACCATGATGATCAAACCCCGTATTGTATCTCTCGTCCTACTGTCCGTCTGGCCGGTCCGCGCAGAAACCGTTCTCGATTTCTCCCAAGCCGACGAAGTCGCGACGGCCTTCGGCCAAACAAAATCTCTCGTTGTGCAGGCTGGAGAACCCGGGGTTGCCGGAAAGCCCGGCCGCGCTTCCTTCTCCGGGGAAATCGAGGAGATTCGCTATCGCGGCTCGCGGTTTGCCTGGGGAGAAGGCGGAGATCGGCTGACGGTTGCTTTTAAGTTCCGGTTGGAGTCGGTCAATGATGCGGTGCTCTCGATCGGCCTCCTTGTGCCCGGCCTGATGATGAACAACTCCGGTGGGACACTGGTTCTTCGCTACGTGTCCAATCCCAAGGTCACCGGGCGCATCGAAGCGATCCTCGACGGCCGCCATCAAAGAACATTTGTGGCAGCTTATCTCGAGCCCGGCCGCGTCTATCTGATGCGAGCCATTTTCTCCATTGCAACTGCCGGGGAGACCGTCGACGCCTCGCTCGAGCTCTCCGATTGCGGGCCGGACGGATCGGGCGCTCCACGGGTCGTCGCCGAACTGCCCGGCAGCGGGTTCGTTTCCGCACCGCTGGCCCAATCCCCACAGATCGAGGTTGGCCTCCGAATGGGGGGATCCGGAGTCGCTTGGCTCGACGACTTTTCGATCTTATCAGAAGGCCGAACCCCCTGATGCGTGTCCGGCCTTCTTTGACCCTTCCGGCCGGGATCATTGTCTTGGGCGTGCTGACCGGAGCGCTTTGCCCGGGCTCGCCACCGGCTTCCGCCGATGTCCCTCTGCCAAGGTCGCCATTCTCGTGGGCCTTGGAAATTGACGAACCCTACGAGGGGGTCGCGGATTTGAGTTCGTCGCTCCCATCGCCCGCCGGTGCCAGTGGGTTTGTGCGTGTGGATGGGGAGAATCTTGTAGTTGGAGAGACAGGCGAACCGGTTCGCTTCTACGGTGTCAACCTGGCCAGCCAGAGCATCTTTCCCGAAAAGGTGGATGCGCCAGCCGAGGCCGCCCGTTTGGCCTCGATGGGATTCAATTTGGTGAGGCTTCATTTTGTTGATCGCGGTGCTCCGGGTGGCGTGCTGGCGGCGCCGGTCCAGAATATCGACGCGCCGGTGGATGATCCCTGGCGGATCGACCCAGAACGTCTCGACCGCATGTTTTTCTTCATCGCAGAACTGAAGAAGCGCGGCATCTACATCACGCACCACCTCTTCGGGTATGCAAACTTTATGCCGCCGGATTATGCCCGGCAGGAAAACCGGCTGAAGCGCGAGCACTTCCCGATCATCGTCAAAAGCTGGGAGCAAAGTTTCACGAATCCTTACCGCGTTTTCTACCGTCCGGGACTCGTCGGCTTCAAAGGATACATTCGCGAATTGCTGTCCACTCGAAATCCCTACACCGGACTGACCCTCGCCGAAGAACCCGCGGTGGCGTTTGTTGAAATTGCCAACGAAACTGGACTGGTGCGTGGATACGGGATGTCTCAGGAAGGCATGCCGGGGCCGATCCAGGAGGACTTTTTCAAGCTCTGGCGAAGCTTCCTCCATGAAAGGTATCCCAACCCTGCGGCACTGAAAACCGCATGGCAGGACGCTGGCCCCTCCCTGGCTGAAAGCCAGAGCTTTTCCGTGAAGTCCACCCCTGAGGCATGGGAATCCACCGGAGCGGTCGTCTTCGAGAACGCGGAACTCTTCAACTTGGCCGATGCCACCCGGACGCCCGCTGTTCGCATGAGGATCCCGGATTCCACGGATGCGGTGACGGGAGCGCACGTCCCGGTTCTGCCGCCGCCAGTTGAGGGTGATCGCCTCAGAATTTCCTTTCGTGCACGACTCGATGGAACGCCCGGTCCGGTCCGAGTCCGGCTGGTGGAAAACCGGAACGGTATCCTTCGGGATAGTTCCAATTCATTGGATTTCCAAGTTGGGACGGAAGCGGCCGACTTTGCAGGCGAACTGGTCGTGAGCCACTCGGCGGTCCGTCCACTGCTGGAATTTTCTCCTTCCCAGCCGGGAACGGCCCTTGAGGTCGGTTCCATTTTTGTGGAATCGGCAAATGCCCGGGAAAGCGCCGGGGAGCCTTCGTGGGAAAATCCTCCCCCGCCGTTCCTTGCGCCGCTGCGGGCTTACGGCTCCCGAGCCGTTTCCGATTACTACGAGTTTCTCTTCTGGCTGGAGAAAAGGTTCTTCAGCGAAATTCGGGATTATCTCGTCGAGGAACTGGGCGTCCGCCAACCCGTGGTGGGCACCGCAGTCCATGCGCAAGGGTCGATCTACGCCAACGATGGCATGGACCTGACCAACGCCCATCACTACCACAATGGCTCGGTATTGGCCGGCCGGAGCGCCACCGTGGACCGCGTTCCGCCCCGGCTCGGCAAACCTCACGTGATGACGGAGTTGAACTCGCCCAATCACCCGAGGACATCCCACGAGATGGTGGTCCTGACCGCAGCGGCCGCAGCCAGGCAGGGGTTTGCCGCCATTTGTTTCTTCGATTATACGCACGGCACCGCTCATCCTCGCCGCATCCCGAACGGTATTCACTTGGGGTGGGACCCTGTTTTTGCGGCGATGAACATTCCCGCCCGGGCGCTCTTCCTCCGAGGGGACCTGCCTGAAGCCCCCGCAGAGTTGCTGGTCAACTTGAACCAAGCTGATTACATCCGCGCGCTCATCAACCATGCCAACATCCTTGCGAATCTGAATCTCAAGGCTCTCTTCGGATTGGACGGCCGCAATTATTTCCTGAGCCGCATCCGCCTGAAGTTCGATGATTCCTTGCCGACCGGAGTGATCGGCCCGCTGACCACCGGGCGGGATGACCCAAGCGTTATCTCCGCAGATGGAACCATCCGCATCGACCAATCCGAACCCGGCCGACCGTGGCTCATGATCGATTCCTCTCGCACGCAGGGAGCCGTCGGCTCGCTCGCCGGTCGGGACATCGACCTTAACTCGTCTTCGATTTCGGTGACTGAAAATGCGATCGACACCCATGCCGTCTTCCTGACTCCGATGGATGGAAAGCCACTCCGGGATTCCCGCAGTGTCATCATTTCCGCCGTCGGGCATGTGGCCAATCCCTTGTTCGCCAACCGCCTGACTTCCCCACCGGGCCGACGCTGGTCGAATGCCGAATTTGCCAAACCCGCACTGATCGAGGGCGTCGAAGGGACGGTGCGGGTCGACTGGCAGGAGGGCGACCGCGTTTCGGTCTATGCCCTCGACAAACTCGGCCGGCGCCGTGAGGCCATCCCCTTTGATCAACTCGATTCCGGGATGCTCGAGATTCCCCTCCAGCGCGAATATCGGACCCTCTGGTACGAAATCACGAGGGAACCCCAACCTTCACCATGAAAACGCCAGCCGTCCTGTTCACTGAACCCCACAAAGCCTCCCTTGAGGAAGTCAGTCTTCCGGAACCCACCGCAAGGGACATCCTCATTGATGTCGAAGTCAGCGGAGTCTCTGCGGGAACCGAGCGATGGGCCTACCTCGGCAAACGCCCGGAACTCCGCTTTCCGCTTGCCCCGGGTTACCTCGGAATCGGCACCATTGTCTCCTGCGGCAAGGAGGCCGAAGGAAATGGCTGGACGACCGGACAGCGGGTCAACTTTTTTCGTTCCCGATTCGATGGGCCACTCAATGAATCCGGCTGGATGGGCTCCCATTTGCGACATGCTGTCGTCGATGTCTGCGGTCCGCGCGTGCAGGATCCTGGTGGACTTTGCATCCACTGGTGCGAACCGGTGCCCGATGGAGTGGGCCCGGAGGATGTCGCCCTGTGCGGCCTGGCGGCCGTGGCGCTCCGCGGGATCGAAATGGCGATCGTTCCCGCCGAAACCCGCGTTTTGGTGGCGGGACTCGGAGTGATCGGGCAGAGCGCTGCACAGATCGTCGCCCTCAAGGGAGCCTCGGTGAGCGTGATGGACCTCGATCCCCGCCGCTGTGAGCTCGCCAGCCGGCTGGCCGGTGCCTCTCCGCTGGCATCGCTGTCGGAAGTTGCCGACAAGGCCCGCGAAATCGGCGGGTTCGATGTTATCATCGACACCACCAGCTCGGCCGCGGTGGTCAATGAGTTGTTCGGTTGTTTGACTCACGGCGGAAAGTTCGTTTTCCAAGGATGGTATCCGCCGCCAACGCCACTGAACCTCGACCGGCTTCACCAGAAGTTGCCTTCCTGCTTTTTCCCATGCGCTCACACGGGCGAAGCGGTGGCAGCAGCCATGAGACTGGTTCGCGGGGGATATTTGCGCCTTTCTGATCTGATCGATGAAGAACTCCAACCCCGGGATGCCGCTGCCTTTTACGAGCGACTTGCCGCCCCCGGCAGTGCGGTTCTTGGAGCTGTTTTTAACTGGAGGGCATTGTGAAAGCGCTTGCCGTCATCGAACCCGGCCGGCTGGAAACCGTCGAAATGCCGCGGCCGGAGATGGGGGAATTTGAGGCTCTCGTCCGGATCGAAGCTTGCGGGATCTGCTCAACGACCGATCGCGAGTTGATCCATGGCCGCCAGCCCTTCCATTCGAAGTATCCCTGCATCCTCGGCCATGAATCGGTGGGAACCGTCGTCGAAACCGGCCGCCGGGTCACTTCGTTTCACGTGGGAGACCGGGTCGCCCGCCCGGTGGCCGTCTGGCCCGGGCAGGAACGCGACGGGTTCGCCTCCGCATGGGGAGGGTTCGCCGAATACGGGATTGTTCGCGACGCAAGTGCCGCCGCTGCCGCTGGTTTGGAATCCTGGCTGGAGGACTACACGGCACAGCGCCAGATGGTGATCAATCCTGCACTTTCGCTGACGGAAGCCGTCCTTTCGATCTCACTGGCCGAAACAGCGAGTTGGGCAAACCACCTCCCCTCGATCGGCGGAAAGAATGTCGTGATCGCAGGGACAGGAATCGCGGGCCTTAGCATCACCCTTTGGTGCAAAATGGCCCGTGCCGAGAAAATCGTGGTGCATGGACGCCGCGACGAACGCCTTAGGCTGGCGCGGGTCCTCGGCGCTGACGAGACGATTAATTCCCGCCATTGCGCTAATCTGGAAGAGGTTACCAAGGAGCTTCTGGGGGGCGGAGCCGACCTTTTCGTTGAAGCCGTCGGAGACCCCGAGATGGTGTCGCGAGGCCTGGCTTGTTTGCGTCCGGGAGGGATTGTCGCCATTTACGGAGTCCCCGAAGGCAACCGCCACACGGTCTCCTGGTCTCATGCTTCCAGCCCGGTTCACGTTCTGCTCCCACCGGCAGAAGAGCACCTCGCGAGGGGCTGGGTTGAATTTGCGATTCAGCGGCGTTGGATTCCCTGCGACCAGCTGATGACACACCAGTTCCGATTGGATGAAATCCAAGCGGCGTTCGACTTGGTCGCCGCAGGACGCGCCATAAAAGCCATGGTGACATTCGACAAAAGTTGAGGAAGTGCTTCCATCTCCTCCGGAAGCGAGTCGAAGAATGCGAAGCGGGCCTGTTGGTGCGACGGCTGTGAATGTCCCCGCCCCCAGCCCGGAGGGGAGCAACTGAAGGGAATCGAACGCTCGTCTTGAGTCTCATGGAATCAAGGGGCTGTCAGCGTCGGATCATCAGTGATCTGCAACTTGGGAATCTAAGAGTTGGGCTCAGGACAACTTCGCTCATTCCCAAAGGACGTCCGGCGAGTGGCCAGCTTCACTTGTGATCTTTTTTGGGGAAATCCACTCGCCGGGTGTCGAACCTTTCAGCGCTCGGCCCTCAGCCGTCGGTGATCCGGACGGCGGGGTGGCTCCTTGCGGCCAGGCGCGAGGCGACCGGCCCCGCCGGGCCCGTGACAGGGGATCAAACCCGGTGGATCTTCAGGTGTGCGTGCGAGGCGGAGAGTGATCGCAACTCGGAAGCCGGTGCATCCGTCACAAACCGGTGGATCCGCCGCCACGGCAGGACGCGCATGAGCGAAACCATCCCGAACTTCGTCCGATCCGCCAACAGGACGACTTCCTCCGCCCCCGACGCCATCGCGCGCTTCACCTCATTGTCCTCGAGGGTCAAATCTGTGACCCCGGCATCGCGGTCGACCCCCGTCGCACTCAGGAAATACCGGTGCGTTCGCCGACGACCGAAAAATGTGAGCGCCTCGCGCCCGATGAAGGTACCGGATTGCTCGCGGAGCAGGCCGCCACAGGCATAGACCGCCGGGCGCGCCGAATGGCTCAGGAACAACCGCGCGGTGTGCAGGCTGTTGGTCAGGATCGTCAAACCGGCCGGCAGCGTTTCCCGCGCGATCGCTGCGACCGTCGTGCCCCCGTCGAGCGCGAGATTGTCGCCATCGGAAATCAAATGCCGCGCCGCGTAGGCGGCGATGCGCGCCTTGGCGGCATGGGCCACGTCCGCCTTGCTCGCAAAATCCGGTTCGACCACATTCCGGCTCGCCCGCGAAACCCGCCCGCGGGTCCGCCGAACCAATCCCTTTTCCTCCAATGCCACCAGATCACGCCAGAGCGTCATCGCCGTCACCCGAAGGTGCCGCGCCAGATCGGCGTTCCGCGCAAATTCCCGGCCCTCCAGGATCTCGAGGATTCTTCGCTGCCGTTCCGGGGCCGAGCTCAACATGTTAGAAAGTGCAGAATGAGTTAGGTTTGTTACAAAGTCTCGACGGGGTCCACACCGGGGGCAAGATTTCTTCCGATGAATGTGCCCGAAACCCTCGCCCAGCAATTCGACGCCGGCGAGTTCCGTCTCTCCGGTGGCCAGGAAGTGGTCCGCCGTCTTTCCGACCTGAAAGGATGCTTTGCCGATTCCGCGGCCTATGAGGCGGCTCTGCGGGAGAACGATCCCGTTCTTTATCGTGTGATCGCCGTGGAACCGGCGAATGGCGCCGGTGACCTTCACTTCGGGTTGGGAATTCTCTATCCCGGGAAAATCGGGCGGGAGTATTTTCTGACAAAAGGCCACCTGCATCAGACGCGCGAGGCGGCCGAGGTTTACATCGGTCAAACCGGCGAGGGTTTCATGATCCTGGAAGACGAGCAGACCGGGGCCACGCGCCTTGAACCACTTGGAGCCGGACGGATCGTCTATGTGCCGGGCCACACCGCCCATCGCACTGTGAACACCGGTCGCACGCCGCTGACCTACTTCGGCGTTTACCCCGCCAATGCCGGCCATGACTACGGAGCGATTGCCTCCAGGAACTTTCTGAAAGTCGTCATCGAAGAGGATGGTCGTCCCGTCCTTTGCGACCGCTCGGCGCTTTGACCAAATGAACTACGTCACCAAACCCATCCCCGCATCCAAACCGGAGCCGGACCACGTCGTCCGGCCTTGGGGCGAATTCAAACAATACGCATTCAATCGCGAGTGCACGGTCAGCCTCATGGAAGTTCGCCCTGGCATGCGCCTGTCGCTCCAGAGCCACACCGGGCGCGCCGAGCTTTGGATTGTTCTCGACCCGGGTGCCCGGGTTCAAGTCGGGGAGGTCGAACGCGACTGCAAAGCGGGTGAAGAGATCTGGATCCCGGCGAATGAAAAGCACCGGCTGTCCTGTTCGGGTGATCGCCCGTGCCGTGTTCTTGAGGTCGCATTCGGTAACTGGCAACAGGCGGACATCACCCGCTACGACGACGACTTTGCACGTCCGAAAGAGGGCGAATAATGGGTTACCTCCAAAAACTCGGTCTCGCCGGCTCGACCTACGACAAATTTCCCGTTGTCGAAGTCGCCGGATGTGGGGACCAATGCTGGCGCGGATGGCCGGCGATCACGGACCAACTCCGCAGCGTTTGCAGCGGTCGGAGGGTCATTGCTGTCGAGTGCTACCCGGGCGTTCTCGACGAGGAGATTCTGCCGCGCTTGTCGGATGCATTTCCCGGCGCCGCCATTTTCCAGACCGTTCGGGATGCCTTTCGAACGCCTGCCGAAATTGACGCACTGGTCGCGCCCGATCTCGGCGGCGACGATCCCGTGTTCGGCCGGCTGACCCGCCTCGAACTCGCGGCGTTCCTCGACCCGGAAAAGGTTCAATCCCTGCGTGAGCGGATCGCGCAGACGGAGTCTGTTGTTCTGGTCTACGGGCCCGCGGCGATTCTTTGTTGCGAGCCCGACGTGCTGATCTATGCCGACATGGCCCGTTGGGAAGCGCAAATGCGACAGCGCGCCAACCGCGTGGGTAATCTCGGCGTCGACAACCTCACGCTGAAGGCCTCGCTGAAATACAAACGCAGCTTCTTCATCGACTGGCGGGTCTGCGACAAACTCAAGCGCGAAACGTTCGACCGCTGGGACTTTCTTCTGGATACCTGCCGGGAGGGCGATCCGAAAATGATCACCGGGCAGGCATTCCGGGCCGGCCTGGCCGAGGCGTTCCAACGACCGTTTCGCGTCGTCCCGTTCTTTGATCCCGGAGTCTGGGGTGGACAGTGGATGCGCGAGGTTTGCGCGCTGCCGGACGGTCCGCCGAATTACGCGTGGTGCTTTGACTGCGTGCCCGAGGAGAACAGCCTCCTCCTGCGTTTTGGTGGGGTGGATGTTGAAGTGCCTTCGGTCGATCTTGTTTTCCGGCATCCCGTCGAGCTCCTCGGCGAACCGGTCTACGGGCGCTACGGCGCGGAATTTCCGATCCGCTTCGATTTCCTGGACACCATGGATGGGCAAAATCTCAGCTTTCAGGTCCATCCGCTGGCCGACTACGCCTATGAACAGTTCGGCCTCCGCTACACGCAGGATGAGAGTTATTACATTCTCGACGCGGAGCCCGGCGCCGAGGTCTATCTTGGACTCGTCGACGACGTGAACCCCGAGACCATGCTGAGTGACCTGAAGACCGCGGCGCAGGATCCGACGCGTCCGTTTCCCGACCGGAACCACGTCGCCCGGTTCCCGGCAAAAAAGCATGATCATTTTCTGATCCCCGCCGGAACGTGCCATTGTTCCGGCGCAAACAGCATGGTCCTCGAGATCAGTCACACGCCGTACATATTCACTTTCAAACTCTGGGACTGGGCGCGCCTCGATCTCAACGGCCTGCCCCGACCGATCAACCTCGAACGCGGCGCAAAAAACATCCAGTGGAACCGCACGAAGTCATGGGTGGAGCCGCGTCTGGTCAACCAGATCGAACCGGTGGCAAGCGGCGACGGCTGGCGCGAAGAACGAACCGGCCTCTACGCTTCCGAAGCGTTCGAGACGCGGCGGCATTGGTTCAGCGGCACGGTGCCCCATGACACCAAAGGGGAAAGCGTTCACGTTTTGAATCTCATCGAAGGCGCGGAAGCGATCGTCGAGAGTCCGACCGGCGCGTTCCGGCCGTTCGTCGTCCACTACGCCGAAACGTTCATCGTCCCGGCCGCCGTCGGCGCCTACACGATCCGACCGCATGGTCCATCCGACGGAAAGGAATGCGCCACCATCAAGGCGTTTGTCCGCGTCAACGCATGAGCCAGTCCGTCTTTCTCGGCATCGATTGTGGGGCGACCACTTCCAAGGTGGGAGCCGTCGACCATCAAGGCGAGCCATTGACCACCCAGCTTCACCAAAGCGAAACGCGCGGTGAAGCCGGCGCCGACTCCATCCTCGCCGGGTGGATGGAAGGGGTCGAGGGTTTCCTGCGCATCACCGGACTGTCGTGGCATTCCGTTGCGGGGGTCGGGCTCGCGATACCTGGTCCTTACCTGGACTACGGTGTGCTCGGTCGGATGCCGAACCTGCCGGCCTCTCTGGAGGGCTGGCGGTTTTTGGAGGGCCTGCGCCAGGCCGTAACCGAACGTGCCGGACGACCGATCCGCGTCGAGACGGCAAACGACGGCCAACTGGCCGGCGTGCCCGAGGCGCGAGTCATCCAAAAGGAATCCCCGGGT
Organism: Terrimicrobiaceae bacterium; assembly: GCA_033763515.1. GTDB lineage: Bacteria > Verrucomicrobiota > Verrucomicrobiia > Chthoniobacterales > Terrimicrobiaceae > JANRKJ01. The sequence continues at coordinate 369,387 of JANRKJ010000030.1, read as the reverse complement.
TCCGTGCTGATGCTGGCACCCGGTTCCGGCTTGGGCTGCTCGTTTGTTCATGCGAACGGAAGCGTTTTCGGAGGTGACCACCAGGCCGGCGTCATCCTCTGCCACATGCCGGCACCGCACGAAAGTCTTGGCCTTCCCCGATTTCCCTGTGGCTGCGGCCGGGACTGGGGATGCTTCGAGGCTTACACGTCGATTTCCGGCCTTCCCCGTCTGCTCGAACACGTCTTGCCCAAATACCCCGGCCACGAACTGGCTTCATCGCCTCTCACCCCAAAAGCCAGAGCCCTGACCCTTCGCGGACGTGCACAACAGGGTGATCCGCTCGCCCTTGAGATCTTCGATCTTCAAGCCGTTGCACTCGGCCAGGCTGTCGCCGCAGGATGCATGGCCTACGATCCGACTCACGTCGTCATCGGTGGGGGCCTCATGGATCGTAGCGCCACCACTCCCGCGTTCCGTGAGCGTTTCATCGAGCATGTCCGCCGGTCTGCCGCCCGCACGAGCTGGGTCGACATTCAATCCCTCTCATTCCACCAAGCCACCTTCGGCGACCTCTCCCAAGCGATCGGCGCCGCCCTGATGATCCGCAGCCTCGTGTAGAAAGCCGGGCATTCCAAAGCACAACCGCGCGTTCCGGTGTTTTCGCTCCAGAACACCGCGAGAGCGTCCGTTCAAAACAACTGCCGCTGCGCGAATTCGTAAAATACCCCCCTGGCGGCCACGAGCGCATCATAGGTTCCATCCTCGACGATCCGTCCCTCCTGCAGAACGAGGATCCTGTCCGCACGCATGATCGTGCTAAGACGGTGCGCGATAATCAGGCGCGTGGTGCGGCTGCGTTCCAGCGACTCAGTGACGATCGATTGCGTCCGATTGTCGAGCGCGCTGGTGGCTTCGTCGAAAAACATCAATTTTGGTCGGCGGACAAAGGCACGTGCAATGGCGAGCCTCTGGCGCTGACCGCCGGAAAAACCGGCCCCACCTTCACTCACGACAGTGTGCATTTGCATGGGCATCGCGCGGATGTCATCAGCCAAACCCGCCATTTCCGCAGCGCGCCAGGCGTCGTCCAGGGTCAGGTTCGCCTCGCCAACGATGTTGCGAAAAATGTCGCCCGTGACGAGCCGCGAGTCCTGCATGACCACGCCGATCTGCCGCCGGACTTCACGCAACGTGAGGGTCTGCAGATCCTTTCCATCATAGAAGATTCCGCCCGATGAGGGAACCTCGAAGCCCAGCAGCAATCGCAGGAGTGTCGATTTGCCGCAACCCGACGGGCCGACCAGCGCGACCATCTGACCGGGCGCGATCTGGACCGAAAGACCGTTGAAAACGGAAGGCGTGTCCGGCCCGTAGGAGAATGTCAGCTCGGAGATTTCAATGGCGCCCTGAAGAGTGCCAGGGTGCACACGGCCTTCGGAACTCTCCGGGACCGCCTCAAAGATCGGCTTTGTCCGGTCTAGCAATGGAAGAATCTGCAATCCACCCAACGCCGCCTGGCCGGCGCTCACCATGCTCGCGACCAACGCTCCGAAGGCCGCGTTGAAAGCGAGAAAGCCTCCGGTCGTGAAAGCGGGAGCCGCCACCGCCGCCGCTGTTTCCTGGAGCAATCCCATCTGCCAGGCGACGATCCCGAAGACCACAATGGAACCGACCAGTGCGAAAACGGAAAAGAACGTTTCGGTTGCGACTCCCCAAGTGCCGGCTCTCATTGCCAGCCGCTGCTGGTCCGCGAACGGACGCGCCCAAGCCGCGAAAGCGAAGTGCTCGGCCGCGGAGATCCGGAACTTGGCCACACCGCTGATCAGCTGGAAAACGGTGCCGGCGAGCCGCCCTTGGATCTCGTACTGCTCGCGCAACACAAGGATTTGCCTCGCACCGAGTGCGATCGCCACCAGCATCCCGACGAGTGCAATCCCCAAACCCACAAGTGCCAATTTCCAACTGTGGTAAAACATGACGAAGAGGTTGAAAAAACCTGTCGGCAGCGCAAAGAGCAGGGTGGTTCCCAGGCCGGAAAAAACCTGGTGGGTCTCGGTGATCCCTTGGGCGCGGTTCGCAAGGTCGCCCGCGGTGAACCTCCGGAAAAACTCGGCCGGAAGCTTGAGAAGACGGTCCCACACTGCCGCCTGCAACCGGCTGTCCGCCCGCGCTTCAATGCGTTGCAAGGCGATCCCGCGGGAAAGCTCAAACAGGGCCTTCACGAGCGCCGCCACCAAAAGAGCCACCCCGAGTTGCAACATCAGGCCGCGCTCGGCCTGCGGGACAATGACATCAAAAATCCTCGCCGTCGCTGCCGGTCCGGCCAGCCCGAGCAGCCCAACCGCGACAACCATCACCAAAATCAGCGAAAGATCCCCGCCGTGCCCCCGAAAGGCAAAACGCAGAATGTCCGAAAGTTTCAACACGCGGTCCGGAAGCGCCGCATACAAACAGACAGCCATGTCATCCAGCTTCTCCGCGGCCCGGTGGTCCACGCGCTCGGTCGAGCCATCCGCCCGCACCACCCGGTAGCGGCGGGGACCATCCGGAAGCAATGCCACCGGGTCGCCGCCACGGGAAAACCCAACCATCGGTCCGTTGTCCTCCCGGAACCAGGTTCCCTGAAGCGAAATGCGCCGCCACCGAACCGAACTGGCGCGGGCAAACTCCGAGAGAACAAATAGCGGGTCGTTCGTCGCCGGCAGCTCCGGCGGGTCCGCGGGCCGGATACCCGCCGCAACGGCGACCCGCTGGAAAGCGGCGCGGGCCGCCCGGTGGCGCAAAGCTCCGGAATCCGATCCACCCGCCTCGTCCCCCGGAGTCAGAACCGATGCGATCCGCCCCCAAGCGGCCGAATGGATTTCCGATTGCAGGTCCCTGCGCGACCGGCTTCGTTCGCGCTCGAGCTCTCGCAGCCGGTCGACCCCCGCTTTCAGAGATCGGAGCAGCACCCGGTGTGTCTCCCGCAATTCCCCGCGCCATTCCGAAAGCTGCAAAAAGTCCGCAGCGCTCAATGACTCGACCAGCCCCGTCCCAACCGACGCCCAATCTCCGGCCGCGCAGGGCAGCCAGACCTGATCCACCGGCGCTCCATCAACCCACTCGACAGCCGGTCCGCCCCGCCAAAGCCCGCTCGATCCCGAAACGGCTTCATCCGATGTGGAGCCGCGTTCGGGCTTTTCTTCTCGTCCAAAGAAAACACCCAGTCCCGTTGCCAGCCCGCTCATCCAAGCATCCAGTCCGTTCGCGTCGGCCTCCGTCACGGGAACGACGGCCGCTCCCGGCTGGCCGACTGCCAGGAGCCGCACCTCGGCCGCGTTGAGTCCGAAATCAAAGAGCATGCCTCCGGTTCCAATCGTTGCCAGATGGTGTCTCCGCGAACCGCCGTCCGCCGAAGCATCGACCAGAAAAAGTTCCACCACGCCATCGGAGACCCGCCAGATCTTTTCCTGGCCCGTCCCCAGCTCGACGACGACTTTGGCCTTCAACTCGTTCATTGCTGCATCAGGTGAAAGAAAACGCCGCCGCGCTTCATCAAGTCGTCGAACCTTCCGCGCTCAACCACCCGGCCCCGTTCCATGACCACGATCTCATCGGCGTCGCGAATCGTGCTCAGTCGGTGCGCCACAATCAGGCACGTACATCCGCGCCGTCGAATGTTTCGGTCGATCGCGGCCTCGGTGGTCGCATCCAGTGCACTCGTGGCCTCGTCCAAGAGCAGGATGCTCGGATTGTTCACGAGCGACCTCGCAATCTCCAACCTTTGGCGCTGCCCGCCGCTGAAGTTCCTCCCGCCCTCCGCGACTTCGCTGTGGTAGCCGCCCGGGCGCGACAGGACGGCCGCAGCGATCTCGGCATCAACGCAGGCCTCATGGATCATGCGGTCCCCCACGGTGGTGTCCCAAAGCGTGAGATTATCCCGAACGGTGCCCGAGAAAAATACGAGGTCCTGATCAACCATCCCGACACTTCCGGCGAACAGCTCGCGCGGGATTTCATCAATCGTCATCCCGTCGAACAAAACACGCCCGGACCACGGCCGGTACAGCCCGGCGACGAGGCGCGAAACCGTGGATTTCCCGCTTCCGCTTGCGCCGACCAAAGCCACCCGTGATCCGGGTTGAAGCTCCAGTGAGAAATTCTCGATCAACGGGGCCTCCAACGGCGAATAGCCAAAGGTGACATTTTCCATGACCACATGGCCGGACAACTTCGCACGGCCGGACGGTCTTCGCTCACCCGCGGCATAGACCGGATCTTCCGGGGCCCGGAAGACGTCGTTGATGCGGCCGATGTTCGCCCGCAACAACTGAAGGTTGTTTCCGAACTGGATCAACGAAAGCAAAGGAGCGTTGAAATTCGCCGCAAGGCTTTGGAACGCAATCAAAGTGCCCACCGTCATGTCGCCGGACATGATCCGAAACGCTCCCACACCCAATACGGCAGCGCTCGATAGACCGTCCAACAACTTGGGGCCGCTTGTTGCGTATTGCGTCACACGCTGGAGGCTTTGCTTCTCCGCCAGGTAACGCGCCTGATAGCCGGACCAACGACCGAAAAACTCGTCCTCGCCACCACCCGCCTTGAGCGTTTCCATCATCTGGAGACCGTTGATGGACGTCCCGAGCAATTTGCCGCCCTCCTGCGTCGCAACGCGGTTCTTGTCGGCGCGGACGCGTGCGGCGAGCCGCAGGATGCCGGCGTTCATCAAGGCGGTTCCAACCACGATTGCGCCAAGGACAGCGTCGTAGAAAAACAATAAAACGCCGAAGAAAAGCAGGAGAACAAAGTCCAGCCCGATCTTGGTCAACTGGCGTCCCGCGAGTTCCGAAACACTGTCGACCAACGCGACGCGGGACCCGATCTCACCGGCGAATCGCTGGGCGAAGTATTTCATGGGAAGGCGCAGGACGTGCGCGACAAGTTCGCCGGAGCCCCGCATCGAAAGCTTCGTTTGAAATCGCAGCAGGCACTTTTGCTGCAACCAGGTCAGGCCGGCCTGCACGACAAGCGTCACCCCCATCCCGAGCAGGAGCGGACGGATCCAGTTCTTCTCGGTCCCGATAAGGAAGTCGTCCACAAACACCCGCGTGAACGCCGGCACGAGGAGCCCCGGAATCACAAGGAATAATGCGCACAGAATCGAAAACATCGCCGCGTTCTCGGAGCCGCGAAGACGGCTCAACAAAAACGCCCAAATGCTGTCCCGGGTGCCGCCGCGCCGGAAATCCGGTCCGGGTTCCAGGATCAGCGTCACGCCGGTGAAGCTCTCACTGAATTCCTGCATCGGCACGCGCCGGGGCCCGGTCGCCGGATCGTTGATCCATGCGAACGCCCCGTTTCCTCCGAAGCCCTCCAGGACGACAAAGTGGTTGAAATTCCAGAACAGGATGGCTGGCAACGTCGCGTTGTTGAGGTGCTCCAGTTCGTATTTGTAACCCTTGGCCTCCATGCCCATCCGGCGTGCGGCTTTGATGATGTTCAGCGCCTTGCTCCCGTCGCGGGAAACACCGCATTCCTCGCGCACCTCCTCGAGCGGCACGACTTTTCCAAAGTGCCCCAGAACAATGGCCAGCGCCGCAGCGCCGCATTCCACCGCCTCCATTTGAATCACGGTCGGCGTGCGCACCCGGCGATTGCGCGGTTTTGGAAACGTCGTCGATCTCATCGTCAATGGAGTCCCAGTTGCTTCCGCAGGAACGGGATCAAAAGCCGGATCGGCCGGTCCCGCTCGAGGACGATGGAGGCACTGCAAAGTGTCCCGCCTTCAACAGAGAGATCCGGACCGCGCGAAGACGACCAGCGGTAGCCACTCGGCGCGCCCGGGTCGCGCTCCAGCTCCGCAAGCACCTCGATCACCGCCCCTTGGTCGAACAGGCCGTCGACCAGCCTCGCATTCCCCAGCTCGCTGAGAACCTTCTCACGGGTGACCGGATGGCTGGAAACCTCGGCGACGCGCCCCAGGATGTATCCGTACTCCTCCGCACGCACGGTGGATGGGGAGACGCGAATCGATGTCCCGGGCTGGATTTTCTTTCCCTTGTCGGCCGAAACATAGCAAAGCGCTTCATAGTCGCCCTCGATGCTTTCGAGCCGGATGATGGGTTTTCCAGGCAGGACGTAGTCCCCTTTGTCCACCAGGATTTCGGTGACCCGGCCCTTGTGAAAGGTCCGAACCTCCGCCTCTCGGGCGAGCCTGAGACGCAGTTCACTTCCGCGTTGTTGTTGTTCGAGGATTCTCTGTCGCCGGTCCTCGGCCTGCGCCCGGATTTCGTAAATCCGGTTGCGCGTTTCCAAGAGCGTGTTTTGCGTCAGCAGGCCCTTCGCGACCAGTTTTTCCTGGTTGGTCAACTTTTCCTGGAACAGGCGCAAGCGGGCGGCATCGTCCTCGTTCTGCCGCTTGTCCTGCGCGAGAAGAATTTCGAGCTGGCTTTCGTTCGCGTCGAGCGTCTGGGTGATGGCGGAAACATCGAGCCGCACGACCGGATCCCCCGCATGAACGATTTGCCCGGGACTCACCAGAACCTCGCCGACTTTTCCCGTGCCCTCCCCGGCGATCACCATGATACCCACATCGGCGTCCCTCACGATGATTCCCGAACCCGTCGCGGTTTGCAAAATCGTGCCAAAGAACGCCCACCATCCAACGGTCGCCAGAGCGACCCCGGTTCCGAGAACAGCCAGCCAGCCGGCCGGCCGGGTCAATGTTGTCGGTGCGTCCATGCGCTCGGGCGATTGCATCTTCGCCAGCGCGGCAGCTCGGAAAAGGCGGTTCGTAATCATCGGGCGCTCAGTGCATCGGCGGAAAGAATCTCCTCAGGAATGGGATCACCAGCGTCACCGGACGTTCGCGGTAAAGGACGACCGTCGCATGGCAAAGTGTCCCGCTGGCAATCGGAGTGTCCGGACCGTCGCCCAAGGTCCAGCGGAATCCCGAACGGGAGTCCGCATCGAAATCCGGCGTCACAATCACCTCAATCGCCGCTCCATCCCGGAGCAGGCGGTCGGCGAGCCGGTCGTTGCGGATTTCGCGGATGACGTTTTCACGCGTCACCGGAAACGACGACACCCGGCTCACCCTGGCGGTCAGGTATCCGTGTTCTTCGGGCCGGACGGTGCTGGGCGCGATTCGCACGGACATTCCGGGCCGCACCTTTTTGCCCTCGTGCGCCGGCAGAAAAACGAGGGCCTCCAATGGGCCGTCCTGGCTCTCCAAACGCACCACGGCTCGTCCGGCGTTGATGAACCCTCCCTCGACGCCAACGATCTCGGTGACACGCCCCTCATGTTCACTCCGCAGCGCGGAGTCCTGCTGTTCGCGAAGCCGCTTTTCCGCCAGGAGACCGCGTTGGCGTTCGATCTGGAGTTTCCGGACGGTCGCCCGGTTTTGAATGTCCTCGATTTCGGCCTTTGTTCGGAAAACAGCGTCTTTCGTAATCAGGCCCCTTTCAAAGAGCTGAACCTGGTTCTCACTCTTCTTTTTCAGCATGCTCATGCGCTCGGCCTCGTCGGCTGCCATGCGAGCATCCTGCGCGATCAAGCTTTCCAAAGCGGCTTCCGCGGATTGGATTTGCTCGCGTGAGAGCGCGAGGTCGAGCACCGCAACCGTATCGCCCACCCGGACGGTTTCGCCCACTTCGACGGCGATGTCTTTGATCGGCCCCGACGCAATGCTCTCAATATCCATGATCCCGAACCGATGGTCCCGAACGATCACACCTTCGCCGGTCACCGTCCGGTCCACGGAACCGAAAAAACCCCAGAGAACGGCGGCACCAAGGACAAAACCAAAGAGCGCGAGCCCCAGCCACGACGCAGGGCGCGTCACCGCGACATCGGTCAGTTTGGGACTTTCGACGGATTTCATTCCGTGAGAGGGCCCGAAGTCCCGGCCGCGCGGGCGACGGCTTCCCGCAGGATTTCCCGTACCTTTCCCTGCGGGTAAAATGTGTTCCTGCCGCCGGGCTCGGATGCCGCCACCAAAGACCATCCGTTTCGCAATGGCACCGCAAAAACCCGGACGGAACTCTGGCCGCCTCGAACGAATGCCGCGACCACCCGTCCGGCCGAACGGGTGGGAACCATGGTCGGTTCCTGTGGATTGAATGTGTCAACGGGTTTAAACCCGTGCCGTCGAAATGCCGCATAAACTTCGGTCATCAATTTCTTCAGCGGCACCCCGGTCGCGATGACCTGATCCGCAGCATTTCCATAGTAAGGCCACTCCGGCTGGGCGCAGCCGGCCAACGAAATCAAAAGGCAAATCAGACAAACTCTCATCGCGACCTCCCGTCACGGCCGGCGAACGGCGGCGTCAGCCAGACCTCGGATTCGATCCAGTCTCCTTCGGCGTCCGAGAAAAACAACGTGCCGGTTTCGAACCGCAGGTTCACCAGCGAAATCGCGTACTCGGCCTGCGCGGAAATGTGGCTGAGCTGCGACTGAACGAGACGCTCCCGGCTCGTGATGGTATCGGTGAGCGTGCCCTGGCCGAGGCGGAACAATTCCTCCTGCGAGCGCAGCGCCTCTTCGTTGAAACGGACCGCCGCCGAAAGCCGGGCCACCGCGGCACCCGCCGCGCGCAAGGAATTATAGGACGTGATCACACCGGCGACGATATTGCGCTCGGTCTGTTCTTCGCTGATTTCGGAGTTTTGATAAGCGGCGGCATTCTGAATGTAAGTCCCGCGGGCGGAGTTGTTCTCGATGGGATATTCAAACAGGAATTGCCCGACGCCCCGCCACTCGCCGCCCTCGGCTGTGGTGGCGTTGTTGCGGGTCTCGAATGGCGCATAGCCCACGTCGAACTGCAGGTTTACCGTGGGGCGCATCTCCAGCCAAGCCGCATCCATCAGGATTTTGCGGGATTTGACCACCTCCCGCGAGGAACGCAGATCATCGCGTAAATTGAGCGCTGCCGTGACCAGTTGGCCAATCTCGGGCACGCGCGCCGGTGAAAGCACCTCGGGGAACGTGTCAGCTGCCAGCGGTGCCAGAAGGAGGCTTCCCGGAGACCAGCCCGAGGCCACCGCGAGGGTTTGGCGCGCGCGGATGAGCTCGTTCTCCGCCTGAATCCTCGCGGCGATGGCGCTGTCGCGGTCCGCAAGAACCTGGGGAAGCTGGGCTGGCGCCAGTTCATCCGCCTCGACCAACTGGGCGCTCACCGAGGCCAGCTTGCGCGAAATTTCCTCCGACTCGACGCGCAACTTGTAAGTCTCCTCCGCGCCACGCAAACGCCAGTACGCCTGCAACGTGGTCTGCACACTTTGAGTCGTGATAAAGCGCAGTTGAAGAATGCTGGCCAGGAGATCGAATCGCGCGGCGAGTTCGGGGGCCTTGTTGACGAGGGTGCCTCCTCCTCGACCCAGTGGAATGGTGACCACGAAGTTCACACGGCGCCGGTTTTCGTTGTTGAACTGGCCCGTGTCCTTGTTTGTGGCATGCCGCAGCAAGACACCCGGGCGCACCACGATGCCGTTCTCGAGCCGTTTCTGCAGCCCCGCCTCGTATTCAAAGACGTTTGTTCTCGCCACCAGCGGATTGGGAATCACAGCCGGTGCGGTTCCCGGGCTGCTGCTCGGTGTCGGACGCGCCAACTGCGTTCTGCTGCGCTCGGTTGCATCGATCCTCACGGAGGCCCGAACAAGGGTGTCGAATGCTCCCTCGGCCACCTGCACGGCTCCGGAATCCCTCACCACCCGGGCATCGCCGAAAAGAATCTGGGGATTGGCCTCCAGGGTGAGCTGCACGGAACGGATCGCGGAAATACGTTCCAATCCCATCCCCAGCTCGGCCTGTGAAAAAACCGCATACGGCTTTTCCTCCAAGGCCTTCCGCAAAACAAGGAAGTCCGCCGCCGATCGCACCGGCGAGTGTCCCTGAGGGGCCGGTGACAGTGACGGAAGAGCATCCGGATCCGCCAATTCCCCACGCGCGGCCGGGCCGAGAACCAAGGCGAGAGCCACGAACAAAAATCCCGGCCATTTCAATGACAACCGCATCACCAACGACAGCCCACCCGAACGACACCGCAAATGCAATCGGTGGATCGGGAAAATTTGACGAACGGCCGCACGAACGAGATGAGCGGCCTGCACAGCCATCCGGATTGTAATACCATCCCGGAAATTGTGTCGAACGCCCCGACCCTCCGACAGCTCACCCCAGGTGGTGACGCCAATGCGTTGGGCCGACTCACGTTCCCAAGTTTCTCTTCGCTCCTCGCCGAGCCCAACGCGCACGTCCTGGCGGTGGGGGCCTTCGACCCGCAGCCGGTCGGCCTCGTTCTCGCCCGGGTGGGCGCCTCCGGGACGCGCCTTCTTTCACTGTTCACGGCCCCCACCCACCGACGGCGCGGAATCGGCGGCGCTCTGTTGGCTTCGGTGGAGCGGTTGAGTCGCTTGGCCGGCTCACTCCGGATCGAAACCACTTATCGGACCGGCACGCCGGGCAGCGCGGCTTTCGAGGCCACACTGGCCCGCGCGGGCTGGTCGCGCCCCGAGCTGCGCCAGCTTTTCTGCCGCACCTCGCCGCAGAAGCTCGCGTCCGCGCTCACCGGCCTTTACCGGCCTTCCGCTCGCTACCGCGTGGTCGCTTGGGCGGACGTCTCCGCCGACGAACGCAACATCCTGCGCTGCTCCCAGGTGGCGGAGTCCTGGTATCCGCCGGACCTCGACCCGTTTTTTCATGAGGAAGGTTACGAGCCGCTTACAAGCGTTGCATTGCGCACTCCGGACGGCATCGTGGGCTGGCTGATCGCCCACCGCGTCGGCCCGTCGGTGATCCGTTACAGCTGCGCCTACGTCCATCCAAAACTCCAGCGAACAGCGAGACTCCTTGAGCTTTACCTTGAGGCGGCCTTTCGGCAGACCGCCGCATTTGGCCCGGACTCCCGGGTCATCGGGACGGTTCCCGTCGCCCACGCGAACATGACCCGGTTCGTCCGCCACCGCGTGACGCCATTCCTTCAGGAATTTGCCGAGTTCCGCGGGAGTCAAAAACACCTTGGCCCCTCCTCCCAAAGAAGGATGCCATTTCCCACCGAAGCTTGATATGTTTTACGTGTGGATCAAGCACCTATCGAGCGCACTCTCCGCGACGAGGAGGTCTTTTCCGGCCCGGCCCTCCCGGTGCCAACCATCATCCATGACTCGAAAACGCACGATGCAGCGCATCTGCGGAATCTGCTGGCGATGCACCCAACCGTTCAGGTGATTTCCTCCCCCGGCGACCCGCTATCGGCCCAGCCGCCGGCGAAGCTCGTGTTCATCGACCCGTCGGACATGTCGGATGCGCTGGTGGCGTGGCTGAGTTCCCGACCGGCGGACGTCGAGGTCGTCTTCACGGCCCGCACCGAGCAGTGGACCATGCAGGCGTTCGAATTCGGAGCTCTGGACTACCTTCTCAAGCCGATCTCCTCCGAGCGGCTGGCGCAGACCATGCGAAGGCTTCTTCGGCTCGACTGGGGGACTGCGGCCTCCGTTCGCTCCGTTCCCCGGCGTCTTTTTGTCGCTTTCGAGCGCGGCCGCCGGGTGGTCGCACTGGATGATGTTTGCGCGATCCGCGCGCTTGGAAACTACACACAGGTCTGGCTGGCAAATGGGAAAACCGAGGTCGTACTTCGCTCCCTGATTCGCTGGCAGGAGTCCCTCCCCGACGGCCTCTTTATTCGCGTGCATCGAACGCTGCTCGTCAACCGCAACCGCATCGCCCGGCTGGAACGCGGGGAAAATGACGAGCGCGTCATTGAGATCGAGGGCCTCGCGGAACGGTTCCCCGTCAGCCGCCGCCTCGCACGGCAGGTCCAACGGTCGATGACAACCTCCACGACAAGCGCCGCCTTAGAAATGTGAAAACCAACATGTCCACTTCCACCTCTCCCAACCTCCACGCGATGTCCCGCCGCGAGATCGAGGATTACCTTGTTGAGCGCTGCCTGCTGGAGGACTCGTTTCGTGTCCGGCTTCTAAGCAATCCGAAAGAAACACTCCGCGGCCTTGGCTTGGACGTCTCCGACACCATCGACGTGCGCGTGCTCGAGGAGTCGCCGAAGTGCTTCTACATCGTCCTTCCGCGCGTTCTCAACGAATCCCCGGCTCTCGACGACCAAGAGATGGACTCCCTGAGCGGTGGCACCAGCACCCCGGCCGGAACCGTAAGCGACTTCTTCGCGGGCTACGTCTGAACTGAAGAAACCGCCCGTCCCGCCGTCGGCAGCCGTTTGTCCAACCCCTCTTGCTTTTCAACTCTCGAAGCCCAATGTCGTGATCGGAATGCCAATCAACCCCCACCTTCAGGCCTTCCGTGCGGCGGTGACTGCCGATCCCGATCTCACCGAGAAAGTGCGGGCGATCTTTCAGGAACATCCGGCCGATGCGGCCACGCATCTCGCCGCTCTCGCGGCAAGCCGGGGCTGGCCCATTTCGGTGAGCGACCTTCAGACCATGCCCGGTGACGGTTCGCTTTCGGACGCTGATCTGGACTCCGTCGCCGGCGGGGCCTGGCGTGCGAGCGAGGACAATATCCTTGTGAGCATTTTGGGTTTCGGCCTTGTCTGCGCCGGCTTTGCGGCCGCCTCAAAAATCCGCGGCGGAGAGGACAAGTGCCAGCCCGACCAGTATTAGAAAATGAAAACCGATCTCGAAGCCTTTGCTCAGCTCGCCGCAACCGACCCCGCCATTCAACGCGAGCTTATGGCGGACGGGAACCAGAGCCCGGTTCTGGCCGCCGAGCGAATTGCCGGGGTTGCGAACAGCCGGGGATTCCAAATCACGCCCGCCGAAATCCTGGCAGCCGCCGGGGCGGCGACCGGTGAGTTGGCCGAGTACGAGCTCGAAGCGGTCGCCGGCGGAGCCTGGGGCTTCAATTTCAGGAACCTTCTTCTCAGCGGCCTCACGGCCGGCGTCGGTTGCGGGCTCGTCGCGCTGATCTCTGTGGGCAAGGGAAACGCCGATGCCTGCGCACCCAGCGAACATGGCAAACAACCTTCCTAAGTCCGCAACCATGAACACCGAACCACAATCCCTCGCCGAAGCCGTTCAAAGCGACCCGGCCCTTCAGGCCAAGGTCGAGGAAATTCTCGCCAATACCGCCCGCGACCCCGCCGAAGGGCTCGCCGCGCTTGCCTCGGAAAGGGGACTCACCTTTGATGCCTCCGCATGGATGGCCGAGCAGCCTCAGGCGCTGGGTGACGATCAGCTCGAGGAAGTCGCCGGCGGAACCGTTTTGTTCACTTTCCGCACGGTCCGTGAGCCGGGGTGCGGGATCAGGGATCCCCGGCGAACCAACCCGACCGCCACACCCGGCATGGAGGAACAAATCCCATGAACTCCGACCTCCAGGCCTTTTCCGAGGCGCTCGCCACGCGGCCCGAACTCCGCGACGAACTTCAGGCCGTTATCGAGGCGGGCGGCACCGACCTTGCAACCCGGGTTGCCGACTTTGCCGCCTCAAGGGGCTTTGCCATTCCCTCCGAACAATTGCTGTCCGCCTTTCAAACCGGCGAGCTCTCGGAAGATGAACTTCAGGCCGTCGCCGGGGGATCGTCCGAAAACAGCATGTGGGCCTCGATCCTCGCCTATGGCATCACCTGCGTCACGAAGGTGATTGCCTCCGCCGCCCACGGGGATGTGAAGGCTTGCTTCAAAAAGTTTGAAACATGAATTCCGTTGATCCGGCCGGCAGGGGCGTCCTTACCCGCTGGTGGTCTCGAAAGTGCATCCCCGGGGCAGGACCAATTCCGGACGCGAGAGAACTTCCAGTCCCCAGCGCAGGGCGGCGGAACGGTTCTCAACACCGGCTCGGCTGAAAATCGACGCGACGTGGGTTTTCACCGTCGTTTCGCGCAGACCGAGAATGACGGCAATTTCGGAATTCGTTTTCCCCTCGATAAGCCAGTGGCAGACCTGACTCTCACGGGCGGTCAGGCCGGCTCGCACGAGCCGGGAAACGCAAACATCGTGTGGCAGGTGCCGAAGACCCGCGCTGGCCAGAACGGCGTGCCGGGCGTTGGCCAGGTGGCTCTGGGCCAGGCGCGCCATGGTGCGGTCCCGCTCATTGAACGCCGTGCCGCCGGATCGTTCGATCCCGAAAAAGATAATCCGGCCCGGCTCGGACGGCAGGTGAATGGCAAAATGGTCGTCGATGTCCATGACCCGGAATGTCTCCGCAAAAATGTCCAGATCGCGAAACTGCCGGCGGGAGAAAAAGTCGCCGCGGTGGAAGGGAACGCCATCGTTCACCCGGGGATTCCAGTTGAAAAGTGCATAAGGCTCCATGAGGCGAGCAAACGCCGGCAACCCGGTCGCAGCACCGGGGTTTTCGTGGCTCAGCGAAATCGTGATCTGCCGGTCGTCGGCCTTCATCTCACCATAAGCCACCAAACTCGACGGAATGATGCGGTCGAGGAGCGCAAATGCACGCGAAACGTAGCTCGCGGCATCCAGACCCGGCCCGTAGAACGCCACCAGTGACGACTCGAGAAGCGCCCAGTCCCGATGTGACAAGCGGTGCATACCCGGGCAGCAAAACACGCCGCCTGCCACTTTGGCAACCGTTCCACCCGCCGGTCCGGGATCCCACTCCGTTGGTCACGGAAGGATTGAACGCGATGCATCTGCCACGAATGCTCGTTTCCTGCCCGTGAATGTGGATGATCTGATTCGGAAGTGGCGGCTGGCCGTCTCCGCCTCGGGCGACGAACAACGGCTCCAGCAGCGGTGGAGAATGCTCGGCTGGACCGAAGACGAGGCACGGCGGCGTCTGGCAAGAGACGGTTTGTTTCCAGTTCGTCCGGCCAAGCCAGCCGATCTCGCATTGATCCACACCGTCCGGCCCGGATGGACCGGAACCCGGCTGCCCTTTGGCGAACTCTTTGAAAGCATCGCGGTATCCGCATGGAAATCGGTGCCGGATGTGGTCGGTCGCGTGCTGGATTCAAAAGCCGGTGAGGCCGCCCGGCTCGACCTCGCCAGAACGCTGTCGCACGAGGCCGCTCCGGCATTGGCCGCACGCCTCCGCCCGGGACCGGCCCTCTGGCTGGTGCCTCCCGGACGCAGCGGTCCTTACAACGCCTTTGTCTCCGAGATGCTCGGCGGCGGCTGGAGCGCATTCTTGGCGGCACACCCGGTTCTGGAGCGCCAGCTGGCCCTGCGCGTGGCGGACTGGCGCGCTTCGCTGGTGGAGCTCGCCGTCCGATGGGAGGCGGACCAAAGCATGCTGCGGGAAACTTTCCGGTGCGCCGGCGGGACCATCCACGACCTCGAGTTCGATCTCGGCGATTCCCACCGCCAGAGCCGCAAAGTGCTTGGCGTGACCGCCGGGCGAAGCCTGATTTACAAACCTCGCTCACTGCGGATGGATGTCGCGTGGCACGACCTCCTTGAGTGGCTGCGCCGGAAGCGTCCGTCGCTCGAGCTCGTGGCTCCACGGGCGCTGGACTGCGGCACGCACGGGTGGGTCGAGCGCGTTGAGGCGGGCAGCCCGGACTCCCCGGAGGAATACTACCGCCGTGCTGGCGAGTTGCTCGCAGTCGCCTGGGCGTGTGGTGCCTCCGATCTGCACGAGGAAAACATTGTCGCGACCCAGAACGGGCCGGTCGTCGTCGATTTGGAAACGCTTTTCACGCCCGTGGTAAGACCGTTCCATGCAACCGACGAGGACCTTCGGGCGCTCGAAGACGAGGAGATGATGTCCGACAGCGTGTTGACGACGCTGCTGCTGCCTGTCTGGAAAATCGAGGAGGATGGACGCGCGCGCGACGTCAGCGGCCTGACCGGGATCGATCGCGCCGAGGGCGGCGGTTCGGCCCTCAGCTGGATCGACCTTGGCCTCGATTCCATCCGCGAGGCTCCCGGCCCGTCGGGCGGCCCCGCCACGTGCAATGTCCCGCGAGACACGGCCGGCCGACTGCTGCCGGCCCAACACCACGTCGGAGATCTCGTGGCGGGCTATGAAGCGGCGGCCCGGGCGCTTCGGGAGCTCAAGGACGAGCTTCCGCTTGGAGCGTTTCGCGGCGCAGAGGTTCGCTTTCTCGCGAGATCATCGCACGTTTACGGCCACGTCCTGCGAAGGCTGAGACTGCCGGAGCATCTGGCGCACGAAGCCGCCCGGGCCATCGAGGTCGAAAAACTCGTGCGGGCCTATCTGCCGCCGGACCTTGCGGCTCCCCGACCGGCTGTCATGAATGTCTATGAGGCGGAGCGGGCGGCTCTGGACTCGGGGGATATCCCGTGTTTTACCGCGGCCATCGAGGGAGGGCCCTTGCGCGGGGACGGCGAAAAGACCGTGGAGGGTTATTTCTGGCGAAGCGGTTGGGAGGCCGTGCGACGGAGATTGCGGCGGGCAGACGCGTCATTTTTCGAGCGAGAGGCCGCGCTGGTTCGATCCAGCGTGCAGATGCGGAACCAGGCCCCGCCGCCGCGGAGCGATGATCCGGTCGAGATCGCGCTTTCCATCGGCGAGGACCTCGCGGAGCGGACCGTTCCCCTGCCCTGCGGCGGAATCGGCTGGCTCGCTCCGATCTTCGACCCGGTTCGCCGCGTACAGGTCTCCGGCGTTCTCGGCATGGACCTTTATGGAGGAGGGCTTGGGATTGCCATTTTCCTGGCGGCCCTGTCGCGCGTCACCGGGGAGCGTCGGTGGGCGGAGATGGCCAGGCAGGCGTCCCTGCCCCGAATCGAAAAACTTCTCGAATCCGGATGCACCCCACGGTTGCGTTCCCTGCCCTGCGGTATCGGTTCCGGCACCGGCTCGTTCGTTTATGGCTGTCTGCTCCTCGGGCGGCTGCTGGGCGAGGAGGATTTCTTCCGACCCGCCCGGAAATTCGCGAGAGCGATCCATTGCGACGAAGACCGCATCGGTGACGTGCTGGCCGGCTCTGCAGGCGGCATCCTTGCGCTTCTGGCCTTGGGAGGGGACGAAGCGGTCGAACGCGCCACCGTCCTCGGACGACATTTGCTGTCGCTACGGGTGGAAACGAAAACCGGATTTCGGGCATGGATGCCGGATTTCGCAAACGCCCCCCTTGCCGGCCTCGGACACGGCGCTGCGGGATGTGCCTGGGCTCTTCGGCGCCTCGGACGGGTGGCGGGCGGGCATCAATTCACGGAGGCGGCCGACGAAGCGCTTGCCTACGAAGACGCCATCTTTGACCCGGCAGCGCGAAACTGGCCGGACCACCGACGGGGCTCGACAGCCGGAGGATTCATGCATGGATGGTGTGCGGGACCGGCCGGCGCGGCCATCGCTCGCCTCGCGCAGTTCGGCGGCGAAACGAAGTCCATGGCTTCGGTGATCGACGCGGCCCTCCACGATGCGCGTCACGGCCCGCGGCTTTCCGCCCAGCACCTTTGCTGCGGACAAGCCGCCCGGGCCGAATGTGTCCTCCACCTCGCGCAGACCCGCAAAGACGCGGTTCTGCGGACGGAAGCGGCCGGCTTGGCAGCCGCGATTGCGCGAAGCCGCCTGAAGGCCGGGAGATTCGAGCTCCACGGCTCCGACCGCGGCCGGCTGTTTTCCCCTTCGTTTTTCCAAGGAACGAGCGGAATCGGCTACACGCTTCTGCGTGTCGCCTCCGCCGATCTTCCATGCGTTGCAGCGTTCGAACTGACGCCGATGTGACACGCTTTTTCCGCGAGCTTCTCCGAGATCGCCTGAAACGGAGCGGTCAGCCCGCGGCCTGGCGGCAGATGGCAACCCGCACCGCCTCCAGGCTCGACGGACGGTGGAAAAGGTGCCCCTCGTCCGGAAAAACCGTCCATTGCACCCGGCTGTCGGGCGCGATGCGGGCGAGGCTCAGCTTCGCGTCCTCCGGCGACTGCAGAGGATCGCGTGCACCGTGGAACGCGGCGATGGCGCACGGGGTGCGGACCGGGGGGATGTCGCAGGGGATGAGCGCGCAGAGCACAAGAGAGACGCGTTCATCAAAGTGGGCGAGGGCCTTGCAGGCCAGGACGGCTCCGTAGCTGGACGCGTGGACCACGACTTTGGAAAAGCCGCGGGCTTGCAGAAATTCGCGGCCGGCGACGACGTCGCTGGCGCGATCATCGTCGGTTCCGGTTTGGCGAAAGCGGACTCCGTACCGGGACGAGCCGCGGTAGTTGACCGCAAGGACGGAGATATTTTGACGAAGGAGGGATTGGAGGAGGGGTTTCCACGCGGGGCTGACGCTAAGGCCGGGGCCGCCTTCGATCCACAGACAGGCCGCGGTGGCGCTGGGCACGTGCCACCAGAAGCCAAACGAACGGGCTCCACTCGGTGTCGTCAGTTCGACACTCCGCGGCACGCCGGCGGCAGGCCTGTGGCTGGAGCTTCCATGAAAGACAATGTCGCGCCGGTCCGCAGAGAGTCGTTCCAAGCGCAGGGGACTCCGCGCCGATGTCACGAGCGCCCAGGGGTTGCGAGCCGCGAGGTCGGGGACAAGGACGTCCTCGTCGGCGGCCCAGGAAATAGCACGGAAGGGCGCACCATGCAGGTGCCTCACGCCATTTCTTGACTCGTGCCAGCAGGGCTCCCCCTGCATGGTGAATGGGCGTGTGATCTCGAATTCCGACTCGTGGAGGATCTCAAACCCTCCGCCGGGTCGATGACGGAGAAGTCGGGTCATGGCGTCCTCGCCCTCGATCGCGACAAGGAGGTCGCCGGACTCCGCCATCCAGGCGCAATCCACGACACGCCGGGCCCCGGGCACCATCACCCGAAACGAACCACCGGCCCGCCAGAACGTCACCGCATCCGGCGCAAGGCCACCGGTTCCTGCGAGAAGTGCGCCATCCGGGGACCACGCATAGCCGGCCTTCGGATCAGCGAGCCCGATTGCGCGGCAGGCCTGAGCGTGCGGAACGTGCGGATCGAAAACATAGACGTGCCGTCCCGCGCGCCAGGCGACCCGGCGAGAATCCGGACACCAAACAAAATCCGCGGAGGCGAACCGCGAGTGGATATTGCACACCGGACGCGGAGGCGACGATATCCGCCACAGGCAGGGGACGAAACCGCCTTCGGGTCCGTACTGGGCAAAGAGGATCGCCCCACCGTCGGGCCGGCAGGAAATGAGCAAAGCCATTTCGTGTGACTCGAACGTCGCCCGAACGGCACCCGACGGAACATCTCGAACTTCCATGAGAAACGATGCGGCCCGCCGCGCCTTCGTGATGACCGACTCCCCGTTGGGGAAAAGGCCGGCCGGCAGGGTCTCACGGAAGTCCTCGCTCATTCTCTCCGGGCCAGCACCCGGCGGCGGAGGGTTTCCGCCAAGGCCAGAGTGTAATAAGTTGGCCGCAATGGCGACCAAAGGCGGGGATTTGGCAAAACAGCC
Organism: Terrimicrobiaceae bacterium; assembly: GCA_033763515.1. Taxonomy (GTDB): domain Bacteria; phylum Verrucomicrobiota; class Verrucomicrobiia; order Chthoniobacterales; family Terrimicrobiaceae; genus JANRKJ01. The sequence continues at coordinate 350,090 of JANRKJ010000030.1, read as the reverse complement.
GAAAGGGCGCAAGCCTGCCGCAGGTCAACTTCAAGCGCGGGAATGCCGAAATACTCCGTCGCCGCGGCTTCAATGCCAAAAACCCCGTCCCCCCACTCCGCAACATTCAGGTAAGTTTCCAGAATCCGGTGCTTGCCCCAAGCCAGCTCCATCCAAAGCGTCACCGGAACCTCGAGAACTTTCCGGGTGTAGGTCTTTTCCAGAGAAAAATAGAGATTCTTGGCGAGTTGGGCCGTGATCGAACTCCCGCCCATGGCGCGCCTTCGGAGCTTCCGGTTCGTTTTCCAAGCCCGGGCAATGCGCGTCATGTCGAACCCGCGATGGGAAAAAAATCGGGGGTCCACATGCTCGACGACGGCGTCAATGACGTGAATCGAAACCGCCTCAAGCGGGACCCATTTCCGTTTGACCTCCAGAGTCCGGCCATCCTGCGCCGCTTCGATCCGACGCATGCGGATCAGGCGGCTTTCGCCCTTCCAGGCCATCGGTGTCTCGAGGGCGCGAGCCGGTCTCAGCCGCGGCTGTTTCTCTTCGCGTCTTCCACCTCGCCGCCCGATCCCCACTCGGCTTTTCCCCCGCCGGCGACCGCTTCCAACTCCATGTCGCTGAGTTCCGCTTCGCCAAGGTCGGTTTCGGCAGAGCCCTCGCGGAACGCGGTTTTGATCTCATCGAATGTGGCAGGAAAACCGGAAGCCGCCGCGAGGGCCTCGACGCCGGCTGCGTCACCGCGCCCGCCGGCGCTGATCACTTTCTCCCGGAGTTCGGGATCACGGAGGGCTTGTTCGATGAAGGCGGAAGCGTTGTTCATACTCATTGCCAGCTACTACTCCCCGCCAACCCGGCCGTCCACGGGAACTTGACGAACGGCTCGCGCACGCCGGATGAACAACCCACGTCCCAGCCCGCCACAACGACCTTTGGCAATTCACCAGAAGACGCAAAATCCGCCATTGACTCCGTCAAGAATCTGCATATCAAACGATAGATGATCGGGTTTTGCCCCCCTCCCCGACCGCTGCAGATGTCAACGCGGTCGCTTCAGGTCTTGTTGTTGGCCGCCGGGTTGGCTGCTGCGGCGACATCCCATGGTCAATCTTGGAGCTACTCGGGCACGGGCGCCTGGTCCCCGCCCTATGGGTATCTGCAATCGACTTCATTAACGACGAGGGCCGTGCCGATGGAGGCGAAAGCTTTGGAGCAGCCGGCCCGGATTGAGCTCCGGATTTTCCGGACGGGCACGTTCACGATCTTTCGCAAGGCTCCCGACGCGACCTCCTGGGGTTCTCCTGTAACAACCGTCACCGCGAGCACCGCACCCACCACTTGGACGGATTCCGATGTCGAGACCGGCGTGATGTACGAGTACGGGGTCGGACTGGAGACGTCGACATTTCCCGAGCTCCACGGAAACGTTCTGGCAGGGATCAAGGTGGACCGCACGCTCCCGCGGGGGCGCTTTGCCGTGGTGGTCACCGAAGACGTCATCGCCCGGTTGCCCGAGGAGTATGCACGCTACAAGGAGGGACTGACAGCGGACGGATGGATGGTGCATGAGATCGTCGTGCCGCGAGCGCCGGACCTCGTGAACCAGAGCAGCGGCACCAATGCCCTCGCAGGAGTCACGGTTGTTTCCGGAGGAACCGGATACACCTCGGGCCAACAGGTCATACTTTCCGACGGATCCGCTCAGGCCGCTTGCACAATCACGGCGAGTTCCGGGGTCATCACGTCGGTGGCTGTGAACTACGGAAATGCGGGTTTCACCGTGGGCCAGCCACTGGCAATGAGCGGTCACACGACCGGCTCAGGCGCTGCCCTTTCCGTGGCTTCCGTGCGCTCGGGAACGCCCGAACACATCCATATTCGGAATCAGATCATCTCGCTCTACAACCAGTTCCCGGGAGAGCTCAAGAATGTCGTCCTGATCGGACGCGTGCCCGTCGCGCGCTCCGGAGCCAGCCACCTTGGACCGGACGGACACGGCAACCAGGCGGCGATCGGCGCCGATGCCTACTATGCCGACATGGACGGTGTGTGGACGGACACGGGGAGCAACCTCGGCAGCTATCCGGCCGGAGCAGGCAGAACCCAGGCGATCGACGATGGACGGCTCAATCTTCCGGGCGACAACAAGTTCGATGCCTCGTATCTCTGGCAAATCAGCACGCCAAATGCGAGAGTGGAGATCGGTTTCGGGCGCATCGATTTCTCGAATAGTATTCCCGCCGAATACGAAGCGTTACGAACCTACTTCGACAAGCTCCATCGGTATCGAACAGCCGCTCCTGATTTCCGCCCGGGACGAAAGGTTTGCAACAGAACCGCAGCGTATCCGACCGGGGATTTTGTCGAGATTGCGCTTCTGCGAAACATGGCCGGAGTCGTTGGAATGGAAAACCTCGTCTTGATTCGCGATGCCGAGCTGAACGCGGTCCCACGCGACTCCGAAGCACTGAGCGAGGAAGATCGCGATGCGGCTTACACGCGGGCGAACGGTCCATTCCTCTTTTACTTCCGTGGCAGCAGCCCACCACGGCGCTCAACAAACAGCCGAGCCGTCTTCTGGACCGGGCTCCAGAGTTATTGGGGTTACTGGTTCTATCCGAACGGAACGAATCTCCAAAATGCCATGGCGGCCCGCCTTGGTGAGGAGAACATGAGCCTGAGCTACACATGGTCGATCTGGGGCACGGACTATCTTTATCATCGGCTGGGGATGGGTTCCGACATGGGCGAAATGATGCGGACCACAATGAACGACCGCTACGGTCTCCAGCCGCTTTATTCGTCCACGCTCACAACGCCGTCGGGACTTTTCATGAACCATATGGGCTGCCCGAGTCTCCGTGTGTTCCTGTTTGAACCGCCGAGCGCTCTCAGTGTCGTGCCCCTCGGGGGAAAGCCCCGCCTTTCCTGGTCGTCCTCTCCGGCCGAAGGGGTGATTGGTTATCACGTGTATCGTTCGAGTTCCTCCGAGGGTCCTTTTGTGCGCATGACCTCCGAGCCGATCGCATCGACGACATTCACGGACCATGGCGCGACGTCCGGATCCTGGCACTATCAGGTGAAGGCCGTGCGGCTCGAAACAAGCGGCGGCGGAACGTTCTACAACCCCAGTCTGGCGGTCCTGGGCAGCATCGACTTGAGCGGAGGAGGCGAGACACTGCAGATCCCCGCAATCACGCTGCCGGAGGGAAGTTGGAACACTCCTTACCGGGCCTCAGTGCGGGCGATCGGCGGCACACCGGTTTATAGCTGGTCAGTCGTAGCCGGTGCCCTCCCGCCGGGATTGAGCCTGAATGCTTCGGGAGAGATATCCGGGACGCCGACAGCGGCGGGGACGGCAACGTTCACGGTGGCCGTCGCCGATCAACTTGGGGCAACGGCGCATCGTGCCCTGGAATTGACCACCGGTTCGAACGAAGTCGTCGTGCTACCTGCAGAAGCCGCCCAGTACGTCAGCGGCTTCAACACAAGGGTTGGAGCGTTCTACGAACCGACCATGCTGGTCTCCGGCCCGACTTACCAGTTCCAGTCGTTTCTTCGATTCGATCTTGCCGGAATCACAGAGCGGAATCACCTGGCCCGTGCTCGTTTGGTGCTCACGGTGGACGAACAGAGCCAGCTCAACAGCATTTCGCTCCTTCAGGCGGCCCTGACGAACGATGCCCAGGACAACTGGACCGAAAGGACGCTGACCCATGCGACCCGACCTTTGGATACGACCGGCGTCGCACCAGTGCCGGCCGCGTCGTTCCCGGTGCCCTTCGGGACAGTCGAGTTTGACGTGACACCACTCGTCCGGCGGACCCTCGCAGATGATTCGGCTCGGAAGCTGGGCCTGAGGATTTTCACCACGACGGGCGCCGCGTTCGGAAACGAGGTGCAATTCGCCACGCGCTATGCCTCGGGATCCGCTTCACCCCGGTTGATTGTCGAAAGCAGTGATGCGCCGGCCATTTCGATCCTTTCTCCCACACGCGGTGAAGCCGCTCTGTTCAGCGGATCAGCTCTGGCGATTCAGGCATCGGCAACGGCCATCCCGTCCCGCGCGGGGGCTTTGTCCGTTCTCTGGAGTACGGTGTCCGGTCCCGCCAGTGTCTCGTTCGGTTCACCCGCAAGCGTCTCAACGACGGCCTCGTTCCCTGCGCCCGGGACCTATGTTGTTCGATTGACGGCCGGCGATGGAATTCTTTCGTCGTTCCGCGATTTGACGGTACGCGTCCTTTCGGTTCCCATCAATACCGCTCCCGTCTTCGGTGCAGATAATGGGCTGGTTCTCCGGCTGCCGTTCGACGAAAGCGCGGGTACGACTGCCACGGATGCCTCGGGCGCGGCGAACCACGGCACACTCGCAACGATCGGCACCAGCGGCGCCCCCGCCTGGACATCGGCCGCGAGAATCGGCGGCGCTCTGCAGTTTGACGGCGGGGGCCAACGGGTCGAAGTCAACGACTCCGCGACCAACCCGCTCGACGGGATGCAGCAACTCACAGCTTCCGCGTGGATCCGACTGAACTCGCAGGCCTCCACCGCACGCGCGATTTTGGTCAAGCGAACGAGTGCGACGGCCAGCACAACGTCCTATGCGTTGACCCTCACCAGTGCGCGAAGACTCTCGGCGAGTATCGCGAACAAAACAGCGCTTGTGGGCGACAACGTTCTCGCTGCCGGCCAGTGGTACCATGTGGCGATGGTCTTTGATGGCTCGAAAGCGACCGATAATCTCCAGATTTACCTGAACGGCAGCCCGGAAAAACTCGGAACGGTCGCGTCCCAACCGACCGTGCCGCGCATCACCGCTTCCCGCCTGCGTGTCGGCGACTACCACACGACCACTCCATCCAGCGGGAGTGCGTCTTGGGACGGCCAGATCGATGAAGTGCGCCTTTACAACCGCGCTCTCACGCTTGCAGAAATTCGTGAACTGGCGGTCGCCGCCCCCGAGAATGTCGGCCCGCGTCTCACCGTCCCGCCGCCGATCCATGGCACGTCGGGAGAAGCATTCTCGCTAACCGGAACCGTCACCGACGACGGTTCGCCGGCCCCAACATCGGTCAATTGGACACAGGTCACCGGCCCGGGTCTCACCACGTTTGAAAATCCAACCCAGCCGACAACCAGCGCCTTCGTGAACCAGGCCGGAGGCTATGTGCTCCGATTCAGCGCGAGTGATGGAGACATCACCACCTGGGCAGACGTCAGCGTGTCCATGGAAGCCGCAGCCGACGCATACCGCGAATGGCTTGCCGATAATGGTTTGCCCGCAGATGGAACCGGGAATGGCGCCCCGGGGGCTGCGCCGCTCGGCGACGGCGTGGCAAATGCGATCAAATGCGCGCTGGGCATCCCGCTCCAAACGCGGGGCTACGGCGATCGCCTGTCGACGGCCATTGTAACCGAACAATCGTCCGACTTCCTCTCGCTGACATTTTCCCGTCCCGATCCCGCCCTGGCGGGCATCGTTTACACCGTAAAGACCAGTTCGGACCTGATCCATTGGTCCGCAGCTGACACGGCGGAGGTTTCTTCCGAGGTCTCGGGTGGTCTTCGGACGATCACCGTCCGGGATACCGAGGCGATTCCATCCTCCGGCAAGCGCTTCATCCGCCTCGAAATCGATATTCCATGAAATCAACCCCGCATCCGCCCTGCTCACCAGAACTTCGAACTGCGCTTGCCCGTGCGAGCATCCTTGCGGCCCTTTTTGCGTCAATCCTAGCGGCTGACGCCGCGGAAACGCGGGTCGGCCCCGGAGAATTGGCCCGTGCAGCCGAGCAATTGCAGCCCGGTCAGCGTTTGGTCCTGTCGCCGGGTGTCTATCGGGAGTTGGTCAAAGTGGGCGGCGGCGGAACGCCCGAGGCTCCCGCGATCATCGAAGCCGCCGATCCGCAGAACCCTCCCGTTCTGACCGGGGCAGATGCCATCACAGGCTGGAAACCTCTCGCCGACTCCGGCCTGCCGGAGGCAAATCATCCCCACGCCGCCCAGATTTTCTACACCGACTTGGACTGGAGGCCGCTTCACTTGTTTGTCGATGCCCGTCAACAGCACGTCGCCCGCATGCCGAACAAGGGCTATTGGCCGGTCGAAACAGCAGATGGCCAAATCCTGGCATCCAGCGGGCTTTCAGACGTAAACGCCGAGTCGCTCACCGGGGCGGAGATTTTCTTTGTGCTGTCAAAAACCGTCCGCCAGGAATGGTCGAACCTGGAGGACTGGGATGAAAAGGGCCGTTCGGTCCGCTTGAAAGCACCACTCTTCAAGGGGGCAAGCGTTCCCTTTACATCCGGAGATCGGATGTATCTGGCAAACCATTTGAGTGTCCTCGACGAGCCCGAAGAATGGGTGGCCCGACAGGATGGCTCCACGACACGGGTCTACTGGTGGCCGAAGAATCCGGCTGATCTTCAAAGTGTGGAAGCTCCGCGCCGAGAAACCGTTCTGGACCTCACTGCTGCGAGCCACGTCGCCGTCCGCGGACTGGAGATTCGCCATGCCGCCAAATCCTCTCGCGGGTTCGGCATCGGGGCCTTGGGCACGATCGATGGCTCCGGCCGTCGGACGGGTCTCTCCGTCGAGCGCTGCACCGTTTATCAGAACCAACGCTTCGGCATTCTTTTCGTCGGCTGCGTCGATATCGCGGTGCAGAACTGCCTCGTGGTCGACAATGCCATCGGTGTCAGCGCGGAGCAGTCCCGCGACATCACGTTTGAGGAGAACCAAATTGCTTGGAACCACGGAGACGGCCTGTTGATCACGTGGGGCTCGGAGAACGCGATGGTCCGTCGCAACGTTGTCCACCACCACAGTCGCTTCGGCCACCCGGACAATTTCCAGACGTATCGTTCGGTGAAGAACGTGACGTTGGATTCGAATGTCATCGTCGCCTCCGGCCAGGGTGCCCACACACAAGAGACGACGAATCTCGTCGCCAAGAACAACATCTTCGCCGGCGCCACCGCCAACCTGTTCTTTACGGGCAAGGGAGATTCCGACGGTGGCTACACACTCGAGGGCAACACGTTCACATTGTTCTCGCAGGGTGGCATTGTGCTCGTTGGAAACGGTCACGTGTTCAGGAACAACATCATCGAACTCCGCGGAGGCAACTGGGGCTATGGAGGGAAAGTCGGTCCGACCTCCATCCGCTCCACGGGGAACCTCTTCTGGATGGTGCCAAACGGCAGCGCCCGTGCCGCGTTGGCGAACTTCAATGAAGGACGCTTTCAAAGCTACCGAACTCTGGAGGAACTCCAGGCGACAGGGCTCGAGGAGAAATCGGCCTTTGCCGACCCGGGGTTCCCCAGCGTTCCTGCTTACGTTGTGCGTTTGGATGACAAGCGCCTGCATGAGTGCTCGGCCGAGCGTCTGATGATTGATCCGAACGGAACCGCCTTTGCAGTTGGCGACCATGTGGAGATCGACTTCGATGGCATCGATCGGACCGTTCAGGAGGCCACGGCGGATACCATCGTTGTCACCCCGCCACTGCGCGAACCTCCGGTTTCCAGTGTGATTGTGGCGAATTGGGGAAACAAACCGGTCGCCGACATCGATGTTCGGACGAAAAGCTCCGAATCCGGCTCGACCGTGGACTTCGAAGCGTTCTTCCGGGGCGACTTTGACAGCGACGGCAAACGCGATTTGCCCGCCTGGCCGGACGGCATTCCCGCAGCCCGCCAGCGCTGACTAAAGACAGCTTCCTCCGAACACTCTCCGACCCGACGGGCAGACAGGAAGACCGCTCACTGGAGCGGCCAAAGGGCTGGATCGTCCGGGCCGGAGTTCCCCGCTTGGGGCTTCAACTGCAGCCAGAGATTCCGGCGAAAGGCTTCGACTGACTCGGAGCCGGTGTCCCCAAAGGAGTAGATCGTCCGACCCTCGCCGTCGAACTGGAAGGTCCCATGGAGAACAGACGCTGCAGTCGGAAGTTGGTCCCGTCTCCAGCAGGCGATCGTATTGTTCCCTCCATCAACGATGCCGGCATCGGCGCTGCTCACAGCACGCTCAAAAATGGAGGAGGCGACGATCACGCTCGCCGGCCCGGTGTAGGCGGTGCTCCGATGCGATCGCACGTAAACGATCGGATCAATCGTGAACCGAATCGTCGAGTTCACACCCGGCACGGCCGATGGAGCGAGGCCGGAGGCTCTCGCCCCGATGGACTTCACGAGATACGACTCCACGGCGTTCCAATGTATGAAGGCGTTTCCGGTATTGTTCGCGTTGATCTCGTTCATCGTCACAAGGTTGATCGCAAACTTGCTGTCGTCGTTGTAACTCCCTTGCGTCCCTCCGGTTTCTCTCTTCACGGGATCATTTGGAGTCTCCTGCGCATCTGCATAAGTCTGCCGGTCCATGTAAGAGACGTTGTATTCGGACAAGACCCGGTAATCTCCGGTGTCCCCGCCGGTTCCAACCTGCCAGGCATCTGCATGCTCGGCCCAAAAGGCCATGTCCTCACCTTGGGCGTTTCGTTTGTCGCATTCATCAACCATATTCCGAACCGTGTTCAGCCGGCGCCAGATATTCATCCGGCCGTCCGGAAACACCGCTGCAACCGGGCCGGTTTTGGCAACGGCATTCAACGTGATCATTGCGTCGCCGATGACGAGCTGAAGATCATTGCGGTGGATCTTCAGCCACCGGACCGAACTGGTCGTGATCCCGGTTTGAACTCCACGGAACTGACAGTTGAGGATGGAGATCTGCTCGGCCCCGCCGGTGACACGGAATCCCGTGCAATAGGCGAGGGAGGGGCCTCCATCCGTCGGGTGATAACCCGTTCCGATCCGGCAGTTTTCGACGATGACGACGGGCAGTTCTGGAAAGGAATTCGACCGTGTCACTAGAAGAGTGTTCTCATCGCGGGGGTTCAACGTTTTCCCCGGCAGTGGTTGATCCGCCGGACACCAATCTTCAAGCGCCATCGGATACGGGCCATCCGGTGCGAATTGGCTGTAAAACCTTGCCGATCGGGCGAAGGTGATGTTGCGCACGTGGAGGCCGCGAAACCCGGTCACAACAAACTGGCTTTCGATTGTCACCATTCCGGAATCCGGCTCGATAAGCACACCGCCGCCTGCGCGATAGTAGTCCCGGTATCCGCCGGCCCCGGTTTGAGCAGCATTCGTATCTGTGTTGGCGGTTCCCCTGATGGAGATCAGCCGACTTGAGGCATTCGACCAATCCCCTTGCGAGGCAAGGCGGATGCGTCGCCAAACTCCCGGCTCGGCGCTCGGAAGGGAAGCAAGGTACGTATTCAGCTGAGCGGAGGACGTCATCAAAACATCCGATGCAAACGGCTGTCCCTGATAACCCGCCCATAGCGCGTCAGAAAACTCGCGTCGAATGACCGCCGCCCGATTCTCGGCTTGGGCGACAGGACCGTCCGGAGGTGTGACTTCCGCCCACGCCGTGGCCACAATCAATTCGTCGAGATCCAATGGCGGGTTGGTGCTGTCGCGCTGCCAGAGAAACAGTTGACTGATCGCGGCAAGATCACCCGAGGTCGTTGTCGCGATGGCGGACGGCGGAGGCTCGGTCCCGCCGAAACTGGCAAGCGGCGGATCAACCCAAAGCTTCACGACGTCATTCGCCGCGCCGGGCACAAAACTGTAGGCCGCGACAATGAAATGCGTGCTTCCAGGAGAGTGGGCCGCACTCAAAAACACCGGCCCGGCGAACGTCTGACGGCTGAACAATCCCAGATTGTATTTGCTTGGATCTGACGCGTCCCGACGCACGGCGAACGATGCACCAATCGCATTTGCCGAACTCCCAAGACTCACCAGATTCACCCCGCCGGCGGCCGAGGTCACCGACTCAAACCGAACCAGAAACGACATGTAGACCGTGCCGGCACTCTGCGCCGCAAAGGCAACCGTCGCGTCCTCCCCCGCTCCGGCCCATGTAAGCCGATTTCCCACTGATGGAAGCAACCCGGTCGGCGCGACAAGGCTTCCGGTTATAATCTGGATCCGGTCGGCGGCGCCATTGATCGCCGTCCATATGCCGCCCGCACCGGGCATCGTCCCGGTCAAAGCTCCGGGTGGCGCCTCGAACGTGTCCTCCACCAGCGGAGCCGCTTGCACGAGCCCCGCTTGCAGGACCAGCCCAAGGAGAAAGAGGCGAATTGGAGTGGTGACACCGCGGTTGCTCTGAACACAACCGCGCCAACAGGCGGGCAAATTTTTCATGGTCGAGGGGAAACGAGACGCCCCTCAGCCCCTGCGTCCCTCATCAGAATAACCGTCCCGGTGCAAACATCAAACGTTTAATATCTTTTTCGGCCCAAGCCGGAGCGATCCATCGGGGCGAGAAGAGGAGTTCTCCGGAGACATTCGGAACGTGGATCTGCCGACCACCCCATCCCTCGGTTTCCGCCACCTCGACAAAGTCCCCCTGGAAATAGGGAAACTTCGGTTGCCGAAGCACCTCAATGATCCATCCCGGACGGTCCTCCGGAAAGAAGGTGACATCGGCGTGATCCAATCCGGAGAGCAGCCAGCGGGAAGCGTATCCGTGTTGGATTGCCGGAACAATCCGGCAGGTGATTCGCCCTTGGGTCTGCTTCACAAACGTCCGGCAGACAAAATGGCCGACGGTCTGGTTTTCCAGGATCAGACGCCCGTGGCGAATCACGTTTTCGCGACCGTTGAACACCGGAGCTCCGCAGGGCAATGAAAGCTGCTGCACGCTTCGAGCGTTCGGATTGTAACACGAGAACACAAATGCCCGGTCCGCTCGATGGAGCGTCAGGAACGAGGAATCGCCGACAGGCCGCGACGCAACAACAATTCCCCATCGCTCCAGCAACTGATGAACAAAGGCTTCGCTGCGATGGAAAATCCCGGAATCCAGAGGAGTCAACCGCGGGCCCCGGATCGGACCCGGCCGGTCGGGGGAAAACTCAGCGGTTGATAGGGAGCCTCGCACCCATCCCACGCCCCCGCCGCCATCGAAATCCCTCCACGCGCAAGCGGTGCGGAAGTTCCCACCCGCATCGGCGGAGACGGAGTTCGTTCCGCCACATTCCCGCCATCCCCCTCCGCTGAGGAACGCCGTGTGCCGAAGCAGGCCCGGGAATTCCCCGTGGAAATCGCCTTCCAGTGGCTCGCCCATCTGGATTCCCAAAAGCTGCGCGATGCGGGTGGCATGGTCGAGCGGTCCATAGAACAACACGTGCCCGCCGTTCTCTGCGTGGCGGATCAGTCCGTCGATCATCGCTTCATCCACCGCCGGCGCGACCAACACCGAATCCTTCAGGCGGTCGGAAGCCGGCCGAATCAAACCGGTGAGATTGTCCCACGACACGACGGTGTTGAGCGGAATGCCGGCCGCGATCATTCCGCGGGCAAACCAATCACCAAAGAAGGGCAGGTGTGGCCGCGGGTCGGTGCCGACGACGGCCTCATGATAGTGGTCAAACGGGTGCACCCAAATCAAAGGAGCCGGCGCGTCGGGCAGATACTCACGCGCATGAAGGATATGCGCCGTGACCTCCACGGGGACCTGCGGAGGCAGGCAACCATGCGAATCATCGCATGTGAGAAGCGAAAGGTCGCAGGGCGGTTCCACGGCCCCGTTCGCCTGAATGCGACTGACTGAGAGTGGCAGGAAAATGTCATAGGGCTGCCGCTGATAACGGTCCAGCCAAGGGCTGTTCAACCACCAGGGATCATGGATGTAATAGCGAAAGCGATAACCGCGCCCGGATGTTTCGGCGATGTGTGACATCCAGCCGGCCAGTTCCAGTCCGATGTCACCGTCCAAAGCCGCCCACGGTGAATTCACCGGTGGTTCGATGTGGCCAAAATCTTCGTAGATGTGACGCAGCGGCGAGGCATCCGATCCAATGTCGATTCCCGTGGCGAGATTCGTTCCACGTGTTCGGATCGGCAGGTCGGGAAGCTCCCTTCGAAGATCCCGCCAGAATTCCAGAATGCCATTGGCGACATGAGACGCATTCCGCGCATCGAACGTCTTGCCGTCGAACACGGCACCGGTGAGAGCCCAGGGTTCCAGCGCAAAGCCGAATCCATTTGAAAGCCAGAGAAAGTCGATGCCCATGTCGCTCGCAAAACAACGCGTTTGTCGGCCGAGAAACGTCCCGACGCTGGTGCCATCGGGAATTCCGTTCGGGAATCCGGCGTACGGGCGCAAGTCGCCGTGCAGTTTCGCATCGCATCGGATGAATTTGCCGCCGAAGAGTTGACCGCCTCCGCAAATCTCCGGATGCCATTCGTACTTGAACCGGGAAACGGCGAACTCCGGACCAATGTCGAATGTGGAGCCAACCAGCACCGGGATGCCGCTGACCCGGCGGCCAACGTCCCGGATGGCATTTACCAGTTCATGGAGCCATCCATAGGTAAACTCCGCCGGCTGCGGGCGGTAAAGATAGCTGCGACTGTGGACTCCCCGGCGCTCCGGATCGCCGGCGGCTGCCTCGAGTCCGATGGCGTCGTGGTCCGGATTGTCGCTACGCGGTTTGCCGGTGGGTTTATGCCACCCAATTTCATTGGCCGAGCCAATGTGGTGCCCCCAGACGAGCACGCTCTGAAGGTGACCTTGGTACTCCAGGATCTCGGAGCCATCTCCGATCCACAACATCACCGATGCGGACTCGGCAAACCGCAGAACGGGACGCCATTGTTCGAAGAGCTCGGTCAGGACTGCATCGCGGGTCTCCGGCGACGGGTCCCAGAAAGGCTTCAAGCTCAACTCCAGTTGAACATCGCGGAACCGGTAGCCGCGGGGAGGGGTGGCCTGGGGAATCATGGACTGGGAACAGGATTAGGGGATGAGAGAAAGGCAGCGATCAACCCACTCACCGACCTCCGGGCGGATCCGCTCGCGCTCGTTGGCAATCCAAAAGCCGTGAAGATCCCCATCGCCGTCGATCAGCGAAACCTCAGCCTGGCCGCCCGCCTCGGACCAGGCCCGGCAGGCTTCCGCGGATTGCTCCGGCGGGACCAAGCGGTCGTTTCGACTGTGCAGACAGAACAAGCGGGGAGGATTCGGTGGAACCATCAATGCCGGACTCGCCTTACGAACCAGAGCATCTTCGGGTGCGATCGCCGTACCGAAGAAGCCCTCGAGGAAGCCATCATACATGCCCAGAGGATCCTGATTGTTTGCCACCCAATCGATCCGCGAAGGTCCGGCCATCGAAAGAATCGCCGCGACCCGCAGGTGGGGCAGACCGAGCCCGGTCGCCATGGCCAAATGACCGCCGGCTGATGCCCCGCAGATGATGATTTTCTCGGGCGCTGGCAATCCCTCAGTCTCCAGTCCTCCACTCAGGATGAACTCTGCGGCCGCCCGGCAGTCCTCGACGCAGGCGGGCCAGAATGCCTCTCCCAGCAGTCGATAGTTGATGTTGAAAACCGGCCGGCCCGCCCTGAGGAAGAATGGCACCATGAAGGCAAAATCTTCCTTGGCCAGAGCCTTCCATCCACCCCCGTGGATCAACAACACCGGAGTTCCCGAAAAGGTCTCGGGCAGAAACAAGTCTCCAACCGCGGACGGGCGACCGTCGACGTACGGAAGATCAGGATAGAAGGTCATGCAATCGGCAGTTCGTTTTCTCCAGGATTCCACTGCATCAGCCGGCCCGGGTTTTGTCTTAGAGAGAAGATTCGAATGGCGTCACAACGGCGTACTCGATGCCGAGGATCTTCGCGATTTCGACGAGTTCGGCTGCATGGTGTCCAACCCCGAGGGCAAAATGGTGCGTGGGACCTTCGCGCATCCAGCGCTTCAAAAATGTGCGCACATCGGGCGCGAAGACTCCGTGCGTGTTCGTGTTTCCGGTGGGAGGAATCGGCCGTCGCGCCGACATTCCCTCGGCGATGACAAACTTGAAGCCGCCAAATGCCGTCTGCCCGATGCTCAACATGGTGATCGGCCCCTCCTTGATCTGAAACTCCACACCTGCTCCAGATCCCGGCTTTCCGTGGTAGGTTTTCAGGCTACGGATCACCGGCTTGGACGCCGCGATGTTGATGTGATGCGGCCCGTCATGCCCGACCAGGACACTGTCGAGTTTGAAGTCCGCCGGATGAAACTCCGCAAAGCTTCCGCCGATGTCCAAGCGGTCCATGATCATCATGGCCACACAGGTTTTGATGTCGTATTCGCCACACATCGGAAACCCCGCACCAGTCAAAAGGGAATTCCCGACGATGAAGTTGGTGACCAGCGTTCGCATTTCCGATCCGGGCTCACCCTCATAATAGTAAGCAAGACCGTCGAGGCGCTTCTCAGTGATGAGTCCCTCGAGGGCGACCGCCGCGCGAGCCGCAACATCAAGGTCTTCGTCACGAAGTTTCTCTGTGATCGGGTCGGACTTTGGATCGGGTGTATCAAAGAACGCCAGGATCCGTTCCCGGAAGGCCGCCACAGCCGCCGGGTCCGGACTCCGGTAATGCCGCATCACGTCGTCCGGCTCCACCAGGACGACGTGACTGCCAAAAGCCGCCGTGATGGCCGTTGGGTCGGTGTGCATGTCCAGCATTGCTTCGAGGACGTGGCCCATCAAACCCAACCGGGCACGCCTCAGATCATGCAGAACGCAGGCAATCCGGCACCACATCGCCAGTTCCTCGTCAACGGCCGGATCGCCCACCTCATGCCCCAGCACGCACGGCGGCGGCCGCCGCCCAAAACGAATGGCCACTCCGACAAATTCCGGGATCGAGCAGATGTCGTCATTGCAAAGCTGCATGTAAGTCGATCCGTTCGGATAATCCATCGCGGCCATCGGCTGGATGGCGACCAGCACAATCGGCAGATGCAGCTCGCGACAAAGCACTCCGAACGTCGAGGACGTCGCATAGGTCACCATGTCCACAAACAACACGTCCAGATCGGCGGCCCGTATTCCGGCCACCGCCGCATAGGCCGACTCGGCATTGTCCAATAACCCGAACTCCTTCACCTCCACGCCGTTCGACTCCAATCGCCGCCGCAGATCGCCAATCTTCCGAAACATTTCCTCCTTCAATCCATCAAACTGCGCCCAGTAGGTGTGATGCCCGACTCCCAACAACCCCACCCGCGCGGTGAGCGGTTTCCGACGTTCGATTCTTGATGGATTCTCCAAGGTCTTCACAGGAGATCAAACATGTGATTATTGGGATTGTGGTGTCAAGTTCACTTTCGCAATTGCCGCCAAGATCAAATGTGTGATACCGTTGGATGATGTCGGAGATTCACTCGGAGGAGCGACCGGTCATTCGTTGGAATGCGGTGGAGGAAATCCTCGAAGCCATGACCGTCGAAGAGAAGGCAGCGATGCTCGCCGGGGTGGATGACTGGCATCTTCGCGGCGTGCCGCGGCTTGGTGTTCCGGGCGTTCAGGTGACGGATTGCGGCCATGGCGTCACGCTGGCTGGGGAAGAGGCGAGTCCGGCCACGTGTTTTCCGACGGGGATCGGCATGGCTTCGACGTGGAATGAAGCCCTGCTGGAAGAAGCCGGAGAGGTGTTGGGCCGGGAAACGCGGGCCCTCGGATGCGCGCTCCTGCTCGGCCCGAAGATCAACATCCACCGGGTTCCGCTGAACGGCCGGAGCTTCGAAACATTCTCCGAAGATCCCTGGCTCGCGGGCCTTTTGGGGGCGGCGGTGGTTCGCGGGATTCAGCAGACAGGCGTTGGAGCGTGCCTCAAGGCTTTGGCGGCAAACAACCAACAACGGGATCAGGAAAAGGTGAGTTCGGATGTTTCGGAGCGTGCACTGCGGGAGATTTATCTTCGCGGATTCGAACTGGCGGTGCGTCATTCATCGCCGGCCGCGTTGATGACATCTTACAATCGGATCAATGGCGTCCACGCCTCCGAGAACCGCTGGCTGATCGCGGGTGTGATCAAGAGTGAATGGAAATTCCCTGGATTTGTGGTTTCGGATTGGCGAGCGGTCCATAGTGAGCGTGCTTACGGTTCCGGTCTCGACCTGGAAATGCCGGGGCCGGGAACAATGTTCAAGCGGAGTTCCGTCCTGCGGGCACTGAACGAGGGTCTGATCACGCCGGATGAACTCGATGACAAAGTCCGGCGGCTTCTGCGCTTTCTCGTCAGGCAGTCGTCGGCATCCGAGGGCGGTTCGCTGGACGCACCTTCGCATCGGGCTGCCGCACTGCGGGTGGCGGAGGAATCGATTGTCCTCCTGAAAAACGATCGCGCTACCCTCCCGCTTGAGCGGGATTCCATCCGACGCCTGCTGGTGGTCGGGCCGAACGCGGCGGATGCCCGTCTCGGTGGCGGCGGCAGTGCGTCAGTCACCCCGTTCTACGCGATCAGTCCACTCGAAGGGATCCGGGAGTGTGCCGGTCCCGGCATTGAAGTGACCTACCTGGAGGGTTGTTCGATTTCCGGGCAAATGGCGACGATGGAAGGATGCTTCGAACACCGGAGTGCCAGCGGAACGCCATCGGCCGGGCTGAAGGTCGAGTTTTTCAACCATAGCGAGCCAACGGGGACGCCCATTGAAGTCGATCCCATCAACCGCATGGATCTGTCCTGGGGATGGGCCTCCCCGGCAGCGGGGGTCCGGCGAGGATCGTACGCCGCCCGGTTCGCTGGCGAGATCGTTCCGCCCGTCACCGGCACCTACAAACTGGGATTCTATGCTCAGGAGGGCGCCTTGCGGGTTTGGCTGGACGGCGAACTCGTGATCGACGGATGGACGCCGGAGACCGGGGATTTTGAAGCAAAGTTTCGGACGCAGTTCCACGTGATTGAGTGGAGCCTCCAATCGGGCCGGCGGGTGTCGATCCGTTTCGAATATGGCAAGCGCGCGGCACGTGGCGCGGTTCGGATGGAATGGGAGGTGCCCGGAGTGCCAAAGGCGATTGATCACATCCGCGATGCACTCCCGGGTGCCGATGCGGTGATCGTCTGCGCCGGTCTGTCCAACTTGCTTGAGGGTGGCGCGAATGATCGGAAGACCATGGATCTTCCGCCCGCCCAAGAACGTTTGATTCGGGAAATTGCGGGTGCTCATCCAAAAACCATCGTCATTTTGTTCAATGGCGGACCGGTTCTCACGCCGTGGGATACAGAAGTTGCAGCGCTCCTGGAGGCGTGGTACCCGGGACAGGAAGGCGGACGCGCTTTGGGGCGGATTCTTTTTGGCGATACCGAGCCAACAGGGCGGCTGCCCGACACGATTCCGCACCGGGCCGAAGACCACGCGGCGATGAGCAACTACCCCGGCGACGGCCAACATGTTTCCTACGCCGAGGACCTCTTCGTCGGATACCGGCATTTCGATCGTGCGAACATTGAGCCGCGTTATCCGTTCGGCTTCGGACTGGGCTACACGACCTTTGAAGTCAGCCCGCCTTCGCTGGATGTCGCGCAAATCCGGGCGGGAGAAGCCGTCCGGTTCCGGGTTTCCGTCAGAAACTCCGGTTCACGCCCGGGCACAACGGTCGCCCAACTCTATCTCCGGTTCGTCGACAATCCGGCGGACCGCCCGGTGAAAGAACTTCGTGCTTTCCGAAAGATTTCGGCAAATCCGGGCGAATCGAAAACATTGGTTTTTGAATGGGATCGCGAGCATTTCGAACGCTTTGACGAGTCGACGAATGCCTGGCGGTGCGTTCCGGGATCCTATGAGATCCTGGCTGGCCAGCACTCGCGAGATTTGTCCGGCACGCGACTTACCTTGATCTAGGATCCGGACTTCTGCGGGACGATTTGCTTCCCGCCGAAGATTCGCGAACCTCCAACTTCGGACGGAGCGTCACCGACTCGACGGGCTGGCCGTCGATTTTCTTCAGGAGCAACTCAACGGCCTTTAGACCGGATGGACGCATCTCGGACGTCACCGACGTGATGGGAACGATGCAACTCTTGGCAAGCGGCGAGTTGTCGATACCCGTGATCCGGATGTCCTCCGGAATGCGCACGCCCTGACGGATCAAGGTGTTGATCAAACCCACAGCCTGAGCGTCGGATTGGCAGACCACGGCTTCCCAAGATCCGTCACGAATCGTATCGGCCACCGCAATCCCGTCCTCCAAATGAAAGCTCTCACACCGAATGAGCTGAGAACTTGAAACGCGAAGCCTGGCCTCTGAAAAAGCACGCCGGAAGCCTTCCGTGCGCGACGCTTCCGTATTCAGACACGCGATCCGCCGGAATCCCTTGTCGAGAAGATGCTTCGCCGGCAGGTAGCCCTGCATTTCATAGTCCACCGCCGCATTCGTCCAACGGTTGAGTCCGCGCCCGGCCAGGCTGGCAAACATCGAAACGACCTTCACGTTTTTGCTTTCGAGTTCCCGAAACCGCGGCAGCAGCTCGGGGTGGCCTGCGCCGGCCACGATGAGGCCATCCACCTCCGACCGTAACCGAACATCGCAGGCTTCGACGAATTCCTGTGCGGTCATAAAAAACCGCAGCAACATCCTTTGCCCACTCTTCTCCAAACCTTCGGCCAACCCCTTCAAGATCCGGTCGGTCACGTCGCTTCCCGCGCTCCCGATGCCGTGGAGAAACACCGCGATCGCACCTTTGCGGCCCGCCTTGAGCGCCACAGCCAATCGGTTCGGCGTGTAGTCCAGCTCCGCTGCCTTTTGCCGAATGGCCTCCCGCGTCGCGACACTCACCCCCGTGGTGCCCAGCCGACCGCTCAGAACCTTCGAGACCAGCGTGTAGGATACCCCCAACTCGGCCGCAATCTGTTTCAAAGAAGCCATCGCCCGTTTTGTATCTCAAGTCGCTCTCTCCGCCGTCAAAGGCTTTTCCCGCACCCGCCAAAGAAGAACCTTGTTTCCCGACCCAATCCGGTATATCACATGTTTGATATCTGTCGAATGATCTTCCCACCTTCCAAGAACGCGCCGGCCGGCCGCCGGCTGGCGCTGCTGTTGATTGCCGGAACCATGGCCCTGGCGATGGCAGCGGGTCTCCAGCTCGCCAACTTGAATGAGACACCAACCGCCGATCGGCGGCCCATTACCGGACGTGAATGGCCAACGACACCGGGGAACGCGGTGGTCTGTCTCTGGGAGGATGACAAGCTGTGTGCGGTGACCATGTCAGTCGACGACAACATCGCGACGCAGGTTCCGAACTGGCTCCAGCATGCGCAGGAAGTGGGATTTGCGGTCACATGGTTTGTGATCACGGATCGCATTGGCGGGGCGAATGCCGGTTTCGATGGTACGTGGGCGCTCTGGCGGGACGTGGTTGCCAAGGGCCATGATGTGCAGTCCCACACCCGCCAGCATCTCCATGTGACCAACGCGAGCTGGCCGGGAATCTACGAGGAGTATGCGGGATCCCGGGCCGCGATCGAGTCCAACATCCCCGGGCATGTCTGCGATTTCCTGGCCTATCCGGGCGGCTCCAACAGCTCCTACAACGATCGAAACGTAGCGGCCCAGATCTATGCCGGCGCCCGCGGTGGCGCCGGCAGCGGGTTCAACCGGCCGTGGCGGATCGACTATCTGACCATCCGCAATGGCAACTTTCTCCTCGGGTCCGGACCGGCTTCATCCGATCTCCTCAGCCTTTTCAATGCGAATGACGTCCGCTACTACCGCGGCTGGGCCGCCCCGCTTTTCCACACCGTGACATCATGGGATTCGGTCTCGCACTATTTCACGTTCTTGCGAACGTATCGCGATGACATCTGGGCCGGCCGCTTTTCGGATGTCGGCAAGTATGGCCAGCAACGCGACACCTCGAGCCTGACTGTGACCGAAAACACACCCACCCGGATCACCTTTGTCGTTCAGGACGACATGCTGGATTCCCGTTTCGATTACCCGCTCACGATCAAGGTCCGGTTGCCGGACTCCTGGCAGTCAGTAGCGGCCGATCAGGCAGGAACGCCGAGGCTCGCCCGCTTCGTCCGCCATCAAGGCCAACCGTACGCCTTGGTTCGCGCCGTTCCTGACCGCGGACCGGTGGTCATTTCCGAAGCCCAGGCGAACACCCCCGGACCGCTATATGCCGATTGGTTGGAAAGCCACATTTTGCCTGCGGACCGCTCCGGTCTGGGCGCTCCGACGGCCAGTCCGGCGACGGATGGCGTCAACAACCTATTAAAACATGCACTCGGCCTGAGCCCACGCGAGGCGGGGTTGCAAGGCCGGGTGCGGCAGGAAGAAAACACGAACGGAGCCTGCGCTCTCCTTGTCACGCGACCTTACCCCCGCCCTTCCGACATCGACTACGTGATCGAGACAAGTTCCGATCTCCGGACGTGGTCCACGAACTCCGTTTCGCTGGCCACCGTCGGCGTTCAAGACGGGTTGGAAACCATCCGGGGATCCGTCATGAATTCCACCCCGGGCGAACATCAGTTCCTCCGGCTTCGGACGATCCTGGATTCCGCAACGGAGTAAAACCGGGCGGAAGAACCAAACCTTCCCGGAATCGACCAGAGATCAGCGGTTACGCCGCCGGCCGGCGGCAAAGAGCAAAAGCCCTGCGCCCAACAAGCTGGCTGTCGTCGGCTCCGGAATCGTGACATCGGCCCAGGTGTCGCCGACGCGAAACGCGTCCAAAGTCCAGGAACTGGACGTTGACGAGGTCCCCCCAATCGAGTTGACCAAGAAACGTTGAGCCGCCACCCCGGCGCCCGTGCCCGTTCCCGAAAGAGAAAACGTGGGAGTCGGAGCGACTCCGCCGAGAGAGGATGGATTCACCCAAAAATTGACGGTGGACGACGTGGCACTGGTGTATCTGTAGGACGCTACCAAGAGAACCGTTTGGCCTTCATTGAACGCCGTGCCGCCGGTGGCCGCCCAGGAACTGAGACCAATGATGCTCGTTGTATTGTTGCCGATTCCGCGAAAACCCGTCGCCACACCGATGTTGTAGGCATCCGGGTTTGACGAATCCTTTCGGAATGAAAATGCCGCAACCGCTCCATTGCCGGGAATGGTGATGCTGTTGTTGCTGAGAGCAACCACTCCGGAAGTCGGACCAGTCGTATTGAGAGTCCCAACGTCCGCAATGTTGAGGAGAAAAGAATAAAAGATCGTTGTGTTCGCCGCCAAGCCCGACCCAGAGAAGTCACGATAGTACTGCTGGTTCGCATCGCCATCGTGCAACCAACTGCCGGGTGTGCCCGTTGCCAATGCCGGATACGTCAGGTTCGCCGCCGCGACGTTGTCATCGGGGGTCGCCACACCCGCGGCTGTCCACCCTTGGGGCTGCGTTCCCACGGTGTTCGGGGGGACCGCAAACTGGTCTTGAAAAATCAACGCCGCAGGAGAGCTGGATGAGAAAGAAAGAAAAAGGGTGCCAACAAGGAGGGTTGCAGGAATTTGGAGGCTTTTCATGGTCTGGTGGGTTTCGGGTTTGAGACAACCAGTCGGTTGATCTGATCACACATTTGATCATGCAGCAAGATTTTTCCGCGCATCAGCCTATTCTTTGACCCGCAGCCGGTAAAATCCCCGGGGGCCGGGCGAAGGGAATATCGTTTCCACCTCGAATCGTCCATCTGCGAGCGGGGTGACCGCTTCCGACTCAGGCGTCACGGGGACCCAGTCGGCGAGGTTGGTGGACTTTTCCCACACGGTCCGTGCATTGGGAGGACGCACGCGGGTCGCGACAGTGAGCCGAAGATGGTCTCCTTGAGCGTGCAGGACCGGTGAAGCCATGGGCCCCGGAACCAGCGGATTCGATCCAAAAAAATACTCAATGAGGTTCGACATTCCGTCCTGATCCGGGTCGGCGGCCGTTCGGGTGATTCCAGCGACGGTCCTTTCTGCGGTCGTGAAATGGGCGAGGAGGAAGTCTTGGTAAGAGACAACATCCACCATCGGAGCATAGACCTCCCACAAACTGCGGGCGAAGGGCGGGAGTCCGTTTCCCCCGCTTCCACCTCCGGTTGCGGCCATGTAGCGGTCTGCATAGTCGAAATAGGCATCGTGATTCCAAAGTCCCTGAGCCCCCATCATCCGTGCCGCCAGCGCAAAGCCTGCGGTGCAACCCCCATTCGTATCGCGGTAGACCGTGTTCCATGCCGCATTGTCGCTCTGTGGACGGTAAGAATGCCGGATGCCCCATTCGGGCGTACCGATGTCGTTGTCTGTGTATCTGACGAGGTCACCACGGGGGTCCGGATCCCATTGTGCGCCGTTCGTCATGGCCACTTCTGCAGGGCTCACGTAGAAGTGCTGCTGAAACTCCTGAAACTCCGTCAGCCCGCGGTCGGCTGTCTCGAATCCCTCCCCGCGGTGGCGCCCCCATGTGCCCACCGATCTCATGTTCGCGTCGTCGAGAATCAAACCCGCAAAAAGAATCGGCCAAAATCGCCCCATATGGTGCCCGCCGTTCGCCGGCCAGCCGCCACCCGCCTGCGCGATGCCGGTGCAATCGATCCCATACTGCAACATGGAGATGAGCAGCGGGTCTTTGAAAGGGTTCCCCGGAAGCTGGCCGAAGTCGAGCTGCAGGATCAGGGCGACCTGCAAAACGATGTGCGCCATGTCGCGACCGTAATTTGGCATGTGTTCAGACGGATGGAACATGGCCCCGAGGTATTCATACCCGTGGTCGATCCATGTCCGCGAGAATGCTTGATAGAGCGCCTCCGGATCCGGCGTATTCGCCGGCGGCATCAGGTTCAAAAGCTTCGATCGGTCCACCCGGTCCCAAGTAAACCGGATCGACTTGTCAGCGCCGGCATACGCCGGACGAAACGACCCGGGCGGCGGCGCGGTCTCCAGCACGGTCAGAACACCGGCCGCGCGAGTCACCGGCCGGGGAGCGTTGGTGCCCTCGTTGAACGCCGGACAACCCGGCTCCCGATCGGACGCCGAGTTGTAAAGCCAACTGACACTCGAAATCAGAGTCTGACCGGGCTCAATCGTCAGCGGATTGCCCGGCGAAATCGGTTGCCCGGCCGGGAGAGCAGCATTCAGCGACTCGCGGTAGCTGCTCAAACCGTCATCGAAGCCTTGCAGTTGCCGGTCGTGACCAACCAAGGGATTGACCATTGACCCATTCTGCCCCCGCCGAGCCGTAAACGTCGGGGAGTTGAGGGAGTTCGTGATCCCGACAATCGAAACCGGGCCGACCACCCACGGGTCGCCATTGAGAAACGTTCCCTGAGTTTTGCCTTCGCCGAGAATCTCCCAAGCGACGCCGTTGTGGTTGATCGTCTCGGTCACCAACTCGGCCGGCTCGCAGACGATTCTGAGTACCGGGTGCCTCGCGACATCGGAGTGGTTGGCGGTCGCGACCGTGAGATATCGGGAGCCCAATGAATTGGCCGCATCCGGCGCGAGCGTGAGAAAGACAAATCGGCCTGCCGCAGCGGGATCTCCCGAGTAGGTCCGACGGAGAAGGGCAACCAGTTCGTCTCCCGAAAAGGTCAGGGACTGCTGAACCGGGATCGCAGCGTTCAGCGTGTAGGCATTATCGACCAGAACCGGGCTCCCGCTCGCATCGGCTGCCTCTGTTGAAGCTGAAGATGACACCCGGCCGCCCCGGAGATCGAGGTTGGCCTGCCCATTGAGGTTCGCCTGGGATTCGGAGAAAACCGTCAGGGTCGCCGAGGTCACCCGCTCTCCGGCGGGAAGTGCGGGCAGTTCAAAGGGGATGACAAACGAAGTCGTCTGCCCCGCGGTTTCGGTGCCGATGCGCGCAGTGACCTGGCCCGCGAACACCCCCGTTCCGCTGGAGCGCCAGGCCCGATCATCCACATGAGCCGGCACATCAAATACTGCGGCCGCGAGGGGACCCGCGAGAAAGGTCAGCCAAAGCATGCCGGTCGCTTTCACGTTTGCTCGATGGAAGGCCAATCATCGCCGCCCCGCTTCAGACGGAGCGAAGGGAGAGGGATATTGTCTTCGGGTGCGTCCGCCACTGCGCCGGCCACTGCGACCGCCAGCCACATGGCCAGAGCCATGCGCAGCGAGCACAGTCCACGACCATCAACCATTCTTCCTCCTTCAAGAATCGACGGGATAACCCTTGAACCGGTGGAGGGGCTCCCAACTTAAGCTTCTGCGGGTTTCACCCACATCGGTTCGTTGGTCGGCATCCGGGTGACCCAGGACATGAAAAATCTCAAAGCCGACATGCTCCAGTTGAATCGCCCGGACGACAGCCGAGGCGATATCGCGGCGGTCGATGAATTGCCAGTTCACGCTGGGTTTGTGGCGGCCATACTTGTCCCGCATCGTATCCTCGTCCGTTACATAAGCGGGACGCAGAGCGATCACTTCGAGTCCGTGGATTCGATGGAAATAGCGGCCCGCCTCCTCCTGCATCGTCTTGGTGAGTCCATAAAGAGAGACCGGCGAAGGCGGCCGTGAGCGACTCAGGAATTGACCCGCCTTCAGGTCACCGCCGACGACCTCCGTGCTGGAGATCAGAATGATTCGGCGGCAACCGTGTCGCGCCGCCGCGTCGAGCAGGCCGGCCGTCCCTGTCACGTTCACATCGATCGGACGCTTGGGATGGGAGTAGGCGTCCGGAGTGCGCGGGAGCATGTGATTGATGACCAGCGCCGATGCGCCCTCAACCAACTTCTCAGCGACCGCCGCGTCGCAGAGATCACCCGGTAAAGGCTCACCCACCGCCGGCGGCGATCCCAGATCATTCAGCCGAACCGGAAAATGGCCGGCGAGCTCTGCAGACAGAACCGTTCCCAGGAATCCACCCGCACCGGCAACAGCAACCACTCCGCTCATGGCTGAGCGGACGAAAGTTTGGGAACTGCGGGCGTCAGGCTGAATCCGCCGCGGTCCGGAATCGCATCGACCAGGGCAAAGCGCCCGCCATTGTGCTCCACAATGCGCACGGGCATCTCTTTTCCATCCTGAGTTGCCGAGACTTCGCGCCAGGCATCCGGCACCCGCACTTTGACGGTCAGCGGATAGTCGAAGATGCGGTCATCCATGCGATCACGAAGGTCGAAGGAGATGCGGTCCGGTGTGTTCCCGGTGACTTTCAATTCCACTGTGTCCCGCTGTTGGCCATACTTGGCCACGTCGCCAAAACGCCCGACCCACAGGTCCTGATGTCGTTCCCGGAAAAATGCAAAGTAGGGGTCCATCACGGCGCGATCTTTCACCAGATGGAAAACGAGGACAGCCCAGCCGCGATACGCCCGGTTGGCCGGATCGAAAAGGTTCTGCAAATTCGCCCACGCCGGACCATCCCCCAGGTTCGGGGCACTCATCGCAAAGACGCCAAGGTAGTCGATCTGGTTCGGAGGGTTGATTTTTCCAATGGAGCCCCGCGCGGCGGCATAGTATTTCGCCGCAACCTGGCGGTCATTGTGCGAACTGTTTTTCCCGCCGGGATAGGCAAGAAAGTGCGCGGCATGTCCCGGAATCCCCTCGCTGATCTGCTTCTGCGAGTGTGCGTACTCCCATTCGATGCCCTGCCACTCCGGCTTGTCCACATGCAAGTGCATGACCGTGTGCGACTCGATGGCATGACCGGAATCACGCACCATGGCCCAGACCGGCCATGTCCGATCAAATGAATTGCTGCCGCCAATCCGGCCCGTGATGAGAAACCACGTCAGCGGGATTTGATTCTCCTCCGCTTTCGCAAGCCACCATTCGACATCCGGCCCGCAGTTGTCGTCGATGGTGATGCTGAGCGCCGCAAGCTTGTCATCTTTCCACAAGCAAATCTCGGCCTCACCCGGAGAAGCAGGCCACGTGCGGTCCGTCACGTCGAAACGCGGCTTGGGATTTTCCTCATTCAGGTTGGGCAAAGCCTCGGCGGCCTGCATGGCTCCGACGCCCACGAACACTGTCGCCAGGCCCCAGACCGCCCCACTAAGAAATCTGCGCCGGAGACCCTCCCCCATCCTCCGGTCACAGACACCCCGAAACAAGATTCCTCGTTTCATTTCTTGACCCTCGTCGTGGCTGGAAGGTCGGAATCGGCGAAAACATTGGTGTCGTCGATATCGTGAGCACTCCGCCATCCGGGCGAGATGGCACCATACTGGAAGTGCGGCCCGAACCGATTTCCACGGAGCACAAAGGCACCTCCTGCCGGTCCGGGATTCCCTCCGTTCAGCGTGAACGGCCCGCCATCGAAATAGCAGTCCGTGATCGTGCCTTCGGCTCCGGTATGCGGTCCAAAGCTTCCCAACTGAATCGCCGCATTCACCAGGTCCAACGACTTGCCTTCTGCATCAAGCCGTCCCCGGGAATCGAACCGGCAGCGCAAAAGGGTGAGACTTGCGACCTGCGATGTTTCCTCCGTCCGATCCTTGCCAAAATGAATCTGCAATACATCGCTGTGTGACTCCGGACTCGCCATCTGGAGCCTTTCGCCAAGCACTTCAATGTAAGTGGATACTCCCGCCGGAACACGAATGAGGTCGTTGCCGCCCGCAATGTAAGTTCTTGTCATCCGGTCGACTCCCACCACCGCAACACTCCGTCCGCCATGGACTTCGCAATCGATGAGTTCCACCGAGCCCGAACCCGCACGATGGACGGTGTATGGCTCGGTTCCGGGCGTGGCCGGATCGGCTCCGCCCATCGGAACAAAACCGGGATTCACAAACTTGCAACGGATGAAGCGCACCGTTCCCTGCTCATGCGTGGTGCGCACCGAGCTCAGAAGCTTTCCGACGATCTCTTCCGGTTGGGCGAAAACCCTCTGCGCGGAAGGCTCGAGTTCCGCTCCCTCCGGCAACCCGCAGTTCACCCCGCGCTGGAGTTCCTCGCCATGTCGAACATCGGCCAACACCGAAACCGCAGAGGTGAGAAGAACGGCCAGCGCGATGCGCATCGGTTGGATCATACTTTGTGAATTCATTAAAAAGGGGGAGGAGACAGAATGAAGGGGACAAGGACGGTTCTTTAAATATCACACATGTGATTTCGTGGTCAAGGTGAGTTTCGGGATGGCCGGATGGCCCTATTGCGAAGGTTCCTGTGGGCGGTGGAGGGTGACATCCGCGAGATCGAGGCTCTCCTCCGTGACGCCATCGAATCGGAAGGAGAGAACAACCTCCAGGAGCGGATACTGCGGAGTTTGGTTGGAAGCTGAGAGTTTTCCGAGGATCTTCCCGAAGTCGATGGAGTACTCAGCTAACTCAGGACCGGGCTTTTCGATTTCACTGCCAAAAACGACTTTGTTGGAATCGCGAACCCCGAGCCGGCAGTGGCCGACCGTGCCCCGCGCACGATAGGTAATCCGCTCCAGCGGTCCCTCAAACGGCGTGATCGGAATCCCGATCGTTCCACGTCCACCTTCCCCGGGATGCTGGGCGCGAATCTCCAACCCGACCTCCGTCGGCCGGGCTTGGACGGTCGAACCACCGTGCTCCTGAACCGCCATCTTGACCGTCAGGTCAACCGGCTGATCCTGCGCACGCAGCGGCCCGGACAGCCCACCAAGAAAAATCACACCGCTCAAAAAAAATCGGGAGCGCAACGGGAGGATGTTCATAAGATCAAAACATGTGCGGCTTCCACCACCCCTCCGTCAACCGCCTTTCCAGTCAACCCGCAAGTCATTCTCAACCCGCGCGGATTATCCCGGCCAGCCTTGACAGCAACCCACTTCCGCAATAATTTTCGTCATATCAAACATTTGATGTTTCCCCCTGTCCAGCAAAATCGTCCCATTTCCGGCGCCTTCTCCCTGGTTGAAGTGATCCTGGCGATCGGGTTGGTGACATTCGCCCTGCTGGTCATTTTTTCCCTGATGCCGGCGGGACTGGCGTCTTTGCAGGAATCGAGCCGGCGCATTGTTGAGACGGAGATTTTCCAAACCGTGGGCGCGGAGTTGGAGAGCACGCCGTTTGGGAGTCTGACGAACTATGTGACGACGCGCTTTCCCATGTATTTTGACAACGAGGGACTGGAGACAACCGCGTCCAATGCGATCTTCTTCGTACGCTGCCGGCTGGCTGATCACGTGCCGGCGACAACCGAACTGCAGCGGGCCACCGTGACGATCGGGTATCAAAGGGATCCGGACGATTCCGGAGCCAGCGTCAGCCGGGTCAACCGACGAACCTTTCTGGTCGTCAATCGCGGTTCATGAGTTTGGGCCGAGCGAAACGAAGTGGGCAGCGGGGTTTCACCCTCGTTGAGCTATTGGTCGCCACGGCGGTGTTGCTCGTTGTGATGCTTGTCTTGCTCCAACTGACTGGCGGCGTTGGACAGATCTGGCGCGCGAGTTCGGGCAAAATTTCCGCCTTTCAGAATGCCCGTTCGGCGTTTGCGGTGATCCATCGCAGTCTCGCCCGGGCAACCCTCAACACCTACAACGACTATGTTGACGCCACCGGGGCCGCTCGCACCGCCTCGAATACCTCGGCTTTTGTTCCGGACCGGTTTGCGCGGGCATCGGAGCTTCACTTTCTTTCCGGGCCGGCGGCCGAAATCGTTCCGGGGGCAAACGGCCTGCAGAACCCCGGCCACGCTGTTTTCTTCCAGGCTCCGCTCGGGGAAACCGATGAGGCCAACCTTCGCACGCTGAACCGCACACTGAACTCGCTCGGCTTCTACATCAGGTTTGGTCCGCCCGATGAAGCCCTCCTGCCGGAGTGGCTGCGGAGTTTTTTCGGCGCAGGATCCGCCCAGCGGAGATTTCGCCTTGTTCAGGTGGTCGAGCCGACCGAGGAACTGGGAGTCTACTCCTCCACGGCGAATGGCACTTATAGCACGGAGTGGTTGAATCCTCTCGGAAATAACCCGCCAGCGGGTGCGCCCCGTGCCCGCATTCTGGCAGAAGACATTCCCCTCCTCGTCATCCGCCCCCGGTTGGCTCCACGGGAGGAAGAGACGGCCGCATCGCGCTTGGGCACCTCTTATTCTGAAGCCACAAGGGGATCGATTCTCTCCCCCAACTACCACTACGACTCCCGCGCCTGGCAGAGTGGCTATCCGTCCGGCCAACGAATCAATGCGACGGCGGCGGCGTCCCAACGGTCCGCCGTGATGCGGAACCAGGTTCCGTCCATCGTCGACATCGTCATGGTGAGCGTGGACCGGCAATCCCTCGCGCGTTTCGACCTGACGTCCGACTCGCCACCCGAGGTTCTTCGCGTTCCTGCGGGCTTGTTCTCCGACGCTTCGCGTTTGGATGAAGACCTCGCCACGTATAGCCGGCAGTTGTCCGACGCCGGCATCCGCTTTCGAACGTTCCGCACCTCCGTCGAGCTCCAGGGAGCCAAATGGTCCAATGACTAAGATCCCCCCCACTACTCTGCGCACCCGTCCGCGGGCGTTCGCCCTCGTCCTTGTTTTGATCGTCCTCGTTCTGGTGACCAGCATGGCCGTGTTGTTTCTCGCCAGTGCGGGCCGCGAGCGGAGGGGCGTCGAACTTTATGCGAGGGACGGTGAGGTCCGACACCTGGCCAGCCTCGCCGTGAACCGGGTCATCGGGCAAATCTCCACTGCAACACGCGAGGGAACCGCGTCGGATCCGGTCGCATGGGCGTCACAGCCCGGAATGGTTCGAACATATGACGCTTCCGGCGCTGCCGCGAATGTTTACAAACTCTACTCGTGGGACAACTTCGTGGAGCCGGCTGCCGGATTCAACCCGGCGGATTCCGCCCAAATGCCACCTGCCGGATGGCCATCCCGCCCGGCGGAGTTCGTCGATCTCAATCAGCCGATCAATGGGATCCATCCGATCGTCGACCCCGCGGCCATCGGCGAAGTGGAAGGCTTTTCAATCGACGACTCGGCGGCGGCCGTTTCGGGCTCCGGATCGGAGGCACCCATGCCCGTGCGCTGGCTCTATGTGCTGCAGGATGGCCGCCTCGCCGCGCCGACCGCCGGGAACCCGAACAGTCCGACCATTCCGGGCGCAAGTTCCAACAACCCGATCGTCGGCCGCGTGGCGTTCTGGACGGACGACGAAACCAGCAAGGTCAACGTCAATACGGCGAGCGAAGGCGCGTTCTGGGATTCGCCCAAATCGGCTTCACGCGATGAGATGCAGTTCGCCGCCAATCCTCCGGTGAAAAACGAATTTCAGAGGACGCCCGGTCATCCGGCCATGACTTCACTCAGTGCCGTGTTCGGGGAGTTGTTGAACGAAGATTCTTCTGATCCGACACGGACTCGATGGGCCGATACGGCGGAGTTTCGGCGGGAAATCCAATCCATATTCAACCTCACGCCGCGGGTTCATGTGGGCGGTTCATTAGGCGGAACAGCGCCGGTCAACTCTTACACAACCGACTATTCCCTTGCGGCACTTCCGAACCTTCCGACGAGGATCACGCCCGACTCGGATCGACTCTATGCAACAGCGGATGACTTCTGGTTTGCGCCCGCTCGCTCGTCACAGGCAGCTTTCGATGCATTGGGTGGCGATGAGAAGGAGAGAGTAAATCGTTTTCAACAACGACTCTTCTTCCTGACTGCAGCGAGCCGCGCTCCGGAAACAACACTTTTTGAAACGCCGCGGGTGAGCCTTTGGCCGGTTACGTGGCCCTGGCCTTCCTCGTTCTTCCGGCCATGGAAGGACAGCAACACGTTCCGCGGCCGGAACAGCGGAGCGCTGCCGACCACTGTGGCCCCGAGTCAGCCGATTTCACAGAACCCTTGGATGACTTCAGAAGAACGGCTGCTCGCTTTTTGCGCGACGCTGAACATTGGGGCCGCTCAACCCAACCGTTACTTTTTCCAAAGGCAGAACCCTGACAGCCCGACGCACGATTGGCAGGAGATCGAGCGCAACCAAGAGCTCGTAAACTACATCCGGAGGAGCTTTGACCGTGAAATCCCGGCCTTTGGCGGCCGTCTCGCGGACAAATGGGGCGCGAGGAACGCCGACTGGATCGCCCTGAATACTTTCGGGTTCAGTCGGGCCATGATCAACCAAGTGGCATGGAATTCGATTCCATCCAATCCGGTCCAACCCGGGCAAAATGAGGTGGGATATTCTTTCACTGGGTTGGCTGCGAGGGACATCTGGCTCAACAACACCCGGCGCTCCCAATACATCGAACCGAACGCCTATACGGTCGCGCCACTCCGGACTTCCGTAAATGGCAGTGATTACACAAGCGTCGGCGCTTACCCGCGGCTGGAAGAAGTGGCTGTGATGTTCTATGCCACCGCACGCCGGCTGCCAGTCCCGCCCGCGGCCTCCGCTCCACAACGATCCACGCCCGAAAACAACTACTTCAATCCTTTCAACTGGCAGTATCTCATCAACCCGGGCCCCGCCCATGGGGGGAGTGCGGACTATCCGATAGCAAGCCAGACCACCGAGATGCGGGCTGTGATGCTGTTTGATTTCACGGCGCTTTCGTCGGGCGTGACATCCGCTTCCCCGGTTTTTTGGATTCGGGTGAATGGACAGCCATTCCGCGTGAATGGAAACTCCATTGCGCTCCCCGCCGGGGGCGGGCGTTCGGTGCAGTGGAACACGTTCATCACGCGAAGCACGATGGTCAACCCGCTCTTTTGGCCGCTGTTTAACAAAAGCGGAGCGACTTCTGGAGCTCGGCCGGACCCAAAAATCTTTGAGAATTCCTCGTCCGCCGCGAACCGGTGGGCCCTGATTAGTGATCCGATTCCGATATCTCCGGATTCGGTAACCTTCGAGTTTGCCGGGACGCAGATCACCGTGGATATCTATGCGCCCTACTCCACGAATCTGGAGACAGATCCCACTTCGGACCCAAATCAGCTGGTCAGCACGCAGACGATCGATTTTTCAGCATGGGATGGCTCACTTCCAGTGCCCATCGCCCCAAGGTGGAATGTACGGGACGCCAATGCGTCCCCGCCGAGAAACCGCCCGGATCCGAATGTAAGCAGCTTTGTGACACCGGAGGCGAGGCCCACACGGTGGGCCAACATTGAGATTGCGCCGAGTCTCTTGAATCCGTTGGACACCTTTGCGCCGGATCAGATCCGGGACACCACGAATCTGCTGCCCACCCGTACGATCCCATATGCCTACATCAGCAACAACGGAACGCTGGTTTCACCTGTCTTCGAAAATCGCGTCCGCTCTTTGAACGGACGGAATCAATCCATCTTCACCGCCGAGAATTCCGGAACCGACCTGAGTCGGGCGGAAATTGATACGCCTTTGCTCGAAGGAGTGCCGATCATCACACCTTACGACACCGTCATTAGTATGGCTGCCGATCCCACCGGCCCGGGCGGAGGCGACCCACGCATTCTGGAATCCACCCCGACGTTTCGCCGGATTGACCAGATTTTTGGCGGACAACCGGATTTGGTCTTCAAAAATACGCAACCAAGCCCTCCCGGGCCGTTCTATCCAAGGGCCACGGCTCGCGCTCAGTTTCACGCTCTTGGGACGCCGGGTTCGGCCGGCCCTCTAAGCACCGGCTACCGGCGAACACTTCAGTTCGGTCCTTCCAACATCTCCATGGCCACTACAGGGCGCTTCGGCTGGACGGCAAGCCAGCTCGGCGCCGGAACAAGCCTGGAAGGGATGGTTGGCGGTTACTTTGCCGGAAACAACCGGGTTCAACCAGAGTGGGATTGGACAATGATGCCGGGGAATCTTCCGGATGGCGGGCTTCTCTGGCGCCCGGACCAGGATTACCAAACACTCTTCACCGATTTCTCGGACAGCGCATTTGTTGGCACGCCATATTTTCTCCGCTACCAGGCCTATGGCTCCCCGGGATCAGGATACTTCTCCCCGAACCGCCAGGTTCCCTCGCCAGTCATCCTCGGGACTCTCCCTTCATCGCGCACGACGGGATGGCAGACGCTCGCTTTCTCACCCATCCCGGCGGCAGGAACTTCGCATCCGGGGCTTACCACGCCGCGCGATCACCTCGTGCTCGATCTTTTCTGGATGCCGATTGCTGAGCCCTATCCCATCAGCGATCAATTCTCCACCGCGGGCAAGGTCAACTTGAACTACGCCATCGTTCCCTTCGCTTACCTGGAACGGAAGACAGCCCTTCATGCATTGCTGAAATCGACTTGGATGAGCGCGATTCCTGATTCCGCTGTGACGGATTATAAGAGCCACTTTTTCTTCAGACAATCAAACACCCGGACCCGCTTTGCAGTCGACATCCCGGAGACTTTGCAGGACTTTGATGCAAAGTTTGCTTCCGGCGATATCTTTCGTTCGGCCTCGCAGATCTGCGAAATGTTCCTGGTCCCCGTTGGCCAGCAACTCTCTGGTGTAAAGAGCAGCTTTTGGACCACACGGCGTCTTACGGCGGATAACCTGCGCGAACAACCCTATGACCACCTCTATTCGCGGGTCACAACAAAGTCCAACACGTTCACCGTGCACTGGCGGGTTCAGTCCCTTCGGAAGGCTCCGGGCTCGGCGCCGGATGTCTGGGAGGAGGGTCGCGACCGCACGGCGGCCGAACTGCGGGGATCGACGTTGATCGAGCGATACATCGATCCGAATGCCACCGACATTCCGGATTACGCCACGGAACCGGACGCAGAACCCCTCAGCCGTTTTTATCGCTGGCGTATCGTCTCCGAGAACTATTTTCAACCTTAACCCAACCCGACTTGGACAATGATTGCGTTCCCCCGAAAAACAACCCCCGCTTATCAAAGATCGCAGATGAACTCCCTCCGGCGCGTTGGGAGTTGGATCTTTGCTGGGTTCGTCTCGGTGCTGCTCCCCATACACGGGACGGTGTACCATGTGGACTACGAGGGGGGTGATGACGCAGCGGACGGCCTGACGCCGGAAACCGCTTGGAAGCACAGCCCCGGGGACGCCAACGCGACCGGCCGGCCGGGTTCCCTGCAGCTCCGGCCCGGGTTTCGCGTTCTCTTTAAAGGAGGCGTTGTCTATCGCGGAGAAATCCAAATCAAAGAATCCGGAAAGCCCGGCCAACCCATCGTTCTCGACGGCAACTCCGGAAACACCTTCGGAGATGGCCCGGCGATATTTGATGGCGCCGAGCGAATCAAGGAGTGGATGGCAGTCACATCCGCCGGAATGGTGGGCGACAACCCCAACTGGCAGCAGATTGTTTTCGCTGATGTGCCGGTCGATCTCCGCACAAACTTTCAGGCCGGCGAGTTTGTACTTCATCGAATCGGCGATCCCCGCAAGCAAGCCCCGTGGCAGCGGGTGTTTCTTGTCGATCGCGACGAAGCTTTGCTTCCGCTCGCTCAGGAGCCCAAGGCGCCGGATCCCTTCTACCCGGATCTTCCCGAACACTTCCATGTATCACCCGATCGGCTCCAGGACACCTACCCGCACCGGATCTTTTTTGAGGAAGGCACAAAGGGAAACTTAGGTCTGCCGCTCATCGGGATCACGCATGGGCGTCAGCCTCCTGTGATCGAGCCCGTGAACGGAGGAGCGTTCTCGGTCGAGTTTGCTGAGACCCTGGAGATCGCTTCTTTCGGAGTCACCCTGTTCCGCCCGGACAAGGGCGAACCCTTCCCCGAAAGGATCACCTTCCTTGCGGATGGCAAAGAGGTTCAAACCGTCAGCCTGGATGGCTCCCACGCCGGGATGCAAACCTTCACGCTTCCGCAGCCGGTGAAAGCCAGGAAGATCACGTACCGACTGTCGCATTCAGATCCCGCGGTGAGGCCCTGGATCAAACTTCAACAAGTGGCCGCTTTCTCACCGGACGGCACGAATGTTCTTTTGCACGATGTAGACACCATCCTTCGCGACGAAAAGCTGACCCAAAGCGATCCGGAGTTTTATCAGGACGCCTTTGTCGGCGTGCACGGCGGGAACAACCACGTGTATTTTGCAAGGGTCGATCGCCTGGATCCGTCCACCAAGAGCCTGAAGTTGCCGCACTTTGCCAACAAAATCTACGACGAGACCCGCTACGCTTTCTTTAACTCCCCGAAGTTCCTCACGAGCCCGGGCGAGTGGTGCCTTCAGGATCTCGGTGACGGGAGGACGCGGATCTTTCTCTTTGCGGACCCGGCGACAAAGGCTCGACTGGAACACATCGGATATCCCGTGCTCGGTTCCGCCATTCGGATTTCCGATGGCGCCTCAAACATCGAGATTCGCGGATTTCTCATCCGGCGGTATGCCGGCGGGGACGGTGGCATCGCCATTCTGGGTACCTCGCAGAAGCCATCGACCGGCATCCTGATCTCCGATTGCACCGTCCGCTTTGTCAGCGGCGAGGCCGGTATCAACATCGTCCATTCGTCGGGGGTGACGGTCGAAAGAACACGCGTCGAATCCTGTCCGGGCTGGACCGTCGGCATCTACGTCAATCGAGTCAGCGATTTCCGGATCCGCCACTGCCACCTCGAAAAGAATACCGGGTCCGGCATCCGTCATTACGACTCCAAGGGTGGACACCTCCACGACAATGCGATTCTTGACCACTTCGGAATGCACTCCTCGGCGGTCAACTTCTATGAAGGTTGTGCAAACATCGTCTTTGAAAGAAACCGGCTGCACAATGTCATCGCCATCAATCGAAATGCCGAGAATCTCCTCCTGCAAAACAATCTCATCGACGGGCGTGGTAAATCCAATGTCGGCATCGCCATCTGGGTCACCGGACGCGTCAACGGTCGCCAGGTCCGCCAGCTCCGGATCCTCAACAACACAATTGTCAACATGGATCCCGCCAGCCCGTGGGGCGGAGCCGTCTTCGGTCAACAACGGGGCAGCCCGGCGTCACCGGAAGGTCTCGTCATCGAAAACAACATCCTCGCAGGACTCGCCGAAGACCTTCCGGGCACCATTCGGAATAACATCTACACCCGACAGGTGGAACCCCGCTTTCTCGGACCAGGATGCCTCACCGTTGTGACTGAAAGCGACCTCTTTGTTGACCCGGGTGCCGGCGATTTCCGCCTGAGACCCGGCAGCCCGGCAATCGGCGCCGGATACCCCAACGGCCTCAAGGAGGACCTCACCGGCAAGCCCAGGCCCGATGGCCGAATGGACGTCGGTGCGTTTGCCTTTCGAGTGGCTCCTTAACATCATTCCGGCTTTCTGATCGACAAAGAACCCCGCCACCCCGTTGTTCTCATCCGGACCCCGGAAGAAAATCTTTGACACCCAATATCAAACCTGTGATGTTCTGATCATCATCCCTCCACTGCACTTCCTTTCATGAGAACTTCGCCTCGCCTGCTTTCGGTCCCTACGTTGTTGACGTCCTTGGCCACCTTTCTGGTTTCGGCTACTTCTCCACATGCATTTTCGGCCGACATCTTGAAGGCAAACAATGTGAATGCATTGAATACGAGCGCATCGTGGGTGGGTGGGACCATTCCAGGCGCATCGGATGTCGCTGTTTACGATGGTACGATCGATCAAGCGCGTTCTGCTCCAATCGGAGGCAATCTGAGTTGGTCGGGCATCCGGGTGCTAAACCCGGGCGGCACCCAGACTGTCTCCGGTTCGACCGGCTTTTCGCTGACCTTGGGATCTTCAGGCATCGACATGAGCAATGCGACGGCGAACCTGATCGTCGGTGCGGTGGCGAATTTCGCCGCCGACCAGACTTGGAACATCGCTGCGGGCCGAACCTTGCAGGTCTCAGGGGTGAACTCCGGCAACAGCACGATCACGCTAACCGGCACGGGCGATATCACCGCATCCAACTTCAGTTTTGGGAACACAACCGTTCAAATCAACGACAACATCAACTTCGCCGTTGGCAACGTGACATACGCGAACAACCTGACTCTCAACAGCGACTTCCGTCTCTCCCCAACAGCCACCAACGCAGTCAGCTTTACAGGTAACGTGAACGTTGGAAACGGCACTCGCACGATCACGATCAATCAGGCAACCGCAAACGGAACCAACAACAGCTTCCTCCTCGGCGGAAACAGCGCCGCGGGCACCAGTTACACGGGAACCGGCGGGCTGGCCATCGTGAGCGGAAATCCCGGAGGTTCACCGGCGCTGAATGTCCGAATCGGCGGCGGCGGCACAAACTGGTCGCAGATCAATACCGGCCTGACGATTGGCAACGGGATCGTCGCGGTGTTGAGTTCGACTGGTGCATTTACCACCCAAACCCGGCTGGAAGTCGCTTCGGGCGGAACGTTCAACCTGGCCAACGGCATCAATGCGATTACGGTTTCCAGCGGTACCGTCGCCTCGCTGGCCGGCGCAGGGACCATTACGACCAGCGCGACAACGGGAACGTCGACACTGACTATTGACGGCACCTCGAACACAACAACGACGACATTCTCGGGCAACATCACCGAAGGCGGCGGGGGAGCACGCGTCGCCATCGTCAAGACCGGGAATACCACGCAGATCTTCTCGGGCAGCAATTCCTATGGAGGCCAGACCCAGGTCAATGCGGGGACCTTGCTGCTCAACGGAACGCACATCGAATCGTCTGCGCTCAGCGGTCAGGGATACGGGAACGCCGGAACGGGCCATTTCCAAGTCGCAAACGGGGCGACCTTTGGAGGCTCGGGACGGATCTCAGGATTCAACAGCCAGGCCAATTCCAACATGGTTCTCGTTCAAAGCGGAGGGCGCGTGAATCCCGGTTCCGGCGGAATCGGAACCTTCACTCTCGACGGCGCCAATATCACCGGTGCCGGCGCGAGGGTTTTGAACATGGCCGCGGGCGCCATCTTCAACTTCGATATCGCCGCCAACGGACTCAGTTCCGATCGCATTGACTTCTGGAACTTCGCGACCGGCGATTTGCTCCTGAACAACAACACAATCAATCTCAACTTGGTTGGCACTCCGACCGGCGGCGATTTCACCGTCAGCCTGTTCCGCTTCTTTGGCAACAATGGCACAACCCTCACCACCAGCGGAATCACCGGCGGCCTCACGCTCGGCACGGTCACCGGAGACTTCCAAGGAACTCCGTCACTCGTCTACAACAGCGCCGGAGGAACGATTGACCTGACGTTCACCGTCATTCCCGAGCCGGCCACTTCGACCCTGCTCATCGGCGGCGCATCTCTCGTTCTCGCCCGTCGCCGCCGCCGCTCCCCCTGACAATCGCCACCGGGGCACCAGCCGGATCAGCTTGCCCTCGACAAGTTTTTTGCCGATCGTCCCTCGACAAGTCCCATCCCTCGAACCTCCCCAACGAAATATCAAACATTTGATTTGAGTGTTTGCGCGCCAAGTGCCACAGTCTTGACATGAACGGGCTCCGTCCACACCGCCGATCCCTGCGGGCTTTCAGCCTGCTGGAGTTGCTGAGCGCGATGGCGGTGATTTCCATGCTGGCCGTGGTCACTCTCCCGGCGCTTCGAGGAACGCTGGATGGCATAGCCATCTCCGGGGCGGCGGAGGTAACGGCCGCGGAACTGGCCCTGGCGCGACAGACGGCGATCAGCCGGAACCTTCCCGTCGACGTGAGGATCTACCGTCATGACGACGGCAACGGTCCGGCCTGGCGAATGGTGGCGCTGGTGATTCCTGCCTCGGCAAGCGGCAGGTCGGCGGACGAGTGGCTGACAAATGGAAGGGTTCTGCCGGCGGGCGTTGTCTTCGAGGATTCCAACGAGTTTTCCACCGTTCTTTCCACGGAGGCGAACGACCCGAGCGTTTCACCCTGGCGGGCAACCGAGGGCTCGGAAGCGCCTCCTTTGCTCCGGAACAAAGATTACGTCGGCTTCACCTTCCGTCCGAATGGCTCAACCGGCCTCGATGGCACCGCGGCCTGGTGCCTCACGCTGAAAAATCCCCGCGCGCAG
This sequence comes from Terrimicrobiaceae bacterium, assembly GCA_033763515.1. Classification (GTDB taxonomy): domain Bacteria; phylum Verrucomicrobiota; class Verrucomicrobiia; order Chthoniobacterales; family Terrimicrobiaceae; genus JANRKJ01. Next base: position 311,503 of record JANRKJ010000030.1, on the reverse strand, counting down.
GGCACAGAGTCGGCACCGGCGGCAAACTTTGTTTCGATCGTATTGGACGCCCTCACCGGCCGCACATTGACCTACCAGCCTTAGGATGGCGTCGGAAGTGGCCACAGAGAACGGAGCCGCACAATCGGGCGCCGAAACGTCCGCTCCGCCGAAAGGTGAGCGTCGTTGGACGGTCGGAACGCTGACTTATACATCGGTCGGGTTGATCATCCTCTTTTGCTGGCTGCTGTGGGGAGACTTCGCGTGGACCATGAAGGAACGGGCGGTCAACCCCGTCGCCATGGTCATGCTGCGCGGGTTCTCGGCGCCGGACTGGCTCGTCGGCCTCCTGATCGGTTCCATTCCGGCCGCGATTGGACTCATTCTCGGCCCGGTCGTGAGCGTGATGTCCGACCGCCACCGCAGCCGGTGGGGCCGCCGGATTCCCTTCCTCCTTTTTCCGACTCCAATTGTCACCCTGACAATGTTTGGTCTGGCAGCCGTGCCAATGATCGGCTCCTGGGTCCACGAAGCTTGGGGGCCTTCTTCTCCGGGAGAAATGGCCTGCCGGATCATCGTGTTCGCATTCTTCTGGACGGCGTTCGAGATCAGCTCGGCCGTGGTCAACACACTCGTCGGCGCACTGATCAACGACGTCGTTCCGCGAGAGGTGATCGGCCGTTTTTTCGCGCTCTTCCGCGCAGTGAGCTTGATCGCCGGGATCGTGTTCAACTTTTTCCTCATGGGCAAAGCCGAGTCGCATTCGTTTGCGATCTTCATCGGTCTCGGGCTGCTTTATGGCATCGGGTTCTCGCTCATGTGTCTGAAAGTGCGGGAAGGAAGCTATCCACCGCCCGAGCCGCGGCCCGTGACCTTGGGACTGCGCTTTTTCGGGCCGGTCCAAGCTTACCTGAAGGAATGCTTTACTAATCCGTTTTATCTTTGGTTTTTCCTTGCGACGACCCTCGGGATGCTCTCACTCGGACCGGTCAACACATTCAGTGTCTTTCATTCGCGCAGTGTTGGCATGAGCGATGACCTCTATGGGAAATGCCTCGCGCTTTCCTACACGATCTCCCTTCTGATTGCCTACCCCCTCGGCATTCTGGCCGATCGTTTTCACCCGTTGCGACTTGGCCTGCTGGCGATGGGTGGTTACGTGGCCGCAACGCTCTTTGGCTTTCTCTTTTCACAAACCGTCGCGACGTTCTTTGCAGCCTTCCTGGCCCATACGGTCATCTCGGGAACTTATCTGACCGTCACCGCGTCGATCGGGCAACGTCTTCTTCCCAAGGCAAAGTTTGCGCAGTTTGCGTCCGCCGGCGGGCTCGTCACGGCGCTTTGCTTCATGATTCTTCCACCGGCTCTTGGAGTCTTCATCCAGTGGATGAATCACGAGTATAAGTATGTGTTCATCCTGGGCTGCCTGATCGCCTGCGGCAGTTTCTTTGGGTTCGTGATGCTCCTGCGCGGCTACCAGAGGCTGGGCGGGGATGCCGGTTTTCAGCCACCGGAAACCGTCGAATCACCAGGCTCCCGGCCGACTTGATCACAAAACGCTTGTTTCCATGAATGTTCCTCCCGTTTGCCCGGCAACGGAGAATCCGCCCGAGTCTTCCGTCCAATTCCCGTTTTCTCCTCCCTGGTGGCAATCCTGCCTCTCACTCCCGGACGAAATCGACAAGATCCTCGTTGGGAAAGAAGGCTCCATCCTGCTCGATTTCGAGCGGGCCGGGAAAGGCCACCGCTCGTTCCGAACAGTCATCCAGCCGGACGCGGCCGAAAGCACCGGATTTGCCGAACAGGAAGTCGTCGATCCGAGGATTCCCATTGTGCGAACCACTTTGCAGACCGGTCCGTTCCGAATTCAGGCGGAAAGCTTTTGCAGCACACCTCCCGATGCCGGCTTTGACCGTGCACCCCGCTTGGTGCGGACCGGCGGGGAGGAGGTCTTCTCGGGCTGGGATGGACCGAAGATCCCGCGGATTCGCAGGAATTTTGCTGCGCAATGCATCACTGAGTATCCGGAGTTCTCGCACGTGGCATGGGGCGCGGGCGGCCAACCGATCATCTATACTTGGAACACCGAACCAGGCGGGTCCTGTGAAATCGTTTTGGGATTTGCCGAAGGGGAACACGAAGCGACCGGCCGCCGCATTCTGGATATCGAAGTCGAGGGCTCCGCAGCCCGTCGGGTGGACCCTGCTGCAGCGTTTGGATCGGGACGGCCCGGCCTTCTTCGGTTTCTCGCGCGAGACATCGATGGCGACGGTTTGATTCGTCTGTCGGTTCGCGCGGCATCGGACTCCGCGGATCAAAATGCGTTTTTGAGCGCCATTTGGATTTTTGAGAATGGCTCGGCGTCCGACGAAGCAATCCTTCGCGGGGAGGGAAATCCCTCCGAGTTCCTCGACTGCGGCGGCATTGCTTCGCCTCCTCGACACGTTTTTCTCAGCCTTGAATACACCAATACCTCCTCAAGCGCGCTGCCCTGTACGCCCCAGCTTCGGCTTCGCACCTTGGAACGCGTGGTTCAAAAGACCGACGGTGTCTTGATCGGGGGCCGAACCCGGCTGGAGGCTTCCGAGGAAATCGTCGCAGCCGACCGCTCGATCGTCTGCTTTCCAAACGCACTTCTCGAACCGGGTGCAACCCGCACGATCATCGTCAGTATCAATCGCCATGGCTATTCCTCAGCGCCGACCAATGCCTCGGAATATGCGAGGCGGCGTGCTGCGGCTGTGCATTGGTGGCAAAGCGCCCCGCTCCCCTATGACCACGTGCAAGTTCCGGATGAACGGATTCAGCGGCTGATTGATTCGTCGGTTCGGAACATCTATCAGGCGCGCGATCTCCAGAACGGACTTCCGGCATTCCATGTCGGGCCAACGTGCTACAGACAGCTATGGATTGTCGACGGCGCGTTTCTTCTCGAACTCGTCACGATGCTGGGCCGCAAAGACGAAGCACGTGCCGGCATCGAATACATGCTCGGATTTCAACAGGAGGACGGAGGTTTTCAGCTCAAGCGTCGCTATTGGAAAGAGGCGGGCATTGTCATCTGGGCGGTCACGCGGCACGCACGACTCAGTCAGGACCCCGAGTGGCTGAAAGCCCAGTGGCCGCGACTGCAGCGGGCTGCCGCGTTCATCCGGGATCTTCGATCACGTGAAGGTGCCGGCGATCCGAACGCTCCGGAATTCGAGTTGGCTCCGTGGGGCGACTGCGACGGCGGATTCAGCAACGTCGAGGAGGGCGAGGGTTTCCCGGAGTTCTCCAATTCCTACTGGTTGATGAGTGGCCTGAAAGCATTTGCCGACGCTGCGGAATGGATCGGAAACCCGGAAGAGGCCGGGATCTGGAGGGAGGAATATGCGTCCTTTCGGCGTTCCTTCGATCGCACAGCCATGACGCATTTCCGCACCGATCCCCATGGAAATCGCTACCTGCCCATTCTCATGCGGGGAGAGATCCCTCCACAAAAGGCGCAGTGGCCGTTCTGCCATGCCGTTTACCCCGGAGGTCTTTTTGAACCGGGCGATCCTTTTGTCACCGGCATGTTGGCGATGCTCGAGTCCGTGGAACGAGAAGGGCTGACCTTCGACACAGGCTGGATGCCAGGCGGGCTCTGGACCTACTTCGCATCGTTTCTCGCGCACGCACAGCTTTGGAACGGGAAACCGGCGGACGCCTTCGCCGCCTTGGAGGCTTTTGCAGACCATGCCTCTCCCGTTCTCGTCTGGCGCGAGGAACAAAAGCCGGCGGGCGAGGGTCTCGAAGAAGTCGGAGACATGCCACATAACTGGGCCAGCGCAGAGTTCATCCGCCTCGCCCTGCACCTTTTGGTCCTCGAGCGAGGTGATGAACTGCACCTCTTGGAAGGCGTCCCCCCGCATTGGTGGGTGAATGGGAAGGAAATCCGCGCTCGCGAAATTGCGACCATCTTCGGAAACGTCTCGCTCGCTGCAACGGTCCGTGATGACGTTCTTCACGTCGAGGTCATCGGCCGTTTGTCGCACTGCAGTGGCGTCGTCGTTCACTCGAAATCATGGAACGGACAGTCCAAGCGCTTACCGAGCAGTTTGCCCATCTCCTTGGAGATCCCTAAAGCCGGCTGATCATTCCATTGTGCCGAAGCCGACAGCGGCCCCAGAACCCGCAGGCCAACTGCCACTATCGTCTCAGGGAGCGGGTGAAGGGAATCGAACCCTCGTATGCAGCTTGGGAAGCTGCCGTTCTACCATTGAACTACACCCGCGGGTTGGAGAATTACTCCCAGGAGCGCACCTGACGGCGCGCGTTGGTATTGATATTCCAGACGGCGACCCGTTTGCGCAAGGTCGTATTCGTCGACGTTGTGCCGTTTGTCGAAACGCCGATATTATTGTCGTAAGCGCCGGCTCCCGATTCGTTGTCCATGGAGATGGAATAGGGGACATTGGTGGTCCAGGGATCAACGAAGCCCGAGGAATTCGTACCTCCCTTTCCCCGGCGGGCGGCCTGAACTTCCAGGAAGACGATCCGGCGGCTGTTATCGTTTGTGGTAATCCCGGCCAGCGTTTCCACGAGTGTGCGATCGACGGTCGCCGTGTTGGTGGGAAGCCGACCGTACTCGGTCTCGAAAGCCGTCACGGCGGTGGCGATCTGGACAACATCATTCTTCGCCTGGGCCTTGCGGGCGGCGTCGAGTGCGCTGTTCACCGCCGGGAAAAGCAGGCCCATGAGGATGCCGATGATGGCGATGACGATGAGGAGCTCGATGAGCGTGAAGGCGTTTCGGGGAGTCTGCATGGGCGCGACGGCGGGCAAAAAGTTTGGTCTGACAAGTTCTCACACGCCGGGGGACCGGCAAGCATTTTCTTGCCAGCAGGCTCGAGGGGCGCGATGACTTGTGGCGTGAAACGGAAACGCCCGGCCGGGCGAACGTCATCGGGCGGCCGGAGCCGCGGGGAAAACCAGGTCAACCAAACACCATCCGCCAAGACGACCCGTCGCAACGGAGATGCCCCGCACCCCCGTCGACCGCGTCCGGCCCTGAGGGAACTCGAGGGTCGAATCCTGAAGGCCCTCGCCGAACGGCCGCTGGACAAAGTGGAACTGTCGAAGGCGTTGGGCTTGCCGCCATCGTTCCGGGCGAAGTTGCGGGAGTTGCTCGGCCGTTTGGAAGTCGATGGGAAGATCGCGCGGATCCGGAAGGATCGCTACATCATTCCGCAGGAGGCGGACCTTTTCACCGGAACGATTCAGTTTCATGCCAGCGGCGCGGCGCATGTGTTGAGTGAACGAAAAGGTGAGCCCGACCTCTTCATCAGCGGAGAAAATACGTTCACCGCCATGCACGGCGATCGGGTTGTGGCCCGGATCGCCCGCGCACCGGAGTCGCCCGAGCCCGGCCGTCCGGCTCGCCGCGAGGGTCGTGTGATCCGGATTCTCCAGCGGGCGAGCGAGACAATCGTCGGCACGCTCCAGAAGTCGAAAATGTTCCACTACGTCGTCGCTGACGACCCGCGTTTCGTCCACAACCTGTACGTCCCGGCGCCAATTCCGCCGCTGATGGCAAATATTGGAGACAAGGTGGTTGCCAAGCTCGATGCGTGGCCGTCGCGCCACGTCAATCCGGAGGGGCATATCATCGAGGTCCTCGGGCCGGTCAGCAAACCCGGCGTCGACATGCTTTCGATCATCCGCAAGCACCGCCTGCCCACCGAATTTCCCCCGGACGTTGTACGTGAGGCCTCCTCGGTTTCGCCCGAGGTCGAACCGGCCGAGGCCGCACGCCGCGAAGACCATCGGGACGAATTCATCATCACCATCGATCCGGATGATGCGCGGGATTTTGACGATGCCATCCATGTGGAACGCCTGCCGGGCGGCGGCTGGCGGGTTGGCATTCACATTGCGGACGTGTCCCACTACGTGCGGCCCAAGTCCGCCCTCGACCGCGAGGCGCTCTCCCGCGGGAACAGCGTGTATCTCGCCGATCGCGTGATCCCGATGTTGCCCGAGGCGCTCAGCAACGGCATCTGCAGCCTCAAACCGGCGGTCGAACGGCTCGCGTTCTCCGTCTTCGCCGAAATCACCGCCCAAGGCAAAGTGCGTTCGGCGCGCTTCGCCAAATCCGTCATCCGCAGTGCGGCCCGACTCACCTACCGCGAGGCCTTCGCGATTCTCAAGCGGCCGCCCGGCACCGATCCGGTTGCCCAGCGGGTGCACACTGCATGGGAGCTGGCATCGGTCCTCCGCAAGAAGCGCTTCGCCGGCGGATCACTGGATTTGGATTTTCCCGAGATCAAAGTCTGGCTCGACGCCAACGGCCGTCCGGAACGACTCGAGCGGGTGGAGAATGACATTTCCCACCAACTCATCGAGGAACTCATGTTGCTCGCGAATGAACTCGTCGGCCGCGAACTCAAGATCCGCCGCCAGCCTGCCGTCTATCGCATTCATGAAGACCCGGATCCCGACAAGCTCGCCGAGTTCCGGGAGTTCGCCGCCAGCCAGGGCGTGCGCGCGGGCGACCTGACCCACCGTCCGGAACTCCAGAAACTCCTCGTCGGCATTCGCGGAAAACCCCACGAGTCCGCCGTCAAAATCGCGCTGCTCAAGAGCCTGAAGCGCGCCCGGTACGCGCCTGATCCGCTCGGTCATTACGGTCTCGCGAAGGCCGACTATACGCACTTCACGAGTCCGATCCGCCGCTACAGCGACCTGATCGTCCATCGCTCGCTGGAACGCCTCCTCGGCCTCACCCGCCACGGCCCGGATTCCTCGACGCTCGCCGCAACCGCCGACCACATCTCCGCCACGGAACGCGTCGCCGCCGAGGCGGAACGCGAATCCGTCCGGCTCAAAAAGCTGGAATACTTCCAGGCCCAGGTCGCCAAGCGCACCGGTCAGAGTTTCCGCGCGCAGATTATCGACGTGCGCAACTACGGAATCTTCGTCGAACTCCCCGAGTTCCTCCTCACCGGCCTCGTCCATGTTTCCTCCCTCGATGATGACTTTTTCGTTCTCGACCCGGGCCGCCAGCGGCTCGTCGGGCGCCGTACCCGCCGGACTTACCAGACCGGTGACGAAATCGATGTCATCGTCGCCCGCGTCGACATGTTCAAACAACAGGTCGATTTCAAGATCGTCTAAGTCCCCGCTGAGCGTCCTCTTTTGTAAAAAATCCGCGTTGACAACCGGTTGGCCTCCCGGGCAAGCAGTCATCTGTTCCAAATTCTATGCGAACGCTTCTCATGGCATGCCGCAATCAACCTCCTGAAAAGCTATGAAACACCTCGCGTCCATCGCCGCCCTTCTGCTCCTCTGTGTGTCCGTCACCTTTGCCGATTCGAAACCGGTCGACAAATTCACGTCGACGGCTGAGAAAAAGTCGAAGCTCCTCGAAGAAGGCGAAGACTCGTTCAAATACCGTTGCGAAGGCGTCGCCGGTTACTCGGTCATCTTCGAAGGGGCCCACGGTCGCAGTTGGATCAACCTCGTGTACGACAGCGAGCAAACGAACCTCATGGACGACATCCTCAACGCCTGCGAGGGCGAGTTTCCCTCGAAAGCCAACGATGTCGTCCAGTGGCGGGGAACCATGCAGGATGGGCAGTTCGTTCCTTATGCCTGCATTTTCCGGATGGTTTCACGGGTCGAAGGCAAGCCGGTCGAAAACCTGGTGATCCTCCAACTGGCCGGAGCCGGGTCGCGGGTCGTCGGGCAGGTCCCGGGATCGAAGGGCAATGCCGCAGCCGAAGCGCTCGCGGACAAACTCTGCAAATTCGAATAGGCTGCGCTTTCCGTCCCACGTGGGGCTTTCAGCCGGTGACGGCGAGTGCGACGGCGAGACTGACGAACGAAACGAGCGTGGTGAGCGCAATGCAGGCGGCGGCCATGGGTTCGTCGCCATGCGACTGACTGGCCATCGTGTAGGCCACGACGGCGGTGGGGCAGGCCGCGAAAACCAAGGCGATGCGCAGGTCGCCGGCCGAAAGTCCCGCCGTCCCGCCGGCCGCCCATGCGATCGCCGGAAAAAACAAGACCTTCAAAACGCAAACCGCGGACACCGCTCCCCAGCGACCGGCCAGAGGCCGCAGGTCCAGCGATCCGCCCACGCAGAGCAGGGCGAGTGGCACACCCATGGCCCCCAGACTGCGAACCGTTGACTCGAGCACGGGGTGAAGGTGAACCCCGGCGATCCCGGCCGCGATTCCGGCCAGTCCGGAGATGACCAGGGGATTCAGGAAAACCTTCCCGGCCGCACCAAAGGAATGCAGCGCATTCGGCTGAAAGACGAGCGTTGCCAGAAAGTTGTTGACGACCACGGCGAGAACCATGCTGACGGCGGCACTGGCCAGCAATTCGGGCCGGTCGCCCACCGAGTCCGGTCCCCAGGCATGGGCAAGGACGGGAATCGAAATGTAGGCGATGTTTCCGAAGAAGCTGCAGCCGATGAACGTCGGTTTCGACCCGCCAGCGACAAATCTGGCGACGACCCAAGCGGCGAACAACGTGACAAGGGTGGCGCTCAAAACAACGCCAAGGATCGGCCAGATCGCCGTCGGGGGAATGCCCGCGTGTTGGGCCGAGCGAAAGACCAGCGCCGGAAGCGCGATGCGGAACGTCAGTTTGTTCAGGGCGGAAATGAACCCGGGATCGAGAAAACCGACCGCGCGCATCCCGGCGCCGACGCCGACGAGCAGGAGAACCGGAGCGAGGATGAACAGAATCTCCATCGAGCCGGTCTTACGCTTCTATCCGCCCCAGCGTGCGCCGTCGCTGAGCGCCGGAACCCACCCGCGCAGGTGGCCGTAGGCGTAATTCGTCTTCCCGATCGCACCGATCATCCGCGTTCCGGTCGCGCGCCGCCAATACTTGCTCATGCTCTCACCGGTGTGGCAGCCCCAGCTTTTGACGAACGCGTCGCGGGTGAAGATTCCTCGCTTGATGCGGAAGAGTTCGTCTTCGTGAAGCCAGCTTTTGGACGCGCTGTCGATTTCGTTGCTGTAGTCGAACATGAAGCAGGCCCGGTTCGAGTGGCCGTAGAATTCGAAATTGGCAATCTTCACGCGATTGCGCGGCTGGCCGTTGTTCAGATAGTCGATAACTTCCGAGCCGTTGTTAAACCAAACCAGATTGACGCCGAATTTGTCGCGCACCGAAACGATGTTTCCGATCAGGTCATCGTTGTCCTGCCGGCTCGCCCGCCGGACGTAGCTCGGTCGGTGGACCAGCCAAGTGATGCGGGCGTTCGGCCCGTGCTCGGCGCGAAGTTGCTGGATTCTTACCCGGGCGGCCCGGATGAAATTCCCCCACCACCGGTCGTGCGGCTCGGCCTTGAACTTCTCCCACTCGATCAGCGACGGACCGCCGCTCAGCAAAATGTATTCTCGCTCAACCGCGCCGAATGCCGGAATCAGACCGGCGACCAGCACCAACAAAAGAACCCGGAACATGCCGCCAAAAGATTCGCGGCCCGCGCCGAACTGCAAGCACATTCGACTGGCCGACGCGCGATTCCGGGGACATGATCCAGCCATGGCTCCCGACCCCTCGGTGTTCGAAAAACTCGGCAGCTTCTACCTCGGAAAATCCGCTGACGACGGCTCGCAGGTCCTCTACGACTCGCGCGATCTCGTCACCCATGCCGTCTGCGTCGGCATGACCGGCAGCGGAAAAACCGGCCTGTGCCTGGCGTTGCTGGAAGAGGCGGCGATGGATGGCGTGCCCGCGATCATCATCGATCCCAAGGGTGATCTTGGAAACCTGCTCCTGACTTTTCCCGATCTCCGCGCAGAGGATTTCCGGCCGTGGATCAACGAGGACGACGCACGACGGAAAGGCGTCGAGCCCGACGCTTGGGCGGAGAAACAGGCGACCACCTGGCGCGAAGGCCTGGCCTCCTGGGGACAGTCCGGCGACCGCATTCGCGAACTTCGGAAGCGCGCGGATTTCTCGATCTTCACCCCGGGCAGCACCGCTGGAATCCCCGTGAATCTGCTTGATGCGTTTCATGCACCGGCGAGCTCGGACCCGGAGGAGCTCGCCGGGCAGGCGCTGACCGCGGTCGCTGGTCTGCTCGGCTTGCTCGGAATTGATGCAGATCCGTCGCGGAGCCGTGAGGGAGCGTTTTTGTCCGCCGTCCTCACGACAGAATGGCAGGCCGGCCGGTCGCCCGATCTCGCAGCGCTGGTCTCCAAAATCCAGCAGCCGGGCTTCGACAAAGTGGGCGTCCTTGATCTCGAGGCGTTCTTTCCGGCCAAGGACCGGTTCGCGCTCGTGCTCGCTCTGAACAACCTGCTCGCCTCCCCCGGGTTTGCGCTGTGGCGCACCGGCGAACCCCTCGACATTGCGCGCTTTCTGCGGGCACCGGACGGCCGTCCGCGCCACGCGATCTTTTCGATTGCGCATCTCGATGATGCCCAGCGGATGTTTTTTGTTTCGCTCCTCCTGAATGAAGTCGTCTCGTGGATGCGTCGACAAAGCGGGACGACCAGCCTGCGGGCCATCGTCTACATGGACGAAATTTTTGGGTATTTCCCGCCGGTCGCGAATCCGCCCTCGAAACTTCCATTGCTCACGCTCCTCAAACAGGCGCGTGCATTCGGTGTCGGTGTGGTCCTCGCCACGCAGAACCCGGTCGACCTCGACTACAAGGGCCTGGCGAACACGGGCACATGGCTCATCGGCCGGCTGCAAACCGACCGGGACAAGGCGCGTGTGATCGACGGTCTGACCGCGGCCGCGGATGTTTCACGCAAGGATCTCGAGGCCGCGCTCGAGTCGCTGGGAAGCCGGAGGTTCCTTCTGCACAACGTGCACGGCGGTGCGCCCGAGGTGTTCGAATCCCGCTGGGTGATGAGCTATCTGCGGGGACCGCTGACCCGTGACCAAATCCGCATTTTGATGAAGCGCGAGGCAACGGCGACGCCGGTTGCCCAACCGGCCGCGACGGACTTTTCTTCCGGACCGCCGGCCGTCCCTCCCGGCATCCCGCAGGTTTTCCTTCCGTCCTCCCTGCCGCTGGAAGCCCGGCTTGTTGGAGCCGCCACAGTTCGGTTCTCCGATGCAAAGTCCGGCACGGACGAAACCCGGAACGTCTTGGTCGCGGCCGAATTTCCCTCTGGCCCGGCTCCGGTCGACTGGTCGGCGGCGGAGGTTTTGACCAATGACCTCGCGGACTTTTCCGAGAGGCCGCCGGAGGGCGCGTCCTTTGGGCCACTCCCATCGGCCGCTTCGAAGTTGGCGGGATTTTCGGCCTGGCAAAAGGATTTTGTCGCGTGGCTGGCCGCCAACGAGCGGTTGGAAACCTACCGGTGCGCCGAGTTGAAGCTCATCTCCCGCGCCGGCGAATCGCTGGAAGAATTCACGGGCCGTGCAGCACTCGCCCGACGCGAGGCGAGGGATGCCCGGGTCGAGGCACTCCGAAAAAAGTTCGCGCCCAAACGCGCGGCTCTCGAGACGCGTCTGGCCCGGGCGCAGGCCACGGTGGAGAAGCAAAAGGAACAGGCGCGCCACGCCACGTTCCAGACCGCGCTTTCGGTCGGCACGTCGATCCTCGGTGCGTTTCTCGGACGCAAGGCGCTTAGCGCCGCCAATATCAACCGGGCCGGGTCGGCTGCGAAGGGTGTGAGCCGGGCCATGCGCGAGGGGTCGGACGTTGGGGCTGCGGTGGAATCGCTCGAGTCGCTCCGCGCCGAAGCCGCGCGGCTCGAGACCGAGTTCGAAGCGGAGATCGCCGCACTGCAAACGGACTCCGGCAATCCCGAAATTGACACCGTGGCCCTCAAGCCCGCCCGCGGAGGCGTTCAAGTTCGCCTCTTCGCGCTGGGCTGGATTTGATTTCTCCTGCAGTTGGAACCGCGGTTCGCCGCCGGCTCTTTATCGTTCGAGACGGGCCTGCCAGATCCAGCTCCACGGCAGCGCACCATGGGAGAGCGCCCAGTCGTTGAACTGGCGCAAGGTCCAGCCTTCGCTGGTCGTGAAGTAACGATGGAGCTTCTCGAGTTCGATGCGGCCGAGCAGGTAGCTCATCGGGACCGTCGGCGCCGCCGTGTACCAGTTCACATCGCCCGCGGCGCGCGCTGCTGTAAAGCCCACGCCCTTTTGGAGCCGTTTTGCGGCCGCTGCGGGAGTCAGTGCGCCGGATTGGAGACCGCAATCAATCACGATCCGGTGAGCGCGCCAAAGCGCATCGTGGATCTGGATCAACTGCGCGTGCGGGAAGTCCACAAGTTTGCGCTCGACGGCCATTTTCTCGCACCACATCGTCCAGCCCTCGTAAAAAATGGAGTGTTCGAAAAGCCGCCGGAGGCGACTGGGATGGCGATATTGGACGACGAATTGCAGGTGATGCCCGGGATAGCCCTCGTGAACGCTGGTGAGTTCGAGTCCGAAGTGCTGCCGCGTTTCCGCGTCGGATTGTCCGCCGCCGAGATCGTTGACCCAGAAAATGCCCTGCTGGTTCCGCGAAAACGGAGGTGGCGCACTGTAGGCAGCCGTTGGAAATTGGTGACGGAGAAACGGCGGGACGGCCATCACCTTCAGCGATTCGCCTTCCGGCAGTGACACAATGTCCGCCGTCGCGAGGGCGGAACGGAGCCGGTCGCTGGTCGTTTTGTAAACGTCCAACAGAGCGGCCCCGGGCGACCATTTCGAAGCGGCCGCTTCGATCAACTCGCGAGCCGGCTTTTTGCCAATCCGGGCTGCAGCGCTTTCCAGAAGGTACTCGTGCCGGGCAATCAGTCGCTCACCGGCCGCGATGGCTTCGGGAAGGCTCAGGCTCAGCCCCAGCCGCTCCCGGATGAGAAATTCGAACCGCTCGCGGCCGATTGCGAAGCTGCCCGGAAGACCCGGCCGTTTCCGCCGAATCGTTCGGGCATACTCCTCGAATGCGCGTCCTGCCGAACGGAGGAGGCTGATCGTTTTTTTCGGATGCGGCGAAACCCGGGAGAGTTCGGATTCGAGGCCTTGGAGGAATTCGACCGACCCGGCGCAAGCCCGCTCGGCGAGGTCGGTCCAAAGCGGGACCGGTCGCCGGATACACTCGGCACCGGCCGCCAGAAAGCCGGGAATCTTCGCCAGCCGGGACTCGATCGCCGGCAGGGCCTTCGCCGGTCGCGACGCAGAACGAACCAAGAGGTCGAAAATCGAATCCACCGCCGCATCGCAGTGGCTTTGCGGGTTGGTCCGCCACCGTTCCAGATCGGCGGAGTAAAAAATCTCGGTACGCAGCCGCGACAGGAATCCCCGCCGGTCGAGCCAGGCATCCCCGCGAAAGGCCGACTCGGGCAGGGCCTCGACCGCAGCGAGTGTGACCCGGTTGAGGTCGATGTGCTTGCGGTGAGTCTCCGGCGAATTCTCGCTGAGTTCGCCCTCGAACGCGCGGAATCCGAGCCGGCTGGCCTGTTCGGGAAAAAGCTGGCACGACTCGTCCAGCCAGCGTTTGCCGATTTCCTCCAGGCGGCGCGTGTCCGCCTCGTCAACTGCGCGAAGAAAGGTCATGGGACGCGGCGGATTTGATCGCTCCGGCCGCGCGACCACAAGAAAAACCCGAGCGGGTCAGGACTGCGGTTTGAGGAACCGGCCTTCGTCGTCGACGCGGGCCAGCGCTGCGGCCTCGGCCTCGTCGGCGAGGTTGCGGAGTTTGGCCACCTGCTCGGCGGTTGGCACCTCGCCCTGCGTCTCCACCAAAATCAACCGGATCGCCCGCAGCCGGTCAACGATCGTCGTGACGACTTCGGTTTTCCGAAGGCGTGGATGCAACGTGTCGAGGCGCTCAAGGAAATACTCGACGATTTCCTGATTGCCGAGAACAGCGGCCTTCGACGCCGAGTAGGATTCGACCGTGCTTGTGGCACCAAGTTGGAATCCGCGGAGCCATCCACCCAAGCTGATCATGTGAGCCATTTCCTCGTCGCGGAGTTCCATCATGGACTGTTCGACGTCTTCCTGGGTGCGGACGAGTTCCTGGCGCATGCCGAGCCAATCGCCTTTGTCGCTGTATTCGAGCAGGCTCTTGCTGCGTTTCGTGAGCCGCTCGCCGACGCCCAGCGCGCGCGCCTGCCGGATGAGTGCGCTGCCGACCGCCTGAACGTCTTTCGGCCGCTCGGCCACGGTGAGCAAAAATCCGTCCGCCACCAAAGACCCGAAATGCATGGCGGTTTGAAGACGGTTGTTAAACGTGGCGTCAAGCGGGGCCTTTTCGAGCAACGCCATCGGCACGGGACGGAAAACTTCGAGATCCTTGAGAATTTGCTGGATCGAAGGGGTCGTGATCGGATTGACCCCGAGTTCCTCGCGCATGTGTTCGTTTGAACTCTGCTCGAGTTCCTGATCGATCGATTCCTGTGCGGAGGACGAGACCGCCAGGGCGGCCAGAACGGCCGGGATGGCGAGCACTCGAATCATGGGATTGTCATAACCCCATCCACTTCGCCTTGTCCATACCGGCCTTGGCGTCCTGCGCTTGAGTTTGTCGGGCATTTCTGCTCCAAGGGCACTCATGAATCTCCGACGGTGGGTTTTTGTAGCGATACTGGCCTGGGCCTTGCCGGCGTTGGATGCCCGCGGACCGGAGGTATTGACCATTGACTTCGCGAATCTCAGCGACCATCCGACACCAGAATGGCTCAGTTCGTGGTCGGTCGCCGGCGGTGCGACCCGCGATGGGCAGTGGACCGTTCCCTCCGCCGACCCGTTGGGAGCCGGGCAAATCGATCTCTACCTTGATCCCGACGTCGAAATTGCCGCGCTGGCCCTGACGCTGGCACTGGTTCCCGGCGAGGCGACCGATCTGGCCGTAAACGTTCATAATGCAGCCGGTGAACTCATCGGCGTCGACCTTTTCGGCAACTTGGTGGATGCGGCCGCTCAGGGCCGGACGGATACGTTCATCGTGCCGTTGGAGCGGTATCCGGATGCCGTACGCGTTTCGATTCGTAGGATCAACGGTCCCGTGACGATCAACGGCTTGGTGGCATTCCCGGTGGTCGAGGCTCTTGAAGAACTCACGCCCGAACAGCAGCGCGCGGTTGCCGAGGCGCTGGGGGAAAAGGTGGCCGGCAAATCGTCCCGCGCCAATGCAGCGCGAGCGGCCCGGAAAAGACAGGCCGACGTCGATCGGATTTTGAGCGCAGTGGACTACCCGGATCGGACGAATCCCTCGACACTGCCGGGCGTCAATGCCTTCCCGGCGGCGTCAGCAGGGACCTGTTACCGGTTTTTCACCACCCTCTACTTCCAGCTCTTTCCCGAAGCCCAGCCCGAGGGGCAACTTCGCTTCGTCTCGAGCGATCAGGCGGTGCGTGCGGTGGTCACCGGGTCGGTTCCCTTCGCGTTGACGAGCCTCCCGGCGGACGCGTCCCAGCGCGAGGTTTTTCGAAACCGGACCGGGTATGAATTGATTGAAGTCCCGGTGGCGCTTGACGCCGTCGAGGTTCTGGTGCATCCGGCGAACCGCTACGAGACGCTGCCGTTCGACGTTCTCCGGGAGATTTTCTCGGGGGATCGGAGTGCCACTTTTTGGGCGTCTGCCTCCGGGTTGGAGGGCCCGATCATCACGGCCGGCGGCATGGCCAACTGGGGAACCTCCCGGTTCTTTGCGGAGCGGGTGATGAACGGCACGCCGTTCCGCAGCGATCTCGCGGCGTTGGACGTCGCGTTTCCATCCGGCGTTGAAGCATTCGTCGCCCAAAACCGGAATGCCATCGGCTTCGCCCAGCACCGGCGCCGCGTGCACGCGGTGAAAGCCCTTGCGTTGGGCGAAGAGGGCGCGGCGGTGCGGGCCGACGCCGTGACGGTGGGAACCGGACAATATCCGCTGGTTCGCCACCTTTGGCTGATTGTTGCGGCTCCGGATCCGTTGTCCATTCCGGCCCCGATCCGTCAATTTGCCGACCTCCTGCTCTCGCGGGAGGGTCAGGAAGTCGTGGCAAATTGCGGTTCGTTTCCGTTGCCGGTCGAGACGGTTCGTGCTTCGCGGGCGCGGCTCGGCCTGCCTTGACGGTGTCGTCGGCTACTTGATCCGAAGCCCGGTGGTCGGGTCGAAGAGATGGACCCGCGGGGTGTCGATCTCGAAGCGCAGGCGGTGGCCGGCTTCGCGGTGGTCGACGGTCGCATGGCTGCGGCTGATCACCGTGTGGGCGCCGGTTTGGAGATAGAAGTAAGTCTCGGCGCCCATGGGCTCGACGATGTCGACGACCGCTTGGAATGTGTTTTCACCGAGCGGCTTGTCGCGCGCCACGAGATCGCAGTGCTCCGGACGGAGGCCGAGCGTCACTTCCTTGCCAACGAATGCCTCGGCGGCCGGACGCGGGTCCAGTTTGACCTCAATCGCGCCGCCCATGCCTTCTTTGAAGACGAGGCGGTTGCCTTCCTTGCGGAGGGTTCCTTTGACAAAGTTCATCGGCGGGCTTCCGAGGAATCCGGCGACGAAGATGTTGACCGGTTCGTTGTAGAGATTGAGCGGGGCGTCGATTTGTTGGACAACGCCTTCCTTGAGCCCGGTCTCCGGGTTGACGACGGCGTCCATCACGACGATGCGCGTGCCCATCGTCATCGCTTCCACCTGGTCGTGTGTGACGTAGATCATCGTCGCCTGCAGGCGCTGGTGGAGCTTGATAATTTCGGCGCGCATTTGGACGCGCATCTTGGCGTCGAGGTTCGAGAGGGGCTCGTCGAAAAGAAAAACTTTTGGCTGACGCACAATCGCGCGTCCGACCGCCACACGCTGGCGCTGTCCGCCCGAGAGGGCCTTGGGTTTGCGCTCGAGGAGTTGTTCCAAGCCGAGGATCGCCGCGGCTTCGTTCACGCGCTTCTGGATTTCCGGCTTCGGGACCTTCCGCAGTTTCAGGCCGAACGCCATGTTGTCATAGACCGACATGTGCGGATAGAGGGCGTAGTTTTGGAAAACCATCGCGATGTCGCGGTCTTTCGGTGGCACGTCGTTGACGCGGCGGTCGGCGATGTAGATGTCGCCCTTCGAGATTTCCTCGAGTCCGGCGATCATGCGCAGGGTGGTGGATTTTCCGCAGCCCGAGGGGCCGACAAAGACCACGAATTCGCGGTCCTGGATTTCCATGTTGAAGTCCCGGACGGCGGTGACGTCGACGCCTTTGTCGCCGGGGTAGATTTTGTAAACGTTGTTAAGTGTGACTTTGGCCATGTGTGTTTGGGTGGATGCCCGTGGATTTAAGGCCGGGAATGGGCGGTTCCCGGTCTGTTAAAGACGCCATTCAACGCGCGAAAGCTGCCGGCGTCAAACTGGATTGGGCGGGCCGAGGCGGCGGAGGTAGGCGTAGGAGTAGAGGCCGGTGGAGTGGCCGTCGCCCCAGCGGGGTTGGATGGCGTAGCCGCCGATGTTCTGCCAATTCATGAGTTCGAAGCTGCCGGGTTGGTAGGTCACGGTGGGGCGGATGACATTGCCCATGGCGTCGGGTTCCCCCGCGCAGACCGCGCACGGGCAGGCGCGGCGGAGGCGTTCCAGATCAAGGTAGGATTCCTGTCCGTCGCTCCAGGCAATGGCGAGTTCGCGGCCGATTTTCTGGACATGAATGGGTTGGACGGTCTCGGACACAGGTGGGATTTTTTCGCTGGTCGGTGGAAATGTCCACGGATTTAGTGAGTCGGATGAGCAGCGAGAAGAGCGGCGGCGTGGCGAGCAAGAACATCACCTGGACAGTCAGTCCGGTGACACGGCAAGATCGTGCGAAGTTGCTCGGGCACGTTGGTGGCGTGCTTTGGCTCACCGGGCTGTCCGGATCGGGGAAGTCGACGTTGGCGATCGGGCTCGAGGCCGAATTGCACCGTCAGGGGGTGCTGACATTCATTCTGGACGGCGACAACCTCCGGCACGGGCTCTGCTCGAATCTGAAATTCTCCGCCGAGGACCGCTCGGAGAACATCCGGCGGGCCGGCGAAACGGCGAAGTTGCTCGCGCAGGCCGGCGTGGTGGTCATCTGTTCGTTGATCTCGCCATTCCGGGCCGACCGGGCGCGGGTCCGCGAGATTTGCGGGAAGGACAGCGTGATTTTTGCGGAGGTGTTCATCAATACGCCGCTCGATGTTTGCGAAGCACGCGATCCGCGCGGGCTCTACCGCAAGGCGAGAAGTGGCGAGATTCCCGAGTTCACGGGGATCAGTTCGCCCTATGAAGCGCCGGAGCACCCGGAACTGGAGATCCGGACGGCGGAGTCGACGCCGGCGGAGTCCCTCGCGGCGCTGACGGATTTCGCGGCCCGCCTGGTCAAGACTGCCTGATCAGAGCAGAGGAATCTGGGCGGCGGCGGCCGGATCCGGAATGAGTCGGCGACGGCGGGATTTTGCGAAGGCGGGTTCGCCCTCCGCGTTGAGTTCGGCCTTTTCGAGGTTCGCGAGGATTTCTTTTGCCCTCGCGATGATCGAGTCCGGGAGGCCGGCGAGACGGGCGACCTGGATGCCGTAACTCTGGTCGGCGCGACCGGGGAGGATTTTGCGGAGAAAGATCACCTGATCATTCCATTCGCGCACGGCGACGTTGAGGTTGAGCACACCCGGACGGGTTCGTTCGAGGTCGGTGAGTTCGTGGTAGTGCGTCGCAAAGAGCGCCCGACAACCGATGTGGTCGTGGAGGAACTCGGCGACGCTCCATGCGATCGACAATCCGTCGAATGTCGACGTGCCGCGGCCGATCTCATCGAGGATCACGAGGCTCCGCGAAGTGGCGTTGTTGAGGATGTTCGCCGTCTCGTTCATCTCGACCATGAACGTCGACTGTCCGCGCGAGAGGTCATCGCTGGCGCCGACGCGGGTGAAAATCCGGTCGGTCAGGCCGACGCGCATCGCATTGGCCGGCACGAAACTGCCGGTCTGTGCGAGCAGCGTGAGCAGGGCGACCTGCCGGATGTAGGTGGATTTTCCGGCCATGTTCGGGCCGGTGATGATCGCGAATTTCGCCGCGGCGGCGTCGAGGTCGGTGTTGTTCGGAACGAAACGTTCGCCGCCGGGTTGCTGGTCGAGGACCGGATGACGGCCTTCTTCGATGTGAAGGACGCCCGAATCGTCGACCTCGGGCCGGCAGTAGCCATGCAGCCGGGCGGTTTCTGCAAGCGAGCAAATGGCGTCGATTCCGGCGAGCGCGTCGGCGGTTTCCTGGAGCTTCGTCAACTGGGCGAGGACCGCACCGCGGAGTTCGGAGAAAATTTCGATCTCACGCGCCTTGGAGCGTTCTTCCGCACCGAGGATCCGGCCTTCCATTTCCTTCAGCTCGGGCGTGACGAAGCGTTCGCCGTTCACGGTCGTCTGCTTGCGGATGTAGTCGTCGGGAACGGCGCCGAGGTTGGCTTTTGTGATCTCGATGAAATAGCCGAAGACCGATGTGAAACGGACTTTGAGCGATTTGATCCCAGTCCGTTCGATTTCGCGTTCCTGGAGTTGCGCGATCCAGTTTTTGCCTTCGCGGGAACCGGACCGCAGTTCGTCGAGTGCCTCGTCGAACCCTTCGCGAATGAAGCCGCCCTCACGCACGAGCGCCGGGGGTTCGTCGACGAGGGCGGACCGCAACTTCTGCGCGAGTTCCGGCAGCGCGTGCAGACGGGAACGGCAATCGGCCAGCCAGTCGGACGGCAATGGCACATCGCCCGACGCACCGAGAGACGCGGCGAGAACGGGAAGGCGCTCCAGCGATTGGGCGAGTGCGGCGAGATCCCGCGGGTTTCCCGACGGTCCGCCCAGTCGCGCCACGGCCCGCTCGATGTCGCGAATCTCGGCGAGGCGTGCCCGAAGTTCGCCGAGAAGCA
The DNA here is from genome assembly GCA_033763515.1 of Terrimicrobiaceae bacterium. Lineage (GTDB taxonomy): Bacteria > Verrucomicrobiota > Verrucomicrobiia > Chthoniobacterales > Terrimicrobiaceae > JANRKJ01. The sequence goes on along the minus strand of JANRKJ010000030.1, from coordinate 291,758 downwards.
GCGCGTCATCCAACAGCGCGGCGATCGCATCCTGACGGCGTTCGATTTCTTCCACCGAACAAAGCGGGTGGAGCACCCATTCACGGAGCATCCGGGCCCCCATCGGAGTGGCCGTTCGGTCGAGTGCTCCAAGGAGCGTCATGTTTTTTCCGCCGCGGGAGGTGACGAGTTCGAGATGGCTTTGCGTGGCGGCGTCGAGGATGAGGAACTGGCTGTGACGATACGGTTGCAGGCGCCGCAGGTGGGAAGCGGGACGGCGGAGTTGGCGCGTGATGTAGTGGAGCAGCGCGCCGGCGGCACCGGTTCCGGCCACAAGATCCGCGCAGCCGAATCCGTCGAGCGACTGGACTTTGAAGTGTTCGCGCAGCAGCTCGGAAGCCGGCTCGGGTTCGAAGAGATAGCCATCCTGCGCCGAGGCTTTTGGCAGGCTGTTGAACATTTCGGCCTGATGATCGGGGATCAGGATCTCCGCCGGTGTGACCCGGGCCATTTCGTCGGAGAGCGCGTCGGCGGATTCGAGTTCGGTGAGTCGGAATTCGCCGGTGCTAAGATCGCAATAGGCGAGTCCGAACCGATCCTTCCGGAAGCAGACGGCTGCGAGATAATTGGGTTTCCGGTCGTCGAGTCCGAAGTCGTCGAGCGTGCCCGGGCTCAGGATTTGCGAGACTTCGCGGCGGACGAGCTTGCCGGCCTGCACTTCGCCGACCTGGTCGCAGATGGCCACGCGCCAGCCGGCGGCGATCAGTTTTTCGATGTAGCCCCTGGCGGCGTGAAACGGGACGCCGCACATCGGCATCGTGCCACGCTTGGTCAATGCGACATTGAGAATCGACGCGGCTTCTTTGGCATCCTCGCCGAACATCTCGTAAAAATCTCCGAGGCGGAAAAGCAGGAGCGTGCCCGGCGGCAGTTCCCGGCGCACCGCCTGGTACTGCTGCATCATGGGTGTGAGGGTTTCGCCGGGCATTTCAGCCAAGGAAGGCCGCCAGCGGACTCGTGGCGGAGGCGTGGTCGAGTCGCATCGGCAAGCCGGCTTCAACGGCTTCGCGCGCGGCTTCGACCGTTGATCGGAAGGCCCGTGCCATGCGCACCGGGTCGTCGGCGGCGGCGATCGCCGTGTTGACGAGAACGGCATCCGCGCCGAGTTCGATGGCTTCCGCGGCATGGCTCGGCGCGCCGATTCCGGCGTCCACAACAACCGGGACGGTCGCCTGGCGGATGATGATTTCAATTTGGGCGCGCGTCTCGATGCCCCGATTGCTGCCGATGGGCGAGCCCAGCGGCATCACAGTGGCGGTGCCGACATCCTGGAGACGCCGGGCAAGTACCGGATCGGCGTTGATGTAAGGAAGCACCGTGAATCCCTCTTTGACGAGCACCTCGGCGGCCTTGAGGGTTTCGACGGGGTCGGGCAGAAGGTAGTGCGAGTCGGGGTGGATCTCGAGTTTCACCCATTGCGGGAGGCCGGCGGCCGCGGCGAGTCGCGCGAGACGGACCGCTTCCTCGGCGTTCATCGCGCCGCTCGTGTTGGGCAGCAGGAGGAATTTGTCGCGGTCGATGAAATCCAGAATGTTTGCAAAGGGATCTCCTTTTCCGGTGAGATCGGCCCGCCGGAGGGCGACCGTGACAATCTCGGCCCCGCTCGCGTCCAAGGCGTCGCGCATCAACTCGTTCGAAGCGAACTTCCCCGTCCCGACGAGCAAGCGCGAGGAAAACGTCCGGCCGGCAATGATCAAAGGTCCCTTCACAGACCGGACATCATGAAACCGCCCGGGCGGAGCCGCAACTCCGAACCTGCAAAGTCACCGCCGCACGCAACGGTAAACAAACGCGGGTGGAAAATTCATCCAGACCACCCGCGTCGTCGATACTTCCGGAAAAATCATTTCCAGCCATCCGCGAAGCCGCCGTCCGGCCGCGGAACGGTGCGGACCCAGACACGCAAACGTGGTAAAGACGCCGCCCGGCCGGAGAACGTCACGGGAAGCATGAAGCAAAGCCCCTTGCATCGGATCGGGAAAATTCGTCCACGGCAACGCGGAGACTATGCAATCGGCATCCGGAAAGCCGCTGGCTCCCGCGAGTTGTCCGACCCGGCTGGCGCAGCCTTCGCGCACGGAGACATCGGGGAACCGGGACGTCAGTTTGGCGGCGAGTCGCGGGTGACGCTCGATGGCAAGCAGGCGTGCATTTGGCCGCATGGCGCGGACGATTCGCGTGGTCACGGCGCCGGCGCCGGCACCGAGTTCGATGATATGGGCGGCGTCCCGGACGCCTGCCTCGGCGACGAGCACATCGGCGAGGTTGGCCGAGGTGGGAGCGAGCGCTCCGACGTCGCGAGGGTTCTTGAGGACCTCGATCATGAAATCCAAAAACGCTGAGCGGGGTTGAGGAGCGGCCCCCCCGGGCGGGCAGATCGTCGCGGAATTTTGACTCGTTTGCATTTGGTGCGGTTCGGCGGCCGTTTGCTCCGAACGGGTGCTTGAGGTTCGCCCCACCGATGATTCGGGGAGACACCCAAGGGCAGGAGGCGGGCTTTGGTGCGAACGACTGGACACGGCGGCCGTCAACGGTGCGCCAAAAATCAAACCAACGAAAGGAATCATCATGAAAAAACTCATTACAACTCTCGCAATGGCCGCGCTTGCCGCGACGGCGATGGCGCAAACGGGCACTACGGAGCAAAGACAGGGAGCGGCACAAGGGGCTTCCGACGCACGCACCAGCCGGGGCGCGGACGCCAATCCCCACCGGCAACAAAATCCGTCCAGCGACGCGGGAGCCGACAGCAACCGAACACAGGCCACCGGCGGTGGCTCGAATGCAGACGGGAACCGCGCCGCGGAGACGGGCGGGACGACGGATGCAGGCCGCTCGGAAGCACGCCAGAGCACAACCTCGGAACGAATGGACGGAGACCGCACCGGCACGCGTGACCAATCGATGGTCGGCTCAGGCCGCAGTGACCAAATGATCCGCGCACGGGATTTGATCAATGCGCCGGTTCACAATCCACAGGGCGATCGCATCGGTTCGATCCGGGAGATCTATTTGGATGAAAACTCGGGGCGCATCTTTTTCGCCGCGGTTGATGCGGGGTCATGGGCGGAGATGGACAACGACATCGTCCTCTGTTCGTGGCAAAGCATTCGCAAAGACAAGGCTGCCGGGCGTCAGAATGCGGGAACGAACCGGTCCGCCACCCAGGGCACCACATCCCCGGGCTCTTCAGATCGGGCTACGAACAACCAGGAAATGGCGAACGACCGGCGTGACCAGGGGACCGGAGAGCATGCGTTCACGGTCTCGATGGACCGGGAAGCCATTCGCAAGGCGCCGAGCGTCGATGACCTCAAAAAGGTCGACAACAACTGGCTCCGCGGAGCTGCCGACAAGGCAAACGTCGAGGGTGTCGAGAACATCAAACTCGTTCGCGGATCAGAAATTCGGGGTCAGAACCTCTTTGATCGCGATATGAACCGAATCGGCCAGGTCGAAGCGATCACGGTCGATCCGCAAGCCGGTGAAGTCACCCATGCTGTCGTCCGCATCGACGACGCGCCGGATGACAATCGCAACCTCACGGCTGTCCCGTTCAAGATGGTGCGCGAACGGAGCGACGAGACGCCGGGTTACGTGATCCAGGTGGATCGTTCGCGGATCAACAGCATGCAGTTCTTTGAAGCCAACAACTGGCCCGATTTTGCCGACCCCGCGTGGAGCCGGGAAGTCACAGCCAACCAGGTTCCCGAAGCGAACCTGTAGGATTCTCAAACCCACAATCCGGGCGAATGGCTTATTGGCCGTCCGCCCGTTTTGTCGGGTGAAATCAGGCGTCCGCCGCCGCACGGAATCGCGAACGCCAAAGGAGTTATGAAACTTTTGAAGAAGAAAACCCGCAAGGCGATCCGGAAGAATCTTCGCAAAGCAATCAACCGTCACGGTCCGGAACTGGCGTCGCATCTGGCGACAGGCGCGCTCGCCGGTCTCACGGCGCTCGTCGCTGCCAACCCGAAAAAGAGCGGGAAGAAACTGCGCAAGCTCGGCCAGCGGATTGCCAGCCTGCCGGCGGTTGAGGCCGTGGTGGAACATTTGCACCCGCACCCTTCCGACGACGAGCGCTCCCCAAAATCGCGGACGGACGATTGACCATGCCCGGTGGCTCGGAAGCGTCACGACCGCGGGGATTCGTCCGGCAATTGAAAGACGCCGCGCTATCCGGCGCCGCCCAACGGCTCGCGGCCGAACAACTGGCGGGCATCGCGGAAATTGGTTCGATCTCGTTGGACTCCGCGAACAAGCGGATCGATGTCAGCGGGCGGCTGGCTGATGGCGGACCGGCTTTCGAGGTGCACGTGCGCCACTACCGTCTGGAAAGCCGCGCGGGCTCGCTGGAACTGACGATCGAAGCCGCGCAGGCGTCGCCGGCTTGGATGAACGAAATCCTCCGGCGTTTTGTGATCGGGCAGACGGTCACTCTCCTTGCCGGCGGACAGAGCCGGAGTTCGGCGGCCGGAGCGTTTGCCAAACTCCTCGCAGCTTTGCTGTGAGATTCGCTAGAGGATGCCGAGCTTCATTTTGCCGGCTTCGCTGATCATTGCCTGGTTCCACGGCGGGTCCCAAACGAGTTCAACCTCGGCCTCGTCGACGCCTTCGAGCGAGAGGATCTTCGCGCGGGCGTCCGCCGCGATGGTCGGCCCCATGCCGCATCCCGGCGCCGTGAGCGTCATTTTCACATTCACGGCCGTCGACCCGTCGTCTTTCTTGCTGACCGCGCAGTCGTAGATCAACCCGAGGTCGACGACGTTGACCGGGATTTCCGGATCAAAAACCGTTTTCAGTTGGTCCCATACAGCGTCCTGCAGAGGGCCTTCGACTTTCGTTTTCTCGGGTGCGGAATTTGGATCAAGGCCGAGGGCGTCGGCGTCCTTCAGCTCGACCCGTGCGAGCCCGCCCGGTGTGGCGACGGTGTAAGTGCCGCCGAGCGATTGAGTGATCACGACCGACATGCCGGCCGGCAGCATCAGCGGGTGGCCGCTCGGGATTTGAATCGCATCGCAATCGCGCGTGAGAGTGATTTCGCCTTGTGGGTGCATGGGATATTAACGGAATTTGATTTTGACTTCCTTGGGGCCTTCCAGGCTTTCGGAAAGGGTCGGGGCCATCGGCCCGGCAGCCTGGCCGGGCTCGACTGCGGGCGCGCCGGTCAGTGCGTTCTTCAGTGCACCTTCCACCAGCTGGGCGCAGTGGATTTTCATTGGCGGGAGCGGGCCCAGAGGGGCGGAAAGGTCGCGGTCGGAGAGCGCGAGAGCTTCTTCCGGCGTTTTTCCGCGGATCATCTCGGTTGCCATGCTGGCCACGGCGATGGCGGTCTGGCAGCCGAACGACTGAAAAGTCGCCTTATCAATGACCTTGCGACCGTTGTCGTCGCGGAACTTGATCCACATCCGCAGGAGATCGCCACAGTCGCCATTTCCGGCTGTGCCGATGGCATCGGCTTCGCTCATTTCCCCGAGGTTTTTCGGGTCCCTCAATGCGTCTTCCGGATTCATTCGAGTGTGTATCGGGGCAACGAGGTGTCGACTTCCTGGCTCCAGGCATCGATCCCGCCGCGGACCGCGCGGACGTCGCTGAACCCATGACCGGTGAAATAAGCAGCAGCGTCGAGGACCCGTCGGCCGGTGTGGTCGATGAGAATCAGGGTGCGGGATTTGTCGGGCGAGGCCATGATCGCTTGAAGGAAGTCCTGACTGAACAACTCGGCTCCGGCAACGTGAACGGCATCGAATTCCTCACGGGTCCGGATGTCGATCAAGCGGGCACCTCCGCGGACAGCCTCAGCCGCGTCGACGGCGGAGACGAGCACGCGTTCGTCCTCCTCATGGGCGGCTTGGAGCACGGTCAAAACCTCTTCGACAGGCGGAGCATCATTCCGCGCGCAGACATCGGCGAGTTTTTCCTCCGGACGGAACCCGCAGCTCGCGCAACCGCCGATGTGAAAATGGCGGAAGAGCGCCCGTTGGGCCCCCGGATAGGCCTCCAGCAATTCGGCCATGGTCATGTCCGCTGTCATGCCCCGAACCTACCGGGTCGTGCGCCGATTTCAACCTCTGCGGTGGCTCAAGGCACCGGCGGGTAAAAGATGTAATCGTTAAACTGCCGCGCGCTGCGGGTTTGGGTCCAAAGGCGGACGTAGATCGGTGTACGGAGGTCCGCGGGAAGGGTCAGGGTTTTCGATGTCCGAAGGCCTTCCGTTCCGGAATAAAGATCGCGGGCGCCAACTTTGGTGCCGACGTGCAGGGTGTAGCGGACCACATCGCGGCCTTCGCTCCATTCCAGCGTGAACGGTCCGCCGGAGAGGCGGGAGCCATTCGCCGGCGAGATCAACCGGGCCTTCGTCGTGCGCGGGTTGATGGACGTGGTAAAAGTATACGAGCGGTAGGACGTCCACTGGCCATCGAACGATGTCCAGAGGCGAACGTAAACCGGGCGGCCGTCCTCCGGAAGTTGCAGGGTTTTCGAGAGGTTGGTTCCCTCGGTTCCGGAGTAGAGATCGTTGGCGTCCGGCGTGCTTCCGATCCAAAGGCGGTAGGCTTGCGCGCCGGCACCAGGCGTCCAATTGAACGTCGTCGTTCCCACCGCCAGCGTCGATCCGGGTGCCGGCGAGACCAACGCCGCCGTTCCCAGTCCGGCCGTGATGGGCGCCGTGAATGCATACGAGTTGCTGAACGTCCCGTCATTCGTTGTCCAAAGCTGGGCAAAGAGCGGTCGGCCGTCGGCGGGGAGCGTTAGGGTTCTGGAGAGGGAACTTCCCTCGTTGCCGGAGTAGATGTCGTAGGCACCCGGCTGACTGCCGATCCAAAGGCTGTAGGTTCCGTTTCCGGAGGTCCACTGGAACGTGGTATTCGCCGCGGTGAGCGTGCTATCGGGGTCGGGTTGGACGATCCGGGCGAGCGAATTATTGATCGTCGTTACAAATGTGTAATCGTTGAAGATCCAGACGCCGGCGAGCAACGTCCACAACCGCACGTAGATCCGGCGGCCGTCGGTCGGAACGGCGACCGTTTGGGATGTCCGGAGGTCTTCGTCGGAACCATAGATGTCCGAACTGCCCGGGGTCGAGCCGACCCAAAGGGCGTAGCGTGTGGCGCTCGCGCCAGGAGACCAGGTCAACGCGAGGTTCGCGGACGTCAGTGTCGAGTCATTGGCCGGGGTTTGGAGTTGTGCTTTGGCCGAGCTGGGGGTTGCGGTGGTCTCATAAATCCTCAGGCCGTTTGCCTGCCATTGTCCCGCGACAAGCGTCCGCAAGGTCGCATAGATGGGGCGGCCGTCGGTGGGCAGGTTCACCGTGGCCGATGTCGCGAGGCGACTTTCGCCGGAATGGATGTCATTCGCTCCGGGGCTCGAGCCCACCCACAACGAATAGCTTTGCGCCCGGCTGTCCGCGCTCCACGTGAATGTCGCGGTCCCCGGCGGGAGCACCGAGCGGTCCGCCGGACTCGTGATCGTGGCCTCGGACGGCGGCAGCGAGGGACAGGTAAACGTGTAGGTATTGAACTGCTGCCACGTGCCATTGAACATCGTCCACAGTCTGACGTAAATCGTGCGGCCGTCGCCGGGCACATTGACGGTTTCGGACAGGTTCAGTCCGACATCCTTGGCGAGAAGATCCGGGGTATCCGGGCTGCTGCCGACCCAAAGCCGATAGCCTTGTGCGCCGGTGCCGCGATTCCAGGCCAATGTGACCGTGGTGGATGGCAGGGTCGAAGCATTCGGCGGCGAGGTCAACTGGGCCTTGACGTTTGCGGCCGGTCCGGTCGGGGCCACATAGGTGGAATCCTGGTAGTGTTCCCACAGCCCATCCATTCTGGTCCACAGGCGGACATAGATGGGCCGGCCGTCAGTCGGGATCGGTGCCGTCGCCGAGCGGTTCATGTTCCGCGGCGATCGGAGCAGATCCCAACCGCCCGGGGTTGACCCGACCCAGAGCGCGTAAGCCTCGGCGTTTTTGCCCTCATCCCACGTGAACGTTGTCGTCGGGGCGGTGAGCTGGCTGCCGCTGGACGGGCTGATGATGCGAGCCGGTTCCGGGGCAATCAAATGCGCGATGTATGAATAGGCATTGAACTCCGTCCGCCGTCCATCGAACGTCGTCCAGAGACGCACGTAAATTGGCCGGCCGTCGGTCGGCAGGCTGAGCGTGCGCGATACATTGGTCCCCAGTTCGCCCGAAAAGAGGTCGGATTTACCGGGAAGGCTTCCCACCCAAAGCGAGTAACCCCGCGCCCCACGCCCGCGGTCCCAACTGAACGTCACCGAACGAGCCGGCAGGACCGAGCCTTGAACCGGATAGACCATTTGCGCCTTCTGAGTGGGGGCATCGGCCAGCGTCGTCACAAACGAGTAATCGAAAAACTGGCTCCACGTGCCATTGAACATCGTCCAGAGCCGGACGTAAACCGGCCGGCCGTCGGATGGCAGGGTCAACGTGCGGGAAAATCCGGATCCTTGCGCTTCGGAAAAGAGGTCCTGGGCACCCGGTTCGCTGCCGACCCAAAGCCGGTATCCCTCTGCGCCCGAACCGGCGTCCCATGTGAAAGTTGTCGAGCCGGCGGGCAGTGTTGTCCGGTTCGACGGCGACAGCAGCTTGGCCCGCGAATCGAGAATTGTTCGCCAGCCGGCATAAAGAACATTTCCAGCGCCGTTTGCCGCCCCGACGGTCCAATAGTAAACCGACGACGGGCCAAGTTCGTTGGTGATTTCGTTCCACTCGATGGCTGACACCGTCAGTGAGCCGTTGCCAGTCGCCGATGCGCTCGAGCCAATCACGAGATCCGGATTCGGAGACGAAGCGAAGTAAACTCGAACGGCAACCGGAGACGAGACGGTCCAGGAAAACGGCGTTGCGGCCGAAAACACCGCGCCCTCCGGCGGGTTGGTGAGGGTTGCAGTGACAGGCGTGGGAGTCGGCGTCGGCGTGGGAGTCGGCGTCGGCGTCGGTGAGGGAGTCGGCGTCGGTGAGGGAGTCGGCGTCGGTGTGGGAGTCGGCGTCGGTGTGGGAGTCGGCGTCGGCGTGGGAGTCGGTGTCGGTGTGGGAGTCGGTGTCGGTGTGGGAGTCGGTGTCGGTGTGGGAGTCGGTGTCGGCGTGGGAGTCGGCGTCGGTGTGGGAGTCGGCGTCAGGGTCGTTCCGTTGACGGTCAGGGAAAAGTTTGTTGGTTTGGCCGTGCCGATGTTCGGAGAAGCGGTGAAGCCATAAGAAACCGAACCGCCGGCCGGCACGTCGGCGTTCCATGCGTAGGTCGCCGCATCGAACGTCGTGACCCGGCCGACCCGCGAGACCACACGAGCACTCCAAATTTCGGTGACCGTCGGGATCATCTCCCATGCCAGACTCCAGTTGCTCAAAGTCTGATTGGTTTTGTTCTGGATCGTGATCCCGCCTTGAAACCCGTTCCCCCACTGATTGGGGATCGAGAACACCACCGTCGCCACGGAAAATTCCACCACGGTGCTGCCCTTGGGCAGCGGTGTCGGCGAGGGGGTCGGCGTCGGCGTGGGCGTCGGCGTCACTCCCGGTGTCGGAGACGGCGTGGGGGTGGGCGTTGGGGCCGCCGGAACCACCGTGTATCCGAGCGACACCTCCCGTAGCGACGATTGGTCGAAGGCTGAGGTCCCCTGAAACCCGAAAACAACCGTCCCGTTCGGCGGAACATCCTTGTTCCAGCTGTAATTGGCCGCGTCGATCGCCGTGCTCGACACCACCCGCGCATTCCAAATCGAGGCAATCGACGAGGACATCCGGAAGGCCAGCTGCCAGTTCGCGAGCTTGGCTGACGTCTTGTTCCGGATCGTGACGTTCATCACAAACCCCGTTTCCCACTCGCTTTCCGTCGCAAACGTCACCGTCGCCTCGGGAAAATCATAAACCTGCGCACGCATGACCCCCACGGTCATGACCAGCATCAATAAAACTCGAAGCCCGCTCGACATGCGACCGGTTGACTAAAGCACGGAAACCGGTCCGACCAAAGGGGAAAAGTCCTCCGACAGCGGCCCGCGGTCCCGGCGACGGCCGCGGATTTTCTTGCGGCCAGCCGGCGAATTTTCGCCAAAAGCCTCAGCGAAAAGGACTTACAACCGGTTGTTGCGTTGGACAGCCGAGCGGCGTGTCGGTTGGACTCAGTTCCGGCCGTTGAGGATTTCGATGAGTTCCTTGGCGGAGTCGGGGATTTTGGTGCCGGGGCCGAAGATGGCGACGGCGCCCGCTTCGCGGAGGAAATCGTAATCCTGGGCCGGGATGACACCGCCGGCGACGACGAGGATGTCCTCGCGGCCGAGGCGTTTGAGTTCGGCCATCAGGGCCGGGAGCAAAGTCTTGTGACCGGCGGCGAGCGAACTCATGGCGACGATGTGCACGTCATTTTCGACGGCCTGCTTGGCGGTTTCCTCCGGCGTCTGGAAGAGCGGTCCGATGTCGACATCGAAACCGAGGTCGGCGTAGCCGGTGGCCACGACTTTGGCACCGCGGTCGTGTCCGTCCTGCCCCATTTTCGCGATGAGGATGCGCGGGCGGCGGCCTTCGCGTTTTTCGAAGTCCTCCGCCATCTGGCGAACTTGTTTGATATCGTCCATGGCTCCGTAGGCTGATGCGTAAACGCCGCTGATCGAGCGGATCACGGCTTGGTAACGTCCGGCGACTTTCTCGACGGCGTCGCTGATCTCGCCGAGGGTCGCGCGGGCCTGGGCGGCCTCGACCGCGAGAGCGAGGAGGTTGCCGTTCTTCTTGTCTTCGGCGGCGGCGGTGATGGCGTCGAGGCAACGGCGCACGGCGGCTTCGTCGCGTTCGGACCGGAGCTTTTTGAGGCGTTCGATCTGGGCGATGCGGACGGCGGTGTTGTCGACTTCCAAAATGTCGAGCGGGTCTTCCTTTTCGAGCCGGTATTTGTTGACGCCGACAATTGTTTCGAGTCCCGAGTCGATCTTCGCCTGCCGGCGGGCGGCGGCTTCTTCGATGCGCATTTTCGGCAGACCGGTTTCAATCGCCTTGGACATGCCGCCGAGGGCTTCGACTTCCTGGATGTGGGCCCAGCCGAGTTCCATCAATTCCTTGGTCAACGCTTCCACGTAGTAGCTGCCGCCCCACGGGTCGACGACCGCGCAGATGCCGGTTTCGTTTTGCAGGAAGAGCTGCGTGTTCCGGGCAATGCGGGCGGAGAAGTCGGTCGGCAGCGCGATCGCCTCGTCGAGCGAGTTGGTGTGCAGACTCTGCGTGTGGCCCATCGCGGCAGCCATCGCTTCGATGCACGTGCGGGTCACGTTGTTGAACGGGTCCTGTTCGGTGAGCGACCATCCGGACGTCTGCGAGTGCGTGCGCAGCGCCATGGATTTCGGGTTCTTCGGATTGAACCCTTTGACGATCTTCGCCCAGAGCACGCGGGCGGCGCGCATCTTGGCGACTTCCATGAAGAAGTTTTTGCCCTGGGCCCAGAAGAACGAAAGGCGCGGCGCAAAGGCGTCGATGTCGAGCCCGGCGGCCGTTCCGGTGCGCAGATATTCCAATCCGTCGGCGAGCGTGTAGCCCATCTCGAGGTCGGCCGTGGCACCGGCTTCCTGCATGTGATAGCCGGAAATCGAGATCGAGTTGAACTTAGGCATCTTCTGGGACGTGAACTCGAAGATGTCCGCGATGATGCGCATCGAAGGTTCGGGCGGGTAAATATAAGTATTCCGCACCATGAATTCCTTCAGGATGTCGTTCTGGATGGTGCCGGAAAGCTGGTCGAGGGTCGCGCCCTGCTCGAGTGCGGTGACGATGTAAAACGCCAGCACCGGGAGGACCGCGCCGTTCATCGTCATCGACACGCTGATCCGGTCGAGCGGGATCGCATCGAACAGGATTTTCATGTCGAGGATCGAATCGATCGCGACGCCGGCTTTGCCGACATCACCGACCACACGCGGATGGTCGGAGTCGTAGCCGCGGTGGGTCGCAAGGTCAAAGGCGACTGATAGCCCCTGCTGGCCGGCGGCGATGTTTCTCTTGTAAAACGCGTTGGATTCCTCGGCGGTCGAAAAGCCGGCATACTGCCGAACCGTCCATGGCCGATGCACATACATCGTGGCGTAAGGTCCGCGGAGGAACGGGGCAACGCCCGCGGTGTAATCGAGGTGTTTGCAATCGGCGAGGTCCGCCGGACCGTAGGCCGGTTTGACCGCGATGCCTTCGTTGGTGGTCCAGGTGGCGGCTTCGGGTTTCTGACCGGTTTCGGCCTGGAAGGCGCTCTGCCAATCGGCGGCCGAGCTGGCCGGCGCGGGGTCGAAGGCGATTTGGGTAAAGTCGGGGTTTTTCATCAGAGTCCGAGTTCGCTGTGGAGATTTTTGAGGAAGGCGAGGCAATCGACTTTGATATGGATGAAGTCGTCGACGCCGGACGCCTTGTGGGCCTCGATCTGGTCGGGTGGATAACCGGCGAGGATCACTTTCACGCCGGGCAATTTTTCTTTCAAAGCCGGGACGAATGCCGGGACGATTTCCGGATACGTGTCGTCCGACGAACATACAACCACCACCGGCGCGGCGGCGGCAACGGCCTGGCTGAGTGCGTCCTCTGTCGTCTTGGCGCCTGCGGCTCCCTGCTTCACGTCATAACCGCCGGCCGCGAAGAACCCGGACGAGAAATCCGCACGGGCTTTGCTTTGTTTCGGCGGGCCGAACTTCGCGAGCCAGACTTTCGGCGGGGCCTGGCGGGCTGCAGCGCGGAGACCCTCATAACCGGCGGCCGCACGGGTGAACGAAAGGGCGTTGACCTTGGCCGCCGGAGCGCCGGTGCGCGGGAGCGCGGCCGAGATTTCGCCGAGGGTCGCCCCGGATGCAAACGCGGCCGCGACGGCTTCCACGGTGGCATCGACTTTCGCGAGACCCTTGCGGGCTCCGGCGATGCGCTTGCCGCGTTCGGCGTGCATTTTCTCCGCGTTCCCCTCGCAGGGATCGAGCGGCTTCTCGGAAGGATTCGGGAAGAGGTTCACGCCGATCATCGGCTCGCGGCGCTTGGCCACGGCATCGAGTCGGGCGGCCGCGCTCTTGGCGACCGCCTGCTGCGGCATTCCGGCCTCGATCGCCTTCGCGAGGCCGCCGGCTTTCTCGACATCCTGGAAGAGCGCCCATGCCTTTTTGGCGAGTTCGAGGGTCAGCGACTCGACGAACCACGAGCCGCCGGCCGCGTCGGCCACGTCGGAGAAATTGCATTCCTCCGCGAGGATCACATGGACGTTCCGCGCGATGCGGCGCGAGAATTCGTCCGGCTGGCGGATGGTTTCGTCAAATGGCGCGATGTGCAGGCTGTCGGCTCCACCGACGGCCGCCGCGAATGCCTCGGAGGTCGCGCGGAGCATGTTGGTGTGCGGGTCGAGCGATGATTTGTTGAAGACGCTCGTCCGCGCGTGAATGAAGAGGGGGACCGGCTGGGCGCCGAATGCCTCGAGGACTTTCGCCCAGAGCAGGCGGGCCGCCCGCAACTTCGCGATCTGCATGAAAAAATTCGACCCGAGCGAAAGGGACATGACGAATTGCGGAGCCGCGGCGTTGGCGTCAATTCCGGCCTGACCCAGCACCCGCAAGTACTCGGCCCCGGCGGCGATGCCGAAGGCGAGTTCCTCGACGGCGGTCCCGCCGGCGTCGCCCCAAAGGCTCGCCTGGATGCCAACCGTGCGAACTTTCTTCGCAATGCCCCAACGGGTCAAAGCCGTGAGTTCCGCGTAGGCCGCTTCGAGCGGGAGCGGCAGTTGGCCGTCCCGCGCCCATTCGGTGAGCGGATCGGCAAGCACCGCACCAGCCAGGCCGCTTTCACCGGCGACCGAAGCGAGCAGACCCGCGATCGGCAGCGCGCTCGCTCCGGCAAACGCGAGGACCGGTGCCGCCGTCAAATCAATGCCATCCAGCGCCTTGGCGGCATCCTCGCGCGTGGCGAGCGACAGTCCGCACTGGCCGACATCGCCGACGGTCGCCGCATCGGGATCCTGGCCGCGGCGGGTGGCGGTGTCGGGCAGGATGGGCGTGGCATTCTGCCCGCGCATAAGATCGCTCTTGAGGGCGGTATTGAACTTCTCGGCGCAGCCGTAAGGAAGTTCCTGCGCGACGAACCACGGTTCGCGCTTGAACCCCGCCGCGCGGCTTCCGCGCGTGAACGGCGCGAGACCCGGCCAGGCTTCCGGAAGTTCCAGAGCCGCGAGGTCTTCCTTGCGGTAGATCGGCTGGAGGCGGATGCCCTCGGGCGTGGGCGTGATCAGCTTTTTGTCGAAGGGCGCGCCTTTGAGCGACTCTTCGGCGGCTTGACGCCATTCTTCGTAGGTGGCTGCGGCAAATTCTTCGAGGGACAGGCTCATAGGACGGCGGAAATGGGAGACCGGAGACCGGAGAAGAAGCGGTCGTCGTGGCGTTTCATGGTGATATTAGCTTTTCTAATGTTTCGCTGATCTTGGCAAGTGTGGAATTGTTTTCCTTGCTCCAGGTCAGGGATTTTTCGGTCGGTCACCGAAGATCGCGCTGCCGACGCGGACAAGCGTGGCGCCCTCGGCGATGCCGGCTTCAAAGTCGCCGCTCATGCCCATTGAGAGTTCGGGCAGCGGGACGCCGGTGCGCGTCTGAAGGTCGTCGCGGAGCTCGCGCAGCGCGGCAAAAAACGGCCGCGCCTTTTCCGGTTCGTCGACGAGCGGGGCCATGGTCATCAGCCCGCAAACCTGCACGCGCGGAAGCGCCAGCAACGCGTCGATCTCGGTGCGCAGAAAGTCGGGATTGAACCCGAACTTCGAGCCCTCGCCCGAGACATTCACCTCCAGCAAAACCTTTGGGAACAAGCCCAACTCGGCGGCAATCCGGTCGATCTGCCGCGCGAGATCGCTGTTGTCGATCCCGTGAAACATCGTGAAATGCGGCAGGGCCTTCCGAATCTTGTTGGTCTGAAGATGGCCGATGAAATGCCACTCGAGCGCGGATGGCAGGAGCGGGATTTTCGGCAGCGCTTCCTGGACGCGGCTTTCGCCGAAAACCCGCTGGCCGGCGTCCCACGCTTCGCGAACGGACTCGGCCGGATGCGTTTTGGAGACGGCAACGAGACGGATGGACGCGGGATCGCGAGACGCGCGTTCGGCCGCTGCGGCGATGCGGTCCTGGACGGCGGCGAGACGATTTTCGATTTGACTCATTAGAAAAACTGGTATGGCTTTTCGGAAAGGTATTAGATTATCTTATCCGGGAGGTCCCGAATGCAAATTCAAACATTCAAAGTCTTCTGCGATTTGGCGGACACGGAAAGCTTTTCCAAAGCCGCCGAGCGCAATGGCATCACGCAGAGTGCGGTGAGCCAGCAGGTCCGGTCGATCGAGGATCAATTTCATGTGCGGCTCATTGATCGCGGCCGGCGGGCATTTTGCCTCACGCCGGAAGGCCAGGCGTTTCTTGCGTCCAGCCGGGAGATCGTCGGCGCGTTCGACGAGCTCGGGCAGCGGATGCAGAAGATGCAGGAGGTGGTCTCGGGCGAGCTGCGGATCGCCACGATTTTCTCGATCGGTCTCCACGAGTTGCCGCCCTACCTGAAGCGGTTCCGGCGCGAGTTTCCAATGGTCGACGTGAAGGTCGACTACCGCCGGTCGGCGCAGGTTTATGCGGCCGTGCAGGAAAACCGCGCGGACGTCGGGCTGGTGGCCTACCCGGCCTCGCGCCGGGGGATCACGGCCTCGGTTTTCTGGCGCGACCGTCTGGTCGCGATCTGCGCGCCGAACCATCCGCTGGCGTCCCGCCGGAAGGTGGCGCTCTCGGATTTGAACGGCGAGAAGTTCATTGCATTCGAGCCGGATCTGCCGACGCGGCGCGAGGTCGACCGCCAGCTTCGTCAGGCGGGCGCGCGCGTGCGCGTGGCCTTTGAATTCGACAACATCGAAACCGTCAAGCGCGCGGTCGAGATCGAGAGTGCGATTTCGATTGTTCCGCGGACGTCCGTGCGATCCGAGTCCGAGACCGGTCAACTCGCCGTGCTCGAACTCACCGAGTCCGACATGTGGCGGCCGCTCGGCACGCTGATCAAGAAATCCTCGGCCGGCACGCCCGCCCTCCGCGAGTTCCTGGCGTTGCTCGCCAAGACCGACCTCGGCGGCGAGGGCAGCGAAATCCAGAGCCGACCCGCCCGTTCCCGCAAATGAGCGCACCCATCGGAATCATCGGCGGCAGCGGGTTGTATCAGATCGAGGGCATCGAGAACGTCCGGGAGGTCACGGTCGAGACGCCGTTCGGGGCGCCGTCCGACGTTCTCATGGGCGGGGTTTTCCACGGTCGGGAGGTTTTCTTTCTGCCGCGCCACGGCCGCGGTCACCGGATCGCGCCGCATGAGATCAACCACCGGGCGAACATCTGGGCCCTGCGGTCGCTCGGCGTGCGCTGGATCATCGCCGTCACCGCCGTCGGCAGCCTGCAGGAACAATACCGTCCGCGCGACATTGTCCTGCCCGACCAGTTTTTTGACCGGACGAGCCGGCGGGAATTCCACACGTTCTTCGGAAACGGAATCGTCGCGCACCCGGCCTTTGCGGATCCGATCAGCTCCGGTCTCCGTGGATTGCTCGCGGCCGCGTGCGCGGAAAGCGGACGGCGGTTCCACAATGGCGGCACGTATGTTTGCATGGATGGCCCGGCTTTTTCCACGCGGGCCGAGTCGAATGCGAATCGGCAGCTTGGCTTTGACATCATCGGGATGACCAACCTCCCGGAGGCCAAGCTCGCCCGCGAGGCCGAGATCGCGCTGGCCACGCTCGCGATGATCACCGACTACGACTGCTGGAAAACCGACGAGGAACCCGTGACCGCCGACGCCGTGATCGGCCACCTGCACGCCAACGTCGCGACCGCCAAAGACATCCTCGCCCGGGTCATTCCGACGATCCCGGCCGAACCCGATTGGCCCGAACACCGGGCCCTCGACAGTGCCCTGGTAACCCCCAAGGAACTCTGGCCGGCGGCGACCGTCGAAAAACTTGGTGTGATTTTGGAACGTTTTATGCGATAGGTGCGCTCATCGAGTGCCCTTTTGCATGAAATCCCGCTTTTGGATTTTCTCCGTGGCCGCCGCCCTTTTCCTCGGTGTGGCCTGCCAGTCCGCCCACACCGAAACCTCCGGCAGCCCCCAAGTGATCGGGGTCCCCGACGACCTGGCGGCGCCCGTCGCGCCGGCGTCCGGCGATTCCACGCCCGCGCAGCCCGCGCCCGCCGCGCCGATGAAACACTCGTACAACTCGGTCAATGCCGGCGGTCCGTTCATCGCGCTGACCTTTGACGACGGACCGAAACCCGGGCAGACCGACCGCCTCCTCGACATTCTTAAGGAAAAGGGCGTGAAGGCCACGTTCTTTGTCATCGGGAAAAATGTCGCCGAATACCCCGAGATCGTCCGCCGCATGGTCGACGAAGGCCACGAAGTCGCCAACCACACCTGGAGCCATCCTTCGCTCACGAAACTCGGTGCCGCCGCCGTCGAACGCGAAATCAAACAGACCGACGCCGCCATTGTCGCCGCCGGCGCCCCGCAGCCGACCATCATGCGCCCGCCCTACGGCGCCACCAACGCCCGCCTCAACCAACGCCTCAGTGAGGAATTCGGTCAAAAAGTCATCCTCTGGTCGGTCGACCCGCTGGATTGGAAAATCCGCAAAGCCGCCCACGTCCGCGACCACATTTTGGCCAATACCAAGCCCGGCGGCATCGTCCTCGCCCACGACATCCACGCCAGCACCGTCGACGCCATGCCCGGCACGATCGACGGACTCAAAGAAAAAGGCTTCCAGTTCGTCACCGTCACTGAACTCCTCCGCATGGACCGCCCGGCCACGCCGGCCGCCCCAACAGCCCCGACCGCCGCAGCCAACTAAGCGGCCGCTGAGTTCGAAACACGAAGTCCACGAAGGACACGAAGGAAGAAGGGATTAAGGATTCGGGATTTAGGATTCCGGCCTGAGGCAGGCAAACCATTCCGAATTTGATTCGTTCACTCCCGTGACCTCACCCTGCGGGCCACGCTCGCGCATGCTCGACCCGGCCGCTGCCCCGCCGCCGTGTTCCACATTTTCGAATTCCGAATTCCGGCCAACGGCCGGTTAACCATTCGCCATCATTCCTCCGCCATTGCCGCGCGCTGCGCGGCCGCCGGCTTCAGCCGAGGTTCGCGGCCAGAGGATGGGACCAGTTCAGGGGCGCGAAGCGGGAAAAATCCGCATCGGTCGAAATCCAATGGCATCCGTGCTCGATGGCAAGCGCCGCGTGCCAGGCATCCGCGACCAATTTGCCTGATGCCGAGGTCGACCGGCACAGATCCTGGAAGATCATCCAGTTTCGGTCTCCGGGTCTCAACAACACCGCCTGGGGGCAGGCTCGCAACGCGGCACAGAAATCCAAGGCCACCGATGTCGGCGTGGGTTGTTTAAAGACCCGTGGACTCGTGACAACGCGCACGAATCCGCTCAGCACCGCCTCTGAAATGCCGAACGCCGAATCTCCTGTCGCCATTCTCCGCACGAAAGCCGCGTAATCCGCATGGTGCTCGGCGTCTTCCCGGTGCGCATACACCAGGACGTTGACGTCGCACAGCTTCACCGGCCGTCCACTCCGTAAACCCGTGCATCCTCCGCAGCGAGAAGCTCGCCTGTTTTGTCCAAGTCAACCCCATCCACCGGACCGGTCCCCCGGAACGTGACCAGCTCAAACGGCGCGTCTTTGCTCCCGGTCCCGGCCTCCAACGCCCGGCGTCCCGCATCAGCCAGAAAAGCACTGAAGCTCTTGCCTTCCCGCCGGGCTTGCGCTCGCAAACGCTCCCCCAACTCATCATCCAGTATGATGGTAGTCCTCACACTGCATACCGTATTACCACGCCGGCCGCAGGCGGGCAAACCATTCCGCATTCCGCCCGAAGGGCGGCAAACCACAGAGGACACAGAAAACTCGGAGGGAGAAAGGGAGTAAGGATTCCGGATTCAGGAGTCCGGATTCTGGCTGCAGCCGGGCAAACCATTCCGAATTCCGGCCGCAGGCCGGCAAACTCCGCCGCCTGGTTCGTCATCCTGCCTGACACCAGGCCAGACACTTCAACCCCGGCACTCTTTCGAATTCCCGGAGATTGTTTGTCACGAGGAGCAAGCCCGCCTCCATGGCCGTCGCGGCAATCAGAAGGTCCATCGGGCCGATGCCACGCCCTGCGCTTTCCAGCGCCATGCGGACCTTCGCCGCACATGCCGCCATCTCGGAGGTGAAGGGAAGAACGCTCAGGTTCTCAAGGAGCAGGCGCACCTTCGCCCCCTCGCGCTTCCTCCACGTCGGCGGACACCGCTCGACGCCATACAACAGTTCAAATTGCGTGATGGCCGATACAGCCAGATCCGCCGGACTGTGGCGCTCCGCCCCCACGACCACCGACGGCGTTCCCCTCAGGAGGTGGATACAGGTATCCGTGTCCAAAAGGTGGGTCACAGCCGAATATCCCGGTGCCTTCCTTGTGGTGGACGCCGGAGCGGGGAATCCTCATCGAGCCGGATTCGGCGAAAAAACCCCCGTGGCCACTCCGCCCCCTTGATGGGCGAGACGATCCACCGATCTCCTACTGCTTCCAATCGAACCTCCCCCACACTCGCCCCCAATTCCTTCGGCAAACGGAGGGCCAGAGAATTCCCGGATTTGAAAATTTTTGCCACCATGTTGATACAGGATATACACTTCTCAGCCCTCCAACGCCAACCGGAATGTCGCCTCTGAACGCAGAGGCACGGAGGACACGGAAAAAACGGATTCGGAATCCAGGAATCAGGATTCCGGCCGCAGGTCGGCAAACCCTTCAGAATTCTAAATTTCGAATTCCGCATTCCGCCCGAAGGGCGGCGACCTATTGGCACTTGCGGCAGAGGTATCGTCGGCCCAGCTTGGCGAAGTTGAACCGGCAGTAATTGACCTCTTTGGTGGAGAGCTCAGTCCCGCACTTCGCGCAGACGGTTGCCTTGGAACGTCCGGAAGACGCTGATTTCTGCGGAGCACCCTGGCCGGCTGCAGCGTCAAGAACCGCGGACACCATGTGGCTGAACGCGCCGTCATGGCACGGTCTCGAAGGGCGATTCCAACTACTCAACGGATCCGCGAATCTACTTTCATTAACCGGAATTCCCCCCCCACGCCTGCGTCCGGCCATTTGTTTCGACAGACGGGACGCGGCCGCTTCAAAACTCGGGGATCGCGGCCTTCCGCTTTGCCTCGGCCTCATTGTTCGCCCGCTGCTCCAGCGTTGCCGCAGCTGGCAATGCCAGAGTCAGATCCGCTTTGTTCAGCCCCAATTCCGCGGTGGCACCATCGTCTCTGATCCATCCCCGCGCCCCCATGCTGCTCAAAACGAACGCCGCTCCAATTCGGGAAACCGGGTCCGCGTTCCGGGAAACCTCCGATTCCCGAACTCTCCACTTCATCCCGTCGGGAACATTGGCCCGAAGCATCGCTTCGATTTCATCGTCTTTTAGGAAAGGCCCCGGTGTCTTTTGAAAGATGATCTTGAGAGCTGGTCCGTTGAAGCCAAGGAATGCAATTTGAATCCGATATCCCCGGTAGCTGTAAACGTTCGTTGGGCAGCCCGGAATGATTTCGGCTGCTCGCTTCGGGGTGCCGTAACGTTGATTGCATTCGGACTCGGTCTCCCCCAGCCTCGCGTTCGCTGTCGAAACCAAACTCACAACAGCCAACACGGCCGAAAACAATGCCCATCTCCTGACGAACCATCGCCATCTCCAGAACCGTCCATACGCTGATCTTTGCACGGCAGTTTAAGTGATCCGCTGACAAGCCAAAATCATCGCCTTCGGTCAATCAAGCGCATTCCAGCAAGCCCGGTGAGCCACACATTTGCGGCTGCGCCTGCCTTCTTCAAGAGCGAAGCAACCCCACACGCCGCAACTTCCCGAGGGCCTTGTGGAGATGCTTCTTCGTCAGTTCATGCTGCCAGATGCGAACGACCGTCCAACCGTTTGCTCGCAGCACACGCTTCTGCAACCGATCCCTCTTCTTGTTCCCCTCGATCTTTGCTTTCCACCACTCATGCCGGGTCGCCGGAATCTTCGCTCGGGTCGGATGCCCGTGCCAGAACTCTCCGTCTACGAACACCACAATGCATTCGCGGCGGAAGAGAAAATCGGGACGAATCACGCCGGTGCCACGCTTTCCGATCCTCATCGCCGCCGGGATCTTCAGCGTCTGCTTCCTTCGCCAGCCAATGATGCCGAGATCGCGAAATACCTCGATCATCCGCAGTTCGGTATTGCGGTTTCCACGCCCGCGAATTCGAGACATGACTTCGCTTCGCTTCACCTTGACGAAAATGTCAGCCATCAGCGCTCTCGAGATCCTGCGTACCGGATGAAACCGCAGCCGAGGGAATTCAGGACCACTGCGCGAGCAGATTCGAGCGATGCCAAGCGAAAGCTTCGCGGGCCGTCTGCAGTGAGGGCATGAGTGCTTCCACAATCGGCCTGTCATGAAATTGTACCAGCCACGAGTTTTCGGGCATCGTGCGAACGGGGGTAGGCACAAGGACGCGACGGTCGTCACCGACTCCAAATAGCCCGCGGTCAAATGCCCAATGCAGCGTTCTCGTCAGCGTTAAACCATTGCGGGGCTCATCCGCACCGCCGCGACCGATGGGAATAACGTGTGCTGCCTCTGCTTCTGCGAGCGAGTGGGTCGCGAGCGCAATGCCGCTTACAGCGCAGCGTCGACGGTACTGCGTTAGTAGCGTTTCGCGGAAAGCAGTATCGCGCGCGATCGCCTGCCGACTCGTCGCCACGCGCGGCACATTTTCGCGCACAGCAACAAACGGACGCTCGGTATCCCTGAGCATCTCGGTGCGGGCAACAACGAGTTCCTCCTGCGATATTGGTGGGCGTGAGACAAACAGCGAACCCCATCGCCTGCCTTGCGTAAGCGCATTGATTCGCGCAAATGCTCGATCCGTCTGGCGCACGAGCACCAAGCGGAATGAGTCCAGCCGGTCGCGACTGCGCTGCATGATGAATAAGTCGCCCCTCTGCGCTCTGTTACGGATAGGGCCGAGGTTGTCTGTCAATCGACTTTCGGCGCTGCGCGTGCCGCCCCAAGTTTGAAACTGGTACCGCACCATATCACTCCCAACCTGCTGACCCGGAACAAACATGTCCACGATCAGATAGCGGTCGACCGTTGGAGCGATTGCGGAAGCGAGACCCTCGTCGAGTGCGGGAAAGTAGGCTCGAAGGTCTCTCGGGACAACAACGCCGCCTTGGTGGCCGATCGCCTGCCCGGTGTCGTTATGTGCGAGCCGCTTGAAGAAGGGAGCGTCCCAAGCCGGATCACTTAAGAATTGAAGTAGCAAGTCAGCATTCATTTCTTTGGCGGTGTGCGCTTCGCGCGTTTAGGTTTCGGGCAATTGCCTGCTTTGCGGGTGGAGAACTTTGAAAGTGGCTCCGGTTCCTCAGCTGCCGTGAGAACAAAGTCGGGTGCCTCACCCATTGGACGCCGCAGCGTCGCACAGACGGACTGCGCGATTTTCTCAACGACCGGAATGACAACCGAGTTCCCAAACTGCCGGTAGGCTTGCGTGTCCGAGACGGGAATGACGAAATCATCAGGATAGCCCATCAACCGCGCACATTCGCGGGGGGTAAGTCGTCTGGGGTTCTTATGTGCTCCTTGGGAAACCAAGATCTCGGAGCCATCCTTGTAGTATCGGGCGCTCAGCGTGCGCGTAGTGTCCTTGCCAGTAACTAGTCCGTAGCCGAATCCGTTTCCAGCCGCCTTGTGCTTCGCCGCATAATTTTTGAGGTAGTTCCAGAGATGATCAGTCAGGGTGTATTTTTGATCAGGATTCTGCTCCAGAATGCTCTCGAGCCTTGGGCCTTGCTTGGGAATTCTCGGCCATTCAAACGGCCGTTGCTCTCTAAAACCGACTATAAAGATTCGCTCACGGTGTTGCGGGACAAAACCGATGGCATCAATAATCTGAGGAGGTGGAACCCAGTAGCCGAGCTTGTTCTGCAAAATGTCCATTATGTGCCGGTATGTGTTCCCCCGGTCGTGGCTCTTGAGGTTTTTAACATTCTCAAGAACAAAGGCTTCCGGCTGATGGACGCTGATGATGTCTGCAATCGAGAAAAACAGGTTCCCTTGCTTTTCATCCTCAAAGCCGTGCTTCCGGCCGAGACTGTTTTTCTTGGAAACACCTGCAATGCTGAAGGGCTGACAGGGAAAACCGGCGCAAAGAATGTCGTGTTTCGGAATGTCGGCAACAGCTATCGAGTGGATGTCTCCCAAGGGTTTTTTGCCAAAATTCGCCTCATAGGTGAGTTGGCTGAATCTGTCCCAGTCCGATGAAAAGACGCATTCTCCGCCGGCACTTCTGAACGCAAGATGAAATCCGCCGATGCCGCAGAATAAATCGATGAACTTAAATTTCCGATCTGAGCCATCGTTCGCGGCGCGATACTCCGCTGGCTCCTCTCCAAGTTTGATCCGTTTCTTCCGGAGGGGCTTTTTCACGCGTCGATGCCCTCGCAGAGTTCGGAGATTGGGACTTCCAGCGCCGCGGCAAGGCGGAGGATACTCAGAAGCGACGGATTCCTAATCCCTCGCTCAATTCCGCTGATGTATGTGGTGTCGAGACTCGACTTTTCCGCGAGTTTCTCCTGGGTGAGCGCTTGAGCTTCGCGTCGTTTTCGGACGTTTAGGCCAAATGCGGCCAGCGTTCGGTGTCGTGTCGGCATGACCGACACTCCGCCTGACCATGGACTATAAGTCTATGGACTATCGGCTATGTCGTGAGGGGCTTGCGGCGAGAACAACCGTTTCCTTGCGGAGCAGGAATGCTCGATTTTTTGACCCAGATCTCCAAGCCAAGATTCCGAAGATGACCTTTTGGCCGGGTATTCGGTAAAACGACGGGATGCCACGGCGCCGCGGACGAGATTGGGAGGGGATTGTTCGGGCCGTAGGGGCGTTGGTGGTTCTTTTTTGCATGGTTGTTGCCTTGCAGACGGGCATCCCGGTGCAGGATGCGCTTGGAACGATGGTCGGGGTGGCGATCTGGGGGCTGGCGCTCGCGGGCTTGGCCGTGGGAGCGATCTGGCTGTTCGTGATACTCGTCCGCCATGAGTCCAAGATGCCCGACGATCCAGTTGTTCAATCGGTTTCGCCGGTGAAAACGACATCCCTCAGTCCGAAGCGGAGTTCCTCACCGGGCCCAATTGATTGGGACGAACCATTGGCACCCGTTTTGCCGGACGTCGGTTCCGCATTGAGCGAATTGGATTGGCACCAGTTTGAGCGACTCACAGGTGCGCTCTTCCGGGCGGGAGGATGCAGAGTCGAACAGCTGGGCGGCGGAAAGGCGGATGGCGGCGTGGACCTGATTGCCGAGGTGGATGGCAACCGTTGCGCAGTGCAGTGTAAACAATGGAAGAACTGGAAATGCGGCGTGCAAACCGTTCGCGAACTGCTCGGAACGATGGTTCACGAGCAGATCCCATTCGGTTATGTGGTCGCGATGGCCTTTACGGGCGAAGCCTACGCTCTGGCGGGAAAGCACGGAATCGCCCTCGTCGATCGCGAACGACTGGTGGAATGGATCAAGGACTCTCTCAAGGACGAGGAGGTGCGGCAGGCGTTGTTCGATCCGCCGAAGCAGTGTCCAAGATGCGGCGGCGAGATGGTTATCCGGACAGCGAAGAAGGGCCGGAATGCTGGAGACAAGTTCTGGGGCTGCCGAAGATATCCCGACTGCCGCGGCATGATGAAGTTGTAGAGGAACAAGTCGAAACGCGGGACGATTCTATTGTCCAAATGGCGCGGTCAATCTCTGTCCTACGTTCGGGGGCCTGGGGATTTTTTAGACAGAATCGAAGCGCAGCGGAGAAAGACTGCCGGACTGGCAGCCCCGCAGGGGTGAGGCATCGCCGGATCAATTTACTGAATTGACAGAATTTGAGGGGGACAAGAAAGCGGAGCAGGGGTGAGCGTCAGCGGATCGATTGACAGGGTGAACGGGCTTGGGGGTGTTGGATTGACCGGTGTGTTGAGGCGGGGTAATTTGCCCGGATGGATGCGGCAATTCTTGAAAAGGAAGCGCTTTTGCTTCCGGTCGCGGAGAGGGCGGTCTTGGTTGAGCGTTTGATGGAGAGCCTTTCCCCGTGTCCTTCCGCGGTGCGGGAGGCATGGATTCGGGAAGCCGATGAGCGGATGCGGGCCTTCCGAGCCGGAGAAATCACCACTGTGGACGGGCCAAAGGCGATGGCGGAGCTTCGCAAACGGTATTCAAAATGAATTGGCGGCTTTTATCTCCGGCCCTTGCGGAGATTGCTGAAGCCGCGGAATACTACGAGGGAAAAGTCCCGGGTCTTGGGAGGGAGTTTGTGGAGGAACTGGATGCGGCCATTTGCCGAATTCTCCAGTTTCCCGATGCTTGGGGCAGGCTGTCCGACCACTACCGGCGTTGCAGCCTTCGTCGTTTCCCCTATGCCGTGATCTATACGAGAGACTCCCCTGACGAAATCCTCGTCATTTCCGTTTTCCACCAAAGTCGCGAGCCGTCGACGTGGAAGCGGAATCTGTAGGGCCGGAGGGCGATCAAGCGGCGACCAATTCCGAAGCGGGGCGGATCGTGGCCGTGAGTCGCCTGCGGACTTTGTGTTTATGGACTGGCCGCAGTCGCGCAAAACCTCCCGCGGTGCGAGCGCTTCCGGCAGTCTTGGCGAGAGATTCTCGTCAAAGAGCAGTCTCACGCCGCAGCGGCAAAGGAGGTTCGACGACCTGCATCTGCGGCAAACGGCTAACGTCATTCTCCATGAACTACCGGGATCGGATCACGATTGAACCTGGCAAGCGGGGGGGGGAAACCCTGCATCCGGGGACTTCGCATTACGGTCTACGATGTGCTGGAGTATCTGGCTTCCGGAATGTCCCAAGCGGAGATCCTCGAAGACTTTCCTTACCTCGGGAAGATTTTAGACAGAATCGCAGCGCAGCGGAGAAAGACTGCCGGAATGGCAGCCCCGCAGGGGTGAGCGTCAGCGAATCAATTTACAGGATTGGGGGCCGCTGGCGCGGCAATAGCGGATGGCGGAGGAATGATGGCGAATGGTTGACCGGCCTTCGGCCGGAATGTGGAATTCGAAATTTGGAAGGAGGAATTAAAGCGGAAGAATGAAGTCAGGCGGGTTTGTCTTTGGTGCCTCGTTTCAGGCGCGGTCGGACTGACTTTTTCGTTCCGTAGACCGGAGCCTCCTCCGCGACGCGGAGCGTGACGATGGGTTCGAACGAGAAGCGGATACGGGCGTCGAGGGCTTGGGCGACGCGGCGGAGCATGCTGAGCGAATGGCCTTCGTAGTTGGGAGATTCCAGCCGGCTGATCTGCTGCTGGGTGGTGCCGACCCGCTCGGCGAGCTCGCGCTGGCTGAGGCCGGCTTGTTTGCGGGCGGCGGCAATTTGCAGGGCGATATCCCAAGCTTCGCCGGCACGGGCAAAGCGGTCGGCAAACTCGGGATCGCGGAGTTGCTCGTCGAGGTAGGAGTCGAAGTTGGTTTTCATGGGCTGTTTCTTGCGAGCCAGTCGGCCCGACGTTTGAGAGCGGTTTTGCGGTCTTGAGATGGGATGTTCCAGCCTTTGTTTCGAATGGAGTGCACCGCGATGATCCGGCGGCCTTTCATGAAAAACCAAAGGATTCGGGTGTTGAGCTTCCCGACGTGCCGGAGCTCAAACAGTTCGTCACCGATGGCCTTCGAGAGAGGATCCCGGTGGTATTGGCGGTTCCGCAGTTTGGCGACCCCTGCGAGAACGGCCGCGTGGTCGTCCGGGTCGGTTTTTTTCAGTTCTTCGAGAAATTCCTTAACCGGACAATCACCCCCGTGAGTCTCATAAAACTGTATGGTGAATTCCATCGCGTGTCTACATCAATATTGGTGTGCTGCTGATGTTCTTGAACCGGAGCAGAAAGTTTGGAGGTCATTGACCCGATCTTCGGGATCGAGGTTCAGGAACTGACGCAGCAAGTTGCCCGCGGCCAACACGAAACGGGCGGTAGCCATCTTATCGATTGATCGCCCGCTGTGTGCTTTCTGTAATGGAGGCTAGGACGCGCGGCCAGACGACTTGTGTCAACCCGCAGACGGCAAATCCGCTTGCGGCTACAAGCGGAACACGCCACGGGCGACGAGTGCGGTGAATCAGTTGGCCGATGAAACTCATCACGAAGATGAAGACCGTGGCAAGGATCCAGAGGTCGGGAGTCATGGGGAAAGCATGGCGGGCGTAGAGGAAGCTGGTGCCATCTCAGGTCGACGGCCTATCTAACGCAAGAAGGTGGCCGAGCGCAACCGGAACGAATGGGGAATTCGAAATTTGAACACGGCTGCGGGGCAGCGGCCGGGTCGAGCATGCGCGAGCGTGGCCCGAAGGGTGAGGTCACGGGAGTGAACGAATCAAATTTGGAATGGTTTGGCGGCCTTTGGCCGGAATCTGAATCCTGCCCCCTGAATCCCTTCCTTCCTCTGTGTTCTCCGTGTTCTCTGTGGTTAACCAGCCGGCCGCCGGAATCCTAACTTCTGCTCCGCCCCGAGTCGACCAGGTCGCGGAATCCCGTTGAGATTGCGAAAAACGCGCTTACTGGGGCTTGGGGCGAAACAGTGCTGGATCTTCCCGAAAAACGAATGAAGCGGATGGGGCGGTTCGGCCTCGGATGGCCAGTTCGCGTTCGCGCAGGGCGTCGAGCATCCGCAGTTTCTCGGCAATGGGCCGTTCCGCCAGATTTGTGTGAAACGCACGCTTGCCGGCAAAGATTGTTTCCAGATCAAGGCTCATGGCGTGAGGAATTGCGTCTCGAATTTGTCCCAAGCCGCCACCAAGTGATGCCGCTTAATGATCGCTTGAAATCGCTCGGCGCTCAGTTTTCCCGATTCCACGAATTGCAGCAGCCGCGCCTTGTCCTTGGCGCGCCCGGTCTGCAAGGCAATGGCCGCGAGATGTTCGGCGGAGAAAACGCGGGCGGGAATGCCGTCCACATCCTGCGTCACAGCTTCATTCAGCGCCTCTTCGACGAGCGGCGAATGGGGCGGGAGAAATTGCACCGGCCAGCCGGCAATGACGACGTGTTCACCTTCCATTACGCCGCCACGCGCGATGAGATAATCAAAGATCGGCTGTGGGCTGACGAGCAGCCTACCCGCTTCGGCGTTGAACGTGATGAAGATATCCACGTCGAGCGTGGCAACCGGTTCCAGGTAGAAAGTCGCGCCCACCGCGCCGCCGATGGCGTAGCGTTCAATCACGCCGTCGGCCTGCATCTGATTGATGGTCCGGATGACTTCCTGAATTCGCATGGCCGCTATTTCATCTTACGCTGCGAGGACGAGGTATTCAATTCATCCAGCAACCGCAGCAACTTGGTCGGCGACCTATTCAACGCAACAAGGCGCCCGAGCGCAACCGAAACGTTTGCCGGCCGTTGGCCGGAATGGTGGGAAAGACCGGGGAAGATTTTTGGACAGAATTAACTGAATTGACAGAATTTGAAGGGGACAAGAATGCGGAGCAGGGGTGAGCGTCAGGGGATTGATTCCCAGAATGAACAGGATTGGGGGTGGCTGGCGCGGCAATGGCGGATGGTTAACCGGCTTGCAGCCGGAACGGGGAACACCGCAGCGGGGCAGCTGCCGGGTCGAGCATACGCGAGCGCGGCCCGCGCAGGGTGAGGTCACGGACGTGAACGAATCAAATTCGGAATGGTTTCCCAACCTTCGGCCGGAATCCGGAATCCTTGATCCCTTTCTTCCTCCGTGGTCTCTGTGCTCTCTGTGGTTGGCCCGCCGGAATGTGGGATGTGAGATTTGGAATGCGAAATGGCTGAGGCGGGGGTAGGGTTTGGGAGTCATGCTCGAGATACTGGAACCCCGGATCGCGCCGGCGACGTTGTTGACTGGCGGAAAGACTGTTGAATTCAAGGATGTGGACGGCGATGTCGTTCACCTGACGATCACGAACGGCGTGTTCAGTCAGAACTCAGTGACGAAGGACATTCCGGGTCTGGATTTTGAGGGACCGGCGAATGGGAATCAGCGGCTGCTGGGCGTGAGTCTTTCAGACCCGCAGTTTGCGGGGACCGGGTTGAGCGTGAAGGTGATCACGACGGTGGGTGATGGGAAGGTCGACGTGGGCGGGATTTTCGCACGCGGGAACGACTTGGGCGCGGTGGTGATCGGCGGCGGGCTCGGCAAGGTGGTGGCGGGGAACAATGTCACGCCGCGGGTGGGGATTGCGTCGCTGACGGTGGATAGTTTGGGGGCGTTGGACCCGGATGATTTTGACCTGATCGATCGGGACAGTTTCGTGCGTGGCGGCATCGCCCTTTTCAAGACGACGGGCAACGTTGAGGGCTTTCTGGACGTTTCTGGAGGTGTGCAGGCGGGCCTCGGCGTCGTGGATATCGGAGGTTCGCTGGTCGGTGGCACGGACGGCCGCTCGGGCGTGATTGAGACGAGCGGGGCGATCACGACGTTGATCGTTCGTCAGAATATCGACGGGTCGACGGCGGACGATCTGGGCGAGGCGTCGGTTTTCAGCGGCCGGGGGATTGGATCCTTGACGGTTACGGGCTCGATTATTGCGGGTGCTGAGGACCAGTCCGGGCGCGTTGTTTCGACGCTGGCGATGGGGCCGGTGCGGATCGGCGGCAGTCTGGGCGGTGCGATGGGCGGCGAGGAATCCGGCGCTGTCGTCTCGCTCCGCGGCGGGATTTCGTCCCTGACGATCGGCGGCAGCCTCGTGGGTGGAACGGGCGACCGGAGCGGCTTCGTGGAGGCCGGCGCGAACATCGGATTGGTGACAATTGGAGGCTCGATCACCGGCGGCGACGGCGATTCGTCGGGATTTTTGCGGAGCTTTGGAAATCTGACATCGGTTCTCGTGACCGGTTCACTGACCGGCGGCGAAGGTGAAAATTCGGGCGCGATCCGCTCGGAGGGCAATATCGGGACGGTGGTGATCGGCAACGGAGCGAATCCGGGATCGATCACCGGCGGCGGGGGCGAACTCTCGGGCACCGTGACCGCGGCGGAGCGGATCAATGCGGTGACGGTTGGTTTGATCAGCGGAAACCTCCAGGGCGGCAGCGGGGACGAGTCGGGCATGATCGCGGCGGACACGCTCGGCACCGTGTTGGTTCGCGGAACGATCCAGGGCGCGACCGGCGAGTTCAGCGGTTCGGTTCGAGCAGAAGATGTCATTACGACGATGACGGTGCTGGGAAATCTGACCGGCAGCACGGGCGACTCCAGCGGGGCCATTTCCAGCCAGGGAACGATCGGGCTGCTGACGCTGCTCGGCGGCGTGACCGGCGGCGACGGAGAGTTCAGCGGCAGCATCCAAGGCCTTGGCGGCTTGGGAACGGTGAACATCGGCCAAGGCCTCACGGGTGGCGAAGGGGACGACAGCGGGTCGATCCAAGCCGGCGGGCAGGTTGAAGACGGAGCCGGCGGCCAGGCGATCACGCCGGGCAACATTACGAAAGTGTCGATCGGCGGAGCAGTGGCCGGAGATGACGGCATCCGGTCCGGCGCGGTCATCGCATGGAACGGGCGTCTCGCGGACTTCGCGGCCGGTCAGGGCGTGACGGGCGGAACGGGGACTTACAGCGCGTTGATTTATGGCGGTTACGGGATTGGCAAAGTGAGCCTCGGCTCGCACCTGCAGGGTGGAGACGGGGACTACAGTGGCCGGGTTGCGACGGACCGGGGTCCCATCGGAACGGTGGTGATCAACGGCGACATCCGGGGCGGGGCCGGGGAATTGGGCGGCTGTATCTATTCGACCAGCGGGCTGACCAGTATCTCGGTGAAAAACATTGTCGGGGGCAGCTCGGCGGCGACCGGATTTATCTACGCCGAGACGAACGCTGGCGTGATCACCATCAATGGAAACCTCGAGGGATCGGCGCATACGAACACCGGACTGGTCCTCGTGGGCGGGTCCGTGAAGACGGTTTCCGTTTCCGGCAGCATCCTCGGGGGCGATGCGGTCGACGAGAACGTGAACCGATCGGGCGCGATCGTCGCCGGGGCTCTGGGTGCGGTGACGGTGGGCCAGAATTTGCAGGCCGGCACGGTGGTGGACGACAGTTACACGCTGCGGGATAGCGGCGCGATCCGCTCGGATTCGACGATCGGCAGTGTGCGCATTGGCGGGTCGATCGTGGGCAATGACACCCATTCGGCGCAGATCACGGGTCGCGTTTTGTTCGGGCCGATCGCCAAGAACACTGTGATCGGGTCCGTGCAGGTCACCGGAAATGTTTCCTACGCGAACATTCTGGCCGGCATCGATCTGAACAACAACTGGGTCAACCCCTGGGCGCAGATCGGCGCCGTGACGGTCGGAGGAACGTGGCAGGCCGGCAGCGTATCGGCGGGCGGCAAGCCGGGACCAAACGGCTTTGGCGTCGGCGACACAGTCAGCCCGAACGGACTCAATTCCCAACCGGCCGGCAACTTCAGCCGGATCGGCGCGGTCACAATTGTTGGCGGGCTCGTGGATGCTCCGGGAACCGATCCCTACGGGTTTGTCTCGAAAAACTTCGGGACGATCACAATCGGCGGGGTGCCGATGACGATCCCGGCGTCCGGCGCGTCAACGCCCCTGGGCAGCGATACCTGGGTGAATCGTTTGCCGGCATGAGGTCCGCGATGTGACGAAAATGTCACATTTGGCAGGTGGCACGAAATCCGCTGGTCTGGGCTTATTGGGAGACTGAGAAGATGTCGATGAAGCCGATGATCGCCGCCGCGCTGAGCGCGTTGGTTTTGCTGGGTGCCTGTTCGCCTCCCGCCGGGCCGAAACCGGAAGTGATCCTGCTGCACAGCGGGCGCATGCGCGGAAACGTGTATCCCCTGTCGCTGCAAAACATCTCGCCGCTCCAGCATTACCAGTTCCTCTCCGGGTATGTCCGCGGCGTGCGCGAGGAGGCGGCCAAATCCGGAGCGAAAGTGTTCCTGATCGATCTGGGCGACAGTCTGGGCGGGTCGTTTGCGTCGCACGTGACCCAAAGCCGGAACATGGTCGCGTTTTTCAACGCGACCGGCTACGACGCGGTGATGCTCAGCAATCTGGATGCGGACGTGCCTCCGGATGCGATCAAGGCGCTCGAATGCAAGGTTCTCTCGCCCTTTCTCGGGCCGGACGGTGAACCGGCCGTGCCGGGGACGATGACCGGAGCCGAGTGGGACTTGGGTGGATTGCCGGTTTACCTGCTGGCGAATTTTTACGGGGAAACAGACCCTGCTTCGGCGCCGGGGAGGTTTCCCGAGCAATTCGGCCCGCACGCCGGCGGGGTCGTGCCGGTGCGGGATTATCCGGCGATCCTGAAGGCGCTCGGGGACCGTTCGTCCGGGGCTCTCACGCTGCTGGCGTGGATGAAATTTGAGCCGACCGAGCGGGCGCCCGAGGAGTTCCTGCGCATGCTTAGACAGAACCGGATCGACGCGATCCTCGCACATCGGATCTACGGGTCGAACGAGCGCGAGGCCTGGCAGGCCAGCGGCTTTGTGGATTGGACGCCGCCGGTCTCGTTGAACATCCTCAGGAACAATGCCGGCTTTGTCCTCGCCCGCATGGACATGGCCCGCGTCAACGGGATCTGGACCGTCCTTCGCCACGAACTGGTGCCCATGACCGCGAACGCCGCACCGGCGGATGAACAAGTCGTCTCGGCGATCGAGGGATTTGCCGGCGCGATCCGGGCGGCCGACGCCCCGCTGGGCGAACTGCCGACGGCCGCGGAACCGGAGAGAATCCTGGCCATCTACATGGGCGCGCTGGCGTCCGTGCCGGGAACCGATGCCGTTGCGTATTCCGTGGATTCAATCCGGTCCGACTGGCCGGCGGGACCGCTGCGTGCGAGCACGGTTTTCAACAGCCTTCCATGGACCTCCGGGCTTTTCCGCATCACGCTCGATCGATCGCGCTTGGGAGAACTGGGTGCGGTCGGCAATCTGCGCATTGCGGTGGCTCCGGCGGGTGATGGTGCCGTTTCCGATCAGGTTCGGGT
The DNA here is from genome assembly GCA_033763515.1 of Terrimicrobiaceae bacterium. Taxonomy (GTDB): domain Bacteria; phylum Verrucomicrobiota; class Verrucomicrobiia; order Chthoniobacterales; family Terrimicrobiaceae; genus JANRKJ01. The sequence goes on along the minus strand of JANRKJ010000030.1, from coordinate 258,634 downwards.
GACTACGTCGCGGTTCTTCGCGTCGTTGATCGCGCGGAGTCTGGACCTCCCAACCACGGCGGTCGAGGCGTTGCCGGAGCGATCGGAATTTGATTTCTTTGTCGAGTATCTCAAACGGGAGCCGGACGCTCTCACAGCCGCGACGCTGTCGGGCTGGCAGACATTGGAGAATTGAGATGAGAGGAAGCCTGCTGCCGCCATTCCGGATGGTGCAGTGGGTCCTCGGAGGCGTGATATTGATCGTTCTCGGGCTGGTGGCCTACAGTAATTTTGTCCGGAGCGGACAGGCCGGCCTGAGGTCGGCGGAGTTGCGGAACCTGCAGCAGTGGGGAATCGCGTTGAACCTTTATCTGATCGACAACGAGAACCAACTCCCGGAGGTGGGAGCCACGCCGGTTTCGGCCGACCAAACCCGCGCGTGGTACAACGTCCTCCCGCCCTACATTTCCCAAACTCCGCTCGCAAGCCTGCCGGAGGGCGAGCGGCCGCGGCCGGGCGTGCCGTCGCTTTGGGTTCGTCCGACGACGAAGCCGGTGAAGATCTGGGATCCGACGGTCTTTTACTTCGACTATGCGATGAATGCGTTCCTGCAACCGCAGGCCGGAACGCGCAGTTTCCGGATTTATGAGATCAGCTTTCCGGGAAGCGTGCTCTTTCTGGTTCCGGTAGGCGGATATTCGCCGGGCGCGAAACCCGAGGATGTCTTTTTCGACAAGACCGAAAAGCCGCCCGTGGCGCGTGTGCTTTTCTGTGATGGCCACGTCCAGACGGTGCCGCGCGTCGTCCTCGATTCGCCGGAAAGCCGGGCGGTGCCGTCATCCGGAACCTCGGTTTCCTGGTACGAGAAATAGCCGGAGCGTGATGTTGATCAAGATCCCGATCGCCCGGACGGTCCTTGAAGGGGAAAAGGGATTGATCTCGCGGACGGGGCCGTTAGTCTCCCGTTCGATTTTCCGAGTCATGCATGTTTTCACCAAAGCGCTGACGGCCATGGTCCTCGCGGGAGCCGTTTGCACGGCGTCGGCGGCTGAAAGTTTCATCATTGTCGACAACCAGACCGGCTACATTCTGGGGTCGGAAAAGCCGAACGAGAAGCTGCCGGTAGCCAGCCTGACGAAGGTGGCGACGGCGATGGTCGTGCTGGACTGGGCGCGGGTCAGTGAGGGCAATCTCGGATCCCTGGCGACGGTCTCGCCCACCGCGGTCGAAAGAGCCGGTGGCGTGAATCCCGTGGGTCTGCAACCCGGGGATCAGGCGAGTTTGAGGGATTTGATTTATTGTGCGTTGCTGGCCTCCGACAATGTCGCCGCGATGGCACTGGCCGAGTACGTGGGCACCCGGCTGCCCAACCCGGAACAGCTCGACCCGGCGGGCAACTTCGTTTCGCACATGAACGCCCTGGCGCGTTCGCTGTTCATGAAGCGGACGCTTTTCCTGAACCCGACGGGATTTGACGCCTACGAAGAAGGCGCGATCCCGCATTCGACGGCGGCCGACATGGCCCGGTTGGTCCGCTACGCCTACGACGCCGGCGGTTTTGCGTTTTACGTTTCGCAGGCGAGCCGGGAAGTCCGCATCCTCCGCGGCGGGATCGACAACACCGTGACGATCCGGAACACCAACGAGTTGCTCGGCCGGGATGGAATCGACGGCGTGAAGACCGGACGAACCCGCCGTGCCGGCGACTGTTTGATTCTCTCGGCGGATCGCACCCCGGAGGTTCGGAAGGAAGGCGAGACGCGCTTTGTGACGCCGCGGCGCATCACAGTCGTCCTGCTGCGCTCGCCGGATCGATTTGGCGAAGGCGCGGCGTTGATGCAGCGCGGGTGGCAACTTTACGACGCATGGGCGGCGGAGGGCCGTCCGGTGTCCCGTTCGAAAGCTCTCTAAGATTATGGAAAAGAAACGCATTGGCATCCTGACGAGTGGTGGAGACTGCCCCGGGCTCAACGCGGTGATTCGCGGCACCTGCCGCGCAGCCGACAAACTGGGGTGGGAAGTGATCGGATTTCGCGATGGCTTTGAAGGGCTCCTGCCTCCCGGCGATTACATGCTTCTGGATCGTCGGTCGACCGCAGGCATCATGCACCTCGGCGGAACCATTCTCGGAACGGTCAACAAAGGGCACTTTGTGGCGAAAGTCGGCGCCGGCGACAAGGCGGTCATCCCGGCGGAAATCATCGACAAGGCGCGGCAGACCTTCAACGCGCTCGGGCTGCACGCGCTGATCACGGTGGGTGGCGACGGATCGTTGTCGACCGCCCTCCAACTGCATGAAGAGGGATTCCCGGTTATCGGTGTTCCCAAGACGATCGACAACGATCTGGAAGCGACGGCGATGACGTTCGGGTTTGATTCCGCGGTGGCCTGTGTGGCGGACGCGCTCGATCGGCTGCACACGACGGCGACGAGCCACAAGCGCGTGATGGTCCTCGAGGTGATGGGCCGGCATGCCGGCTGGATCGCCCTGCATGGCGGCCTGGCGGGCGGTGCCGACGTGATTTTGATTCCTGAGATTCCGTTCGAATACGAGAAGGTCGCTGCGGAAGTTCTCCGACGTGATCGCGAAGGCGCCAAGAGCACGATGATCGTTGTTGCCGAAGGCGCATCGCCAAAGGATGGCCGGCAACACCGCCACCACACCAGCAGCGGCGAGCACCGGCTCGGCGGCATCGGTGAAATCATCGGCCGGGAAATTGCCGAGCGGACCGACAAGGAAGTGCGGACCTGCATTTTGGGCCACCTGCAGCGTGGCGGTGCACCGACGACTCTTGACCGGATTCTCGGAACCCGTTTCGGCGTCAAGGCGGTGCAGTTGATCGCCGAAGGCAAGTTCGGCCACATGGTCAGCTATCAGAATTACCTCACGCTGGCCGTGCCGATTTCCGATGCGGTCCATCGTTTGCGTCAGGTCAGCCCGGACAGCCAGATGGTCGAAACCGCGCGGGCGGTGGAGATTTCCTTCGGCGACTAGATGGAAGCGCCTTCCCGGCTGCGAGCTGCCATCCGCGACATCCCGGATTTTCCGAAACCGGGAATCCTTTTCCGGGACATCACGCCGATCCTCCAAAGGCCGGAGTTGTTCCGCGAGGTGATCGGGCTGTTCGTGGAAGGCGCACGCGCGGCGGGTGCTCGAAAGATCGCCGGGATCGATGCGCGCGGGTTCCTCTTCGGCGCGACGGTCGCCTACGAACTGGGCGTCGGATTTGTGCCGCTCCGGAAGAAGGGAAAGCTTCCCTTCCGGACGTTCGGGGCGTCGTACGATTTGGAATACGGGAGTGCGGAAATCGAGGTCCATGTCGACGCATTTGAACCCGGCGAGCCGGTGGCCTTGATTGACGATCTTCTGGCGACCGGCGGGACTGCCGGCGCGGCCATCGCCTTGATCCGCCAGGCCGGTGCGCAGCCGGTGCTCGCCCAGTTTCTCATTGAGTTGGCCGATCTGGATGGCCGCCGGGTGCTTGGCGATGTGCCGGTCGAGGCGTTGATTTCCTATCCCTGAGGGCGCAACCGATGGAATCGGGAGCCGACATCATCTCGCTCGCGCTCGCCGAGGACATCGGAACCGGAGACGTCACGGCGCAATGGTTTGTGCCCGCGGAGAGCCGGACAACGGCGCGGCTCGTCGCTCGCGAGGATTGCACGCTCGCCGGGAGTGCCGTCGCTGCCGAAGTCTTCCAGCGCGTGGATCCAAGGCTCGTTGTCGAACAACGGCATTGGGATGGCAACCGGCTCTCCGCCGGCGATTTCGTGCTTGAGGTCAGCGGTTCGACGGCATCCATCCTGACAGCCGAACGGACGGCTTTGAATTTCATCCAGCGGCTCTCGGGCGTGGCGACGCTCACGCGGCGTTTCGTCGACGCGGTCGAGGGCACCGGAGCGGTCATCCTGGACACGCGGAAGACGACTCCGGGTTTTCGCCACCTGGAAAAGGCGGCGGTCGCGGCCGCCGGCGCCACCAATCATCGGATCGGGCTCTTCGACATGGTGATGGTGAAAGACAACCATCTGGCGGCCGGCACCGGGGATCTTGCGGAGCAGATCGAGGTGCTCAAGCGTGAAGCCCCGCATTTGCGGGTCGAGGTCGAGGCGGACACGTTGGACCAGGCGCGGCAGTTTTTTGAGATTCCCGGCATTGACATCGTGCTGCTCGACAACATGTCGCTGGACGAACTGTGCGAAGCGGTGCGCAGCCGGCCGGAGGGAATTCAATTGGAAGCAAGCGGCGGCGTGACTTTGAATACCGTGCGGGCGATTGCCGAAACCGGAGTCGACTTTATCTCGGTCGGAGCGCTCACGCACTCGGCGCCGGCGATCGACTTCGCACTTGACGTCCCGGCCTGATCAAAGCCGCGAAAGCGCCTCTTCGACGACTTCGCCCACGCGATCAAGGTCCGCAGGTTGGTGGGCGAGCGAAAGAAAGCCCGCTTCAAATTGAGAGGGCGCGAAGTAGACACCGCGGTCGAGGCAGAAATGGAAAAACCGGGCGAATTTCGCGCGGTCCGATGCCATCGCATCCGACAGTCGCCGAACCGGCCCGGGATGAAAGTAGAGGCAGAACATCGATCCGATGCGCTGGAACGTCAGCCCGTGTCGGGCGGCGAGCGGACGCGTGTTGGACTCGAGTTGCGCGCCGATTTCCTCCAAACGCCGCCAGCCACCGACGCGCTCCAGTTCGGCCAGTTGCGCGAGGCCGGCCGCGAGGGCCAGCGGGTTTCCCGAAAGCGTGCCCGCCTGGTAAACGGGGCCGTCCGGCGAGAGTTGGTCCATGATTTCGGCCCGGCCGCCAAATGCACCGACGGGGAGGCCGCCACCGATCACTTTTCCGAGTGCGGTCAGGTCCGGCGTGATTCCGTAGATTTGCTGGGCTCCGCCCGGAGCGAGGCGAAATCCGGTCATCACTTCGTCGAAGATCAAGACGGTGCCGTGCTCGGAGCAGAGCCGTCTCAGGTCGTCGAGAAAACCGGGCTCCGGAAGGTACAGGCCCGCATTGGCCGGAACGGGTTCGAGGATCACGGCCGCGAGTTCGTGTGGGTTTGCCCGGAACGCGGCCGCAAGCGCGTCGGGGTCGTTGAATGGAATGGTGATCGTCAGGGCCGCCAGCGCTCCCGGGATGCCGGCACTATCGGGGTGGCCGTGGGTCAGCGCCCCACTGCCGGCTTTCACGAGCAGCGAATCGACGTGGCCGTGGTAACAGCCTTCGAATTTCAGGATCTTTTCGCGGCCGGTGAACCCGCGTGCGAGACGGATGCAGCTCATGGTCGCCTCGGTCCCGCTGTTGACCATGCGGACCTTTTCGATCGAGGGAACCATGCGGCAAATGGTGCGCGCCATGTCGACTTCGAGCGGCTGCGGAGTGCCGAAACTCAGGCCCCGCCCGGCGGCCGCGCGGACGGCCTCAATGACAACAGCCGGTGCATGCCCGAGGATCGCCGGTCCCCAGGTTCCGACGAAGTCAATCAACTCGCGGCCATCCACCGTCCGCAGCCGGCAACCGGCCGCCGACTCCACAAAAAACGGTTCGCCACCGACGCCGCGAAAGGCCCGCACGGGTGAATTGACGCCGCCCGGGATCCGTTCGCGCGCGGCCCGGAAGAGCTCCTGCGATGAGTGCACGCGTCATTGATACGCCGTCCGAGCCGGGCTGTCCGCAAATTTCAGAATTGCCGTCGGCCACGCCCGGCGCAGACTGTACCGATGCCCAAACATCCCCGCTGGCCGTGGATCACTTTGATCATCCTCCAGCTCGCGCAGGTCGCGACGCTCCTCCCCTGGCTGATGATGGCCGGGCTGGCGGTGATGGCCTTTGATGCGCCCGGGTCAACAAAGATGTGGCAACCGTGGGCGTTTGTGCTGGCGATTTGGTCCTACCCGCTCTGGCTCCTTCTGGCCGCGGCGGGTTCATGGATCCTGTTCAGCTTCCGGAAATATTGGTCAGCCGTGATCGTGGCGATCGTCTTCACGCTGCCGATACCGATCCTGCTGGGCGTGCTCGCGGTGTCGTCCGTATCGCCCTAGTAGCGCCAGACTTGCACGGGAGGACGAACCCGGTAGACCGTGGTCCCGCAATTTCCGTAGCCCACGTTCCGGTAGCGCGGACCTCCCCAGTAGACCGGAGCCGGACGGTAGACCACCACCGGGCGCTGGTAGTAAACCGGCGGCGGGCAATAGTAGACCGGGCGCGGGCCGCAATACCCGTAACCCCCACGGCCCACATTTGCGCCGATCGAAATCGAAACGTTCGGACCCGCCTGCGCGGCGGCAGCGGAGGCCAGCGTCAGGGCGGCCACGGCGAGTGTCAGTTTGAGTTTCATGGGACTCTGTTTAGATTAACGTTCGTGCTCCGGATTTATTCAACCGCATTGGGAGCCATTTTTTGCGTTTTTTTCGCCGGATGCATGACGGTGTCTTCGACGGCGGATTACTACCTCGCCTCGACGCCGGACATTTATCCGCCGAAGCCGAAAGATGCACCGATTCCGATCATGGGAAAGGCTCCGGACCGACCTTACAAAGTGATCGGGCGCTTGCGGTTCGAGGCGTCCCGGGGCTGGCGGTTCATGCGGGAAAGTATGCTCTATAATGCACGTCGTAACGGCGCCGACGCCGTCATTCTGCGGAATACGAGCTCCCGGCAGCAAACCTACTTCACGGAGGTGCCGCCGTCGGTCGACTGGGTTCCGGTGCCGGGCCCGGTCGTGGTGCAAAAGGTGGGGAAGAAGACCTATTACTCGAGCTACCCGAACTATGTGCCGATCTTCCAGCCGGGCTACACGCGCCGCTGGATCGAGCAGATCGTCGGGATCGACGCGGAGATGATTGTTTTTCGGCGGTGAGCGGGTTCAGCGGCCCTCGACGATCATGAGGCTGCGCACGAGTTGCTGAACGGAGTTCGCATCGTTCACCTCAATGAGCGAGTTCACGGAATCCCGGGAATCAAAACCAACCAACCATACCCGGCCTGTTTCGCCACCCGAGTTGCCCAGAATTGCCACCAGCACGTATTCGCCGGGCTCCGGGACTTTGAACTCGAAGCGTCCGCTGGCATCGGTGGACGTCGTCGCGGCCGGTTGCGGCAACCCGCCGAGCAGGAAAGCAAGCGGATCCGCGCCTTGCGGCAAACTGGCGAGTTCGGGGAATTTTTGGTCCAGGTAATCCTCCATTTGCCGGCGGGGATAGAGGCCGACTTGGAGGCCAGGAATCGCCATCCGTTTACCCGCTTCGTTGCGCAGGACGACATTTCCCCGAGCGACTCCGGGTTCCGCCACTTCCCGGGCGACGAACAACAGGCGTTGGTATTCCTTCTCACTGGCGACCGCACGGGCCTCGGCTTTCTCGACCTCGCCCTTCAGTTCGGAAATCTGGTCATGCAGAGCGCCGATCCAGACGACCAGACCGACCACCGCGGTGAGCGCGAGCAGAAAGGCGATCCAGCCACCCAGCAGCGCTCCGGAAGGTCCCCCCCGGCGCGAACGGCGCGAACCCCGGCGGGAACCTTGAGGGGATCCGGATTTCTGGCTGTCCGGCTCCGGGGCCTTTTCCTTCGCGCGCGAGAAACGCGGTGCGTCCGCCTTCTTGAGAAATTCCTCCACGGGCGTCCACTCCGGAATCGCTTCGCTGAAGCAGAGGTCGGACGGAACGAAGTGTCCGGTGTCAAAAAGCGACGCGATCTGCTCGGGCGGGTATTGTCCGATGACCTTGCCACCGCGGGCGACGTGAACCATTCGACTGCTCATGAGGGCTCCTCTTTGTCGGCGAAATCCGCCTGTTCTGCAACCCACCTCAGCGCTTCGTCGCGGGAATTCAGTCGGCCTTCGAGCTGGTGAATCTGGACCTTGTCGAGGATGGCCTTGAATCCGGGGCCGGGTTTTCGGCCCATCGCAATCAGGTCATGCCCGGTCACCAGCGGCGCGGGGATGAGCGGCGCGCGGGAAAACTCCTCCTGCTTGGCCCGGAGGAATGCGTAATTGTCGAGCATGCCGTGAGAGGACGCGCAATCCACCCGGTGGAGTTCCAGCTCGTCCTCGATTGTCGGCCGGGCGAGGAACCGCTTCAGAGTGGCCACGCGCATGTTTTGCACGTCCTTGAATGCCATATGGTTCCTCACGGCGACGACGGTGGCCTCGATTTCGGCATTCGAAAATCGGAGGCGTTCCATGATCGCGAGCGTCATGGTCGCACTCACGCTCTCGTGACCGTTGAACCGAATCCGGCCGGTCTCGTCGCGCTGGAACGTGGGCGGTTTCCCGATGTCATGGAAAAGCACCGAAAACACCAAAGGCAGGGAAACCGTCCCGGGCAGCATCGAAAGCATCAGACGCGTGTGGACGAATACATCGCCCTCGGGGTGCCAGTCCGGCGGTTGTTCGCAACCGCGCATGGCGCTCACCTCCGGAAGAAGAACATCCAGAAGGCCGCTCTTGTCGAGCAGGTCAAAACCGGCCACGCGTGCGGGTGAAAGGAAGATTTTCACGAGTTCATCGCGAATTCGTTCCGCGCTCACCGAAACGATTGAAGAAGCGCGTGCACGAAGTGCGTCCCATGTCCGTGGATCCATTCGGAAACCCAGCGCGGCGGTGAACCGCACGGCTCGCAGGAGGCGGAGCTTGTCTTCATCAAAACGTTCACCCGGATCGCCGATGCAGCGCACAACCCCGGCCCGGAGGTCGGCCTGTCCATCGACATAGTCGAGGACCGCACCGGTCAATGGATCGAAGAAAAGCCCGTTGATGGTGAAATCGCGCCTCCGCGCATCACCCTCCGCTGTCGTGAACGTCACCGATTCCGGCCGCCGTCCATCGATGTAGCAGCCGTCCGCGCGGAATGTGGCGACTTGGAATTCGTGGCCGTCCTCAACGACGACGACGACGCCAAATTGCGCGCCGACGGCGACGGTCCGCCGGAAAAGCGCTTGCACGTCCTCGGGTCGGGCGCTGGTGGCGATGTCAATATCGTGAGCCGGTTGGCCGAGCAGGCGGTCGCGCACGCAGCCGCCGGCGAAGAGCGCCTCGTGCCCCGCCGACCGGAGCCGCGCGACGATCGCAGCGGCGGTGGCTTCCATGCTCACCGGACGGCCGCCCAGACGCGGTGGACGTCGTCGTGGTCCTCGAGGGCTTGGAGGAACTCCCCAACCTCGACCCGCGCCTCGTCGCTGAGTGCCGGAAATTGTTTGGCAACGTAGCCGAGTTCACTCGTGACCACCGACCATCCGTTGGACGAGAGCCATTTCGAGGCAGCCGCGGTTGCGGTCCGCTCGGTCAGGAACCGCGCTCCGGCCGTGCCTTCGGGAATGTCATCATTTTCCGAGTGGGTGAGCGGGACAAAATCATTCGCGCCCGCTTCGATGGCGGCCGCTTCCAAGTCCGCTGCGGGGTCCGGGTGGTGGGCTTCCACCAGGCCGACGTGATCGAAGAGAAACTTGTTGCTGCCAGCCGTGCCGAGCTGGCCTTTTTTGAAGAGAACGCGAATCTCGGGTGCCGTCCGGTTGTTGTTGTCGGTGAGGACTTCCACGATGACGGGCACTTTGTGCGGCGCATAGCCTTCGAAGACGATGTGTTCGAGCACCAGTTTTTCGTCGCCGATGCCGGCGCCTTTCTTGATCGCCCGCTCGATCACATCACGCTGCACCGAAGCCTTCCGTGCTTTTTCAACCGCCGCAAACAGCCGGGCATTTCCATCCGGATCCGGTCCGCCGTGTTTGGCCGCGACCATGATTTCTTTGACGAGCTTGCCGACGACCTGACCTTTCTTGAGGTTCGCGACCTCGCGTTTGGCGTGCAACCACTGTCTTCCCATAGACCTTCAACCTACCCGGCCCGGCCCCGCCCGCGCAAACCGGAATCTTGCGGGACGCTTGATGATCGCCCGGGCCGTGGAATAGTAGAGTTCCATGCCGCGCCGACTCGATCCATCCATGCTTCGTGCCGCCGCCGGGGTTTCGCTGGCGGCCGTGCTGGTTCTCGGATCGCTCCCCGGTTGCGCGCAGCGAGACAAGCCGGCGGAGAACCCCTACGTCTCCCAGGCCGAACCGGCCAAAAAACCGTTTTCGCTCTTCGGCTGGCTTGCCCCGCTGGGGAAGATCTTCCCCAAAAAGGAGCGCCCACCCGCTGCGATCCCGCCCCAATGGGCTGGAACCATTCGCATGGTCAACGCCGCTGAAAAGTTCGTCCTCGTCGAATCCACCGGCGCCGAAACACTTTCCCCCGGCGAAAATTACCTCTCCGTTGCCGACGGACGCGAGACGGCGACCCTGCTCATGACCGGGCTCCGCAACCCGCCCTTCCAGATCGCCGACATCGTGAGCGGCACACCCGCCGCCGGTGAAAAAATCTACCTGCCCCGCAGCTCCGCACCCGCCAACCCCCAGCCGCCGCCTCCGACACCCACGCCCCCGCAACCGCCGACCGCCGAAAGCACTCCACCGCCTCCCGCCGGTCCCACCGTCCGAGTCCGCACCTCCGTCTCGGATCCCGTTCCCTCGCCCACTCCGAAGAAACGCTCGTCCGCTCCGCCCCAAAGACAACGTTGACGAAACCCGTAAAAATAGTTAACGACGTTAATCAATGAGTGCCCTTGCGAGTGGTCTGAGCCGGCCGGAGATCGAGCGGTTGGCGGAGATCATCATGACAATGCAGCGGTGTTTTGTTCTTCATTTGTCGGAAGAACTGGCACGCGGGCAGGTGTCATTTCCGCAATTTTTTCTGATGGGGCATATCGCGGGTTCGGGTCCGCTTTCGATGAGCGAAATTGCCGAGAAGATGAGCCACACGACGGCGGCGGCGACGGGGTTGGTCGACCGTTTGGAGAATCTGGGTTATGTCGAGCGGCACCACGATCCGATGGACCGACGGCGGGTCCGTGCGGCGATCACGCCGAAGGGGGCCGAGTTGGTCGATCGGATCAAAAGCGACATCATTTCCAAGCTGAGCTGTCTCAGTGAAATTTTGACCCCCCACGAGCAGAAAACGTGGCTCCAAATCTACGAGAAAATCCATCATCACATCACATGCACCGAAAAGCCCTGAACTCCGTCCGCACTGCCGCACCGTGCGTGTTGATCGCCTTGGTTTCGATGGCCGCCCTGGCCGTTGGGCGTGCGCTGGCGCAGGATGCCGCGCCGACGCCGACATTCCTGATGCCGATGGCGACACCGACGCCAGTGCCGACACCGACGGCCACGCCGAGTCCGACGCCCGCTGCCGCAGCGACACCGTCACCTTCGCCGACTCCGCTGCCGGATGGCACCATGCCGTTGGCGGTGCCGGCCATGCCGACTCCGGCTCCGCTGCCGGACGCCCAAACGCTGGCCGAGGACCTGCAACTTCCGACGCCCACGCAGATGTCCGAGCCGTTGCTCAACACCGGTGAGACCCGCAAGTTGGATGAGAGCGGCAACATGGCTGAGAAGCAGAAGATGGCGCAGGCGGATTTTATCAAGGCCCTGAACCAGCTGATCGCCCGGAAGCGCAACCCGAACGTTCCGGACATGACCATCGACGAGGCGGTCCGCACCGCGCTCAAGCAAAATCCAAACATCCTCAACGCCGTCCAGCAGATCCGCCTCACCCAAGGCCAGTTCATCACGATCCGCGCGCAGGCGATCCCGCAACTGACGATTTCCTCCGCTTACAACCAGCAGGGCATGGAGCTGGCTTCGAACAGACGCGGTGGCCCGACCACGCTGACCATTCCCACACCGGACGGACCGCCGATCGTGCTCCGCTCGGGAACTCCGGAGGTGCAGAACAAGACGTGGAACCTTCAGTTCGCCGCTCAACAGCTGATCTTCGACGGCGGCGCGGTGATCTCCGGCATCCGGGGCGCGATCGCAGTGGAGAACAGTGCGTTTTTCTCGCTGCGAGCGACCATTGATCAGGTCATCGCGCAAGTGAAGATCAACTTTTTCCAAGTGGTCCTGAACCGGGCGTTGATCGTCGCGCAGGAGCAATCCGTCGCCCTGCTCGAGCAGCAGCTCAAGGATCAGGAAAACCGGTTCGAGGCGGGAACGGTCCCACGGTTCAACGTCCTCCAGGCCGAAGTGGCGCTGGCGAATGCGAAACCGCCGTTGATCCAGGCTGAGAACAACTACCGCGTGTCCCTCTACCAACTCGTCCAGTTGCTTGGCATGGATTATCCCGCCGGTCACCCGAGCGAGGTTCCGTTCAATGTTGTGGGCGATCTCGCCTACAACCCGCGAAACATTGACACCGACCAGTCGATCCGCGTGGCGATTGCCCGCAATCCGGCCCTCAAGGCCCAGCGGCAGGACATCCTCGCCCAAGCCGCGAATGTCAGTGCGCAATTTGCCGGGTTCCTCCCGACGATCAACGCCACCGCCGGCTACCAAACCACGAACGACCTTTCGTCGATGAACCTATCGGATGCGGTGGGCGATTGGTTTTTTGGCGCGACCGGAACATGGCCGGTTTTTGACGGCGGGGCCACGGCGGGCCGCGTGAAGCAAGCCCGCGCCCAGCTCGACCAGTCGAAGATCAACTACGACAATGCCGTTCGTCAGGTCATCCTCGACGTCCAGCAGGCCATCTCGAATCTCCAGCAGGCTCGGGAAACAATCGACAGCCAGACGGCCAGTGTGGTCCAGGCGACCGAAGCGCTCCGCCTCGCTCAGGAACGACTCGATGCCGGTGCGGGAACCCAGCTCGACGTGTTGAATGCCCAAGTCCAGCTCCTTCAATCGCAGACGACGGTTCTGCAGGCGCGCTACGACTATATCCAAGCGACCGCGCAGTATGATCAGGCCCTCTCGTTGGATACGAATTACGAGGAGACGTTCGACGACCCGCTGACGACCCAAAATGCGCGCCGGTTCCGGAAGATCACCGCCGACGGGCGGCCGCAGCCCCCGTTGCCGGGTCGCATGAAAAAGGAGGACCCGATCAAGCCGATTCTCGAAGCTGCGCCTTCGCCGACCCCGCGGGCCAAGAAGCCGAAAGCCGGAATCTCGCGCTAGGCGCGCGAGTCCGGCTTCCGTGGATTCAGGCGACAGCCGGACCTTGCGGCGAGTCGACGAGCGGTTCCGGGCTGGAGCCCTGCGGATTCGAGCCGTTCTGCTGCTGCATCATTTCGCGCAGCTTGGCCGCACCAAAGATCAGGATCGCCGGCTTCACGAGAAACAACACGAGCTTCAGGAGGATTCCAAAGATCGCAAAGATCGGGATGAACCGGAGCACGTAACCGATGGCCACGGCCCCCAACACGGCGGGCATCGGCTGGGTGCGGACATGTTCCTCGCAACTGGAGTAGCAGTCGCGCGCGGATTGGCTGAGCTTGTCGATCATTTCGGAGGCGGAGGATTCAATGGCGTTCATATTTTTACCAGAGGTTGAGTTTGCGGCCGAAGTCGCGCGCATGGTGAGCGAGCGAATGACCGTTGGATTTGGATTCGATTTGATGGCGCATCGCCGGGATTCTGGCACCCAGCGATTGTCTGGCACCGTTCAGCCAGCGTTCCATGGACTTGGCGGGCGTTGGTTCGCATTCGGTGTCGCGCCGGGCGACGGCCATCGCGACGAACACACCGACAGCGAACGCGCCGATGACCAGCGGCCAGGGGTTCTTCCCGGCCTCCTGCACCGCGGTCTCGACCGCCTGGGTCGCGTTCTCGCGGAGCGGCTCGTTGATGGAACTCCCGAACCCGGTGGAAACCGGTGACGCTTCGGGTGGAAGGGGTGGGATGAATTCGTTTGGCATGGTGTAATGTGGTTGGCGAGCGGGTTCGATGGCGGGCCAACCGACGGACGTGTGGGAGGTCGCAATCGTGCAGGGACCCGATGTCGATTCAAATCTCGATCACCACGAACGGCTTCGAGGACGTCTTCTCCAAAAGGGGGAGTGCGACGTTGTGGACAGGGATGCCCGTTCCGGTGCGACCGAACGGCTTGCCCCGGTGGGCGTGCCCGTGGACAGCGCAGGCGACCGAAAAGCGGTTCAACGCTCCTTCCAGCCGGCTGGATCCGAGGAAGGGGAAGATCTCCGGGGGTTCACCGGCGACGGTGTCGACGATGGGCGCGTAGTGCAGGACCGCCACGCGGCGCGGACTCTCCAGGCGAGAGAGTGCCTTTTCCAGGCGCAGCGCTTGATCGACGGCCTCCTGGACAAAGGCCTTGATGATCGGCTCGCCCCAGGCGCTGAGCATGTGGGTTCCAAAGCCGCCACCGAATCCGGGAACGCCGGCAAAGCCGACGCCATCGATCTCATGGGTTTCGCCGTCGAGCACGTGGACACCGACGTCGTCGAGAATCCGCGTGATCTCAGCGCTCTGTCCGGCCTCGAAGTCGTGGTTTCCAAGGACCGACACCGCCGGGATTTTCAGGTGGGCGCGGAGGTCATCGGCGAGGAGTCGCGCCTCCTCGACGAGCCCGTAGTCGGTCAAATCGCCGCAGAGCAGGAGGACATCCGCGGCCGCGCTCGCGGCGGAAAACAAGGATTCCAACCGGCCGCGACAATGCCGGGTGTAGTGCAGGTCGCCAACGGCCGCCACCCGCAGGGTCTTGGGATGCGTTTCCATACGGTCGAAACGGTTCTGACGTGCGATTCGGTTCGATCATGTCGTCCCCCGGTCCCGATGAGTTCTACCGCCGCACGGCCCGTGTGCTCGATGATGCGGGGATTTCTTTCCTGGTCGGTGGCGCCGCGGCGCTCCGGTTCTACACCGGAATCGTCCGCGACACGAAGGACCTGGATTTCATGATTCGGCCGGCTGATGCCGAGCGCGCACTCTCGGCCTTTCGCGAGGACGGCCTGCAGGCCGGCATGGTTTTTTCCCACTGGCTTGCCAAAGTCCGCTCGGGTCCGTACTTCGTGGATATCATTTTCAGTTCCGGCAACGGCCTGTGTCCGGTGGATGACCTTTGGTTTGCGAATGCCCGCGAGGCCCGGCTTTGGGAGCGTCCGGCTTGGATTTGTCCGGTCGAGGAATTGATCTGGCAAAAGGCCTTTATCATGGAGCGCGAACGTTTTGATGGGGCGGATGTCGCGCATTTGATGAAGGCTTGCGGCATGGAAATGGACTGGCCGCGACTCCTCGTGCGCTTCGGCCGGCATTACCGCGTGCTGCTGTCGCACCTGGTGCTTTTTGGATTCGTGTATCCGTCGGATGTGCGCGTGATCCCCAAGTGGTTTCTCCAGAATCTCGCCGCGCGGACGATCGACGAATACGACGAACCGGCACCGCCGGTTCCCCTGTGCAACGGCCCACTGCTGTCGCGAGCCCAGTATCTGGGTGACCTGACGGTGGATGGCACCGTCGACGGGCGCTCGGAAGGTCCACACGCGATGACCCGCGAGCAGATCGCCGCCTGGACAGCAGCGATTGATCGTGACCCCTGATTCAGACCCCGCGTCGGAATATGGCCAGCAGCAGGACCACCAGCAAAAGCAGACCCACTCCACCCGACGGGAAATAGCCCCAGCCGGAGCTATACGGCCAGGCGGGCAGAAGGACCAGCAGCAGAAGGATCAGGAGAACGGTGAAAATGACGTTCATGCCGGTGATTCGAGATTCGCGGGCAATGGGATGTATCCGCCGTCCGCCCCGAGTCGAGAGGCAGCCAATCTGGGAAATTCCTCGGGGCGAATACCTGAAACTCACCGCGTTCGCGAGCTACGAACCGCCCACGATGAAATCCCGACTTTTCGCGTTGGCCGCCATGATTGTTCCCGTGGTAGCCCAAGACACGTCCACGACTGCACCCGGGTCGAGCAACCCGGCACCGATTAACACGACGCCGCCGGATGCCGGTGCCGCCGAAGCGGCGGCTCACCAAGGCGCAGCGGTCGAACCACCTGAGACCGCCACATCTGCGACGGGATCGAGCCCCTCGCCTTCGCCCGACCCGACACCTTTGGTTGATCCCGGTCCGGTTTCTGTCGGCCCAAATCCCCTGCCCGGCGGACCGAACACGATCGCAAGTCCGGCGACCACGCCGACGGCAGACCTTTCTCCTTCGCCATCGCCGATCCCGACGGTGACACCTTCGGCGACGCCGATTGCAACTCCGGCCCCGACGCCGCTTGACCCGCCGCCCACACTGGGGCGGTGAGGCGGGTTAGGATCGCAGCGGCAACGCCGGTGCCGAGGAGTTGGTCTGCGCCGCCACCCACTCGACCGCAAACCTTACCATCTCGCCGGAACTCGCAAGGCCCAGCTTTTCTTTGATGTGTGCGCGGTGCGTTTCGATCGTCTTGACGCTCAGGTGGAGCTCGGACGCGATCGCTTTTGTGCCCAGTCCCCGCCCCAGCAACTCGAGGACTTCCAGCTCGCGGTCGGACAGCCGGTCGACCGGTGAGTCCGGATCCGGTTCTGTCGAGTGAATCGCCTGGATGACAAGCCGCTCGCTCAGTCGGGTGCTTAGAAACAACTCACCCCGGAGCAGCTTGCGAATGGCATTGGGAAGGTCCGACAATTCCGGTGAATCCATCAGATATCCGGATGCCCCGGTCTTGATTGCCCGCAATGCGTGCAGGCTTTCATCTTGGGGGGAGATCAGGAGAATCGGGACCGACGGGAGGCGCTGGCTGAGATCGGCGACCAGACGGTTGCCCACGCCGCTCGATGACGACGCCCCGACGATGACGGCCGCCGGCATCGGCCCTTTTGACCATGCTTCGGTGGAGCCGATGGATTCCAGCTCGGCCGTGTCGCCAAGTGCCGCCGAGACCCGGGCGTGCAGGCCATTGTCCTGAGTAACAACCAGGATGCGCGCTTTCGAACCGGGGGCCACCGGTGTGCGCGTGGTAGGCGGGGATTTCAACACAGTGCTCCAGATTCTCGGGCCAGAAGCCGTTGATCGTCAATCCAGACCGGCCTTCAAAGCGCGCGCCTCGGTGAGATGTCCCTCAAGGGTCGGAAGCGTCTTGATTGCAAATCCCTTCAGGTCTTCATCCGTGCATTGCGCGGCAGCGCGGCGGAAGAGCACGACGGCTTCCTCATGACTCTCGACCATTGCCTGCGCGAATGCCCGGTCGAAGGCCGCCCCCTCCAGCTTTTCAATCTTGTCGGCGGTGCGGCGGTATTTGGCGGGGAGTTCGTCCGGGAGGTCGATGTCCTTGCGACCGGCGATCTCCACCAATTCCTTGTTGGCGCCGTTATGATCGGACACCATTTTTTCACCGAATGCACGAATGCTCGGGGCCGAGCCTTTTTCGGTGCCCAGCCGCCCCATCGCCACCTCGGCGAGGCCCGATCCCGCTGCTTTCCTGGCGAATTCGGGGCCGCTGATCGGTTTTTCAGCCCGTTCATTTTGATCACTGGCGGGAGAAGGCGAGGGACTTCCCTCATCTGCAGCAAAGGCGGGGGTGAGGGCCAAGACGGCCACGGCTAGCGAACGGAGAGTTTTCATAATCGACGGTGCTTCGCTGGCACGCGGCCGGATGGGCGTCAGGAGAATGCGCCAGAACCTTATCGGGCAATCAGTCCTGATCCTGATCGACTTTATCGGGGCGGACGACGCCGACCATGAGGTTGCCCCTGAAACCATTCTCGGCGCGCATCCGTTCCGTGACTCGCCCCCGTTTCGGCTTCAGAAGAAGGGAAACGATCATGAAAAATCCTTATCGCAAACTGAACCGCCGCGGCCTTTCGCTCGGCGAGCTGGTCTCCGTCGTTGCCTCGTGCACCCGGAACGAACGCGAAACTCTCGCCGCCCTCGTCGACCTGTTTGAAAGCGGCCGCGTCTGTATCCGCGACCATGGCCACCTGAAACGCGTGAAGTGTCCCATGTCACCCGCGTGACCATCCGGATCGGGACGGCTTCATGAAATGGCGCGCCCTGGCGACAGATTTCGACGGCACAATCGCAACGGACGGGATGGTCGACGCGGCAACGCAGGAGGCCCTCCGCGGCTTGCGTGAGAGTGGTCTGGCGCTGATCCTCGTGACCGGTCGGGTCCTGCGGGACTTTGAGGGATCTCCGGGCGTGCTGCAGCTGTTTGATGCGGTGGTCGCGGAGAACGGGGCGGTTGCCTACGATCCCGCAGCCGGTTCAACGCGCCTGCTCGCGAATGCGCCGCCCGCAGCCTTGGTCGACCGGCTGGCCACCGCCGGGGTGCCGCTCGCGCTGGGCGACGTGATTCTTTCCACGATCGAGCCATACGAGGTGACCGTGCTGGAGACCATCAAAGACCTCGCCTTGGAACATCAGGTCATCTTCAACAAGGGCGCGGTGATGGTCCTGCCGGCCGGCGTGAACAAGGCAACGGGGCTGGCCTTTGTGCTCCGGGAGTTTGGTTTCGCCCCCGGGGATGTGATTGGCGTGGGCGATGCGGAGAACGACGCGGCGTTTCTGGACGCGTGTGGTTTTTCGGTCGCCGTGGCCAATGCACTTCCGGCCCTGCGGGAACGGGCTGCCCATGTGACACGTTCGAATGCGGGTGCGGGCGTGGCCGAATTCGCGAAGGCCCTTCTTGCCGGCGAGATCGCGACCGGATCATGAGCACGCTTATGGTGGATATCGGCGGGAGCAATATCAAGTTGCTCTGCAGCGCCGACGGGGAAATGCGCAAAATCCGTTCGCATCGGGACATGGGCGCGACCGAGATGGTCGAGTGCGTGCGCCATGCGGTCACCGGCTGGACATTTGACCGGGTGTCGATTGGTTTTCCCGGGCTGCTCCGCGCCGGCCGACCGGTTCGTGAGCCACTTAATCTCGGCGGCGGATGGGTCGGATTCGACTACGAGGCGGCCTTCGGATGCCCGGTGCGATTCATCAACGATGCCGCCATGCAGGCCTTGGGAAATTACGTCTCCGGCCGGCTTCTCTTTATTGGGTTTGGAACAAGCATCGGGTGTTGCGTGATCGCCGACGATGTGGTCCTCCCGATCGAAACCGGTTTGATCAAGATCGGACGGGGTCAGCGGCTCATGGAATGTCTCTCCAAGGCCGCCCTCAAGCGCTTCGGCCTCGCCCGCTGGGAGCGATCGGCCGGGGAGGCGGTCGCTTTGCTCCGCGACGTGTTTCATCCGGAGGAGACCGTGCTCGGCGGCGGAAACTCCAAACATTTCACCGCCATACCGTATGGCGCGCGGACGGTGGACAACCGCTCGGCGTATCGCGGGGCCGAACGGCTCTGGGAGGGGGCGGATCTCGTTGCCCGGCCGTATGGCTCGACGTGGCGGATCGGGCGGACTCAGGGATGACAAAGCACACGCGCACATCACATCGCGGCAACGAATCCCGGTCAGACACATGAAAACAAAACTCGTTCTCCTTGCCGCGGCTTGCGTCCTCTCCTCCGGGTGTTTCAGCTACGAACGCCGAACCGTGGCCACTGAGCCGGTGGTCGTCCGAGAAAACGTCGTCACCACCCTGCCTGCCGGTTACCGGACACGCGTCTACCGCGGCACGACCTACTACTACCGGGGCGATGTCGTTTACCGGACCGGTCCCCGCGGCTACGTTGTCGTCCCGCGGCCTTGGTAATCGAGGGAAATCCCCTCTCGAACTGCGCGGTAATTCGGTCTACGAATGGCCGCGCATGAAAATCCTTCCTCGTTGGACCTTCGGAATGGGCGACCGGTTCGCCCACCAAGGCCAGGCGCAACTCGACGCCGTCTGCTCGGCGGCGTCCCGCGGAGTGGAACTCCACCCGGTCTGGAACAAGTCAAACCGCGAGCACACGATCATTGGCACTGAGCCGGCCGATCTCCGCGCCGAGGCCGATGCGGCCGTCCAAGCGCTGGGCTGGTCCGCACCGTACTTCGTCGATGCAGATCATATCAACCTCCACACGGTCGACCGGTTTTTGGCAGCCAGCGATTTTTTTACTCTGGACGTGGCGGATTATTCTGGAAAGCCGGCCGCCCCGGAGGATCTCAAAGCGTGGATTTCCAGCCATGAAAAGCTGCTCGGTTCTCACCGCCTGCCGGGTTTTGAGGGGACGGTTGAAATCACACAAGTGGACCTCGAGCGGACCGCGGGGAAATTCCTCTGGGCCATTCAGGAAGCCGGTCGCATTTATCGGCATATTGCCGCTGCGAAGCCGGACGGAGACTTTGCCATCGAGGTCTCGGTCGACGAAACGGACACGCCGCAAACGCCGGCGGAGCTGCTCCTGATTTTGGCGATGATCGCCGGAGAAGGCATTCCCGCGCAGACGATCGCGCCGAAGTTCACCGGCCGGTTCAACAAAGGCGTCGATTACGTGGGCGATGTGGCGGCTTTTGAACGCGAATTTGACGCCGACCTCGCCGTCGTCCGTCAGGCCGTGGCGGCCTTTGGTCTTCCCGCGTCCCTGAAGCTCAGCGTACATTCCGGAAGCGACAAATTCTCGCTGTACCCGATCATTCGCCGTCTCACCGCTCGGCATGGCGCCGGTCTCCACCTGAAAACCGCGGGCACGACCTGGCTGGAGGAAGTCACCGGTCTCGCCCAAGCCGGAGGAGATGCCTTGGAAACCGCCAAGGATATCTACGCTGCCGCCCGGCCCCGGGCCGAGGAGTTGATCGCACCCTACGCGCCCGTCGTTGACATCGATGTCGCGAAACTTCCCACCGTGGACGCCGTGCGCAGCTGGAGTTCCTCCGAGTTCGTGGCGGTGCTGGAGCACAACCAGCAGTGCGCGTCCTACGATCCGCAGTTCCGGCAGTTCATCCATGTGTCTTTCAAGGTTGCGGCGGAAATGGGGCCGCGCTTCACCGATGCCTTGAAGGCGCATGCGGGCATCGTCGGGGGTCGCGTGCGCGCAAACCTTCTCCACAAACACATTGAGCCCCTTTTCTGCTGATATGGCCACCGCTCCCCTGATCCACGAGGATTTCCTGCTCGAGTCTCCGGCAGCGCGGGAACTCTATCACCGATATGCCGCCGATCTGCCGATCATTGATTACCATTGCCACCTGCCTCCGCAGGAAATTGCCGCGGACAAGCGATGGGAGACAATCACGGCACTCTGGCTTGCCGGCGACCATTACAAATGGCGCGCGATGCGGACGGCCGGAATCCCCGAGCGGTTCTGCACGGGCGATGCCGGCGATTGGGAAAAGTTCGAGAAGTATGCCGGGCTGATGCCCCGGGCGCTTCGGAATCCGCTTTACCACTGGTCGCATCTGGAATTGGCGCGCTACTTCGGAATTTCGGACCGTCTTCTCAATCCGGAGACGGCGCGGGGCATTTACGACAGCTGCAATGAGCAACTGAAAACGCCGGGATTTTCCTGCCGTGGGTTCATGCTCCGTTCGAAGGTTGAAGTCGTTTGCACGACAGACGATCCCGTCGACTCGCTCGAATTCCACCGCGCAGCGGCGGCCGACACCGGGGTCCCGGTGCAGGTGCGCCCGACCTGGCGCCCCGACAAAGCGCTGGCCGTCGACCAACCGGCCGTTTTCCAAACGTGGCTGGCCGCTCTCGAGGCGGCGGCCGGGGTTTCCATCACCACGCTCGACGACCTTTTTACCGCACTCCGCAACCGCCACGACTTTTTTGCCGCCAATGGCTGCCGGCTGTCGGATCGCGGAGTCGAGACCGTCTGGGCGGAAGAATGCACGGCGGCGGACGCTTCGAGGATTTTTGAAAAAGCCCGGCAAGGTTCCGCCGTCAGTCCGGAGGAAGCGGCGAAATACAAGTCGTTCCTCCTGCACGAACTTGCCGTCCTGGACGCCGAAAAAGGGTGGACGATGCAGATCCACTTCGGTGCGCTCCGGAACAACAACTCGCGGATGAAGGCCGCTCTCGGACCCGACACGGGCTTTGATTCGATCGGAGACTGGCCGGTGGGCGTCGGACTCGCGCGCCACATGGACCGCCTGAACTCGGCCGGCCGGCTGCCGCGTACGATTCTCTACAACCTCAACCCCCGCGACAACGAACTCATTGCGACGATGATCGGGAATTTCCAGGACGGCGAAATCGCCGGAAAGATCCAGTTCGGCAGCGGATGGTGGTTTATGGATCAACTGGACGGAATGACGCGCCAGATCGAGGCTTTGTCGCAGATGGGCCTGCTGAGCCAGTTTGTCGGGATGCTCACGGACAGCCGTTCGTTCCTTTCGTACACGCGGCACGAGTATTTCCGACGCCTGCTTTGCAACATCCTCGGCTCGGATATCGAGCGGGGCCGTTTGCCGCGCGACATGGAACTCATCGGCGGGCTGGTGCGTGATGTCTCCTACGGAAACGCGCGCCGCTACTTCGGATTCTTCGAAGACTAAGTCCATGCCCTGGCCGGCCGAAGTCGAACGCGGACTCGTCCTCACTGACAATGCGATGGGCGTGATGACCCGCGAGTTGTCGCCTCCGGCGCGGCGTTTCGTCGAGTTGGCCGCCGGCGCGCAGCGCCCGCTCCTCGAGATTGGGGCGGCCTATGGGAACGCAACGCTGCCGGCACTCGCCGCCGGAGCCACCGTGGTCGCCAACGACCTCTCCGCATCCGAATTGGCCGTCCTGGCCGAGATGGCTCCCGTCCCGGACCGGCGTCGTCTCGTCGTTCTGCCGGCGCGTTTTCCGGAGAATGTGAACCTCGGTGATGGCAGCGTGTCCGCCGTGCTGGCGGCACAGGTCCTGCACTTCTTCGACGGTGAAACAGTCGATCAAGCATTCGCCTCCGTCTTCCGCTGGCTCGAGCCCGGTGGCTATTTCCTTGTCCTCGTGATGACTCCCAGCCTGAGTTACTATCGCAAATTCCGCCCGGCCTTCGAAGAGCGCCTCCGCGCCGGGGAACGCTGGCCGGGATTGTTTGATCCCAAACTGGCAGCCACCCCGGACTGGCGCGACCGGCTTCCTGACCGGGTGAACCTCTTTGAGAAATCGATCCTCGAACGGTGCGCTCTGGAGGCCGGCTTTGTTGTTGAGGCCCTCGACTACTTCTGCTTCGACGAGTTCCCCGATGAACACCGGACCGATGGCCGCGAGTACGTCTCGCTCATCGCGCGCAAGCCGGGCCAGGTGGTGGTCGTCTAAGGCTCAACCTCCGGATTTCCTGCGCCGGAGTCACCGGGAGCCGGGGACTTGTCGGATGGAGTCAAGCGCCCGAGAAACCCAACCAACGATTCGCGGAAGGCAGGTGCATCCGGGCCAAGCTGGGCCAGGTGCCCGGCTTGGGGAACAGCCACGATTTCGGCATTGGGAAAACGCGCCTCGGCATCCTGCGCCGCCTTGAGCGGGATGACGATATCCTGGACGCCGTGCAGGAAAAGCGTCGGGCACTGGATGTCCTCGAAACGGTAATCGGGCAAGGCGGCCGCCTGCAGCACGTCATTGCGAATCCCGGAATCCCTCGGCTGGATCGGCGCGAGCGAGTCGACCATCCGGCGGAACCAGGACAACTGCGACTCCGAACCGACGATCGCCGGTGCTCCCGAACGACTGTAAGCTGTGAGGTCCAGCGCTTGTGTGACGGCTTGTGCCGGGTCGCGCTCGGCCATCTCGACCGCCAGCCACGACCCGATATCGCCCGTCAGCCGTTCGTTGACCTGCTGCGGGAAAAGCGGTGATCCCGGCCGGAGAACTTGCTTGTTGGTCACCGCTGAAATCAACACCAATGCGGCTGTCTGGGTGGGATGGCGTCTGGCGAATTCCAACGCGACAGGCGCTCCGAACGAGAACCCGACGACGATGACGGCCGGCACGTCGAGCGTCTTGAGGAGCGCTGACATGGCGTCAGCCTGGGCCTCCGGCGAGAGCCCGACACTCAGCGGCGTGCGCAGGTAACCCGGGCGCGAGGGAGCGATGACGCGGAATCCGGCATCGGCGAGGTCGGACCCCAGCGCGAGGGCTTGGTCGTAGCCGCCCGGGGCGCCATGGAGAATGAGGACCGGGGCACCGTCTCCTTCGGAGGCGTATTCGATGTCCCCGGCGGTCGTGGATTCAACCGTTGAGGCGGCGTGCAGCGCGACGAGTCGTTCCGCGCGCCAGGAACTGAACCATGCCAGCACCGCGCCGGCGGCCAGAAGGCCGGCGACGACGAGCAGGAACAGGATGCGGTTGAAGATCCGCATGAACGATTTCATCCCGGCATCAGACCGAATGCCCATCGCCATTCCAATCCCAAAAGCCGCCGTCAGGATTTGAGCAGCGAGAGCAGGAATGCGGGTGTGACTTCCTCGAGCGAGCGGACAGCCGCATCGGCCGAGCCGAGTTGATCGAGTGAATTCGTCGTCGCCACGGCAAGGACCTTGATACCGCCGGCATGGGCGGCCTCGATGCCCACCAGCGCATCCTCGATGACGACCGCGTCGCGGGGTTCGACTCCGAGTTTCTCTGCGGCTTTGAGAAAAACGTCCGGTGCGGGTTTGCCATGAACGACATCGTCGCCGCAAACCACCGCATCGAACCAACGGTCGAGTCCGGTTGACTCAAAGAGCGCATCCAAATTCGCGCGGGGAGTCGATGAGGCCACGGCGCGGCGGATGCCCGCGTGGCGCAGCGCAGCGAGGAGCGTCTCAACGCCCGGAAGAATCTCCACGCCGTTCTCGCGCACCAGTTCGCGGTAGAGTTCCTCCTTCCGGTCCCCGAGCCGCTGCACTTCGGCAGGATCGGATGTCCATCCGAGCAGGTTCGGGATGATCTCCTGGTTTTTCTTTCCAAAGCCCTTTTTGAAGTGGTCCTCGGGCAGCGGAAGACCGGCTTCGGCTGCCAGAAGTTCCCACGACCGTTCATGGCACGCGGATGAATCGATCACCACGCCATCCCAATCAAAAAGAATCCCATTCATACTCCAAGAACGCGCGAGAGCATGGAAACGTCCGGGTTGGGACCGACCAGCGCGAGGGTCAGACGGCGCGGGTCCAGAACCGCGCGGGCGACTTCGCGCACATCGTCGGCCGTCACGGCCCGAATGCGTTCATGGGCGAGATCGGGTTCGATGATGCGGTCGTAAACGAGAACGGAGACCCCGACGCGCATGTTTTGGCTGGACGTTCTTTCGAGCGACATCCGGCTGGTTCCGATCGCGTATTCCTTGGCCCGCCGGAGTTCCGCGGCACCGACCGGCTTTTCGCGGAGCGCCTCGAACTGCGTGAGGATCAGCCGCAGCGACTTCTCGAGATTCTTGCGGTCGAGTCCAACCGAAACGTTCAGCACGCCGGAGTCGTCGAGGGTGAGCGGGTGCGAGCTCACCGAGTAACAAATGCCACGCTTTTCGCGGAGTTCCTGGAACAGCCGCGAGCTGGCATTTCCGCCGAGGATGATGTTCAGGATCTGGAACGCATACCGGCGTTCGTCGAAATGGGAAAACGCGGGCAGCGCGAGCGCCACCTGCGTTTGCTGGATATCGCGCGCCTCGACTTCCATCCGGGGTGCATCCGGCACCGGCGGAGCTTTTTTGGCCTGCGGCTTGCGGCCGCGCGGCAGTTTGGCGAGGGCCTTTGAAACCCGGGCGACCACATCTTCGTGGCTCACGCGGCCGGCGGCTGAGACCACCGTGCTGCCGGCGTGATAGTGCGACGCCCGGTAATTCACAAACTCATCGCGACCCATCGATTCAATGGACTCGAGCGTGCCGGTCAGCGGCCGGCCGAGCGCGTGGTTTGGCCAGAATGTCGCGTTCAGGAGTTCCTGAACATGGGACGACGGCTCGTCGCGATACATCAGGATCTCTTCACCGATCACGCTCCGCTCCCGCTCGATGTCCAGTTTCGAGAGACGCGGCTCGAGATAAATGTCGCAAAGCACATCACAGACGCGCGGAAAAAACTCGGCGGCCGCGGTCGCGTAGTAACACGTGCGTTCCTCCGCCGTGTAGGCGTTCATGTCACCGCCGACTCCCTCGATCTCCTGCATGATCCGCCGCGCCGACCGGCGCCGCGTGCCTTTGAACAGCATATGTTCGATGAAATGAGAAATCCCATTCAGCCGCGCCGGTTCATGCCGCCCGCCGACCGATGCCCAGATCCCCATGGCTGCGGTTTCAGCTTGCGGCATTTCGCACGTGGCGACCCGCAGTCCGCCCGGGAGATTCGTCAGTTGCGTTTGATACGGCATTCGGAGGACCCGCACCCTACGCGGCGCCCGCGGCGGCGTCAAATCTGCGTCAGGGCCGGTTGCAGAGCGGGTGAGGAAATTTTCGGAGAACCCAACATGTTGTATTGAAATGTCGCCGGAGCGCATTTATTGCACAGGATATGCGTTGCCCCAAGTGCGGCTCCTTGGAGGACAAGGTGATCGACTCCCGGCTGTCCAAAGACGGCTCAACGATCCGCCGCCGCCGGGAGTGCCTCGACTGTGCGACCCGGTACACAACGTACGAGCAGATCGAGCGGATCGAGTTGCGTGCGATCAAGCGTGACGGGCGCCACGAGCCGTTCGACCGCCAAAAGCTTTTGGGGAGCATCGCGAAGGCGTGCGAAAAGCGGCCCATCGGCATCGATGAGATGGAACGGGCGGTCGAGGAAATCATCCATGATCTGGAAAGCGGCGCCGAGCGCGAAATTCCGACGCGGTTGATCGGCGCGAAGGTGATGGAGCGCCTGCACGCGCTGGATCCGGTGGCCTACGTGCGCTATGCGTCGGTCTACCGCCAATTCCAGGAGATCGGCGACTTCATCGAGGAGATCCAAAGTTTTGAGAAACGGACCAGCCGATCCTCTGCGCAACCCGAACTCTTTCGAACATGATTGCCCTCCGCGACAACCTCCCCCTCGTCCGGTTCCCGGACGGACGCGTGATGAATTTCGAGCGCCGCTGGCTGTCGGGCGCTTTGGTTCGTGCCGCCGAATCAGCCGGTTACAAGAAATGGTGGCTGGCCGATCACGTCACCGAAAGCGTCACGAGTTACCTCCAGCAGGATTTTGACGATCACGTGGTCACGATCTGCCGGCTCGAGAAGGCGGTCCAATCCGTCCTGCAGGTCATCGGCTATTCGGACGTGGCGGTGCATTTCCGGACGATGCCGCCTCCGGTGCGGATCTCGCTTGAGGACCTCGCGCGGGAGGCGGGGCATGGATACGAGCTGGTCTTTTTCGAACTCCTCCGGAACCGGCTGCGGGATGTGATTGATTCACAGACGGTCGAAGTCGAACTCTGCGATCTCCACCGCTGCGTGAAGCGCCTGCGTTCGGCGAAGAATTGGCGGCGCGATTGTTCGGGGCTTCTCGGCGAGATCGTGACATTTGTCCGCGGCGAACTCGACACGAGCGACCGTTCCGGCGAGCTCCACCTGCAATTGTCATGACCCTTTTCGAAAAGATCATCGCGCGCGAAATCCCGGCGGACATCATTTATGAGGACGCCGATTGCCTGGCGTTCCGCGACATCAACCCGCAGGCGCCGGTGCATGTCCTCCTGGTTCCGAAGCGGGTGATTCCGCGCGTGGGCGAATCGACGGCCGGCGATGCGGATTTGCTCGGGCATCTGCTGGTGAAGGCTGCGGAGGTCGCGCGGGCCGAGGGTCTCTCCAGCTCGGGCTTCCGATTGGTGATCAACAACGGTCCGAACGGCGGCGAAACGGTGCCGCACCTCCATGTTCACATTCTCGGCGGCCGCCCCATGGCCTGGCCGCCGGGTTGAGAATTTGATTGCGCCGCGGGGCGATCCGGGGCCGAACTGCTTTCATGGAGATCGAGGTTTTGAACGACGGAACGACCGAGTTCCGGCAGGTTCCCGACTTTTTGCTCGAGATGTTGAAAGAGGTTCCGGCTCTTGCTGCGTCCGACGATCCCCGGGTCGAAGCCCGTTTTTTTCCCTCGCCGGTGGCGGCGGATGCACGGGATGTCCTCTCAGAAGACTGGAGCGCTTACGTTCAGCCGGAACTCCAGGCGTCTTTTCTGGAAGCGCGGGAGACGATCCAAGCCGACCTGCGTTCGGCGAGAAAGGACGGCGCGCTCTGGACGATCCGAATTCCGCTCAACCATGCCGATGCCTGGCTTCACGCGTTGAACCAGGCGCGGCTGGCGATCGCAGCTGCCAACGATTTCGGCGAAGACGACCTTTCGGCTGATCTGCCGGCGCAGGTTTCCAGCGAGCGCGAACAGGCCCTGCTCCGCATGCATTTCTACGGCATGGTGCAGGAATGGTTCGTCAGGTTTCTGGATTGATCAATTCACGCAGAGCCGCCGCATCGGACGCCAGGCGGGCGGGATCATCATTGGCTACAAACTCCAACAACAGGTCACCGTCGAACCCGACCTCGCGCAGTTTTGCCACATAGGATTTCCAAACATCCATCCCATCCCGAAGCGGATGGCGGTTTTTCCAGCCCGCGGATCCCCAGTGGAAAACGTGGACATGGGCCAACCGTCCGGCCAAAGCCTCGATGGCAGCCAGATTGGCCTCCCTGGCAGACCCCACCGGCGCTTGCCAGAGCGTGCGGATGAACGGGTGGTCCGTGGACTCCAGCAGGCTCAGCGTGGAGTCCAATGTGTCGGTCAATGTCCCGCCGTGAAACTCGTAGCAGATCGGAATGCCCGCCCGGGCGGCCAGGTCGGCACATCGGAGGGCGTCGTCCGCGACAGCCTGCCGCCAGACCGAATCGGCGTCGGCCGATCCGCGGTTGCCCGCCCAGACCCGGATGGACGGGGCGCCGAGGGCCATAGCGGACTCGAGAACTCCGGAAAAATCCGGACCCTCGGCCGGGCTGGCTGCCAGTCGATAGTAAGAACCGTAAGCCGCGACGGACAATCCGGCGGCGCGCGTCAGGCGGGCGACCTCTTCAGCGATTTCCGGTTTTCCGTGCGGGACGTGGACATCTCCGCCCCATTCGATGGAACTCAAGCCCGCCTCACGTGTGAGCCGGGCGACGTCGGCCGGCGAGAGACTACGAAAAGTGATCGAGACGAGACCGGCGCGCATATTCAGGCCATTCGAGTGAGCATTTCCCGGGTGACTTCGTGTCGCAGCCGGGCTCCGCGGGCCAAGCGCTCGAGTTCCGCAGCCATCCACATCCCCATGCGGGCGCACTCCTGCTGCATGCTTCCGGCGACGTGCGGAGTCAGGACCACGTTGGGGAGTGTGCGCAGGGGAGAATCCGGCGCGGGCGGCTCCGGAAATGTCACATCCAGAATCGCGGAGAGATCCGGCCGTTGCCCGAGGACGTCGCACAGTTCGGCTTCGACAATGATGGCGCCGCGTGACGTGTTAATGAGCGTGGCACCTGGTTTCATCAAAGCGATGAGCTTCCGGCCGATCATGCCCTGGGTTCGGGGAATCCAAGGCGTATGAATGCTGACCACATCGCATTCGGTGAACAATTTTTCGAGGGTCACCGGCTGGACGCCGGCTTCCTCGGCCTGTTCATGCGGCAGGTAGGGGTCGTAGGCCAACACGTCGATTTCAAACGCCTGAAGAAGGCGCGCCACGGCCCGGCCGATCACCCCCATGGAAACCAATCCCACCTTCGAACGGTACGCCCCGGGAATGGTCAAATCGCCGGGTCCAATGCCATCCGGCGTCCGCATCGCACGGGAGAAGTGCCAGAATCGCTTGAGACTGAGCAGAATGGTCCCGAGGGTGTACTCCGAGACGGGGATGCCATTGGCGCCCCATGCGCTGGACACAACGACACCTCGCTGCCAGGTCTCGGGGGTCACGAACCCCTTGACGCTGCCTGCGGCATAGAGAACGGCACGCAGTCGCGGCGTCGCATCGAGGAAGGCTTGGTCCAGAGTGGGCATTCCCCACGTCCCGACGATCACATCCGCATGGGCCAGACGGTCCGCTGCCGCCGGCCAGGATTCGGGGTCGATCGGCTCCCCGAGGATCTCGCCAAACTTCGCAATTTCCTCGACGACGGGTTTTGGGAATACGGACTCACGAAGGTGAGCCGGAGCGAAGATGACAACTTGCGGGCGCATGGCAATGACCTCGAAACAAATAGGTCCCCGAAACACGGCGATCCAGACCTGATTTTTCGGATTCCCGTGGCATGGTGTTCCTGTGGACCAAACCGAGGCGATTCTGATCCGTCGGCTGCAATGGAGCGACACCAGCTTGATTACGATCTGGCTCACCCGCGACCATGGCAAGATTCGACTCCTCGCGAGGGCGGCTCGCAGGCCGTCAAGCCCCTTTGCGGGCAAGCTGGATCTCTTCTACCGGGCGGAGGTCGGCTTCTCGACCAGCGCGAAGACTTCCCTCCACACGCTGCGGGAAGTTCGATTGATCGAGCCGTTTGACGCAGCGGCGGTTCCCTGCGGGAATGTCTTTCTCTGCGGCTACTTCGCCGAGCTGGTTGATTTGTGCACGGAATCCGGTCACGCCTCACCGGACATCTACTCGTTGCTCGCCCGCGCGGTCGGGCATCTGCGCGAAAAAACCGCCTCCGCCCGCGCACTGGGATATTTCGAGGAGGAGCTCTGCCGCGTGCTGGGCATCGCCGGCGCAGCCGATCCCCTCGCAGCGCTCGGAAACTATTGCGGACGAATCCCGGAATCGCGCGCTCCGGCAGTGCGTTTCTTATCCGGCGGGGTATGAATTTTTCTCTCGTCGCTCCGCCAGCCCATTCTTTAACTTTTCTCCGTCATGCAGACCACCGCAAATCTCTGGGACGTCCTCTGCCGGGATTTGGAAACCCAGCGCACACAGCTTGCGGCGGAGCAACACCATCTTGCGGCCAGTAAATTCCGGGAAACCGCCGAACAGGTTTTTCGCCCGGCCAGTCCGAGACTCTGCGACGCGATTGAAATCGCCGGGGATGTTTGCCAGGCGTCGGGCGCCCTCGACGGCGCGTTGACGAATTTTCAGGACGCCCTGAAGAGAAACCTCGCCCATGGCTACATCGGGGCCGCTGCGCGCGTCGCCGCCAAACTGGCCCTTCTTCAAGACTACCGAGACGATTACGCCGCCGCCAGAACCTATTTTGTCCAGGCCCTCGAACTCTACTCCGCTTCACACGACGCGTCCCAGCGCTGCATGCTGCTGAACCACCTGGCCAGCCTGGAAAAGCGGTCCGGAGACGTGCCATCGGCCATCCGGCATTTTCAGGAGGCGCTCGATTCGGCGGTTCAAATGCACGGCGAGGTCCATCCGGAAACCGCGCTCCTCTGCAACAATCTGGGGGTCGCATGGACCGAGGCCGGCGATTGGGTACAGGCCGAAAACTCCCACATGCGCGCACTCGGCATCCGGGAGAAACTTTTCGGGGCGATGCACCCGGATGTCGCCGAATCCCTCGGCAACCTGGCGGTGGTGTACCACGCCTCCGGACGGTGGGACAAAGCGGAGGCGTTCTACCAGGCGGCCCTGAAAACCCATGCTGCCTTCCGCAAGCCGGGATGTCCGGAGATGGAAACCGTGCAGGCGAACTACGAGAAGCTCCAGAAGGATCGTCGCGGATGACGCCGCGGCTTCTATCGCCGACCGATGCCCGGGCGGAGCGCGACCGACTGCACGCCGAGGGGAGAAAGCTGGTTTTCACCAACGGGTGCTTTGACATCCTTCACCGCGGTCACTGTGATTATCTGGCCTTTGCACGCGCGCAGGGTGATGCCCTTTGCGTCGGCCTGAACAGCGATGCCTCTGTGCGGCGTTCGAAAGGTCCGGCACGTCCGGTGAACAGCGAGTCCGATCGGGCGTTCGTGCTGGGATCTCTGCGCGCCGTCGACTTCGTTGTCGTCTTTGACGAGGACGAACCCCGGGACCTCATCGCGAAAATCCTCCCGGATGTCCTCGTGAAGGGCAAGGATTGGGCCCATTACGTCAGCGGAAGCGACATCGTCGAAGCCCACGGCGGGCGGGTGGTGCTTGCGGAAATGGTCGAAGGGCGCTCGACCACCGGCACGATCGAGAAGGTCCTCGCCGCCTACGCGCCCCGCGGCTGACACCCTCTACTTTTCCAGCCGCACGCTGACGGTCCCCGGCAGATTGATATCCCGCTGGGGAAACGGAATCGAAATCCCGGCCTCGCGCAGACGCTGATCCATCCGACACCGGATGTTGCTCCCCACCGCGCGGGCGTCAAATGCGCCGCCAACCTCGACCCAGAAATAGATTCGGAACACCAGCGCGCTGTCCCCGAAGCTTTCAAAGAAAACCGCCGGAGCCGGGTCGGCGAGCACACCGGGCTCCTCGCGCGTACAGACTTCGAGAATCTCCAGGACCCGTTTTGCATCCGACCCATAGTCGACTCCAATGGTGAAGTCGAACCGGTGCTGGCGGTCGTTCAACGTCCAGTTCGCCACCTCTTTCTCGAGGAACAGGCTGTTGGGGATCAGAACCTCGACACCGTCGAATTTTCGCAAGCGCGAATAGCGGCTGCCCAGGTGGGTGATGATCCCAGTGCTTGCTCCCACTTCAATGATGTCGCCGATTCGAATCTGCCGCTCGGTGAGCAAGATCAAGCCGCTGATGAAATTGTTGATCAACGTTTGCGCGCCAAACCCCACGCCGATCGCCAATGCTCCGCCCAAAAATGCAAATGCTGTCAGCGGAATCGCCAGCCAGTTCAGAACCGTGAAAACCAAAAGCGCGGCCAACGGAAAAAAAACGATCCGTTCCAGCATGACACGCTGGCCAACGTCGTAACTCAGACGCCGCTTCGCCACCCCGGAAACCCACCGGGCGAAGATCAACGCCACCATGATGGCGAGCACCAGACCGCCCAACGCGAGGACGATCTTCCCCAACGTCAGGTGCGCCCCGCCAAACGGATACAGTTCCATTGTCCAGATCGACTGAACCAACGTTCCCGCATGATCCAAAACATCCGGCGTATCCGCCGGCGTCGGCTCCGCCGCAACAAGCAGCCTCAACATCCTCCGCTTGTAGCCAAATTTCCGAAATCCGTCGAGTCCACCGGCACCACCGACTCGAGCCGGCCCGGCTCTGCCGTTCGCCTCATCGCCGGCGGCGAACAAAGGCGACTGCTGCCGACAATCCCAGCAGAAGCACGGTCGACGGCTCCGGAACAGGGTTCAACGCGAGGGCGCCATCGATGACTGCGTCGACCATTTCGAAATCGTTGTTCGAGTAGGGCAGGCCGCCTTGGTATTGGTTATAAGAAAGCAAGAGGTGGCCGTGTTCATTGAGTGAAAGCGAACCCGAGGTCTGCAAAGTCGGCCCGAGGCCGGTCGTTCCCGAGTAGGCTTGGGAGGGATCGAGCGGGTCGATGAAGTAAAGCGTCCCGGTGTTGGTGAGGCTGTCCCAACTCAGTCCGTTGACCAGAATGCCATGCCCGCCGCCATTCGTGTAGCTGATCGTGGTCACCAACGCGGAGTTTGAAGAGAGCGAGTCGAACAAAAAGCCGGTTGTCGGATGCCCCTCGTCGACAAAAGCCGGCTTCGGATAGGATCCGCCCCATCCGGCGCCGGCGAAGATACCATCAAGAAAAACCGGCGGGGCATTGATGCTGGTGAGGTAACTCTGCAATCCGTAAACGAACTGCGGGTCATACGTCCCATTCCCCGCTGTCGTGCCCATGAAGCCGATCAAAGCACTGTCAGTATCCTCCCATTCGGTGTAGCCAACCCCGCTGAGGTTCGTCCCGTAAATGGTCGGATAAAAGTTTTGCAGGAACGTCAGCGCGTTGGTTGTGGACGTGGGAACGCAGGCATCGTTCCCGACCAAATTGTGCCGGCGGTTCATGCTGTATTGATCCATCCAGCCGTAATGCGAGACGTCGATCAGGACCGACTGCGCCAGTCCGGACGCGAGCGTCGAACCCATTATTGCAAGGACCAAGGATAGCCTCTTCACCTTGAGGATTCTCGCAGACGCGTCAAGGACTGCGGCCACCGCCAAATCTCGCAAGCGCGGACTGGTCGATTTTCGAACCGCCGTCTTCTTCAGTCTCCCTCTGCCATGCCACGTTAACGTCATTGGTGAACAACCCGAAGAGAGGGGATTGAGCTTCAGCGAGCTTGGAGGGATCTCTATTCTAAGCAGCGCACCTCCCGTCCGGGCGGACCGAGAGTTGCGCAAAACGGATAGGCGAACGACGAAGCTCGAGATAAGGAACTGGGCCATGCGCCGATTGTTCCTGACGACGATTCTCTTTGGTCTCTTCGCATCGGCCTTGCCGGGCGCGAGCGGTCGACCGGACATCATCTATATTGTAGCCGACGACCTCGGATACAAAGACGTCGGATTCCAAGGCGCCCCCGACATCCGGACGCCGAACCTCGACCGCCTCGCTCAGGACGGTCTTCGCTTCGAGCAGTTCTATGCCCAGCCCATGTGTACGCCGACGCGCGCGGCGTTGCTCACCGGGCGCTATCCGTTCCGCTATGGATTGCAGACTTTGGTTATCCCGAGCAAGGGAACGTACGGGCTCGCCACCGAGGAATACCTTCTTCCGCAGGTGCTGAAAAATGCGGGCTACGAGACCGCAATCATCGGCAAATGGCACCTCGGCCACGCCGATCGCAAATACTGGCCGCGGCAACGCGGTTTCGATTACGCCTACGGAGCCGTTCTCGGCGAGATCGACTATTTCACGCGGTCCGCGCACGGGGTTCTGGATTGGCAAAGAAACAATGAGGCCGTCAAGGAGGAGGGCTATGTCACAGAATTGCTCGGCGATGATGCCGTGCGTTTGATTGAACGCCAGAAGCCGGGCACTCCGCTTTTCCTCTATCTCGCATTCACCGCCCCACACACGCCCTACCAAGCGCCCGAGAAATACCTCGCTCGATTCCCGGACATTGCCGACGAAACCCGCCGGACCTATGCCGCCATGATCTCCTGTCTCGATGACCAGGTCGGGCGCGTGGTTGACACCCTGCAACGCACCGGTCGTCGCGATAATACACTCATCCTCTTTCACAGCGACAATGGCGGGACACGGGACGCACGGGTCACCGGCGAAAGCAAAACCGCGAAGATCCCCTGCGACAACGGCCCGCTCCGCGACGGCAAAGGGCAGCTTTACGAAGGCGGTACCCGCGTTCCCGCCTTTGCCAACTGGCCCGGTCACATCCGGCCCGGAGTGGTCGAAGGCCCTGTCCACGTCGTCGACATGCTCCCGACGCTCGCCGCGCTCGCTGGAGCGTCCACCGAGAAATGTTTGCCGCTCGACGGCATCGATGTTTCCGCGACGCTCCTCGACGGCCGTCCGTCCACCCGCAGCGAGGTCGTTTACAATATCGAGCCCTTCCGCGCCGGCGTCCGCGACGAGAAATGGAAACTCGTCTGGCGTGTGATCCTCCCGGCCAAAGTGGAACTCTTCGACATCGAAGCCGACCCGAACGAGACCACGAATATTGCCGACCAACACCCGGAAATCGTGCGCCGCCTCCGCGACCGTGCGGAGCAACTCTCCGCCGAAGCCAAAAGGCCGCTGTTCTTCGAGACCAGCCTCCAGGCGATCTCCGAAGGAATCTTCGGTCCGGCACCCATTCCCGTCGACGAGCCCGAGCCCTGATCGGCTCCGCCCGCCTGGGAAGACATCGCGTTCCGGCAACCCGGGAGGAACCTCAACGCCCGGTCACCCCGCCGCCGCCCCGACGACCCGCTCGACCACCCGCGGATCGCACAGCGTTTCGAAATCGATGCGGCGGTTTTCGCCAGCGTCCGGCAGGCCGTCCCGGAGGCGGGATTTGTCGGCGCCCGGATGAAAGTAGAATTCATGGAAGCCCGGTTCGAGGCGGTCAAGCGCGCGCAGAACCTGTGCAGCGTGCATGCGGAAGGGAGGAACCGAGCCCCAGAGGTGAGTCGTCTTTGGACCGGTCCACTCCGGGTCACGGGTCATGAAGAGGCGGGCCGCTGGGCGAAAAAGGAAGTCCCCGCGCACGAACCGATTTTCACCGAACCGCAACCATCCGTCGAACCCCGGAAACCATTCGTCCAAGCAGCGCCGCACTTCGGCTATGACCACCGGTTGGATGTGAATGTGATGGTGCCCGTTTACAAACGCCAACCGCAGACCCGTCGCCGCAAACGCCTCAAATTGCCGCTGCGTCTCTCGCCGGAACCGCTCCGCATTTTCCACCCGCCCCGCCGCCCGATGCGCCGCCGGCAATCCCCGCCACGCAAACGGCTCCCAACCCGCCCCGCGCCGGTCGCTTATGTTGAGGTGCAACCCCACCGGCACCTCCGGATGAGCCAGCGCCCAGCGAACAGCCTCCGCCGTCTCCCGCTGATCCATCATCAGCGAAATCCCATGCACCGCCCCACACCCCACCGCCTTTGCCACCGCAGCATTGACCTCCGGCGACATGCCAAAGTCGTCAACGATGAAGGCGAGACGGGTGGTCAACTTGAGCAAGCGTTACGATTCGGACTGCCCGTGCCCAAACCGGGCAAGGAAACTTTGGGTGAGATGATAACCGTATTCTTTAAGGAACTCGTTGTGCATGCGGGGCGAGATCTTTCTGGCATAATACTCGAGAGGCACACGCAGGTCGTCGAAATCCAAGAGCCCTCGTTGGGTGAAGTGCTCAAGGATGTCGATCTGGTCATAGAGTCGTTCAAAGCAGTCGCGCACATACTGTTCTTCATCGGTAAAGTTCATGACCGTCGACTCGCCAGCAGTGGGAGGACCGACCGAACTGTCGTGGATTCGGTTGGGAGTCGTCCTCAAACCGTTCGCCACGTCAGCCTTCGATATCGTCAAGACATTGCTTCCGACGGAATACCGCCGCTTTTCCCAATCGAGCATGCGCAAGGCGTCCCTTGAGAAGCCATCGGCAAAGAGCTTGTCGAGAAGTTCTCGCGCCAATCCGGCTTGAGTTTGTCTCTGTTCGCTTCGTCTCAACTGAAGACTCCGGCCGAATTGGACCATAAACACAACGGCAGCGCACAATGCGCCGATGACGCCCACGGCATCTGAAAGGTCGCCGACCGTCCGGATCTGCAGCGCGGCGCTGTCCAGGGGCGGGATCATTCGGAAGTCGGAGCGCTGGAGGAGTTTGCTCGCGAGGATTTCATTTGAGGACGCGTGGGTTCTTCTTTTTCACACCCGCCTTTTGGGTCCACGGCACGGCTTGCGTGAGCTTATGGGTCGGCCCGTCCGGCCGGGGTGTTTGAGCAAAGCCGAGACCGGCGATGCGGGAAGCGGCGGCGGCGCACACCTCTTGGAAGGAGATTTTCCGACGTTTGCGCCCCGCGGCGCGAACCGCCTCCGCCACGGAAAAGGTGAACGCCCCGAAGGACTGGTTTCCGTGGCGGTATTCGTAAGCAAATTCCGTCTCCTGACAGGCTTGAAGGATGATCGGCATGTACGGTCCCTCGTGCCGAAACTCGGCTTTCGCCGCTTGGAAAGTCTCGTGGTTGGTCAGACGCAGGTCGTTGGCCCTTCCGAGCCGGCGGGTGGAGCCCGAGCTTCCGGTGAAGCGCAAGCGTTCCTCGGTCTTCCTTTTCTCGGAAGTCGATGGGTCGATCACCCCGGCCGGCAATTCCGGCAGTTCACGGGGAACCCACATACCGGTTTCCGGTTTCCAACGGAGGGCACGGTGTCGGATGTCGTCCGGCGGGTTGATGCCCCGAGCCTTGGCTTGTCCATCCCGGCGAAGCCCGCCCGCATGGCAGCAATCGAGGAAGAAAACGACGTCCGCGCCGTAGGGGATCTGGGAGTAGAGCGTGTAGAGGTCATCGTCAAGGATCGCCCGTTCGGTCGACCAGTCGAAGTCGTGGGGAACAAGGCACTCATCCTCACGGTCGACGACTTCGCCGATGCCGTAGCTTTCGATCTTTCCACCGTGACCGCTGTAGATGAACACGCGTTGGTCCCCCTCCTTCACGCCGTCCAGGAGCCATTCGAGCCGGTCCCGGATGCCCGCCGCCGTGGCCCGCTCATTCAAAACGAGGCGGATGTCTTCGGCTTGGAACTGGCACTCCTGCAAAAGCGCGCTCATGAGAAATGCGTCGTTCACGCAGCCGTCCAGATTCATGGCGGGGTCGGCATAGTTGTTGATCCCGACGATCAAGGCCCGCTTGCGCGGCGCTCCGCGGACAACGGCGGCGGCTTCCGGAGTGGCGTTGCGAATCGACCGCGTAATCCCGCGATCGGCGATGCCGGAGTAGGCAATCGGCCCGACTCCGGGATTGCCCCATTCCTTGTCGGTGGACAGGTAACCCTGCGCGTCGTGATCGCCAACGCCCTCGCGTTCGAATCCGGCATTCACCTGCGTAAATTTCCCCTCCTTGATATCCAGCGGGGCGGTGAGGACATCGTCGTTCGGATTGAAGAGGTGGTACCAATGCCCGGCCTCCAAGCCGACAAGGCGGCCACCAAAGGTCCCCCGGACGAAGCTGTTGCCAATCTGCGATCCGAAGGTCAGATAGGTGCGCCCTTTGAGATCGCCGCGGTAGTCAGACGCAAAGGCGTCGTAGGTAATGAGCGAGCCGAGGCTGTGCGCGGCGACAATGTCCGGAGCGTAATCGACCATTTTCTTGTGGATGTGGTCGCGCAGCGATCTGCGAAGCTTCGCGTTGTCCGCCCACTGCGCGACCATGCCGGCCGTCCAGCGGACACGCTGCGAATAACCCAGCTTGCCGCGGACGTTGCGCTGGCCCGGGATGAATCCGTGCCAAAGCCCGCTGCCGACCAGGCTCGCGAGGGCCTTTGCATAGGTGATTTGGTTGATCGGGGCCTTTTCGAAGAATTCCTGAAAGAAGAGCAGATCCGCTTCGACGTGGACGGTCGGATCATACACGCGCAAACCTGTTTCGACCCATGACCGCCATTGCTCGACCCAGTCGAGGTCCTCTTCGTGTTCGCCCACGCCGTGCACACAAAGCATCTTCAAACGGCGGATGCCGGCCCCGGATCGCGCCAGGGTTCGCCGCGTTGGCGTGTCCGGCTCCAAGGGTAGAGTCAGAGCAAACGCCAGGGCCTTGTCCCAGCGGTTCACAAGGCCCTTCCAAAAGCTGCTGGTCTCTTTGCGCTTCCGCCGCTCGTAGGATTCGCGCGCGGCGCGCAGATCCTGGAGAAATCCCGGGGCGTCCGCCTCCCGCCCGGCGAGTGCACCGCGGGTCACGGGACCGAACAGACCGTCGACAGGCACCCCGAGCGCCATCTGCGCGATCTGTGCGGCTCCACCGGGTCCCCGGTTAAAAATGGAATCGCGGAGGAAGAACTCGATGGCGGGGACGGAGGTCCACCGCGCCGCGGGCTCGGTGTAATCGGCGATGTAGAGGGTGGCGAGGCGTTCCGCTTCGTCCGGTTTGCCCGATTCGATGAGCGCCCTCAACTTGGCGGCTTCGACGGGGTGATATCTTTCGTTGATCCCGGCGACTTCATAACGACCACCGCCGTCACCGCTGGGAAGAGTGTAAACGATGATCTTTCCGTTCTTCCGTCGCGCCTCAAAGTCGACGATGCGCGCGGCCATTTTTTCGCGAAGTGCGGGATTGCTCATGGAGGTGGTTTCGGCAGGTGAAATTGCCTGCCCGTTTGGGATTTCAGGCCTTTTCGAAAACGAGGCGGAGGAAGGCTCCCGGCTGACCGGGAACCGTGGTCTCGTGGGCGGAGGCGAGGCGGAAGCCGGTGAGTTCCGGCTTGCTGGCCATGTTCCGGGTGAGGTGAGTTCCAACCGGATCGGAAATGGGGTTGCCGGCGGCGTCTTTCACCGGAACAGCGGAGAGGTCGAGGAGGTAGGTTTTGTAGGTCATCGTCAGAACCGGGGCGTTTGGCCGGCGAGAATGGCGGCTTGCTTCTCGGCGGCCGCGGCGGCTTGGGTTTTTTGTTCCGCCGCTTGGGCGGACATCGAGGAAAGGGCGGATGTGACCGTGCCGGCATCGTAGTACCGGATGATGTCACGCAGGCCGGCTTCCAATGGATAGCCCGACGTCGACCCGCCCATTTTGTTCAGCATCTCGGTGGCGACCTTTTGCCGGTTCGCGTCCATCTGGAAGCGGATCGCCTGCATCGTTTGGTTCAAGAAGACTTCCTTGTCGACGGCCGTATTGAACGTCTGGATGCCCGTGGAGATCGCGGCCAAGACAGTCTTGATCTGCTCCCCACCGGCAAGGCTCGCGGCGAAGGTTGTACCGATGCCGGCCAACTCGGTAAACAGGTTCTTGCCGATGTTGTCTCCGCGGAGGATGACCGTGTATTTGTAATAATGGTCATCAATCATGGCCATGAGCTCAAACAGGATCCGGTTGCGGATCTCTGCCTGGCTGGATCCCGACGCGTTGCGGTAAGCGTCCTTGAAGTATTCGCGATCCGAACTCGATGAAGCCGTCGAGCGAACGTAACTGTAAGTGAGAACGGAGGGTTCGCCGCCGCCGGGCGTCCGCTTGCGGAAGCTGAAAGGTTGATGCGGGCCAAGCGTGGAACAACCGCCGAGGGCGAGCGCCAGACCCAGTACAGGCAGAACTTTTAACATAGGCGCATCTTCGAAATTCCATTTGTTCTCGCCCAGATGGGGGATGACCTAAAGTTGGCGGGGGAGAATTCCGGGGAACCTCGGGGGTTCCCCGGTGGAAAGGTCAGGGTTTTCCTGATTTCGGACTTGGCATCCGGTTGTGGATCGGGCATGGAGAGGCGGTTTTTGAGTCGGCCGGGTTGGGAACACTTGCCATGACGATCAAAGGAAAAACGGAAGGGGTGACTGGACCGATTCTGGTGGTCGACGACCAGATTTCGGTGCGGGAGCTGATGGCTGGCGAGATCGTCCGGATGGTGCCGAACGCACGAGTCGAACACGCGGAGTCGGGCTTGGACGGGTTGCGGATGGCGCGCTCCATGGCCCCGGTTTTGGTCGTGCTCGGGTTGATCCTGCCGGGGATGAGTGGGGCGGAGCTGATTGCGCTGCTCAGGGATGAGCTCGCTTTTGCCAAAGTGCTCGTCTTCACAGGAACGCGGAACCGGGAGATGTTGTTCGCTGGTTTGAGGGCGCGGCCGCACGGCTTTGTTCACAAGACCGAGCCGCTGGAGACCTTTCGCGAGGCGGTGCTTGCGGTGCTGTCCGGGAAGACCTTTCTGGGGCCGTTCGCGACCAGACTGTCCGACGAAGCCCCGGGTGAACTTGCCGGTCGACCGGCGCTTCCACCCAAGCTCCGGACGGTCCTTCAGTTGATTGCCGAGGGGGCCAGCACGAAGGAAGTGGCGGTCCGTCTGGCGATTTCGCCCAAGACGGTGGAGCACTATCGCACGCAACTCGCACAGAAGCTGGGCCTGCGGGATGTGGCCTCGCTGACGCGGTATGCGGTGCGGACGGGGTTGGTGGATTAGGAGGCGGGCTTCAGAAGCGGCGCAACCTCCTGGCCGAGTGAGCGGATGGCCGTCAGCATGCGCTGGTGGGAGAGGGCGGCGACGCTCATTTGGACGGTGACGCGGTCGACGCCGCCGAGAGCGTCGCTCATTCGGCGGATTTTGGAGGCGACGGTTTCAGGCGAGCCGACCATCAGAGCGCCGTCAGGTTCGAGGAGCCGGTCGTATTGGGCGCGTGTCGTGGCGGGCCAGCCACGTTCGCGACCGATGCGGGTGAACATGCGGGCGTAGCCGGGGAAGAAATCGTCAGCGGCCGATGTGTCGTCCGATCCGACATAGCCAAGCGCGTGGACTCCGATTTTGAGTCTGGAAAGATCGTGTCCGGCGCGCTGTGCGCCCTCGCGATAGAGGTCGACGAGCGGTCGGAACCGCCGCGGTTCGCCACCGATGATGGCCACCATGAGCGGGAGCCCGAGCACGCCGGCGCGCAGGAATGATTCCGGCGTGCCGCCGACGCCCACCCAGATCGGGAGCGGGTTCTGGAGGGGCCGCGGGGAAACGTTCAATCCGTCCAGCGCCGCGCGATGCCGGCCTTTCCAGTGAATGACGGGTTCATCACGGATCTTCAGGAGGAGTTCGAGTTTTTCGGCGAAGAGGCTGTCGTAGTCCGCAAGGCTGAAGCCGAAGAGAGGATACGCTTCAACGAACGATCCGCGGCCGGCGACGATTTCGGCGCGTCCGTGCGAGAGGAGATCGAGCGTGGCGAATGCCTGGAAAACACGGACAGGGTCATCCGCACTGAGGACGGTGACGGCGCTGGTGAGTCGGATTTTCTTGGTGCGGGCGGCCGCGGCGGCAAGGAGGACGACCGGCGCGGAATCGAGGAATTCCTTACGGTGGTGTTCGCCGATGCCGAAGACTTCGAGGCCGGCGGCCTCGGCGGTTTCGACCTCTTCGATCAATTGCGCGAGCCGTTCCTCGGGTGTTGGCACCTCACCCGTGAACGGATCTTCCGCCACGGCGACAAAGCTATCGAGTCCCAGTTCCATGTGATACAACCTCGGGTTGGGAGATCAGACGAGGGATTTGACGATGCCGCCTTCGGTGCGCAGGGCGGCTCCGGTTGTGGATGAAGCAAGCGGGCTGGCCACAAAGGCCGTCAGGGCCGCCACCTCGTCGGGGTGCGCGAATCGCCGGGTGAGCGAGGTTGGGCGAACGGATTCGAAAAACGTTTTCTCGAAGGCCGCGAAGTCATTTCCGCCGGAGACTTTCGCCACGAATTCCTCGACGCCATCGGTGCGCGTCGGGCCCGGCAGGACCGAGTTGATGGTCACGCCGGTTCCGGCGACCGACTCGGCCAAGCCGCGTGAGATCGCGATCTGCGCGGTTTTGGTCATGCCGTAGTGGATCATTTCCTTCGGGATTTGAATTGCGGATTCGCTGGCGATGAAAACGACTCGGCCCCAATTGCGGCGAATCATCCCGGGCAGGTAGTGGCGCGTGAGGCGCACGCCGCTCAGCACGTTGACTTCGAAAAACCGCCGCCAGAGCGCATCATCGGCATCGGTGAATTCGACGGGTTCATAGATGCCGAGGTTGTTGACAAGGATGTCAACGTCGGGCAATTGCGGGAAAAGTTGGGCGGCCCCCTCGGCCGTCGAAAGGTCGGCAGCGATCGGTGTGGCGTCGGCCCCGGGCACTTCGGAACGAATTCGATCGGCCGCTGCCTCCGTTTTTCCCTGATCGCGACCGTTCACGAAAACCCGGCAGCCCTCGCGAGCCAGTGTCCGGGCGATGGAATAACCGATTCCAGAGGTGGATGCGGAGATCAGCGCGGATTTGTTGGTGAGTTGAAGGTCCATAGGCAGTAGGTGGCTTCGAACCGTAATCGCGCTTGGTGGCGGTTGCACATGCCTGTGACTCCCTCTTTCGGCGTACGACCGCGGTTCCGGAACGGGCGATACCGCGCTCAGCCGACGACCCGCACGCGCACGCCGATGATCTGGTAGGGCTGAAAGTCCAACTCCGTGACATTTTTCGCACAGCATGGCTGACCATCGAGGCGGACGATGTTGCACACGGTGCCACGTGCGGGCTCGATTTGCAGGCGTCCACGCTGGCCGGAGACTTCGTGCAGCCGAATGATGAATTCGCCGTCTCCCGTGGGTTGAACCCAGCAGGGAATCAGCGAAAAAGCCCCCGTGAGGCGGGGCATCGGGGCCTGCACGGGAGTGCCCGCGTACGGCAACGGCTCGGTGAACAACGTTTCGGCGACCGCGGCGGGCTGGCGCTCAACCGGGAGCGCGAGATCGTAGCGGCCGACGGCCAGGCGGATCCGGTGCGCGCCGAGGTCACTGAATTTCGGCGCGTCCGTGTAGCGGGTGAGCGTGGCCGGCCAGGCCGCGGTGTGTCCGGGATCGCGGCCGGTGACGTGCGGGCTGCGGACGAGGCTGACACCGACAACGCCGTCGCGCACGGTTGCGCCGTATTTGGCCTCCGTGACGACAAAAAGACCGTTGCGCTCGCCATCATCGAAAACCGAGAGGTAGCGGCTGAACGGTACTTCCCAGCGCGCTTCGGCGACGAGGCCGTCCGGCACCTGCGAGCGGAGCACGCTGCCGAATGGTGCTCCGAAGCGCGCATGCGCTGCGGAGAATTGCGTGGGCAGTATGAGCTTCAAAAGTGTTTCCGGTTCGTTCCAGTCCAAGTCGACCGAGACGTGGAGTAACGGGCTGCCGGCTTCGAGCGCGAACGTGACGACCGCGTGACTCGCCGAGCCAATTGCACGCGAGACCCGAAATCCCGCGCGGTGATCGCCGTCGCGGAATGGCTCGATCGTCGCGGGCTGGTCTTCCAGTTTGCCCAGGGTCAGAGCCGCGCGGTCGATGTCCCACGCTTCGAAATTGGCCGGCCGGTC
Source organism: Terrimicrobiaceae bacterium (assembly GCA_033763515.1). Taxonomy (GTDB): domain Bacteria; phylum Verrucomicrobiota; class Verrucomicrobiia; order Chthoniobacterales; family Terrimicrobiaceae; genus JANRKJ01. Next base: position 214,737 of record JANRKJ010000030.1, on the reverse strand, counting down.
GGGGAACGTCATCAGCCGTCCGAAACTTCCGCGCAATGGCACGGTAACACCTTCCCACTCGAGTCGCGCGAGACCGCCGGCGTCGTCGAGTTCAAAGGTTGCCAGGCCATTCGTCACAACACGGTCGTTGACTGTGACGCTCTGCGGGACGTCGTTGGCAGGCAGCTCGTCAATCGCTCCACCGGTGAGCGGCGGGATTTCGACAAAAACAGGATCGCCTTTCGTCTCAATCCAGCGACGGACCGAAAGCGGATGGGGATTGAAAACGCTCGGAACGCCTTCGCTCGCGAGAGCCTTCTGCGCGCTGGTCTGCAAGCCTTGGGCGAGCTCCGCGAGTTCGGGCAGGCCTTCGGCATAGACATCCCACACCGAGCTTCCGGGGATGTAATCGTGGAATTGAGCGAAGATCAGGCGTTTCCACGCGTGCTCGAACGAATCGGAGACGCCGGTTGCGGCCGCGACCGCTTCGGCGATTTGCAGCGCCCGCTCGAGCGTTCGGAAGCCGAGTTTCAGGGCCGAATGTGTTGTGAACGTGCCGCGGTGGTATTCCAGATAGCATTCGCCTTGGTGAACCGGGAGCCGGTCGCGAACGCCGTCGAGCCGTTCAAAGAACGCCTGCGGTTGGTCCCAAACGATTTCGGGCAAACCGGGGAGGCACCGGAACCGCCGCGCCCGTTCCAGCATCTCGGGGGTGGGCCCGCCGCCGCCGTCACCGTATCCGGTCGGCAGCAAAAACTCGGGATGCAGCGCGGCCTGCATGTTGGCGAACATCGGTTTCTTGATCTCCGCGACTTCGACGGTCGCGTTGTAGCCGGAGTCCTGCGTCACGTGTGCGAGCACTTCCGAGCCGTCGTTCCCTCGCCAGATGAAGCTGCTGTGCGGAAAGCGATTGATCGCGTTCCACGTCATTTTGGTCGTGAAGAAAAAGTCAACGCCGGTCTGCCGCAGGATCTGCGGGAGGCAGGCTGAGTAGCCGAAAACATCCGGGAGCCAGACCACGCGCGAGCGGCCCTGACGTGCAAAGTGCGAGAATTCGTTCTGCCCGATCACAAAACTCCGCGCGAGGGCCTCACCGCAGGGCAAAAGGGTGTCGGACTCGACATACATCGCGCCGCCGGCTTCCCATGAGCCGGATCCGATCTTCTCCAGCACCCGTTGGAAAAGCGCGGGCTCTCGCCGTCGCACGGCTTCATAGCTCGCCGGTTGACTGTAGGCGAATCGCAATTCCGGATACTCATCGAGGAGATGCGTGACGGTCGAAAAGACGTTCACCGCCTTGATCTCGCCGACCCGCTCGGGCCAGAGCCAGACGAGATCGACATGGGCGTGTCCGGTGAGCACGCAACGTGCGAACTCCTGCGAACAGGCCAGTTCGCGATACGCGGCTGCGAGCCGTTCGGTCAGCGCATGCAGGCCGTTCGTTTCCCAGGCATCGATCGCCTCATCCAGCAGTTGGTAAATTCGCCGCACGACCGGTGGACAGCTCACGAGCGCCGGTTGCAATCCAAAGCGCGTGGGAGTTTCCGGCACCGAATCGTCAAAGCGCCGCCGCAGGTCGGTCGCGGCATCGGCGAGGCACTTGAGATCGAAATAGGCGTGCCATGCGGCATCATTCCGGCGGGCCACACGGGCACTCTCAAACAGGCTTCCGCGCGCATCGAGGCCCTTGGCATCGGGATGCCAGATCGCGCTCTGCACACAGCACGACTGCGTCCATACTTCGTTTACGCCGGCCGGAAGCCGGCAAAATCGGTGGGCGATATTGAATCCGAACGTTGGTTGGCCGTCGACATAGAGCGTCGCTTCCGCTTGATCGCACCAGTGCAACCACCAGGGGCCTTCGCCATCCGGGATCTCGATCCGGCACCAGCGCTGATCGAAAAGTTTTCCCCAGTGGGTCCCCGGTTCTACCGCTTGGCGCGGGAGGGTCTTCGCTTCGGCCAACGCGAGGAAATCCGGCCGGGCCGCCGTCGCCTCCACGCGAACGGATTCAAAATTGGTCCAAACGAGTGCCGAAAGCCGGCGAAGTGCGCCGGTGATCCGGCCCGGCGTGAGTTGCGAAAGCGGATGGTGGGGAAGCATGCCGGCTTACGTTTTTTTCTCCGGCAGGAACCCGGAAACAATGAACAGGGTCGCCGCGATGCAGATGCAGGAATCGGCGACGTTGAACGCCGGCCAGTGACCGTACCATGGCAGGATGACATCGACAAAATCGACGACGTAGCCGTGGAGGATGCGGTCGGTGAGATTGCCGACAATCCCTGACGCAAGAAGAGCGGCGCCGATGCGCAGGAGTGGTGTATTGAACGCGCCGCGCCAGGCGAAGAAGGCCAGCACGATGGTCGCGACGGCGGCCAGCACGATGAAGAACGTGTTATTGTCGCGGAGCATGCCAAAGGCCGCACCGGTGTTGTGGACGCGGACGATGTTGAAGAATCCGGGGACGACGGGAATCACGTCGTGCAGACCCATGTTCCGGAGGACGAGAACTTTCGTGATCTGGTCGATCACGTAAAGCGGCAGACTCAGCAGAAGAAACCACTTCATGCCAGCGCGGCCACGGCTTCCTCGCAGCGGGCGCAGAGCGTCGGGTGTTCGGCGCTGCTTCCGACTTCCTCGCGGTGACGCCAGCAGCGTTCGCAGCGGGCGTGAGGCGTTTTCGTGGCTTCGACGGAAAATTCCGGGCCTTCGACGATCTCAAGGTCGCTCAGGATGAAAAGTTCCTCGAGTTCGACACGGCGGGCGGCGAGCCGTTCGGCATCGCGAGTGACGAGGCGCACGCGGGCTTCCAGCGCGCTGCCGATCTCGCCGGCTTTCTGAACTTTTTCGACGGCCTGGGAGATCTTTGCGCGGATATCGAGAAGTTGGTTCATCTCCGCGGTGAGGCTCTCTTCGGCCGGCCCGACTTCGGGGAAGTGCTGGAGGTGGACCGAGCCGGTCTTGTCGAAGTAGCCCCAGGCCTCCTCGGCGGTGAATGCGAGGATGGGCGCGATGAGACGCGTGAGGGCGCTGAAGACTTTGTTCATCGCGAACTGCGTCGCGCGGCGGCGTTCGGAACCGGCCGTGTCGCAATAAAGGCGATCCTTCGTGATGTCCACGTAAAGGCTGCTCAAGTCGACCGCGCAGAATTGGTTCAGCGTGTGGTAAACGCGGTGGAACTCGAGTTTCTCGTAAGCGTCGAGGCAAGTGGCCGTGACTTCCTGCAAGCGGGCGAGAATCCAGCGGTCGACAAACGTCGGTTCGGCCGGCACCTGCGCGGGATCGAAATCGTGGAGGTTGGCGAGGAGGATGCGGAGCGTATTGCGGATCCGGCGGTAGGCGTCCGAGAGCCGCGTGAAGATCTCTTCGGAAAATGGAACATCGTCGGTGAAGTTGACGCTGGCGACCCAAAGACGGAGGAGGTCGGCACCGTATTTTCCGACGTAGTGCTCGGCCTCGGTCGGCTTTTGGTAGCCGCCCTGCTGCGATTTCGAGATTTTCTTGCGGGTGTCGACGTCGACAACAAATCCGTGCGTGAGGACCGTGCGATAGGGCGCCACTTTGTTCAGGGCGACCGACGTCATGAGCGAACTTTGGAACCATCCGCGATGCTGGTCGGTGGCCTCGAGGTAAAGGTCGGCGGGAAAGCCGAGTTCGGAGCGCCGGCGCAGGACGGCTTCGTGGCTCACGCCGGAGTCGATCCACACGTCGAGTGTGTCGTTGCGGCGGGTGACTCCGGCGGGGAGCCCGGCGAGTTCGGCCCACGCGGCGTCATCGAGTTCGAACCACGAATTCGTTCCCCGTTCGGCGAAGATGTCGGCGATCTTGCGGATCACGTCCGGATCGAGGATCGGATCGCCATTCAGGTCGTAGAAAACCGGGAGCGGAACGCCCCATGTCCGCTGGCGCGAGATGCACCAATCCGGGCGGCTTTCGACGGTGCCACGGATGCGGTTCCGTCCCCAATGTGGCAGCCATGAGGCGGAGTCGACTTCGCGGAGGGCGTCGGTGCGGATGTCATCGATGCGGATGAAGAATTGCTCGACGGCGCGGAAGATGACCGGAGTTTTCGAGCGCCAGCAATACGGATAGCTGTGTTGGTAATCGTGGCGGCCGGCGAGGGCGTTCTTTTGTTGCAGGAGGGCGATGATGTCCTCGTTGGCGTCGAACACGTATTTGCCGACGAGGTCGGGCAGGCCGGATTCGTCGGTGTAGAGACCGTTGTCGTCAACCGGCGAAAGGAGCGGGAGCCGGTGCTGCATGCCGAGGTGGTAATCGTCTTCGCCGTGGCCGGGCGCGATGTGCACGCAGCCGGTGCCGGTGTCGAGCGTGACGAAGTCGGCGGTGTAAATCGTCGCGGTGCGGTCGAGGAACGGATGTGCGGCGAGGTGGCCTTCGAGTTCGCGTCCGGGGAGTGTCTTCTCAACGGAAACCTTCTCCACGCCGGTCGCGGCGCAAAAAGCATCCAGAAGGGCCTCGGCGAGAACGATGGTTTCCTCGGCACCATTCCGCCGAACGCGGGCGGCGACGTAGTTGTGCGAAGGATGGACGGCGATGGCGAGGTTCGCGGGCAGGGTCCACGGCGTGGTCGTCCAGATCACGACCGAGCCGTTGATTTCACCGCTGCGGAGCGGGAAGAGCACGTAGATCGCGGGCGAGGTTTTGTCGTGGTATTCGACTTCGGCTTCGGCGAGCGCGGTCTGGGCGCCCGTGCTCCAGAGGACGGGCTTTTTGCTGCGGTAAACGAGGCCGTTTTCGACGAACCGCGCGAACGACCGGATGATGTCGGCTTCGTAGGCGGGATCGAGCGTCAAATACGGGTTCTCCCAATCGCCGAGCACGCCGAGCCGACGGAATTGGCGCCGCTGCGTGTCGATGAATTTGCGGGCGTATTCCTCCGAGCGGCGGCGGACTTCGGCCGGGGTGAGGCCGGCCGAGGATTTGACGACGCGGAATTCGATCGGCAGGCCATGGCAGTCCCAACCCGGGACGAATGGCGCCCGAAAGCCGGCCATCGTCCGGCTCTTCACCACAAAGTCCTTGAGGATCTTGTTGAGCGCAGTGCCCATGTGGACATCGCCATTGGCAAACGGCGGGCCGTCGTGGAGTACATAGAGCGGCGCGCCGGCGCGCGAGGCCTGAATCTTCTCGTAAAGGCCTTCGGTCTCCCACTTCGCAATCAACTCCGGTTCACGCTGGGCCAGCCCGGCCTTCATCGGGAAATCGGTTTTCGGGAGATTGATCGTCTGCTTATAGCCGCTCATGGAAAACCTCCACGAGTAACAGCCTCTGTGGCGGGGGTCAAATGTCCGTCAAGGCGGGATTTCGCCTTGTTTGCCGAGCGGGATGCCATTTGATGGGCGTCGTATGCGTTCCCCGTTTTTCGTTGTTCTCGCCCTTTTTGCCGCAGGAATTCCCACGCTGACCGCGGACGTCACGCTGCCGGCGATCTTTTCCGACCATGCGGTGCTGCTGAAGTCGGAAAAGGTTCCTGTCTGGGGAAAAGCGGATCCCGGCGAGCAGGTGACGGTTTCCGTGGCGGGAAAATCCGCCTCGGCGAAGGCGGGCGACGATGGGAAATGGACGGTGGCTTTGGACCTTTCAGAGGCGGCACCCGGACCCTTTGAGATGACGGTTCAGGGGAAAAACCAGATCGCGATCCGGGACGTGGTCGTTGGTGAGGTGTGGCTGGCATCCGGCCAGTCGAACATGGAATGGGTCTTGAACAACTCGACCGGTTCCTCCGAAGAGGTCGCGGCGTCCGCAAATCCCATGCTCCGCCAGTTTTTGGTGAAGAAAAATGCGAGCCCGGAGCCGGCCGGAGAAGCACAGGGCGAATGGGTCGTCGCCTCGCCGCAGACGTCGGGGAATTTTTCGGCGGTCGCGTACTACTTTGGCAAGCGTCTCCAGAATGAAGTGAAGGTGCCGGTGGGAATTGTGAATGCCACTTGGGGCGGCACGCCTTCCGAGGCATGGACGAGCCGGGAGGCCCTCGCCACCGTCCCCGACCTGGATGCCTCTTCCGAACGGTTGCACTCGGCTTTCTCGAGCTACCAAGCGCTCAAGAAGGAATTCGTCGAAAAAATGGGGGGATGGCTCCGGGAAACCGGCCGCGAGGATCGTGCGGGCGCTGATCCGTCCGCGTTTGCCGGGGTGGATATTTCGACCGAAGGCTGGGTTCCCGTGCAGGTTCCCGGCGAGGTTCGCGCGGAGGGGCTGCCCGACTCCGGGGCGGTCTGGCTGCGGCGGGAGATCACCATCCCTGCCGTCCCGGCGACGAACCTCGGCCTGCACCTGCCGATTGACGGTTTTGACAGTGTTTATTGGAACGGCAAGCTGCTCAAGAGCACAACTTTCGAAACGTTTGCCGGGCTGGGCGAGATCCGCCGTGGCGGCCCGTTCAGCATTCCGCCCTCCGAGGTCCGTCCCGGCAGGAACGTCCTCGCAATCCGATTTTTCCAGCCCGCGGGACCGGCGAGAATTTCCGGGGAACCAAAGGCCGGCGGGGAGTCGCTCACCGGCACGTGGCTCGCGAAGGCCGAGTATGAACTCCCACCCGTTCCGGCCGACAAGCCCGCGCCGCAGCCGATAAAGAACCCGCCGGGGCCGCAGAACATCGGCTCGTATCTCTTCAACGGGATGATTTCTCCCATCGTTCCCTACGCCATTCGTGGCGCGATCTGGTATCAGGGCGAAAGCAACGCCGGCCGCGCCTTTCAATACCGCACGGCCTTTCCGCTGATGATCACCGACTGGCGCCGGCAATGGAACCAGGGGGATTTTCCGTTCTACTTTTGCCAACTGGCGAACTTCCAAGCCAAGAAACCCGAGCCGGGCGAGAGCGCATGGGCCGAGCTCCGTGAGGCGCAAACGTTGACATTGGGCCTGCCGAACACGGGCCAGGCGATCCTCATCGACGTTGGAGAATCCGCCGACATCCACCCACGAAACAAGAGAGACGTCGGTGAGCGCCTCGCCCGCATCGCGCTGGCAAGGAATTACGGGAAGGACGTCGCGTATTCCGGACCGGTTTACGACTCGGTCGCATTCGAAAACGGGAAAGCCGTCGTCCGCTTTCGGGAAACACACGGCGGCCTTGTCGCCAAAACTCTGCCGGAAACCTACGACGTCCAAACCGTCGCCCACAAGACGGCCCCGCTGGTTCGCAACAGCCCGAAGAGCCAGCTCGAAGGCTTCGCCGTTTGCGGTTCCGACAAAGTTTGGCACTGGGCGGACGCGAAGATTGAAGGCGAGAAGGTCGTCGTCTCCTCGCCGCAGGTGCCCGAGCCCATCGCCGTCCGCTACGCCTGGTCCGACAATCCCACGGCGAGCCTTTACAACGCCGCCGGCTTTCCTGCCGGGCCATTTCGCACGGACGATTTCCCGCTCACGACGAAAGACGCCAAATACTGAGCGGCCTCGCTGCGGCACGGCCAAAATCCGGGTTGACGCGAATCTGGGCAGGCCGGTAGTTTGTCCGACCCGCTCAAGACCGGCCCCGCCCTCGTCTGGGCGGCGATTCTGCATGGCCGACGAGCTTTCCTACGTTTTAATCACTCCCTATTCGCTGCGAAAATCCCGCACGGGCGGGATCATCGGTCGTTTGCTGGCGAGAACCGGACTCGAACTCGTCGGCGGACGCCTGTTTTCACCGAGTCCGGAGCTGACCGGGGCCTATTCGGAAATGGTCGCCGGCGAGCCGGATCCCAGGCACAGCGGAACTCAGAAACTCATCCGCGACTACGTCCGGGGCAAGTTCCAACCTGATGCCGACGGCCGCGCGGCGCGATTTCTTTTGCTCGTCCTCCGTGGCGAAGACGCCGTGGCCAAAACGCGGACGGTGACCGGACACATTGTGAACCCCTCGCCACGCGGCGAGACAATCCGAGACACCTTTGGTGATTATGTGGTCGAAGACGGCCGGGTTGTCTATTTCGAGCCGGCGGTCCTCACCGCCTGGGACAGCCAGGCGGCGCGGCAGCATTTGGCACTCTTCGGGCGCTACTCGGATTCCGACGGCGGGATTCGTGAGGATAGCGTCACCTTCCCCGCGGGCGAGAATGTCGAGACGACGCTCGTCCTGATCAAGCCCGACAATTTCCGTTTTCCCAACATGCGCCCCGGCGGGGTCATCGACACCTTCTCGCGCACGGGACTCGCCCTCGTCGGCTTCAAAGTTCATCACATGAGCGTGGCCGAGGCCGAGCAATTTTACGGTCCGGTCCTCGACGTTCTCATGGATAAATTGGGCGAACCGAGCGGCAAGCGTGCCCGACTGGTGGTGGAAGAGGAACTCGGCGTCCCGCTGACCTCCGAGGTCGAAGCCCGCCTCGCCGAGATGCTCGGCCCGATCGCCGGCCGCGCGCATTGGGAGACGATCATCCAATTCATGTCCGGTACCCGCCCGTCGCAATGCCCGCCCGAGCGCCGCGACCATCCCGGCACCGAGAAGTGCGTCGCGCTCGTCTACCGCGGCATCGATGCCGTCGCCCGCATCCGGGCCGTGCTCGGTCCCACCGATCCCTCGAAAGCCCCGGCCGGCTCGATCCGCAAGGAATTTGGCCAGACCGTGATGATTAATGCCGCCCATGCCTCCGACTCGGCCGAGAATGCCCGGCGCGAGATGGCGATTCTCCGGCTCCAAGAAAACAATCTCAAACCCCTGCTTGAAGCGCACGGGGTGCACGAATAATACCAACAAACCCAACAAATATGGAAATTGCGTCCCGACTCAGCGAACTGACCCCCTCTCTCACCCTGGCCATCGACAGCAAGGCCAAAGCCCTGAAAGCCGAAGGCGTGGACGTCTGCGGATTTGGTGCCGGCGAACCGGACATGGACACGCCCGAGCACATCAAGGCCGCCGCCCGCGAGGCGCTCGACAAAGGATTCACGAAATACACGCCGAGTGCCGGCATCCCGGAACTCCGCCAGGCCATTTCCAAGAAATTCGCCGCCGACAACAAACTCGAATACAAGCCTTCGCAGATCATCGTCAGCAACGGCGCGAAGCAATCGTGTTTCAATGCGATCGCCGCCGTGGTGAACCCCGGTGACGAAGTCATCATCCCGGCCCCGTATTGGCTTAGCTATCCGGAAATGGTCCGCCTCGCCGGTGCCGAACCCGTCATCGTCCACACCAAGGAAGAGAACGCCTGGAAGCTCACCGCCGAGGATTTCGAAAATGCGATGACCCCGCGGACGAAGATGATCATCATCAACTCGCCCGGCAACCCGACCGGTTCGGTCTACACCCGTGAGGAACTCCGCGCGCTCGCCGAAGTCGCCGCCGAAGAAGAGATCTACATCCTCTCCGACGAGATCTACGAGAAACTCACTTACGATGGCGCCGAGCACGTCAGCATCGCGTCGCTCACGCCCGAAGCCTACGACCTCACGATCACGGTCAACGGGTTCAGCAAAGCCTATTCGATGACCGGATGGCGCCTCGGTTACCTCGCGGCGCCGGAGCCGATCGCCAAGGCGATCGATTCCATGCAGAGCCACATGACGTCGAACCCGTGTTCGTTCGCCCAGTTCGGCGCACTCGCCGCGCTCACCGGCGACCAGCAGTGCGTCACCGACATGCGCGACGAGTTCGACATCCGCCGCCAATACATGTTCGAGCGCCTGTCCTCGATCCAAAGCATCTCGGCGGTTCGCCCCATGGGAGCCTTTTACATCCTGGCGAACATCAGTGCGCTCGGCCTCAAGTCCCAGAACTTCGCCGATCGTCTCCTGAGCAAAGCCAACGTCGCCCTCGTGCCCGGCATCGCCTTTGGTGACGATCGCACCGTCCGGCTCAGCTACGCGACCAGCCTCGACATTATCAAGACCGGCCTCGATCGCATCGAGGAATTCTGCAAAACGGTCTGAGCGATTCCATGACGGCCGGTTCGAATCCCTACGAGTCGGACCGGCTCGTCGCCGATTACCTCGCCTTCCACTTCGGCGCCGACCACCACGCCGGGGTTCCCCTGCCGCGCGAGGCGCTGGATTTTCCCATTCGCCTCGTCCGCGAGCTCATTGATTGCGGGCGGCCGGTGGAGCGTGCACTCGATGTCGGCTGCGCGGTTGGAGCGACCTCGTTTGAGCTCGCCCGGCATGCCACGGCCGTCGTCGGCGTTGACTTTTCGCACGCCTTCATCGGAGCCGCACGCACGCTCGCCCGCGACGGCCGGCTGGGCTCGTCCGTTCCGGTCGAGGGCCGGATCACGACCGCCTTTGAAGCGGTTGTTCCGGTGGAGATCGACCGGTCCCGCGTCACATTTTTCCAAGGCGATGCCATGGACCTGCCGGCCGACCTCGGCCCATTCGACCTCGTCATTGCGGCCAATCTCATCTGCCGGCTCCCCGATCCGATGCGATTCCTCGATCGTTTGCCCGATCTGGTGAATCCCGGCGGCCAATTGCTCCTGGCCACGCCCTTCTCCTGGCTGGAGGAATACACGCCCGAAACCCACTGGCTCGGCGGTCGTCCCGATGGCGTCCGTGGCTGGGACCGTCTCCGCGAGATCCTCTCTTCGTATTTCGAACTCGCCTTCACCAAAGACCTCCCGTTCCTCATTCGGGAGCACGCCCGCAAATACCAATATGGCATCTCCCTTGGATCCCGCTGGATCCGGCGTTGATTGGGAAAGCCGCTACCTCGCGGACGACACTCCGTGGGACAAAGGCCGCGCCCACCCCGCGCTCGTCAACTGGCTGCGCAGCCAACCGCTCACCGGCCGCATCCTCGTTCCCGGCTGCGGAAGCGGACACGATGTCCGTGCGATCGCCGCGGCCGGCGCGCGGGAAGTCGTTGGCCTCGATGTGGCACCATCGGCCGTGCGCCGCGCATCCGGGTTTCCGCAATCCGGCAACGAACGCTACGCCTTGGGCGATTTCCTCGCGGGCGGCATCGACGCCGAATTCGATGCGCTCTTTGAGCACACGTGCTTCTGTGCGATCGACCCTTCGCGCCGGCCGGACTACGCCCGAGCCGCCGAGCGCGCCGTGTGCCATGGCGGCTTGTTCCTCGCGATCTTCTACGCCGATCCGGACCACGACGGCGGCCCGCCGTTCGGGTGCACCCGAGACGAACTCGAGCGCCTCTTCGCCCCCGCCTTCGACCTCCTCGAAGAACACCGCGCCATCCCCACCTTTGAAGGCCGCGAAAACCGCGAGTGGCTCCGGCTCTACCGGCGGCGGACACACCGGCCATCATAGGGACGCCGCGCGAATCGCTCATGCCGTTGACATTGCGTGCAGGTGGAGCCTGCCGCGAAGCTCTATCGGTAAAATTGCCCTGAGGCCGTTCGCGCCGCCTGATAGCCTGAACCCTCTTCTGACCTGCCGACCCGATGTATTTCCACAAATACCCGCATCCTTCGAATTTCGAGTTTATCCCATCCGTGACATCCAAGGGAACGTTCCGAACGCGGCGGGGCCGGTATCGTCTCGAGGTCGAGGCGGGCGGGGGCGACGTTTATCGCCTGCGGGTGACCGGCAAGGGTTGGGAGCGGAACGACTCGCTGGTCCCGCTCCAGTTGCCGAAGAAGTCGCGCAAGGGCGCGCTTGAAACCACGCTTGAGATCACTGAGAACGCCGGATTCCGCCTGCGGCATTCCAGCGGGCTGACGCTCCTCGAGAGCCATCCCGGTTACTTTTTCGGTCAGAGCGGGCCGGCTTCGGTCTTCGCCTTCCGCAAGGAACCCGGTGAACAATATTATGGGATGGGCGAGAAATGGATGCGCCTCGAACACGGGAAGCGCACCACGAAATTCTGGAACACCGACGTGTGGGCCGATTTCAACCCGATCAGCTTCATTGAAGGCCAGCCGCCGTCGGACCCCGCCTACGCGTCGATCCCGTATTTGATCCTCAAGCGCGGGAATGCCTACATCGGGCTCCTGGTCGACAACCCGCGGTGCACATTCATCTCGACGAGCTATTTCACGTCCGTCGCGAATCAACTGGAAGTCGCCGGCGGAAGCGAAGGTTGTATCTATCTCGGCGCGGAAGCCGGCCAGCCCTCGCTGATCATCATCCATGGGCCCGGCCTTGCCGATGTCACCCGCAAGCTGCAGAAGATCGTCGGCGTCACCCCGCGGCCGCCCGCCTGGGCGCTCGGCAATCACCAATGCCGCTGGGGATACCAATCCGAGGCCGATCTGAAGCGGCTTGACGAAAATTTCCGCAAACACGAGATCCCGGTCGACGGCCTTTGGCTCGACATTGACTACATGAACGGCTTTCGCGTGTTCACGTTTTCCGAAAAGCACTTCAAGAATCCCAAAGAAACGTCCCGCAAGCTGGAAGCGGCCGGCCGAAAGGTCGTGCCGATCATTGATCCCGGTGTCAAACACGAGCGCGGCTACCCGGTTTATGAACGCGGGTCGGAACGGGATGTTTTCTGCCGGAACCCGCAGGGCGCCGACTACATCGGCGTCGTGTGGCCGGGCGAAACCGCCTTCCCTGACTTTTCGCTCGCCGAATGCCGGAAATGGTGGGCCGAGGAAGTGAAAACCTTCGCATCCACCGGCATCAAGGGCGCGTGGCTGGACATGAACGATCCATCCACGGGCATCAGCGACAGCACGCAAATGCTCTTCGACCGCGGCCGCCAGGAACACGATTACTTTCACAACCAATACGCGCTCGGCATGGCGATGGCGTCGCGTGAAGGCTTTATGAAAGCATGGCCGGAAGAGCGTCCGTTTCTCCTCTGCCGCTCCGGCAGCACCGGCATCGGACAATTCACCGCACTCTGGACCGGCGACAACTTTTCGAACCACCACCACCTGCGCATGTCGGTTCCGGTGACGCTCAACCTCGCGCTCTCGGGCGTGCCGTTCAACGGAGCGGACGTCGGCGGGTTCGGCGGCGATGCGAATCCGGGCCTGCTCTGCCAGTGGCACAAGGCGGCGTTCCTCTTTCCGTTCTTCCGGAATCACAGCCTCATCAACACGCGGGAGCAAGAACCATGGGCGTTTGACAAGAAGACGCTCGACATCACGCGCCACTTCATCCGCCTGCGCTACCGCCTGCGGCCTTATCTCTACCAGCTTTTCATCGCGCAGGAACTCGACGGCGAGGCGATCCTGCGTCCGCTCATCTATGATTTCGAGGACACGCGCGAGCAACCGCTCGGCCTCATCGACGATGAGTTTCTGGTCGGCCCGGCGATCCTGCAGGCGCCCTTTCTCGAGCAGAACCAAACCGAACGCGATGTCGTCCTGCCATCCGCCTGGTGGCACGACCTTTCGGCCGGCGAATGGATCGAAGGTGGATGCACGGTCCGCGTGGCCGAGCGTCCAAAAACGACACCGATCTACGTGCGTGATGGCTCGATCGTTCCCCTGGCCCGCACGGGTCCGGCGGATAATGCCTTCCGCTCCTGGGAAGTCGACTTCCACCTGTTCCTCCGCGGGGACGGCGTTGTTTCGAGCGTTTACCGATTCGACGACGGCGTCGGCTTCGGCTACCGAAAGGGCGAACAATCCACCGTGCGCATTGAGGCAATGCGAAGCGGTCCATCGGTGGAAATCCATACGACCATGCTCGAGGATGGCTATCGCGCGGGCGACTTCGTCTTCTCCTGTGGACCCGGCGTCCGCAAGGTCACGGTGAATGGAGTGCCCGCGAAAAAGGTCACGCCGACCGGCGTCCCGTTGAGCGCGGCAAAATTCTCGACGTGGCAGGCAGCCGGTTCCTAATTGTCCGATCCCAGCGACAGCCGTCTGCGGAGCTCTATCGCCGTCGAAAGCAAGCTCTCGTTCACAATCCGACCCTTGGCGGATTCGCGGGTTTTCACGGATTCTTGGAATTTTGGGGGGATTGCCGCGGCCGGGCACCGCGACCCGCGAGAGTGGCCTCGCTATCGCTCGGATTTTTGTCGGCGCTGGCGAGCGGGCGGTCAAACCCTCTGGTCGGGTTGCGAATCCCTCCGTGGCGTGCGTAACTGGGGCGGAGGTAAGGCGGAGATCCGCTTTTTTGAAATTCGGTGAGGGAGGGATTATCCTGCGCTTCGCGCACGCTCCACGAGGGTGGCCTCGCTTTGCTCGGCTTCTGCCAATGCGCTTCCGCGCAGGTGGTCAAACCCTCCTTTTCGGGTTCTCATCCCTCCGCGGGGTGAATGGCCGCAGCGGTTGAGGATTTCGGGATCGCCGTTTTATTCAGAAACTCGGTGAGGGAGGGATTCGAACCCTCGGTAGCCTTTTGGACTACGGCGCTTTAGCAAAGCGCTGCTTTCGACCACTCAGCCACCTCACCAGATTGGAGGAGGGAGGTTAGCGCAGCGGGTGGGCGTCGGTCAAATGCGGAAACCGGCGGGATTTTCCGGGGTGGACATCGCGGCGGGGGTGCCGTAGAGCGGGAGGGTCACACCCTCGCCATGATCGATCAGATTACCAAGCTGTTGGGTGACCGGGCGGAAAGCCTCCTGGGTCACGAGTGCCGGACGATTTCCAAGGACCTCCTGCACCTCCCGGGGCCGGATTTTGTTGACCGGATCTTTGTGCCGACGGATCGGAATCAACGGGTGCTGAACAACCTGAACTGGATCTACAACACCGGACGCCTGGCGGGCACGGGGTATGTTTCGATTCTGCCGGTTGATCAAGGCATCGAGCACTCGGCGGGGGCGAGTTTTGCGAAGAATCCGGTCTATTTCGATCCGGAGAACATCGTGAAGTTGGCGCTGGAAGGCGGCTGCAATGCGGTGGCCTCGACGTTTGGCGTACTTGGATCGGTGGCACGGAAGTACGCGCACAAGATTCCGTTCCTCGTGAAGATCAATCACAACGAACTCCTGACGTATCCGAATGCGTTCAAGGAAATCCTGTTCGGCACGGTCGAGCAGGCGCATGACATGGGCGCGGCGGCGGTCGGAGCGACCATCTATTTCGGGTCCGACGATGCGCACCACGAGATCGTCGAAATTGCCGAGGCGTTCGCACATGCGCACGAACTCGGAATGGCCACCGTCCTCTGGTGTTACCTGCGGAATCCGGAATTCAAGAAGGACAAGGATTACCATCTTTCCGCCGACCTCACCGGCCAGGCCAACCACCTCGGCGTGACGATCCAAGCGGACATCATCAAACAGAAGCTCCCGGAGAACAACGGCGGCTACAAGGCGCTGAACACCGGTTCGTCCAGCTACGGCAAACTCGACGAGCGCATCTACACCGAACTCACCACCGACCATCCGATCGACCTCTGCCGCTATCAGGTCGCGAATTGCTACATGGGCCGCGCCGGCCTCATCAACAGCGGTGGCGCGTCCGGGTCACACGATTTGGAAGAGGCGGTCTTCACGGCCGTCGTCAACAAGCGGGCGGGGGGAACCGGGCTGATCTCGGGACGGAAAGCGTTCCAACGTCCAATGAAGGACGGAATCGCTCTCCTGAACGCGATTCAGGATGTCTACCTCTGCCGCGACGTGACGATCGCCTGATCAGGCGGCGTTCTTCGCCCGGTAACGCCGGCGAATACGTTCGAGATAAAACAACCCGCCGGGCAAACCCCAGGCGAGATAGACGAACATTCCGGTGATCGAGATGAGCAGGCCCGTGCCTTTGGCCACGCCACAGAGTTCCAAAAGGAGCTGCTCAAAGAGCGCCTCGCGCACACCGATGCCGTTCAGGCTGATCGGCAGCGAGGAAATCGCGGTCACCAGCGGCATGATCGAAGTCATGTCCAAAAACGAGACCTTGTTCGTGAACGCG
Source organism: Terrimicrobiaceae bacterium (assembly GCA_033763515.1). Classification (GTDB taxonomy): domain Bacteria; phylum Verrucomicrobiota; class Verrucomicrobiia; order Chthoniobacterales; family Terrimicrobiaceae; genus JANRKJ01. The sequence continues at coordinate 199,048 of JANRKJ010000030.1, read as the reverse complement.
AGGGCCGCGAAGTAGAAAGCGGCAAAGTAGGCGATCAGCATCGGGACCGTGTAAAGAGCGCCCAGCACCGCCTCGCGCCGGTTTTCGATGCACAACTGCCACAAGGTCGAGAGTTTGATGATTTTCTCGCGCAACGGGAACCGATCGGGCAGCCGTCCGACAAGATGCCGGCTTGTCAGGAAAAACGAAGCGATCAGGCCGATGCCCATCACAAAGAGGATGATCGCGAAAACCTTCATCGTGTTTCCGACCGCGAAGCTCTGCGCGAACCACGCGCTCCGGCTCCATGCAAACCCGAGTCCCATGGCCACCAGGACCAAGACCGCCAAAAGACGGTCAATTGCGACACTCAAAAAACCCGCCGTCTTGTGCTCCGGATGGTCCCGCATCAGGTAAATGACGCGGACCACATCGCCCCCGGTGGTTCCCGGGAGGAATTGGTTGAAGAAGGCCCCGATGAAGAACAGCCGGGTCAACTGAGCGAGCGGGACCTCAACGTGCAGCATTCGCAAAAACAATTGCCAGCGGATGATCCCGAACAATTCGCACAACCCCGCGGCGATCATTGCGGCGACCAACCAGCGCCAGTCCGCCGTCTGCAAAGCCTCCCACATGGCGAGCCGGCGGTCTGGATCGTGAAACAACCACCACAAAAGTCCGGCCGTCACCAAGACCTGAAGGACAGTCAGCAGGTGCTGGCCGAGACGCGGCGCAGCCGGTCGCTCCGGGTCGGGACATTCGGGTGACGCAGACAGACTCATCGACAGCCCACATGCCTACCGGGATCGCGCTCCCGGTTCAATCGCCAACAACACCGCATGGGCCTCGTATGCTGCTCCGGCACATGATTTTCATCCGACGACACGCCACGAGAACGATGGGTCGTCTGCCTTCCTGTCGGCGAAAATCCGGAGGAAAGTGTTGCACCGAGCCGGTGGGGTCCTATCTTGCCGAGGCGGAGGACCGTGCCGGGACGGAATGATGTTTTGACGAATCGCGAGGCAAATAACGGAGGGCAGACCAAGCCGCACTTCCGGTTGATCCTCGCGATCATTACGGTTCTCGGAACGTTGGCGCTGGGCGGTTGCGCCAGCAGCGGACGATATGGCCCGGGGGCGGGATCGTTTGACACGGTCGTGATCGACGCGGGTCATGGGGGTCACGATTCCGGCGCGCGGGCCCGGACCGGCGTGCGCGAGAAAGTGGCCGCCCTGGATACCGCGCGGCGGCTTGCTGCCATTTTGCGGCGTCACGGCCTGAAAGTCGTCGAAACGCGGACCGGGGATTATTTTGTGACGCTCGGACGGCGTGTGGAGATTTCGAACCGGCATTCGTCCGCGATTTTCGTGAGTGTTCACTACAACTGGGCGCGGCGCCCGGGTGCGCGGGGCATCGAAACGTACTTTTACGGTCGTCGGTCGGAACGACTGGCTGCGAACATCCAGCGCGAGGTTCTTCGCGTTTACCCGACCGAGAATCGCGGCGTGAAACAGCGCGGCTTCTACGTGCTGCGGAACAACCGGCGGCCGGCTGTGTTGCTGGAACTCGGGTTCATGTCCAATTCGGCGGACAATTCGAAAATCCAGGATCCGCGGGTCCGGCAAAAACTCGCTGAACGCGCGGCGGCCGGCATTCTGGCCGAACGCTCCGGCCGCGAGCCCTGACCAGGCTTCAGGCGCGCAGGCGCACAAGCAAATCTCCGCCATCGACCGCGTCGCCGACGCCGGCGAGCAATTCCTCGACGACGCCGTCGGCCGGCGCGTAGAGCGTGGTTTGCATTTTCATGGCTTCGAGCGTGAGGAGTTTGTCGCCTTTCGAAACGCGACGGCCGTTGCCGGTATCGACCGAGGTGATCATGCCGGGGATCGGCGCGCCGACTTCGTTGGGCTTGGCCGGATCGGCCTTCTGGCGCGAGCGCGATTTTGTCTGGAGCGATCGATCGACGGCCGCCGCTTCGCGGGGCATGCCATTGAGTTCGAACGAAACAATGCGGCGTCCGTCCTTGTCCGGGCTCCCGATGTTGATGAGTTTGATGAACAGAGTTTTGCCAGGCTCGATATCGACGGAGATGTCCTCGCCGGGTTTGAGGCCGTAGAAAAACGCCGGCGTGGGCAGCACCGAGACATCGCCGAATTCGCGTGTGAATTTCGAAAACTCCGCGAAGACGTCCGGATACATCAGGTGGCTGAACAATTCGTCGTCGGTCGGCTCGCGCTTGAGCCGGCCGGCGAGTTCGGCGCGGACCTCATTGAGGCTGACCTTCGGTGCCCGCGCGGTTTTCGGTTTCGCAGTTCCGAGGACAACCTCGACGACGCGGCGGGGCCAGCCGCCCATTGGCTGGCCGAGTCCGCCGGCGAGCATGTCTTTGACGGATTCCGGGAAAGGCGTGGAGCCCGGCTCGAGGTTGACGACGTCGGCCGGGCGGATTCCGCGGGTGAAGAGGAAAAGGGCCATGTCGCCGACAACCTTGCTGGAGGGCGTGACCTTGACGATGTCGCCGAAGAGCTCGTTGACCTCCGCGTAGCAGCGGGCGATCTCCGGCCAGCGGTGGCCGAGCCCCATGCTGGCCGCCTGTTCCTTCAGGTTGGTGAACTGCCCGCCGGGCATTTCGTGCAGATAGACTTCTGCACTGCCGGTGCGTGGCGCGGTGTCAAACGGCGCATAGAACGTCCGGACCTGCTCCCAGTAATCGCCGAATTCATTGAGCGCATCCTGGTCGAGCCCGCTTTCGCGCGGAGTATTCCGGAGGGCGGCGACGAGGCTGTTGAGATTCGGTTGGGACGTTGAGCCGGACATGGCCGAAATCGCGGCGTCGACAATGTCCACGCCAGCCTCGGCGGCAAAAAGCACGCTGGCCGCGTTGACGCCGCTTGTGTCGTGCGTGTGGAAATGGACCGGGATTCCGATTTCGTCGCGAAGGGCTTTGATGAGTGCCCGGGCTGCGAACGGACGGCAGAGTCCCGCCATGTCCTTCACGGCGAGGATGTGGGCGCCCATGCGTTCGAGTTCCTTCGCGAGCTGCACGTAGTATTTCAGCGAATACTTCGTGCGCTTCGGATCCAGGATGTCGCCGGTGTAGCAGACCGTGCCCTCGCAAACTGCGTGGGTTTTGTGGACGGCTTCCATCGCCGCACGCATGTTCGGCAGGTCGTTGAGCGAATCGAAGATCCGGAAGATGTCCATGCCGGCCTCGGCGGCGTGGCGGACAAATCCGGCGACGACATTCGCCGGGTAATTCGAATAGCCGACCGCATTGGATCCGCGGAAAAGCATCTGGAAACAAATATTCGGCACCCGCTCGCGGAGGGCGCGCAAGCGTTCCCACGGGTCTTCACGCAGAAAGCGCATCGCCGCGTCGAACGTGGCGCCGCCCCACATTTCGAGACTGAACAACTGCGGGGTGCGACGGGCGACCGCGTCGGCGACCGCGAGCATGTCGTACGTGCGGACGCGCGTGGCCAGCAGCGATTGGTGGGCATCGCGGAAGGTGGTGTCGGTGAAAAGGAGCTTCTTCTGACGCCGCACCCACTCGGCGAATTTTTCCGGTCCGAGTTCGAGGAGCAACTGGCGCGAGCCGGCGGGCGGGTCCTGCCGGTGATCGTAGACCGGCCGGGGTGCGTCGGCAAGCGGTTGGCTCAACTTGTGGCCCTTGGATTGCGGGTTGCCGTTGACGATGACATCGGCGAGGAATCCGAGGAGCTTCGTAGCGCGGTCGCGGCGGGGCTTGAACTCAAAAAGCGCCGGCGTCGTGTCAATGAGAGTGGTGGTCGCGCGGCCGCTGCGGAATTCCTCGTGATGGATGACGTTTTCCAGAAACGGGATGTTCGTCTTCACGCCGCGAATTCGGAACTCCCGCAGGGCGCGATGCATCCGCTCGAGCGCCATTTCGAACGTCTGTCCGGATGCGGTGATTTTCGTCAGCAGGCTGTCGTAGAAGGGCGTGATGACGCTCCCGGTCGTGCCCATGCCGGAATCGAGCCGGATGCCGAATCCGGCCGCGCTCCGATAGGTGACGATCTTGCCGTAGTTCGGTGTGAATTTGTTGGCCGGGTCCTCGGTGGTCACCCGGGCCTGGACGGCGAAGCCATTGCGCGGAATCTCGGCCTGCGGCGGAATGCCAACCTCGGGTCCGTGGAGCCGTGCGCCGGCGGCGATCAGGATCTGCGAACGAACGAGGTCGAGATTTGTGATCTGCTCGGTGACAGTGTGCTCGACCTGGATCCGCGGGTTCATTTCGATGAAGAACCACTCGTGCCGGTCCAGGTCGTAGAGGAACTCGACGGTGCCCGCGTTGTTGTAGCCGATCCCGCGGGCGAGCGTGACAGCTGCCTCACAGAGTTCGATGCGCACATTGTCCGGAAGTCCGACGGACGGCGCGATTTCAACGACCTTTTGGTGGCGTCGCTGAACCGAGCAGTCGCGTTCATGCAGGTGGACGACGTTGCCGTGCTGGTCGCCGAGGACCTGGACCTCAATGTGCTTGGCGCGCGGAATGTATTTTTCGAGGAAGACGGCGGAATTCCCGAACGCCCGGCCCGCCTCGTTCCGCGCCTCGTCGAGCAGGGGGGCGAGTTCCGAAGCGGTTTTGACGACTCGCATTCCGCGTCCGCCACCGCCGAATGCGGCTTTGATGATCAGCGGGAAGCCGATGGTCTTCGCGACGCGGAGCGCTTCGTCCCGTTCCGTGACCGCTTCCTCGGTGCCGGGGAGCGTGGCGACGTTGAGCTTCTTGGCGAGCGCGCGGGCGGCGGTCTTGTCGCCCATCATTTCCAGCAAAGCCGGATCCGGACCGACAAACGTGATGCCGGCCTCCCGGCACGCGGCGGCAAATTGAGCGTTCTCCGAGAGAAACCCGTAGCCGGGATGGATGAAGTCCACGCCTTTTTCGCGGGCGAGTCCGACGATGCCTTCGATGTCGAGGTAGGCACCGACCGGACCTTTGCCTTCCCCGACCAGATAGGCTTCGTCGGCTTTGAATCGGTGCATCGAGAACCGATCCTCGTTGGCGTAAACTGCGACGGTTCGCAAACCGAGTTCGGTCGCCGCACGGAAAACGCGGATCGCGATCTCGCTGCGGTTGGCGACGAGAAGTTTCTTGCCGGACACAGACACGGGCTGCGGCGAATGGCCGCCGGGAGAGGGACGCATGGCCGGTTTATAGGAGAGCCTGCTCCGCTTTGGCAAACCCGGAGACGGGCGGCCGCCCGGGCCGGCGCCGAGCAAAATCCTGTTGAAATCGGCCGCCGTGACTATGGTGTGCGTGTGGGCGGGCTTTCCGGCTTTCTTCAATTCATCCGATTTTCACACACGATCTTCGCGCTGCCGTTTGCGATCGGCGCCATGTTCGTGGCGGCCGATGGATGGCCTTCGTTCCGTGTTGTAGCCGGTATTCTTCTGGCGATGGTCTTTGCCCGAACGGCGGCAATGACGTTCAACCGGCTGGCGGATTGGAACATCGATCAAAGAAATCCGCGAACAGCGGGACGACACCGGCTGATGAGCCGACCGGCAGCGGCCGTGGTGTGTGCCATATCAGCGGCGGGGTTTGTCGCCGCGGCCGCCTGGTTGAATCCACTCTGTCTGATGCTTTCGCCGGTCGCGCTGGCGATCGTTTTTTTCTATTCTTTGACAAAGCGGTTCACCGATTTTGCGCAGTTCTTCCTGGGTCTCGCGCTGGCCGTCGCCCCGGTCGGGGCCTGGATGGCCGTGACGGGCGGAGCGACGATTGTCCCGCTCGTCCTCGCCGCCGCGGTGCTCGTCTGGGTCGCGGGTTTTGATTTGATCTATGCGAGTCAGGACTACGAGGTCGACCGCCGCGAGGGCCTGCATTCGCTGGTGGTCCGCCTCGGCGTCGAGCGAGCCTTCCGCTGGGCGGTCGGGCTTCACATCGCTGCGTTTTTCGGGCTTGCGGCTTTTGGCTGGATGGCCGGGCTGGGTCTCGGCTACGGCGCGGCGTTGGTTGTCATTGCCGGCGCATTGATCTTCGAGCACCGCGAAGCACGACGCGGAACGGTGGAGTCGATTAATCGCGCTTTCTTCCAGGCCAATGCCGTGGTTGGGATCGTCTTTGTTTTGGGAATCGTCGCCGATGTCTTCATCCGCTGAGAAACCCGTCCGCCGCCGGTGGCTTTGGCTGTTGTGGATGGCCGGAGTTGTGCTCGCCATTGCGGTGTGCGGTCTATGGATAGCGCTGGCCAATCTCACGCACATCGCACGCTGGGCGGTTCAGCGTCTGGTGCCGCAGGTGATCGTCGAACTCGGCGAGGTGCGCCTCGAGAGCTGGGACCGTGTGGCTTTTGAAAAGATGGTGGTCCGAGAAAAGCCGTCCCGTCAGGAAATCCTCGCCATGGATCGCGGGAGCGTGGTCTTTTCGGCGGACGGCCTGCTCCGGCGGCGAATTGGTGAGGTGCGCCTGGAGTTCCCTCGATTGCAGGCGGCACCGGGTCTGTCGGCGCTGGCGGGTTCACCGGGCGGGGCGTCGAACCCATGGTCCATCGAGCGTGTGGTCTGCGAGTACGGCGAGTTGGTTTACGATGGGCTGAGCGAGGGCCGTCCACTGGTCCGCTGCAAGTTTGCCTTTGATTGGAGTCTGCTGGGCGATCCGCGTGCCGCCGACAAGGCGCTCGAGTTGGTGGTCTGGGACATTCGCGCCTTCGGTCCGCAAACGGCCGCGCCGTTTCTCCAGACCGATATCGTGCGCGTTCGAACGAGCCAGGCGGCGCTGCGTGCGTCGCGGATCGAGAGCGTGGCGGTCCAAGGCGGTGAATTGGTTGTGGGTCGCGCGCTGGAACGCCTGGTCGCGGCGAACACCAAACCGGCCGGATCCGCGGCGGCGGCGTGGACGGTCGGCGAACTCACGACGAACGAACTCTTGATCCGGATTGATGACGCACGCGAAGGAATCGCTGACATCACGTTTTTTCTGAACACCCAACTGCGTGATCTGCCACTCGCCGGCACCGCCTCCGCGCTGGGCGAACTTCCGCAGGTGGTGGAGATCTACGACCTGGAGGTCCTCTCGCCCCTGGATCCGCTGACAACCGTCCTCACGCTGCGGCGGATGGCGCTCCGGTTTCGATTGTCCGGGCTGGTCAAACACGAGATCGATGCCGTGGAGATTGACGGCCCGATTGTACACGTCGGACCCGACTTGTTCTGGTACATGGAAGACACACAAAAGCGGTTTGGCGGGAACGGTTCCGGCGAACCCGCTCCCGGCTGGAAGGTTGATGTGGTTGAGGTTCGCGAGGGCCAGCTCCGGGTCGGCAGCGGTGGGCGGGCGGCTTATGGCCTGCCTTTGAATTTCGGCTCCACACTTCGGGAGGTTGATCTCGACAACCTCGCGAGCCTCCAGATCGAGGCCGCCCTGGAGATCCCGGCGCAGGATTATGACTTTGGAAGTTACCAGTTGATGCTCTCCACCGAGCGGGGCGACCTCCGGTTTTCCTATCCCCCGGAGAGCGGTCAAAAGAACCTCGTCGGGAAAGTTTATCTTCGTCGGATTCTGTGGCGGCAGTTCGAGACCACGGAGGCCTGGGTCTCTGCGACCTTTGATAAATCCGGTATCAACGGTGACTTCGGCGGGGCCGCCTATGGAGGCTATCTTTCCGGCGGATTCAGCTTCCTCTTCGATGCGCGGTCGCCGTGGATCGGATGGGCCGCGGGCACGGGGGTGAGCTTGCGGAAGTTCACCGACGTCGCCTCCCCGCAGAATTTCCGGATGACCGGACCGATGGATTTTAGTTTCCAGGTGGATGCTTTTGGCCGGGAGATTGAGCGGGTGAAAGCGGGATTCCGCGCCCGGAAGTCGGGCCGGATGGTCATCGGTAAAATCGATGATCTTCTCGCGAACATCCCGGACACATGGCCGGCCCTCAAGCAGGACAGCACCCGCATCGCCCTTGAGGCCCTGCGCGACTTTGACTACGACACGGCGACGGGCAGCATGTGGTTTGTCGGTGGCCAGGGGGTGGCGGAGTTGAGATTGCAAGGTCCGCTGGGATCGCGCAACTTCGACATCGTGCTCCACGCCGACGAGTCTCCGGAAGGAAGATGGAAAAAAGGACGCTGATTCCCGCAATGGCTGTTCTCACGCTTGCCGGCTGCGCCGGGCCGACCGTGAACCTGGCCACATCCGAGCCGATCAAGGTCGACATCGCGATGCGCCTTGACGTTTACCAACACAACCGTGAGACGGCCAAACCATCGACCGCCCCGGAGATCGTCTCGCCGGAAACGGCTCGCCGGAACCGCATGGCGGAGATCCAGGAGTTCAAGAACCAGCGCCTGGTCGGCGAAGGCCGTGACGGTCTCCTCAGCATCCGGACGGAATCGCCCGGCGAATACGGGGACTACGTTCGAAAAACCGTTGCTGCCGAAAACCGGGATCGCATGACGTTGATGAAAGCGCAGTCGGACAAGGAAAAGGTCTCCCTGGCGGAGATCCAGACCCGGCAGGGCGAGCTGTGGCGCCAGCGATCCTTCCGGGATGAATGGATCGAAGTCGCGGGGCCGGACGACACGTGGGTGTGGCAAGCGAAGGAATAGCATGATGCGGTTCCTCCGGGGTTTTCCCTCTCACCGCGGCCTGATTTTCGCGCTGGCGACGATGCTGGTCTTCCTGACGGTCGGCCACAACTGGCTCAAGGACCTGCACAATCCGTTCACGGCGTTGCTGTTTTTGCTCTGGCTGCTCCCGGCGATCGTTGGCGCTGCCTTTAGCGTGGTCCGGCACGCCGATGCCCTCGCGCACCGACTGGGCGAGCCTTACGGGACGTTGGTGCTGACGCTGAGCGTGACAGCCATGGAAGTGACGATGATTTCCGCGGTGATGCTCACCGGGCCGGACAATCCCACCCTCGCCCGCGACACGATGTTTTCCGTCGTCATGATGATCCTCGGGGGTTTGGTCGGCACGTCGTTGCTGATCGGTGGGCTTCGACACCGGCAACAAGAGTTTAATTTGGAAGGGGCCAATTCGTATCTGGCGCTGATTGTTCCGATTTCGCTCTTCGGCCTCGTGCTGCCGAACTTCACGGTGACCACCACAGCCCCGACTTACTCTCCGGCGCAGTCGATCATCGTCGCGGTTCTCTGCGTCGCGGTTTATGCGGTTTTTCTGGTCATCCAAACCATGCGCCACCGCGAGTTTTTTTCCCACGAGGTGCTTCAGGAGCAGACGGCCGAAAAGCCACATGGTCCGCTTTGGGTCGATGTCGTTCTTCTCCTCGTCAGCCTCGTTCCGGTTGTCGTGCTGGCTGAGGAACTCGCGGTGATTCTCGACTTTGGAACGCATCGGATGGGCCTGCCTCCGGCCCTCGCCGGTCTCATCGTTGCCGGCCTCATTCTCGCGCCCGAAGGGATGGGCGGCATTCGGGCCGCCGCCAGCAATCACCTCCAGCGCTCTGTGAATCTCCTGCTCGGCTCCGCCCTGGCCACGATCGCCCTGACGATCCCCGCGGTGCTGATTGTTGGTGTGGTGACCGGGAAGAGCGTCGTGCTGGGCCTGCCGTCGAGCGACACGCTGCTCCTGGCTGTGGTGTTGGCCTTGTGTGTGATCACGTTCGGCCGGGGTCGAACCAACGTGCTCCAGGGCGCCATCCACCTGCTCGTCTTTCTGATGTGGCTGGCCCTGGTTTTCCAAGGCTGAGCGTCAGGCGTATTGAAGGGCCATCGCGCGCGCGGTGGCAGCGACCGAATCGCGCAAGGAAGCCGGCTCCAGGACCTCTGCGTGCGAACCCCAGCTGAGAATCCAATTCTCCAGGTCGGGAGCGAGGCCGACGTTCATTGTCAGCTCCGCGCCGCCCGGCACTTCCTTGAGTTTTTGCGATGCATGCCAGATGCGTTCGGTGGCCAGCCGGGCGCCGATCTGATCGAGCCGAATGCGCACGCGAACCGGTTTGGACGCTTCGAAGGCCGCGAAGCTATGGCCCATCATTTCCGAAACCGAAAAATCCGCAGGCCGCCGGAAGACCGTCTTTCGAGCCTCCGGCCGGTTCATTCGGGCCAGCGCGAACGTCCGTAGCTTTCCTCGGACGAGATCTTTGCCGATGACGTACCATTGGTTGCCGATGCAGCCGAGATGGTAGGGTTCGATGCGGCGGCGCTCCTCCTTGTCCGCTCGGAGCGCGAAGTAGTCGAACTCGAGTTCACGCGAGTCGAGGACCGCCTTGGCCACGCTATCGAAAACGGCCATGGTCTCCGTCGATGTGCCCTGCGGCCGGAACGAGATGGCTTTCCCCAAGTCCTGGAGCGAAAACGTGCCTTCCTCCGGCAGGGCGTCTTTCACCTTGTCAAACGCGGCCCGGAGCGGCTTCTCAAAGGCGGTTCCGCGGTATTGTTCCAACGCTTTCTGAGCGACCAAAAGTGCCACCACCTCGCCGTGGCTCATCGTCATCGCCGGAAAGGATGTCACCGGTTTCGTGTAATGAAATCCATGCCGCTGCGAATCGTAATCGATCGGGAGCATCATCTGGTCCCGCATGAAGTCGATGTCCCGCTGCACCGTCTTGTAGGAAACTTCGAATTCGGTCGCCAGGCGCGAGCAGTTCGGAAACTTCCCGGCCGCCAGCCATTCGTGGATTTTCACCATCCGGGCCAGAGGTGGACGCGTGGTTCGGACCGACGGGGCACGGCGGGCGGGATGGACGGAGCGGTTTGGCATGGGACATGTTGTGTCCTAGACTGTCCGTGGCGTCAAGTCCTTTTCGAGTTGGCGCCAATCGTTCACTAAAGATACACTGTTCACATGAAAGTCCCCCGCCTCCTGATTCTTGGTGCCCTCTTCAGCACGATCGTCCTCGCCGGTGATCCCAAACCCGAGGATCCCTCGTCCCTCCGCAAGATGGCAACGCAGCTGACCCAAGAGGCAAAGCATTTGGAGGAGCGACTTGGCGACAAGGCCTCGGCGAAGGCGAAGCGCTTCATCGAGTGGACGCGCGAGGAGGGCGAACTCCTCCAGCGGTCAGCCGATGCTTTGGAGAAAAACCAGCGGCGGCTGGCCGACAGCTTTGCCGACAAAGCCAAGGACTTTTGCAGCAAACGCGGGCCGATCGCCGAAGAGGTCCACCGCGAGGCGAAGGCGGCGGAAGGTGAAATGAAGAAAGCCGAAGGTTCGGCCACCCACATCGAGAAGAAGTGGAACGAACTCGAACGGCGCCAGGCGGAGCTCGACGCGGAGAAAAGGAAGTTGGTTGAGGAAACCGCCGACAAGCTCGGCGAATAGTCCCCTACTCCTTCAAGGCCTTCTGCACCGCCTCGAGGATCTTCGGCTGCGCCTGAAGAACGACGCCCTGCATCTTTTCCATTGTCTTCGCCTGCACTTCGGGCTGTTTGTCGATCCATTTCTGTCCGAGCGGCGTGCGGAAGAATTCGATCATTCCCTTGAGTTCGTCGGCTGAAAACGTGCTCGCGTAGATCTCCACAAAGACCGGCCGGATCGCCTTCCAATCCAATCCGCTCTCCTTCAAAGCGGCGGACATCGCCTTTTCCGCCTTTTCCCGTGTTCCGGCCGGGAGGGCAGCGAGCATCTGCTGTTGCGAGGCCTGCATCTGATCGAACGAGTCGTTCATCGTCTTCTCGACCTTCATCACGTCCAGCAACTCACCGGCCAGACCCATCGTTTCGAGCGGGGCGGTGGGTTCGGCGGACAACGGGAGAATAGAAAAAACAGCGACGGTGAGGCAGACGCAGAGGGCTTTCATGCAACCCAGTCTCCCGCGGGTTGGCCTGAATTGCAAGCTTTGGCGGTCCGAGGTGTTCCACGTGGAACAAACGAACCCATGAACGGCTCGCCTGTTCCACGTGGAACAGGTTCAGTGTACCACGAAATTCACGAGCTTCTTGGGAACAACCACGACCTTGACGACCCGCTTGTCGACGAACGCCTCCGCGACGACCGCCTTCGCCGCCGCCTGAACTTCTTCATCCGCCGCCCCAATAGCCACTCGGACGCGGCCGCGAAGTTTCCCATTCACTTGGACGACGAGTTCCACTTCATCATCGACCAGGAACTCCTCGCGGAAAACCGGCCATGATTGCTCCGACGCGCGACCCGCCCATCCCAACCGGCTCCAGAGTTCCTCCGCGAGGTGCGGAGCAAAGGGACTTAACAAGGGCAGAAGGATACGGAGAGCCTCCACGGGCCGGGGTTTGGCATTTACGAATTCATTCGTGAAGACCATCATTTGCGAAATCGCGGTATTGAAGGCGAGTTGTTGGATGTCGGAGGTGACCTTCTTGATCGTCGTGTGAGCGAGGCGGTTCTGTTCCTTCGACAACGGGACATCCGAGAGTTCGCTGGAGAGCACCCAACGACCCTCCTGGTCTTCTTCCATGGCCAGACGCCAGACCCGCGCCAGGAAGCGATAGACTCCCTCGACTCCCTTCATGCTCCACGGCTTCATCTGTTCCAGCGGGCCCATGAACATCTCGTAGAGTCGCAACGCGTCGGCGCCGTATTCGGAAATGACACTATCCGGGGTGACGACATTCCCGCGGCTCTTGGACATCTTCTGATTGTCGGGTCCGAGAATGATGCCTTGGTTCACGAGTCGTTGGAAGGGCTCCGGCGTGGAGACGTGCCCCAGATCGAAGAGGACCTTGTGCCAGAAGCGGGCGTAAAGGAGGTGCAGCACGGCGTGTTCGGTTCCTCCAACATAAAGATCCACTCCACCCGGAATCGTTCCGTCTCCCATCCAAAACCGGTCCGCGTCCCGTCCGACGAAGCGTCCGTGATTCCGCGGATCGCAAAACCGGAGGTAGTACCAGCACGACCCCGCCCACTGGGGCATGGTGTTTGTCTCCCGGCTGGCCGCCTCCGAGTAGCGCACCCAATCTTTCGCCTTGCTCAGCGGCGGTTCGGGGGTTCCGGTTGGTTTGAAGTCCTCCATGTCCGGCTGCACGAGGGGCAATTCGGCTTCGTCCAGCGCGCGATGGGATCCATTTTCCCAGACGATCGGGAACGGCTCGCCCCAATAGCGCTGCCGGGAGAAGAGCCAATCGCGGAGTTTGAACTGGATCGTCCCCTTCCCGTGGCCTTCTTTTTCGAGCCACTGAATCATGGCCCGCTTGGCTTCGGCAGTCGGCCGACCATCCAAAAACCCGCTGTTCGTCGCCACACCTTCGCCAGCGAAGACTCCCTCGACGGACTCGGTGGGTGTCACCACTTGCCGGATCGGCAATTGAAATGTCTGCGCGAATTCCCAGTCCCGCTCGTCGTGAGCCGGAACCGCCATGATCGCTCCGGTGCCGTAGCCCATGAGGACATAGTCGGCCGTCCAGATGGGGATCCTTTCGCCATTCACCGGGTTGATAGCAAACGAACCGGTGAAGACGCCGGTTTTCTCCTTCGCGAGATCGGTGCGCTCCAAGTCGGACTTCGAGGCAACCCGGGAGCGGTAGTCCTCGACGGCCGTCCGTTGTGAATCTTTCGTAAGTTCCTGAATACGAGGATGTTCCGGAGACACGACCATGTAAGTTGCCCCAAACAACGTATCCGGTCGGGTCGTGAACACCCGCAGTGGCTCGCCGCCTTCGATCTGAAAATCCACCTCCGCGCCCTCGCTGCGTCCGATCCAATTTCTCTGGAGCAACTTGATCGACTCCGGCCAGGCCAGCCCGTCGAGTCCCTCGAGCAAACGATCCGCAAACGCGGTGATCCGCAGCATCCATTGCCGCAACGGTCGGCGCTCGACGGGAAATCCCCCGACTTCGCTCCGGCCATCGACCACCTCTTCATTGGCCAGCACGGTTCCGAGCTGCGGGCACCAATTCACCGGCATCTCGGCCACGTAGGCCAGACGCACGGAATCCGGATCGGCCCCGCGATAAGTTGAAATCGGCTCCGCTTTGCGCGTCTCCGGATTGAACCAAGCATGGTAGAGTTGGAGGAAAATCCATTGGGTCCAGCGGAAATACTCCGGGTCGGTCGTGCTGACCTCGCGACTCCAGTCATAGCTAAAACCCAGAGCCTGAAGCTGCGAGCGGAATCGGTCGATGTTGCGCGCCGTCGTCACCCGCGGGTGCTGGCCGGTCTTGATGGCGAATTGCTCCGCCGGCAACCCAAACGCGTCCCAGCCCATCGGATGGAGGACATTGAACCCGCGCATCCGATGGAACCGCGCAAGGATGTCAGTCGCCGTGTAGCCCTCGACATGCCCGACGTGCAGGCCGTCCCCGCTCGGATACGGAAACATGTCGAGGATGTAGAACTTCGGTTTCGAAGGATCAAAGCCGGGGTCGCCGGGATTGGGGGCCCGAAAGGCGTCGGTCGCCAGCCATTCGGCCTGCCATTTGGGTTCAAATTCACCGAACGGAAATTGCTTGCGCTGCGTGGACATCGTAGGAAAGCGGACTATGCCAGACGCCCCGGCCCCTGCAAACCCATTGCTGGTCTCCACCCGCAACGCTCACAAGGTCGCCGAGATCCGCGCGATCCTCGGCCCGGGCTTCGACGTCCGCGATCTCACGGCGGTCCCGGATCTCGCCGAGGTCGAAGAAACCGGCTCGACGTTCGAAGAAAATGCCACCCTCAAGGCCGTCGCCGCCTCGCTCCGGTTTGACGGATGGGTGATCGCCGACGACTCCGGTTTGGAAGTCGACGCGCTGGACGGAGCCCCGGGCGTCCGCTCCGCACGTTTCGCCGGCGAGCCGTCCAACGACGCTGCCAACAACGCCCTCCTCCTCCAGCGACTCGAGGGCATTCGAGGCAAAGAACGGTCCGCCCGTTTCCGCTGCGTAATCGTCCTCGCCCGCAACGGCCGGAAACTCGGAGCATTCCACGGTACCGTCGAGGGCACCATTATCCATCAGCCGAAGGGCAATGGCGGCTTTGGCTACGATCCCCTTTTTGTTCCGGACGGACACTGCGAAACATTCGCCCAGCTCGGATCGGAGGCAAAAAACACCCTCAGCCACCGCTCACGCGCGCTCGCCGGCCTGCAATCCTGGGGCGGATGGGACCGCATCGCCTGACGCCCGTTTCAGGATTTGGCACGAATTTCAGGGTATTGACATTCTCTGAGGCTCCCGTTAAGCCGTCGATTGTCATGAAAACTCTCCTCTGCCTGACCACCGTCGTGATCCTTGGAGCCAGCGCCGCGTTTGCCGGCGATGGCAAATCCTTCAAGAGCAAAGTCGTCGAAACACCTGAAGTCTGCAAATTCCGCGACATGGAATTTCAGATCGATGGGTTCTACACCGGATTCTACGGTGGAAAAGGAACCCGCTTCCACACCGGCTCCGGCGGTGGATTCGGTCTGAACTTCTTCTTCGCCCGCTACTTCGGTATCGGCTACGAGGCGGCTTGGTACAGCAACAACAACATCGCTGAACACATGCCCCTCGGCGGCAACTTCTTCATCCGCTACCCGATCTGCTCCTGGAACCTCGCCCCGTACGTCATGGTCGGCGGCGGTGCAGCCTGGAACGGATACGGCATCGGATACGGAAACGTCGGCGGCGGTCTCGAATACCGCTTCACCGACAACATCGGCGTCTTCGCTGATGGCCGCTTCTTCTACGGCGGCACCGGCAATGTCGGGAACTTCCGCAGCGGCCTCCGCTTCGCGTTCTAATCCTCCACCAACAACCTTTACCAAGAGCCGGGATCGCAAGGTCCCGGCTCTTTTTTTTCCCGAAAAGGAAACCCTACCGCCGCAGGTACGCCTGCCACGCAAGCGCGGTGGCCTCATCCGGGAGCCAGATGGCCTTGGCCTTGGTTCCTTTGAAGTCGGAGTAGGTGGCCACCTCAAACGTCTCTCGATCCCCCAACCAACCGTCCCGCAGGTTGATCTTGGCGAATGTCGTTTTTGCTGACGCCGGCCTCGACCCGCTGCCGATGTTTGGGAGTTCACTCTTGAAGAAACTCGACGAACCGGTCGCCGGCTTTTTCCCGAGCCGCTGTTCCACGGCGCTGCGCAAAAATGGGATGATCACATCCAGGCTGGCATCCACGCCGTGGCCCTCGTTGGCTTGAAGGGCCAGTGTCCACGGCGCCTTCCCGAGACCCCGACCAATATTCTCCACCGAGCCGGTCACCCATTCCGGTTTGTCCTTCCCGCCGACTGCAAAGATCATTGGGATCTCCATTTGTTTCGGACCTGTCGCCCCCTGTGGTCCACCGGTGCCCTTGGAACTGCCAACCGCAGCGACCCGTTCGGGAAAATGCGTGCAATACGCCATCGAAACGTTCGATCCGGCTGACGTTCCCCAGAACGCCAGCGGAGCCTTGGCGAGTTCGGGTTTGCCGGAAACCTCCGCCAACTTTTCGACAGCCGCATTGATCGCCCTCGCCACCTCGCCCGTGCCGTCGTTCTGATAGTCGTACGGTTCCCCATTCGCAAACTGACACCCGATGATCGCAAAACCAAGATCGCCCGCCAATTGCTGCCACCGGGGCTGATCAGCCAGACCGCGGCCATCACCGTGTCGGCCCGGGATCAACACGAGAGTGCCAGCCAGCGGCTTTTCTGTGTCCGGAACCCAGCCGCGAAACGCCACCGTTTCGATTTTCACCTTCGGCAGCGGATCGGCCGACCAGTCAAACGTGGCCGCGAAAGTGGGTTGAAGGAGGACCAAACCGAGCGAAAGCAAAGGGGCGATTCTCATGGCACGAAAGACCGTGCCAGCGCTCCATGGAGCATACAAGCCAAACCTAGACGTAACCGGCCCGCAGCATCGCCGCTGCCGATTCGTCCAGAAGCTCACGGCGCCGGATTTCCTCGAAGCGATCGACGAGGTCCTCGGCGCGAAGCCGCGCCTTCTCGGCACCCGTGAAATCACTGGCGATCTCGCCGCGATGGAGCATGACGATCCGGTCTCCCAACGAGGTCGCCTGCTGCATCGAGTGCGTGACCATCAGCACCGTCAGGCCGGATGCCGACACCACCTCTTCGGTGAGACGGATCACCTGGTCGGCACTCTTGGGGTCCAAAGCCGCGGTGTGCTCGTCGAGCAGCAAAAGACGGGGACGCAACCACGAAGCCATCAACAGCGTCAGCGCCTGCCGCTGCCCGCCGGAGAGCGAGCCAATGGCGTTGTCAAGGCGGTCTTCGAGACCCATCCGAAGGGAGGCAACCCGGCTGCGCAGTTCCTCACGAGACCGTCTATGGACAGCCGGTCCAAGTCCGCGCACCAGGCCGCGCTTCGCGGCGAGCGCAAAATTCTCGGCGATCGAGAGGTTCGGTGCGGTTCCGCTGAATGGGTTTTGGAACACCCGGCCGATCAACTTTGCCCGCCGATGTTCCGCCCAGCGCGTGATGTTCTGTCCATCGAGATCGATTGTGCCGCCGTCGGCAAAGAACGAACCCGCCACCGCATTGAGAAGCGTGGATTTTCCGGATCCGTTCATGCCCAGAAGCATGACCCACGAACCTTCCTCGACAACCAGGTCAATGCCCTGGAGCGCGCGCACCTCGTTCACCGTTCCGGCATGAAACGTCTTTCGAAGGCCCTGGATCCGCAGCAGACTCATCGCGTTCCCCTCCGCATCCGGGCCAAAAGCCCCGGCAGAATCAGCGCGGCAAATACGAACACCGCCGTGATGAGCTTGAGGTCGTTCGGATTGAGTCCCCACCGAAGCGCAATCGCCACCAGCAATCGGAAGAGCACGGAACCAATCACCGCGCCGGCAATTGCCAGTCCCAGGCTGCGGGAGCCGGTGAGCGCTTCGCCGATGATCACACTTGCCAGCCCCCAGACAATCATCCCGATGCCCATCTGCGCGTCGGCGAAGCCTTGGTATTGGGCGAGGAGTGCACCCGAAAGCGCAACAAGCCCGTTCGCCAGCGCGAGGCCGAAAAGCTTGTAGTTGGCCACGTTTCCGCCGAGCGCCGTGACCATCTGGGCGTTGTCACCCGTGGCCCGCATCGCCGTACCGGCCTCGGTCTTGAAGAAGAAATAGACGAGGAACCCCACGATAACGGCGATCAAAAACGAGCCCGCGAGCACGGCGAGGTCGGCCGGCGCAACCATCCAACCGAAAACGTCGACACGCCCCGGCCCCGCCAGCACCTCACCTGCCCGACCCGCCTCCGAAGCCAGTGTGTGCGCTCCCATCAAGGGAACGTTGCTGCGGCCCATGATGTGGAGATTGATCGAATAGAGGGCGGTCATAACCAAAATGCCGCTCAACAGCGAGTCGATCTTGAAGCGCGTATGGATCACGCCGGTCACCGTGCCGGCGAGAAATCCCCCCGCCGTTGCGACCGCCGTCGCCGCCCACGGGTTCCATCCCGCGACGATCAATGTCGCCGCAATCGCAGCCCCGAGCGTGATCGAACCGTCGGTCGTGATGTCCGCCATCCCGAAAATCCGGAATGTCACCATCACCCCCACCGCCAGCAGCGCGAGGATCAAACCGATGGTCAATGCACCGATCAACAGGGTCATGGCCGGACAGGCGAGACCCAGACGGCCCCGCGGTAAAATTCGCTTTCTCCAGCGCCCCCCGCGACACGCGCGTCGTGCAGGAGGTGCAGGATGGATTGAAGGTTTTTCGATTCGAACAAAAGCGCCACCGTCTCCCGCAGTTCGATCCGACCCTTTTGGAGCGGGCGATACGGGAACGCTGCCGCGTGGGCATGAACGAAAAGCCCGTCACCCATCGGCCGCAACCAGGGTTCCCATGCCGACCCGGGACGCGCAACCACTCCGACCATCAAGACCGTCGAATCGCGGAACGCGCGCTCACTGGTGAATCCGAGCCGGTCGCGAACCGCCGGGAATGCGAACGGATCCTCGACCCGCTGCGCCGGTGCCGCCTGCAAGGACGCCCCGACGAGCCCGGCGGCTTCCGCCACGGCCAAAATGACAACCGCTTCGTGACGGCCGAGACAAGTTCGCGCCAGTTCCGCCAGTCCGATCGAACGCTTCTCCGCCCTCGCCTCAAAACGCAGCAGTCGTTCGAAATCACCGCGCGCAAGCAATCCGCTCGTGAGCCACGCCGTCGGCACCAACTCACCCTCCGACACAACAAAGTCCGGACGGTTTGATCCACCCGGCGGCAGATGGGCCGCACAGCCGGCGGCGGCCAAAAATTCGCCCAATCGCGGGCCTGCCGCCGCACGGGTCTCATCAAACGCACCGATGCCAAGCCCAACCGCATCCGTCGGAAACGCGCAAAGCGCGCCCTCCGCGGCGGTCCATGGCGATGGCTCGCCGATCCCCTCGAGCTGCACGCTGGCAGCGGCCTTGCAGGCAAAAGCCTCCCAGTTCGCGGAATCGGAACCGAACGCCTCACATTGTGGTCGTGGGCTGCCCGGACCGGCCGTCGTTTGGAGGAGGATGCGGCCGAGTCCGGAGAGTCGGAGGACATCAGCCACCTGTGGCGAAGGACACCGGACGCAGAACTTGCCTTGGATGGCCGAAAGTTCCTTGAACGCATACAACAACACGCCCAGCCCCGCCGAGCTGATATAGTCGACGGATGCCATTTCCACCTCGATCCGATGATGGCCGGCGCGCACCGCTCCACTGAGGGCGCGCTCCACCGCGGGACTCCACGTAGCGTCCAACCGGCCGTGGAGGACCACGACGAGCGTCTCGCCTTCCTGGTGGGTTCCGATCTCCATCACTCCTTGATGACTTTTTCCATTTCGCCTAGCAAGCCGTCCGGCAGCGTCATACCCAGCGCTTGGGCATTCGGAATGCTCGCCGCCTTTGTTACGCGGGGCGCCGGTTGGATCGAAATCCCGGCCGGTGACTCGCCTTCGAGCACGCGACGCACAAGTGCTGCTGCCGCCTCACCGCCCGCCTCGTAGTCCCGGCCGACCGCCACGGCGGCGCCGAGCGGAATCGTCGTGCTGTTCAGTGAAAACAGAGGTTTCCCAGCCTGGCGCGCCGCCCGCGTCACCGCCGTGAACCCCCCGCTCGAAAGGTTGTCGGAAATCTGGACGATGGCATCGATCGGTTTGCCCGCGAGCGACATGGCGGCGTCTGCCAGCTCGCCCGGCGTCGCCACCGCAACCGTCTCGACCTCCATTCCCCGATGCCGGGCCTCCGCCAGAAGAATATCGCGCAGATCGACCGAATTCGCCTCGGCCGGACAGTAGAGCGTGCCGATCCTCCGAACGCCCGGATAATGCCGGCGGATCAGGTCCAGCAGTTCTCCGGCGGGCGCCAGGACGGTCACTCCGGTGAGGTGGGGCGGGTGGTCATCGTAGGATTTCGCGGCGCCCGCGGCCATGGGATTGGCGACCATGGCAAAGACGATCTTTTGATCGCGTGCTTTCTGGAAAGCCGCCTGAAGGGCCGGGGTGGAAAGCGGAACCAGGACATCCGGCCGGGCGGCCATCGCAGCTTCCACAATTCCGTTCAGCGCTCCCATGTCCCCTTGGGCGTTGCGCACCCGCACGGTAAAGTCCTCCCCTTCCTTCCATGGCCATTCCTTCATGCCCTTCCGGAGGCCGGCCAACGTTTCCTCCAGTGGCAGAGATTCGGAATAGCCGATGATTTCAATGTGCATCGGGCGCGACCGCGTTGTGGGCGGCGTGCGGGTGTTTCGAGCATGCTCCTGGCCGTCCCGATCAATGAGCAATCCGGCCCGCGCTCGCACCGACTCCGGCACCGACCAGCCGCGCGAGCTGAACCTCGCCACCGCCTGTTCATTGACGACGAGCGATTCCGGCATGTAGTTGACGATCGGCACCGTGGCCGGATCGCGGCCTTTCAGGACTTCCGCCGCGAGCACTCCCGCCTTGCGACCCACTTCAAAATAGTCGGCTCCAAGATCGAAAATTGCGCCCTTCCGGGCATGCGGAGGGATCACGGTGAATACCGGCACATCCGAACGCCCGGCGGTCTGAATCACCGTCTCGGCCGCCACCAGCACGGTCACATCGCCAATCAGAAAAATGGCCTCGGACCCTCGGGCGGTCAGCGCTCCCGTCGCCTCGCCGACACCGGAGGAATTGTCCACCGTTGCTTCCTCCAGAGCGATCCCAAGTTGCTCGCAGACCGCCCGGACCACGCGCACTTGGGCCACGGCATTGACCTCCGCCGCATTGAAGACCACGCCGACCCGCCGGAGATCGGGCTTCACCTCCCGCGCCAGCCGCAACGCCGGCTCGATCGGCTGCATCGTCCCGTAGCCCGCCATCCACCCCGGATGTTCCATTGGATCGTCCTTGGATATGCCGACACCGGTCGCGGAGGGATCGGTGACCAAGGCAAAAACATGCGGACGCCGGATGTCCCGGTTCGCATTGGCAACGGCCTGAAGCGACGGCGTGCTGACCGTCACCAGCAGGTCTGCGTCACCACTCACCATCCCGCGGGCAATGGTATTCGCGGTCGCCAGATCCCCCTCGGAATTGTAGCGACGAAGGTCCAGGTTCCGCGTGGGTTCAAATCCCCCCTCGGCCAACCCGGCGAGAATTCCACGCACGCCGTCCTGGAGGACCGCTTGCGAAGCATGTTCCAGCAGCGCCACCCGGGGTTTTGCGGTATCTCGGGCGACGGCCCCGACCCGCGAGCCGAGGTCCGAGACCAGCAGAATACCAGCTGCTCCCAGCACCAATGCCACGCCCAGAACCAGCCGTTGGACGACCTGCTTCATCCGACCACCGGACAATCCGCGCGCCCGGATCGCACTTTGTTCACAGCGTGATAGATGAATTTCATTTTCCTGGAGATTCCCTTCTCCTTCTTAAGCGTGTGAACAAACGGGGCGAAATGTGTTCCTCGCTTTATTGAAGCCTGTTCCACGGTGGGGACTCGCTGTGAACAAAACCGGAGTCGGAAGCGCTCCGGGTTGAACAACCTGCCCTTTTGCCGGGGTTCTTGTCCGTTTCTCCGAAACATCCACAAGTTGTTCACAACTCATCGACAACCCATCACGGGGTGTATTGGCCGATGATCACGCTGCAGAAGTTCACGTCCTTCACGGTGGCCTGACCTTTCACCGTGCCTTGGGTTCGCCCGCTGACCTGACGGATGCTGAGGACCCGGGCCGGGCCCGACGACAGAGCCGCCTGTGCCTCATAAACCCGTTGGCTGAACCGCCGGAGTCCGGCGTCGACACCTTCACTGATTGTGATCGAGACCGCGATTTCGCTGGATCCCAGACGACCGGTCACATCGGCGCGTGCATTCTTCAGGCGGGTGGCTGAGGCGAACCGCTGGCCGGCCGTGGCCGGGAGACTTTGCGCAAAAACCACGTAGCCACCTTTCAAATAAGACTCCGTCGTCATGGTCCGATCGGAATTCGTGATCTCGGCGAGGTTCACGTTGGCGAGAGCCGCATCCAACTCTTCCGCTGTTTTAACTTCTGGAAACTGGATCACCGCAAGGTCAAGTTGACCTGCAAAAACCGAGACCGACGACAGGATGATGGCAACAAGGATCGAGCGCATGGATTCCGGCTATTCCCCGGCGTGGGAAAATGCAATGTCTTTCGCGTGGACGGATGTGTTGGGACGACCAGGTCGCGCCCTCACCTGGCGGCACGCCGACCCGGAACTCGTGGTCGTGGCCGTACACGGACTCAGCGGAGCCGCCGAGCAGTTTGCCCCGGTTGCCCATGGCCTGAGCGACTGTTCAGTTTACGCCTTGGAATTGGCCGGCCAAGGCTGGGATCCCGATCCGGCCCGCCGCGGGACCCGTCTCGATCTCGATCAGCAATTGCGGAACCTCGATCTTTTCCTCGAGGCGGTTCGGAGCGAAGTTGGCGGCCGACCGGTGGTTCTCCTCGGCGAAAGCATGGGCGCTCTTTTGGCGGCAGCGCATGCAGCCTCCCGCCCCGAGTCACCGGTTTCAGCCTTTGTTCATGCCGTACCCGTTGTGGCGCTCCGTCGCTCCGTCCCTCGCCTGGTCCGCCGGGCTGTGCGGTGGCTCGGCACCGTCGCACCGGGACTCCGCACGCCGCCATCCGTTTTCGTGAATGGCCGAACCACCTCACCACCACTCACGCGCGACAAGGCCTACCAGACGGCACTCCACCATCGCCCGCACCGAATCCCGGCGTTTACATTTCGCTTCCTGGCAGAACTCGGCGACCTGATGGATTCCAGCCTGACGATGGCCCAAGGTATCCATCGCCCGAGCCTCACTCTCGCCGCCGGCGCGGATTGCTTCGTCCGCGTCGACCAAATCCAAACCTGGCACGACGCCATCCCCTGCCCGAACAAATCCCTTCATATCTACCCGGATGCCTACCATCTCCTCTGGCACGACTGGGATCGCGAACGGGTATTGCAGGATTTGCGAAACTGGCTCGGTAAATTGCGCAACAGTTGTTGTTGACTATTGTCAATGAAAGAATTCGGTGTTGCATGGAGGGATTGCACTTCGTGGCCAATTCCTTCTAAATGACGCCATGGCAATCCGACGGCAGTTAGGGGATTTTTTCAAACGGGGCGCGGTGGGATGGGAGCGGGTTTTTCTCTTCCTCATTCTGCCACCTCTGGTCTTGGTGACTGCAGGAGTGGTTTACTTCGTGACCCGGCCGGAGCCTGCAGTCCCGCCGCCATCGCCGACACCGACCGCCAAACTGCCAACCACCAAACTTCCTCCGTTCGAGCCAGCCGAACTCCTCCGGCATTTGGAGGAGGCAGAGGCCCTCGAAAGGCAGGCGCAACAGGACGGCGAAGGCTGGGCCGCCTCAGCTTCGGCCTTTGAAATCCTGGTGACCCGCCACCCGGAGAATGACCGCGCTTGGGGCGGTCTGGGACGAAGCTGGAATGCGCTGGGACGGCATGAAGAGGCCATGGCCGCTCTGGACCGCGCCGTCGCGCGGAACATATTGGAATGGCGGCACTTCGCCGCCCGCGGAGATGCGCGGCGCGCCTTGGGGGATGCCCGCGGCGCGGTGATCGATTACGCCGATGCCCTGCGGCTCCGGCCCGGAAACCATCTTCTTTCCAATGCGATGCTTCTCACCGCGCTGGATTCCGGCGATCAGGTTCTCTTTGAAACGCGGCTGGGTCGATTGAGCAACGGCTCCGGTGAACCTGCTGCCGGATGGGTCGTTGGGGTCGCCGCTCGTGAGATGCGCAATGGTGATTTCCAGGCCGGACGAACTCTCATTGAGAAAGCACGTGAACTGCTTGCTCCGGCGGATCTTGAGGTGTTGCTCGAAGACCCGGTTTTCTCCGACCGGCGCGGTCAGGAGTTTCTGAACATCGCCCTCGCAAGCGAAACGGCCAAAGCGACGGGCAACTGACCTTCCTCCGAGCCCGCGGGGAAAGGACTCGCCAAGCGTGGGACGGTTCATTTGAATCTTCGGTCCTTGTGAAAGTCTCGCTCCACTGGCTCCGTGAATACATCGACCTCCGGCTGTCCGTGCCGGAATTGGAAACCCTCCTCCGCCGCGCCGGCTTGGAAGTCGCCGGTGTCGAGACGCGGGGTGTTTCAATCGACCGCGTCGTCGTCGCCCGCATTTTGGAATCCGTTCAGCATCCGAATGCCGACCGATTGAGCGTCTGCAAAGTGGATGACGGGTCCGGAACACCCCGCCAGATCGTTTGTGGCGCGAAAAATTACAAAGTCGGCGATCATGTTCCCCTCGCCCTTCCCGGCGCCGTGCTGCCCGGGGATTTCAAGATCAAGGTCGGCAAACTCCGTGGCGTGGAAAGCGAAGGCATGATGTGCAGTGCCAAAGAACTCCGCCTCGCCGAAGATTCCGAGGGCCTTCTGATCCTGCCGCGTGAAACCGTCCCCGGAACTCCGCTCTCGGATGTTTTTCCCGCCGACACCATCGTCGAACTCGAGATCACCCCGAACCGCCCGGACTGGCTGAGCCATGTCGGTGTCGCCCGTGAGATCGGAGTCTTCACGGAAACTCCGCTCCGCCCGCCGGCCATTCCCACCCCCACCACCCAGCCGGCCGGAGAAGCTGTGATGCTGCAGGCGCCGGAGTGTTCCTATTATACGCTGCGGCGGATCACCGGTGTAAAAGTCGGCCCGAGCCCGCAATGGCTGCAGGACCGCCTTCAGGCCGTTGGCCTGCGCCCGGTCAACAACGTGGTCGACGTGACGAATTTCGTTCTCTTCGAACTCGGTCAGCCGCTCCATGCCTTCGATGCAGCCAAAATCCACGGCGGACTGCGCGTGCGGCGGGCCGCCGAAGACGAAACGTTCCGCGCACTGGATGGTCGCGATTACGTGCTGGACCCCGCCGACCTCGTCATCGCTGATGCGAACCGGGCCGTCGCACTCGCCGGAGTAATGGGCGGTGAAGATTCCGGCGTGACGGAATCCACCACGGACATCCTGCTCGAAAGCGCAGTTTTTGAGCCGTCGAGCGTTCGCCGCACCTCGCGGCGTCTGGGTTTGATCAGTGATTCCAGCTATCGCTTCGAACGCGGTGTCGATCCGGAAACCGTCGCGGCGGCGTCCGCGCGGGCGACCGAGTTGATCCTCCAGGTCGCCGGAGGCGAAGCCGCCGATGCGCTGCTCGAGGCCGGTACGCATTGGGCGCGACCGGAAGTGACGCTTCGCCATGCCCGCGCCCGAGCGGTGCTCGGGACAGATTTTGACGACACCGAAATGGAATCCGCCCTGCGGCGGGCAGGATTTGAACCCCTCTCCGGCGGCGTCGAATCGTCGTGGGCCATCCCGGGCTTTCGTCAGGAGGTGCGCCGCGAGGCCGACCTCATCGAGGAAATCGTGCGGATCCTCGGCATCGAGCGGATCGAGGGCCGCACCGCCGGACTTTTCGCTCCCGCCACGGTGCATGATGCCGCCTACGATTTTGCGACGAGCCTCCGCCACCGGCTCGTCGGCGCCGGACTCCATGAGGCGCGCACCAGCACGCTGGTCTCGGAAGCCGATGCCGCATGGTTCGGTCCGGCCGTCGCGCTGCGCAATCCGTTTGGCGACGATCAATCGCGTTTGCGCACGAGTTTGCTTCCGGGTCTTTTGAGCGCCATCCGTCGGAATGTCGACCAGGGAGCCAAGTCGATCGCGTTGTTCGAAATTGGCCGCGTTTTCCATCCGGACGCCGAGTCTCCCCGACTGGCGATCGCCGCCACCGGATTCGCCGAACCCGCCACGTGGCGCGGCGGTGTGGAACGCCCGTGGGATTTTTACGATCTGAAGGGTTTGGTTCGCGAAGTAGCGCGTCCGGGCGAGGCGCTCTTTGAGCCACTCCTTCTCGCGCCGGAACCGTTCGGCGCCGCAGCGGATGTTTTGCTGGCCGGCCGCCGGATCGGTGTTGTTGGCGTTCTTCAGCCGGCGGAGTGCCGGCGCTTGGGAACCGGAACGATCGTGGCCGCCGAGTTCGATCTCGACGCATGGCGGCTCGCGTCTTCCAAGCCGCCGACCGCCACGCCGATCCCCAAATTCCCGGCGTCCGCCCGCGACATCGCGGTCATCGCCCCGCTCGATCTCCCCTACTCCCGGGTGAGCGCCCTGATTGCCGCCTCCAACGAACCGCTGCTGGAGTCGGCCGAGTTGTTCGATTTGTTCACGGATCCCACCGGCCAGAAGCTTCCGGCCGACCGAAAAAGTCTCGCGATCTCCTTGACTTTCCGGTCGGTCGAGCGGACCCTCAATACCGAGGAAATCAACGCGGCAACCGACCGGATCAAGGCCGGTTTGAAGACCGGGTTGGGCGTTGAATTCCGAGAATAGATCTTTCCCAATTTTCGCGCGGCGCATCGTGCGGAGTGACGCGGCCGCCGCTCAGGATTTGCCCTTCTGTGTTCGCGATTAAACGGAGCAAACTCCCGAACCGATAATTCATCATTCCCGGAGGCTTGGCCCCCGGCGCAATGACAGGCCTTCACTGGAAGTCAGAGCGCAGGGTAGGCGGTCATCCACCCTAGCAATAGGGAACGGGAACTGCTTCGGAACGGCACAAGCGGGGCAAAATTTTCACCAAAAAAAGAGCGGATCGAACAAATCGATCCGCTCTTTTTGTTATCCGGCGACCTCTTCCGAGGCCGCCGGAGCCATCACATTTCCGTCAGCGCCGCAGACGTTCTCCGATCTGCGGGAGCAGACCGGTGCCATCCGTCAAATCACCGCTGAGATCCCAGAACATTGCACCCCGGAATCCCTGGGTCTGGATGTAGTCGAGTTTGTGGCCGATCGATTCGCGATCATCGTAAGTGATGAACAAGCCACCTTCCTTGCTTGGTGCATACACCCACGGGACGCGCGCGGTCGCATCCCAGTAGCGGCGATAGGCCGTCGGCTCCGCGGCGAGCCGGCGCTGGATGTCCCAGAATTCGATGACTCCGCCATCATCCCATGTGCCGCGAGCCGCTCCGGCTCCCATTTGGCGGAGTCCGTTGTTGGTGGAGCCCACGCCACGCCAGGACCGTCCGTAGAATGGCAGCCCGACGACCAACTTGTCGCGGGAGACGCCGGCCGACACATACGCGTTCATCGCCGCGGCCGTGGTCAATGGGTCATCGGAAGCACCATAGAGCGCGGAGTGGTGATCGGTCCGTGATTCCGAGGCGCCGTGCAGGTCGTACGTCATCACATTGATCCAGTCGAGGACTCCGGCGATCGCTGCCGGTTCGATGTTCGCGATTTTGTCCGGACCGGCCGGCGCGGCAATCGTGAGGTAATAGCGTTTGCCATCCGCCTGGCCCGCCGCGTTCAATTGACGGCGGAGCTCGGTGAGCAGAAGGGTGAAGTTCCGCTTGTCCTCGGGACGCGAGACGTTCGTTTCCAACCCGCCACCGCCGGGATATTCCCAGTCGATGTCGACACCATCGAAGTGGTATTGCCGGATGAAGCGCACGGCCGACGCGGCGAATTTCTCGCGCGAGGCCGCCGTGAGCGCGGCATCCGAGAACCGCCCCGAGAGCGTCCAGCCGCCCACCGAGATCATGGTGATCAAGTGCGGGTTCTGTTCCTTCAATTTCCGGAGCTGGTTCAGGTTGCCGCGGAGTGGCTGGTTCCACGTGTCGCCGGGGAACGATTTTTCAACGGCGGCCCAGCGGTCGTAGAGCGTGACTTCGAGCGCCGGTGAGATATCGGCGAACGCGTAGTTGATCACGTTCAAATGCCGGGTCGGAATGTCGTAGACCTGATAATTGCGGTCATACGTTCCCCATTCCGGATAGTAACCGACGACCACCGAACTCAGGTTCGGCCCGCCGGCGACCGGGGTGGGCGTGGGAACCGGTGTCGGCACCGGGGTGGCGGCCGGCGTGGGCGATGGCGTTGCCACCGGGGTGGGGGATGGCGTCGCGACCGGAGTTGGGGTCGGCGTTGCCGTTGTTCCGCCGGAGGGCGTCACGACCAGATTTCCAAGTGTCGCAGTCGGCCGTGCGGGCGCCGCGATGAACCCGATGTCGATTGTCTGTCCGGCGGCGATGGTGCGGTTCCACGAAACCGGGGTGAGCGTCACGCGCGATCCGGCCTGCTGGTGCTGGGCATTCCAGATCGACGTGATCGTCGCCGGGTAATCGAAGGCCACCGACCAGTTTGTCACCGACGTCCGACCGGTATTCCGGACCTGGATCCGAACTTGCATTCCGGTTCCCCAGGCATTGTCGAGGAAATGCACGACCGACAGGGTGCCGGCCGACGGTGTGGGCGTGGCCACGGGTGTTGGTGCCGGTGTTGGGGTCGCCACGGGGGTCGGGCGAGGCGTCGCCGTCGGAGCCGGTGTCGGGGTGGGTGTGGGACGCGGAGTCGGCGTTGGCGTTGGTGTGGCGACGGGCGTCGGAGCGGGTGTTGCCGTCGGGCCCGGTGTCGGTGTCGGTCCAACGACTTCACCGCCCGGAGTCATCACGAGGTTCTGCAAGGACGGATTGTTCGTCCCGGGTTGCACGATGAACCCGATCGAAATCGACGTTCCGGCGGCGATGCTCGTGTTCCACGGTGCGGGCACGACGCGGTAACGCGGGCTGGTCGTCGACCGTGTGAGCGTGCCATTCCACAGTTCGCCGATCGTGCCGGGGAAATCAAATTCCATGCTCCACGAGCGAACGGCCGCCGAGCTGGTGTTTCTGAGCACGATGTTCACCTCGGCTCCGCTGCCCCAGTTCGAAGTGATCTTGGTTTCCACCTGAAGCGGCCCGCGAGCCGGATCAACGACCGGCGTCGGCGCGGGATTCGCGACCGGGGTGGGGGACGGCGACGGGCTCGGATACGGACTGTCGCATGTGCAACCTGTGCCGCATCCGCCTTCGACCGGGGCCTTGAGCGGCGCAGGGGCCGGGACGGTCACCAGCGCGGGATCGTAGTTGTATCCACCGAAATCGAGATCGCTGGCGGAGAAAAACACCTCGCCAGCCGGATCAATCCGCTGCCAGATCACGTACATCACGTGCCGTCCGACGCGCTGGGGGAAATTCACGCTGAAGCGATAATTCGACCCGGTGAGCACGGCATTCTCGGTCCCGGGGAGCGGCTCGAGATCCGACCACTTCAACGGCTTCGTCGGATCGTAGGTCGCCTTCGTGATGTAGGCCTCGAAGTAACTCGGCTCGTGCGGAGTCGGCGCGGCAAACACGCAATCGTAGCGGCCGGCCTGCACTTTCGTCGCGGGCCAGTCGAGACGAACCAAGTCCAGACCGGCATACTTCGTCCGACCGGCTCCGGCGAGCTGGCCGTCGGGAATCAACTCACGGTAGTTGCGATTCGGCGCGAGGCGGTTGACCTCATGCCAGTCGTAAAACGCCTGTGTCCCGGCGGTGGCGACCGCCGCCTTTGCTGCGGCGCTCTGGGGCGTCTGAGGATTTTCCAAAAAGACCTGGTAAACGCGGCTGATCGGGTTGGCCATCGAGCCATGGCCGAAGCAGGCCGCGGCGGAAACGAGGAACGATGCGAGGAGGGGGATCCATTTCATAGGGTTGAGAGTTTGGCATGCAACATCTCCAACCCGACACGCAACGACCAACCCGACTCGATGAATCCGCCTGAAAACTCGGCGAATCGGCGAATCCGGGGCTACAGGTCCCCGTAAATCACCGCCGAAACCGGATCAGTGACCGAAAGCACGTCCAGACCGGCGACACGGTCATAGACCTCGATGAACTCGGCGGACTCGAACCCCACCACACGCGAATCCGCCTCCGGCGAGACGTTCATGAAGAACCCGGCCGCCATCGCCACCAACGCCGTGACACCCGCCCAACGCAGAAAAGCCTGCCGCAAAGGCGAGACATCCGGCTTCGGAATCGAATTCCGGACCCGCCGGGCGAAAAACGGCGAGACCTTCACCGGCCGCGCCCGGCCCAGCAGATCCCACACCTCGTCGTCTTTCTTCCAGTCGTCCATTTCAGGAATCAAACCCACTCCGCTCCGAAAAGTTGCGCCGATTTGCTTTCTACCGGATCCCCGTGACGATCTCCGGCAGCGGCGGATCATTCGGATCGGGAATCAACGGGTCGGGCAGTGAGAAATCCGGTTCCTCGGACTCGGCCGGTTCGACCGCTTGATCGGTCGCCGGTGACGCTCCGAAGCGGACATGCAAATGTGAATTCTTCAGGAAAACCGGCCGCCCGGATTCCATTTCCGAACGCCGCAGCGTCAACACCAACGAATTCTCACCCGGCGTCCAGAACCGCGCGGGAACAAAAAGCGAACCCGCCCGCCAGCCCGCCACGACAAAGCGTCCGAGCGGATCCGCCACCAAGGCCGGATCGTCCAGCCTCGGACTGGGAAACGCCAGCAAGCCGACGTAAACGCCATTCAACCGCGCTTCGATACGCGCCTCCGGGTCCAAACCCAAAGCCTCCAGACGCAGGAGCGTCGCCTCGATCTGGCCGTCGAGCGGCACCACAAATTCCAACTCGCCCGCGAGTTCTTCGATGCCGGCGGCCAGCTCCGCCTCGACGACCGCCCCATGCCGCACGTCCCCGCTCAAAGGCGTGCGCCGAGACCCATCGACCTCATCGCGTTCAAAAACCCGCAGCGCCTCGTCGACCATCGCCGGCGCCGTCCGCGAGCCCAGCACCGCCAGCAAATCCTCCCGGCCCGGCCGCACCGAAACACTCACCAGATTCGAAAACTTCCCGTAGTAGGACACCAGCAACACGCCGCCCGCGCGGGTCAGCTCCCGCGGGATCAGCACCGTCCGCGCATTCAATCCCAGCCGCGTCCCCAATTCGCCAAGCCCGGCCGACACGGTCGAAGTGATCCCCGTCGCCGATCGCCACTCCACCGCCGGACCGCCATCCCCCGCATCTTCAAAAACAACCGTCAGCGCATAAAATTCCCCCGCAGGCGCCTGCCAAAGCCCGGGAATCGGCACCTCCACCGTCGCCGTCATCGGCTGCACCACAGCCGGCGAGGGCATCCAGTAGGGCAGGGGACTCATCTGCACCGTCGG
The DNA here is from genome assembly GCA_033763515.1 of Terrimicrobiaceae bacterium. Classification (GTDB taxonomy): domain Bacteria; phylum Verrucomicrobiota; class Verrucomicrobiia; order Chthoniobacterales; family Terrimicrobiaceae; genus JANRKJ01. The sequence continues at coordinate 167,811 of JANRKJ010000030.1, read as the reverse complement.
TTTCAGCGAAACCACAAACGGAGCCAGCGGACGGCCCAGTTCCAACGACGCATCGGGCACCTGCCCCTGCAAGGCCGATGCCCCAATCACGAACGCTGCAATGACCGCACGGATGCTCACCAATCCCAACAGACCAAAAATCCGCCACGTTGCCAGCCCGAAAAATTCTGGCCGGCCCTCAACACTCACTCGTGAGACCCTACCGGTCGCTCTCGAAAACCTGAGCGGCACACACATCTGCGGCCACCCCTCGTCGGCGAAATTTCTTTTCAATAGCAGATAAGCCAACCCGACGGATGGCCAATCTGAGCGAACCGGCTGTGTAGGTCTCGCGTTCCCACGCAAAATTTTTTTCTGATTCACATCCAGTTGCGATTTGCTGCTCCGCGGTCTCTCTTTCCCGAGTGGTTCCCCGCTGGAACCCTTTGCAGGATAGAGTGCGCTCTACGCAACGCCATCACGCAACGACCCGAAGGTCGCTACCAAATCTTATATACGCTCTTTAAATCGCCATTCGAATTTTCGTTTGACGTCCAATAGCTCTCGCTGTTAGAGCCCGAAACATGGAAAAGGGAAAGCGCTCTGACGAGGGCTAACAAATCCTGTGGACGATCGCCGTTGGCTCATTGGTTTTCATGGGCGTGATCGTTTTCTCCTTCTTTGCGAGGCCACTTGACCCATCAACTGAAACTCTGGAAAAGGCCGCCGAGCCGCCCCGGATTCCGTCACCAGCTTTGCCGCCGCCCGCCGCAAACCCCGTGGTCGCTGAGCGGGCCATGGAGTCGGCGCGTCCGCTCCTCGGAGTTCTGGATGCAACGCGCAAGTCCGCGCTGACCGGACCGCCCGCTCCGCCGAACTCGTTCACGCTCGATGGCGCAACAGCAAGGGTTCTCACTCCAAGCGGTCCGCGTGAGATCCCCTCGCAGGAGGGCCAGTTTGACCGCCTGCCCATCCGCCAAGAGGAAACCGTGGCGGTCCACGTTCGACTGCCCGTTCTCATTCCCGGACACGAAGTGGTCATCGCTGCCTCTGACGGCGGGCGAATCGAACGTCGCAACGGCTCGCTTTCGTTCACGGCCCGAGAACCCAGTGCGAACCTGGACCTTGCCTTCACTCCCACGCTCGGCCGGGGCAACTACCGGATCGACATCCGCCACGCGGGCTCGGTCGCGACACTCGCTTTCTGGGCAGGTCCGGAATTTCCCGCCGGCGAGCCCGGCCCTGCTTTTGTTCCACTTCCCGACCCACCAACCACCGTCCCATGAAAACACCATCCGCTGTTCTCACAACCCTTCTGCTCGCCTCGGCTCTCGCTTGGGCAAACTATGACACCGGCTGTGGAAATCCCGGCCAAAACGACTCGCTGGATGAATGCCCTCCGGCGCAGGGTGCCAACGTCGGCACAAACCCGATCAATTCCTATCGCGCCTGTCTTTTGCGCGAAGTGACCGATCTTGAGACTTTCGGCGCGGCCCCCATCACATTCACCCGTCACTACAACAGCCGAACACGGGATTACACGCGTGCCCGCTGGGAACTCGGCACGCAGTACACCTGGCAACACAATTGGCAATATGAGGTCCGCGAATCCTCGCAGTCTGACTTCGGATTTCCACGTCTCATCGTGCGCTATCCCGAGGGCCGGGAGTATTACTTTCGTGCTATCGATTCGACCGGCTCCGTGCGGGTTCCGGATGCCCCTTGGGGCGACCGGATGTACCCGACCGGTTCAGGCACTTTTACCCTGCGCACACCCGCCGGCCGCGAATACGCCTTCCGGCGCGTCACCGTCACAGGAGGCTATCAATACCTTCTCGATCAAGTCCGCCAAGGCACCGGTTGGCGCTGGACGCTGACCTACCAGCAACAAAGCGACGGCTTGTGGAGGCTCCACCGGGTGACAAACAACTACGGCCGCTACATCCAGCTTGCCCGGACCCAAAGCACGAACAACTACTGGCGGATCACGTCTGTCACGACCAACGACGGACGCTCGGTGTCCTACGGCTATTCCACGTGGACGCCGACGTCTGAAACCATCCTCACCTCCGTCAACTACCCAGGTGGCGAACAGGCCGTCTACACCTGGTGTGGCGGCACCACGGAAACCAGCGGCCCTCCGCTGCTCGCCTCCGCGAATGACCCGATGTACCGGGGAGCCGGAAGCCGGATGAAATACGTCTACAACTACACCGCGAGCTACTTCGCCGGCTCGCCCTTCGGCATCACCCACGGAACGATCCTCGAAGAGCGCAGCCTCGTCACAAACAACGTTGTCATCTCCTTCCCGCTCGGCTCGGGTAACTATCCCCAGATCCTCGAGGGCAACGGAACCGAGATCACCCGCAAGTTCGAGAACGGCCTTCTCAAGGAAACCCGCGATGGCATGGGCCGCACGACGTTGGTCTCGCGCACGGCCTCAGGTGCCGGCTATGTCAGCAGTGTCACCGAGCCCGGCGGTGCCACCACGCGATTCAACCGCGACTTCGCCGGCCGTGTGCTCACCCAAACCAACGCCCTCGGCGGAAATTCCACCCGCACGTACAATGCCAACGGCTTCCTTCTCACCCAGACCGACGAACTCGGACGCACCACCACCCACACGCGCGATGCCAACAACCGCATCACCCGCACCGATCACCCGGACGGCACCTACGAGACATTCACCTACACCGGCACCGGTCTGCTGAAAACCCACCGCCTCCGCAACGGAGCCACCGAGACGTTCAACTACGACAGCTGGGGAAATCTTGCCTCACACGTGGACGCCGCCGGCCTCACCGCAACCTACACGTATTTTTCCAACGGCCTCCGCTCGTCGATGACCGACCGCCGCGGCCTCGTGACCAATTACCAATACAACTGGCGCGGCCTCCTCACACGCGTAACCTTCGCCGACTCGAACTATCGCGAGTTTACCTACAACAACCTCGGCCTGAAAACTGCCGAACGCAACGAACTCGGCAACGTCACAAACTTCACCTACGACGAGTTCAACCAACTCGCCACACGCACCGACCCGCTCAACCGCACCACCGCCTGGCAATACGGCCAATCCCCCTCCTGCGGCACATGCGGCTACCTGTCCACTCCGACGCGGATCACCCTCCCCTCCGGCAAGAAGATCGAAAACACCTACGATGCCAGTGGCAAGTTGCTCACCCGCACCCTCGGTGCCGGGTCGCCGGACGCCGCCACCACCACGTTCACCTACGGGCCGGATGGCAACCTCGCCACGGAGATCGACCCACGCGGCAAGGTGACGACCTACACGCATGATCTTCTCGACCGCCGCACGTCGGCCACCGCTCCGCTCAACCTCACCACGGCCTGGACCTATGATGCCGTCGGCAACGTCCTCGTCACCACCTACCCGGACGCTTCCACGACCACGGCAACCTACGACTCCATGAACCGCACGCTCACATCGACGGACGCGCTGAACCAGACCACCACCTATACCTACCACCCGGACGGCTCGATGGCGTCCCTCACGGATGCCAAGGGCAATGTGTATTCGTTCACCGTGGACAACCTCTCCCGCCGCACGCGCATGACTTACCCCGGCGGCTCGTATGAGGAATGGACCTACGATGGCAATTCCAACATGACCACCTACCGCACCCGCTCCAGCGTGACCATGACCTGCACCATCGACAACCGGAATCGCGACACATTCTGCAACTGGAGCGACTCCACACCCGACGTGACCAAAACGTACGACGCCGCGGGACGCCTCCTCACGCTTACCAATACCGTGGCCAGTTCCACCTACACCTACGATGCCGCCAATCAGTTGCTCTCGGAAAGCATCACCATCAGCGGCCTCACCGGAGCCAGGGTCGTCGGTTACACCTACGACGCCGACGGAAACCGCGACAGCCTCACCGGCCCCGGTGGACAGGTTGTGACCTACTCCTACACGGACCGCAACCAGGTCGCCTCCGTCGTCGCCGACGGACCGCCCCCGCTGGCGACGTTCGCCTACGACGCAGCCGGCAATCGCATCACCAAGGCGCTTGAGAACGGCATCACCGCGTCCTACAATTACGATGACGCCGGCCGCCTCACCTCGCTGGTCCACGCACCGCTGGTCGAGACACTCACCTATACCTACGACACCATGAGCCGCCGAACCTCCGAAACGCGCACGACGCCGGCCTGCGGTCCTTCGGCTATGACGCGACGGGCCAGCTCCTCCAAGTGAGCCACTTCGGTGGCAACGCCACCTTCAGCTACGATGCTGTTGGTAACCGCATGACCGTGAGCGGAGCCGCCGGAGCCGGAAGCTACGCCGCCAACGCACTCAACCAATACACGAGCGCCGGCGGTGTCGGAACGCTGACCTACGACGCGAACGGCAACCTAGCCAGCGGCGGCGGTTGGACATTCACCCACAACGGCGACAGCCGGCTCACCGCCCTAAGCGGCCCGGCCAATGCCACATTCGGCCGGGACGCCCGAAACCGGGAAGTCAAACGCACGATCAACGGCACAACCACCTATCTCATCTACGACGGCTGGAACTTGGTCGCCGAGTATGATACCTCTGGTGCCCTCACCGTGCGATACATCCACGGTCCACGAATCGACGAGGTGCTTGCCAAAGTCAACGCATCCGGCAGCACCTACCCGCTCGAAGACGCCATCGGCAGCACGATTGCTGTCACCGACGACACGGGCACCGTCCTGGAACGCATCACCTACACCGACGCGTTCGGCACACCGGAGTTCCGGGACGCAAGCGGCAGCCCACTCGCCGGAACCACCACCGGCACAAGGTACCTGTTCACCGGCCGGGAATGGCACGCCCAACTCGGCCTCTACGACTACCGCAACCGCACCTACTCGCCCGCGCTTGGGCGGTTTATTCAAACCGACCCGATCGGATTCAGCGGCGGAGATATCAACCTCTACCGATACGTCACAAACGCTGTCACAAATCTGATTGATTATCTTGGCCTTTGGCCCTCAGATCCCTCTGGCTTCACATGCGGGCCTTGGACAGAGGTCCGAAGAGGGCCAGTCGAGAACTTTAACTTCCGAAAGGAAAACGAAGATTTTTGGATGTCGGACTGGTCTTCGCGTAAGGTTGGAAACGGAAACATTATCCTTTATACTTTTATCGTTCATTCCACGTGGGAGGATGTTTGGGATCACGCGCAAAAGATTCTTTTCAAACGTGCATGCACGCGAATATGCCCTACTCCGGCTACAATCATACAAACCCATGAGGAGCAGTATAACTGGACTTCTCGAAAAAATCGTCAAAAGCAGGAAAGGGGAAGTTATACTAGCTACGGGGGCGAACTAATGGAGGATGTAAAAGGTCAGCTGCCGCCAAGAATCAATCCAAAACTCTAAAATACAATGAAGTTTGTTTTGTTTGTTATCCTAGCTTTGTTTTCTCTTGAGTTCGTTGCGAGCGGGTATGAACCCCTTTTCACGTTCAGCGGAAAGATCGATGGCAAACCGGTTTCTACGAATGCTTACGCCGAGAGCATCCAGTCGAAACTTGGATGGAATCTGATAAGCGAGCCGCCACTGTCGCCCCTCCAAGCGGTAAATCACGCAACGGAATTAGTAGACGACATTTCCCGTCCGACTGTGTTCTCGCCATCCGACGTGGCGTTAATCCGGGTGGAAAACACCAACCAGTGGTTCTATGCGATCACGTTTTCTGCGAACCAGAGCCTCGAGTCTCCCAAGAGCATGTTTGACAACCGGTTTGTGGTAGTTGTCTCGTTTGACGGCAAGGTGACGCTCCCTTCTTTCCAAGAGCGGTAAGCGAGGGGTGTCGGCTGACCCTGACGGCGTAACCGATAGGGTCACATCTTGACCGGCTGTTGCTCAAATAACAGCTGGCTCATAGTGCTACGCATTTATGATGGGGCGGGGAGTAAACCGCTGGGGTCACATCTTGACATTTGACAAACATTTAAACCGTTGGAAAAGAGGTCAGTCAAATATCTTTGACACAGCAGCCGAATCGAAATGACGTGCGATCACATTCACTGTCTGGGGTCTGCGGGCGGGAAAGGCTCCGCGACTGAGCATGTTTTGCCTGTTGAGCCGGGCATTCAGCCCTGAATCATTCGGGTGAGGAATCCCGGGGCGTTGCCCCGGGCTGGTATGGGATGCACCGTTGGTGCGGGGAGGTGTTGTGCTGCCCGCGAGCGGCGTACGTCTCGATCGGGGATACTGGGGATCCGGGTGCGTTGCTGCAGGCGACATCAACCCGAAGCTTGGCGCTTTCGCGCGTCGGGTTCGTTGGCAAGCAGGGTGCTTGCGCGCCACGGCATGCCAACGCGCGCCATGGTTCGGTCGAACATGCTTCCAGCTTGTGCCGTTCGACCGATCCCGTCGGAGCGAGCCGGTTTTTCTACCCCCCGGCGATCGCGGGGACGATGCTGACCTCGTCGCCTTCTTTGAGCGGCGTGGCTTTTTCGTTCAGGAAGCGGATGTCCTCGTCGTTGACGAAGATGTTCACGAAGCGGCGGACGTTGCCCTCTTCGTCGCAGATGCGTTCGAACAGGCCGGGGAAGGATTGGTCGAGGTGGGTGAGCATCTCGCCGATGGTCGTGCCCTGGGCTTCCACGACTTCCTGGTCGTTGGTGAGCTTGCGGAGTGGTGCGGGGATTCGGACTTGGATCATAATCTTTAGGACTTGGCGCTGACGACTTCGCCATCGTGCGCGATGAGGGCTTCAAATTCCCGCAGGCTCGGGTTGATGAGCCGCGGTTCGCCGCAATGCTGCTGGATCGCCTCCTGCGTCTTCAGGCCATGGCCGGTGATGCAGAGGACGATACTTTCGTCGCGCGGGATCGCGCCGGATTCGATGAGTTTCCGCGCGCAGGCCACGGTGACCCCGCCGGCGGTCTCGGCAAAAATGCCGGCATACTCCGCGAGCAGGCGGATGCCTTCGATGACTTCCTCGTCGGTGCAATCTTCGGCGGTGCCGCCGGTTTCCTGCATCGAACGCAGCGCATAATAGCCATCGGCCGGCGTGCCGATCGCGAGCGATTTCACGATCGTCTGCGGGTTCGGGACCGGCTTGACCATTTCCGTCGCCCGCTTTTTGGCGGCGGCAATCGGTGCGCATCCGCTCGCCTGCGCGCCGTGGACCGAGAAGGGCGCCTCGTCGACAATGCCGGTGCGGATGAATTCCTTGTAGGCCTTGTGGATCTTGGTGAGGAGCGATCCGCTGGCCATCGGGATCACCGTGTGGCGTGGCAGTTTCCAGCCGAGTTGTTCGGCGATCTCAAAGCCCATCGTCTTCGAACCCTCGGCGTAATACGGCCGAAGGTTCACGTTCACAAATCCCCATCCGTACTTGCCCGCGATCTCCGAACAGAGGCGGTTGACCTGGTCGTACGGGCCGTGAATCCCGATCACCTGCGTTCCATAGACCAACGAACCGACGATCTTGCTCCGCTCGAGATCGGCCGGGATCAAAACATAGCTCGTCAGTCCCGCTGCGGCCGCATTCGCCGCCACCGAGTTCGCGAGGTTTCCTGTCGACGCGCACGCGACGACTTGGAAGCCCAGCTCCCGCGCGCGACTCAAGGCCACCGACACGACGCGGTCTTTGAACGACAGGGTCGGGTAATTGACCGTGTCGTTCTTGATGTAAAGTTCGCTCACGCCCAGTTTCGCCGCCAGGCGGTCCGCCTTGACCAACGGCGTGAATCCCACCTGCTCGCCGACCGTCGGCTCGCCATCAATCGGCAGCAACTCGCGGTAGCGCCACATCGTCTGCGGACGCGAGGAAATGACCTCGCGGCTGACCGCCCCCGCGATGCGGTCGTAATCATACGCCGCCTCCAAGGGCCCGAAATCAAACTCGCAAATGTGGATGGCTTCCTTCGGATAAAGGCGCCCGCACTCCCGGCATTTCAGATTGGAAAAATAGGTCTCGCTCATGGTCATGGGATCCCATCAAGAGCGGTCGAGGGACAGAACGTCGCCGGTAGGTTTCCGTACTGTCTTCTCTCATCTTTTCCCCGGACACCCTTGCGGGCAACCGGAGCTGGATTTGGCACCTGGACCCGAACCCGGTTCCCTGCGAAGCAGTTCTCCGATTCCGGCGGTTGCCGTGGCGTCGACGGGCCAGTCCCTCAGCCACTCTTGATAAGATTGCCAGGAATCTTCGTGAGCGACCCCGGCAGGTCAAGCGGAAAAATCGACACGGCGGGTTCGTCAGGGCATCGGCCGGTGTCATTTGCGCCCGTTGTGTAGCCGCAGCGATCGGTTGCAATTCTGGACATCGACGCTATAGGCATCGCCCATGCCCAACATTTTCGATCCCGTTCGCCTTGGCGACCTTGACCTGCCCAACCGCATCCTCATGGCCCCGCTCACCCGGAGCCGCGCCGAACCCGGCCACCTGCCCGGTGCCCTCATGGTCGAATACTACCGTCAGCGCGCGTCGGCCGGATTGATCATTGCCGAGGCCACGATGGCCATGGAGGGCAATTCCGCTTTCATCAACGAACCCGGCATTTACTCCGACGCCCACGCCGCCGCGTGGAAAAACGTGACCGATGCGGTCCACGCCGCCGGTGGACGGATCGCGCTCCAAATCTGGCATGGCGGCCGGGCCTGCCATCCGCTCCTCAACAACGGACGCCAACCCGTGGCGCCAAGCGCGATCGCGATTACCGGTGAACAAACCCACACGCCGGAGGGCAAAGTCGATTACGTCGTCCCGCACGCGCTCGCCGAATCCGAAATTCCGGGGATCATTGAAGGCTTCGCCCAAGCCGCCCGGCATGCGCTCGCCGCCGGATTCGATGCGGTCGAAATCCACGGCGCCAATGGCTATCTCCTCGATGAATTTCTGCGCAACAGCGCGAACCACCGCACGGATTCCTACGGCGGACCGATCGCCCAGCGCGCCCGCCTCCTGCTGGAAGTGGTGGACGCCGTTTCCGGCGTCTGGGGAGCCGGCCGTGTTGGCGTGCGCCTTTCGCCGATCAACAGTTACAACGCGATGCGCGACAGCGATCCGATCGGCCTCACCCGGTTCGTCGCCGCTGCACTCAGCGAACGAAAGATCGCCTACCTCCACATGATGCGCGGAGACTTCGCCGGGCTCCAGGAAGGCGATGTGATGACGCCCGCCCGCGAGGCGTTCGCCGGTGCGCTCATCGGAAATATGGGTTACACCGCCGCGGAGGCCAACGAAGCCCTCGCCGACGGCCGCTTGAATGCCGTTGCCTTCGGCACGCCGTGGATCGCCAATCCCGACCTCGTCCAGCGCCTGCGCACCAACGCGCCCCTCGCCATGCCCGACCCCGCCAAGTTCTACTCCCCGGGCCCGGAGGGCTACACCGATTACCCGCCGCTTACGCCGTAAAAGTTCGACACGGGAACCGCTCTGCGCTTAATTGAGCGCGTGAAGGTTTCCTGGAGGCACCCGCTGACATGGACGGTCGTTCTCGCACTGGCCGTCCCGGTGCTTTGGCTCGGCGCGCTGTTTTTGGTCGCCACGTATTTCGCCATTACCGGCCGGATCGAACTGGCGGCCGTCGAGGAGAAACTGTCCGCCCGGGGCGAGAAACTCCAGATGGCGGAACTCGCGCCACCGCCCATCCCGGACGAGGAGAACTTTTTCGCGGATCCATTTTGGACAGCGCGGGCGGACAAGGATGATCACCCGCGGCCGTTTGCAGACATCACGGAGGACGAGGCGGCCGAGCTGAAGCGACGGTTCCCGGCGCTGGCAGATCGGATTGAAGCCGGTGGGCGCTTTGCCAAGGTCCGGCTGATCCTGCCCGAGCCCGGCGAGAAACCGCCCACGCCGGACGAACTCGCCCTGGTCATCGACCTGCTGGAGCCGGCCGGGCCGGTTCTGGGCGAAATCTCGCGGGCGGCGCAGCGGCCCAAGGCGAGATATCCCATCGATTACAGCCGCGGGATCGCAACGCAGCTGCCCCATGTCAGCGACCTCCTCTCGATCGGCCAGATGCTCTCGCTGCGCGCGCGTGCCAATCTGGCGTCCGGTCGTCCGGAGGCCGCTCTGGCCGACACGCTTCTGATCTTCCGACTCGCCCGGAGCGTGGAGTCCGAGCCCTTGCTGATTTCCTTGCTCGTGCGGATTTCATTGGATGGGATTGCCATGGCCGTCGTCGAAAACGCGCTGCCGGCATGGGACGCATCCCAGACCCGGCAATTGGAAGAGGCACTCCCACGCGGCGACCAGCATCTTGCCATGGCGCTTCGGGGCGAGCGTGGATTTGCAAATGCGGTGGTTTCGACGGTCCGCAATCAGGGCGGAACGGGCTTCGCGGATTTTGTTCAAATGGCTTCGTTCACGGATCAGCCCCGGCAACATTCGCCTTGGTTGAAACTGGCTTTGGCGGCTTATGGCTATGCTTTCCTGCCAGGCGAAATGGCGTTTCTTTACCAACTTTATCAGGAGTGGATCGATGAGGTGAGCGCTGGCGGTGGCATCCCCAAACCGGGGGAAATTTCCACCGCGGACGCTCTGAAGGAAGCCGCCGGGTCGCAGCCTTTCGGGAGGGTGCGCTACCTCCTCCCTCGCCTGATTCTTCCTGCTCTTGAGGGTGCGTTTCCCCGGGTCGCGCACTGGCAAAACCGTGTTGTGCAGGCGCGCACGGCCTGTGCCATCCAGCAGTTCGCCCTCGCTCGGCGAAGACTCCCCACCGCGCTGGACGAGTTGGTTCCGGATTTTCTCGAGTCCGTTCCAACCGACCCGATGGACGGAAACCCGCTCCGCTATCGGGCGGACGGCGGGACTTACCGGCTTTGGTCGATTGGCTGGAACGAAGTCGACGAAAATGGCGAAGTCGAAGACCGGCGAAAACCGAAAGAGGGGGACTGGATCTGGCGCGGGCGGACGCCGGCGCTTTAGGCCGCGGAGATTTCGTCGACGATCCGCCGGAACGCATCCTTCGGCGACGGGGCTCCGGTGATCGGACGGCCGATGACGAGGTAGTCCGCCCCGCAGCGAACGGCTTCGCCGGGAGTCATGATCCGGCGTTGGTCGCCCGCATCCGCACCGGCGGGACGCACACCGGGCGTGACAATGACCAATCCGTGTCCGAATTCCTCGCGCAGCGGCGTGATTTCATGCGGGCTCGCGACCACGCCCTGCAGCCCGCAATGCGAGCCCATCTCTGCAAGGTGGAGAACCTGGTCACCAGCGGCACGTGGAACGCCGACGATGTCGAGCGTGGCGTCGTCCATGCTCGTCAGGACGGTCACGCCCAGAACCAAGGTCTGCGAGTTCGCAGCGGCCTTGACGGATTCGGCGACCATGGCGGGTCCGCCGGCGAGGTGGATCGTCGTCATGTCGACCCCGAGCCGCACCGCCGAGGCGACGGCTTCGCGGGCGGTGTTCGGAATGTCGTGGAATTTCAGGTCGAGAAACACGCGGGCGCCGGAGGCCTTCAGATCGCGCACCAACGCCGGTCCCTCGGCCGTGAAAAGCTGGAGTCCGATCTTGAAAACGCACCCCTCGCCGAGCAGCGGGTCGATAAGCCGCCGGCCCGCCGCGGCGTCCGGTGCATCAATCGCGACGATGATTTTTTCGTTGGAAGGAACGGCCATTGGCGGATGATGTGCCGGCCATGACAATTGAGGCTCCGGCCAAAGTCAACCTCGTGCTCCGCGTGCTCGGTCGCCGGCCGGACGGCTACCACGATCTCGAAACGCTGATGGTTACCTTGGCGCTTCATGACACGCTCACGGTGGAGGTCTGCGGGGAGGGCATTGTGGTGACGTGTTCCGATCCGGAGATTCCGTGCGATGCGTCGAATCTCGCCCACAAGGCGGCCGACGCCTTTTTTCGCGCGACCGGGCGGCCGACCGGTGTGCGCATTCACATCGAAAAGCGGATCCCGCACGGCGCCGGGCTCGGCGGCGGCAGCAGCGACGCGGCGGCGGTCCTGCTCGCCTTGAATGAGTTGACCGGGGCCGATCTGCCGGTCGAGCGTCTGGAGGAAATCGCCGCAACATTCGGATCGGACATCCCGTTTTTTGTCCGTGGCCGGGCCGCATGGGCCCGCGGGCGAGGGGAGGTGCTGGAGGCGGCCGGTGGGCTTCCGACGTTCCCGATCCTGTTGGTCAAACCACCCTTCCCGGTTTCCACCGCCTGGGCCTACCGGGCTTGGGCCGCGGCTCCCGCGACCGGCGAAGCCCGGCGGCTCCCTAGCGAGCTCACTCTCCAAAACGATCTCGAACCCCCGGTCTTTTCAAAATACATCGTGCTCCCCGCGTTGCTCCGTTGGCTGGAGGAACAACCCGAGGTCGAAGCGGCGATGATGTCCGGCTCGGGCTCGACCGTTTTTGCGGTGCTCCGCCAGTCGGAAACGGACCTGGCCAAGCGCGTTCAGGCCGAGTTCGGCGAGACGTTCTGGACGCACCGGACGCACACGAGATCCTGACTGCCGCCGTTCTTTTATTTAGAATAATTCTTGATCCAATTCCAGGCGCCCGTATGTTGCGGGACCATGCCAAAACGGGTCAACCAGCCTTCCGCGTACGAGGAGACGATCAGCCACAGCGGCCATCGCCTGACTCCGCAGCGGCGCGAGGTCTACGGTGTTTTGCTCGCCGAGCGCGATCACCCGACGGCGACCGAGGTTTTCATCCGGGCGAAAAAGAAGATCCCGGGCATTTCCCTGGCGACGGTTTACAACTGCCTCGAGACGCTGGTCGACTGTGGACTCGTCAAACAGGTGAATGTCGAGCGCGAGGCGACACGCTACTGTCCGAACCTCGAGGAACACGGCCACTTTGTCTGCGAGCGCTGTGCGACGGTTTTTGATGTCCCGCTCGCCGGTTCATCGAAGGCGCGCAAGTCGTGGCAACTCCCGGAAGATTTCACCGTCACTCACTCCGAACTCACCCTTCGCGGCATCTGTCCGCGCTGCAATACGTAAGATAATCCCATGAGCCTGAAAATCGAGAACCTGCACGCAAACATCGGCGACCGCGAAATCCTCCGCGGCCTCAACCTGGAGGTCCCCAAGGGCGAAGTCCATGCCATCATGGGCAAGAACGGTTCGGGCAAAAGCACGCTCGCGAAAGTCATGGCCGGACATCCGGATTACGAAGTCACCGGCGGGTCGGTCACCCTCGACGACGTGAGCCTCTTTGATATGGAGGAACCCGATGAACGCGCCCGCGCCGGCCTCTTCGTCGCATTCCAGTATCCGATGGAAGTTCCGGGCGTAACGATCGCCAATTTTATTCGCGCCGCCCTCCAGGCCCGCCTGCCGGAAGGCGAGGAACTCGATGCCGTGGCCTACTACGAGAGCCTCTACGCCAAGATGGACGCGCTCAAGATCCCGCGCAATTTCACTTCGCGTGCTGTGAACGAAGGATTCTCGGGCGGTGAAAAGAAACGCTGTGAGATCCTCCAGATGGCCATGCTGGATCCGACTTACGCGGTGCTTGATGAAACCGACTCCGGGCTCGACATCGATGCGCTGAAGATTGTCTCGGACGGCGTGAATGCGCTCCGCGGCCCGGATCGCGGGCTTTTGGTTATCACGCACTATCAGCGGCTTTTGAATTACATCGTACCCGACAAAGTCCACGTCATGGTGGAAGGCCGAATCGTTCTCAGCGGCGAAAAAGACCTCGCCCTGAAGCTCGAAGCCGGAGGCTACGATTGGGTTGAGAAGGAACTGCTCGCCACCGCCTGAAAGGACACACCATGAGCACCGAAGCCAAACCCACGATCGATATCGACCGTTCCGTCGGCGATTTCCGCTACGATGTCGACTACCAGTTCGACGCCGGGACCGGACTCACCGAGCAGACGATCGATTACATTTCCGACGTCAAAAACGACCCGGATTGGATTCGCGCATTCCGCAAGGAAGCATTGAAGAAGTTCGAGTCGATGCCAATGCCGACGCATTGGGCGACCCGCGATCTGGAAAACATCGTCTTCGACAACATCCGCTACTACCTCGCGCAGGGCACACAGCCCAAGCGCTCATGGGACGAGGTTCCCGAGGAGGTAAAGCGCACGTTCGAACGCCTGGGAATCCCTGAGCAGGAGCGCAAATTCCTCGCCGGCGTCGAAGCGCAATTCGACAGCGAAGCCGCTTACTCGAATATCAAGGCCGCCGTCGGTGAACAGGGCGTCATTTTCGTCGGCTCGACCGAGGGTCTCCACAAGCACCCGGAAATCTTCCGAAAATGGTTCGGGAAAGTGATCCCGACCGGCGACAACAAATTCGCCGCGTTGAACAGTGCGGTTTTCTCCGGTGGATCGTTCATCTACGTGCCACCCGGCGTGAAGGTGAAGCACCCGCTCCAGGCGTACTTCCGCATCAACGCCGAGAATTTCGGCCAGTTCGAGCGCACGCTGATCATCGCCGACGAGGGCTCGGAGGTCATGTACATGGAAGGCTGCACGGCACCGAAGTTCGAAACCTCCACGCTCCATAGCGCGGTCGTCGAATTGGTCGCGCTCAAGGGCGCCAAGATCCAATACGTGACGGTCCAGAACTGGTCGCCCAACGTCTTCAACCTCGTCACCAAACGCGGACTCGCGATGGAAGAGGCCGAAATCAAGTGGATCGACTGCAATATCGGATCCCGCCTGACGATGAAGTATCCGGGCGTGATCATGAAGGGTCGGAAAGCCCGCGGCGAAGTCATCTCAATCGCACTCGCCGGCGACGGCCAGCACCAGGATACCGGCGCCAAGATGATCCACGCGGCCGACGAGACCACCAGCAATATCGTTTCGAAGAGCATCAGCATCGGCAATGGCCGCGCCATTTATCGCGGGCTCGTCTCGGTCGGCCGGCACCTCAAAGGTTGCAAGAATAACACCGAGTGCGATGCCTTGTTGATCAACACCGACAGCCGGACCGACACGTATCCGGCGATCACGGTTCGCGGCAAAGAGAACGCCTGCCAGCACGAGGCCTCGGTCAGCAAGATCAGCGCCGAGCAAATCTTTTACATGCAGCAGCGCGGGATCTCGGAAGGCGCGGCAATGAGTCTCGCGGTCAATGGATTCGTCAACGACCTCGTCCAGCAATTCCCGATGGAATACTCGGTCGAACTCAAACGCCTCATCGATCTCGAAATGGAAGGATCAGTGGGTTGACCCCGCCAAACCGGACGCCAACAATGAATACCAGCATGATCGACAAGGACACGGAGACGGCAACTTGGCCGGCATGGTTCGCCAGCGAACAGGAAGCCGCCGCCGCGGAATACGAGGCAATGCCGGCTCCGACCCGGCGGGATGAATCGTGGAGGTTCGCCAGCCTCTCCGCGCTCGACCTCACGGACTTCCGCCCGGCACCGGCGATCGCCAGCGAAGGAAGCTTCATCAACAGCTCCGTCGGACTTTCCGACACGGCCGCCAAACTTGTCTTTGCCAACAACACGTTGGTCCTTCAGGACACGGCCACGCTGCCGGCCGGCGTCTTGCTCCTGCCACTCGAAGCCGCCGCGCGCGATCACGCCGATTTGTTCCGCAAGTATTTCATGGCCCAGCCGGTTGAGCTCGGTTCCAAAAAATACGCCGCGCTCCACAAAGCGCGCGTGAGCAGCGGAACATTTCTCTACGTTCCGGCCAACACCGAGGTGACCCTCCCGATTGAAATCTTTCACTGGGTCGAGGGCCTGAATTCGTCGGTGTATCCTCACACGCTGATCGTCTGCGGCGAGAACAGCAAAGTGACGGTGCTGGACTATTTCAAGAGCGCCGACGACCAGCGGGCGTTCGCCTGCGCTGTCAACGACCTCCACCTGGCCCGCGGGGCAAATCTGACCTATATCGCCGTTCAGGATTGGTCGAAGGAAACGACCGCATTCCACATCAACTCGACGACCGTCGACCGGGATGCGCGCTGCACGGCGCTCACGGCCAATTTCGGCGGCGGCTGGGTTCGTGGCGAGGCGCTGAGCCGACTTGTCGGCGAGGGTTCGCGGAGCGAAATGTTTTCGATCAACCCGGTGGAAGGCACGCGGGAGATCGACCAGCGGACACTCCAGGATCATGTTGCTCCCCACGCTTCCAGCGACCTCCTCTACCTGAACGCACTCGACGACAAGTCCCGCACGATTTTTGCCGGGCTAATCAAAGTCGAACCCGGCGCGCGCGGCACGGACGCTTATCAAAAAGTGCGCAATCTCATCCTCAGCGATGATGCGGACCCGAATTCGATGCCCGGTCTCGAAATCCTCAACGACGAAGTCCGCTGCACGCACGGCGCAACAAACGGCCCGGTGAGCGAGGACGAATTGTTCTATCTCGCCGCGCGCGGAATCCGCCGCGACGCAGGCCGGCGGCTGATCGTGAACGGCTTTTTCAATTCTCTCCTGCAGCGAATTGAAATCGACGACGTCCGCTCGCACTTGGAGACGCTCGTCGCCAAGCGACTCGCCATCTAAGGAACCGGCCGTTCGCGGCGGTCGAGAAGGATTGCGGTTTCGTTGAATCGGCGGAGGGCGTTTCGCCAGACGCCGGCCAGCTTCGAATCGTCGGATCTCCACACCTCGCGGTGGAGGTCGGCGACCGCATCGCCGTCCCAGAGCAAAGCCGTGAGCTCGCGGCGCGTGAGGGCATTCGGACCCTCCGAAAGAACCCTTTGCCGCAGGCCATCCAGGTATTCCTTCCGATGACGTGCATGCACGCGCGAGCGTCTAAGAAGCGCCGTGTGAAGCGCATTCACCTCCGGTGAGACCGCCACCTGAAGCACGCCGGCTATCGAGCTGCCCGCCGCATCGGGGCCGTCCAGATTCTTAAGAATGTCGGGCGTGTTCGTTTCTTCGGGAATGGCAAAGATGCCATGGGTTCTGAAAAACCGTCCAACCCCATCGGAACTCGTCCAGAGGACGAATGGAATGGTCAGGACGAGTCCGACCAGTAATGGTGAAAGCCAGACCGTCAGGCTCGGCGCATAGATCAACGTCGCCGCCGTTCCCAAAACACCCGCCAGCGTCGGCTGCCAATAGGTCCGGATCGCCTCACCGAGGGGAACGTCGGACTGTTCGCGGTTCTGGGTCTTCCAGGTCACCCGCAGTCCCATCATCGTCAGCAGGACGAACTTCGTGTAGAAAAACAAAAGGATCGGCGCGAGGAGGATGGATAGCAAAGTTTCCAGAATCGCGCTCACGGTCGTTCGGACAATCCCGCCATGCGCTTTCGCGCGTGGCAGCAGATAGAGCAAACCGAGAAACTTGGGGACAAACAGAAGGCCCGCTGTCAACGCCAGCAACCATAAGGGCGCCCATGGAACGCCCCCTTCCTGTGCCGACAGGATGAGGTATTGGTTTTTCCAATAGCCGTCCCACGAACTCAGCAAAATAAACACGACCAGCAAAGGCGCCGACAGATACGACATGAGCCCGAAGAAGATGTGGAGGCGGTTGGTGAACCGCGTGCCGGGCGCGAAGAGGAACCAGAAATGCTGGAGGTTCCCCTGGCACCAACGGCGGTCGCGCTTGAGACTCTCCGTGAGATTCGGCGGTCCCTCCTCGAACGAACCTGGTTCGCGATAGGCGAACCATACCTGATAACCCGCCTGCTGCATGAGCGAGGCCTCGACCGTATCGTGACTGAGGATATGGCGGTCCGCTGCGCTGCGTCCGGGGAGTTCGGGGAGAACGCAATGTTCGATGAACGGCTTGAGCCGGATGATCGCGTTGTGACCCCAGTAGTTGCCTCCCCCAAGGTGCCAAAAGCTCGAGCCGGCGGAGAAGAGCGGGCCGACCATGCGCGTGGCAAATTGGATGAACCGCTGGAAAACCGAGGTGCCGCGAACAATCTGCGGTGCCGTCTGGACAATGCCCACGCGCGGATTGGCATCCATCACGCGGGCGAGCCGGACGATCGTTTGTCCGTCCATGACGCTGTCGGCATCCAACACGAGCAGGTATTTGTATCGGCGGCCCCATCGACGGCAGAAGTCGGCGACGTTGCCACTTTTGCCGTGGAGGGACACGCGACGCTTCCGGTAAAAAATCCGCCCGAACGCCTGGCATCGGGAACAGAGCCGGAACCAAGCGGTTTCCTCTTCGATCCAGCGGTTCGGATCATTCGAATCGCTGAGCACGAAAAAGTCGAACGCGCGTCCGTCGCCCGTCGCCTCGACCGATCGGAACATGTTTTCCAATCCGCGGAACGTGCGGTCCGGGTCCTCGTTGAAAACCGGGAGTACGATGGCCGTCGAGCTCGGCAGGCCCTCCGCGGGAGGGTTCGGCAACGTCCGCATGATCTCGTATCGGTCGCCGCCGGTGATGAGTTTGATGAACCCCCAGAAGGCAATCGTGAACCCGATCGAGATCTGAGCGAACAGCGGAACGAAAAGGATCAGGAGAACCCACTCGACGGCATCAAGGCCGTCTGTGCCGACGATCGAATACATCAATGTCGCGCCTCCGGCCATCAAGCCGGTCGCGGTCGCCAGAAAAAGCGCCTGGCGCAGCGAAACCACGTCGCCCGGCAATTGGTCCACGTTGGAGAATGGTTTCATCGGAAAAAGCGGAGATAAGCGCCCCACGAGAGAACAAAGACGACCAGCCAGAACAAAAAGGCCTTGAGGACGTGCGCCCACGAAAAGCGGTCCCACGTCTCCCGGGCAATGTCCTCCATCGGACCATAGTCGACTTCGCGGCGGGCCAGGCTTTGGAATTCCAAAGCCGGCCCGGCCTGGATCGCCGCGTTCCTCACGGAACGCACAAAGTCGTCCGGAAGTTCGTCGCACAGGAAAAGCCCGGTCCGGCCCGAGGCAAAGAAGGCCACGCGGGCACGCGGCACCGCCTCAACGCTGCCCGCGAGATTTTCGAACCAGCGGTCGACCCGCTCTTCGGTGAGCCGCATTGCGGTTTCCAACGGTGAGACGGCAGGGTTGGACCGGTGATGCTCACGGGCCTCCTCGATCAACGCGAGCGTGAGACGGAGGAGCCGCTCGCGGGGTTCAACCCCGTGCGTGCGGAGATAATCCTCCACCCGCACAAACGCGTCATCCCACGTCAGTTCTTCCATGTGTAAGTCCATGTTTCGGTGAGCGGACGGCCATCGAGTCGCAACGTGCAGCCGAGTTCGACCGGCTTCTTCAGATTGTCGGTGCTGGCAATGAATGTGACGCGCCATGAGTCGCCGTAGTTGTTCTTTTGAACGATGACATCCTTCACGGCGCCGTCCCGCACCCACACGTCGGCAACAACCGGCGCATCGGGGGCCACGCGCGACAGTTCGCCAGCGCCAAAATCCAGCACGAACATGCGGAAATACGGTGCGTCGAGAAAGTCGATGCGTGTGAAAAGCGTCCGCCCCAGCGGCGGCAGGTCCGGGTGATCCCGGAACCACAACAAAGTGTAGGCAAACTCGTGGCGCGTCCCCTTCTTCAACCCACCGGATGGCGCCCAATAAGCCACAACGTTGTCCGTGTATTCGTTGTCAGTCGCCAGCTGGATGAGTTGGACGGCGCCGGCTCCCCATCCACCCTGCGGCCAGACCCAGGCGCTCGGGCGCCGGTCGTAGAGGGCTTCGAGGTCCTGATAATGGGTAAAATCCCGATCGCGCTGGAGCAGGCCAAAGCCCTTGGGATTTTCATCGTCGAAGACGGCAACCTGCAACTGCTGTGACCAGGAAAGCGGGCGCCAGATCCATTCGCCGTTGCTCTTTTCGATTAGCAATCCATCGGAATCATGCACCTCGGGACGAAAGTTTCCGAACGTGTTGTTGGTGTTCTCGCCATACCAAAACATGCTGGTGAGCGGGGCGATGCCCACCGATTTCAGGTCGCGTCGCGGGAAAAGAACCGCACGAACTTCCATGCGCGTTTCAACCCCGGGGTGGACCTGGAATTGGTAAGCGCCCGTGACGCCCCGGCTTTCAAGCAAAGCGTAGAGCGTCATGTGCGTCGCGCCGCGCTCCGGTTCGACCAGCCAGAACGTCGTAAAGTCCGGGAACTCCTCTTTTCCGAGTGTGTCGATCGCCAAGCCGCGCGCCGACAGGCCCCACACGAGATCGCGGGCCACGGCCCGAAAATAGCTCGCCCCCAGAAAAACAAAGATCTCATCGAGCACGTCGCTTTGGTTGATCGGATAATGCACGCGGAAGCCCGCAAAGTTGCCGCCCGCCGCGTCGGCGGAACCGAGCCCGGTTTTCCCGTAATCAAAGAACGACCCGTCGAAGCGGACCGGGCCGGTTCCCTCGCGATTGACCTGGTAGATCGTGACCGGCTTCGAATGGATGTGTCCGGTCAGGAAAAACTTTGCCTGGAACGGCAGTCCCAACTTCCGCCAGAGCGTGAATTCGTCGCGCCAACGGATGTCGCGGTATTGATCGTAATTCAGCGAGCGGAGCGGATCGCCGACCGGGGTGTCCGGTTCATGATCCTCGCGCGAGAGTCGCTCGGCCTGCGCGATGACAAAGTCGAATTCAAACGTCTTCCGCCGATCCTGGGTGATCAGCACCGTCAGCAGCACCGCGGTCAGAATGGCAAAGACGAGATGGGTTTTCATCGGGCGGGGACAACGCGGCCCCCGACAAGGTTCCGTGGAGGGTTTGCCGGAGCGGGGATTCGTTGCAAGACAAACCCGGTGGCGGGCGCGGTGTTCATGGCCATCGGATTTCGCATGAGCGGCCCTGTCCGGCCGGAGCTTCTTGCACCTTCGAATTCGCTGGCAGCCCACCAACCCGAACGCACACAATCCCGCCGCCATGGATCCTCGGTTTTCCTCACCCGGTCTCAAAACCTTTGCCGCCAATCTCCACGCCGGAGTCGTCAGCGAATCTCAAGCCCATCTCGCTGCCACGCTCATCGAAAACGGCCAGGCCCATCTGTTCGAAGGATGGGAGGTGCCCGGCAGCGGGGACGAGGCGAAGCGCACGTTTTTTGCGACCTTGGAAACCGCCCATGCTTCGTATCCCGGCGGGCTCCCGGCTTACATTCGCAATGCCCGCACGCTTTTGGCCGACGCGGCCGCCGGACGGAATCCGTTCGAGGGATGCACGCCCGAACAACCCGATCTGGTCGATCTTTCCGGTTTCGGCCCGGCCTACGATGCCGCGGAGGAAGTGGGTTTTCGCGAGTTCGAGCACACGGCCGTCGTGCTCGTCGCCGGCGGGTTGGGGGAACGCCTTGGCTACCACGGGATCAAACTCGACATCCCGGTTGAGGTGACGGAATCCATGTCGTACCTCGGTCACTTCGCCGCTGTGATCCGCACCGCCTCAGCGCGGTTCTGGCGGCCGGTTCCCCTGGTCATCATGACAAGCCGCGACACGCACGAGGGCACGGTCGCAACCTTGGAGCGGAACGGCTGGTTCGGCCTCGCACGGGAACAGGTCACCATCCTCCGTCAGGAACTCGTCCCGGCCGTGAGCGACCTCGATGCGCGCCTGGCACTGGAGAAACCCTGCGAGTTGATCCTGAAACCACACGGTCACGGCGACATCCATATGCTCCTCCACACCAGTGGAACCGCCGCAAAGCTCCACGCCGCCGGCGTGCGCCACCTCCTGTTCATCCAGGATACCAACGGCCAGGTCTTCAACGCCGCCTTCGCGGCCATCGGCGTTTCGGTCCAGCAGGGCTACGATTTCAACTCGATCGCCGTGAACCGCGTCCCCGGCGAAGCCGTCGGCGGCCTCGCCCGCCTCGTCCGCACCGATGGACCGGCGCTGACCGTGAACGTCGAATACAACCAACTCGACCCGCTTCTTCGCGCGACGGTGAGCCCGGACGGCGACGTGCCCGACGCGCGTGGCTTTTCGCTGTTTCCCGGCAACATCAACGTCCTCGTCCTCCGCCTCGAGCCCTACCTCAAAGTGCTCGATCGCACGCAAGGGATCATCGCCGAGTTCATCAATCCCAAATTCTCCGACGCTTCCCGAACCACCTTCAAAAAGCCCGCGCGGCTTGAGACGATGATGCAGGATTTGCCCAAGCTCTTCTGCGACGGCGAGAAAGTGGGCGTCACCGTTTTCCAGCGCGAGTGGTGCTTCAGCGCCTGCAAAAACAACCTGACAGACGCAGCCGACAAAGTCGCGAAGAACGGCCCGCCAGAAAGTGCCTCGTCCGCCGAGAATGATTTCTACCTCGCGGGCCGCGAAAAACTCCGATCAGCCGGCGCCGACGTGATCGACGGCCCGGTGCGGAGCATCCGGGGGATTCCATTTACAATGGGTCCGCGGGTGGTCCTCCGCCCCGGCTTCGCGCTGACCCGCGCGGACGTTCGCGCCCGGGTCCGCAATGTTCGCCTCGCCGACACCGCGACGCTCGTGCTCGACGGCGATGTCACGCTGGAAAATGTCTCGCTCGGAGGGAATTCCGGATTGGTCGTCTCCGCGGTGCCCGGGGCGAAGGTGACCGTGCGGGATCTGGCCTTGGCGGGAGAATCCGGGTTTGAACTGCTCGAGCTCACGGACAGCGAGATGACCGCTTCTGACGTGCCGGAATTTCTCCGCATCCGCGGGTATCGGATCGAGAACCGTGGCGCACGGGAGATTCGTGTGACCGAACCGGGCGAGTGGCTGGTCACCGACGCGGGCGACCCGGTCCGGGTCTAGGCACCGAGCAGTTTTTCGACGAACGCCGGGACCTCGCGCGTTGCGGGGCCGCGCAGGTGCTGGTCGAACCACGGGGAAATGTCCGTGGATTCCGGATTGATCTCGATGGTCGGAATCCCGCGAGCCGCCGCTTGGAGGCCGAACCCGGCGGCGGGGTAAACCCGACCCGAAGTGCCGATCGACACAAAAAGTGCCGACGCGGTGAGACGTTCTTCGATTTCATCCATCTGCAAGGGAATCTCGCCGAACCAGACAATGTGCGGCCGCATCGCACCGGCTACCCCGCAGCTCGGGCAAACCGACTCGCGGCCCAGGTCGCCCGGCCAGCCGACGACGCTTTCGCAGCGCCCACACCGGGCTTTCAGCAACTCGCCGTGCATGTGGATCACATTCCGGCTCCCCGCGCGTTCGTGCAAATCATCCACATTCTGGGTCACGATCGTCACCCGTCCACCGAGTTCCGCCTCCAACCGCGCCAGCGCCCGGTGGGCCGCATTCGGTTCCGCCTTCGCGAGGGCCGCACGGCGCTCGTTGTAGAACCGGTGGACCAAGTCCGGGTCGGCCTCAAAGCCCTCCGGTGTCGCCACATCCTCCACGCGATGCCCCTCCCAAAGCCCATCCGGGCCCCCGGAACGTCCGAATCCCCGACTCCGCGGAAATGCCCGCACCGGTCAGAACGAAAACCGAATCCATGCCGCATGAGTATCCACCTTCCGTAAGGACTTTCACGCCTTTCCAAGCGCGCGTTTTCGGTGACTCGACACCGCCATCCGTGAAAACGGACAATGAGCCCGTGCATCCCGTCTGTTAATATCCGAAAGGGAATTCCGCAGCGCTACACGTTCCTTGCCGCGGATCGCCCTTTACAAGCCATTCTTCATATTCGCTTCGAACCGAGGCGGTCCAAAGTTGATCCAGATCACATCTATTCGATCATTTCGCTGAGAAACCCGTTGCGCTCTTCCGTTCGTGACGAAATCGTAACATTTCTTCTGTTGCTTGGCCGATCAGGTGTGTTTCGATCCGGTCCATGGGCCGCCCCCATCGCCCCCCAAGACGGTCCCGTAAACATCATTCGGGCTCTCCATCACCGCTTGGCCTCGCCCGAGGAAATCATCAGTGAAGTGGATCGTGTTCTTTCCAGCGTGATGGACGGAGAAAGAAGCCATCAGAATGCCAAGCGTCTGATCGCTCGTCCGCCCAAGAGCCCCGATGCAAACGCCGAGTCAAACAACCCGATAGCGGTCATTCTCAACGCCGCAAAAGGTCTCTCAGCCGAAGCCCGCATCGCAGAGGTTGATGCGCGTGACGCTGAGTTGAAGGGTGCGGCCCCAGAAACCCGGAATATTAGGAGAACCCCATCGCCACCACCGAAACCATGAAAATCCCACTTTGCTTTCTTATCATTGCTGCATGCAGCGCGACCGTCTCCGCACAGGTAGTTATCGGCGACGAACTGGAAATCGGTCCCGCGGGCTCCAATCAGGTGACGAACACATGGACAACCAGCTATCCGGCCCAAATGATCCCCGCCAAAAACTCGGGTGCCATTGGATCAGGGAATCAAGTCAGGCAAAGCTACTCCTTCGCAATCGGAATTTCGAACACCATTGAGGAAACCACCTCGATGGCTCTGGGGACATGGAATATCGTCGGAGATGATTTTCCTTGGGGAGGACGCGCGTCCCTCGCGGTTGGTACTCACAATCAGATCCATTCGGACGATTCGCTAGCTGTCGGATACGCCAACTATCTGGCAGGAAGCGGTTACGAGTTCGCGGGCGGTGAAATGTCGATGCTCGTTGGTGTTTATAATCAATCCGGTGGTGTGGCGTCGCTGGCGGTCGGACGCAACAATTTGATTCAGGGCGACGACTATGACGCAACGAAGGTCGAAGCCAGTGCCGTCATTGGGCGCGGTTTGATCACCAAGTGGAACCACGCTTTGGTTGTGGGGCAATACAACGACTCGGACATTCCCCAAAACTCCGGTCTTCTCTTCGCCGTTGGAAACGGGGCGATGTCCGGCCCGCGCTCGAACGCCATGGAAGTCTATCTCGACGGCCGCATCAAAATGCCCCGGCAAGGCGACATTCTCATGGGCGAGTTTGGCAATCCCGGGGATTAGAACCGACGTCTCTTTGCTCCCAAGCCATCCCCATGCGACGCCTCTTTTTGTTTGTGGTCCTGATCGCCGCCGCGGCCTGTTCGCTGCTGGCCGCGCCTCCGGGATGGTGGACCGACTCACCCACCGCCATCCTCGACACCTCCGATCCCGCGTCCGTGGAGGACAACTACAGTCCCGCGAACCTCGGCCAGCTCAAGAACGTGGCCAAGCAGGCCAAAGCCCACCTCGATGCCCACCTCCCCGGCGGAGCGGGCTCCGAAGTCAATGCCCTCATCGCCAGCTTCGGCGAAAATCTGACTCCGGAGGAAAGGGCTGCTAACTACTCCCCCGCGAACTTGGGCCAGCTCAAGGCCGTGGCAAAGCCCTTCTACCAACGCCTCCATCTCTTCAGCTACGAGCTGACCGATCCTCCTCTCGGACGCGATGCGACCACGGGCTTCCCTTGGACAGCAGCAACAACCGACGACGACAACTACGCGCCGGCCAATCTCGGCCAGCTCAAACGCGTCTTCTCTTTCGATCTCAGCGCACCGCCCGGCCAGCTCCCGGAATGGTGGCAAAAACACTACTTCAACGGTCAAACCGGGATCGATCCGAATGCCGACGCTGACGGAGACGGCGTCTCAAATCTCGCCGAGGTCATGCAGAGGACCAGTCCCACGGCGTCCCAAGACGGAGACGGCGACGGAATCCCGGATGATTGGGAAATCCGCCGCTTCGGACACCTTGGTGAACCGGCAAACGGCGACGCGGATGGCGATGGGCTAACCAACGCCGAGGAGTGGGAGGCAGGTACCGACCCGGTGGCTTCCGACACGGATGGAGACGGCCAACCGGATGATGGCGACATGTATCCCCTCATTGCCGATCCCACCACGCCGGCCAGCTTCGTCGTGACAGTTCCCACATGGGAGGAGCAATACAACTCCTCAAACCCGGACTGGTCTGCTGTTGATCCTACCAGCGTGGAACGCGGCCGTCCTGTCGCGCCCGGGCGGCTACCACAGCCGGACTGGTCTGCTGTTGATCCTACCAGCGTGGAACTACGCTGGGAGGCATCCAGCAACAACCCGGCCAACTACATCATCGAACGCCGTGCGGACAACGACCTCTGGCAAACCATCGCGACAGTGCCCGGCGGCGAAACCGCCTACGGGGATGACGGGCTCGTCGCTAACAGGCATTACCAATACCGTATCCGTGCCACGAAAACCGAAGGCGAAACACAGGTTTCCTCGGCATTTGCGACGGCGGACTACCGCGTTCCGCTTGGCCTGCGGATGGCTGTGAAACAAGTGTCATTCGGTCGTCATAAAAGATGGTTCGGGGCCTTCCCCGAGTTCACCGGATCCAGCTCGCCTCCCCGGTTTTACCTGACAAAGACGCACCTTTCCTCGATCTCGGGGAATGCGAGCGACACGGACTCAAGCGATGGCGTCACTGGCTCATCAAGTTGGCAGGGCGAAGCTTCTTACATTGAAAGCCTCGTGCCTTCCGAACATCGCAAGTCTTATGAGGGAACTTACGCCTACGAAAGCGAGGCAGACTGGGACGACAATGGTCGCAAGGGTTCCAGCGACGATACATTCTCAACTTCGTTTAGTTGGTCCGAACGGAACCGGACGAGAGGAAGCCTCACGGCTGCTCGCTCTGGCACGACGGAGTACTCTCGTACTGCGTCTTATGAAGAAGATGGTGAAGAGTCATTCACCACCGAAAGCGGCAATGGTGAGTACACTCTTGAATCGACTCTGCAACCTACCGGGGGAACCATCAGATGGCTTGGAAACGACTTTGACCTTTTTGGCGGTTCATTGGCTTACTCCGGAAGCTCCCTTGCTTCGCATCGGCTCACCAATACCTACCAGCCAATTGATTATTCAGACTCCACCACGACAAGCGCGCGCGCAGATGCGAATCCAGCTGGCGAGTGGTCGGGATCGAAGACAACAAATTGGTCTTCAAGCAACGGCCCCTCACAAAGCGAGACGGAAACCATAACTGTCCCTCCATGGAGCGGCGAGTGGGATTACGCTGCTTTTCAGTGGGGAGCGATCGCTGCCACGACGCCGACAGTCCGGCATTATATCGACGGCAGTGAAACGCTCACTGATGAGTACGAAACCTCCGCGTTCATCGCCGACCTGATTGCTGACATGCCAGATTATCCTGAAGCCTGGCAGGAGAATTACTACGGCTGGGGCTACTATCATTGGGGATATTGGGGGCCCTCGGATTACTGGGGTTACGAAGACTGGTATTACCCGCAAGGAAACGGCTACCAATGGTGGGGCTGGAGCACCGCTCAATGGAACCTGAGCACGGATGAGACCTCGTTCTCCACCGGCAAGTTCAAATACAAGTTCTCGGCGAATCCGTCCGGCCCTACGACGATGCGCTGGGTGGAAATCTTCGTTCCCTACGACGACGCAAACACGCCCGAAATCAATGAAAGCCTCGATATTGAAGTGGTCGCCGAACGTAGCTGGCAACTCACCGTCTCAGAAAACGAAAGCCCGGAATTCGAGATCGACCCCACACAGAACCCGCCAACCCGCAACGGGTACTACACCATCCTCTTCCGACCCGTCTCGGTCAGCGTGCCCGGAATCGGCGAAGCGGGAAAAGACAAGACAGGCGAAGACACCGAGCCCGGGAAGGTTGTCCTCATCAACGACGGGGACGCCGACAACGACGGGATCCCCGACTACGCTGACGGTTATGACCTGCACCCCGAAATCGAATCAGACGAAGCTGTTCCGGGGGCAGGCTTTATCCCGGTTCACGTCAATTTCTCCGCGACTGATCCCGCAAATGCCAAAGTCCGGTTTACCTACGACTCGTCCAACCCGGCGGCGGTAACCAGCAACTCCACGAACCCCCACCAACTGCCTGCCAGTGGCAAAATGCGCTTGTGGCTCAAGGACGCCAACGGCGGCTTGGATTATGATCCCGAAACGGGAGAATCAGAGTTCTCCCAACGCGACGGCCGGAGCGTCAGCCAAGGAGGGGACTTTATCGAGTCCGGCGTGGAATACACCCTTGAAGACCTCGGCCTGGCCGCTGACGACTATCACTACTACCAGAACGGTTTTACCGTTTACGCCGAAGTCGTCAAAACGAGCGCCGAAGTCGCCGACATACCCGTCAAGGTCGAGATCAAGCCGAACGCCAACCTCGGATTCGTCTTCTCCGATCAGGTCCGGTTCACCGGATCGCAAATGGCGTTGCTCCGGGGCCCTGTTCTCGGAGGAGACAAAAACCCCACGATCGTTTCCAAAGTGGCCGATCCCCGCCCGCTGATCGACCGGCAGGATTACGACGTCTATGCCATCAGAATCACCGACCCGCGCCAAGTGCAGGTCAAAGGCTCCGTAGGAACCGCGAACCTTCAATGGAGCTCCGGCAACGGAACCCACACCAGCGAGTCCTTCCTCCGCGTCCGCCCGTGGCATCTCAAAGTCCCAGGGCTCCCCGTCCCTCTCACTGCCCACCGCGAGGGAACCCTCCCGGTCATTACCAATATCGCCACCTCCAACCTGCCGCTGCTGCCCGTGGACATAGCCATCCGAAAGCAGGGCGAGGACAAGGCGCCCGACGATGGCTTGGTTGTCAAAAAGGGCGATGTCTTGGAGTTTGCGCTCGCTCCTCAGTTCTTCGAAACGGCGGATACTCTGGAAAGCCGGATCACTTGGCAACAGCAACAGTTGATGGGAAATGGCAGCTACACCGAATGGTCAAACATCAGTGCCCAAGCCGCGGGTACCAAGTTTGAGCACACAACAGCGGTCGGCGGAATCTTCCGAATCAAAGCAGTCATTACCAATGACGGGGAGCACGAATACAAGCGGAAGAAGGACGCCCCGCATGGAGCAAACAAAGATGGCGTATTTAACGAGAAGCTCCGAAAGGATCAGCCTGACTTTATTGGGGTGGTGGATGGCAAGTGGCAAATCGATCTGAGAGACGAAGCGTTGGCACTTCTGGGATCAACAGATTATGCTTTAATGGAGCGAATTGAAATGTATCCAGGAGGTCCGACAGCAGGGAGGCGGTCGAACAAATGCAATATATTTGTCTATCACCGGTGTATCGCCGCCGGACTGAGTGTCCCGTTGGCTTATTCATATCAACGGTTTGGTGGGCTGGGTCCTACCGTCCATGTGCCACCATTGGCAAATCAATGGGGAGATTCAAGTGTTGCGCTTACAGGGTGGATATTCCTGACCAACAGTGCGCTGCCTCAACCTGGTTTTGTGGTCATTCGACCAGCCAGTTCGGGTTCCGGGCACATGGGAATACTCAACTATGATGGGACTTGGATTAGCGCAGGTCAGAACAATGTTAATCAATCGATTCACTTATCGACAGGACTCCAGCCCTCAGTATTTCGCAAACGCGCTCCATGAATGAGCTATGAAAACGCCTTATTATATTAACCGAGCTACAGTCGTCGTGCTTTTCTTTGTCTTTATACGTGCCGCTATGAGCATTGACCCGCCACCTAACATCAAAGACTTCCTTGACCAAGCTGCCATAACAGAGGATGGAATGTTGACGGGAGCAAGTGAAGATCAAGATGCGTTTACGCAATACGTCCGAGCCAATTGGAGAGCATTGCTGAATAACATAGAAGCAGTTGCCCCGACGCAAAATAAACAGCGTCTTATTGTTGCTGCGAGCGAAACGCTTCCAGGGCGGGAGTATGTTCAGTTCCTCAAGGAGCTATTTGAATTAACGATTAATGGAAAGATTGATTCTGGAGTATTTCATGATGCGATTCCTAGTATTACATCAAACAAAATCGGCTTCCTAGCTTACAACTACCAAGACCAACAAATTCGAGACTGGATTGAAGCCGTTAGAGCTACTTTGCAGCCCCAGAACAATACTCGCAAGTTTTTGGATGAGGTATTGTCTGGTGACGGGCTTGCTGATGCGGAGTCAGCCACTCTGGGCCAAGGTCTACCTGCTCCTGAGATCTTACCTCCTCCGTGACCGCAACGCCCTATCGGTCTCACGATTGTCTTCTCCTGGCCGGACACCGTGATCGCCGCGACCGCTGTCTTGCTGCCGATCAGGAAACTGGAAACTGGGGGTAAGGGGAAACTGGGGGTCAGTGTGCAGATTCTTTCATCTTCTGCTCGACGCTGTTGGCTGTCGTGGATAGATGGAGGAGATGGCACGCAGTATCCGGATTGAGTTCGCAGGAGCGGGTTACCATGTTATGGCGCGGGGGAATCGGCGGCAGGCGATCTTTGTGGACGACGACGACCGGCGGTTCTTTTTGCAGTGTCTGTCGGAGGTTTGCGAAAAGACGGGATGGCGGGTGCATGCGTGGGTGTTGATGACCAACCACTACCACCTGTTCTTCGAGACACCGGAGCCGAACCTGGTGGAGGGCATGAAGTGGTTTCAGAACACGGTGACCCGACGATTTAATACGCGGCATCGCCAATGGGGACGGCTTTTTGGAGATCGCTACAAGTCGGTGTTGGTGGATTGCGGAACGGTGTCCTACTACACGACGCTCTGGGACTACCTCCACCTGAATCCCTGCCGGGCGGGATTGATCGAGTATGAAAAGGGAGGAAGTCTTTTGGATTATCCGTGGAGTAGTTTGCCAGGCGGGTTCGCCTTGCCGCCGGGGCGACGACCGAAGTGGCTTGCAGGAGAGGAGGTTTTTTCAAGGCTGGGGTATCCGGACACGGTGGCCGGGAGGCGGCGGATGGTGGAGGATCTGGACGCGAGGGGCCGGGACGAAGGAAAAACAAGTGGAATCTTAGCGAAGGCAGCCGGGGTGGACGGGCGCCTGAGCGACTTGAGGCGAGGGTGGTATTGGGGACGGCAGGAGTTTGCCGAAAAGATTCTCAAAGTGGCTGAAGCCCTTCGCCGACCGAGACGCTCGAGGGCGTTCCAGCGGGCACCGGAGCTTCTGGAGCATGGAGAGCGGGTGGCGGAGGAAATCTTGAGAGATGGTCTGCTGCGTATGGACCTGAGCCAGTCGGATTTGGAGCGGATGCGGGCGACGGATCCTCGAAAGGTGGAGATCGCCCGCGAGATTTGGACAAAGACGACAGTGAGCCAAACATGGATCGCCGAGCACTTGAAGATGAGAAACGCGGCCAACGTCAGCCTGAGTCTGCACCGACAAGGAGGCAAGCGGCGGCAGAAGAAGAGAACAAAAGAGAAAGAATATGCACACTGACCCTCGGTTTTCCTGACCCCCAGTTTTCCCTAATGGATTGCGACGACGCGTGTCCGGCTGAGCTCGGTCCTGAACTCCTGCGCCGATCACGGATGGTTCGCGGGGATGTGCCGATCTTCGTCGCGCTCGCCCATCGCGAGTTCGAGTCATGGTTTATCGCCGGGCTGGAGTCGCTGCGGAGGTTCGCGGCATTCAAACCGGGTGTCGAAAAGCCGCCGGTCGTGGAAGCTTTTCGGGATGCGAAGGGCTGGCTGAACGAGAGGCTCTCCGCCGGCTATGATCCGGTGATCAATCAAGCGGCATTTACTGCGGGCTTCGCGTTGGAGGAGGCAGCCGGTTCATCCTCGTTTGCAAGATTGCTGACGTTTATGACCCATCACTTCCAGGAGTCATTGGAGCGGTAGACGTCGCCGCGCCTACACGTAGATCTGCGCCATTTTCCGCCAATAGTGGCCGCTGTGTGCGCGGTCGTCCCAGTGGAAAAGTTGGTGGCCGACATTTTTGCCGCGGAGGATGTCGCTGAGGTGCTCGTTGTTGTCGCGGAACGGGTCCTCTTTCCCGATGGTCAGGACAATGTCGAGGTCGCGGATTTTTCCCAACAGGTCGGGGCAATCGAGGTTCGGCAGGAAGTGCGTCGGCGTGTGGAAATACACGTTCTCGTCGTAGTAACCGTCGAACAGGTTGTTGAAATGCTCGACCGGCTTCGTGAGATCGTACCGTCCTGAAAACGCCGCGAGTTTCTTGAACAAATGCGGGTGCCGGAACGTGATGTTCGCCGCATGGTAGGCGCCCAGACTGCAACCGTGGGCGATCACGCATTCGTGCGGATTTTTGGCCGTCATGAACGGGAACACTTCCTGGAGGATGTATTCCTCGTATTGCATGTGCCGTTGGATTCGCCCGGACGGATGCGCCCAAAAACAGTAGAACGACTCGGTATCGACGCTATCGACGCAGAAAAACTGAAGTTGCCCCTGCTCGATTTTCTGCCGCAGCACGAGCGGCATGCGCATGTTTTCGTATTCGAAAAACCGTCCGCCGCGCGTGGGGAATACCAAAACCTTCGCGCCGGCGTGCCCGATGACGAGCAACTCCATTTCGCGATTCAACCGCGGACTCCACCATTTGTGATACTCCCTGATCATCGTCGCCCAGCGTTTCGCCGGTGGACCTACCGAAGGCCGCCTCAGATGTCCCGAAAAAAATCGCGAATTTTTTGTCGCAATCGCTCCCGCTCGGCCGCAGCCCCGGGCCAATCGTGGTGACCGGCCTCGAGAACGAACAATTCCTTCGGTCCGCCGAGGGCGTTGTGGATCGCAAACTGCCCGGGCGGGGCGACCGCCGGATCAAGCTTCGCACAGGCCGCCAGAACCGGAACCCGGATCCGCCGCGCAGCCACGGCCGCGTCGAAGTAGGCGAGCGTCTCGACCACGCTGGGATGCCGTTTGGCGAATTGCTGAACGCTGGCCGCGCTTCCCGTGCTCGGCAATCGCAGCCGGAGCGGATGGTGTCCGAAGCTCGGAACAATGAGATGCGCGCGGGAAATCCGTTCGTCCCAAGCGAGCGCCATTGTTCCGATCCCCCCGCCGAAGCTCTCGCCGATGTAGCCAATGTGGCCGGCCACGGTCGGAAAAAACCGGAGGAGCGCCGTGACGGTGACCCAGAGGTCATCCACACAACCCCCGTGCACATATCGCCGCCGACTCTGGATGTCGTGCAGGACGTGGTAATGGGACTCCGAGGAAATGTAGGGATTCCAACTCCGGCCCAGCCCGCGGGCACAGGGAAAGAAAAGCGCCGCATCATCCAGCGGCAGGTCGAAATCCGGTGCCTCCCGTCCGCCGTAGCCATGACCGATCACGAAGCCCCGGCGAATCGTCCCATGCACCGGCAGCAAGGCCCAGCCTCGGAGCTCCGTATTGTCGGTCGAATGAAGCGCCAGATCAAAAACCCGCCATCCGTCCCGGTCGACGCCCGTGTCGCGCAGCCGCGGGTTCGGCAGGACGTCCATGGCGCGGCGGTAACGCTTTTTCCAGAACTCGGCGAAATCGGCCGGCTCCGTCGGCGGCTCGACCTGCAGGAGTTGGTCCAACGAGTACCCGTGTGTTGGATCGAAGGAATACGGGCTCATGCGAGAGAGGTGCCTCGGCTGTGCCGAAACCCGGAAAGCACCGGAACAGGGTCAATCCCACGCGCGAAGAGCAAGGCATGAAACTGCCGGCCCATGGTCTCCGGGTGCAGCAGGAGCCGGAGCGCCCGCAGCTTCCGCGCAGCCTCGGGCGAAGTGGCACCATCGAGCGCCTGTAGCAAACCCGTCGCAGCACCCACTAGAAAATGATACTGGTCCGCCGCCCCGGCCGGCTGGAATCCCGCCGCCGCTGCATCCCGCGTCAACGCGGTGAAATTGACATGGCCGGTGATGTCTTTCTGGCCCGGGTCCTCGAGCGGATCCGCGTCGCGGCGGTGTCCTCGGTAGCACGAGAGTGTGCCATCCGAGCGGAACGGCGCAAAGAACGCCTCCTCCGGATACCCATAATCCACCGCCAGCACGAATCCGCGCTTCATCCGGGACGCCAGCGGCCGTAGCACGGCACCGTGGTCGCGTCGGATCTCCGTCGTGTAGCCCGCCGGACGTTGCGGAAGGCTTTCCTCGACGGACGGTCCGTCGCACCAGACAAACCGGCCGTCCGCCAGTCCGACGTGCCGGTGCCGCCACCGCTCGCCATCCGATCGGACCACATCAAACGGGAGGGCGTCGAACAATTCATTGGAGAGGTGGACGCCTTCGAACGACGGCAATTCGCCGGCGTGGGTCACCCAAGTCACCTCGCGGTCCCCGAGTGTCGCCGCCTGGCGTTCGCCCCAGAGTGGGACCGGTTCGATGATCCGGTAGGGAAACTGTCCCTCCACGGCATCGATGATGTCGCGCGCGAGCAAGCCATCGTGCGCGCCCTGTTCGACAATGGTGAAATTCTCCGGAGCGCCGAGCGCGGCATGCATTTCCCGGATCACCTCGGCGACGATTTCCCCGTAAACGCCGCCGACACTGACGTTTGTAATGAAATCCCCCGCCTTGCCCACAGCGGCACGGCCGGACGCGTAATACCCACCGGCCGAATCATAGAGCGCGATTTCCATGAATCGCGAAAACGCCAGCGGGCCGCCGCGTTCGATTTCCTCCGCGAGACGCGCGGCGGCTCCGGCCTCAGGGCCGGGTGACTTCACGAACATACACGTTCACTTGACCATCCGTGCCCCCGCGGCGGATTTCCGTGATCTGGAACGGCCGGCGCGCATCGCGCGAGAAGGTGGACCCCTCCGCGGGAGGACGCACCCCGGCGGGATATTCGACAATGATGCGAATATTCGTCGCCCCGCCGCCGATTCCCAGTGATTGCGTGATGGAGCCTTGGTTTCGCAAAACAGCGCGATTCGGACCCGACGCGGTCACGACGAAATTGCCCTGCAAATACGTGCGCTCGGCGGTGACATCCACGCCGGCTTCATCGCTCACTTCTCGAACACCGAAGAGCCGCCCGCGCGGCATCTGCCCGGGTGCATAGACCGGCCACGACCCCGAACTCGCCGCCACCACGGCCGCCGGACTTGGTGCCGGCTGGGCGGGACTCGGCGAGGCGGTCGGCGGAACATCCGCGGGCGACGGCGAAGCCGCTGCGGCAATCATCGGTGGAGGCGTCGCGTTGACGGGAATGGCCGGCCGGACCGGTGCGTCGTCCGGCAAAACTGGAGCGGCCGGCGAAATGGTCGGTTCCGGCTCGACGGGTGGTGTCGGTTGCACGGCGAGGTTCACCGCCACCGGCCGCTCGACCCGCATGAGGCGGTTCTGGGCTTCCGGCGGTTCGGTTTCGTTTCCTGTCAGCCCGGCGCGGCGGCGGTAACTGGCATACTTGGCATCAGCGTCGCGGTGCCGTTGCTCCGTGACGATCGGGAGCCCGGCCCGGACATTGAGCCGTTCCGGCGGCTGCAGCGAAAATGTCCCCATCGCACTCGTCGACTCATAGCTCGGATACAGAATCGAGACCGCCGTGGCCTTGATCCGGCCGTCGGGCAAACGCGAAACATTGATGAGCGCCGCAAGTTCGTTCTCCCGCTTCAAATCAATGTCGAGCCCGGTGAGCAGCGTGCGGTGCAGCGCGGGGATGACGCGTTCTTCGGCCGGGAAAATCTGCTCGAGGATCACGCCGGGATCGTCCTTGGACTGCGCGACGGCGACGACGCCCGACGTGAAGAAATTGTCGGACGTCAACTCATACGAATCGATGATGTTGAACGTGCCCACCACGTAGGGCACGAGGTCGTTGGTCAGCTTGTAATTCCGGAGGTAGTTGCGGATCAGGTTTTCGTTGGCGCGCTCGAGTTCGCGCGGAGTCATCGTGCCATACCGCTCCGCGATCGCCTTCGCGCGGAGGAATTCGCCGCGTGGCGCCGCGGTCAGCTCAAACCGTTTCGGCGGCTCCAATTTGTCCAGCTTGGTGAGGACCTCGTAGCTGAACGGTTTCTCCGGATGGCCGAAGACATAGAAACTTCCGATCCAGCACGCGATCGCAAAGCCGATCAGGAGCAGGATGACAATGGTCCAGACAAAGAGGCTGCCTTCCTTCGAGGCCGGCCGGTCCTCCTCGTAGTCTTCGTCCCGGAAACGGGCGGGCACGTTGCGCTTCCGCGGAGCACCGCGCATGGTCACGAGTGGGGAGACGCGGAGGGTTCGAACGACGTTCCGCAGCCGCACGAACGCACGGCCCGGGGATTGAGAATGCGAAATCCGGCACCCGAAAGCCCATCCTCGTAATCCAGCGTGCAGCCGTCGAGGTGACCGGCACTTTCGGCGTCGACAAAAACCCGTGCGCCCAGATGTTCGATCACGTCGTCACCCGCGGCGGGCGTGCCAAGCGTCATCGCATACTGCAGCCCGGCGCATCCGCCCTTCTCGACGGCGAGACGCAAGCCCTCGGCGGATTCCTTTCCGCGGACGAGTTCCACGAGGGCCGAAGCGGCGTTGTCAGTGACCTTGATCACGATCTTTTCTTATGGACGAATCCATGCGAAGTCAAATGGATGGGTAAGATTCGCCTTCTGCCGGATGAGGTCGCCAGCCAGGTGGCCGCCGGGGAAGTGGTCGAACGCCCCGCCTCGGTCGTCAAGGAACTCGTCGAAAATGCCGTCGATGCCGGAGCCCGCCGGATCACCGTCGAGTTCGTCAAAAGTGGCGCTCCGATGATCCGGGTGACCGATGACGGTTGCGGGATGGACCGCGAGGACGCGCTGCTCTGCCTCGAACGCCATGCCACCAGCAAAATCCGTTCGGCTGCCGATCTCGCCCGGGTCGCGACGATGGGATTCCGGGGCGAGGCGGTGCCGAGTATCGCGAGCGTCTCGCGGTTCCGGCTCGTGACCCGCCCGCACGACGAGCCGGCCGGCACGGAAATCCAGATCGCCGGCGGAAAAGTCGAGTCGGTGACCGACAGCGGGGCCGCGCCCGGGACATCCGTGGAGGTCCGGTCGTTGTTCTTCAACGTCCCGGCGCGGAGGAAATTCCTGCGCGGTGACGAGACCGAGGCCGCCCACATCGTCCACCAAGTCCAATCACTCGCCCTCGCCCATCCCGATGTCGCGATCACGTTGATCCGGGATGGCCGGTGCCTCTGGCAGGCGGCGGCGACCCGCGATGATGCCGTGCGCATTCGCGATGTCTTCGGTCCGGATTTTCTCTCCCGCCTGCGCGGGCTCGAGCCATTTGAAAATGAAACCGTCGCCATTCGCGGCCATCTCGCCCGTCCGGGGGAAGGCCGGCCCGACCGCGAACAGCAGTTCATCATCCTGAACGGACGCGTGATCCAGTGTCCGGCCATCTTCCAGCCGCTCCGTGAAGCCTACGCCGAGGCCCTGCCACGCGGGCGCCATCCGCTTGCCGTGCTGCGCATCGAACTCGACCCGCTGGCGTTTGATTGCAACGTCCATCCGGCCAAGCGCGAAATCCGGCTGCACCGGCCCGACTTGGTCAAGCAAGCCGTCTTCCAAGCCGCGCAGGATTTTCTTTCCGGGTTGCGGCCCGACCGTCCGGCGGTGATCACGACGCCCGCGCCGATGGAGGCGCCGAGAACCACACCGGAACCGGAGCGGGCGCCGCCGCGTCCGTCGCCGGTCGTGGAAGCCTTCGCGCCGCCGCCGCAACGGGATTTCGAACCGGAGCCGGCCGCGCCGGTCGAACGCTTCCAGCTCCTCGGCCCGCTCGGCGATTATTGGATTCTCATGGAAAGTTCCGAGGGACTCGTTCTGCTCGACGTCCGGGCGGCGTCGGAACGGATTCTCTTCGAAACCCTGCGGCGCGAGGCGGCCGATGGAGCCGCGGCCTCACAACGTTTGCTCCTGCCCGAAGTCGTCGAACTGCCGCCGCGCGATGCGGTGTGGGTGCAGGGGAACTTGGATGGTCTCTTGTCTGCGGGTTTTCAGGTCGAACCGTTCGGCGGCTCGTCGTTCAAAATCGAGGCCCTGCCGGCCTGCCTCGCCGGTCGCGATGCCCGCACCGCGCTCATAGACGTCTGCTCGCACCTCGAGGCCACCGGATCGCTGTCCGCGGGAACACCCGCCGTCGACGCGATCATCCGTTCGGTTTGTCGTCTGGCCGCCATCGAGCGATTCCGCTACGACGAATCGCGGGCCCGCCGTCTGGTCCAGGACCTCCTCGCCTGCGAACTCCCCTACGCCTGCCCCCAAGGCCGCCCCACCATGATCCAATGGGCCTTCGCCGAGCTGGAACGAAAATTCGGCCGCGGGTGAGGTGTTGGCAAACGGGAGCCCATTGAGCCGGGCCTACAGCCCTGGCGTTTTGGCGATGCACGATTTCCCCGGGGCGGTGCCCCGGGCTGGTATGGGAACGGGCCGTTGGCCCTGGCGTACCGGCGGTGAACGAATCCCGGACCGTTGGCCGTTGGCGGGCGTGGTGGGACGAGGCCGGAGCGAATGGACGGGCCGTTAGCCCTGACTTCCGAAATGCCGAGAGGTCCTCGCTCGCCTGCCGAGGTCTCGCCGCATGGAGCGCCAAAGGCGCGGATTCATACCAGCCTGCGGCAACGCCGCAGGAACTGATTCGAGCGAGAGGCGTCAGGGCTGAAAGCCCGGCTTATCATTCCACCAAAATCAGCGTGCTTCTGTGCGCCAACCCTGTCAATCATGGTTCAACCCAAAACACCATGCCCCAATCGCTCGCGCTGGTGATCGTGCACATCGTCTTCAGCACCAAAGACCGCGAACCCGTCATCGGACGGAGCGTGCGCGAATCTCTCCACGCCTATTTGGCGACGGTTGCTCGCAACGCCGGTTGTGAATGTTACCGGGTGGGCGGCGTTGCCGACCATGTCCATCTGGCCCTGCGTCTGCCGCGAACCGGGACGATCGCCGGAGTGGTCGAAGAATTGAAAACGTCCTCGTCCAAATGGATGAAAACACAAGGCGTCGAATGGCGGGCGTTCGCGTGGCAACGCGGATATGGAGCATTCTCCCTCGCGCCGACCGATCTCGACGCGCTCACCGCTTATCTCGATTCCCAAGAAGAACACCACAAAACCCGGACGTTTCAGGAGGAGTTCCGGGGGTTTTTGATTAAATACGGAGTGGCTTTCGACGAACGCTACCTCTGGGAATGATGCGCGCCGCCGTCGTTGAGCCGGGCCTTCAGCCCTGTCGCTTTGGCGATGCTCGATTTCCCCGGGGCGCTGCCCCCGGGCTGGTATGGGGGCGGGCCGTTGGCCCTGGCGCATCGCCGGTGAACGAATCCCGGGCCTTTGGCCCGGAGGCGGCCGGAGCGGATGGGCTGGGTTTTGGCCCTGACATCCGAATGCCGCGAGTTTCTCGCACGCCTGCCGTGGTCCCGCGGCATGGAGCGCCAAAGGCGCGGATTCATACCAGTCTGCGGCAACGCCGCAGGAATCGATTCGAGCGAGAAGGACCAGGGCTGAAGTCCCGGCTGATCGCTCAGGCCTGAGCCGGGCTTTCAGCCCTGCCGTTTCGGTAATGTGCGGTTTCCCCGGGGCGGTGCCCCGGGCTGGTATGGAGGCGGGCCGTTGGCCCTGGGGCGGCCGTGTCGGGAGGGGGTTGGAGTGAATGGGCGGGGCTTAGGCCCTGACTTCCGAAATGCCGCGAGTTTCTCGCATGCCTGCCGTGGTCCCGCGGCATGGAGCGCCAAAGGCGCGGATTGATACCAGCCTGCGGCAACGCCGCAGGTCTCGAACCGAGCGAGAAGGCCCTAGGGCTGAAAGCCCGGCTCATCACTCCGGCCCGAAGCGCACTTTCGACGCGATGGGGGTTTCGGCGCGGAGGTAGCGTTTCATTTGGGTGAGCGCCTGGGTATTCAGTCCCGCGGATTCGGATGCGATGGCGTCCCGCGGCACGACGATCTGGTAATCGCGCATGTAGGCGTCGTTGGCGGTGTAGAGCACGCAGATGTTTCCTGCGAAACCGGTCAGGATGAGCCGTTGGGCGCCGAGGTGTTCGAGGAGGATGTCGAGCGAGGTTTGGAAGAACGCCGAGTGTTTCGGCTTCAGGACAAAATAATCGCTTTCCTCCGGCGCGAGCATCGCGGCGATGTGGCGGCCGAGGCACGATTCGCGCAGGCAGTATTCGACCTGGTGCCGGAAATCGGACCGCCAGCGGCCGAAGTTGTCGTTGACGTAGACGACCGGGATGCCGGCGGCGCGGGCGCGCTTTTTCAATGTGACAATCCGACGGGCGGCGGGCATCGCATGGCGGAGGAGGGCGCGGCCTTGGGGGAAATCGAGGTCGTTGATGACGTCGATGAGGATCAGCACGGACTTCCCGCCGGGTGGATTGGACATCGCAGGGATTCGCACGTGCCGGGCGGCCCGGCCGGGGTGGCGGGCCCGTGCGATCCGATTCCAATGGACGAAAAAATTCACGTCATGCCGTTGGGCGACCAATGGGAGGTGGAAACCGACAGCGGGGCACCGCTCGCGCACGCCGATTCGCAGGGCGAGGCCGTCGAGGCCGCCAAGGATCTTGCGAACGAACAGGGCGGCGGTTCGGTGATTCTCCACCACGAAGACGGAGTGACCGAGGAGGTCAGCCCGAAAGATTGATTCGCAAAACGCCCGCGGTTCGTTACCTGAGGAGCCATGAAGATTCCTCTGGAAGACACAGCCGCGGACGTTGTCGGCAAGGCGTCCCGCGGATTGGGCGTCGAGGTCGCTGTTGATGCGGAAAATGATGTGAGCCTCCGGGCGGCGGCCGCGCGGCTCGGGTTGGGTGCCGACGCATTGGTCGCTCTCGCCCGCGGGCATTACTCCCCGGCCGACCCCGGCGCCATCGACGGGCTGGCTTGGTTCAACACGCCGTTCAACGACATGACCGTGAACAGCTTTGTTGTCTTCGATCCGGAGACGCGCGCGGCGGCGGCGTTCGACACGGGCACGGATTGCTCGGACATGCTCGCGATGGATGTCCGGATCGAACAAGTTTTCCTCACCCACGTCCATGGCGACCACGTGTTCGAATTTGACCGCCTCGTCGAGAAGACCCGCGCCAAGGCCTGGGTGAGCGACCGCGAGCCGTTCGATGGCGCGCAGCCGTTTGAGGACGGCCGGGAGTTCCGGATCGGGTCGCTTCGCGTTCGCACCGTGCGGACCAGCGGGCATGCGCGCGGTGGCGTGACCTACCTGATCGATGGCCTCTCGCGTCCGCTTGCGATCGTCGGCGATGCGCTCTTCGCCGGCTCGATGGGCGGTGGGATGGTCAGTTTCGAGGAGGCCCTGCGCACGAACCGCGAAAACCTCTTCACGCTCCCCGACGACACGGTCGTTTGCCCCGGCCACGGCCCACTGACGACGATCGGCGAGGAGAAAAAGCACAACCCTTTCTTTGCCCGATGAAAAAACGCATTGGATTTGTCGGCCTCGGCCGCATGGGCGCCAACATGGCCCGTCGACTCAGGGAAACCGGATGGAATGTCACGGTCGTCCACGACGCCCGCCCGGATGTCGCCCGCGCGCTCGCGGAGGAAATCGGTGCGCGGCCTGCCGAAAAACTGGCAGACGTCACGGCCGTCGCGGACGTCGTTTTCACGGTCGTCAGCGACGACAAAGCGCAGCGCGGGCTTTTCCGTCAGCGGGGGGATTCGTTGCTGACCGGTGCGAAAGGCCGTGTCTTTATCAACTGCGCGACGGTCTCGCCGGAGACGCACGTGAACTGTGCCCGCATCGCGGCGACCGCCGGCGCCCGGACGATCGAGGCCTGCATGGCTTCGAGCATCAACCAGGCCCGCGCCGGCACGCTTTACCTGATGTGCGCCGGAGAGAAGCGGACGTTTGAATCGCTGCGCCCGCTGCTCAACGATCTTTCGGACGCCGGGAAGTTGCTCCGCTACATCGGAGCCGCCGGCCGGGCGGCCCAGGTCAAGGCCTTGGTGAACATGGTCATGAATATCAACACCGCCGGCCTGGCCGAAGGCTTGGGACTCGGCGCGGCGCTCGGGCTCGATCTCCACATGCTCCGCGAGGTTTTCTCACAAACCGGTGCCGACTCGCGGGTGCTGGCCACGGACGGCGAAGACATGGTCCGCCGCGACCATGCGGTCTTCTTCAGCGCGGCGCATGCGGCGAAGGACAGCGGGATTGCGCTCGATCTCGCCCGAAAGGCCGGACTCGAACTCCCGCTCGCCGCCGCGACACTCGGGCAATACAGCCGGCTCGTCGAAGCCGGCCACGGCGAACTCGACAAATCCGGCGTCGCGGAACTTACGTTTCCGGGTCGGTCCGGTTCAAAATCACCTGGCCGGCGGCGACGGTGACCCCGTCCGCCACGGCCTCGACATCAAACTGAAGGAGCGGCCCGAGCGTGCCGCTCCGCCGCGCCCGCAGGGTCAGCAATTGACCCGGCCTCGCCGGCGCCGGGAACTTCATCGCCCGGATCGCCGAGAGCAGGAATCCGCCCGGGGTCGCATCCGCCGCCGCCAGCCCGGCGGTCTGCGCCAGCGCCTCGGTGAGGATCACGCCCGGCACGATCGGGTTCCCGGGAAAATGCCCCCGGAACATCGGGTCGTCTGCCGCGAACGTCTTTTCGCACACGGCCGACTCGCCCGGCACACGCTCGACCAGGCGCTCGACAAAAACGAACGGTTCGCGGTGCGGGAGTCCGTCCATTCAGGAGGCGACGAGCGCGGCAATCGCCTCGTCCAGCGTCGCCACATTCGAGACGCTGGCGACCGGAGTTCCCTTGCGGATCCGGCCGACCAAACCCGCCAGCACGCCGCCCGGACCGAGCTCGAGGAAGTGCGTCACGTGAAGATGATCGATCAGGTATTCGATACTCTGGGTCCAACAAACGCTGCCGGTGACCTGGTCGGCCAGCGTGCGGCGGATCGTTTCGGCATCGCTCACCGCGATCGCATCGACATTGCAGACGACCGGCACGCGCGGCGTATTCATAGGCGTCTCGGCCAGCGCGGCCTGGAGGGTGAGGTAGGCGGAATCCATGAGCCGTGAGTGGAAGGCCCCCGCCACCGTGAGCTCAACCGCTTTCCGGGCGCCATATTCCTTCGCCAAGGCAACGGCCATCGCGACTTTTGAAGATTCGCCGGAGAGGACGATCTGGCCGGGGGAATTCAGGTTCGCCACATCGACATCGGCCGCTGACGCGAGTTCGCGGATCCGGTTTTCCTCGCCGCCAATGATCGCTGCCATGCCGCCCTGCGTGCGTTCACACGCTTCCTGCATCGCCCGCGCCCGTTTGTCCACGAGCCGAAGGCCGGTCTCGAAATCAAACGTCCCGGCCGCGGCGTGCGCGGTGAACTCGCCCAGCGAAAGCCCCGCCGCCGCATGGAAATCCAACCCCGGAACCCGCTCGCGCACGACCGCCAGACACGCAAGCCCGTGAACATAAAGCGCCGGCTGGCAGACCGACGTCTTCGTCAGTTCCTCCGTCGGTCCCTCAAACGCAATCTGCGAGAGCGGATAACCGAGGATTTCATCGGCGCGGCGAAAAAGGGCGTCCGCGGAGGGGAATTCGGTGGCGAGGTCCTTGCCCATCCCGACGGATTGGGCGCCCTGGCCGGAGAAGAGGAGAGCGAGTTTCTTGGACATAGGTGGGACCGCCGGACGGCGGACTCACCTTTGTGAACGCCGCGCCCGGACGCGGCAAGATTCTTCAGTTCGGCTTCGCACCGGAAAACGGCCGTCCACATCCCAAAATCCGTGGTCAAGTCGATCCGACCCGTTGGGATTATTGTAGCCGTTCCTTCCAGTAGCCCGGTTTCCGGGCGCAATGCATCACTGCCAAAATGAAAACCCGATCTGACTCGACTGAATAGAGCAAGGCGTAGGGGAAGACATGAACAAGATACCTTCGGATCTCTCCGTCAAAAACACGCCACCGTTCAGGCGCCTCACCGACCCTTCGAGCCGCGGCTTGAACCGCATCAATAAATCTCAGCTCAAGTCCCGGCTGACGCTCGGCGTAATAGGCCACAGAGGCATCGAATTCGGCGAGAGCATCAGGATGAAATTCATATCTCATCCAGAATACTTCTGCCGAAGCGAAGCGAAGGCTTCCTCGCCCGGAATTCCGGCGACCAGTCCAGATCGAAGTTCCTGAAGGCGTCGGCTGGACTCGGCCTTCCAGAGTTCATGAATCACTCCATCGTCAGCCGGATCGAGACTCTCGACGAGCCGGTCCGCCAGCAATGCTCTCGCTTCACTCGGCAATGCAAGCGCCTCGTCTGCGATATCTTCGACCCGCATCGGCATGATTGGATCCTACGCGGAATTCTGGCAATGGCAACAACGGGAAGGCTAGAGGGTGTCATGCACTTCCGGCGGGCCTGTGTTGCGTTCAAAACGGGCTGCCGACAAGGCGCGACGAGCGCAGCATCCCCGTCCGGCAGCT
The DNA here is from genome assembly GCA_033763515.1 of Terrimicrobiaceae bacterium. Taxonomy (GTDB): domain Bacteria; phylum Verrucomicrobiota; class Verrucomicrobiia; order Chthoniobacterales; family Terrimicrobiaceae; genus JANRKJ01. The sequence goes on along the minus strand of JANRKJ010000030.1, from coordinate 124,038 downwards.
GCCGGATCAGCGAGTTGCAACGCAGTCGCCAGCCCGTTTTCAACCCAACCCGCAGGGCAGGGAGGCTTTTGGCGATTCTCCGCGTTACTCGCTCGGCCAGTGTGGTTGACACACAGGCGCTTCGCTCGTGCCTTGAGAATCGCCAAAATCCTCACCTGCACAGGCTCGCCAGAAGTGCATGACACCCTCTAGGTCAATTCACCCGTCAGGCTTTTCTGCCTTTCGTGCTCCTGCTGGACACGTTCAGAAATCCAAAGCTTGATCAGCGACTGTCGGCTCACGCCGATCATCTTGGACTGAAAATCCAGTTTCTGGATGATCCACTCGGGGAAATCCACATTGACTCGACGCGGCTCCAATCCAGGTCGGCGGATCGATGAAGCATCAATGTAGGGCGTAATGTCCTCCCCTTCATCAAAGCGGCGTTCAAATTCCTGTGCTGTCATTGTAGAGTGCTTCTTCATTCTTTCGGGCTCTTCTTACGGATATGATGCGCGTCCGATCCTCGCGCGTGGTGAAAATGGCGGTCCAAAGCCTGTTGTCGAGCTGTGCCACAAGGCCGAGCCGCGGCTCGTCGGAAAATCGAGCCACAAACTCCACTCGTTTGGGATCGCTCCAGAGGGCCTTCGCCCGCTCAAAGTCCAATCCATGCTTCGCGTGATTGCCTTGGCTCTTCGTGTGGTCATACTCAAATTCCACCATGGTATAATACCTATACCTCCAGAGGTGTCAATGAGGGGTATTTCTCGTCGCCCCACGTCCGCGGCTAGGTATCCCTGCTTGCTCCTGGCGCAGACGGGGCCCAAGCCCATCTGTCAAATGTCAAGATGTGACCCTAACGACTAAAGATGTGACCCTAACGACTACTCAACCTCTGCGCTACGCTGTAAGGCCAGCCGGGCCTTGCGCTCCAGAGCAAAAAAAAACGGAGCCCACCACCAAACCGAGGTTGATGCCTCCACAACCAACACGTAGAACCCCAATCACTCCCGCATTCCATAGCTTATTTTAAGCTCCCTCTGGTTTAAAAATGGGGTCCACCTCAGGACGGTCCTTGGCACCTGCCGCCGCCTGCTGTCGCAGGATCCGCGGAGGCGCTCCATAACGCTCACGGACCAGACGCGAAAAATGATACGGGTTTTGGAACCCTGAGCGGTCGGCAATCTCCCCGATTCCCAGACCGGTGCGAATCAGAAAATCGTGGCCCCGCCGGAGCCGGAGGTCCCAGAGATACCGTGAGGGTGTTGTTCGAAGGTGTTTCCGGAAGAGCTTGATCAAATGGGGGACGCTCACCGCTCCCGCCCCAGCCAAACGCTTGAGATCGAGAGGTTCGGCAAAGCGGTTGTCCATCAAGGCCAGTACCCGCATCAGCGAATCCGGCAGCGGGCCGGGACGATGCGGGTCGCGGTCAATATGCAGTCCGATTGCCGCCATGGCGAGGTGATCGATAACTTCGCGAACCAAAGCTCCGAGAGCGTCATCGTGGCCCAGCGCGGAGTGGATGATTTCGATGACGGTGGGTTGGGCCGGCCGCATTTTTTCCGCCGCCGCCGCGGCGTGCGTCCAGGAAGACGGCAGGGCTCCGGGCTCCAGATCCACCCAAGTGTGGTGAGTCGGCTGGTCCGGGCAAAACTGGAAATACGTTTCCGGCCCCGGCGGCAGAAGAAGGGCGTGATGCTCCGGCAGCGCCTGCCAGGTGCTGTGAATGCGCACGCGGGAGGGGCCGCTGTGCAGCACGACGAGTTGCCATCCGGTCTGGAGACGCGGACCGCAGTCCGCGCCGGGCGCATAGCGCACCGAACCAAATCCACTCTGGCGCCCCCGCACGTATCGGAGCATTTCAGATAGGTTTTTGCGAAGTTGAGCCATTTTCGGGCGCATTGAAGAATAGTAGTGTGCCGTTCGCCATGGCAACTGCAACTCTCCCCCCACCTTCCGACGTCCGCGAAACGTGGCGTCCGTTTTCAAGCTGGCCCCGCGACGGGCGGCCGGCCGGTTGGTTTCACCGCCACGCCGACGAAACCGCTGCCGCCTTCTTCCGGGACGAGGGATTTCTGGTGATTGAAGACGCGCTCACCACCGCCGAAGTGGACGAGTTGAACCGCGAGTCCCTGCGCATCATTCGCGGCGAGGCCGGGCCGGTGGAGGGATTGATTCCGGCGGAACCCACGGACTCCGACGAGGAGGTGCTTGCACGCTGGTTGTGCATCCATTTCCCGCACAAGATCTCGACTGTGATGAGGCGTTATTTGGCGCATCCCGCGATGAAGGATGTGCTCACCCGCATCATTGGCCCGGACGTGAAGGCCATGCAGTCGATGCTCTTCATCAAATCCTCGGGCAAACCCGGCCAGGCCTGGCACCAGGATGAGCTTTACATCCCGACCCGGGACCGTTCGCTCACCGGCGGTTGGATCGCCTTGGACGATGCGACGGTGGAGAACGGATGCCTCTGGGGCATTCCCGGGTCCCACCGGGTGGGGGTCCTCTGGCCGCAGCGGGATCACGGAGACCGCCGCTTCGATTGTGCGCACGAGTCGGTCGGCTTTCCCTACACCGACAAAGATGAAGTGCCCCTTGAAGTGAAGGCCGGGAGCATCATCTTCTTTAACGGCTATTTCCTGCACCGGTCGTTCCCCAATCGTGCGGAGCGTGGCTGCCGACGTGTGCTGGTCAATCATTACATGAGCGCCCAATCGCTCCTGCCGTGGACCAGTGATACCGGCGGAAAACCCGTTTCCACCTTCGACGCCCGCGATGTTGTGCTCGTCGCCGGCACCGATCCCTACGCTTACAAGGGAACCGTCGATGTCGCGCGGCCAATGATCCGCCCGATTGGGCAGGGCGGGTGCGCCGGAAGTTGGAAGGAAATCGTTGAACGCGAAGGCGGAGAAATCCTCGCAACCCGAGATTCAGCGCGCAGCGGAACTGTGTAGGAGCCGTTCTGCCATCTCACCCCCTGCGAATCCCGTTCGTGAAAGATAGCCGCGCTTCAGTTCGGCTGGGAGACGCGGCCGTCGGCGTAGAGGCGGTTCATCTTGCCGGAATGGATCGGCTCGAAGTCCGTGACGAGCGTGACGCGGGAGGGCTTGATGATGCGGACGCCGGCACCGCGGCGGCCGCCGTAGATGCGGGGGGCGGCCATGTTTTCCTCGTCGACGATGGGGCGCCATTGGTAGCTGGTGCCGTAGGATTTTCCGTCGATGGTGACGGTGCGCTTGGCAAACCAATTGGGGCCCCGGATGTCAGCGGGGCATTGGAGGACTTTCTGGGTCACGCCGTAGGGTTCGAGCGCGACGAAGAGCGGCTGGGCTTCGTCCTCCGGACTGTAGATCGGGCTGTCGGGATTGGGTTCGATGACCGGGTAGGTGTTGTCGTTTTCGCCGACATAACTCAGCACGCCGGCGCCGATCTGGCGGAGGTTGTTGATGCAGACGACGCTGCGGGCGCGGTCTTGGAAACGCGCGACTTCCGGTGTGACCAGGGCGGCGAGGATGCCGACGATGGCGATGACGACGAGCAACTCGACGAGGGTGAATGCGCGGTTCATTGGGCCTGCGCGGCTTTCATTTCCTTTTTGCGTTCGACGTAGCGTTTCATGCGCTGCTCGCGTTGTTCCGGCGTCCGGCGGGCATCCCTCGCCTCCTGCCGCTCCATCATGCGTTCCTGGATTTCCGGGCGGCTGAAAAATTCCTCGGCCTTTGCGCGTCGTTCCTCGGGCGGGAGGTCGGCGATGCTGCGCATGAAGGTGCGGATCTCATCGAAGTCAGACTGTGCGCGGGCGCGTTCCTCGGGCGGCAACTGGGCGATCATCGCCTGGGCGCGGGCTTCCATCCAGGCGGGGTTGACATTCGGCCGTCCGCCGCCGCCCCACCCGCCCGGGCCGCCACCACCGCCGGGGCTACCGGGTCCGCCGTCCGCGGTGCGGGGTCCGCGGTCTTCGCCGTCGGGGCGTCCGCCGCCGCGTGCGAGCAGGAGGAAAATTTCGGACGATTTCCCGCCGGCGCTCGTTGCGACTTCGCGGGCGAGGGTCACGGCGGCGCCGGATTTCGGGAATTTGGCGAGGTCCGGATTCCAATCGGCCGGGACGGCGGTGAGGAGTCCGGATTTGATGGAGATTTGTTGGAGGGCGGATTGGACGGTGTTTTTTTCGACGGGCTCAAAGGCGACTTCGAGCGCGCGGGCGTCGATCACGGTTTCGGGTGCGAACATTCCGCCGCCGCCCCAGGCGCCGGCGACGGTGAGTTCCTGCGGGCGGGCGGATTGTTCGAAGCGGGCGACGGCTTCCTTCACGCCGGGGGCGGTGGGTGCGGCGATGAGCGCGGGGCGGAATTCGGCTTCGATGCGCACCGCGAGGGTTTCCATGACCTCCAAAAGCGGGGCGCGCTTCATCTGCAGGGTGACCGGCGTTTCCGGGGGCGCGTTCGTGACGATGTCGACCCGGCCCTGGCGTTCGATGGAGGCAATGACTTTCGAGAGCGGGGCGTTGGTGAAATCGACGCTGATCGTGCCATCCGGCCAGAAGCGCCAGATGGCGGCGAGGACGATGAGGATGGCGGCACCGGCCAGGATTTTTGCGCGGGACATGTCGCGAGTAAACCCAACCGGTCCGGAAAAGTTGCGAACAATCTCCGAGTCTTTCCCGCCGCGGCGCGGTCTGTCATGGTTCCGACATGGCAGACGACAAGACCGGCGAACGGATTCGCGAGCTTCGGACCGAAATCGAGCGTCACAACCGCCTCTACTACGAACAGGCGGCCCCCGAGATTTCCGATCGCGAGTTCGATGCCCTGCTGCGCGAGTTGGCGGAGCTCGAGGCAGCGGCCCCCGACCTTTCTTCCGCGGACTCGCCGACGGCGCGCGTGGGTGGGCGTCCGCTGGAAGGGTTCGAATCGGTGCGGCATTTGGTGCCGATGCAGAGTTTGGACAATACGTATTCCGCCGGCGAGCTGCAGGAGTTTTTGGCGCGCGTCCGCAAGCTCGCGGGTGGCGAGCTCCCGCGGTTCAGCATCGAACCGAAAGTGGACGGCGTGGCGATCTCGCTGCTCTATGAAGACGGCCGCCTCGTCCGTGCGGCGACCCGTGGCGACGGGGTGACCGGCGATGATGTCACCGGCAACGTTCGGACGATTCGCAATATCCCGGAAAAACTCAGCGGACGCGCGCCGGGCCGCATCGAGGTGCGCGGCGAGATTTACCTGCCGAAGGCCGAATTCGCGCGGATCAATGCCGAGCGGGACGAGGAGGGCCTGCCGGCTTTCGCGAACCCCCGGAATGCCGCCGCCGGTTCGCTCAAGCAACTCGATCCGGCAATGGTCGCACGGCGCCGGCTCGCGGGGATCTTCTACGGGTTCGGCGCGTGGGAAGGCGAGCCCGCGCCGACCGGATCGGACATGATCCGGGTTTTCACAGGCTGGGGCCTCCCGGTTTCGGAAAAATTCCTGACGGCGGAAACCGAGGCGGACGTTCTGTCGGCCGTCGAAGCGCTCGGCGAGGTTCGGCATGATTTTGCCTACGAGACCGACGGCGCGGTGATCAAGGTCGACGACCTCGCACTCCGCACCCAGCTTGGCTCGACTTCAAAGGCCCCCCGTTGGGCGATCGCCTACAAATACGAACCCGAGCGAGCCACCACGAAACTCCGTGACATCACGATCCAGGTCGGGCGGACGGGTGTCCTCACGCCGGTGGCCGAACTCGAACCGGTCGTCGTCGCCGGCAGCACGGTGGCACGCGCCACGCTGCACAATGCGGACGAGATCGCCCGCAAGGACATCCGCATCGGCGATTGGGTCGAGGTCGAAAAAGCCGGCGAGGTCATCCCGGCCGTCGTCGGGGTTCTCAAGGACCGGCGGACCGGCTCGGAGCGAACGTTCGAAATGCCGTCGGCCTGTCCGGCATGCGGTGGGCCGGTCGTGCGCGATGGCGTGGCGTGGCGGTGCGAGAGCCCGACGTGTCCGGCGCAGTTGCGGCGGCGCATCGAGCACTTCGCCGCCCGGAGCGCGATGGACATCGAGGGACTCGGCGAGTCGTTGGTCGCCCAACTCGTCGCCGCCGGACTCGTGCGCGGGCTGAGTGATATTTACCGTCTGGATCGCGAGGCCCTGCTCGGGCTGGAACGGATGGGCGAGAAGAGCGCCTCGAACCTCCTCGAGGCCATCGATGCCAGCCGTTCGCGTCCGCTCTGGCGCCTGCTCCACGGGCTCGGGATCCCGCATGTCGGTGTGAGTTCCGCGCGCGATCTCGCCGCGCGATTCCGGACGATCGACGCACTGGCGGCCGCCGACATCCCGACATTGCTCAGCGTCGAGGAAATTGGCGACATCATGGCGGATGCGATCCACGCGTGGTTCCGCAACCCATCCGCTGCGGCCCTGCTGGAGGAACTCCGTGCGGCCGGATTGAATTTCGGCGAACGCGACGAGGCGCCCGCGCAGCCGGCGGCGGGTCCGTTTGAACACACCACGTGGGTGCTGACCGGCACGCTCTCGATCTCGCGCGATGAAGCCGCCGAGATGATCCGCGCCCGCGGCGGGAAGGTCACCGGCAGCGTGAGCAAGAAAACCACCCACGTCCTCGCCGGCGAAGACGCCGGGAGCAAGCTGACCAAAGCACGCGAGCTCGGAATCCGCATCGTCGACGAAGCCGAGTTCCGCGGCATGCTCTGACTTTTACTTCGCGGTGGGTTGGTTGATTTTCTCGACGACGTGCTCGGGAGAGACGTCGCGTTTGAGTTCCTCCAAATGGGGGTCGGCCGCGGCCTCGATGCCCAGCCGATCGGCAATGGCCGCGGTCAATTGGATCAGCCGGGTGATCTCATGCTCGGACAAGAGCGTGATCTGCAAATCGAGGTCCGCACGCTCGTCGGCCTCGCGGGTCATTTGGTTCTGCGAGATCAAAATGAATGTCGAAAGAAACAATGCCTCGACCGAGGCCACGGTCGCCAGGATCACAAACGTCGGATCGAAGCGCACAAAAGGCGTCCAACCGAGATTGATCACGGTCCAGCTCAAAACAACGACCGCATGGACAACCACGGATCGCATGCTGCCGGCGAATGCGGTGACGGAATCGGCGAAGCGTTCGGAAAGGGAGCGGCCGGCCCGCCGCTTGGCCCGGTGCGTCCCGAGCTTGGCTATGTTCTCTTCGAGGACGATGTTGAGATTCTCGCGGTCCGACACGCGCACACCATCAACCCGACGTGTCGATCCATCAATCGGGCCACGCCCCGAACGCTGCGGCGACGGGCCGCTGGCGATCATCCTGATGAACACGAACTCCCGCCGCGAAGAACTCGACCTCGCCATCGCCAACATGGACACGCCCGAAGCGGAAAAAGCCGTGCAGGCGCTGCTCGAACCGCTGCCCGGCATCCATGCCGTGCGGCTGGTCGCCCGCGGTGCGTGGCTCGATTACGATGCGGCGACGATTTCGAGCGCGCAGATTTGCAGCGTTCTCCAGCAGGCGGGATTCCGTGCTGCGATGTTTCAGGATTCGGAGACGGGCCGCACCGGTTCATCGAGCGTTTAGACACCCCTCTGTCAGCCCGAAGGCGCTCTCAGGGCCGGGGAAGACACCGTCACGCCCGATGCGCGGCGATGGTAGGAGACCATGAGCACGCAAGACCCGAAAGATCTCCACGAGACGCCGCCCTACTCCGGGGAAAAGCAGCCGCCGCCAGGGGCCGAGAAGGACATGAAACCGGAGGCCGACCATGGCGAGGATTCCTATCGCGGCTTCGGACGCTTGAAGGGAAAACGCGCCCTGATCACCGGAGCCGACAGCGGGATCGGCCGGGCTGTGGCGCTGGCCTTTGCCCGCGAAGGCGCCGACGTGGCGATCTCGTATCTCAACGAAGACGCCGACGCGGCCGAGACCGAACGCCTCGTTACCGCCGAAGGCCAACAGGCGGTCCTTTTGCCCGGTGACATCGGCCAGCGCGGGACGGCCCTCGCGGTCGCCACTCAGGCCGCCGAGCGGTTGGGCGGCATCGACATCGTCGTCAACAACGCCGCGTTCCAAAGGTCATACGGCAGTTTCCTCGACATCTCGGATGAGGAGTTCGAGGAAACCTACCGCGTGAACGTTTTTGCGATGTTCTGGATTTGCAAGGCGCTCCTTCCACGCATTCCTGCCGGCGGGTCGATCATCAATACCGGGTCCATCCAGTCATTTGATCCGAGCCAGAATCTCATCGCCTATGCATCCACGAAAGCGGCCATCGTCAGCTTCACCCGCTCACTCGCGATGTTCGCGATTCAGTCCGGCGTCCGAGTCAATGCGGTTGCACCGGGCCCGGTGTGGACCCCGTTGATCCCATCGACGCTGCCGAAGGAAAAGGTGAAGAATTTCGGAGCGGACACGGCCTTTGGACGGGCTGCGCAGCCGGCGGAAATTGCGCCGCTCTTTGTTTTCCTCGCGAGCGACGAGGCCAGCTACGTGACCGGTGAAGTCTACGGAGCCACCGGCGGCCAGATGCCGTTGTAAGGCTCAATTGCGCGGGATGATGGAGATGTCCCCGCTGCGCTCCAGGACGGCGTAGCGGACTTGGTCGAGGCCGGAAAGTCCCTGGGTCAGCCGCGCGGCGGCGAGGAGGTCGTCGCGGCTCACGCGGCTTTGGGCCATGCGATCTTCGAGACAGCGGCCATCCTCGACGAGCACAAGCGGAACGCCATCGAGCACTTTGTCGACGGCGGGATGGTGTTGCTTCCATTTTGAAAGCAGGAGGTCGATTCCCATCAACGTCGCGATGAGAAGGAAGCAATTGGTCAGCGAGAAATCCTCGGCGGGAAGCGCCTCGCCGGTTGTCTCTGCCAGGATCAGTAGCACGATGAAATCGAAGGTCGTGATGTCCGACAACGAGCGTTTCCCACAAATCCGGAAAACCAACAGCAGGAACCCATAGACCGCCAGTGCGCGCAAAATCGATTCCATGCGTCAAGGGAGGGAAATGGAACCGCCATGAATCCGATGCGGCCCGGATTCGAGATCAAAGGCGAGGCGGCCCGGCGTGCGCGGACGGTAGGCCAGCTCGACATACGCACCGGCTGCGTCGAATGAAAACCGGATCCTGCCGGCCTCGGCGTGCATTCCAGTGGGTGCGGGCCGGATTGCCTCGATCCGGATGGCTTCGAAGAACGGCCGCGCCACAAGGAACGACGACTCGCCCGGCGGAAGTTCGATGACCAGGTCGGCGGGCGCGTTGACGCGCACGACGCGATCCCATTTGGCCGTCATTGGACCGTCCGCCTGCTTCCATCCCGCCCAAATCCCATGCCCGCCGAGCAGCCCGGCGGCGCCACACGCGACAAAGACGAGCAGGCCGAGCAATCCCACCCGTTGGAACGCCCACGAGCGTCTTTGGAACGCCATGTCTTCCTCGATCTCAAGCTGCCGGTGAGTCGGTGTCACGAAAACGGATCGGCTTGGCCGGTCGGAGCGGACGGCGCATGCGATCCCCTCGTATGAAGTACAAACCCGAGAAACCCCACGCCTCGCTCCGGTCTTCGCTGCGGACCGGCGAACGGTCAAGCGTTGAGGCCGGCGACCCGGAACCGCAGGTCGGCGAACCCGATCCCTCCTCCCTCCAGAAGCCCGGACCCCCGGATCCGCGGGTCACCGAAAGCGAAGCCGACTCCGGAAGAACCCGCTAGAAGGAAAACCCGCCGCCGATCACCACACCGAAGGCGTCCAGACCGGTGTTCCGTTTGTCCGGTTCGGAAAGGTCGTTGTTCGAGAGGTGGTGCCACATCCCGCCGGCCCAGACGCTCCACCGGTCGTCTATGGCATAACGCACACCGGCGGCGGCCAGCACGATGAACGTCAAGTCCTGACCGAGCCCGCGGTCGAATTTGTCGGATTCATTGGCGTCGGCCCAGCCGATCCCGCCGCCGCCATTTGCGTAGAGCGACCAGCGGGAGTCGCCAATCGGGAAGATCAAACGCAACTGCGGACCCAATCCGAAATAGTAGCTCTCCGGCCCGGAGAGAATCGCGATGGCAAACCCGGTCGCCATCAACTGCGACCGCACGCGGAACCATCCCCACTCCAGCGTGCCGAACGGCTGCCAGGCGACGTTGAGCATCTGCGTGGAGAAGTAATAGTCGTTCGGGTTTTTCACGCCGATCATCTGCGCGGTCTCGAGGGAAAGTTCCCAGGCCGGCTCGCGGGTCGGCGGGGTTTCGCTCCCCCCATGAACGAGCGCCGGGACCAGGCAAGCGATCAGAAGCAGGCACCTCATGTCAGCTCGACATTCTGGATGAGGAAGCCGCTCTTGGGAAGCGCGGGCAAACGCATGAGCGAGATCCGCAGGTTCTGCCGCGGCACAGTGTATCGCACCGATTCGGTGAGGAACTGCATGGCCGCCTGCAAAAGCGAAATCGTGATCCACTCCCCCGCACAACGGTGGCCGTTGTGAAAATCCCCCCCACCCTGAGGGATCAGGGCGTGACCGTCGTCCTTCCAATTCTCAAACCGTGATGGATCGAATCGGTCGGGTTCCGCCCAGATGTCGGGATCGTGGCACGTCCCGTAGAGGCCGAGCAAAACCCGGCGACCACGCGGGAAACGGAACCCGCGCCACTCGAATGTCCTCCGCACCCGCGCCGCTGCGAACGGGAAGAATGGATAAAAGCGGCGGACTTCCTGAACAAACTGTCGCGTGCCTTCCGGCGTGCGGATCGAACGGAGTGCGGTCGGATACTCGTGCACGGCGAGCGCTCCAAAGACGACGTAGCGAGCCACCGCCACGATCGGGCGGATGATGTTGAGCAATTCGTCCGCAGCGGCCCCGTCACCGAGCAGGCGACCGTCCGGTTCCCGGTGATCGGCGATCCGTGCGAGCGGACTTCCCGGTGGCGCACCGCTCCGGCGCGCCTCGCCAATGATCCCGGCAGCCCAGCGGTTCGCAATTCGGCGTCCCAACAACCCGCGAATATAACGGAGGAAAAGCCCGCCCGGCCCGTCGATCAACGCCGACATCAGCCGGGTTTTCGAGACGCGATCATCTTCGGGCACACGAACTCCGGCCCATTCGACGGCTGTGTCGAAGAGAACCACCGAGGCCTCATCGAACAACTTGATGCGGCGGCGGGCCGGCCACGTCGTTGCCCGTTGTACCCACCTGTCCCGGCTGATTTCCGCGATGCGTTCGATCGACGCGCGTTCCATCATTTCCATGAAGAGATTCTTTCGTCGCCGATGTTGTTCGCCGTCGAGATTCTGCACGCCGTGGGTCCCGAGGAGCGTCCATCGCAACCGTCCTGGGGCGGCGCCTTCGCGCACAAAACGATCCGGATCGTAGAACAGGCGCGAGGCCCCGGACCCGCGCATGCAGATCGTCTTCTGCAGCATCACGCGCGTCTCGAAGATGTCGGTTCCGTAGCGTTCGCAACGTTTCGAGATGAACTCGTATCCGTCGCGGAACATCGCCGGGGACGCCTCGAGCAAAGTTTGGCCGGGCATTTTGTCCATGGTTCATCGGATCGCGCACCGGCGGTCAAATGGACGGCTGGTGACAGGGAAGCGCGAACGAAGGCCGGGACGCGAACTCTGGGTTCTGGAACAAAAAACTGAACATCGGCACCCCCGCCTGCGGCTTTGGCTGCGGTGGCTCGCTGCGGCTTTCCTGACTTTGATCCTGCTTCTGGTGGTCTTCCACCGTCCGCTGGTTTTCGAAGGCACGCGCTATTTCATTGTCCGCGCCGCCGAGCAACAACATCTCGAACTTCGATACGAGATCGACGGATCGATTTTCACCACGCTGGAGATTGAAAATCTGAGAGCCGTGCCGACCGAACAGGGTCCGGTCCAAAGGCTCGAGATCGGTGCCCTCCGGCTTCGTTACAGTCTGGTCGATCTGGTGCGCCGCGGAATGCCGGCGTTTTTGGAGTTGGTGGAGGTGCAGGACGTGTTCGTCGAGATCACGCTCGAAGAACCGCTGCCGCCGGACAAGGAGAAAAAGCCCCAGCAGTTCAAATTCCCGGCCCTGTTCCCGGAAATCCTGCGCATCGTGAACGTGAACGTTATCGTGCATGCAAAGGACGGCGACACGGTCATCGAGGGCCTGCACTTCAGTTTGCTTCCGGATCAGCCGGGCGGGCTTCGGATCGTGCGACTCGCACTCCCCGGCCTCGGCGGCTGGAAGGACATCGCGGCCGCGACCCGGTTTCACGATCGCCACCTCGTCCTCACCGACTTCTCGCTCCCGCCACTGGCCACCCTCCGGGAATTCGAGCTCGATCTTTCCCGACTCGACGAAAACGTGCTCGCCGCCGGCCTCGCGGGGGACGTACTCGATGCCGCGGTCGACCTCCGCCTTCGCATCGAGGACCTCAATGCGACAAATCGCTTCGATCTGAAAGCGTCCGTTTCCGATGCCGGGTTCGAGCCGATTCTGACGGCCATCGATCCCTCGATCCCGCTGCGAGGAGCGTTGACGCGGTTCGACGTGGTGATGGCCGGCGAGATCGAGCGGCCGGCCACGTGGACCGGACAAGTCGGCGCTCAGGTGGACTCGATCGTGTGGGAAGGCGAGGAAGCTGGACCGGTGTTTCTCCATGGCCATTTGAATGATGGTCAGGCGATCGTCTCTCTTTGGGCCGGCGTGGGAGCCACCAACGCCGTTGCCCTGAAAGCCCGGGCCAGTCTTCCGGCCGACATGCAGGGCTGGAACCGCACGGATGCGGACTTCGAATTTTCCGCGCGCGCCGACGCCCTTTCGAACATCCCGGCCGGGGAAGTCCCGATCGCCGGATGGGCCACCGTACTGGGAAGCGGTTCGTACCGGGAGGAGACGCTGGACGCCGTCCTGCAAGTCGACGCCGGCCGGATTGCCGCCGCCGGACTCGACGTCGAGGCGGTCCGCGCGACGGCGCGGGTCGTCCGAAATCTGGCCACTTTGGAAAACCTCGCGGTCCGCATTTCCGAAAACAATCTGATCTCCGCGCAGGGCCGTTTCCAACTCGACGGCGAACAGGAATACGCGGGCCGGATCGATGCCCAACTGGGCGACCTTTCGATCTTCCAAGACCTTGCGGGAGGAAAACCGGTCGGCGGTCAACTGGCAGCCTGGTGGGCGGGCGAGGGTAAAGTCCGGCCGATGCTTCATTCCGGATCGTTCGGTGTGGACCTCGACCAGGCGAGGTTCGATACGGTCGATGGTGCCAGCGCGTCGACCGGCGGATCGTATGCACCGGAATTCATCAATGTTCCCGACGTGACCTTTGCGGCATCCGGCGTCCGCGCGGGCCTGAGTTTGTTCTGGACGGCGGGACGGGTGTCGGTGCCGCGTCTGGAGGTCACGCTGCGCGAGAAGCCGGCTTTTCAAGGCACGGCGTCGGTTCCGTTACGTTTGAATCCCTCGGCTCCGCAGGTTCCGCTTCAGGAACCGGTGGAAGTCGCGCTGCGCGCAGACGACTTCGACCTACGGCGTTTGTTTGATGAGATCGGCATCAAGGAACCGCCGGTGACCGGACGCCTCAACGCCTCGGTGGACGTGCGAGGCACATTGGAGAATCCCGAGGCCCAGATTCGCCTCAACGCCGCCGGTCTGCGGTCCGCAGCGGTGAAGGATTTGCAGCCGGCCTCGGCCGATGTTCGCATCGATCTTCAGAACAAGGCGGCGACGCTCGACGTGGGGGTGCGCCAGCCGCCGCTCCGGCCGCTCACCGTCGCCGGACGCGTTCCATTCGACGTTCCCGCCATCGTTCAGAACGGAAAAGTCGATCCCGAAACCCCGCTCGATATCCGGGCCAACCTGCCGTCCTCCCAACTCGACGTCATCGGCCGGATCGTCCCGGCAATTCGGCGGATTGAAGGAACCGCATCGGTCGACGCGCGCATCGTCGGAACGGTCGCCCGGCCGCAGGCTTCCGGCCGGGTCGAGGCGAACATTCGCGGCATCCGCATGGCGGATTCGTCCCTGCCGCCGGTGGGTGGGGTCACGGCGCGAATCGATTTGGATGGCGAGCGGGTGACGATCCAGAGGCTCACGGGTTCGAGTGCTGGCGGCTACTTTGACGTGGGCGGCACGATCGGCATCGCGCCCTTGGACAATCCGGCCCTCGACATTCGTCTCCGCGCGGGAAATTTGCTCGTCCTCCGGAACGATGACATCACCGCGCGGATTTCATCGGATGTGCGGGTAAACGGCACGCTGGCTCAATCGACCGTGTCCGGCACAGTCTGGGTCACGCGCAGCCGGTTCTTCCGGAACATCGAAATCCTGCCGATCGGACTTCCGGGCCGCCCGGCTCCGCAGCCGCCCGCAGAACCACTGGTGGTGAGCTTTCCGGACCCGCCGCTGCGTGACTGGCGGTTCGATCTCGCGATCCGCACGGCGGATCCGTTTCGCATCCAGGGAAACCTCGCGAACGGCCGCGTGATCATGGATCTCCGCTTGCTGGGAACCGGGCTGAATCCCTGGATGGAAGGAACGGTGACCATTGAGGAGTTGGTGACGTCGCTGCCTTTCAGTCGTCTGCGCATCGAGAATGGCCAGGTGTTTTTCACGCGGCAGGATCCGTTTGTCCCGCAGCTCAATATCCAGGGGCGCTCCACCATTCGCGAATACGAGGTCAATGTTTTGGTCACGGGAACGGCGAACGATCCGGAGGCGTTGTTCACAAGCAATCCGCCGCTGCCGCAATCGGAGGTGGTGACGTTGATGGCGACCGGGATGACGACGAACGAGTTGGGCAACGATCCCAATGCGCTCGCCGGACGGGCGGCGATCCTGGGCTTGCAGCGGGCTTACCGTGCGCTCTTTCAGCGCAACCGCCCGCCGCCGGACGACGAGTCGTTTCTGAACCGGGTCCAGTTCGAAGCCGGCGCGACCGACCCGCGCACGGGTCAGCAATCGGCACAGGTGGGCATTCCGTTGTCCGAACAGGTCGTGCTGACAGGCGGCGTGGACGTGGGCGGAAACGTGCAGGGCCAGGTGCGCTATTTGATTCGCTTCCGATGAAGAGGGCGCTGTTCCTCCTGTTGGCTCCGATGCTCGCGCTCGCCCAGACGGATGCGCCACCTGAGCGCGATTCGGCCGCCGTGCCCGACCAGCTTCCGCCGGTTGAAACAAGGCGGGAGGTCGATGGCCGGCTTGAGTTGGTTTTTCAGGGAAATGCCTCCCTTCCCGAGCGGACCCTCCGCGAGGCGCTCGTTTTGGAGAGCGAAACGATCGGCGAATACGGGCTCGACGAACCCGGGGCGTTCGATACCGCGTTCGCGCTGGAGACGTTCTATCGAAGGCAGGGATTTCCGGAGGTCGAAGTCGATCCTCGCATCACCGGTCCGTGGGTCTTGCAATTGCGGATTCGCGAGGGTCGACGGACAACGGTCGGTGAAACCTCGTTTCCGGGTGCCTCCGCCCACACCGTCGAGGAATTGCGAAACTACCTCCTTGGCCCGACGCGGGAGCGGTTTCCGCAGATTCGCGAGGATGTTGCGCTGCCATTTGTCGAGGCGGACATTGGTACCGGCGTGGATTTGATCCAGCGGTTGTATGCCTCGGAAGGATACCTGAATGCCGAAGTCGGGCCGCCGAATATCCGGGTTTCGCGGGACGGTCTGGTCGCGTCCGTGAGCGTGCCGGTCCGGGAGGGCATCTCGTATCGTTTTGGCGACGTGACGTTCTCAGGGGCCGGCCCGCTGCCTGAAAGCCGGCTGCGGGATGTCGTCGCCGAGCAGACCGAGGGAATCTTCACACCCGGTCGAGTCGATGCCGCCCGTCGCGTGATCGAAGACCAATACCGGCTGGCCGGCTATTTTGCCGCAACGGTTACCGCGGATGCCAATCCCGAATCAGCGCGGGGAGGCGCTATTCCGGTCGATTTTTTGATCAACCCCGGCGAGCAGCATGAGTTCGGCGAAGTCCACATCCGTGGTACTCAGGATGTGCGTCCGATCTTCATCTGGAACCGGCTGCGTCGGCTGCCGGGGACGACTTACGATCCCAAGCGACTGGACGCGGCCCATCGAACACTTTTGCAAACCGGCTTGTTCCGGAACCTGCGGATCACGCCGGAGGCTGTGGAGGGCGGTCACGTTCGATTGATCGTGGAGGTGGAGGAGGCCAAGCCGAAGGAATTTGGAATCGGGATCGGCTATTCGACGTTCTTCGGCGGGACGTTGAGTGCGTCCTATCGCGACCTGAACTTCCTCCGCACGGGACGGCCGCTCGCGATTCGCGCCGAGATCAACCAACGTGGCGGAACCGGCGAGATCAGCTTCACCGACCCGTGGTTCCTCGAGTCCGATTACTCACTCAAGCTGCGGGCCTATGCGGTCTCCGCGCGTTTGCTGGGTTACACGAAACAGGAATTTGGATTCCGACCCGAAGTCAGCCGATCATTCACCGACCACTGGCGGGTGAGTCTCTTTGCGAGCGGTCGCACGGTGCAAATCACGGATGTCCAGATCCGCCCCGAGGAACTGGTCGGCCGGCGGAATTATTCCGTCATCTCGGCCGGCATCTCGCAGACACTCGACTATCGCAACAATCCGGTGCTGCCGACCCGTGGATGGATTTTCGAAACCTCGGCGGAACTCGCGCCCGGGGAATGGCAGCCCGTCGGCTATGTTCGTGGCACCGCGCGGCTTTCGATCTATCTGCCCATTACCGAGCGCAGTTCGCTCGCCCTTGGAGCGCGGGCCGGGGTGATCGCGCCGCTGGGCGACGGTCTGCCGATCGACGAGCGGTTTTTCAATGGCGGTGCATCGACGGTGCGGAGTTTTCCGGAACTCACGCTCGGACCCAAGGATCGGATCGGATATCCGGTAGGAGGGCAGGCTTTCACGGTGTTCAACGTGGAATACACGTTTCCGATCTGGGGCGACCTCCAGGGCGCGGTCTTCGCTGACGCCGGCAACGTGATTCCCGAGGCGAAGGATTTCGGATTGGAGAATCTCCGCCCGGCGGTCGGAGCCGGATTGCGATACAATCTCCCGGTGGGAGCCGTTCGTTTTGACTATGGATTCAACCCGGACCGCCGGGAGGGTGAACCGGTCGGGGCCTTTCACTTCGCGATCGGCGTGGCGTTTTGACCGCTTAGATTAAGGAGTTGCGGAGGGATCGATCGATTTTGCCGGCACGAGGATGTTCCGGAAAACCGCGGCGTAGATTTCCATCGCCGTGAGGAACAAGCCGCAGACCATTGGCCCGATGATGAATCCGATCGGCCCGAAGAGATAAAGTCCGCCCAAGGTGCCAACGAGGATCATCAGATCCGGCATGCGCGCGTCGCGGCCGACCAAAGGCGGTCGGATGATGTTGTCGATCGTGCTCACAACCAACAAACACCAGGCACCGAGCAATGATGCATTCCACACTTCACCCGAAAGGTAGAGCCAAATGACGGCCGGAAGCCACACCAGCGCCGCCCCGACAGCTGGCAACACCGAAAGAACCATCATGACAGCCCCCCAGAAGGCCGCGCCTTCGATTCCGGCGAAGAAAAAACCGAGCCCGCCGAGCGCGCCTTGGATGAAGCCGATGAGCAGCGTTCCTTTGATGGTGGCGCGGGTCACCGACGCAAAGCGCTCGACCATCGATCCCTCCTCCTGATCGCCCAGCGGCAGCCACGAGAGAATGGTGGAGAGGATTCTCCGGCCGTCCCGGAAAAAGAAGAACATCGCGTAGAACATGATAAAGGCGTTCAGGATGAACGTGGCCGTTCCGGCGGTGAATGCCGAAACTCCCGTCACCATGTAGCTCCCGGCCGCCTGCGCCGCCGCGGTGACGTTTTTGACAAATTCTTCCTCCTCCGGGAGGAACGTCGCCATCCATGGAAAATTGTTGAAGAGCCAATGGCGGAGGTCCGCCGGGCCGGAGGCCTCGAATAGCGATTGCATCCAGGGGAGGGCCTGCTCGCTGATCGTCAACGCCTGCCGCACGACCAATCCGACCAAGGCACTCACCGGACCCACGATCAGCAGGAAAACCACCAGAAGGGACAAGGCCGCGGAGAGATTGCGGCGTCCCCCTGTCCACACCAGCAGACGGCGGTGGATCGGGTTGCTGAGGCCGGTGAGCAGAGCGCCCAAAAGGAGCGCTTGGGCAAACGGCCAGATCACTGCCAAGAACAAGCTGGTGACCACGACCACGAGGAAAAGCACAAACGCAAAGTGGAACGTCCGCCCGGCGCGGCGCGTGAACGGCCGGGTGACCCGCGCCACCGTACGGCTCCTGCGGGGTGGCTCCGGCAGCTCGGCAGCGGTTCGTTTCATCGTGCCATCGGATCGCGTGGCGGGATCGCCGCGGATTCAAAACGCCGGTCCGATTTCTGCGAGGAGGGCTTGGTTGATGGCCCAGGCGGCTTTCGCTCCCTCGGCGGCGGCGACGATGGCCAACTGCAGACCGGTCGATGTATTTCCCGCGGCGAAAACTCCCGGAACGCTCGTTCGGACGCCATCGTGACATTCAATCAGCCGGTCCGAATCCTGCGTGCAACCCAGCCCTTGGGCGAGTTCCGTCTGCTGGTGCTGGGCGGTAGAAAAGAACAGGGCTTTTCGCGCGATTGTCGATCCGTCTTCGAAAACGATTTCCTCCAAAACGCCGGCCGATCCCCGCAGTTCACGGATTGCTTGATCGCGAACCGGAACGCGAATCTTCCGAAGTAATTCGGCGTCCTCGCCGCCCAGCGGCTCTCCGTGGGTGCAGACAACGATATCGCGCGTCCAGCCGAGCATCTCCTGCGCCATTTCGGCAGCCGCACGCGCCCTCCCGAAAACGGCGATCGGTTCATCGCGGTGTTCCCAGCCGTCGCAGTACGGACAGTGGTGCACGCTCACGCCGTAAAAGTCGGCCAGCCCGGGAATCTCCGGAAGTTCATCAACGACGCCCGTCGCCAGCAAAACCATCCGCGTCAGAACGTCGGTCCCGTCGTCGATCCGTACGGCGAAGTGACGGTCCCGGCGTTCGATCGCATCCACCGTGGCGGTCCGAAATTCAATATCCGGATAAGCGGTCAGTTGCTCGCGCCCGATCCGCAGGAATTCGTAAGGTGCGATCCCGTCCCGGCTCAAGAATCCATGCATGTGGCGGGAGAATCGATTCCGGGGACGACCGGCGTCGCAGACCAAAACCGATCGTCGACAACGGCCGAGCACCAGCGCGGCGCTCAATCCCGACGTTGCTCCGCCGACAATCAGGACGTCACGCATCCGGGCAGATCGTCAGGCGCTCCGTGGCTGGTCGGGCACGCCCTGCGCGAGGCACTTCGTCAGGCGGGCCGAAAAGCAATCCGCCTCCAGACAACGGATCGCGCATTCTGCCCGGCGCAGCCAAAGCTGCGTGAAGCGCTCGCGATCGGCCTCGAGTTCCCGGGCCAGACCGCGGGCATCATAAGTCTCCTGATAGACCGGCAGGCCTTCGACCTCGACCGAGTATTTGATGACGACCCGCATATCGGGTGAGAGCGGATCCGTGGCAGTTTCCAGAGTAACGTCAGGCATGTTCCTTCTTGGATCGGTCGGGATTCGTCCCGCGGCGGTGCCGCACTTTTGGCCGTTGCAAACTTTCCAGAAACGAGAGTGTGCGGCGCTCGTCGGCGGAGAGCCCGGTCGGCCGCGGAGGCGGGGGCGGGATGGGAAGCCGTTTCTCGCACGCGTGGATCACGGCCGGATGAATGTATGACCTCCGGCAGACGGCTGGCGTGTTTCCCAACGCCGAGGCGACGTGTTTGGCGATCGCGACCACGCGGTTCCGCGAACCCGGCGGGTATTCGCCGGAGGCGTGGGCATTCAATGCGAGATTTGTCCCGTGCCAGGTCCGGAAATCCTTCGCCGTAAAGTCGGAGCCGGTCAGGCGTCGCAGATAATCGTTCACATCCGCGGAACCGACGGGATGCGGCTTTCCGTCACCATCGACAAATTCGAACAGTTCCTGTCCCGGGAGTTCCTGACAGCGGCGGACAATGCGGGCAAGCTTGGGATCGTTGAGGTCAATCTCGTGCTGCTTCCCGGATTTTCCGCGGAAGGAAAAATGAATGTGTGATCCCTGCACGCGGGCATGGCGGTTGCGGAGTGTGGTCAGCCCGTAGGAATGATTTTCGCGCGCATACTCGTCGTTGCCGACGCGAATCAGCGTTTTATCCAGGAGCTGGACGACGGTCGCCAGAACGCGCTCGCGGGTCATCCCGATGCCGGCGAGATCGCTCCGCACCTGCTTCCGTAACGCCGGAAGCGCCCGGGCGAATTCGGGAAGCTTTTCGAACTTCGTCGTCTCCCGGTGGAGGCGCCAGTCGTCGTGGTAGCGGTATTGCTTTCGCCCTCTGGCATCGCGTCCCGTCGCCTGAAGATGACTGTCCGCATGCGGTGAAATCCACACATCGGTCCATGCCGGCGGGATCGCCAGATGCCGGATCCGGAGCCGGTCGGTTTTCGTCACGCGTTGTCCCCGCGGTGGGAGAAAAACGAAGCTTTCCCCACGCTTGATCCGTCGAATACCCGGCCCGATGTCGGAGAGAAACCGAAGCGTGACGCCCGGCAGCGGCATCCAGGCGCTCGGCAGGCTGCCGTTGGTCTCCGGCTCGGACGTCACGCGGCTGCCGCGGAGGCAACGACCTCGCGAACGGCACTGGCGATGCCGTCGGCTCCGGCACACGACCCGACCCGTCCGTCGAGTGTCCAGGGCGTTCCGGTCCAGATCGCACCCGCATGGTCCAGATCCGTGCGGATCGACCGGGGGGCGGAGAGCCGAAGTCCGCGCGCGTGGCCGGATTCCACGAGCAGCCAAACCGCGTGGCCGATCATGATGACCGGTTTTTCCGCTTCGATGAAGGCCCCAACAAACTCGACGGCCATGGCATCATCGCGAAGGGCATCGCAGTGGACGATGCCGCCCGGAACAACCAAAGCGGCGTAGTTTTCCTCGCTTGCCTCGGCCAGTGACACATGGACCTGCCGTTCGCCGGGTGTTCGGGTCCTTGCGGGATGAGCCAGGCTGACAAGAAGTCCGGACCGCGTCGCCTCGGCCTGGACAATCAGGACATGCGCTTCATCGAAGCCAACAGCCGTCAGAACCGCAACCTTCCGATCGTGTGCCATTGGTCCAGGAGATTTCATACCCAGAAGGCCGGCGTCCACGGCCACGGGGCATCCGCAACGAGAGCCCTGCACCGTCGCCAACAAAGCCGGCGTCGACACCGCGTCCAGCGGAGCCCTTGGGATCATCAGCGAAAATCCTCTCCGGATGCCTCGGGTGGCGGCGTGTCGGAGATCGAGCCGTCCCAATTCTCATCCACCATCTTTTCGGCCCGGGCCCAATGCTCAGCGGCACGTCCTTCGGGACGTCCCTCTTCCTCGTAGATTCGCCGGGCGATCTCCGCAATCTTTTGTTCACGCGAGTTCATGGTGTTCAAGCCGGGTTTTTTGAGGCCCGACGTTTCACAATGCCGCTCCCGGGGAATGTGACTTCTCCGCGCAGCATCTGGCGGAGCAGCCGCGCCAGTCGCCGGCGGTTCGATTCGCCGGACTGCAGCTCGAACGAGGCCGGCAAGTGGCGGGGAGGATACTTCCATTTCATGGTGACCGGGACTTTGCGCGTGATCCCGGCGACGCACAATCGGGTGACGCCCTGAAAGGCGTGGAACCCACCTTTTGCCAATTCTGCTCAAGCCCGGCAGGCCGCCCCAAGCCTGCCTCAGGCTGGAACCGGAGGGCGGTGGACAGCACGAGGGGCGAATCCCGGATGAAACCTGCAACCCATGAAAAAGCTCACCATTGCCACACTATTGGCCGCTGCTTTCGTTCTCTCCGCCTGCGACAACGCGGGGAACGGCCGCGGAACCGACAATTTGACCACTCCGACGCCAACACCCAGCATGGGAACAATGGGCGGCGATAGCAGCACGGCCCCGGGCACCACCGGTGCCAACCCCGGCGCAACCGGCACCGGCGGAGGGGGCACGGGCGCAAGAGGTACCGGAGCCGGCGGCGGCACAGGCACGACTACTCCCTGAGGCGACGGACCACCCCAAAGGGAACGGACGCCCGGCTCAACCAGCGAGCCGGGCGTTCTGCGTTTCGAACCGGGTCGTGAGCTCACGCCTCTTCGGTTTGCGGGAGAATACAAGAAACGCGGGTGCCGCCGCCCGGAGTGCTCCGTACTTTCAGGCGGGCTCCGACCGCGCCGGCGCGATATTCCATGATTCGAAGCCCCATTCCGAGTTCGGGATTCGCATCCGCGCCGACAAATCCTTTTCCGTCGTCCTCAACGCGCAGGACAATGCAACCGTGGCGCTCCAAAAGACTCACGCGCACCAAGCGGGGCTCGGCATGCCGAAGAGCGTTGACCACGGCTTCCTGGCCGATCCGGTAAATCGATACGGCGATCATGCCGTCGGACACGGACACCTCGCGCGGGCAATAGAACTCGCAACGGACCTCGCCGTCGTGCCGTTCAGTGAGTTCCTGAAGCGCGGCCGCCAATCCCTGCCGGTCAAGTTCGACCGGATGCAAACTCCGGGAGAGCTCCCGCGCCTGCTGGGTGGCGGATTTCGCAACCTCAACGAGGTGGGCCATTTCCTCGCCTTCCGGAACTCCCCGCTTCTTGAGCGATCCGGCAAGAACAGCAATCGACAGGACCATCCCGCCAAGCACCTGGCAGAGACCGTCATGCAACTCCCGCCCGAGTTGGCGTCGCTCGTACTCGCTGATTCCCAGGATTTCCAGTTCCATTCGCCGCCTGGCCGTAACGTCCTCATGGATCAGCACGGCTCCGCCCCCAGGTAGCGGCGTGGCCGTGAGCGCAAACCAGCGGCCGCCTTCGGGCGCCCCGGGGCGACAATACTGCGCTTGGAAATGGCCGACCGATCCCGACAAGACGGATTCGACACCATCCGCAGCCTCGCGGAGGGAGTGGGTGTCGCGCCCGGTCTGCTCGCGACAGGCTTTCAAATAGTTGGACGCTCCATCGATGGCGCCGATCGCAGCCATCGGGGAGTTCATGAAATGCTTCCACGCCGCATTCGTCCTCAGGATGACACCCTTGCGGTCCACCACGGCGATCTGCTCCGGAATGGCATTGAAAATGGCGCGCTGGAGTTGCTCGGACGGATTCTCCGTGCCCTCGGCATTTTGGTTCTCAGATTCGGAGGACATTGTTAAACACTTCTATTCGCGTCGGCACGCGTGCGGGCCGTCCTGAAACTCGGGGCCGGTATCACTCCAGCGACCCCGACCGCCGTCTCAGACGATGGCTGAACGGGCGTCTGGCAGGAAAGTCATATTTTTTCTTGGTTCGAAGCAATGTCGTCCGACGTGAAAGCCTCCAACATCGGGTTGCCGCCTGACGCCGATCTCGGGTTGCGGACGTGTCTGTTATGGGAGACGAATCGGCAGGCATGCAATCGGAGTGCGCGGAAGAAAGCAGTGAATCTGACCGGTGGACGAGCCTCCTCCGCGAAAAGCTGGTGCCCATGGGATGGGTGATCCCGGCGGGCGACGGGCTGTTCGAATGGACCCGGGCATTTCGTGATCTCTTGTTTGAGATTGCGGAATTTCTTCGCACTGACGACCGCGCCCCGGCGGAATGCATTCAGGACTTCATCTTGACCGAATCGGGATCACGCCTTCTGAAAGATCTCACCGTTTCGGAAATTGCTTCGTTGATGTGCAAGGCCCGCGACTTTGGACTTGATGCACGCGTCCGCGACTCCGTGCGTTCTCCTCGACCGCCCGCTCCGCTCCGTCATCTTCACGGAAACGCGCGCAGCCTGGACAACTGATCAAGTGGCCGCCGTGGCGGACGCATAGCGGTCCACCATTTCACAGCAAAACTCGACGAAGGCGTCCGGATCGCGGGGTGGGCTCGTGTGATGGGGCGCGAGTCCGAGGTGCTCGGGCGTGAAGCAAAAAGTGACGGTCGTTTCGAACTCCGAAAGCGCTTCCATCTGGCGGTCAAACCACTCGATTGCACCCGGTCGAAATCGGTCGGCCCAGCTCAGGCCCGTGCGAAGATGGCGAACGCCCAGTCGGCGAAGCCACTTCACCGCGTCATCCAACCGCGGGTCTTCGAAGTGGAACCACTGGCAGATTCCAAAGTCCGGTGTCAGCCTGGCAAAGTGCTCCAAAGCCCGCTTTGGGCTTCCATCCTCACGGAGAAGGCCCATGTAAAAGTGACGGTAATACGAGGATCCCTCCGCCTCCCGGTGACGCGTCGTCGCCGGCCAGTCCCGCGGCAGGTCATAAAGGCTGTACCAATGAACCCGGGGCACGCGGCCGGCGAGGAGCTCGGCCGTCCGGCGCAATCCAAACTCCTGAACCTCCTCGGCACCGAAGCTCGAGACGCCGGCTTCCGTGACCCACACCGGCAGATGCGTGACCGCCTGAATTTCAGCGAGCCGCGCGGGCCACTCGTTGATCGGCCAATGATTCCAATCCAATGGGAATCCGTGCACGGCGATCGCATCAACGTTCTCCAGAACGCCGCGGTCCTCCAACCGGCGAACGAACCCCGGATCGATGGGCGAAATTCCCCCGAGCACGCGAAGGAGCCCGGGAACCTGCCGCCCGATGGCCCCGCCCGCCCGTCGGGCCATGTCCGCGAACCGGTCCCATTGCGGGTCCAGCTCGGGATCCCAATGCGACTTGTTGTTCGGCTCATTCCAGAGCATCACGGCCTCGATCATGTTGTCACCCCTCCGACACGGCAGATGTAGACTTCCTCTTCGGGATGGTTGCAGATCTTGAATCCCGCGCTCCGCAGCATGGCTTCGACCGCGGCGCGGTTCGGAATCCACCAATTCGTCGGATCGCCCGCGTAGCGATGCTCCACAAAATGCAGGAGGGGAAAGCCGGGCGCTTCAAAAACAGCCTTCTCGCTGAACGGGTAATCGACCAAGATCGGGGAAACCTCTTCGTTCCCCCGCTGCATCGATTGGAAAACCAGCATGTCGCGCGCGACATGCTCCCGGATGAGGTCGAGGGCAAGGAGCGGATGGCGGAGGTGGTAAAAGACGCCCATAAACAAGACGACATCAAAGGATTCCCCGAGATCGGCCACTTCGTAGACCGTGAGATTGCGGAACTCGATGTTGACATGTTTCACCTCCGCCGCCAGTCGGGCCTGCTCGAGGTAGCGTGGGTCTGAATCGATCGCCACGACACGATCTGCGCCGCGATGCTTCATTTCAATGGCGTAGAATCCGGCATTGCAGCCGATGTCCAATACCGTGCGGCCACTGAGGTCGTCCGGAATGGCTTCGGCAAACTGGCGCCACTTGATTTCCGGATAGTTTCCCAGAAAATGCTCCGGCGCGGTCCAAACACCCTCCAGGTTCATATTGTGAAACCACGGGCCAAGCCGACGAATCTCGCTCTCCAAATCCACACTGGCGGAATTCATGAAACGCCCTCCGTCTCATGCGCCGGGGCCCGGCCATGGCGCTGCACAAACGCTTCCACCGCTACGCGGGCCTCGTCGTCGGTGGATTGTTCGGGTGGTGATTTCATGAAATACGATGACGGTCCGCCAAGCACACCGCCAATGCCGGCCTCCAATGCCAGCCCACAACAGCGGATCGCGTCGATCACCACGCCGGCGGAATTCGGCGAATCCCAGACCTCGAGCTTCACCTCGCACTGGAGAGGTGCGCCGCCGAACGCCGTGCCTTCCATGCGGATGTAGCACCACTTGCGGTCCTCCAGCCACGGCACATGATCGCTCGGCCCCACATGAACATCGGCCGCGCGCATCGGATGACCAAGCTGGCTGGTGACCGCCTGGGTTTTTGAAATCTTCTTCGACTCCAGACGCTCGCGTTCCAGCATGTTCAGAAAGTCGCTGTTGCCGCCGAAGTTCAGCTGATACGTGCGATCAAGGCGGACGCCGCGCTTGCGGAAGAGATCCGTCAGGACACGGTGGACGATGGTCGCACCGACCTGAGACTTGATGTCGTCGCCAATCAACGGAAGCCCGCGCGCGTGAAACCGTTGCTGCCAGCCGGTGTCGGAGGCGATGAAAACCGGCACGCAATTCACGAATGCGCACCCGGCCTCCAGTGCACACGACGCGTAGAATCGCGTCGCTTCTTCCGAGCCAACCGGCAGATACGACACCAGCACCTCCGTGCCGGTTTCCCGGAGAATCCGCACCACGTCCACCGGATCCGCGGGCGACTCGGGCACTTCCTTCTGCAAATACCGTCCCAACCCGTCGAGTGTCGGTCCCCTCTGGACTTCCACTCCCAAGGGCGGAACGGTGGCGAAGAGCCGGGTATTGTTCGGTGCCGCCGCAATCGCCTCCGCGAGGTCGCGGCCGACTTTATGAGCGCTCACGTCAAACGCGCTGGAGAACACCACATCGGAAACATGCGCACCGCCGAGGTTCACGTGCATCATGCCCGGAACAAAGTCGTCGTCGGCCGCCTCGCGGTAAAATTCGATACCTTGGACGAGGGCGGACGCGCAGTTCCCTGCGCCAATGATTCCAGTACGGATGGGTTTGTTCATGCAAGGACGGGGGTGAGGTAAGACTCCAATTCCGCAGCCCGGTGCGCCGAGGTATGGGATTCCTCCACGCGCGCAAGCGCCCGTCGGCCGATCGAGCGCGCCTCGGCCGACGGAAGATCGTGGAGAATCTGAAGGACGTCGTCGGTGGTCGCCGCGACATGGATTTCGCGGCCCGGTTCAAAGAAAGTATCCAGTCCCTCCCAGCGATCGGTGATCACCGGAACTCCGCACGCAGCCGCCTCAAACAACCGCACGCTCGGTGAAAAGCCCGCCCGCACCATCGCGGCACGGGTTAGGTTCAATGTGAAGCGCTGTGCTCCATAAAACGTCCGATGACCAGCTGGCGGCAAGTGCGAAATCCGGTGCACGCCCTCCGGCCATTCCATGTCCTCGGGGTAGCCCGAGCCAGCCACGACGAAGCGGCCTCCGGCCCACCGACGACTGGGTTCGAGTAAAAATCGCTCCAGCCCCGGCTGGCGGTCCGGGGCAAACGTGCCCAGATAACCCAGGTCCCAGGACGGCTCGGTCCCGGTCGGGAAATACGAACCCGGATCAACTGCACAATAGAGCGCTATGGCTGCCGGACTGCCGAACTCCTTCTCGAGGCGATCGAGGATTGGTCCGCCGGTGAACGAAAAGTAGAGATCATACTCCGCGATCTGGCCGCGACGAAGATACGCGCACTCGTCGTTGCAAACGGCTTCGAGAGTGACCGGCGTGTCGATGTCGTAGAACGCCCGCACCCCCCGTGCGGTCCGAAGCACCCAATCGCCGACAAGCTGTCCGTCGGGCACGTAAGATCCAACGATCACTGCGTCCGCACCGGCGATCGTGTCGACGTGGTTTGCCGCGAGATCATCCGGTCCACTGTAGAGAATGATCTCGACGCCTGGGATCGCAACTTGGTCCCGGTGCGCCGAATACCAGGGTTTGTTGTCTTCGAAGAAAACGACCCGGTGGCCGCGGCGTGCAAAATCGCGGAGAAGCGCTCGATAAGTCGTCGCGTGCCCGTTTCCCCAGGACGACGTGATGCTGAGTCCGATGACGGCCAGATTCATGAGGCGAAGACCCTTTCAAACTGATCGGCCCGGTGGGCGTAGGTGTGCTCGCCCAATGCGCGTTGCCGGGCCCGCCGTCCGATCTCGACCGCTTCGGTTTGGGGCGTGTTCGCTACAAAGTCCGCGACGTCCTGCGCTCCGTCAGCAACCAGGATTTCACGGCCCGGTTCAAAAAACGTCCCGATGCCC
Source organism: Terrimicrobiaceae bacterium (assembly GCA_033763515.1). GTDB lineage: Bacteria > Verrucomicrobiota > Verrucomicrobiia > Chthoniobacterales > Terrimicrobiaceae > JANRKJ01. The sequence continues at coordinate 96,343 of JANRKJ010000030.1, read as the reverse complement.
TGCCACGAATCGGTGACCAGGCAGGCACCGGCACCGGCCGCTTCAAAGACCCGCGTGGCAGGGGAGAATCCGAAGCGGGCCATGCTCGAGCGGCTGACATTGAGGACGAGCCGCGCGCTCCGATTGAATGCATTGTGATCGGCCGTGCCGACGTGGCCCAGACGCCGGACGTTCGGTGGCGCCGGCTTGTCTTCCCAGCCGCTTCCCGCCAGCAGAAAGGACGATTCCGGAACGTTCTCGGCCGCCCGCAGAAAGAATTCCTCCACCCGGCTCTCGCGGTCCGGCAGGCGGTTTCCCAAAAAGGCCAGGTCGGCGGCAAATCGCTCGTCTGCCGGGGCCGGATGGTGTGTTTCCGGATCCAGCCCGTTGTAAATCGGTACACAGCAGCGCGCTCCCAGAGACGCGTAAGCTGTGACGACCGGCTCGCCGCCGCCGTAGGTCAGAATCGCATCGAATCTCGGAATCAGCTCGCGGAATGGATCGGCTGGATCTCCGGCCAGACGCTCCAGCGTCGCCGGCGCGTCGACATCCCAGAAAACCACCGCATTCTCCGGCGTTCGCAGGGCGGGAACAGCCGCCTCCAGAAATCCATCCAGAACACCCACGCCGCTGGCTTTGATGATCAGGTCGGCCGATCGCGCATGCTTCAACAGCGGGCCGAGCGCATCCTCAGACGGCGAATAGACAATGGACTCAGCCCACTCCGGCGGTTGGATGTCGCGGTGGCTTTGTCGCTCATAGGCATCAGGCTCATAAAAGGTCACCGCGTGTCCCCGTGTGTGCAGGGCCTTGATAATCCCGCGGTAATAGGTGGCGGCACCATTCCAGTACGACGACAGGAGACTGGAACCAAAGAACGCAATCTTCATGCGGCGAAGGGCAGCGATTCTCTGACACCGAGCGAAACATAGGCGCGCAAATAGGCCGAAGCCATTGCCTCACGCGTGAGGCTGGCTGCCCGGTTCCGGGCTGCCGAGGCGAGCCGGGCAACGCGAATGGGATCGTCCGTGAGACCGTTTAAAGCACGTCGCCAGGCGTCCGGGTCGCGCGCATCGACAAACTCGGCTGCTCCGGCCCAGATTTCCCGGAATGTCGGGATGTCCGAAAGCACCAGCGCACATCCGCATTGCGCCGCCTCAAGCACACAAAGCCCGAACGGTTCATAGAGAGCCGGAGCTGCATAGATCGAGGCCGCACACATGGCGCGGCGGAGTGCCTGGGGTGACAGGATCCCGAGCATCTCAACGTGGGCGGGAGTGACCGAACTCCGCCCGCTCGGATCTGTATCCGGCCCGGCGGCGGCGACGCGCCATTTCGTCCGTTTCGCCGCAGCGTCGAGCACCTGAAGATTCTTTGCCTCATCCCAGAACCGCCCGGCCGTCAGAATCCATGCCTCCCGCGATAGCGCGGAAACCGGGACAAGTGGCGTCGAACCATTTGGTATCACTTGACCGCGGAGCGGCACATCATTACAGCGCGACACCGCATTCAGCATCGCACGGGACGGCGCCACGACGGCGTCGGCCATCGTCAACCCTGCTGCCACACGGCGGCGATAAATGTTCCAATCCGTGGGTGGACATGCGCCACGAACCGCTTCGAACCACGAACAGACACACGAGTGCGCGCCCACCAAGATCGGAGCCGGCCAGGGCCTCGCCGCCAGCGCGTAGCTGTTCAGGTGGATGACGTGCGGCTGGCACGCGCGGGCGATCGAAAGCAGAAGCTCCGCGGCGCTTTCGAGATCGTCCCATGGGTGATCCATCCACTCCAGACGGAGTTCACTTTCGATGCAGGCCATCGGCCCGCAAAGGTCGAGCAACCGGCGTTGGCCATCGGAAAGGCGCCCGCCGAAGACGACCAGATGGATCTCACAACCGAGCGCCTGCAGGCCGGCGGCCAGCTCGACCGAGTGGTTCCAGACTCCACCGACGCTGTCGGTCGTCATGAGTATGCGGCGCGGATCTTGCATCTCAGGCAACGAGGGTTCCCTGAACCCTTGGACGGGCCCGACGCAGCCAGGTGTGAAGACGGCGCAGGCCTTCCGACACGCCGATCACCGGCGACCATCCGGTCGCAGTTCGAAACCCGGCGAAATTGGTTACGTAATACCGCTGGTCGCCCATTCGCCATTCGCCGCGCTCGGTGATCGGCTCGGTGCCTTCAATTTCACCGATCATGCGAAGAACCGCACCGACACTGAGTGCCTGGGCGGGACCGCCCCCAATGTTGAACGCCTGACCGGCGAGCGGTCCGGCGGATTCTCGGGCAAGGAGAAAGGCGTCGACCAGATCGCTGACAAAGAGCAGGTCACGCACTTGAAGTCCGTCGCCGTAGATGGCGACGCGCTCGTTCTCCAGGACACTGCGGAGAAAATGCGCCACCCAGCCCTGGTCCTCGGTTCCCATCTGCCGCGGGCCGTAGATGCAACTCATGCGGAAGACAACCGCCGCCAGCCCGAAGCTTCTGGCGTAATCGAGCACGTATTGATCAGCCGCACCCTTGGAGCAGCCGTAGGGACTTAGGAACGAAACCGGCCGAGACTCGTCGATGCCGAGGGATCGGAGCCGGGAATCCACCGGGACGTAGCCGTTCTCGTCCTTGCGCAGCGGAATCTCATCCAGACAGCCATACACTTTGTTCGTCGATGTATACAGAACGGGAATGTGCGGATTGGTTGTCCGCACGGCCTCGAGAACGTTTAGTGTTCCCTGGGCATTCACCGCAAAGTCGAGCGCCGGATCTTCCAAACTGGTCGTCACTGCGACCTGGGCGGCAAAGTGAAACACCGACGAAGCACCTTGCACCACGTCTCGGACGGCTTCTGCATTGCGCACGTCGCCGCGCACGTGGCGCACGTTTTCATGACGGCTTGAAAGCCAGCGAAGATTGCGATCGACTCCGGGACGCGAAAGGTTGTCGAGAAGGACAACGGTCTCGCCGCGGCGGAGGAGTTCATCGGCCAGATTGGCCCCGACAAAGCCGGCCCCGCCGGTGATCACTGCATGACCGGATTTGGGCGAAAACCGGAACATCATGCTGCAAGCCCCCTCGCGATCAATTCCTGTGCCGCAGCGTCCACCCGGTCGACGGCGGTTTGGTTGTCGAGCCAGCCCGCGAGTTCGCGAACTCCATCTTCGAAGCGAACCGTCGGACGGTAGCCGAGGAGCTGCGTCGCCTTGCTGATATCGGCGAAACAATTGCGGATGTCGCCCACGCGAAACCGCTGGGTGATCTCCGGCTCGATCTCCGGCTTGCCGACCGCCGCTGCCATCGCCACCGCCACTTCGCGGATCGAAAGGGCTTGGCCGCTGCCGACATTGAAGACCTGGTTGGCCGCCGCGGGGTGATCCAAGGCGAGACGGCAGGCCTGCACGACATCGCGCACGTTCACAAAATCCCGGCGTTGTTCACCATCCTCGTTCACCAGTGGCGGCCGATCGTTCATCAAACGCGAGGCGAAGATGGCCAGCACACCGGTGTAGGGATTGGAGAGCGCCTGCCGTGTCCCGTAGATGTTGAAAAACCGGAGCGCCACCGTCGGGATCCCGTACGCCGGCCCAACCGTCATGCAGAGACGTTCCTGATAATATTTTGAGAGGGCATAAACCGATCGGACCGCCGGACACTTCGACTCCGGGGTGGGAAGCGGAAGCAGGGAAGCGCCGTCGGAATCGCGGAGGTTCCAGTCGCGCGCGCGCAGTTGCTCCACACTCCGGCCCGCAGGTTCAATACGGTGGCCGTCGCGCGTCCGATAGACGCCCTCGCCGTAGATGCTCATGCTGGACGCGACGACGAGGCGTCCGACGGGACGTTTCGCCAGGGCCTCCAGCAGGACCGCCGTACCGATGGCATTGACCCGCGTGTAGTGCTCGATCTCGTACATGCTTTGTCCGACACCGACCGCCGCCGCGAGGTGAACAACGGCATCGACACCGTCGAGCGCTTTCCAGACGGCATGGGGATCGGTGGTGTCGCCGCGGAGGATTTCGACATCGCGTGAAAGATACGGAGGCCGCGGCGCGGACTCCCCGTGCACTTGAGAGCAGAGGTTGTCGAGCGCGCGGACATGATCGCCGCCGCCCAGAAGTTCGTCGGCCAAATGAGAGCCGACAAATCCGCCGCCTCCGGTGATGAGAATTCGCTTGGACATGGAATGAATGAGGTGCCCGGCTCGGGGATCAGGGCGCTCTCGGCGAAGTTTCGGCCGGAAGGAACAAAGCTGCTGTGAGGCGGCCCCCTGAGCGCCCCATCCGGCAAACTCCCTCAGGTCCGTGCATCCACCGCCCGGTGTCCGAACGATCCACCGCCGTTGCCCATGACCAACGTTTCACCACCGCCTCCTCCCCCTCGCGCATCCGTTGGCAAAACGATGTCTGCGGCAGTGATCGCAGCGCCCGGTCGGCTGGAACTGAAGGAGGTTCCGGTTCCGGAGGTCGCCGTTGACGGGTTATTGATCCGGGTGGAGGGATGCGGGGTATGCGCCTCCAATCTTCCCCGCTGGAAGGGCATGCCGTGGTTCACCTATCCCAGCGAACCGGGTGAACTCGGCCACGAAGGCGTCGGGAGAGTGGAGGCCGTCGGAACCACCGTGCGCGACTTTTCTCCCGGCGACCGGGTCGCGTTTCTTTCGAACCACGCCTATGCGGGATACGACGTCGCAAATGCGTCGGAGGCGGTAAAGCTGCCGAGCGCTTTGGAACGCGACGTCCTTCCCGGTGAGCCACTTGGCTGCGCTTGGAATGTTCATCAACGGAGCGGCATTTCGGCCGGGAGCCAGGTGGCGATCGTCGGTGGCGGGTTTCTCGGAATTCTCCTCGGCCAGCTGGCGCTGAATGCCGGTGCCAAGGTATTCATCGTCTCTCGCCGGCCACTCGATCCATTTGTTCTCGAGACATTGCCCGGGGTGGAAACGATCGTCGCCAGCGACGCCGCTGCGGTGGTTGCCAAACTGGAAGCCGTCACGCCGGGCCGGCTTTGCGACGTGGTCGTTGAGGCCGCCGGCACGCAGGACGCTCTCGATGTCGCCGCCAAGCTGACACGCATCCGCGGACGACTCGTCATCGCGGGATACCATCAGGACGCACCGCGCCAGATTGACATGCAATTGTGGAACTGGCGCGGCCTCGATGTGATCAACGCGCATGAGCGGGAGGTCGCCGTTTACGTTGAGGGAATGCGCCGGGCCTACAAGGCCGTCGAAGCCGCCATTCTCAACCCGCGTCCGCTCATCACGCATCATCTTCCGCTGGCCGAACTGGGTGATGCGCTCGAGTTTGCGCGGACGCGACCGCCCGGATTCGTGAAGGCCGTTGTTTACCCGTGAATATCCGCCTCTTTTACCACTCGGTCATCTCCGACTGGAACAACGGCCACGCGCATTTCCTGCGTGGAGTTGTCACCGAACTGGTCTCGCGCGGACATGATGTCGTCGTCCTTGAACCGGTGGATTCGTGGAGTCTCCGAATGCTGGTGCAGGAACATGGCGAAGGGGTCATCGATGAGTTCCGCGAAGCCTTTCCGGCAGTGTCGGTGAAGCGATTTGAAAGCCTCGGCCTGATCAATGAACTGGCCGACGCCGATGTCGTAATTGTTCACGAATGGAATGATCCGGCGCTTGTCGCCGAACTTGGCCATTTGCGTGCGGCCGGTGCTGGATTCCGTCTGTTGTTCCACGATACCCACCACCGCGCCGTGTCCGAGCCAAACGCCATGGAAGCCTTCGATCTGCGGCATTTCGACGGCGCACTGGTTTTTGGTGATGTGCTGCGGCGGATCTATCTGGAACGCGGGTGGGCGCGCAATGTGTGGACCTGGCACGAGGCGGCAGACGCCCGCCTCTTCCATCCGTGTCCCGGCGTGAGGAAGAACCTGGACCTCGTCTGGGTGGGAAACTGGGGCGACGGGGAACGGACCGAGGAACTTCACGAATTTCTCATCGAACCGGTGCGCCGACTCGGATTGCGCGCAGAAGTCTATGGAGTGCGCTATGAACCGTCCGCCGTTCGGGCTCTCGCGCGGGCCGGTATTGCCTACCGTGGGCGGATCGCCAACGCAGATGTGCCAAAAACTTTTGCCCGTGCGCGGGTGACTGTCCATGTGCCGCGCCGCCCGTACGCTTCGCAACTTCCGGGAATACCCACGATCCGGCCGTTCGAAGCGATGGCGTGTGGGATTCCATTGGTCAGTGGCCCCTGGCAGGATACGGGGGACCTCTTCCGACCCGGCGTGGATTTTCTCTTTGCATCGGATGGGGTCGAGATGGAGCGGCACTTGAGCGGGATTCTGGCCGATCCCGACTATGCCAACAGCCTCGCCGCCGCCGGACGGGAAACGATCCTGCGCCGGCATACGTGTGCACACCGGGTCGATGAACTGCTGGGTGTTGTCCGCAGCCTCGAGCCGGCCGGGGAGCTCGTTGCCGGATGAAACCCATCGGATTCGGCGTTATCGGCCTGGGCTGGCCGGGTCAGCAGCATAGCCACGCGATTTCACATGTGCCGGGAGCCCGCCTCGTTGCCGCTTGCGATATCGAGGTTTCCCGACGCGAGGCCTACGCGGCGCAATTTCCCGGGGTGCGGCTGTTTGCCGGTCACGAGGCGTTGCTCGAAGATCCCGAAGTCGAGGTGGTCATCATCGGGCTTCCGAACTTCCTTCACGCGCCGGTGACTTTGGATGCATTCGCTGCGGGCCGGCATGTCCTGTGCGAAAAGCCGCCAACCTTAAACGTGGCCGAAATGGAGGAAATCCAGCGCGAATCCCGACGTCGCAAACGGGTCTACGCGTTCGGCCGGCAATTTCGATTCACCTCGGATATCCTCGAGGCAAAGCAGGCCGTGGCCTCTGGCCAACTGGGTTCCGTCTACCTCGCAAAAGGTCGTTGGACGCGTTTGCGCGGAGCTCCGCTCGGCATTGGCGGATGGTTCATTGACAAAGCGCGCGCGGGTGGCGGTGCGATCATCGATCTCGGAATTCATGCGCTCGATAATGCTTGGTATCTCTGTGGCTGTCCGAAACCGGCCTCCGTCACGGCCAGTACGGGACGATATTTTTTGGGTGAGTCGGACGGCGACGTCGAGGACACCGGATTGGCGTTCCTGCGGTTCGACGGCGGGCTGGTCATCACGCTCGAAATTGCGTGGGCGATGAACATGAGCGACGAAGCCGCGAAGCCTGTGGATTGGGCCGGCGCGGAATCGATCCAAACCCTCCTCCACGGAACTTCGGCGTCGCTTCAAGTTTCTCCACCGGCCCTGTTTCGCGCGGAGGGAAACCGGCTCGCCCGCGACACCCTCGCTGCCGGACCGAGCCGCTCGGATGCCTATGAAGCGCTGCCCTACCCGATTCCCGGGTTTGCGCGCCAGATTGAAGACGTTGCCCGTGCAGTGCGCGATGGGACGCCTCCGACAAACCATGTCGATCACGCCCTCGAGTTGATGAAAATGCTCGCCGGGATCTACGAATCCGGCCGCAGTCGCAGCGAAGTGAGGTTCACGGCGGCCCCGCCTCCGGTTCCGGTCGACGACCTCTCCTTGTAAACATCCGGCGAGGGGACGAATCCCGTCCCCGCAAAAACCCTCCGATCAATCGGAAGAAAACGCCCGTCGAGTTCGGCCACGGCCGGTTCGTCGTCGGGAACGCGGATCGCAATCGTCCGGCTGCGGAAGGAGATGTTGGCGGCGAGCATTGCGTCATCACAATCACCGGCTTCGATGGGATACCGCGAGAGGATTCCCACGGGCGCGGCGTGGCCGCTTGAAAACACGTGCCATCCCAGAAGTGTCGCGATCCACGAAGCCTGGAGCCCTCCGGGTTTCGCCGGTTTCGATTCCGCCAGACCGCGCACGATCGCGATATCCGGCTCAACCTCCTGAATCCATCGCGCGAGCTGGCGCGGAGTCGTCCGGCCATCCGGCAACTGGCATGCGTTCGCATCGATCTCGAGGATCCGCGGGAGGTCGGTGGCATCCCGTCCGATGAATTGCAAGGCGGCGGCTCTCAGAGCGCCGGGACGAATTCCGGAGGCGGTCTCGTCAAACATGGCGGAACTCGGAGCGAGGACAAACCCATGGGTTTCCTGCAAGCCAAGCCCTCCATGGGATCCACTTTCGGCGGAAAAGGCGAACGACGGTCCCGAACCGGAGTGGCCGAACAGGACGAAATCGCCCGCGTTCTCGTTCGAAAGGAGCCCGCGCAAGTCTTCGAGCACTTCGCGACGCGCTGCGTCCGAACGCAGCTCCCATCGGGCCATGATGGCGGCGAGATCGGTGGTCTCGCCCGTCGTGTCGACCCAGGCGAATCCGGATGGCGGAACCAGAAAAGCCACAGCCGGCACGCGCGCCTGTGCGACCAGCGTCCGTGCAATCGAAAAGCGCTCGTCGGAATCCAGTTCATCGGCCACGTAGAGATGGCCGACCGGGCCCATCGCGGCAAACTTGAAGCGGTCACCCGGGATCGGGCGTGCGGCCGTGCGGCGCTTGCGCCGTTGAAATTGGCGGAAAGACCAAGGGCGACGAATGATCAGGCGATGATCTTGCGGACGGATCGCCACCGGACTTCGGAGGCACTCGCCGAGTTTCTTGCGAAAACCACCGGGGAAAACCAGATCGAGCGAATCTGTCGGCGATTGTCCGTGATCGGAGAAAACCCACACCTGATACCGCCGCCGCGGCGATGAGGCCGCCGCCTGGAACAAGCGCTCCAACGCCCGATCAATTCCACCAAGCATCCACAACGCCGGAGCCGACGATGGGCCTCGCAGGTGCGCCATCTCGTCGTAGCCGAGGAAATTCACATGAATAATCCGATGCCCGCGGGCCATGTCCAGTGAGGCTCCGATTGTCACCAATTCCCGCATTCCCACGCCAACGCAAAGCCGCGAGAGGAAGGCCGCAAACTCGGTCGACAGCGGCCGGCCGCGGACGATGCCAATGATTACGCCGGCCAAGCCCAGGATCAGCTCAACGGCCGACATTGCAAGAATTTGGACGACCGACGGAATGTGGAGGAGCGAAAGAAAGACGCGGGCGCTCAATCCGCCGCGTTGAAAAATGTCGGACAATCCCATCGATCCGAGGCAAAAATGCGATTCACCGGGAGCAGCGCCGCCGGCGTAGATGTTGGACCACGAGCTGCCGCCCTCGAGCAATCCGCGGCCCACGCGAGCGAACTCGGCCTCGTGTTCCTTCACGAGGTCGGGGTTGAACATCGACGTCACTTCGCCCGTGGCGCGGTTCATGAACGAAAATGCCGGAACGCCCGATCGAACGCCGTAAAGAATTTCGGCCTGAACCGCCGGTGTGGTACTTGGGAGACCCGGATAGAAGTTTCGCAGCTGCCAGTCTTCGGACCCAAAAAGTCGGCCGATCAATCGCATGCGGCCGCTCTTCACCGCCGCTTCGAGCACAGGGCGCGCGAGGCCGTCGATCTGGATCAGAACCAAGCCGGGTGCGTCGGCCGGGTCTTCGCTCACGCTCAATCCCAGACGTTGGATGGCCCATTCGGCCCGGGCGAGCGGGTCGCGCAGCCGGCGCACCCATCGCTGGATCGAGTTCCACATTTACTTCGCACATCGGAGTTCGGGGCTTGCCCGGATGCCAGCGATGAATCAGGGAATGTCCCGACCCGGCGGCTGTGGTTCCGGGCGATGCACAGGTGATGAACGAACAACTCCAAAAAGCGATTTTGCTCCCGCCGACGCACGAGCAGTCGACGCCGAGCTTCCACGTGGCTTCGGGTCTGGCCGATCGGTTTCAGGCCTTCCTGGCTGACCATGGTTTGACCCCGTGGGAACCGCCGGAGGTTCTCGACAAGCCGGCGGCAGCCGGCGGGCCGGTCGTCGAGTTTCGTGTCCCGGCCGACACACCGCAGGATGGATTGGAAAAGATCCTCAAGGAATTCCTGGAGCAGCATTCCAAAGGAGACGTAGCCTGATGGGTGCGGCCTCCTTCATTTGGATCGAGGTGCTCGTCGGCCTCGTCCTGGTGCTTTTCGGGCGTCGCCTGTTTTGGTTGTTTGTCGCCGTCGCCGGCTTCCTTCTCGGAGCCGACGCCGCGGGGCGCTGGGTCAGCGGCGAGGCCACCTGGTTGGTCTGGGCAGCCGCCTTGCTGGCCGGCATCGTCGGCGCTTTGTTGGCGGTCTTCCTGCAAAAGGCCGCCGTTGTCATTGCGGGCGGACTCGCTGGAGCCTGGGTCGCACTCGAATGGGCGCAAACCGCAGGTCTCGCCGAGCCGATCCCGTGGATCGCCGCGGTGGCTCTGGGGTTGATCTCGGCGGCTTTGGCTTACTTTGTTTTCGAATGGGCCCTCATCCTGCTTTCGGCGCTGGTTGGCGTTTCGCTTGCTGTGGGACCACTTCCACTGGAGGCGGTCTGGAAGGGGGCGGTCGCCACGCTTCTCTTCATCGTTGGCGTTGTCGTCCAGTTCCTGACGACGCGGCGTCGCGCGGCGGTCCCGCCCCCTTGAGCGTCAAACGGCGTTCTCGGTGCGATCCGATCCGAGTTCCTTCACGATCTTGTTGTAAAGCCCGAGAATGAGGAGTGTGGGAACCCACTGGCCGACGAAGAGGGCTTTGTGGGAATGGCCGAGAATTTTCAGGATTAGCGACGCGCCGATTGAAGCGGTGGCGGCCCAGAGAAAAACGTCGGAGGGCAGTTTGGCGGTCTGTTGTTCAATGGCGTAGGCCACGGGGCCTTCGGTATGTGCGTTGGGATTCGTACTCATAGTCACGAGGTTTCGCGGAGCCGGTCGCCCGCGGCCGGGTTTGCGGGCGGCCTGATGAACAACTCCCCGGCGGTCCTGATACCGTGCCGGAATCCGCGCACCGGCGCGCTCGTTTTCGAACCTTAGGTGTGAATCTTCCAGTGATTATTGTGGCGGACCGTGGCGGCCTTCGGGCCTATGCGGTGGAGAAAAACGACACTGGCAACCACCAGATCCCGCGGCTTCTCGACGCGATGGAAATCGACGAGGCGCGCGGACCGTTCCGCGAAAACTTCAGCGACCGCGCGGGTTCGTTTCCGGACGCGACGAGTCCGGGTCAGGCGAACCCCACGGCCGAACGGATGAACCTGGCGGCCGAGTACGAGATGCGAAGTTTTCGTGCGGTCGCCGCGCGGGTCATTGAGTTGCTTCGCGAGCATGCGCCCGAACGGTGGGCCTTTGCAGCGCCTTCCGAAATTAATGGCGCGATTCTCGACGGCTTGCCGGTTGATCTGCGGGAGCGCCTGGCGAAGAATGTCCGACGGGATTTGGTGAACGTTCCGGCTTCGGATCTGCTCCGGCATTTTGACTGATTCCGCCGGACGTCTCGCCCGTGGAGATCGCGTGGGCCTTTGGTCGGACCGGCACGCCCCGGTGGCGGGCGATGACCTGCGCGATCTCGGCACCGAGCAGAAGGATCAGGGCGGTGTAAAAAATCCAGAGAAGGAGCGCGATCAATGAACCGCTGGCGCCATAAGGCGAACCCGGCGCAGCTTTGGCGAAATAGATGCCCAAGCCAAAGCGGCCGATTTCGAAAAGGAGGGCGGTGACAGCGCCGCCGATCCACGCCTCGCGCCAGCGGATCACGGCGTCCGGGAGGAATTTGAAGAGCACGCCAAAGAGAAGCGTGGCGACGGCGAATTCAATGGGAATGGCCAGCAGCGCTTCGAGCTGGCCGACATGCGGCGAGACCTCGGACAGCACCTCAATGCCTGCCCGCCCCACGGCGGCGGCGACCAGAAGGAGCGAGAGTCCGAATACGACGGCGATCGAAGTCGCCCGCTGGCGGACGAGTCCGATCAAGGAAAGGCCCGGCTTCGGCGCAACATCCCACGCCGCGTTCAAGGCCTGCTGGAGTTGGATAACGACAGCCGTCGCGCCGAAAAGAAGCATGATGAGGCTGATGATTCCGGCCAGCCCGGCGCCGGATCGCCGCCCGTTGGCGATGATTTGCTGGATGACCTCGGCCCCCGCATCGCCAACGAACGACCGAATTTGATTTTCAATTTCACCGCGCAGCGCCTGCTCGCCATAGACAAGGCTCGCCACCGCCAGGATCAGCGTGACGAGAGGGGCAAGGGAAATCGCGCTGTAAAACGACAGAGCCGCCGCGATTCGGAACGTATCGCCGGCCATCCACGAGCGGACCGCCTCCCAGAGAATCTTGAGAATCGCCACGCGCTTAGCTGCTGGGACGGTCGGGGTTCGGGTCGGGCGTGGAACCCGGCGCCGGTGGCTCGGCCTGATTCGAGGGACCGCCGCCCGGTTGACTCGATTGAACTCCCGGTTGGCAGCCCGAGACCAGCAGGGCAAGCGCTGCGAAAATTGTGGCTACGGGTTTCATGGTGTCCCGTCGGTTCGTTTCAGCCGCCTTGGCGGGCCTGCGGGGACACCCTGATCTCCACCGGCTCCAATCCCGTCTCCGCCGGCCCGGCTATCAACCGCCCATCCGATGCGAAGCGCGAGCCGTGACACGGGCAGTCCCAGGTTTGCTCTGCCTGGTTCCAGTTCACGATACATCCCATGTGCGGGCAGATCGCGGTGACGGCGGAAAGGTGACCAGCGGGATCACGGGACATGGCACAGCGGTGACCGTCGACCCGGACGATGGCTCCGCTTCCCGGTGCGATTTCCTCCGGAGTCGCGGTGGGTGTCAGACGGTCTTTGATGAAATGGACAGGGAAATCAATATTCTCGCTGATGTATTCCGTGGCGCCGACAAGGGCTTTGCGGTGCGGGTCGAAGGTTTTAGCGAGTGGGTTCGAGCGTGCCATGACCAGATCGGCAAGCAGGCACCCGGCAAAAGTTCCGAGTGTCATTCCGGTGCCCGAGTAACCTGTGCCGACAAGTGTTCGGTCATTGATTCGACCAATGTAGGGGAGGCCGTCTGGCGTTTCGACCACCTGACCGGACCAATGCCGGCGAACGGCCGCACCGGGGAAATGCTGGTGGAGCAGCTGTTCAAGTTTGGCGAACGGCGCCTGAGTTTCCCGGACCTGGCCGGTCTTGTGGTCTTCGCCGCCGAGGATCACGGAACAACCGTCCGGCGTGTCATCAAACCGGTAGTAGAAGTAAGGCTCGTTCGTGTCCCAGAAAAGTGATTCGGGCGTCGGTGGAACAAGCGCCTCGATCGCATAGGTCGAATAGAGCGCAAGCTTCGTTTGCAGAACAGCGGCTGAAAGATGGCTCCGCTCACCGCGGGCGGGGGCGTGTGTGGCGATGACGATTTGGTCGTATGTGATCTTGCCACTGTCGGTGACAAGCGCGTGTTCATCTTCATCCACCGAGTTTCCGGAGGTCTGATCAAAAACACGGCAGCCTGCCCCGGGAATCCGCTCGACCAGCGCTTCGAGGTAGCGGACTGGGTGGAACTTTCGCTGGTTGGGAAAACGAACCGCCGGTCTTCCGAAGACCGGATCGGCCGGGAGAAAGTGGGCGTCGAAGCCCAACTCATCCGCCAACGCGGCTTCGTCGCGAAGGCTCTGGGATTCCTTTTCCGGATCCTTGCCGAACCCAGCGATGAGATGACCCGGAACTTCGCGAAGCGCGCAGTCGATGTTCTCCGTTTCGACGTTTGCAACGATCTCGTTCAACCCGGTTCGCGCGGCTTCCCAAAACGCACACGCCCGGGATTTGCCGTGGCGCGAAGCGAGTTCGCTCAAGCGCGTGTCTGTGACAAACGTGACATGTGCGGTTGTGTGGCCGGTCTCGCCGCCCGCGATGCGGCCCTGTTCGACCAACACGACTTTCAATCCGGCGGCCTTCAACAAATAGGCCGTCGTGACTCCGGTGATGCCGCCGCCGAGCACAAGGACATCGACAGCGAGGTCGCCGCGGATCGGCGGGAAGTGGACGGGAGGCGGCGCCGTATCGAGCCACAGGGAGGATTTGCGATGGGACATCATTGGAGGATCGGCTTCGGCCGAGGAAATGGATGGCCGGGGAGGCGGCCGGAATGTCCGGTCGCTGCGAATCCGGGATATGCCCGCAAAATCCCAGAAACAACAAAAGGCCGCCGGCGCCGCCCTCGCGGCCAAGCGCGGTGAACTCAAGAAGGGCCGTCTGAAGGGAGCGTCCAAGGAAATGCTCGAGTCCATGACCGAACCCGAGCTCCGTGATCTCGCAAAGACCCGTCGGGCGAAGCTTCCGGTGAGCAAGAAGAAGTGAGAGCGATCTGGAAAGGCGCAATCAGTTTCGGGCTGGTCAACATTCCGATCGGCCTCTTCCCGGCGGTCCGCCGCGAGGAGCTGAAATTCCATCTGCTGAGAAAATCCGACCTCAGCCCCGTGAACTATCGTCGTGTCGCGACTGCAGATGGCAAGGAAGTGCCATGGGAGGAGATCGTGAAGGGCTACGAATACGAAAAGGAAAAGTATGTGGTCCTGAAGGACGAGGACTTCGCACGCGTGGATGTCGAGGCGACCCAGACTGTCGACATCCAGCACTTCGTGCGCCTGGAAGAAGTGAGCCCGCTCTTGTTTTACAAGCCCTACTACATGGAGGCGGCGAAAGGTGGCGACCGCGCCTATGTGCTTCTCCGGGACGCTCTCCGGGAGTCGGGCAAGATCGCGATCGCCAAAGTTGTGATCCGAACCCGCCAGCATCTCGCCGCGGTGAAACCTCAGGATGGCGGGCTGATCCTCGAGTTGATGCATTTTCCCGATGAACTGCTAGATGCCAGCGAGTTCAAAACCCCGGACGCGCGGGCTCCGGCCAAGCAGGAACTCGCCATGGCGCTCCAGCTCATCGAGAGCATGAGCGAACCCTGGCAACCGGATCACTACCGCGACGACTACCGCGAGGCCGTGCAGAAAATGATCGAAGAAAAAATCGAAGCCGGTGGCCGCGAGATTCCATCCACCAAAGGCCGCCCGGCTCCGGGAAAAGTCATCGACTTGGTTTCCGCGCTGCAGCGGAGCATCGAGGAAACGTCCACGCGCAAGCCAAAGCCGTCCAAAAAACGCCCAACGCGCCGGAAGGCGGCCTGACCCCGTGTCTCTCGCCGAATACCGCCGGAAACGGGATTTCACCCGGACGGCTGAGCCGGCGACAGGCCGGGCGAAGCGCGGCGGGCGCCGGTTTGTGATCCAAAAACACGCGGCGCGCCGGCTTCATTATGATCTTCGTCTGGAACTCGGCGGGACGCTGAAATCGTGGGCGGTTCCGAAAGGTCTTCCGCTCCGCCACGGCGAGCGTCACCTCGCTGTTCACGTCGAGGACCATCCGCTCGACTACATTGACTTCGAGGGAACGATTCCCAAGGGCGAATACGGCGGCGGAACTGTGATGGTCTGGGATCGCGGGCATTACGAACCGCTCAGTCGTTCGCCGGCCCGCGACCTCGCAGCCGGAAAACTCCACTTTGTGCTGCATGGGCAGAAGCTCCAGGGCGAGTGGTATCTGGTGCGCCTGCAGGAAGAGGACCAATGGCTTGTCATTCGTGCCGGTGATGATCTCCGTGAGGCGGATGACCGATCGGTCGCGTCGGGCAAATCGATGGAGGAAATTTCAACCGGTGGCGGGCTGCCGGAATTCGTCGAGCCGATGAAAGCGCGATTGGTCGAGGAACCGCCAAAGTCCGGCGAGTGGATCTACGAGATCAAATTCGACGGCTGGCGGGCGCTGGCCCGGAAGCAGGGAAAGGACGCCTCGCTGGTCTCTCGGAACAACCACGAATTGGGCGGCAAATTTCCCGACCTCATCCGGGCGACAGCCGCGCTGGACGCGAACTCGGCGATCCTCGACGGCGAGATCGTCGCCCTGGACGAGCGCGGTGTCTCATCCTTCCAGCTGCTGCAAGCTTATGATCTCGGTGAAACGAAGCCTCCGCTCTTCTACTATGTTTTCGATGTCCTTTACCTGAACGGGCGGGACGTCCGCAACCGGCCGCTGGGTGAGCGCAAGACCCTCGTCGAAGATCTCCTTAAGGACGCTCCGGCGGCGCTGCGCTTTTCGGCCGCCCTCGGCCGTGACGCCCGCCCGCTCCTGCAAAAGGCACGCGAGTTTGGTCTCGAAGGCCTCATCGGCAAACGTGTCGACTCGATCTATGAAGCGGCGCGGCGGTCCGGTGCCTGGATCAAACTCAAGCTTCTTGCCGAACAGGAGTTTGTCATCGGCGGCTTCACAGAACCCGAAGGAACCCGCCGGCACTTCGGCGCCTTGCTCGTTGGATACTTTGAGCGGGGCAGGCTTCACTTCGCCGGCCGGGTTGGCTCGGGCTACTCGGAACGAATCCTCGAGGATCTCGCCGGCCAAATGGCTCCCCTGGCCCGTGACAAATGCCCGTTTGTCGATCTCCCGGCCGAGCGCGGAGGGCGATGGGGACAGGGTTTGACGGCGGCCGACCTCCGACGGTGCCACTGGGTCGAGCCGCGCCTTGTCTGCCAGGTTCGGTTCAGCGAATGGACGCGCGATGGACGCTTGCGCCAGCCCGTGTTCGTTGGCATGCGGAAAGACAAGCCGGCCCGTGAGGTCCGCCGCGAGACATGAAACGCCAGTCCGCCACGCTCGACATTGAGGGGACGCCGGTCCCGGTCACGAACGTTGGCAAAGTGTTCTATCCCAAGACCGGTTTCACGAAAGGCGACGTGATCGACTATTATATCCGCGTTTCACCCGTTCTCCTGCCGCACCTCAGGGATCGGCCGATTTCGTTGAAGCGTTACCCGGACGGCGTGGAGGGTTTCTTTTTCTATGAGAAGCAATGTCCTGCGCACCGTCCCAAGTGGATGAAGACGACGCGCGTCGCGAAGTCGGAGGGCGGTGAAATCCGCTACTGTGTCATGAACAGCCTGCCGGCTCTCGTGTGGGCGGCAAATCTCGCCGACTTGGAACTGCACACGTTTTTGCACCGCGCTCCCGCCCTGGAGAAACCCACGGCGCTTGCATTCGACCTCGATCCGGGTGCACCGGCGGACATCGTGACATGTTGTCGTGTCGGCTTGATGGTGCGGAAAATCTTTGACGATGCGGGTCTCCGGTCGTTTCCGAAAACGTCGGGATCGAAGGGCCTTCAGGTTTACATCCCGTTGAACACGGCCATAACTTACGAAAAGACGAAATCGGCCGCCCGAACGATCGCCGTCGAACTGGAACGCGCGCATCCCGATCTCATCATTTCCCGGATGGAAAAGGCGGCACGGCGCGGAAAGGTCTTTGTCGACTGGAGTCAGAACGACGCGAAGAAGACGACGGTCAATGCCTACTCGCTCCGGGCGCGTGAACACCCGACCGTATCAACGCCGGTGACGTGGGACGAAGTTGAGTCCGCCGCCCGGCGGAAGCGTCCGCTCGTGTTCGAGTCCCACGAAGTCCTGGAACGCATCGAAACGCACGGCGACCTCTTCGCGCCGGTGCTTAGCCTTTCACAAAAGCTTCCGAGCTTTGCTTAGCCGGATGAACTAATCGGCGGCCGCGGTTGCCTTGACTTCGATGATGTCGTGCGGTGCGCTTTCGCGGAGGCCGGCGGCGGTAATGCGCGTGTAGCGGGCCTTCGCGCGGAGCGTCGGCAGATCGGCGGCACCCAGATAGCCCATCCCGCTTTGCAATCCGCCGATGAGTTGTGCGAGGACGAGGTCGGCCGGAGCGGAGACTTCCTTGAGCGCCTCGACGCCTTCCGCGGCGGATTTGTGGGCGCTCTCGCGGGCGTGTCCATATCGTGCCGCGCTGCCGGCTTTCATGGCGGCAAGGCTGCCCATGCCACGGTATTGTTTGTAGAATTTGCCGTTGATTTCCATGATGCTTCCCGGTGCCTCCGGGCAGCCCGCGAGCAGGCTTCCGCAGATGACTCCGTGAGCCAGCGTGAGGGCTTTGACGATGTCGCCTGACTTGGTGATGCCACCGTCGGCGAGAATCGTCACGCCGCATTCGGCCGCGGCCTTCGAGCAAACATAGAGTGCGGTGAGCTGGGGAATGCCAACGCCGGCGACCACACGCGTCGTGCAGATGGACCCGGGACCCTGGCCGACTTTCACGCAATTCGCCCCGCACTCGGCAAGAAATCGAACCCCGGCCGCGCTGGTCACGTTTCCGGCGATGATCGGAAGACGGGGATGGGCGTCGCGGATGGTTCGAACCGCCTCACCCACACCGGTGGTATGGCCGTGCGCGGTCGAGACGGCGACGACATCGAGTCCGCGCTCGACCAGCGCATCGAGGTGGGCGAGAAGCGACTCGCGATCCAATTCCCCGGACGCCGTGCGCGGCGCAGTCACGGCGGCCCCGCAGACGAGGCGGAATTTTTCGTCGCGGGCCGGTTTCGTCTTCAACGTGCGTTCCTGCGTGATGCGTTCGATGTCGCTGAGCGTGAAGAGCCCGCGGAGATGATCTTCGGAATCGACGACGATGAGTTTGTGGATGCCGAGGTGGTTCGTGAAAAACGCATCGGCCACGGCAATCGGATCGTCACCCAGTTCGTCCTCGCGGATCGTCAGCACCGAACTCCGCGGAACCATGCCCTCGGCGACCGTCCGAGGGCCGAAGCGTGGCCGCACACAATGGCCCGGGAGCAGCCCGAGCAAACGCCCGTCTTCGCCGACAACCGGGAACGTGCTGAATGAAAACTTCCGCTCTTCGATGAGCTTGAGCACGTCGCCGATCTGCTGGTCCGGATGGACTTTGATGGGCTCTCGGATGAGGCCGTGAACGTGATTCTTGACGCGCGAAACTTCCGACAGTTGCTGCCGCGGCGGCATGTTGTAGTGGATCAGGCCCAGCCCGCCATTCAGGGCCAGCGCAATGGCCATGCGCGATTCGGTCACCGTGTCCATGTCCGCCGAAACGACCGGGAGCTGAAGCTGCAGACCCGGAGCCAGCGTGGTGTCGAACTCCGCATCCCGCGGCAGGATTTCGGAATACAACGTCGCCAGCGAGACGTCGTCGTAGGTCAGCGCCAGGCCGGCATTGGCTGAGAAAAATTCATCGGCCGGGCGGTAAAAAAGGCTGTCCCAGGAGTCGGAAGAGTGCGGCGCGGCGTCCATGAGAGATCATGTGGAGCGAACGCGCCGCATGCAAGGCGAAAGACGCGCGGTGATTCAAAGGAGATGGATGGTCAAAAGGACGTATTGTTCTCGCGGCACCAAGCGATCGCCTCGGCATTGCCGGCGCGGGCGGCCGAGATGAACCACGACCGGGCGGACTCGGGGTCGCGAGGGGTGCCGGTTCCGGCGAGTTCGGCCTTGGCAAGGTTGACCATGCAGGCGGCGAACCCGCGTTCGGATCCCTCCCTCCAAATCTTGAGTGCCCGGGCCGGATCCTTGGGAACGCTGCGGCCGTGGAGGTAAAAGACCCCGACGTTCGCCATGGCATCACCCGATCCCAAGGCGGCACCGCGTTCGAACAAACGAAACGCCTCCGCATCGTCGCGAGGAACGCCGAGCCCACGGGCATAAAGGTCGCCGAGCAGGTTGAAGGCGAGGGGGTGATTGAATGCGACGGCCGGTTGGAGCAGGGCGACGGCGCGTTTGGGATTCTTCTCCGTGCCTTTGCCATGGATCAGGCATTCCGCCAAGGCGACCATGGCATCGGTGTCGCCGGCTGCGGTGGCACGTTCGAACCACTCGACCGCAGCGCGCAGGTCGGGTTTCGTGACGCCGAGGCCGTTCGAGAGCATGAGACCGGTCTGGGTCATGGCCTCGGTTTGTCCGTTCTCGGCGGCCGCGCGGAACCAGCGGAGGGCCTCCGACGGTTCACGCGAACGCAGTTGCTCGCCGAGCAGCACTTGGGCCGAAACCACGTCGCGGGCGGCCGCTTTTTCCAAGAGCGGGCGGAGCGCCTGGAATCGCGACGGAGTCATGGCATAGGCGTTCGAGCGCGCCAGGGCGGCGATCATTTCCATCCGCTGGATCGGCTCGGGACGGCCGGGAAATTCCGAGTTGGCAGCCAGCGCGAGCGAAAGTGCCGCTGGCAAATCGTCGTCCCCGAGGCGTGAGTCGATCCTCGCGAGTTGAGCGGACAGCGGGTCGGCGGCGGATGTTTCCGGCTGCGTTGCCGGGGCTTCTGCCGGAAGGGGTTCGGCCGACTGTGCCTCGGCTTGGGCCGGCGGGACGTTCCCGAGCAACAACCATACGGCCGCGCCAGCGATCAGAAGTGCCGTCATGGCCAGAAGAAACAAGAGGGCGATGAGTGCGGCCGGCGGGCGGTTTGGCGACGGAAGTGGCGGAGGTCCATGCATGCGGGTTCAGGCCGGCCGCGACAGGATGAATGGCATGCTCCCGCATACACCTGCTTGGGCGCGGACGCAACGCGTCCCGCGATTGATCCACCGGGCCGGTTCGTGACAGACTGCGCGCATGCCTGCCATTTCCGTTGCCGCTATTCTGGGTTTTCTGGGTGTTGCGCTGGGGGCTTTTGGAGCGCATGGCCTGAAGAATTTGCTCGCAGCCAACGACACCACGGCGATCTGGCTCACGGCAGTGCAGTATCACCTCGTCCATGCGGTTGCGGCCCTTTGGGCCGCCGATCGCCGTCCGCGGGTGACCTGGATTTGGGCGGCCGGCGTCGCAATTTTCTCGGGATCGCTCTACCTCCTGGCGGTCACCAACATCCGTTGGCTGGGGGCGATCACGCCGATCGGTGGTGTCTTGTTTTTGGTCGGCTGGGCGATGCTCATCATTCCCCGCAAATGAAGGCTGTCCACGTCGCGTTCGGTGTCCGCACCCGCGGGAAGGGCACGTACGAAATCACCGAGCAGGTCGAGCGCGCCCTTCGCGACTCGGGCGTCCAGACCGGGACCGTCACCGTTTTCATCCGGCATACCAGCGCGAGTCTGGTCATTTATGAAAATGCCGACCCGAGCGCTCGGGAGGATTTGCACCGCTGGATGGAACGCCTCGTCGACGAGGACGATCCGGACTTTGTCCATGTCGCGGAGGGTCCGGACGACACAACGAGCCACCTGCGCATGGCGCTGACCCGGACGAGCGAGGTCGTTCCGGTTGTCGACGGGCGGCTGACACTCGGGACATGGCAGGGGATTTTCGTTTTTGAACACCGGCGTGCCCCGCACACGCGGACCGTGGATGTGATGGTGCTTGGCGTGGGATGAAACCGCCGTCGAACGTTTCACCGGCTTCTTCTTCGCACCTCGCCTTCGCGTTGCTCTGGCTTCCGCGCGAACGCCGCGAGGATGCGATGGCGTTCTATCGGTTCTGCCGAACGGTCGACGATATCGCGGACGAACCCGGCCCGACCCCACGCGACCGACGGCTGGCGCTCGACGAATGGCTTCGGCGAATCGCGGATGCTGCGGATCCGACCCTCGAGCGTTTGATCGGGCGTTATGGCATCCCGCGCGATCTGTTGGCGGAAATTGTTCGAGGGTGCGCAATGGACGTCGAGCCGGCGCGGTTTGCGACCGTTGCGGATCTGGAAGCTTATTGCTGGAAGGTGGCCTGCGCGGTCGGGTTGGTTTCGATCCGGATTTTCGGATGCCGCTCGGCGGACAGTGAAACGTATGCGGTGCATCTGGGTTATGCTTTGCAATGGACAAACATCCTGCGGGACGTCGGCGAGGACGCCGCGATCGGTCGGATCTATCTGCCCTTGGAAGATCTGGCGCGCTTTGGAGTTTCGGAAAGCGAGATCCTCGAAGCGCGTCCGGGTCTGGGATTTCTTCCGCTGATGGCCCATGAAGCGTCCCGGGCCCGTGCGCGATTTGCTGCCGCGGTGCCGCCGCTTCCGGACCGTCGGGCGCTTCTGGCTCCCGAGATTATGCGGGCGCTTTACCTGAAAATCCTGGCACGTCTCGAGCGCCGGAGGTTCCCGGTTTTTGCGGAGAGAACCCGTTTGAGCCGGGTGGCGAAGCTGGCTACGGCGTTTGCGGTTGTGGCGCGGACGCGGTGGGTTCGTTGACCGGTCGGCCGGTCTTCGGCTTCCAATAAAACATGATCGCAATGCCCACGCAGATCGCGAGCGAGCCCAGCCACTTGAGCAGCCAGCCCGGATCGTAAAGCACTTGAAGGGTCGTCTCGTTCAGATCCCGCGGGTTCCACTCGGCCTGCGAGAACTTGTAGTTGATGCCGGTGAGGTTCGCCCAAATCGTTCCCGGGAAACTGGCCGGGTGGTTCATTTTCGCGACGCCCGGTTTGGTTTCCCCGGTCTTCAAGTCGCGGAATTCGACGGTCGAGATAAAATTCGAAGGCGTCTCGGTGCCCTCGTAGCGCGGGACTTCAAAATCGACGAGGCGGAGTGAGAACGGCACCGGCCGCAATTCCAGGCCGTAGCCGATGCGCACGACAGACCGCCCGTCGGTGAGTGCGGTCACCGAGCCCGATTCGACCCAGCGCTTTTCGCCCTTCGGACCGTCCGGGCTCTCCAGCCAGGCGCGAAAGCCGGGCACGCCGTGCTCACCTTTTTCGAGAGGCGGGCCGGGTTTGACGAGGGAAGCGGTGACGGCTTCGGGGAGGGATTCGACCACCTCGACCTGCCAGTCGGCCCAGCCGAGGGCAAACTTGTCGCCCTTCCGCGCCGAGCCGGTCGCATAGGTCGAACCGCCTCGCTGGAGTTGGTAATCGATGCCCTGCATGGATGGCGCGAGGACAAACGCCGGTTTGTTGTCCGTCGCGCCCGCTGCCGATGCGATGCGGACCAAGGCGGCGGGGTTGTTCGGTTGGTCGGATTTTGTCACCGGGCGACCGTCCTTCATTTCAAAGTCGGGCCAATATTCCTCCACCGTCACGGTTGCGGTTCCGGCCGTGAGCGGCTTGCGCAGGACCTCGGAGAGTCGATAGGTCGTGCTGGTTTGATCCGGGGCGACCAGCGTGATTCGTGATCCGTCCTCGCTCAACCGAACGGAAACTCCGCTGGATGCTGCGTCGGACTGCACGACGGGCGCGAAGCGGCCGAAGACCATTTGCGACTCGTTCGGACGGGCGGCGACAGGAGGCGGGAGCGAACCGCGGAAGGTGACCGTCGCCAGTCCGAAGAAGTCCTCATTGATCGTCCTGCCGGGCTCCAGCACAAGCGGCATGTCGAGCGTCTGGCCCATCCGATCACTGGTAAACCGCAGGAGAACACCGGGAGTTCCGGTGTCCGAGGCGACAATTTTCTGCTCCTTGACCAGGTTGTCGTTGAACGCGTCCGCGACAATGCGCAGGGAGGTTCCTGGGACCGGGAACGTGCGCGGACGGTCCTCACGAAGCCCGGCAACCGAGGCATCGAACGGCATCACATAAAGCGCGGAGTCGGTCGGGCTTTCGACCTGCAGGATGCTGCGGTTGACGGTGATTTTTGTGACCGGTGGTTTCTCGGTGTGGAGGGTGACATTTCCCTCGAATCCGCTGTGCAGGCCAATCATCGCGCCGATGAGCAGCGTGATGATCCCGTAGTGGGTTACGATGAAACCGGTGTGCTTTTTTTGCCACGGCCAGCGGGTGAGGGTCACGGCGAAGAGGTTGATGCAAAGAACGCCCAGCCAGACGACGAACCACGGCGCCTTATAGATATAGGCTTGCGCGACCTTGGTATCGAACGACGACTCGGCAAACGTCGCGATCGCGCAGGCGAGGGCGATGGTGGCGAGCAGGATCAGGGCCAGTTGAAGCGAGCCGAGCCAATGGATGACGCGCCAAGTGAACGAACGCTTTTGGCGCTCGGCGATCATTTTCCGCCGGGCGGCTTCGGGTGGGAGTGTCGCCTGGCTCAATTTCCGCCTTTCCACCGCCGCCACGCTCCGCAGGCGACGATCATTCCGATGCACATTCCAAACATCATGGCTCCGTAAGTTGCAAAAAACGCTGCCTGGGGAGCGGCCATCGGCAGTTGGGCCATCAGCCATGCTGCCAATTCCATGCCGGCGAGCATTCCGACCGCGCCGGCCATCCAGCACCGCCAACGCCCCGAGCGATTCTCTTCCAGAAATACGGCTGGCACCGAGGCGGCGATCATCGAAACGTCCATCCAGTTGATCTTGGCAAAGAGGCCGAGTCCCATGTTGGACTTCGCGCAGCCGCAGAGGCACGCCCCGTCGCGGACGATGGCCGCGAAGCCCGCGTCGGCCCACCAGCCGCCGAGCATCGCGAGGCCGCCCACGGTGAACATCCCGACCGCCATCTCCGCGAAGCGTCCGAAAGGTCTTTGAGCCATCCACGCGGCCAGCACCGCCCCGGCGGCGAGGAACAAGAGGACAAATCCCGCCGCGATCATTCCGTGGTATCCGCCGAGATAAACAAGCACCGGACCCTGGAGGGCGAGTGCGGTCGCGGGAACCGCCGCCCGCCACGGGATTCGGATCGGACGGCGACGCTCGCGGCCGGGGCTGAGCGCACGCCACGTTACCGAGAAACTGGATACCAGCATGAGGAGCGCCGCGGCGACCGGATGGAGGATGCCCGTGGCGGCCAATGTCATGCCGATCAGATTGTAGGCGGCCGCGAAGCGGAGGTTCCCGCGGATGGCGGCGATCGTCCCGCGGCATCGCGTGATGGCGAACGTCACGGCGGTAAGATCGGCCGAGTTGAGCTCCGCCGTCGCCGACTCACGCGCCAGTGCACTGCCGGAACCCATAGCCAGTGAGACGTCCGCTTCGGACATGGCGGGGGCATCATTCACGCCGTCTCCGACAAAAAGAACACGCCGGCCCGAGGCATGGAGACGCGCCACGCACTCGGCTTTTTCGTCCGGCGAAAGTCCTGCGCGGACGTTGGGCAGGCCGTGGACGGCCGCCGCCTCGGCCCGGTCGCCGGTGAGGACCTCACAATGAAGCCCGAGTCCGCCAAGTTCATCGATCACCGCATGGGCGGACGGACGCAGCCGTTCGCGGAGCAAAGCCGCGCCGACGATCCGCTCATCGGCCACAACAAAAACCCGGTGCGACCCGCCGGTGCTGCCGCGAAGTTCGGCGGCGAGGGCCTCGGCGGCGGGGCGTTCACTTTCCGGAACCACCGCGAGATTGCCGACCCTGAGCGTTCTTTCGCGCACCTGCCCTTCGATGCCGGAGCCGGCGATCAGCGTCGTGGGAACCGATCCGACGCCGGCCTGACGAAACGCCCGCGCGACCGGATGGTTGCTGGATGCTTCCAACGCGGCCACGTCGGCCAGCAAAGCCGACCGATCCGCACCCGACACCGTAACGAAGTCGACACGTTCGAGTTCCTCTTCGCCAAGTGTCCCGGTCTTGTCGAAGACGACCGTGTCCGCGCGGCCGAGGCGTTCGACGAGATTGGCATCCCGCGGCACGATGCCCCGTCCGGCCAGCGCGGCGAGCGCCGACCAAATCCCGACCGGTGTCGCCAGCCCCATCGAGCACGGGCAGGCCACCAGAATGACCGCCAGACTGTTGAAAAGTCCGACGATCCAACCGTCCCTCCATGTCCAAAACGCAAACGTCGCACCGGCGATCACGAGCACAGCCGGCAGGAACCACGCGACAAGCCGATCGGCCTCCTGCTGCAAGTCCGAGGGCTTTTCCTGCGCAGCCCGGACGCGTGCCAAAAGGCTGTCCAATTTCCTCTCCCGACCGGATGTCGTCGCGCGAAGGGTCAGCAGACCATCGACCGAATGGCTGCCCGCCATCACGCTGTCGCCGGGGCGCTTGACCACCGGGAACGGCTCGCCGGTCAGCGCGGTCTCCCGCACAAATGCCGTGCCCTCCTCGACCTCACCGTCGCAGGGAATGGCTCCACCGGCGCGGACGACGACCCGGTCGCCCGGCTCGAGTTCCGCCGATGGGACCGTTCGGGTCGAACCATCGCAGGAAATCCTCTCGCACGTTTCAAACTCCCATCCCAGCGCGCGGGCGGCTTCCAGTGCCGCCGTCCGCCGCTTTTCTCCGATCAATTTCCCGAACGTGTAGACTGCCACGAGGATCGCGACGACCTCATAATAGATATGTCCAAAGCCGGTGATCGTGCAGTGGACCGAAGCCCCGAACGCGCCGGCGATGCCCGCGAGAAAGAGTTGCTCGATGACAATCCGTCCGCGCCGCGCCGCCGCCCATGCCTCGCGAAGAACCGGCAGGCCGGCCAACAGAAAAACCGCGACAGCCGACGCCGCGAGCACGCCGTGCAAAATCCAACGGGCGGTTCCGGTCGGCGGGGAAATGCTCACCGCCAGCCCGAAGATCATCGACTGCCCGGCGATCAATCCCGCAACGGCCAGTCGCATCCAGCCGGCAGCCGACGACTCGGCCCCGGTGGCGGCGGACTCCGGCGATGAACAGGCGCAGCACGACGACATGAGAGCGGAATGAACGTATTGCGCCGCGCCGCCTTTGCAATGGTTTCTCACGTCCGGCGCCCCAACGCCGCATTGCATTGAATTCCCGTCAGCGCTAGGTTGGCCGGCTGTGGAAAGCGCGATGCAACCTTCGGGTCCGGGCCGTGTGCAGCGCCGGATCGAAGGCGTCCTGCGCACGGTCATTCGTGCTCATGGGGCGACGAAGCGGTTTTTACGCCGCCTTCAGCGCAAGCCGCGAACGGTCACGGAGAGCCCGAATCTCCTGCCCACACTGATCAAGGTTCTCGCCGCCTTTGCGCGGGCCGACGGGGAATTGCTGGAAGAGGAAATCGACTCGAGCCTCGGATTTCTCCGCTATGACTATCCGGACGCGGTTTATTCCGAACTTCGGAAATTGTTCCGCGACGCGCTGCACGAGAAGCAGGACCTCAACGCGATGGCGCAGCGCCTCGCGGGACAACTCAGCGAGGAGCGCAAGATTCTCCTCGGCGTCCAACTCTATGACCTCATCGCCAAGGCGGGCCTCAAGCAGGACCAGGTCATCGCCTATTATTCGTTCATGTCGCAGCTCGGCATGGCCGCGCAGGCCATCGACATCGTTTATCAACTCAACGCCGACGACCAGGCCGACACATCGATTTTCCAGCAGGGCACATCGCCGCTGGAAATGGTCAGTTTTGGCCATCCGGATCATGCCGACGTCGCGCTCACCGGATTTGCCCCGGACGAACGTCTGAACGGCTACCGTTATGGCGACCTCGTCCTCCTGAAAAATCTGAGCGGCCGCAATCTCATCGTTCAGGGCCGGGTCCTGAAACCCGGCGATCTCGCGCGGCTCTATGCCGGCCAGCGCGTGCTGATCGATGATCAGGTCCTGGCGTACACCGACCTGGTTTTCTATTTCAACGCAAAGAAGAACGTCACGCTTCCGCAAATCTATGTGGCGGTGAACGACACCGACGAAGTTCGCCTGGAGAAGAACCGTTCGCGGGATTCCTGCCTGCTCGTGACGTTCGGCCTCCGGGTCAAAGTCGAGGCCCTCCGGAATGTCGATGCCGTGCTGAAGAACGTCCGCCTGAACCAGGGAGCCCAGGTGTCGGCGACGTTGGAGGACAAAATCATTTTCCACAACGACAGCGAGCTCGACCTCGGCGACCTCCGCCGCCGGGCGCGGTCATTCGGCGGCCGGTTCCAGCTCAAAACGTCGAAGAACGAGTATCTCGTCTCGAACAACCCGAGTTTGCTCCACGAGGACGACATTCTGCTATCGCCGGTTTCCGGCGGCGACGTCCTGCTCAAGATCAGTTGTGACTACGACCGACTGGAGGGTCGGCTCGAAGTCCTTCAGGCGGATCGTCCGATCCTGGTGCGCGGCGTGCCGGTCCGGAACTCCGCGGCGCTGGCCGACGGGGACACGATCCGTATCGATGTCGGCCAGGTCCTCCGATGCAATTTCACGGAACGGCTCATCGAGGAGGAACGCAATGTCATCCGTTCCCTCGATGTGCGCGACCTCGTCTGCCGTTTCGGCAACAACCAGGTCGCCCTCGACGGTCTCTCCTTCGCGGTCCAGCGCGGCGAGATGGTTTGTGTGATGGGTGCCAGCGGTTGCGGGAAAAGCACGCTCCTTCGTGCGTTGGCCGGGCAGTTTCCGCCGGTGCAGGGCGACGTGTTGTTCAACAACCGTTCGCTCTATGCCAACTACGAGGCACTCAAAAAATACGTCACTTATGTCCCGCAGTATGACGCCTTCGATGAACACCTCACGATCGAAGAAAACCTGAACTTTGCCGCGGCGATCCGCGCGCCGCACCTCTCCCGCCGCGAGCGCCTACGCCGGATCGACGGCAAACTTGCCGAACTCGGACTGAACGAACGGCGCAATTTCGTCGTTGGCAATCCGCACAAGAAGACGCTGAGCGGCGGCGAGCGCAAGCGGCTCAACATCGGGCTCGACATGGTCAGCTCGGCCGACATTTTCCTCTTCGACGAACCGACGAGCGGGCTTTCCTCCAAAGACTCCGAGCACGTCATCGAGATCATCCGCGGGATGTCGCACAACAAGATCGTGCTGGTGACGATCCACCAGCCGACGTCGAAGATTTTCCAGATGTTTCACAAGGCGGTCCTGCTCGACCGCGGCGGGAAGCTGGTCTTTTTCGGCACGCCTCAGGAGATGCTGAAATACTTTGCCGAGGCCGAGCACCAGCAACATTTCGGAACCGCACTCGGCGGCTGCGAAGCTTGCGGGACCACGCGGCCGGAATTCATTTTCGATGTGCTCGAGACGCCGTTGCGTGATCTCGGTGGCGACATCATCTTCGAAGAGAACAACCGCGGCCAGTTGGTTCCGGCGCGGCGTTACTCGCCCGATTACTGGCGCGACAAATACGAGGCCTACCGCCTCATGAAGGATGTCCAGCAGGCGCCGCCGCCGAAGGAATCCGCCCCACCGCCAAGCCCGGTTCGCCGCCGCGAGCCGTTCCGCCTCCGCGACGAGAGCCACCAGTTCTCGATCCTGCTGAAGCGCGCCTTCCTCAGCAAACTCCGGAACCCCGCGAACCTGCTCACGACCATCCTCGAAGCGCCCCTGCTCGCTCTGCTGACCGGCATGGTTCTTCGTTATTCCGAAAGCGATGTCTATGATTTCGCATCGGCCTTCCACATTCCGACCTATCTGTTCCTCTCACTCGTCGTGGCGATGTTTCTCGGGCTTACCAATTCGGTCGACGACATCATCCGCGACCGTCCGGTCCTCATGCGGGAACGCAACCTCGATGTGCGGCTGATCTATTATGTCCTCGCCAAGGGTGCCACACTCGCCGCGTTTGCCGTTGTCCAATGCGCGCTGTTCACGTGGATCGGCAACTGGCTCCTTGGATTGCGCGACGGCTTTTGGATTGTCTTTCTCGCCATGTTCCTCACCGCCGGCAGCGGCGTCGCGATCGGCCTCGTGATCTCGTCCCTCGTCGCAGAAAGCAAAACGGGAATCCTTATCATTCCCGCCGTCCTCATCCCGCAGATCATCCTCAGCGGCGCCCTGATCAAATACGAGGAAATGAACCGCAACCTCGACTTTGTTTACACCATCCAGCAGTGGGTCAACCGGCACCCGGACAGCGCCATGCCGGCCCGGAGCGACCTTCAGGTGCCTTTGATCTGCGAGCTGATGCCAACGCGCTGGTCTTACGAAGCGCTGGTCTTCGCGCAGGCCAAACTCAATCCGCTCACGCACCGCCAGGAAAAGATCCAGGGAATGATCAACGAACTGGCCGTTCAAAAGGTCCTGACCCCGGCGGAAGAAGAGCGGCTTGAAGACCTCAAAGACACGCTCGCCGTTCTGTCCGGACTTGAGGCCGAGACGCCGGAACGGCTCGATCAACAGTTCGAAGCGATCGACCGGATTATCGAAGGTGCGCCGTTTGACCGAACCGCCTTCAAGGGCGCCGGGCATGGAGTGACGGCTGAGCAACTCTATGTCAATCAGAAGGTTACGGATCTGATATCCAAGGCCGAAATGGAGCAAAGCGACTACCGCGAAAACCGGCACCTCAACGTCTTTTTCGGCCCAATAAAAGAATACTTTGGAATTCGCGCGGGCGTGCTATGGTTCAACGCGTCCGTGCTTTTGGTATCCACGATCGCACTGTTCTTTGTGCTCTATTTGATCCTTAGGGCACAGATCCGAACCCGGGTTGTCTGAGTCCCGGTTCGGACTCGGGAACAGCCGGGATTGCCGAACTGCCACGGCGTGAAGAATGACCCTGCCCGACTGCCCGAAATCCGTTCTTTTGGTTGATGACGATCCCGAAATGCACGTAGGGATGCGCATTATCCTGCCCGCAGCCTATGCCCTGACCTGCGCCGCATCCGGTGAAGAAGGCATTGAGATCAACCGGAACGGCCACTATCCGGTGGTGATTCTGGACCTCAACATGAGGGGGTTGGACGGCGTGGAGACGCTCCGGGTTCTGCGCGAATCCGATGAGTTTCAGAAAGTGATTATCCTGACCGGCTTCGATTCCAAAAACAGCGCGATTTCGTGCGTCAACCTCGGGGCCTTCCGCTATCTGGTCAAACCGTTCCGGGTTGTGGAGTTGGTGAAAGTGGTGGAGTTGGCGTTCGACCGATATGCCCGCGAAGTCGCGGCGTTCAGCCAGTTCATTGATTCGCCGGAGCGTCTGGCCGGCCTCGGTCTGCGCGAGCGGGAGTCGGAGGTGGTCTTTTGGGCCGCACTGGGCGAGTCCAATCTGGAGATCGCGGACCGTCTCGGGATATCGCCCCGAACGGTCGAGAAACACCTGGAACGCGCGTTCAATGTTCTGGGTGTGGGATCCCGGGCGAAACTCGGGGGATGCCTAAGGAAACTTATCGGTCGTGCATCGCCGCCGGGCCGCCTCCATGGGGGGGACGGCACATAGCCCAACTTTTTCGAAAAAAAGGGTGCATCCCTGTCAAGGCGCGCTATCGTAACGCCAGATGACCGATCGTCCGCTTGCATAGAAATTTTCGCCCGCCGAAAAATAATACGTGCAAATACGTACGGGGTCGTCATAATCAACAACGTTAAATTCCACCTCATGTTCGGAAAAAACCTACGCCGTCTCCGGCTCGCCAAGGGCCTCACTCAAGCCAAAGTCGCAGAACTCGCCGACATCAACCGTCGCTACTACCAGGAGGTCGAAGCCTCCCGGAAGAACCCGACAATCGGTGTCGCCTCCCGCCTCAGGAAAGCCCTGAAGTGCGAGTGGACCGAGCTCCTCAAGGGGCTTTGATTTGCCGGCCCCGGTGCCGGACTTCAGGTCCCGCACCGGGGCGGTAGTGTCAGTCTTGGCTTTTTTCGGCCCGACCTCCCGGGCCACATTCGTTTTGGCCAAGCCCTGCAAGTTTTTTGCAGAATACAACTTTGTTCGCATTGGGGAGTCTGGCGAATTGCGTGGTTTGTCGGTTTGTGAGATAAGGGACGGCGATGAGCGAGTTGCGCGTTGAACCGGCGACATTGGACGATCTGGCCGAGCTGGCGGATTTGCTCCACGACCTCTTTTCGCAGGAGGAAGATTTCACGCCGGATCGCCAAAAGCAGCTCCATGGACTTCGGTTGATTTTGGAGCAACCGTCCAGAGGACGGATTTTTGTTTTGCGGAATTCGCACAAAATCGTCGGGATGATCAACCTCCTGATTACGCTCAGCACGGCGGAAGGCGGATTTGTGTTGTTGTTGGAGGATCTGATCATCCATCGCGATCACCGGGGACAGGGCTATGGGTCGCGTTTGCTTCAGCATGCCGTTGAGTTCGCGCGGAGCAAAAAGTTTCGCCGGATCACGTTGTTGACGGACCGACCGAGTGAGTCGCGTCGTTTCTACCTGAAGCACGGGTTTGTTGAGAGCGGAATGGTTCCGATGCGTCTGGTTTTGCAGGAGAATGTCTGATTTCGCGCGTGTTGACCTGGCCCGCGAGGAGCGGTGCGGCCGTCCGGAGACGATCTATTGTGAAGGCAAACTGCCGGGTGAAGTGGCGGTGATCGCACGGACACTGCGGGGTGCCGGTCAGGCGGTGCTGGGAACGCGGGCGACTCGCGAACAATTCGAGGCCGTCTGTGCGGACGAGCCATCCGCCGTTTGGCATGAGCGGGCGAAGTGTTTCACGGTGGGAGGCTGCCAGGGAGCGGGTGGTCGATGGACGGTGGGCGTGGTTTGTGCGGGCACGACGGATTTGCCGGCGGCGGACGAAGCGGCTGTCACGCTGGAGTTTTTTGGACGGCGGGTGGAGCGGATCACGGACGTTGGGGTGGCCGGGTTGCATCGTCTGCTGGGGGAGCTGGACCGCCTGAGAGCCTGCGGCGTGTTGGTCGTCGTGGCGGGAATGGAAGGTGCGTTGCCCAGTGTGGTGGCGGGTCTCGTGGACCGTCCGGTGATCGCCGTGCCGACGAGCGTGGGATACGGCGCGAACTTGGGCGGGCTGGCGGCGCTCCTGGGGATGCTGACCAGTTGTGCCAGCCGGATCACGGTGGTGAACATTGACAACGGATTTGGAGCGGCCTGCGCGGCGGATGCGATTCTCCGGCTGACCGAAACGGCGTGAACCCGCCGCCTGCCTTTGTGATGGGTGCAGGTTTGGGAACGCGCCTTCGACCGCTCACCGACGATCGTCCCAAGCCGCTGGTTCCGGTATTCGGCCGTCCATTGATCACGCTCGCATTCGACCACTTGCGATCGGCGGGGGTGGAGCGGTTCGTTGTCAATACGCACCATCGAGCCGCAGCCTATCGTGAGTTTCTCGGTGGCGATGGATCCCATACCGTTTACCGGGGCTGTCCGGTGAACTTTCGTCATGAGCCGGTTCTTTTGGACACAGGGGGAGGTTTGTCGAACATCCGCGACCTGACGGGTTCCGGAGACCTGGTCATTTACAACGGTGACGTGCTGGCGGATTTTCCGCTGGAGCCCCTGATCGATCAGCACCGTGTGGAGCGTAACCTCGCGACGCTGGCGGTTCGATCCGTCGGCGGGCCTCTTCACATCCAGTGTGCGGATCGCCGGGTTGTCGACATCCGTGGCGCTCTCGGGAGCACGGGGGCGGAATCCTTTCTTTTCACGGGAGTGAGCATTGTATCGCGTGAGTTCCTGGAGCGGCTGCCAGGGCCGGCCGTGTTTTCCATTATCAGCATCTATCTGGATTTGCTGCGCGAGGGCGGGCGGATTGGGGCGCATCATGCGGACACCGGGCTCTGGCTGGATCTGGGCACTCCGGAAGCGATTCTCGACGCGCATCGGGAACTGGCCACACGCGGGCTGGCTTTTGCCGGGGCGGACTGGCCGCAGCTGCCGGAGACCGGTCAGGCCGGCCCCGGTGAGATTCGGGGAGTTTGCGGAATCGGTGAGGGCGTTGAGATTGCGTTGGGCGGGGTCGTGGAGGATTCGATCCTCTGGGAACGCGCCCGGGTTGCCCCCGGGGTCCGGTTGAAGCGGTGTATCGTTCGTGCAGGCGTGGAGGTTCTTGAGAGTGGAGAGAACCGGATCTTCTAACGGCGGGGAACCCGCTGGATCGCCGCCACGAATCGGCTATAACTGACGTTTCATGTCTGAACGTCAGCCCAAACGATGGTTTTGGATCGCCGCGCTGCTGCTCGGCGTTGCGACCGCGGCTTTTTGGGTGGGGCATGGGCCACTTTTGAGCCGCGTGGTTCAGGATGGGGTGCCAGGCGTGCTTGCGAGGCATGGCGTCGATTTTTCCGTCCATCGCGTCGACATCCGGCTGGGTCGGCCGATCCGCCTGGAGGGGATCCGTATTTCCCGGGGAGACTCAACGGACCTCGAGATTGGACTGCTGGAGGTTTCCCTCGGCCGCCCCGCGGCGTTCTTTGAACCGACCGGCCGCTGGTTGCACCGGATCCGTTTGGCCAATGTCACGGGGTTTTTGAATTTTGCCGACGTGCCGATTGCACCCCCGGAGTTGCGGTTTCTTCCCGAGACGATCGAGTGGCGGCAAGTCTCCGCGGAGTTCAACGCCGGGGACAATGCGTTGTCTGTACGCGGATTCGAAGGCCGCTTCGCAGAGGGATCCGCCGGCCACGCCGGCCTGCAGGAGGCAAATCTCGCCGCGCCCGGATGGAACAAGAATGTCGGGCCGTTGAAGGCAGCGACGGCGTGGCGGCATGGCGTCCTTTGGATTGGTGAACTGCGGCTGGAGCCGGGCGTGACCCTCGATCACCTGGAAGCCGATCTCCTCCGTCCGGAGGGTGCCGGCATTGCGTTTCGTCTGGACCTTTTCGGAGGCTCGGCCCGGGGCGACCTGACGATTTCTGCAGTTCCAGAAGCCGCGCTCTGGGTTTCCAACATTCCGCTTGAGCCGTTGCCGGGGCTGCTCGAGTGGCAGGATCGGGTGAACGGCCGGATTGTCGAAGCCCGGTTCAACTTTCGCGGGAAACCAGAGGAGCTATCCGATGCAGAGGCTTCGCTGCGCCTCGTCGCCGAGGGCGTTCGATGGAACCGCCGCGGGTGGGAGTCCCTCGAAATCGGCGCCAGCCTGATCAACCGAAGGCTCGTGGTCACCGATTTCGAACTCCGGCAGCGCGAAAACCAACTCCATTTCAACGGGGAGCTGTCACTTGATGGCGGATGGGAAAAGATGGCGAATGCTCCGTTTCTCCTCAATGTCCGGGCGGAAATCCGCGAATTGGGAGCGCTCGGCGATCTGGCCGGCAGGTCGTTCGGGAGCCTCGGCGGGCGGATGAGCGCCACGGGGTCAGTGAGTGGAAGGGATGGGAAGCTGGACGGCTTTTTAAGCGTCGAAGGCTCCGAAATCACATACGGCGCACTGCCCGAAACCAACGCACGCGTCGAGGCGTTGTTCCGGGGAACAGAAATGGAGATCGCACGATTCGCTTTGTCCTCCGGGAACGACACAGTCGAAGCCAAGGGGACGGTCGGCCTCGCCTCGCCACATCTCTACGCCGGGGAGGTTCGTGCAAAAATCGCCGACGTCACACCGTATCTCCAGGCGGTGCCGCAGACCGAACTCATCTCCGCCGGGGCATTGGACGTGCGGTGGCAGGGGGATGGCACCCGCAGTGCCCACTCCGGAGCGTTTGAGATTGCCGTTCGCGATCTCGTGGCCGGTGGAACTCCATCCGGGATTTCCGGGGACTTTACGGGAACGTATTCGCCGCAGAATTTGTATTTTTCCCGCTTCCAGATCCGGGACGGACGGCTTGAGTTGGAGACGCGCGCCACATTCGCGACGACCGGCGTCAACTTTGACGGCCTGGAGATTCGAAGCGGTGCGGCGAAGCTGCTGGAGGGTGAAGTGGCCTTCCCGATAAACATTTTCGCGATGCTGGGCGGCACGGACTGGCGCGCGGCCATTCACGCCGATCAGGATGCCTACCTTCGGCTGGCAAGTCCGCGCGATTTGCCTCTGGCGGATTTGGGTCGCTTGTTCGGTCAGGAGAGTCCGGTGAGCGGCACGCTTCGCAT
Organism: Terrimicrobiaceae bacterium; assembly: GCA_033763515.1. Classification (GTDB taxonomy): domain Bacteria; phylum Verrucomicrobiota; class Verrucomicrobiia; order Chthoniobacterales; family Terrimicrobiaceae; genus JANRKJ01. Next base: position 61,213 of record JANRKJ010000030.1, on the reverse strand, counting down.
GGATCTGGAGGCCAAGGGGCCGCCGGCGCGTCTGGCTGGCACGGGAACACTGCGCGGCCGCGATCTTCGGGTGCGCGCCGAGCCTTCGCTCCCGGAGTCGACCCTCGACCTGCGGATTTCTGCCGAGGAGGGATCCGCCCAAGTCGACGGTTCGCTCGCCACCCGCGGGTTCAGCCCGCTCACGGTCACGGGGCGGATGCCATTCGGCTTGATCGAAACGGTTTCGGGGGAATGGCGATGGCAGAATCCCGAAGGAGCGTTCGATCTGAAGGCGGAGTTCCCACGCACTGACGTAGCCGTCCTGCGGCCGTTTTTTCCGGGAACGCGGCGGATGGCCGGGGAAATTTCGGGCCGGATTGATGCCGGCGGCACCCTGTCCCATCCAGTGGCTTCCGGCCGGCTCGACCTCCGTGGCGGGCAATTGGAGATTTCAACGCGAACTCCACCGCTGGCGAATGTGCAGGGGGCGATCCACTTTGACGGCTCGGCAGCGACGGTTGAGTCCTTCTCGGGAGAGTTGGGAGCAGGGCCTTTCTCGCTCTCCGGGCGGTTGCTCTTTGCGGGACCTGAGCTTGACCTGCGGCTGACAGGTCGCAAGGTTCTGCTGGCACGGGATGCCGGCATGCGCATCCGGGCCAATGTCGATCTCACCGCGCGCGGGGGGCCGAACGGCGGAACGATTTCGGGCGATGTCCGGCTCGTGGACGGGCGCATTTACCGCCGGCTGGAAATCACTCCACTGCTTGTGCCGACGCCGAATGCGCCGGCCTTGGTCGCGGGTTCGCCGGTTCCTTCAGGATTGATTCCGAGGCCATGGGACCGCTGGGCGCTCGACGTTCGCCTGAGCAACGAAACGCCCTTTTTGCTCAAGGGAAACCTGGCGGATGGTGAGATCGTGCCCAACATGACATTCACCGGGACGCTGGGCGCACCGATTCCAATTGGCCGCATCCAACTGAATGGAGTGCGCGCATTTTTGCCGTTCACGACGATGACGATTCCGGATGGACACATTGATTTTCTGCCCGATACGCCATGGATCCCGATGCTGGACATTCGTGGGGTGGCGCGGATTCCGGACTACGATGTGCAGGCTTATGTGTTTGGCCCGTTGAACGAGAACAAGCTGATCCTTCGGTCGGAGCCGCCGCTTCCCCAGGAATCGCTGGTGCTCCTCTTGACGACCGGCATCGCGCCGGGCGTGACGAGCGGGGAGGGATTCGGGAGCGCCGCCGTCGGACAGGGTGGCTTGTTTTTGTTGCGGACTTTTGCGCGTGAACTGAACGTTCCAGGTTTTGACCTGGAAAATCTCGTCAACCGGCTGAGTCTGTCCGCAACGCCCGCACGATTTTCCGGGGAATCGACCACCCTGCGCGGAACGCTGCAACTTTGGGGGGATCTCGACCTGATGACGGGGCGCGACAGCTTTGGGTTTTACCAGGGCGGGATCACCTACACCTGGCGGTTCCGGTGAAGCGGGTGCTGCCGATCCTTGCGGCGGCATGGACTTCGATGGTGGTTCATGGCCAGGCCGTGACCGGTGAACCGGAAGTCATTTTTGAAGGCAACACGGTCTTCAATAATGCACGGTTGCTGCGGGCCTTGGCGCGCTACGATGTCACGATTCAAAATGATCCGACGACTGCGGACGACGGCGCGTTTTTCCTTCGTGAGTTCTATTTCCTGGAAGGCTTTCCCGATGCGGATGTTCGATACCAGTTTTCTCCGGCGCGGGTTGTCTTCGAGATCACCGAGGGTTTGCGGCTTTGGCTGGGCCGTGTGGTTTTCGAGGGTGGGGAAACGCTCGATCGGGATCGCATCCGGGCGGTTTTTGAGTCATCAATGCGTCAGGCGACTCATACGCCGTTCGGCCGCCTTCGGTTCGTCGCCAATGCCGTTGAAGATGCGTCCGGTCGGATCCGGGAGACGTACGTGGCCGAAGGATTTCTCGACGCGGCCGTGACGTTCGAAGTCTCGCCCGGGCTTGGACGGGACTCCACCGACGTGCTCATTCGGATTGATGAAGGCACCCGTTATGCTCTCCGGGAACTGCGGCTGGCGGGGGATCTTCCCGGTGATACCCGCGAGGGGTTGGAGGCTGCGCTCCAGCCGTTTTTCGGGCGTGCGTATCGGCCTGGCGACGAGGTGCTTGCCCGGTCGCGTTCTGTCGACCACCTGCGTTCCATCGGCTACTATTTCGCGGAGGTTCAAACACGGGTTGAGCGGAACGGCGCCGGCCGAGCCACTCTGGTCGTCCACGTCGATGCCGGGCGGCGGATGGTTTTTGGTCAAGTCACGGCAGAGGGCATGGGACGCACGATGCAATCGGCGATTCTGCGCAAGTTCGGGATTCGGTCCGGGCGTTTGTTCAATGCCGCCGCTGTCACGGAAGCCGAGCGCCGGCTTTGGTTCACCGGAGCGTTTTCAGACATCCGGGTCACGACCCGGCCGACAGATGACGGACGTGTGGACATTGATGTGAAAGTCGAAGAAGGCCGGGCGCGCCATCTCTCGACAACCGTCGGCTACAGCCAGTGGGACCGCGCTTTTGCGTCGGCGGTTTTCACGGACCGCAACTTCCTTGGAACGCTCAACAGATTCAGTTTGGAAGGCTTCATCTCGCAACGAAGCTATGGCGGAGCGGTGACTTTGGAGGATCCCTGGTTCTTCCGCCAAAATCTCACGGCGAGAGTCCAGGCCTTCGGGGCACGTCGGGAACTGCCGGCCTATCGCGCCGTCGTTCTGGGTTCAGCGGTCGGCCTCTCGGCCCGCGCAAACGATTCGACGCTCACCGGCTGGGGGATCGATTATGAATGGCGGCTCGTTACGGATACGGATGTATTTTCCGACGAGGAGGCTGAACTGGAGAATTACCGCCTTGGAATTGTCACCTTTCGTCAACAGCTCGACACGCGGAACGACCTGCTTTCGCCGACCCGCGGCTACAATCTCCGTTACGATCTGGGGTTGGCCTCTCCCGCAACCCTGGGCGAGTTAACGTTTTTTCGAGCGTCTGCGCAGGCGACTTGGTATCTGCCACTCCTGGAAGTTCTGCCCGAGCGGCCGTTCGTGCCGTTTTTCGTTCTCAACCACCGGGCCGGGCTTCTGGTTCCGTTTGGTTCCACGGCGGACATTCCGGTTCCGGAACGCTTCTTTCTCGGCGGACCGGATTCCGTGCGCAGTTTTCAACTGGACGGAATTGCACCTCGGGATCGCGATGGAACCCCCATCGGCGGTCTGGCCTACCTTCAAGCGAACGTGGAACTGCAATGGCCGGTTTGGCGAGGGACGTTCGTCGCGTTGTTTACCGATTTCGGCAACCTTGCGCCGGATCTGGAGGCACTCACGTGGAATGAGACCCGGGTTGCGCCGGGTGCGGGGCTTCGACTTTACACCCCGCTGGGGGCGGTCCGGCTTGACTATGGATTCAACCTGGTCCGCCGCGATGGTGATCCGGTTGGCAATTGGCAATTCGGGTTGGGCTTCACATTTTGACCCACCGCAAGTTTGGGCCAATTTGGAGGCGTCCGGTCTTGCGTGGGATCGCCGGGACGGGCTAAACGATACGGGTTATGAGCAAGCTGCCTCAGTTTTCCACCGGTGGGACGGTCGCGCGGGCGACGTGGGTCGTTGTCGCCTGCATTCTGGCGATCGGTTTTTTTCGGGTTCTCCGCGCCACGTTGCTGCCGGAGCTCCCGAACTTTTCGCCGCTGATGGCGGTGGCGTTTTGCGGCGGGCTGTTTTTGCCGGGCCTTGTCGCGTGGCTCCTGCCGCTGGCGGTTTTGGTCGTCTCGGACATGGCGCTGAGTGCGGCCCTTGGCTTTCCGGTGTTTAGCTGGGGTCAGGCGGGAGCATGGTTCGCGACGTTGGTCGTTGTCGCGCTGGGCCGCTGGGTTTCTTCGCGCGGTCGATTTGGGGTAGGAACCTTTGCCGGCTCGTTGGTCGTCGGCAGCGTGTTTTTCTATCTGGCGACGAATTCGCTCAGCTGGCTCGTCGAGCCGTCGTACCCGCGCTCCTTGGAGGGATGGTGGATGGCGCTCACCGTCGGGCTTCCGGGTTTCCCGCCGACATGGACGTTCTTCCGGAACTCTGTCGCGTCGGATCTTTTGTTTGGCGGCGCGGTGCTGGCGGCTTGGGCTGCGGCGTCATTGCCCGCCAAATCTCCGGTGCCATTGCGCGCCGAAGCCTGAGCAAAGAAAAGCCGCGGATTGGTCCGCGGCTTTCTCCCCGTCGGGAGACCCTGGCATGGCCAGGCGTCTCCACAACGCGGGGTTGAAGGTTGGGGTGGGAGGATTACTTGACGTGCCCGGAGATGAGCTTGGTCATCTCAAACATCGTCACTTGCTTCTTGCCACCGAAGACCGCCTGGAGGGCAGCGTCGGCGTTGATGTTGGTTTTCTTTGTCTTGTCCTGAAGGCCGTGCTTCTTGATGTAGTCCCACACTTTCTTCGTGAGTTCGGTGCGCGGGAGGGGCGCCGAACCGACGATGGCTGCAAGGGTTTCGTCAGGCTGGACGGGTTTCATCAGGGCGGGGTTCGCTTTCCGGGTGGTCTTTTTTGTAGTTGCCATGACAGTCCTCTAGCGTCCCCTTTGAGACGAATCGAGCCCAATTATTGGGAATTCACGACGAATCCCGCTCGGCTCCGCAGAGCGTGTCCGTCCCACGGCAGCGGTCTTCAAGGCGCCTGATGCGGGATTTTCCGGAACTTCTCCGTGTTGAATCCCTGGCGTTGAAAGATTGCATGGATTCGCGTCATCACTTCAGGGGAAAGGCTCGCATCACGCGCCAGGATCCACGCAAAGTGCCGGGACGGATGGCCGACGGCCGCCCACTCGTAATTGTCGGCGAGCCCGATGATCACGTATTTCGCGGAGATCATTGGAAAAACGTTCATCTTCCAGAGCGCATTCCGACCGGGGTCGACGACCCGGCCGGTGAAGCGGTGCGTTTGCTGGGGGCCTTCGAAGGAATTGTCCCGCCAATGGAAGGTAACGGCGATTCGGTTCTTCGGACGCATGCGATACGTCTCGACCGCATCAACGAATTTTCGCTCCACCGGATTGTCCATCACGGCAAGAACCCGCCACGGGCCCATGAATTGCGGAAGGTCGACGGCTGCCACCGGTTCGAAGCGGCTTCTTCCGCCGGCGAGCAAAGTCAGAGCGTTTCGCCAGGTGTGTTGAATCGTCATGCGGGTGCTTCGCATTCGGAGGTGGTGGCGGATGGAAGGCGCTACGCGCAGCGGGCGGTGGCAATGCGAAGCATCATGCCATGTCGCTTTCTTTTGCTTTTCGTCCACCGGCTCCCGGCCGCAAGCCCTCCACTGTTCTGATCACGGGTGCCGCGGGGCGGATCGGGCTCGAACTCAGCCGCGCGCTCCGGGATGATTTTCAACTGCGCTTGATGCTGCGACCCGGGGGATCGGAGGAACCCGAGCTTTGCGGGTTTGGTGAGGTCGTCGAGGTCGATCTTGAAGATCTGGAAGGTCTGAAAAAAGCGTGTCACGGCATGGATGTCGTGGTGCACCTCGCTGGCGACCCGGATCCGTCCGCCGCCTGGTCATCTCTTTTGCAGTCGAACATCATCGGAACTTACCACGTTCTGGTCGCTGCGAAGAGCGCCGGGTGTGACAAAGTCATCCTCGCGTCTTCCATTCACGCCGTCTCGGGCTATCCGAGGGACGTTCAGGTGAAGACGACCGACCCCGTCAATCCCGGCGATCTTTATGGCGTCTCCAAATGTTTTCTCGAAGCCTTGGGGCGATACTTCTCCACGCAGGAAGGGCTTCCCGTCATCGCGTTACGGATCGCGGCGTTCCAACCACTGGAGACAGCGCGGGCGGACAAGGGTCTCACGATGCTGGATGCGTTTGTCTCGTGGCGCGACCTCATTGAGCTCATCCGCCTGTGCATTGAAGACCAACGGCTTCAATTCGCGCTTTTCCATGGGCTCAGCGACAATCGCTTCAAGCGTCTCGACATTTCCGACGCCCGCGAGCTCCTCGGGTTCGCACCGCAGGATGATCTCACCGAAGAGAATCCGAAGCTTGCGCCATTGAATCTCGATGAGACCGTGCGTGCCCACAGTCAGAAAGACGGTCAGGACAGTGGTATTCGCGAGGATCTTTGATCCAGCGCGCGTTCAAATGCGATCTCTGCCGAGCTCGTCGAGCTCGCGATGGACTTCGTCGCGGGTTTTGCCGAGCTTGCGCTGCAAACGGCCCAATAGTTCTTCTTCCTGACCCTCGGCGTAAGCCAGATCGTCGTCGGTGAGTTCACCGTAAGCCTGCCGGAGTTTCCCTTTGATCACGTTCCAGTTCCCCTTGAAAATCGACTTGTTCATACCGGCGGTTCGCGCTGGCGAATCCTTGCGGATGTATGGGGTTTCCGGGCGAATTTGATACGACCACCCGCCGGTAAGTGCGCGATTTCCGGACAGAAATGCACAACATAATGAAAACATCGTCCATCCCCCAACTGACCCTTCTCGCTGCTCTGGCCCTGTTGAGCCTTTCGGGCTGCATCTCCGTCGAACGCGAAGAGGTTGAAGCTCCAAGCACCACAACAACGACCCGGACGTCCACGCTGATGCCCACCAGCGGCAGCACGACGGTGGAACGGACAACCGTCTACTAGGCCGGGGCACCGGACTTCGGCTCGAGCGCGGAACGGATGGCGAAAATGCCGTCGAGCGCCTCTTCGACGGTATCCGCCAGGAGGCAGACATGGCCCATTTTGCGGCCGGGTCTGGGATCGGTCTTCCCGTAAAGGTGGAGCTTGGCGCGGGGGTCGGCGAGGATCCGGGTCCAGTCCGGCTCCCCAGCTTCCCAAAGATCGCCGAGCAGGTTCCACATGACCACCGGCCGGAGAAGGTCCGCCCCACCCAGCGGCAGCCCACAAACGGCACGGAGTTGCTGCTCGAACTGGCTCGTGAGGCACGCATCAAATGTGAAGTGACCGGAATTGTGCGGACGCGGCGCGAGTTCGTTCACCAGGAGACAGCCGTCGCGGGTTAGAAACATTTCGACGGCGAGCAAGCCGACGACGTCGAGAGCCTCCGTGATCCGGATTGCGAGATCACTTGCGGCTTTCAATATGCCCGATGGAAAACGCGCAGGGACAATCGACAGTTCGAGGATGTGGCGAGTGTGGATGTTTTCGGCCACCGGGAATGCAACGAGATGCCCGCGCAGGTCGCGCGCACAGACCACAGAAAGCTCGGCCTCAAAAGGGATCCAGCCTTCGACGACGCCGCGCCGGGCTCCGAACTTCCGCCAGACCTCCGCCGGTGACTCGCCACCGCTGAGTTTGATTTGTCCCTTTCCGTCGTATCCGAAATCCGCCGTCTTGAGCACAGCCGGGGTGCCGATTTCTTCGATGGCCGCCGACAGGCCGTCCACTGAATCCACCACGGCAAACGGCGCGCACGGAAAGCCGTTCCCGCGCAGGAAGAGCTTTTCGCGTTCGCGGTTTTGGCAGATGTGCAGAACCTCGCCGCGCGGCCGAACGGGCCGGATGGCGGAGACCTGTTCGATTGCGGAAACCGGGATGTTCTCGAATTCGAACGACAGGACATCGACCCCTTCCGCAAACGCCCGGAGGGCCGCCGTATCGGTGTAGGGTGCATTCACCTCGACATCGCAGATCTGCCCGGCCGGGCTGTCCGGCTGGGGTTCGAAGGCGTGCACACGGTAGCCCATCCGCCGTGCGGCAATGGCCAGCATCCGGCCCAGTTGGCCGCCGCCGAGCACGCCGACGACTCCCCCCGGGCGGATGGAATTCGTTTCCGTCGCGCCGGGAATCCGGCTAGGTGTTGGGGCTCTGTCCGTCATGGCTGATCGCTTGGTGTATCTATTTGCATGGACGGCGGTGGCCGTCGTGCGCCGCCTCCCGCTGTCCGTTTGCTTCGTGCTGGGACAGGTGGTTGGGGCGTTGATGTGGGTCATCCTGCCCGGCTACCGGCGGCTCGCAAGGGAAAATCTCACCGCAGCGTTTGCGGACGAAAAGTCGCCTGGCGAGATTCGGGCGCTGACATTCCGGCATTTTACGACGCTCGGCGCCAATGCCGTGAGCGCATTCAAAGTTCCCGCCGTCGAGCCCGCGGAGATCTCGCGGCGGGTGAACATGCAAAATCTCGAACTGCTCCGCCGCCTGATCGACAGCGGGCGGCCGGTGGTCATCGCGATCAACCACATCGGCAACTGGGAACTCTACGCGCAGTTGGTGTTCTCGATGCCGGACGTGAAATTTGGGACGGTATATCAGGCGCTTCGCAACCGGATGGTTGACGACCTGGTGAATCGCGACCGCCGCGCGAGAGGTGTCGAGACGTTTGATCGGCGGAAAGGATTCCATGGCGCTCTGGCACTGCTCCGAACGCCCGGCATCCTCGGTGTCCTCGTGGACCAGCATGCCGGCGATGGGGGAATGTGGGTGCCGTTTTTCCGGCGGCTCTCGTCGACCTCGACACTGGCATCGACACTCGCAATCCGCGCGGAGGCGGCGGTCGTTCCCATTGCCATTTTCACCACCGGCCTCGCGCGGTGGCGCGTTTCGATCGGGGCGGAAATCCCGTGGAAAGCCGAGGAACCCGAGCGGTTGACGGCGGACATCAACCGGGCCCTCGAAGCCCAGATCCGCGAGTCGCCGCCGGATTGGTTCTGGGTGCACAACCGCTGGAAAATGCCGTGGCCGAACTTCCTTTGTGCCGGTGCGAAGCGGGGTGCATGGGTGCCGCCGGATGCGCCGCCATTGAAGCCGTTCCGCATTCTGCTGCGTTCGCCGAATTGGCTGGGCGATGCGGTGATGGCCTCCGGTGCGGCGCGGGCGTTTCGGGGTGGACGTCCGGACGCGCGGGTTTCAGTCCTGACGCCGGCGAAACTGGCGGGTTTTTGGGCGTGCATGCCGGAAATTGATGAAGTGATTCCGTTTGGAAAAGGCGAGAACGTCTTTCGGGTCGCCGGGAAACTTCGCGGCCGCTTCGACGTCGCGGTTCTTTTTCCGAATTCGCTCCGCTCGGCCGTGGAAGCTTGGCTCGCCGGGATCCCGCGGCGGATCGGATGGCGTGGACACCATCGCGCGTGGCTGCTGAACCAGATCGTCCCACCGCCAAAAAAGAAACCGCGCCGCCCCGAGCACCATGCGGACCGCTACTGGCGGATCGCTGCGCACTGTGGCGCCGAGCAAACGCCTGAGCCGCTGACCCACTGGTCACCGCCGTCGGGTCGGCCGGTCATCGCGCTCTGCCCGGGCGCCGAATACGGCCCGGCAAAACGCTGGCCGGTCCCGCGGTTCCGGGAGGTGATCGAAGCGCTGAATGCCCGCGTGGAACTCGACTGGGTCATCGTCGGCACGGCGGCGGATCGCTGGTTGGGCGAGGAAATCCGCGGCGGTTTCCCGAATGTCAAAAACCTCGCCGGCGAAACCTCGCTCGAGCAACTCATCGAGACTCTTCGAGGCGTCCGTGTCCTTCTCACCAATGACACGGGCACGATGCACCTGGCCGACTTTCTCGGCGTTCCACTGGTGGCGGTCTTCGGGTCCACCGAACCGGCGCTCACCGGGCCCCGCGGTCCGCGCAGCCGGGTCATCCGCCAGCAGGTGGAATGCAGTCCGTGTTTTCTCCGCGAGTGCCCGATCGATTTTCGGTGTATGCGGGAGATTTCCACCGAGACGGTGGTCGAGTCGCTGGCGCGGCTCCTCTGATTATTTCGGCGGCTTTTGGGTAGCGCGGCAGTCGAGTGCCTCGCGAGTGATCACGTGCCGAGCACCGCATCGGGGACAATGAATGCGAAGGGTTTCCTCGCCCTCGAAAAGTTCATCGCCCTGCCGCAGGAAGACGGGCAGGAGGAAATCCAGCATGCGATCCTGCGTGCAGCCGCATTCGAACCGGTAGCGCCGCTGCTCCAAGAGGGCGAGTTCGACGGTCTGGTCGAGCTGACGGATCGCCCCGGTGTCCAACGCGGCGAGCCACTCGAGATCACAATCCGGCTGGGCGGAGACCATGACGAGATCCTCATCGTCATGCCAAAAAAAGCGGGCCGGTCGTTGCTCGCTTTGAGAGTAGAATTTTTCCACGGCACCGAGGACCGAGTCCGACGAAAATTCCACCACGCTGCGGCGGGGCGGCTTCCCGGGTTCGACGACATCGGCGTAGAAAATGCCGCCATCCGATTCACGGACATTTTCCGTGAACACGTTGGCGACAACGGTCCCGTTGGCATTGTCTCCGGCCGTGAAAAGATTGAGCCGGGGCGAGGCGAAATGGATCGTCCATGCGCAGGATTCCTTCCACGGCCGACCTGCACAATGGAGCGTCATGGCGGCGAGGGCCTCGCGGGCCAGGTCATCCGCTTCGCGCGGCCATTCGACTCCGGAATCCACCCGGTGGAGGATCCATGCGGCGAAGAGTTCGGAAAACTCGGCCCGTGCGACGAGCGCATTCTTTCCCCGGGCAAAATATGTCCGGACTTCAATGCCGTCGTTCATCGGGAGGGAAACCGCAGGCGAATTGCGGACGGGCGCTGGGCGAAGAGTTTTTCGCCCGCCCGCAGAGCCCGGCGGCCCAGTGCGGCCTTCCGTTTTCGCACCAGACCTGAGGCTGCCGAGCCGGGCAGGTGGGATTCGAAGCGGGCATCGAGCATCGCCAGATCGTGGTGGCTGCCAAGCAAGGACGCCAGCTTTTCCAGCGGCCGTACGATCCGGGCAACCACCGGCACACCACCGATTGCCTGGGACTGGTAGAGCAATTCTTTCACCCGCTTGCGCCATTCATGAAAATCTTCGTCCCGTCCGCGCCGGGCGGCTGTCTTCAGGGCTTTCCTTCCGGCCCCATACGTCCGGGTCCAACTGTCGTAAATTCGTGTCGGCGTGAGATGCGCCAGGGACAGTCCGCCGGTCGCGGCTTCGAGTTGGGCGAGCGTGGGTGTGTCCGATCCGCCGACATGCGGGCCAGCGTTCGCGGTTTCGTTCAATCCGAGTTCCGCGGCCAATCGGCGCGCTTTCGATGCCTCAAAAAGATCGAGAAGCAGTTCGCGGAGAACGTCATTGTCGCGGGCGGAGGCGAACTGTCCCTTAAGATCCCGCGCGATCCGATCCGCCTCGTGCGCCGGTCCGGTCCTTGCCCCGAAGGTGGCCAGGCGCAGAAGAGCGCGGAATTTTTTCGTTTGGACCCGGATGTTATGCACGCGCTCTTCGGTGCGTGAATGCAGGCCGGCGATGTCGCGATGGATGAGGACCAGCAAACGCCGGAGGCGCCCGGCGATTTCCTCGCCGGTTGTTTCTGCATGGGGAGCCCCGCTGCTCACAGGAATTTGGAAATAGTCGACACATCCCGCGGCGTCGATCCGCTTTTGCATTTCCCGCTCCCGCGGCCGGTGCCATGAATGGTCCATGCGCGACATCGTCCATCCCGCCGACCGCCTCGTTGCGGCCATGGACCGTATTTACAGTTACCGGATGACCACGACATCCGGCGGGAATCTTTCGATTCGGGATGACGATGGGCGGATCTGGATTACCCCCGCACGGATCGACAAGGGAACGCTGCGCCGGGAGGATATCGTTGCCGTGAACCCGGACGGTACGTGGGAGGGGCGACACCGGCCGTCCTCCGAGTTTCCCTTTCATCGCGAAATCTACCGCGTCCGGCCGGAACTGCGAGGTCTCGTCCACGCCCACCCGGTCGCGCTGGTGGCATTCAGCATTTGCGGGGAGAAACCGGAGACGCGGCTTTTTCCGAAGAGTCATGAGATCTGCGGGCCCGTCGGATTTGCGCCGTATGCGCGGCCGGGAAGTGCGCTGCTGGGCGAACGCATCGCGGCGGTTTTTGCAAGCGGTCCATCGTGCGTCATGCTGGAGAATCACGGTGTGGTCGTGGGTGGGGAGGATTTCGAGCAGGCATTCACGCGTTTCGAAACGCTGGAGTTCACCGCCAAAACGCTCATCAAAGCCCGTGCGCTCGGTGGAGCGCGCTACTTGGAGCCCGATGCCCTGGAGTTGGCGAAGAGCCGGCTGGCGGTGAGGGAATCTTTCCGGCCCGGTCCGGCCACGTCGGCGGAACGTGGCCTCCGCGCCGAGTTGGCGGAGTTTGTCCGCCGTGGATACCGGCAGCGCCTGCTCATCAGCAGCCAGGGCACGTTCTCCGCGCGGCTGGATGACGGCACGTTCCTGATGACGCCGGCGAGTGTGGACCGCGCCCACCTGCGTCCGGATCAACTCGTGCTCGTGCAGGACGGCGCCGTGGAGGAAGGCAAGATCCCGAGCCGGGCCTTGCGTCATCATGCGGCCATTTACGCGCGGCACGAGCCCGTTATGGCGATCGCAATGGCGACGCCGGTGAATGCCACGGCATTCGCTGTTTCCGCGGCGTCGCTCGACACGCGCACGATTCCGGAGAGCTACATCTTCCTGCGCGATGTGGGCGTCGTGCCATTCGAACTGGTCTACGGAGATCCGGCTGCCTTTGCCACCGCGTGCCGCCCGGACCGGCCGGTGAGCTTGCTGGCCCACGATGGCGTGCTCGTGCTGGGGACGTCGTTGCTGGACGCTTTCGACCGCCTCGAAGTGCTGGAGTCCACCGCCGAGGCCGTCATCAATGCCGGGGCGATCGGAGCGGTGCGGCCGATGGGCAGTGACGTCATCGACGAACTCGTTGCGCATTTTCTGGCGACTCCTGCGAAACCTGAGGGTTGAGCCGCGCTCGACATTGGCGCGCAATGTGCCATCGTCAAGCCATGCGGCAGGGAACGGGTCAGGACTGCTTTTTGTCGGGAGGAACGGCACGATGAAGGCTCCCGCGAGAATTGCGTGGGTTTATCTGACGTTTGGGTTGGGGTGGATCTTTCTGACCGACCTGCTGGTGCACGGGGTCCTGCCGCCGTACGAAGCCGTGCTGCAGCTGGTGAAGGGTTCGCTCTTTGTGATCTGTTCCGCGCTGTTGGTTTATTTCCTCGCCCGCCGGGCGGCGCGCCGTCTCCAGGAAAAGGAGGAAGCGCGCCGGCGGGAGATGCGGCAGACGATGGCCGAGGTCCATCACATTCTTCGGAACTACCTCAATCAAATGGGTCTGGTGCTTCTCGAAGCGGAGAACACGCCCGGTTTCGACAAGGAGGTCGTCGCATTGGCGCACCGCCTGTCCGATGAGGCTGCCGCCGAATTGAACAAACTCCGGCCGGTCGAATAGCAGTCCCACGCATTCCGCCTTCGGCGCGCGAACGATGCGCGTGAGTGATTTTCGGGTTGGCGTTTCCGGCTGGACCTATTCGGGATGGCGCAAGGTGTTCTATCCCGACGACCTGCCGCAGCGGTGCGAGCTCGAGTATGCGAGCCGGGCGTTTCGGGCGATCGAGATCAACGGCACGCACTACTCGCTGCAGCGGCCGGAAACGTTTGCCGAATGGCACGCGCGAACGCCGGACGACTTTGTCTTCACGGTCAAAGCCGGGCGCTACATCACCCACATGCGGAAACTCGTCAATGTCGAAGCGCCCGTGGCGAACTTCTTTGCGTCGGGCCTGCTCGCCCTCCGCGAGAAGCTCGGCTCGATCCTGTGGCAGTTTCCCCCGCGTTTTCGCTACGACTCCGCGAAGATGGAGGCGTTCTTTGGTCTCCTGCCATTCGACACGCACGAAGCTGTGCAGGTCGCGCGGGGGCACTCGGAATGGATGAATGATCGCGTCTTCCTGGAAACCGACGCGCGCCGGCCCATTCGCCATGCCATCGAAGTCCGCCACGACAGCTTTCTGGTGCCGGAATTCTTCGAAAGCCTCCGCCGCCGCGGGATCGCGTGGGTGATCACCGATACTGGCGGACGCTGGCCGTACGCCGAAGATCGCACCGCGGACTTCGCCTACCTGCGACTTCACGGACCCGAGGAACTCTACGCCAGCGGATACCCGGCTCCCGCACTGGATTGGTGGGCGAACCGGCTGCAAAAATGGGCAAGTGGCCGGAATCCGGACGATCCCCGCCATATCCTCGCGGACATCAAAACCCGGTCGCTCCGGCAGGCCTTCGTTTTTTTCGACAACGATGCGAAAGTCGACGCGCCACGGGATGCCGCCTCACTTGCCAGCCGGTTGGGTCACGGAGATCAGCATTGATCAACCACTCACCAACCGAGGCGACGCGGATGGTCCAAAAAACAAAAAGCGCATCCTCCGCTTGGAAGGATGCGCTTGTAAGTCGAAGCGGCGCTTGATCAGACGGTGAGGCCGATGGCTTCCTTTGCCGCGGCGAACGTATACTCGCGGTTCATGCGGGCGATGACGGTGGCGGGAATGCCGGCCGGGCAGACGGCTTCGCAGGCGTAGTAGTTCGAGCAATTGCCGAAGCCTTCCTTGTCCATCTGGCGAACCATGCTGAGGACGCGGCGATCCTTTTCCGGTCGGCCCTGCGGGAGGAGTCCGAGGTGCGTTACCTTCGCGGCAACGAAGAGCATGGCGGAACCATTCGGGCAGGCTGCCGCGCAGGCTCCGCAGGAAATGCAGGCGGCGGCATCCATGGCCTGGTCGGCGATGGTTTTCGGGATTGGGACGGCGTTGGCGTCCGGCGCTGAACCGGCCCGTTCGCTAATGAACCCGCCGGCTTGCATGATCCGGTCGTAGGCTTCGCGATTGACGACGAGGTCCCGCTCAACCGGGAATGCATCCGCACGGAACGGCTCGATCGTGATGACCTGGCCGTCCTGGAACTTTCGCATGTAGAGCTGGCAGGTCGTGCCCCGGCCGGGGCCGTGAGGGATGCCATTGATCGTGAGCGAGCAATTTCCGCAGATGCCTTCGCGGCAATCGGAGTCAAACTGGATCGGCTCGATGCCCTTTTTCGTCAGGTCTTCGTTGACGATGTCGAGCATCTCAAGGAACGAAGCCTCGGCGGGAATGTCGTTGGCTTCATAGCTCTCCATCTTGCCGGGACCGTTGGGTCCCTTTTGCCGCCATACTTCCAAGTAGAATTTCATGATTGTTGAGAGTTGAAGGTTGATTGTTGAGAGGGAAGCCAGCGTGGAGTGTTGACCAAATGGTTACGAAGGCCGCTGAGCATTTTGCTCACTTTTTCGGCTGTGGAACAGAGAGATGCGCGTTCCGGTTCTGCCAAGAAACTTTGCCGCGAAGCGATGAACGATTGAGAAACGAGCTCGTAGAGAGAACCTGAGGCCAGCTCGACGAATCGAGCATAGTCAGCGTGAGAGTGACGCGAGGCACCTTCCGCGAGGTTGGAGGAAATGGAAACGGCGGCACGACGCATCTGGGTGGTCAAGCCGAACCGCTCATCTCCGGGAAACGCAGAGGTCATCCGATAAACATCGTCCGCCAGGGCCAACGCCTCCTTCCAAACCTGCAGTTTCTCGAAATTGAACATCGTCGTTAAATGCTTTGGATCGAATTGAAGTGTGCCACTGCTCCCGCGGCTGCAATCCCTCAACTCTCAACCGTCAACCCTCATCCTTATTTGTAGCTTCTCGTGGCGAGTTTCACGGCCTCGTAGGCGAGGGGTTCTTTGACGAGGGACGGGGATTTGTCTTCGCCTTCGAACTTCCAGGCCGAAACGTAGGCGTATTCGTCATCGTTACGAAGCGCCTCGCCTTCCGGCGTCTGGTATTCGGTGCGGAAGTGTCCGCCGCAGGATTCGTTGCGCTCGAGTGCATCGAGGCACATGAGCTCGCCGAATTCGAGGAAGTCGGCCACGCGGCCGGCGCGTTCGAGTTCCATGTTGATGCCGTCGGGGTTGCCCAAAAGCTTGAGGTCACTCCAGAATTCGCGCCGGAGTTCCGGGATCCGCCGGAGAGCTTCTTCGAGGCCCTTCTTGTCGCGGGCCATCCCGCACTTGTCCCACATGATGAGACCGAGTTCTCGATGGAAGCTGTCCACGCTGCGCGTGCCCTTGATGTTGATGAGCTTTTGCACGCGGGCTTTGACATCGGCGACAGTTTGTTCGAACGCCGGGTGCTTGGCGTCGATCTTCTTTCCAAACTGGGTCGTGATGTATTCACCCAGGGTGTAGGGAATCACAAAATAGCCATCCGCGAGTCCCTGCATGAGCGCGCTGGCGCCGAGGCGGTTGGCGCCGTGGTCGGAGAAATTCGCCTCGCCGAGCACGTGCAGGCCCGGGATGTTGGACATCAGATTGTAGTCCACCCAAAGACCGCCCATGGTGTAGTGAACCGCGGGGTAGATGCGCATCGGGCGCTCGTAGGCATTTTCTCCCGTGATGTTCTCATACATCTCGAAAAGGTTGCCGTACCGTTCTTCGATGACCCGCTTTCCAAGACGGTTGATCGCGTCGCTGAAGTCGAGATAGACACCGAGTCCACCAGGACCGACACCGCGGCCCTCGTCACAGACTTCCTTCGCGGAGCGAGAGGAAATGTCACGAGGCGCGAGGTTGCCGTAGCTCGGGTATTTGCGCTCGAGATAATAATCACGCGCATCTTCCGGGATGCTCGAAGGTTCCTTGCCGCAGTCCTCCTTGCGTTTCGGAACCCAGACGCGTCCGTCATTGCGGAGCGACTCGGACATCAAGGTGAGTTTCGATTGATAAGCGCCGCTCACCGGGATGCAGGTCGGGTGGATCTGCGTGAAGCAGGGATTCGCGAAGAGCGCGCCGCGCTTGAAGGCGCGGAACGTCGCCGTCACGTTGCAGCCGCGGGCGTTGGTGGAAAGGTAGAACACGTTCCCGTAGCCGCCCGTGCAGAGCAGGACGGCATCGCCGGCATGGGACGTGATCTCACCCGTTCGCATGTCGCGGACGACGATGCCCTTCGCGTGGCCGTCGACGAGGACGAGGTCCATCATCTCGGTCTTCGGGAACATTTTCACGTTGCCGAGCGCGATTTGGTGCGAGAGCGCCGAGTAGGCTCCGAGCAGGAGTTGCTGGCCGGTCTGGCCGCGGGCGTAGAATGTGCGGGAGACTTGGGCGCCGCCGAATGAGCGGTTGTCGAGCAACCCACCGTACTCCCGGGCGAAGGGCACGCCTTGCGCGACGCATTGGTCGATGATCCCGGAACTGACTTCGGCGAGTCGGTAAACATTGCCTTCCCGGGCGCGGAAGTCACCGCCCTTGATCGTGTCGTAGAAGAGCCGGTAAACGCTGTCGCCGTCGTTCTGGTAATTCTTGGCCGCGTTGATTCCGCCCTGTGCGGCGATCGAGTGGGCACGACGCGGGCTGTCCTGATAGCAGAAACATTTCACGCGATAGCCCTGCTCGGCGAGCGTGGCAGCGGCGGACGCACCGGCGAGGCCGGATCCGACCACGATCAGCTCGAATTTGCGCTTGTTGGCCGGGCTGACGAGCTTGGCGTTGTTCTTGAAGGTCGTCCACTTTTTCTCAAGCGGACCGGCTGGGATTTTGGAGTCGAGCGTCATGGGACAGAATGCCTCCCCACCCCGAATACGAGGATGGAAATGGGAATCGATGCGTAACCAACGAAGAGCGCCCAGGCATAGGCGCGGGAAAAGAGAACCAGCGAACTGTGCAGACGCCGGTTTGTGATCCCCAGCGTCTGGAACAGACTCCCGATCCCATGGCTGAGATGCAGGGTCAGAAGGAAAAGCCCGACGAGATAGACCGCCACAATCCACGGATTGCTGAATCCGATGACGACCATCTTGAACACGTCGTGGACTTCATGACCGTCGAGCATTGTTTCCATGTGCTGATAGCTCGGGTCGATGATGCGAACTGTGAAGTGGGCCAGGTGGAAAACGATGAACGCGAGGACGATCAGCCCGCTCAGGCGCATGGTCCGCGAGGCCACGGTCGTCTTGACCGGGTCGTAGGCGACGTATTTCTGCGGACGCGCCGATTGGTTTTCCTTCCATAGGAGCATCGTGAAGAAAATGTGGAGGACGACGACGGTCAGGAGTCCAAAACGGATGACCCACAGCATCGGGCCAAGGTCGGCGAGGTGCTTCGCGTAGGAATTGATCCAGTCCGGCCCCAAATAAATCGTCATGTTGCCGAGTAGGTGTCCGGTGACAAAGAGCACCAGGGCAATGCCGCTGAGCGCCACAATGGTTTTTTTGCCGATGGAGGACATCACCCAGAGCAGGAGAGGGGGTGGGCCGGTGCGTTTCGTGGAAGTAGCCGAGATCATGTCGCGGGGTTTATGTATTAGCGCAGCTAATGAAACACAAGAGAATTCCACCGTCCATGGAATTCCCATTCGTTTACGTCGGGCCCGGCTATCGGGGCTGAAAAATTCGTTGCCGCTTGCATCAGCGCCTGCAAATCATCGCCGCCATGTCGGGAGCGAATTTGAGCGTTGGAATCATCGGTTGCGGGAACATCAGTGAAATCTATGCCCAGGCCGGCCGGCGGTTTGAGGACATCGAGATCGCAGCCTGTGCGGATTTGGATCCCGAGCGTGCGAAGGCCCTGGCGAAGAAACACGGGATTCCCCGCGTTCTGGAAGTCGAGGAATTGCTCTGCGACCCGGCCATCGGGGTGGTTCTGAATCTCACCGTTCCGGCGGCCCATGCCACCGTGGCGCTCGCAGCCGTGAAGCGCGGCAAACACGTCTACGGCGAGAAGCCACTGGCCATCAAACGCCGGGCGGCCCGCGAATTCCTCGGGCTGGCCCGCGAGAAGAAACTTCGCATCGGATGTGCACCCGACACGTTTCTGGGCGCTGGATACCAGACCGCGCGAAAGCTTCTGGATGACGGTGCGATCGGCGAGCCGGTGGGCGCAACCGCATTCATGCTCAGCCGTGGTCCCGAGAGCTGGCACCCGAACCCGGACTTTTTCTACAAAAAGGGAGCCGGCCCGCTTTTCGATATCGGACCGTATTACCTCACCGTTCTCACTGCGCTGTTGGGGCCTGTTCGTCGGGTCAGCGGTTCGACGCGGATTTCATTTCCCGAGCGGGTCGTCGGAAGCGGCCCCTTGGCCGGGAAGAAAATTTCGGTCGAGACGCCGACTCACGTAGCCGGTGTTCTGGAGTTTGACGCCGGGGCGATCGGCACCATCTGCACAAGCTTCGACGTGGTTGCCCACCGACACCCGCCCGTGGAAATCTACGGCACCGAAGGCACCCTCGTCCTGCCCGACCCGAACACCTTTGGCGGACCGATCCACTTGCGCCGTTTGGGCGATTCGGACTGGACGGAAATTCCCCTGACATTCGGCTATGCGGACAACTCCCGCGGAGTGGGCCTCGCAGACATGATCTCGGCCATCCGCACCGGCCGCGAACACCGCGCCAACGGTCGCATCGCGTATCACGTCCTCGATTTGATGCACTCGATCCTCGATGCCGGCGAGGCCGGTCAATACGTCGAACTCGCCAGTTCCATGAACCGTCCGGCTCCGCTGCCGGAGGGGCTCACGGACGGCAAAGTGACGATCTGATCGTCTAGACCCGCGAGCGGCCGGAGATCACTCCGAAAAGCCAGATCACGAAGAAGACGAGTGCGGCGATCCAAAGAACGTGCAGAAAAACGCCGCTAAGCGCCAGAACGAGCCGGGCAACCACCCACAAGATCGCCAAAAGAATGGCGAGGCCGAGAAACGTGTATTTCATGCCCGGGGATCGATGCCCGGGCCCGCGGAGGACGTGTGCGGTCAGCCGCGGGTGATTTCGCGAACGCGGTCGCGATAGGCCACGGCCTCACCCAGCGTGACCATGCCGTCCTTGTTCACATCCGCGGCATAGAAGATCGCCTCGCGCGGGCTCATTACGACCTGCGCGGCGAGAGCTTCGTCGAGCGTGATCCGGCCATCGCTGGTCCGGTCGAGCCGGCGGAAGGCAGCGCTCGTTCCCCCGGCCGCGACAAACTCGCGCTCGGTCACGAATCCATCCTTGTTCGAGTCGAAAAGCGCGAATGCCTCCTCGGTGGTGAAGGCTTCGAACTCCTTGAGCGTGACTTTGTTGTCACCGTTCGCGTCGGCGCTCTTGAAGGACTGGACAAACCGATCGGACCCGCCGCGATCGGAGGTGGCACAGCCGGCGATCAACAGGGCAAGGCCGAGAGCGGGAACGACGATAGAGGGTTTCATGACCCGTGACTAAAACGCGCGTCAGCCGGTCGGTCAATCCGGAACACGGGACGCAAAACTCGCTCCAGACCGTGAGATTTTTCTCAACTGTGACGGCGGGTTTGCTAGGCTGACCGTCCAATGAGTTCACTCGCGGCGAAATATTCGGCCTATGTCATGCCCACTTACGGGCGGTTTGATCTTGATATCGCGCGGGGTGCCGGCAGCCGGGTTTGGGACTTTGATGGCCGCGAGTATCTGGATTGCGGAGCCGGCATCGCGGTCTGCTCGCTCGGCCATTCGCACCCGGAAGTGACCGCGGCCGTCGCCGCACAGGCCTCCACGCTGGTTCATACCTCGAACCTGTACCGGACCGGCCCGCAGGCCGAACTCGCCCGCCGTCTCGTCGAGGTCACTGGACCGGGTAGAATCTTCTTCTGCAACAGCGGCGCCGAAGCCAACGAAGGCCTCATCAAAACCGCACGCCGCTTCGGCAGCGAGACCGGTCGCCATGGGATCATTACGTTTACCAATTCATTCCATGGACGCACCATGGCCGGCATCTCGGCAACCGGACAGGACAAGGTCAAAAAAGGGTTTGGCCCGCTGCTCGATGGCTTCCGGCATGTGGCGTTCGGTGATCTCGGCGCCGTTCGCGAGGCAGTCGGGCCCGAGACCGTCGCCATCCTTGTCGAACCCGTGCAAGGCGAAGGCGGCATCCACATCGCCCAGGCCGAGTTCCTGCGCGGTCTTCGCGCGCTCTGCGACGAGAAGGGCCTGTTGCTCCTTTTTGACGAAGTGCAATGCGGACTCGGACGGACCGGAGATTGGTGTGGCTGGCGCTCGGTCGCTGCGGATGTCGAGCCGGATGGCGTCTCGTGGGCCAAAGGCATTGCCAACGGATTTCCGCTCGGCGCGTTTTGGGTGACGAATCGCGTGCGCGACCCCCGCGGACCGCTCTGCGACTTGCTGGGCCCGGGAAGCCACGGAACCACCTACGGCGGGAACCCCGTCTGCTGTGCCGCTGCCCTGAAGGTCATGGAAATCATCGCGCGGGACGGGCTTCTCGACGGCGCAAAGAATCTCGGACAGAGACTTGCCAATGGTCTCAAAAAGGCCGGACTGCCTTTCCTGGCCGATGTCCGGGCGCTCGGTCTGATGGTCGGCGTGCAACTGGCATCGGATTTCCCGTCCGGGGAAAAGCCGCCCGCCCTCCGGGTCGTGCTGGCTGCCCAGGAGCAGGGACTGCTCGTCATTCCCGCCGGCGAAACCGTCGTGCGCTTCCTGCCGCCGCTCAATGCCGATCCCGGCGAGATGGCCGAAGCGATCGAAAAGTTTTCCGCCGCGCTTCGGACGTTCGAGCCCGTCGAGGCCGCTGTTTGACCATGAAGAATTTGCTCTCGATTGAAGCCCTGGACCGCGGCGAGTTGCTTCGGATTCTCGACGGTGCGGCTCAGATGAAATCCACCCGTGGGCGGCACGAAAAGCATCCGCTCCGCCACCAGTGCTGGGCTTTGATCTTTTCCAAATCCTCCACCCGCACGCG
This sequence comes from Terrimicrobiaceae bacterium, assembly GCA_033763515.1. Taxonomy (GTDB): domain Bacteria; phylum Verrucomicrobiota; class Verrucomicrobiia; order Chthoniobacterales; family Terrimicrobiaceae; genus JANRKJ01. The sequence continues at coordinate 39,690 of JANRKJ010000030.1, read as the reverse complement.
AGTCTCCTTCGAGACCGGCATCCGTGAACTCGGCGGCGACGTCATGTTCCTCGCGGCGGCGGACATCCAGCTCGGCCGCGGCGAACCGATTCGCGACACCGCACGCGTCATGGGCCGCATGCTCCACGGGGCGGTCATCCGAACGTTCGCCCAGCAGGATGTCGAGGACTTCGCGACATTCAGCGCACTGCCAACGATCAATGCGCTCACCGATGAGGAACACCCGTGCCAGATCCTCTCGGACCTTTTCACCATCCGGGAAACGCGCGGAACACTCGACGGCCTGAAAGTCGTCTTCATCGGCGACGGAGATTGCAATGTGGCGCGCTCGTGGATTTGGGCGGCGGCCCGCCTGGATTTCGAACTGGTCATCGCGGCACCGTCCGGCTTCCAGCCGCCGGCCGCACTTCTGGAGCGGGCCGGGGGGCGGGTTTCGATCGAGCCGGACCTCACGAAAGCCGCCGCCGGCGCGACTGTTCTCTATACCGATGTCTGGGTGAGCATGGGCAAGGAAATCGAAGCCGAGGAGCGCATCAAATCCCTTGCCGGCTACCAGATCAATGCCGGCCTCTGCGGCCTTGCGCCGGACGCGCTCGTGATGCATTGCCTGCCGGCCTACCGCGGCAAGGAAATCACCGACGAGACCTTCGAAGCGAACGCCGAAACGATTTTCCGACAGGCCGAAAACCGTCTCCACACACAGAAAGCAATCCTGGCATTGCTTGTGGAGACCTGAGTCACCACCCGACCGGCAACTCCGATGTCCGAGCGTCCGCCACCCCGACAAAATGTTCTCAGGGGGCTTTCGCTTCGTTATCAGTCGCTTCTCTTTCTTGGCGGCGCCCTGTTGATCGTACTCGCCATTTACCTCTGGGTCGTCTCATTCGCCGTCATGGAATCCTTTGGACGGATTCAGGACGAGCTGGCGACCCAGCGGAGTGATCGGCTTGTCCGGCAGTTGGAATACGTTGCCGACGCTCAAACACAAGCGGTGCTCGCCGCCGCTGTCTCCGATGCCGCCTATCGTTTCCTTGCGACTCCGGGCCAGGAAATCCCTGCAGCACCGTCCACGGACTGGATCACCCGCCTTCCCTCCGGCCGGAAGTTTGTCCTTTTTGTCGATCGTCGGAAGAACATCGGAGCCTCGTTCGCCCTGCAGCCGAACCGAACCTTGGAAGAAGCGCTGCCGATCGAATTCGCAGCCGATTTGCTGAAGACGCCGGCTCTCTTGGATGACATGCCGGCCACGGTCCTCCACACGGTCCCCAGCGGGCTCTATCTGTTTTCCGCGGCTCCGGTCCTCCGCTCCGATGGATCTGGCCCCAGCGCCGGCTGGTTGGTTGTCGGGCAACTGCTCGATGCTCCCTGGTTTGATGCCGCCAGCCAGTTGACCGGCGTCGAGGCGTGGCCGATTTCGACGGGAACCTATACCGGAACATCGCTGCGAGCGGCCACCAATCTGCTGCGAACGGACGAACTGGGCGCCGTGGCATCGTTCTTCCCGGCGGCCGGTGACTGGGCCGAACGAGACGTGGTCCTCGAGTTCGAGCGCTCGCTTACCGGTGAACCGATCCGCCTGTTTTTGAACATCCCGTCCGTGGTCTTTTCCACCGCGCTGAAAATGCGGGCGGAACTCATCGTCTTTGCCGTTGTGGGTGGCCTCTGCCTCTGCGTGGCCAGCCTCTTTGTTGTGGAACTCGTCTTTTTGCGCCGCATTCTTCGGATGGATCGCGATTTTCAGCGTATCAGCTCGGGCGAGGAGGCTTACGGTCGGCTGGACCCCAGCGGCAACGACGAGCTTTCGCGCCTGGCCTGCTCGGCCAACCATCTGCTCGACCGGATCCGCCGCGGCCGCAGTGAAGCCGAGATGCAACGTGGACTCCTCTCCGGTGTTCTCGATGCCGCCCGTGAGGGCATCATGGCCTTCCGGACCCAACGATCGTCGGATGGGAAGATCGAGGATTTTGTGCTGGTCCTGGCGAACCACTCTGCAGAGAGAATCGTCGGGCGCCCCTCCGCGGACATGGTCGGGCGCACCCTCCTGACACTCTTTCCGGCGTCAAGGCCGCTCGGCAATTTCGACCGGTTCGCCCGTGTTGTCGAGACCGGGCAGACCGATGACATCGAGTTCTTTTACGATGACGGACACCTTTGCGGCTGGTTTGATGTGGGCGTCGCACCGTGGTCCGACGGATTTGTTGTGACTTTCGAGGAGATCTCCCACCGAAAGAAAACCGAACAGGAAATCCGAGAGCATGTCGAAGAGATCGAGCGGTTCAACCGGGCCATGGTGGGCCGCGAAATGCGCGTCCTCGAGATGAAGACGGAGGTCAATGATCTCTGCAACCGGCTCGGCTTGCCGGCCGCCTACCGGATCGACGGGAAGTCCGATGAAATCTGAATCCGTTCCCGCCCATATCGATCTGCTCCCGGCGGTGGCCGATGCGTTGTCGATGCTCCTCGAGCCCGGCCGGTTCGAGGATTCGGTTCCGAGAGTTCTCGCCCGCATCGGCGTGGCCGCGAAGGTGGATCGCGTTTACTTTTTCGAAAACCACGGGGATGGCGACCGCCTCCTGTGCAGCCAGCGTTTCGAGTGGGTCCGGGAGGGAATCAGTCCGCAGCTTGCCAACCCGTCCCTTCAGAACATGTCCTATGCCGATGTCCTTCCCGAGTTGTTCGAGGCCATCTCCAAGGGCCGGGTGTTCAAGGGCCTCGTCCGGGAAATCGCCGAACCCATGCGGGCCTCGCTGGAAGAGCAGGCGATTCTCGCCCTTGCCGTGGTGCCGGTCCACGTGGCAGGGACGTTTCGAGGTTTCATCGGGTTTGACGATTGCACGACCGAAAGGCAGTGGGCGGACACGGAACTGGACGCCTTGAGGGCCGTCGCAGCCGGCCTCGGCGGAGCGCTGGTGCGGGCACGCTCCGAAACCGCCCTCGAAGTCCGCGCCGATGAACTCGTCAAAAGCCGGAGAGTCGCCCTGAGTTTGATGGAAGACGCCCAAAAGGCGGTCCGGGAGGCCGAGAAGGCCAACCGCGCGAAGTCCGCCTTTCTCGCGATGATGAGTCACGAAATTCGGACTCCGCTCAACGGGGTTATCGGCTTTACCGACCTCCTCCTGTCCGAGCCGCTATCCGATGAACAACGCGAATGGGTTTCCACGATTCGCAACTGCGGAGACGCCCTGCTGGCGCTGATCAGCGACATTCTTGATCTTTCCCGGGTGGAATCCGGCCGCATGGAATTCGAGCAACTCGCATTCAATCCTGCGGATTGCCTGCGTGACGTGGTCGCCTCGTTCGCGGCGCTCGTGCGCTCAAAGGGACTCACATTGGACACCCGGGTTGAAGACGATGTTCCTGCAGCCGTGATTGCCGATCCGGCGAGGCTGCGCCAAGTGCTCTTCAATCTGCTGGGTAATGCAGTTAAATTTACGGAGAAAGGCCGGGTTTCGGTTTCGTTGAACTACCACTCGTTCAACGGTAACAAGGGCGAGTTGGTGTGTGCCATAAGCGACAGTGGTATCGGCATGAGTCCGGCGGAGGTTCGCTCAATTTTCGAAGCTTTCGGACAGGCGCATTCAGCCATTCACCGGCAATACGGCGGGAGCGGCCTCGGGCTGGCCATCTGCCGCAGCCTGCTGGAGGCCATGGGCGGGAGCATCTCGGTCCGGAGCGCACCGGGCGAGGGGTCGACGTTTACCTTCCGGCTTCCCGTCCGTCCCGGGCAGTCCGCACCGATACCCTCTATTGGCCATCCGACACCGAGGATTGAGGGTCCGGGAGTGCCGCTCCGCGTCCTTGCGGTGGACGACGTTCCCGCCAACCTCCAACTCGTTTCCAGACTCCTCAAGCGGTTGGGTTGCGAAGCGGTCACGGCCGGGGATGGCGATGACGCGGTCGAGTGCTGGAGGTCCGGGGGATTTGACGTGGTTTTGATGGATGTTTTGATGCCACGGCGCGACGGGATCGAGGCGACACGTGAGATCCGGCGGATCGAAGCCGGCCACCCGGGTCGATCGAGGACATGGATCATTGCGCTCACGGCCGACGCGTTTGAAGAGAATCGCCGCCGTTGCCTGGCTGCGGGCATGGATGACTTCCTGACCAAGCCACTGCGGCTGGACACTCTGCACGCCGCAATCGAACGTCGCGCGGCATCGGCTCGTTGACAGGGGGCGGCCTCCTGCTAGTAATCGACGTTTTCCCTGATCTTTATGTCCAAAAAAACCAAGTCCGCAGCGCCCAAAAAGGGCAAATTTGTTTACACATTCGGCGGGGGCAAAGCCGATGGTGATGGAAAAATGAAAGCCCTTCTCGGGGGCAAAGGTGCCAACCTCGCCGAGATGACCCGCATCGGGCTGCCGGTGCCTCCGGGCTTCACGATCACGACCGAAGTTTGCACCTATTATTACGCGAACAAGCGGACGTACCCGAAGGAACTCCAGAGCCAGGTGGAAGCCGGCGTCAAGAACATGGAGAAGATCATGGGCACGAAGTTCGGCGACTCGAAGGGATTCCCGTTGCTCGTCGCCGTGCGCTCGGGAGCACGCGACTCGATGCCGGGCATGATGGATACGATTTTGAACCTCGGCCTCAATGACGAGACCGTGCTCTCGCTCGCCGAAGCCACCAAGAACGAGCGTTTTGCCTGGGATTGCTACCGCCGTTTCGTCCAGATGTATGGAGACGTTGTGCTGGGTGTCCAGAAGCGCGAGGGCGAAGACCACGAGCCGTTCGAAACCGTTATCCACTCGTTCAAGCACGAGAAATACGGCGAGGACATCATCGACTCCGACCTCACCGCCGCCGACCAGCAGGAACTCGTCAAGCGCTTCAAGGCGCTCGTCAAGGAACGCACCGGCAAGACCTTCCCGGCCAATCCCTGGGACCAGCTCAAGGGCGCCGTGGGTGCCGTGTTCGGTTCCTGGATGAACGACCGGGCGATCGTTTACCGCCGCAAATACAACATTCCGGCCGAATGGGGCACCGCGGTCAACGTGCAGGCGATGGTCTTCGGCAACACCGGCGAAAACTCCGGATCCGGCGTCGCATTCACCCGCAACCCGGCCAATGGCGTGAAGGAATTCTACGGTGAGTTTCTCATCAACGCGCAGGGTGAAGACGTCGTCGCGGGTGTCCGCACGCCTGAGCCGGTCGCCCTCCTCAAGAAGCACCTGCCCAAGCCATTCGCCGAACTCGAAAAAGTTCGCCAGACGCTCGAGAAGCACTTCAAGGACGTGCAGGATTTCGAATTCACGATTCAGGACGGCAAGCTGTTCATGCTCCAGACCCGCAACGGCAAGCGCACCGCGATGGCTGCGCTCAAGTTCTCGATGGACATGGTCAAGGAGAAGCTCATCGACTGGAAAACGGCCATCATGCGCAACCCGGCCGATCAGTTGGATCAACTCCTCGCCCCGGTGTTTGACGCCGCTGAAATCAAGAAGGCGAAGGTTCTGGCCAACGGTCTCCCGGCCGGCCCGGGTGCCGCCTCCGGCAAGATCTATCTGAACGCCGACCGCGCCGCCGCAGCGGCCGACAAGGGTGAGAAAGTTCTCCTCGTCCGCAACGAGACTTCGCCGGAAGACCTCCGCGGTATGATTGCCGCCGAAGGCATCCTCACGGCCAAAGGCGGCGTCTCGTCGCACGCGGCACTCGTCGCCCGCCAGATGGGCAAAGTTTGTATCTGCGGCGCCTCCGCGCTCCAGATCGACTATGATGCCAAAACGGTCACCGTGGCCGGCCAGACCTTCAAGGAAGGCGACTTCCTCTCGATCGATGGCACGAGCGGCACCGTTTTTGGCGGCCAGATCGCCACGGCTCCTTCGGAAATCATCACCGGCCTCCTCCACGGCAACAAAGCCGCGCAGAAGACCGAGAAGTTCCAGCAGTTCAAGCAACTCATGGAGTGGTGCTCCAAGGTCACCAAGCTCGAGGTGCGCACGAACGCCGACAATCCGGAGCAGACCGAAAACGCGATCGCATTCGGCGCCACCGGGATCGGCCTCACCCGCACGGAGCACATGTTCTTCGAAGGCGACCGCATCGACGCCATGCGCGAGATGATCATCGCCGAGAACACGCCGGACCGGAAAGCCGCCCTCGCCAAGCTGCTCCCGTACCAGCGCGAGGACTTCACCGGGATCTTCAAGGCGCTCAATGGTTACCCGGCCACCATCCGCCTCCTCGACCCGCCGCTCCACGAGTTCCTGCCGCACGATCACGGCGCCCAGAACGCCCTCGCGGCGAAACTCGGCGTCAGTGCGGAAAAGATCGCCCAGCGCGTCAAGGACCTGCATGAGTTCAACCCCATGCTCGGACACCGCGGCTGCCGCCTCGGCATTTCCTATCCGGAAATCACCGAAATGCAGGCCCGCGCGATCTTCGAAGCCGCAGCCAACGTGGCCAAGAAGAAGATCAAGGTGAAACCCGAAGTCATGGTGCCGCTCGTCGGCTTCAAGAAGGAACTCGACCTCCAGGTCGAGATCATCCACCGCGTCGCCAAGGAAGTCATGGCCGAGAAAGGTGTCAAATTCGACTACCTCGTCGGCACCATGATCGAAGTCCCGCGCGGTGCCATCACCGCCGACGAAATCGCGCAGACCGCGCAATTCTTTAGCTTCGGCACGAACGACCTCACCCAGACCGCACTCGGCATGAGCCGTGACGACATGGGTTCGTTCCTCGGCGCCTACACGGAGAGCGAAATCTTCAAGAAGAACCCGTTCGCCAGCCTCGACCAGAGCGGCGTCGGCCAGCTCATGAAGATCGGCATCGAAAAAGGTCGCAGCACCAACCCGAAGATCAAACTCGGTATCTGCGGCGAACACGGTGGCGATCCGGACTCGGTCAAGTTCTGCCACAAGCTCGGCCTGACCTACGTGAGCTGCTCGCCGTTCCGCGTGCCGGTCGCGCGCCTCGCGGCCGCGCAAGCCGCGCTCGAAGACGCGAAGTAATTCCCGCCAGGAGGTAGAACCCCTCCCGACAAAAAGGAACCGCCCGTGGAGCAATCCCGGGCGGTTTTCTTTTTTTTCTCGCCGGGGATGGGGGTCGATGCGCGCCGCGTCGGGCGGTCAGTTTGCTCGTTCCGGACTGGAAAATCGCAGTCCTTTCGCGAGGGGTGTTCCCCGGAGGAAGTCCGCGCCCGAAAGCCTCCGACGGCTCTCCGCCTGGAGTTCCGTTAGGACAACCGAACCTGTCCCGCAGGTCACGAGTGGTCCATCGGGTTCGTGGGCAAGAACTTCCCCGGCCGCGCCTGTTGCCGGATGCAACCGTGCCCGATGGATGCGCAGAACTCCCACTCCACCGAGCGTCGAAAACGCCCCCGGCCAGGGACTCATCGCACGGATGTGGCGTTCGACCTCTTCGGCCGATTTTGTCCAGTCGATCGCGCCATCGCCCTTTTGCAGACGCGGTGCATAGGTGGCGAGACGGTGATCCTGTGGCGTGCGTTCGACCGTCCCGGTTTCGATTTCCTGCAGCACCCGGATCAACGGAGACACGGCCGCAGCCGCCAACCGGTCGTGCAAGGCCCCGGCGGTATCGCCCGGTTGGATCTCGACGGGTTCGACCAACAGAATATCACCCGTGTCCAAACCCTCATCCATCGCCATGATCGTCACGGCGGTTGAAGAAGCACCCGAAAGAATGGCCGCCTGGATCGGCGAGGCGCCGCGGTGCAATGGCAGCCGTGAGGCGTGGATGTTCACACATCCGAATCGCGGCATCGATAGAACGCGTGCCGGCAGGATCTGCCCATACGCGGCGACGACGCCGATGTCCGCACCCAACCCGGCGAGTTGTTCGAGACACGGATCCGTCCTCAGCTTTCCCGGTTGAAAAACCGGCCATCCCCTCGCCACCGCCTCCTGCTTGATTGCGGATGGTTTCGGCTTCAGATCGCGTCCGGCCGGGCGATCGGGCTGGGTGACGACCCCGACAATGCCATGTCCATGGTCCGCCAATCCCCGCAGGGAAGGCAGGCCGATCTCGCCGGTGCCGAAAAAAAGAACCCGCATCAGATCCGCCGCCGCCGGCCAGCGGCCGCCATGCGCCGCTCACCGGCGGTCACCTCGCGCTGGCCAAGCGAGGATGCGCAGCCGGTGCAGAGATAGTCGAAGACCTCCTTGTCAGGGAGCACAAGCAGCAGGCGCTCTCGAACGGGCATGGCTTTGTTGCACTTCGAACAGAACAGCGAAGACGCGCGGAAGCTCTCAAATTGTTGCATGGTTGCCGGGACGGAATTCCGTGAAATCGTACGGGGTTCGCCGATCGTTCACGATGTGAGAAAGTATCGTGTGCAGGACGACAACCGGCGGTTCCGTCGCATCAATGTCCACAATCAAATCGCGGCCGTAGTATTCCAAGAGGGGCTTGGACTCGCGCTCGTAGGTTTCCAGGCGCCGGCGGATCACTTCTTCGTTTGCGTCGTCGAGCCGGTTGTCCTTGATCGCGCGCTTCCGCAGGCGCGTGACAACCTTCTCGCGGTCCGGGCAGCTCAGGTGGAAAATTTTGCGCACGTCGATAATGTCCCGCATGAGTTCGGCCTGATGGACATTTCGCGGAATCCCATCGAGCACAAGGTGGTCAATGTCCGGCTTGAAGACGTGCGCTTCGACCGCATGGTTGATGCTCACACGCCAGAGTTCGATCGTGATCTCGTCGGGCACCAATTGGCCTTTGCTCGAATACTCCACAAAAGACCGGCCAAGCGGGGTGCGTGTATCGATCGAACGGAAAACGTCGCCGCAGGCGCAATGGTAAAATCGCGGGAGAGTCCCCAGTGTCACCCCCTGCGTGCCTTTGCCGCTCCCGGGCGCACCCACGAAAAGATACGTTTGGTATTTGTCGGACATGATTTCCCAGCATACCCACCGCCCGCTCCCGCCTGCAACGGCAACAATTCCTCGCGCGCGTTTGACTTTGCCGGGAGCGTCCCCTAATCACTGATCGAACTTCGCTCCCAATCGTGGCCCAGAACGACGAATACATCGTGGAAATCCTGCTGGATGTGGGACTGGTCACCCGCGCCCAGATCGACCACGCGCGGGCCAACATGACCACCTCCAGCATCGTTGACGCCCTCGTCCATGAAGGCGTTGTCAGCCAGGAAGATGTGGCGCGAACCCTCGCCGCGCAGAGCGGCATGGAGTTCGTGGATTTGGCGCAGATGAACGTGCCGCCGGAAGCTCTGGCTTTCCTTCCGGCCGAAGACGCCAAGCGCTACCATGCCATCCCACTCGGTGAACGCGAGGGCGCTCTGCTGATCGCCATCAGCGACCCCATGGCCATGTCGACCATGGACGACCTCACGTACAAACTCCAGCGAGAGGTCGAGTTCGTCTGCTCCACCCCGGATGCCATTCGGAAGAGCTTGATCAAATACTACGGCAGCGCGGAGGAAGCCTCATCCGATCTCATGCGCCAGATGGGCGTGGACGGAGAATTCGGCTCCGACATTCTCTCAGACGGCGATGAAGGCCACGAGAACGACGCGCCCATCATCAAGATGGTCTCCTTGCTTCTGCTCGAGGCCTACAACAACCGGGCGAGCGATATTCATCTGGAACCACTCGAAGCGAAATTCCGCGTTCGTTTCCGCATCGATGGCGTGCTCCAGGAAATGCAGAGCCCGCCAAAAAAGCTCCATTCCGCCATCGTGAGCCGCATCAAGATCATGACCGGCTCGATGAGCATCGCGGAAAAACGCATTCCGCAGGACGGCCGCATTCAAATCAAGCTGGGTCAGAAATCCATCGACCTTCGTGTGTCGACGATCCCCACCGTGCACGGCGAAAGCGTCGTCATGCGAATCCTCGACAAGTCCTCGCTCCTGCTCGGGCTTCCGGACCTCGGATTCCTCTCGGACGATCAGGTCAAATTCGAACGGCAGATCAACTTGCCGGACGGCATCATTCTGGTCACCGGCCCGACCGGTTCCGGCAAAACAACGACGCTTTACGGTTGCTTGAACTACATGAACAAGCCCGACCGGAAACTGATCACCGTCGAAGATCCGGTCGAATACCAGATGTCCGGAATCAATCAGGTGCCGGTCAACTCGGATATTGGCATGACGTTTCCGGCGGCGCTCCGTTCGATCCTCCGCCAGGCCCCGAACATCATCATGATCGGTGAGATCCGCGACATGGAAACAGCCAGCATCGCCACAAATGCCTCACTGACCGGCCACCTTGTTCTTTCGACCCTCCACACCAATGACGCGCCGAGCGCGGTCGCGCGGCTGGTCGACATCGGCATCAAGCCATTTCTCGTTTCGAGCTCGGTCCGATCGGTTTTGGCCCAGCGTCTCGTCCGCCGGCTTTGCCCCAAGTGCAAGGCACCGGCGGAACTCAGCGAATACGAGATGCACGTGCTGCGCATCGAAAGCGGCCAGATGGAGCGCGCGCACATCATGCGACCCCAAGGCTGCGAACTCTGCCGCGGGAAAGGTTACAAAGGCCGCATGGGCATTTTTGAACTCTTCCTCGTCGACGACGAAGTGCGGAACATGATCAACAACAATGCCTCGACCATCCAACTCCGCCAGCGCGCGCGCGAGCTCGGCATGCGCACCCTGCGCGAGGATGGCGTTCGCAAAGTCCTCGCGGGGATGACCACCGCCGAGGAGGTCATCACGACCACGATGACGGATCTGGATTGATACCATGGACGCCCGGCAAGTCACCGACATCTTCATCGAACGCGGCATGCTCGTCCCCGAACAAGCGGACGCGCTGATCGAACAATCGCACACGGCCCAAAAGCCGATCGAAGAACTCCTCGTTGAACTACAGGTGGTCGACGAGGACGGGTTCATCCAGATCATCGCCGAGGCCATCGGAGCGGAAGCCTACAACCTGGCTGAGTTCAACCCGGATGCGGTGACGCTCAGCTTGATCCCTTCCGGCCTTGCCCGGCTCCATGGAGCCCTGCCGATCATGGCCGCCGGCAACACGATCTTCGTCGCGCTCGTCGATCCGCTGAACCCGCAGACAATCGAAGACCTCCGATTTGCGCTCGGCCGCGAGATTCAGCCGATGATTGCGTTCCCGGCCCGGGTCAAGAACCTCATCGGTGAACACTACGGAACCGAGGTCACCAGCTTCGATGACATCCTCGCCCAGCTCGGCGGGGGCGCCGATATCACGATCACGGAGGGCGGCGGGGATGATTTCAACCTGCAGGCCGTCACGGCGGAAGCCAACGCCGCGCCGATCATCAAATACGTCGACCTCATCCTCGACAAAGCCATTGCCGCGCGTGCCAGTGATATCCATTTCGAACCGTTCGAGGCGGAGTTCAAGATTCGCTACCGCGTCGATGGAGCGCTCTACGAAATGGATCCGCCACCGCGGCATTTGGCACTCCCGGTCATTTCCCGCGTGAAGGTCATGTCGAACCTGAACATCGCCGAACGGCGGTTGCCACAGGACGGACGCATCCAGCGCGTGATCAACGGCCGTCAGGTCGACCTCCGTGTCTCGACGCTGCCGACAACCTTCGGCGAAAGTGTCGTGCTTCGCGTTTTGGATCGTTCCAGCGTGAACCTCGAGCTCGAGACACTCGGGATGCCCGATGACATCTACAATTACATCCTGGAAGTCATCCAGAAACCCAACGGCATCTTTATCGTCACCGGTCCGACGGGTTCCGGAAAAACCACGACCCTTTACTCCTGCCTGCGGAAGATCAACACGATCGATGCCAAACTTCTCACGGCCGAGGATCCGGTCGAATACGAGATCGACGGCATCATCCAGGTGCCGGTGAACGATGGCATCGGCCTGACGTTCTCACGCATCCTCCGCGCCTTCCTGCGACAGGATCCGGATCGCATTCTGGTGGGTGAGACCCGTGACGTCGAAACCGCGCAGATCGCCATTCAGGCGTCGCTGACCGGCCACCTGGTGTTCACGACGCTGCACACGAACGATTCGACCGGGGCCGTGACCCGTCTCGTCGATATGGGCGTCGAGCCGTTCCTGATCTCGGCGTCCCTCGAGTGCGTCCTCGCCCAGCGCCTGATCCGCAAGATCTGCACTTCCTGCCGCACGGCCTATGAGCCGACCGAGCAGGTCCTCCAGTCGCTCGGCCTCACGGTCCACGACATTGGGGACAAGAATTTCTTCTATGGCCGCGGTTGCGACCAGTGCAATCAAACCGGTTATCGAGGCCGCAAAGGCATCTACGAGTTGCTCAAGATCAGCGACCCGATCCGCGAAATGGTCAACGAGCGGGCGCCCGGCGTGTTGCTCCGCCAAAAGGCGATCGAACTCGGCATGACGACCCTGCGCGAAGACGGTCTGCGGTCAATCTACGACGGCCTGACGACCATCGAAGAAGTCGTCAAATACACCTGACTTGCTCGCTCAATAGCTGTGCTTCGTGAGGCTCGTCTTGCCTCGGAAAATCCAGTAAATGCTCGCGGTATACGCGACGACCAGCGGCACGCCGAGCAGCGCGATCAAGAGCATGATGCCGAGCGTTTTGTCCGACGATGCGGCATTGTAGATCGTGAGGCTGTTCTCCGGGTTGGGTTCCGAGAGAACCATGTTCGGGAAATAGGTGAGGCCAAAGGTCGCCATCATCAACGACATGCCGACGCAGGACGAGAGGAACGCGTTGAACTCCCGGCCTTTGTGAATCTCCCGAGGGATGTTCAGGACGACAAAAACATTCAATGCCGCGACGGCGAAGACCCATGGCCGTTCGCGAACGGTGTCGAGCACCCATGGCACCTCGATGAGCGTGTAAAGGTTGAAGAGAAAATAGGACGCCAGGAAAAACCCGATCAACCTCGGGATCCATCCGCGCACGATATCCTGAAGCGCGCCTTCGGTCTTCATCGCGAGGTAGATCGTCCCGTGCATCGCGAACAGCAAAACCGTCGTCACGCCCATCAGGAGTGCATAGGGATTGAGCAGACCGAGGAAGCTGCCGGCGAACTCGTGCTCGGCGTCGAGCGGGACACCGCGAACGATATTCCCCATGGCGACTCCGATCAGCAGGGCCGAAACAAAACTGCCGATGCTGAACGCTGTGTCCCAAAAATTCCGCCACCAAGGCCATGCTTCCTTGCTCCGAAACTCGATTGCCACGGCACGGAAAATCAGCGAGCAAAGGAGCATCATGAACGCCAGGTAAAATCCGGAGAAGACGGTCGCGTAAGCCTCGGGAAAGGCCGCAAACAACGCGCCGCCGCCGGTGACGAGCCACACTTCGTTACCGTCCCACACCGGACCGATCGAATTCAGGAACAGACGCCGGTGCTCGTCCTTTTTGACGAATAGATGAACCGCCCCCACGCCGAGGTCGAAGCCGTCGAGCACGGCATAGCCGGTAAAGAGAACGCCGACCAGAATGAACCAGACGATGTTGAGATCGAGCGGGATCATGCGCGAGGGGTGGGTTTGCGGATGACCGCCTTCCAACTTTCCGGCATCTCCTCGCTTTCCTCCTCATCGTCCGGACCGTGCTGAATCTTTCGTGTCAGCAGAAAGAGGAACAGAACGAAAAGCAGCGCGTAAACAAAGCCGAACATCACGAGCGAGGCGACGATCTCTTCCGACTTCACGACTTTCGAAACGCCCTGCGACGTCTTCAGCAGTTCGTAGACAATCCACGGCTGCCGCCCCATTTCCGCAGTGAACCATCCGGCTTGGTTCGCGATCTGCGGCCCAAGGACCGAGAGGACCAGGAGAAACAGCAGAACCCGCGTGACCGGCCAGTCGAGACGGAAAAGCCAGCCGCGCCACCAGAAGAAAACCGAAATCGCCACGAGCCCGAGCAGCGCGGTGCCGATTGTGATCATGAGGTGATAGAATTGGAATACCGCCTGCACGTTCGGCCAGTAATCTTTGCGGATTTCCTGAAGCTGCTCGGGACCGGCATCCGGATACCGCGGCTGGAGGAACTCGTCGGGCGGCAGGTCGCGGAGCCCGACCACGGGCTTGGCCGGATCATTCCACGCGAGGAAACTGAGCAGCCCGGGGATCTTTGGGCCGATGACTTCCTGTTTCTCGGTGTCGACAAACCCGAAAAGCGTCATCGGAGTGTACGGCTCGGTTTCGTAAACGCCCTCCATCGCCGCCAGTTTGACCGGCTGGTTTTTGACCACGCCCTCGGCCGTGGCCGAGCCGCTCATGACCTGGAGGACGGTGGCCACGGTGGCAACGATCAGCCCGATTTTCAGCGATGCCCTGGCGAAGGCAATGTGCCGGTTCCGGAGCAGGTAAAACGCGCTGATGCTCACGACCAGGAACGCCCCGGCCATCCAGCAACCCAGCACAACGTGGGTGAGCCGTTCCATGCTGGAGGGATTGAAAACCATCGCCCAGAAATCATCCACCACCGCCCGCACGGACGTCAGATCCTCCGGCTGCAAAATGTAGCCCTCCGGCAAACGCACAGGTTTTCCATCCACGATCTTCTGCAGGTGGAACCCCGCCGGCGTCTGCATCCATGAATTGGCCACCACGATCCACACCGCGCTGAAGTGCGCTCCAAGGGCCACCATGCACGTCGCGAAAAAATGGAGGCGCGGTCCGACTTTGTTCCAGCCGAAGAGCAGCAGCGCCAGAAAACCCGATTCGAGGAAAAACGCGAATATCCCCTCCGCCGCCAGCGCACTCCCGAAAATGTCGCCGACGAACCGCGAATACGTCGACCAATTCGTGCCGAACTCGAACTCGAGCACGATTCCGGTCGCGACCCCGATCGCAAAGGTCAACGCGAAGACCCGCGTCCAATATCGCGCCATGTTGTGGTAGAGCGGATTCCCCGTCTTCAGCCACGTCGCCTCCATGATGACCAACACCACGCCCAAGCCGATGCTCAGCGGAGGGTAGAGGTAGTGAACGGCCGCGGTGAACGCGAATTGAATGCGGGCCAAAACCTCAGGGTCCATTGGTTGAAATTAGATATTCTAATTCCCGGCAGCGCAACCGGATTTCGAAATGACCATCAAAGAGAAAGCTTTCACACCGCCGCGCGCCAACCCTTCCAGAGGCTTGCGGGAAAAATGCGCTCCCGCTCGAAAATGCTCCGGCAACGACCCCGAAGTGCCCGCTTTCCGGGCTTGCCCGGCTGACGGCGGGGGCATCTAATCGCCGGCTATGGAGATGCTTGACTCGTGGGTGGAGACGCTGGCGGGATGGATTTGGGGGCTGCCTTTGATCGTGCTCTTGTGCGGCACCCATCTTTGGATGACTTGGCGGACGGGGTTTGTTCAAAAGAGGATTTTCGAGGCGATCCGGATTTCGTTTTCGAAGGAGAAGGACTCGCCGGGCGACGTTTCGCATTTTGGTGCATTGACGACGGCGCTCGCGGCGACGGTCGGGGCCGGCAACATCATCGGCGTTGGCGTCGCGGTGGCAGCCGGCGGCCCGGGCGCGGTCTTTTGGATGTGGCTCACCGGGGTTTTTGGAATGGCCACGAAGTATGCAGAGGGCCTTCTGGCCGTGAAGTACCGCGTCAAGAACGACCGCGGCGAAATGAGCGGCGGTCCGATGTTCGTGCTCGAACGTGCGCTGGGCCTCCGGTGGCTGGCCGTGCTGTTCGCGATCTTCACGGCGATCGCAGCGTTCGGGATCGGCAATATGTTCCAGGCCAAGGCGATCTCCGGTCAGGTCGTCGAGATGTTTGGGGGGACCGACGAGACCTTCCTGCGGACGATCGTGGGCATCGTGCTGGCCGTTGCCACCGCCGCGGTTGTGATTGGCGGCATCAAGTGGATCGCCCGCTTTTGCTCGTTCTTTGTTCCTCTGATGATCGTGTTTTACATCATCGGATGCCTCTACATCCTGCTGGTGAACATCGGCGGCATTCCGGCAGCAGTGTGGTTGATTTTGACAGATGCGTTCAGTGGGCAGGCGGTGGCCGGTGGCGCGCTGGGCGTCGTGATCCAGCAGGGCATCAAACGCGGACTCTTTTCGAATGAATCCGGTCTCGGCAGCGCGCCGATCGCCGCCGCGGCAGCGAAGACGAACTCGCCGACGCGCCAGGCGCTGGTGTCAATGACCGGCACGTTTTGGGACACGGTCGTCGTCTGCTTGCTGACCGGCCTCGTGCTGGTCGTGAGCGGTGCTTGGAAGACCGAGCGGACCGGAGCCGGGCTCACGCATGAAGCCTTCGCAGCGATTCCCGTGATCGGCCAGCCCGTCCTCACCCTCGGCTTGCTGACATTCGTCTACTCGACGCTGATCGGATGGTCATACTACGGAGAAAAGGCCATTGAATACCTCGGCGGGCTGAAGTGGATCGGCGTGTATCGTTGGCTCTGGGTGCTGGCCGTGTTCCTGGGTGCCACGATTCCGAGCAGTCTGGTGATCAATTTCGCAGATTCGGCCAACGGTTTGATGGCCGTCCCAAACCTGATTGCCCTGCTTCTGCTGAGCGGAGTGATTGCCGCCGAAACGCGGGAGTATTTCTCGCGTCCGCTTCGAGAATCCGGAGAACGTTGATGCCACGGTTCACGGGAGAGCTTGGGCAGCGCGAGGAGATTTTCCGGGCGGCGCGCATGTGCGTCCCCCCGCTCGACCGGTTGGGTGAACTGACGTTTGGCGACCGTCCGGCCGATGAGGTGGGCGAGTGGGCCAAGGCGGTATTCGGCCGATATTTGATGCCGTCTCTCCTCGAGGCTCGTGACGCGGTGGTCAATGGCGGCCCGCGGGAACTGGCGGCAATTGACCAAGCGCTCGATCGAGCACTGGCCGGGCCGCTGGCCGGGCGCAGTCGCGAAGCTGGCCGGCGGGTGTTGCTTGAGTCGTCGTTTCCGCCGGGTGAACGCCGGCTCGCCCGTTACGCCGCGGACGTGTTGGGCGGCGAGGGTGGCGGGCACCTTTGCACGGTCCTGGGCGTTCGATCCGCGGTGTTCCACTTTCCCCCGCAGGTGGCTTTGGGCGCTCTCGTCTTCCTCGAGATGCGATCCTTTCCGACGAACGAAGTATGGAATGCAGTCGCGACCGCTCTGAATGGCGTGCCGTGGCCGGGTTCCGGCCTTCGTGCCGCCTGATTTTTGCGATGCCTGCCGAAAGTCCCGAAGTCGATGTTCAGGAAGAGGTGCTGCTCGACGCTCCGTGGAATGTCGTCGTCCACAACGACCCGGTGAACCTCATGAGCTATGTCACCTTGGTCTTCCGACGCATCTTCGGATATTCCAAAGAACGCGCCGAACGCCACATGCTCGAAGTCCACCACCGCGGGCGTTCCATCGTCTGGACCGGATCACGCGAAAAGGCGGAGTTTTACGTCGAGCAACTCCACAGCCACCTGCTCCTCGCGACGCTGGAAAAAGCCGGGGGATCCGGCTCGTGAGTCAGTTCCGGTCGACGCTGTAACGGCCGGCACCAACGATAAAAATAGACAAGCAAACCAACCCGACGACGGCCGGGTGAGCCCAAATGCGGTATTCGCCGCCGCTGGTGTGCCAGGCGGTCATCGTTGCAACCACCATCGTCCCGGTCAGAGCCAAGGCCGCGGGCCGGGTGAGAAATCCGATGACCAGAAGGAATCCTCCCAACGTTTCGGCGACGGCGGCGAGAAATCCCCAGAATGCCGGCCAAAAGCCAATCCCCAAGTATTGCATGGCGGCGCCCACCTTGACCCAAATCGCCTCGCCACCGGCCAGTTTCGGCCAGCCGTGGAGCATCATGATCACACCCACCGAGGCCCTGAGGAGCAGGAGCCCGATTTCCCGGTGTGGGTTGAGCCAGGAGAAATTCAGCATCGCCGGGAATCGATGACCGGGGGCCAACTGCCCCCGCTGAAAATCACTTCATCAAAAGCGCCGCACGAGCCCGCTTGATTTCGCGGGTGATCTTGCGGTGCAAGCGGGCGGACATGCCCGTGACACGCCGCGGCAGGATCTTGCCGCTCTCGGTCACAAAGCGCTTGAGCAAATCAGGGTTTTTGTAGTCGATCGCCTCGATGTTGAGGTCGACGCGGCGCCGCGGCATCGAGCGGTTGGCGCGACGGAAGTTCGAACGGCGTTCAGGTGTTTTCGGCTGCATGGCGGTTTACTTGATTTCCCGGTGGAGCGTGTGGCGCTTCAGGAACGGGTTGTACTTTTTCTTCTCAAGCCGGTTCGGTGTGCGCGGGCTCTTTTTGTTCCGCGAGGTCAGGTATCGCGAGGTCGGCTTCCCCTCGGCTTTGGCCTCTGTGCACTCGAGCGTGACAATTTCTTGTGGCATGTTCTCAGTCCTTCGTATCGGTGGGTGATTCTTCTTCCTCGGAGTCGCCGTCTTCGTCGTTCAGACCGAAGAGCGATGTGACCGGCTGGCGCACCCGGCTGAAGCGATTGCGCTTTTCCAGTTCCGCCTGGCATTCGACGGTATAGCGGGTGAATGGCAGGGCTTCAAGACGGGCGTGCGGGATCGGCTTGCCCGACATTTCGCAGACACCATACGAACCGTTCTCGATCCGCTTGAGCGCTTCGTCGATTTCGTAAAGCGAGTCCTGTTCCTGCGAAAGCAGGCTCAGCGCGAAGTCGCGGTCGTAGGCGTCACTGCCGGCGTCGGCTTGGTGCATGCCGAAAGCGGAGGCCTCGCTGCCCTCGGCGCGGGAACGGAGACTGTCGCGGGCGACGCCGTTCATCGAATCGAGCAACGTGTCCTTCAGAATCAGGAGACGCTCGCGTTGCTTCTCAAGAAAGGGCGTGAGCTTCTGGCTGGGCGCGGGGGCCGACTTTACCGGAATGCTCTTGGCGTCCGTTTTCTTGGCGTCCGTCTTGGGTTTCTTGACAGCTTCCTTTGCGGGTTTGGCTGCTGGCTTCTTCGAATTGGCGGTCGGGCGGGATGACTTCACGTTCTTAATCGGCGCCTTCTTCTTTGCGGTCGCCTTTTTTGGGGCCGCAGGACGAGCTTTGGCGGTCGGCGAGGCCTTTTTCGGGGCCTTCTTGGACGCCTTGGGGGTGGGTTTGCTCTTGGTCGCCATGGTTTCGCTGGAAATAAAGAAAGGGGGCGATATGTATCCCGACCGTCCGGGCGGCGCAAGAGTTATCTCGCAGAAATTACCACGACGAGGCACGCGCTCCGTGCCGTCCAGGCCACCGTCCTCACCCAATTCGTCAGGACGAGTCGACGAAGGGCGCGTTCATCGCGTCCGAGCAGGAGACGGCGATGGAGCGGCACCTGCAGCACCGCAGTTGAGATCCAGATCAGCGCCAGCAGGCCGAGACTCACAATGAACCACACTTCCCGCCAGCCCGAGAGCCAGAGGAGAAGGGCTGTCGCCGCTTCCACCAGCATGAGCGGAGCGACCACAAAGCCGGTCCGGTCGCAGTGCTCCCGCTCGATGTCGCCGAACGACTCCGGGCCAAACCGCGCCAGCATCGGATAATGCACGATCTGGACGAACCAGATCAGGCCCGTCATCGCAAACGTCGTAAGTACGTGAGCGGCCGTCAGCCAGTCCATCACGTCAAAGTGCGCGGCCGATCAGGATGACCGACGACCACTCCGGGACGGTGTATTGCCGCTGCACCGGGAGCCGCGGCTCGTAACCCGGGCTGGCTATGTCGTCCGGTGCCGCCAGTGATGTGTCGACGAACCGACGCCACGCCATCCCACGGGGGAGCACGGGAAGCCCGAAGACCAGCGGTTTCACGTACATATTGCAGGCCACGTAGATGAAGTCACCGGTTCCGCCCGCCGCGCGATCGTGGCGTCCGCACAGCATGAACGCCAGCGAGCGACTCGAAGCCGACCAGTCCGGCCGCCATGGCTGCACGCCATGCCAGCTGATATCCGGATAGCCACTGCCGACCTGATCGCGGCCGGTGAGGAAATTCGGCTGGCGGACGGCGGGCGTCGACTTCCGAAACGCGATCATCTGGCGGGTGAAGCGCAGGATCTCCTTCCCGTTCTCGTCGAGGTTCCAGTCGAGCCAGTTCCAATCCTCGTCGTGACAATAGGCCGTGTTGTTGCCGCGCTGGGTACGCCCGCATTCGTCCCCCATCGTCAGCATCGGCACGCCCTGGCTCGTGAAAAGCAGCACCATCGCGTTCTTCTGCTGCCGCAGCCGGAACGCCCGGATCGCGGGATCGTCGGTTTCGCCCTCGGCCCCGCAATTCCAGCTCAGGTTGTCATTCGTGCCATCCTGATTGTTCTCGCCGTTCTCGAGGTTGTGCTTTCCGTTGTATGTGAAGAGATCGCGCAGCGTGAAGCCGTCGTGGCACGTGATGAAATTGACCGATGCGGTGGGCTTCCGTCCCGCCGCCGCGTAGAGGTCCGGTGAACCCATGATCCGTTGGACCATTTCGCCCACGGTTCCGGGATCGCCCTTCAAAAACCGCCGCGCACAGTCGCGATATTTCCCGTTCCATTCCATCCAGCGGCCATACGAAGGGAAATTGCCGACCTGATAAAGACCGCCTGCATCCCACGCCTCGGCAATGAGGTCGCAATCGGCCAGCACCGGGTCGTAGGCAAGGGACTCGAGCAAGGGCGGATTCGCCAGCGGCACGCCGGATGAATCCCGCCCCAGCACCGAGGCCAGATCGAACCGGAACCCGTCGATGTGAAACTCGGCCGCCCAATAACGCAGGCAGTTGATAAAAAAACCGCGCACGGCCGGATGGTTGCAATTCACCGTGTTTCCGCAGCCGGTGTAATTCGCAAAGTGCCCGTGCGAATCGAGGATGTAGTAGGTCTTGTTGTCGACCCCGCGGAAGGAAAAGACGGGCCCGTCGGCACCCATCTCGGCGGTGTGATTGAAGACGACGTCCAGGATGATCTCGATGCCGGCCGAGTGGAGTTCCTTGACCATCTGCTTGAGTTCCGGAACCTGGCCACCTTCCGCTCCACTGGCGGCATACCCGGCCTTTGGCGCAAAGAACGCCACGGTGCTGTAGCCCCAGTAATTGCAAAGGGGATTGCCCGTCACGGGGTTCGTCCGTGTGTTTTCCTGTTCGTCGAACTCGAAGATCGGCATCAACTCGACGCAGTTCACGCCGAGGTCGTTGAGATACGCAGCCTTCTCCGCGAGTCCGGCATACGTGCCCGGCGCGCCGACCGCGGAACTTGGATGCCGCGTGAATCCCCGCACGTGCATCTCGTAGATGATCAACTCGCTCTCCGGCCTCCGGAGCGGTCGGCTGTGCTCCCAATGGAAATCGTTCTTCGGCAGACGACCCCGGTAGAGCGGGCGTCGCTCGCTCGGGTGCATCCACACATCCCGCCCGCCCACTTCACGGGCGTTCGGATCGAGCACGATCGCCGACGGATCAAAATAATGCCCCGCCCGCGGATCGTAGGGACCATCGAAACGGTAGCCGTATTCGAAGCGCTCGAAGTCGAGATCATCGATGATCATCGCCCAGACCTGCCCCAGTTTGAACTCCGGCGGGAAGGGGATCTCCGACAAAATCCCCCCGCCGGCCCGATCGAACAAAACCAGCGTGCAGGCCGTCGCGTGCGCGCTGAAGATCGAAAAGTTCACGCCGTGCGGCACATGGCTCGCGCCGAATGGAAGCGGATGGCCGTACCGCAAACGGAATTCGCCGTGTTCGTGCGTCGGGTCCGGTCGGTTCGGCATGCGGCCGGAGTTAAGCGCGAGGCGTCTGAATGCGCAAGACGCACGTTCGCGCTTGCCTGCGTCCGGCGACTGCACGATTTTCGGCCTCCCGACGCATGCCCGGCTGTTACGCTGTTTTCCACAAGCAATTGGGTGACCTGACGCTCCTCGAACCCGCCCTTCACCGCCTCCACCGTCACCACGGTTCCCCGGTCCGCCTGTTCACGCGCAATGGCCACGCGCCACTCGTCGAATTGATCGAGGGCGTCGAATTCGTCCGTCCGCCCGCGCTCGTCCGACTCGAGGATCTCTATTGCTTTGACCCGCTGAGCAAATCCGCGTTTCGCGCATGGACGACACCGGCCGCGCGGCGGCACCTGATCATCCCGGAACGCCGCGAACTCCGTTGGTTCCATCCGCTTCTTTTCCAACGGCCTGAGACACCCGAACTGGGCAATACCTACGTGGCCGAGTTTTTCTGGAACCACACGCCGGTGCCCGATTCCCAGCCCTTCCGCATGCCCCGGCTCCTCAATCCGCCTGCCGACTGGGCGCCCAACGGACTCGCCTCACGTTCTTTCGTGCTGATCAATGCCACGTCCGGGTGGCCGATGAAATCCTGGACGACCACCGGCTGGTCCGAACTCATCCAGCACTTCCCAGGCGATTTCATCCTCACCCACGGGCCGCAGGATTGGCAACGCACGCGCTGCGAGGAAATCGTCTCCCGCAGCGGCGGCAAAGCGCGAATCGTGGCCACCGGTCTCCGCGAATTTCTCTGGCTTTGTGCAAACGCCCGGGCCGTGCTCACGGTGGACGGGGCCGCTTCGCACCTCGCGGCCGCATTCGGTGTGCCGGCGCTGACGTTGTTTGGGCCGACCAACATCGGCCAATGGCACCGACCGGGCCCGTCCCACGTTGCGGTCCGTGCGCCGGTCGACAAAGACGGAGTGCGCCGGTTGCGTCGGCTCGCGTCCGACCCGGTCATCGCCGCCGCCGAGCCGATCCTCCGTGGCGGGAGCGACTTCAGCGTTCGATAATGCCGGGCGGCAATTCCGGGGCGGTCGATACGTCGTCCAGAATGTTTGTTGCCGACGAGCTGTCAATGATCCCGCGATAAAACAACGCTGACGGACGCAGCAGTCGCTGCTTCGTGGCCTTGTCCAACTTCGCCATGCCAAAGGGCGCCTTGTAGCCATGGTGCCACTCGTAGTTGTCGACGAGGGTCCAGACAAAGTAGCCGCGCACATCCGCACCGTCCTGCATCGCTTCTTTGACTTCGAGCATGTGATTGAAGAGATACCGCACGCGCCGGATGTCCTTCGTCGTCGCAATGCCATTCTCCGTAATCACGATCGGCTTGCCATAGCGCCGCTCCACGATCCGGATCTGCTTGTAAAGCGACCGAGGCTGCACGATCCAGCCGAGCAGACTGTAATTTCGTCCGCGCCGGGCCTTCAGTGCCAGCAAGGCCGTGAAGTCCGGGTATTCGGTGTAGTAATAGTTGAAGCCGATCAAATCACACACGTCGTACGTCCGGTCGAGGTGGGTGAAATTGATCCGCTGCATCAAATTGTAATAGGCCTGTGTCGGGTCCAATAGCGCGCGTTCCCAATACGGCAGCGCGGCAATGCTCAGGATCAGGGCATCCTTCCTGCGGGCCTTGATGATCGAAGCGGCCTCGCGGAATCCCCAAACACTCTCGTTCAGGGCCGCAGCATGACCACCGAAATTCAGGAAATTCCCCGGCGGCCACGTTCCGCTGATGTAGCCGAGCGCGAGGTCGCCATTCGGTTCGTTTTGCGGGGCAAAAACCCGCACGTGCGGAGCCAGGGCGGTGACCATTTTCTGGACGTAGGCCGGCCAGCGTTCGCGGTAGAGCGGGTGCAGCCAGCGAGAGCGGCCAATGCGTTTCGGGTCGACCAGCCACGAGGGAAACGTGAAATGCCACAGCGTGACCACCGGCTCGATGCCCGCTGCGCGGAGCTTGCGTGCCATTTCGACATACCGCCGGATCGCCGACTCGTTGTAGCGGCCCGGCTGTGGTTCGACGCGCGCCCATTCGATGCCGAATCGGTAATGGTTCACACCGATCTTCTTCAACGCTTCCACATCGCGGTCGAAGTGCGTCCAGCTCCACGCAGCCTCTTCGCCACGCACCGGCACACGCCCTTTCTCGCCAAAGAGATCCCAGTCGGTTTGGAAGTAATTCGGTGAACCGGGCACTTCGCCGCGATCCTCGTTTTGAAAAGGACTCGACGCGACACCCCACCAGAAAGGTCCGGTGTCGACTTTCTTCACCGCATGGTTCCGCGGCAACCGCGGAGCCGGCGGCGGTGTGACACACCCCGAAAGAAAGACCACAAGCCCCAACCCGATCGTCCAACCCGCCTTCACCCCGAAGGAATCTCAGCGTCGCCGCCGGTTGGCGAGGAAATTTCGTCGGGCCCGCCGGCTCCGTTACTTTGTCTGCCGGGATTGAAAAATCTGAAGCAATCGCAAGGCCAGCCGTTGTTTGTCGTCGGCGAACTCCACGTCTCCACAGCAGTCCAGAATACCAAAGCCCTCGCCGAAAGCGGGGCCATTGATCACGCAGAGGTCCGTGTGCGCCTCGGCCAATTGCCGCCGCCCTTTGGCGACTACGTCGTCACGCGTCCCATCGACCTCGAATTTCCATCCGACCAAAAACGCGTCCGGAAACCATCCGCGAAGGTCCGGCAGGATCTTTCGGGCCGGCTTCAGCACCAGGCGAATCCCTCCCCCGCGGCTGTCGAGCTTTCCGCCGGACCCGCCTTCCACCGCCGCCACATCGAAATCGCACATCGCGGCCGCGTGAAAAATCGCGACCGGTTTTTCCGTCAAACCCCAAAGCCCGGCCGCCAGCGACTCGTTGGTTGAAAATTCGCGAAGCTCGCCCGAGCCGACCGGCGCGGTCGCACCCATACCCCGGAAGCACACCACCCGGAATCCGGCCTCCGCGAAGACGTCTGAGAGCAGTCTCCCGATCTCACCCGTCGCAAAATTCGTTATGCGCCGGACCTTGTCGATCGGTGCTGACGCCGGGCCGCAGGTGATGCAAATCAACCCCATGTGCCCCGATCAGAAACGAACTCCGCCCGCATGGCAAGTGCGCCACCGGGCGGAGGATTCGGGGGAAAGGGACTTCAGCGGCTCGCGGCCGAGGCAACGCGAACGCGTTTGAGTTGACCGTGCGAGTTCACCAACACACGGCCGCTCTCGAAAAGATCGACCAATGCCGCCAATGTTTCCCGGCTATCGCGGGCGCAGGATCCCACAATGGACACCAACTCTCCCAGCGAATACCGGCTGCGGTTGATTTTGCGATAGGGATTTTTCATGATTCGTAACAAGCTCTGTTACGAACTCAGACAACGCGCGGGATGCGAATGTTCAATGCTCCCGAGCGATCGCTCAAGCCTCGACCACCCGCAGCGAAACATGCCCGCCCGGTTCCTCACTGTGCTCGAACCATTCGCGGCGGACGCGGCGTTTGAGGTCCGCCAACGAACGGTGACGATCCTTCAACAATTCACCCAGCGAGGAAGGCTGCAATCCGGCGCTCGTCGCCTCCAAGCGAAGACTCGCCGCAATTAGCCGACGCAGTCGGTAAAAAGGCAGATAATGGTCGCTCTCCAAACGGACCCGACAGTGCAGAAACAGGTCCAAAGCCCGTGCCCAGTCCTCACCCGCCAGTAACGCCTGTCGAAGATCAAGAAGCAGGTCCCAATTCTCCGGCGACGTCACCCGGAAAAGCTCTTCAACAATCCGTGCGGCGTCCCGCTTCCAATCTGTAACTGCTCCCAACGACATGCTGCGATGATGGTCCAAATGAGACCGGATCGCAACAGGGATTTGTCGGGTTTTTGATCCCGATCAGAGGTTCTTGAGGAAGCTCTTCAGCATCCAGAGGGTCTTTTGGTGGACCTGAATGCGGCCGATGGCAAGGTCCTGAGTCTCGAGGTCGTTGGCCTCCCCGGCGGCTTCGCGGAGGGCCGTGGCGTTTCCGAGAAGAATTTCATGGGATTCGACCAAATGGGCGACGAAATCCTTGGCCGGAGCCGGTCCGGTCGGGAATTCCGTGATGGAGGACGATTTTGCCAGCGTTTCGAGTCCGCCGGGAGCGTAGACGTCCAACGCCCGGAGACGCTCGGCAATGTCATCGATCGCCGTGAAGAGTTCCTCGTATTGGGTCTGAAACGCCGTGTGGAGCTGAAAAAAGTTCGCCCCTTCGACATTCCAGTGGGCGAGATGCGTCTGCCCCATCAAGGCGTAAGAGTCGGCCAGGACAGCCTTCAGGTTTTTGGCAACGGCGGAGGTTTCGGGCTTGATGGCGGTGGTCGTGCTCATGACGCCAGCGTATCTTCCGCAGGGGGATTGCGCAAGCGGCGACTCGACCCTATTTTGCCCTCCTCCCATGGCGCGGACGCTCTGTGATTGGTCGAAAAAAGACATCGAACGCGATTTCGTAAAACTCGCGCGCATCGTCGCGCATCCGCGGTTCACCTGTCGAAAATGCACCCGTTCCGCGTGTGCATCCAAATACCTTTGCAAACCCCGTCGGATTCCCGAGGTCCTCGAAGAGTCAGACGAGTCGTCTGCGGCCGGCTAGCGCCAACTCCGCGCGCTTCAAGACAGCCACCAGATTTTCGCGGCGAAGGGGCTTGGTCAGGTAATCGTCCATCCCGGCCGCGAGGCAGCGTTCGCGATCGGTTTCGGCCGCATGGGCCGTCAAGGCGACAATCCACGGTTGGGCCGAAAGCGGAACCGATCGCCGGATCTCCCGCGTCGCATCCAGGCCGTCCATCTCGGGCATTTGGATGTCCATGAAAATGATGTCGAAACCCGCTGCATTGACCATGTCCACGGCCTCCATGCCGTTCGCCGCCACCTCGGCCCGGTATCCCAGTTTGCCAAGCATCATGGCGCCCAGACGCTGGTTTGAAGCGTTGTCCTCCACCAGCAGGACACGCGTCGACCGCGTGTCGATGAGAACCGGGTTCTCCGCAGCGTCCAAAAGACCCGGGTCACGAAGCCCGGCCAGGCAAGACCGAAGCTGACGCGCGTTCACCGGCTTCGTGAAGACTCGCAGGAAAAGCCCGGCCGGCAACTCGCGAGTCGAAACATTCCCCGAGGATAGCAGGATGATGGGAAGCTCGTCCAACCCGCGCAACGCCCGGATGCGTCGCGCTGCCTCGGTGCCGTCAATCTCCGGCATGTGAAAGTCCATCAGAACCGCATCCGGGATGTAACCGGCCTGAAGGCACGCCAGGAAATCGAGCGGCGACGAGAAGGCTCGCGGCCGAGCACCCCAGCCGACCAGTTGGCGTTCCAGATAAACCCGATTCGTGTCGTGGTCGTCCACTATCGCAACGGAAAGTCCGTCCAGACGGCTCCCGCTGCCGATCGAGGCGCCTGCCAGATCGGCGCGCAACGGTATCTCGAACGTGAACGTGCTGCCGAGACCCGGGCTGCTGTCCACCGAGATTGTGCCGCCCATTGCATCCAACAATCGTCGGCAGATCGTCAGTCCCAGTCCCGTCCCGCCGAACCGGCGCGTCGTGCTCGCATCGGCCTGGGTGAACGGCGCAAAAATCATCTCCTGCTGTGCCACCGACAGCCCGATTCCGGTGTCGCGGACCATCACGCGGAGAAACGACCCGCCGCCGAGGCGATCCCGCCGCGCCTCGGCGCGCACCTCGATTTCGCCGTGTTCGGTGAATTTCACCGCATTGCTCAGGAGGTTGGTGAGAACCTGGCGGAACCGGGTCGCATCTCCGATCACATACTCCGGACAACTCTCATCCACCCAAAGGCAAAGCTCCAGATCGCGCCGCGTGGCCGCCGGCAAGACCAGATCCATGCAACTCTCCAAGGCCTCACGGAGATCGAACGAAACTTCCTCCAAATCGATCCGGCCCGCCTCGATCTTCGAAAAATCCAGAATGTCGTTCACGATCGAAAGCAATGCCTCCGCGCTGTTCCGGACCGATTCCGCGTAGTCTTTCTGATCCGCTCGCAAGGGCGTGTCCAAAAGCAACGAAGCAAAACCCACCACCCCGTTCAGGGGGGTGCGGATCTCGTGGCTCATCGCCGCAAGAAACGCCGACTTCGCGCGGTTTCCCTCCTCGGCCCGCACCATCGCCTCTCGGAGCGCCTGCTCCATCCGCTTGTGCTCGCTGATGTCAATGAAACATCCCACCAGACCCGCCACCCGGCCCGCCTCATCGCGGAAAACGCTCTTGTTGAAGATGACCGACCGCTCGCGGCCCTCCACATCCATCACCACGCCCTCGTAACTCTCCCGGCCGCCAGACGCCAGAAGCCCCAAGTCCCGGCGATGATGGCCCTCGTAGGCCGGACCGCTCCACACTTCGGTGACCAGACGCCCCCGGATCGATTCCTCCGTCACCCCGACCAGCCGGGTGAACGTTTCATTGCACCCCAAAAATCTTCCCTGTGCATCCTTGTAAAAGACCGCGACCGGCAACGCCGCCAAAAGCGCCTCCCGGAACTGGCGGTCGGTTTCATGTTCCGCCAGCAATGCGCGGCGCTCCGCGGCGGCTTCCTCCAGACCCTGCCGCCGTTCGCGCTCGCGATACCAGAAGATCATCGCAGCCACGACCGCCACCGCGAGCCCGCCAATCAACAACCACGCCAACCCCACGGAACCGCCCGTCATAAAGCCCAGACTCCTCGGCTCGCGGAACGACGCCTCGAATCCGCCGCCAGGTTGGGAAGTTCGACCGTCATGGCTTAAGGGCTGATTATAAGGAGCTTCTGCAGAATTTGAAACAGAATTTCGCCGGTCGCCTGCTTCTCGCCTTTCGACACGAACCTGGGGGAACAAAAAAATTGGCTGACAACACCCCTATGCCGTGGTATTCTGATCTTCCACGTTATGCAAAGGAAAAGTGCGTTCTCTCGTCGTCTCCCTGATTTGGTGACCGAGGAATTGGTCGCTGTTCTCTCCAAGAAGAGCTCCTTCGAATTCAAACAACTCTTTGACGTCGTCCACGAGCGCCTCCGCGCCCGGAACGCCGCCAGCGGCGGAGAGGAAATGCTCCGGCTCCGCGCTTACGAGAAACTCCAAAACCTCGTCTCCCGCGGCATGGTCAAAAAGACCGGCAAAAAATACAAGGGCCTCGCCTCCCTCTCCAAGGCGCTCACGCCTCCCGAGGCGGCCACCGCTGTTCGCTGAATCTCAGCGCCGCCTCGGCGGAGCCATGAATCCGGTCAATAAGCGTACCAGGACTGTGCTTTCGCTGCCCTGACTGCTGACCAACTGGAGGTTCGCCTCCGCGCACCCAAGAAACGCCCGGCGAAGTTCTTCCAGCGTGTAGTGCGTGGAGTTTTGTGCCGCAATGCCCAGCCCGTAGGTGTTCAGTGTGCCATCTTTCTTGCGAGGCAGATGGTCGATCTCTGACGCCGGCAGCCGGTTCAAAACGCTGGCAAATCCATTCGGCTGCGAGGGCGGCTGGAGCCGGTGACGGACCATCAGATCCTTGACAAAAAGCAGGTTGCGAATCGTCGGAACGATCGAGGCCAGCAAAATGCCAATCCCGCGCTCCCCCTGATAGAACAAGTGGTCCAGCGTATCCAGCGCCAGCTTCAGATTGCGCGAGGAGATGGCATTACCGACGTCGAAAATCCCGCTCTCGCGCGTGGCCGGCACCAGCGTACGCACGTCCTCGGCTGTGATCGGATGAGCATGACCAAAGGCCATCTGGAGCTTTTCCAATTCATTGTCCAGCTGCCCTGAGTCCAGTCCCACCCTCGCCGCAAGCGCCTCGACCGCGTCGTGCGCAATCTTCAGGCCTTTCGCCCGTGCTCGCGACGCTGTCCAGTCGACAATCTCACCCTCGCCGGACCGGAACCCGAGGTCCGGTTTGTCACAAATCTTTGTGACGCCGACTTTCGTGAGCCGTTTGTAGGCCGTGCGGCGCTTGTCCGGCTCCGGTGCGCTGATCAAAAATGTCACACCATCGGGCAGTCCGGCCTCCAAGGTCTCGCAGAGTATCTCGAGAGCGCCGATGACCGACTCGGACCGTCCGGTCTGTGAGTCGCCGAGGAACGTCGCATTTTTCAACCAGACCAACTTCGTCCCACCCAGAAACGGCAGCGTGAGCAACGCCCCGCGAGTCTCCCGGATCTTCTCCACTGCCGCATCCACTCCCTCGATCGCCCCGTCGATCGTCTCCAACCCGAACGCATCCGCCCCCGGAGCCAGCTCGTCCGCCAAAGCCCGCGCCGTCTTCTTCACGTCCGCCTCGTCCGAGCCGGTGACAAAATAGACTGTGGCGTTCTTTTTGGACGTCATGTCCATGAGTTTAGACGATTCACCCGGACCTAGCCAACTTGGGACATGCGCGATTTTTGCCTCTGGAGATCACCCGCGCTTTCGGCGGGAGGGCTTGGGGTATTTGCCCCGCGCGCGGGGTTCGATTTTGGCGGTACCGGTGCCGTTTTTGAGTTCGGTGATCTGGTCGCGAAGGAGGGCGGCGCGTTCGTATTCGAGGTTTGCAGCGGCCGTGGCCATGTCGCGTTCGAGTTCGCGGACGAGTTCGTGCAGGTCGAAATCGGCCGGCTTTTCGTTCAGGATGTTCTGCTCGACCTCGCGTCCCTTGAGGATCACATGCAGGCTTTCCTGAACCGCACGCTGGACACTGCGCGGAGTAATTCCGTGCTCCTCGTTGTAGGCGACTTGACGGGACCGGCGATAGTCGCTGACGTCCAATAGAGCCTGCATGCTCCCGGTGACTGTGTCGGCAAAAAGAACGACCTCGCCGTTGACGTGGCGCGCCGCGCGACCCGCCGTCTGGATCAGGCTGGTCTGGCTCCGGAGATAGCCCTCTTTGTCGGCGTCCAGAATGCAGACAAGCGAAACTTCGGGAAGGTCGAGGCCTTCCCGGAGCAGATTGATGCCGACGAGGACGTCGCACTCGCCAGCGCGGAGGCTCCGGAGGATTTCGACACGTTCAATCGTGTCGATGTCGCTGTGCAGATAGCGGACTTTCAGACCGATCTCGCGGAGATAATCCGCAAGGTCCTCGGCGGTGCGCTTTGTCAGCGTGGTGACCAAAACGCGTTCGCCGGACTCAATGCGTTTCCGGCAAAGCTCGATCGTCGCGTCGATCTGCCCGGACAATGGACGGAGCGTGATTTTCGGATCGAGCAACCCCGTCGGACGGATGATCTGCTCGGCAATGAGTGGTGCGCCGGGCGAATGCACATCGAGCGGCCTCGGAAGGGGTTTTGCACCCGGCTTGAGGGCCGGTCGGCCGCTCTCGCGAAACGATTTGTCTGCATTGGGGATGTAGGACGTGTTGCCCACAACGCTGTTCGCGATTTCGAATTCTCCCGGCGTCGCACTCACATAAACCAACTGCCGCGCCATCTGCATGAACTCCTCGAAGTTCAATGGCCGGTTGTCGAGCGCGCTTGGCAGGCGGAACCCGTAGTTGACCAGCACCTGCTTGCGCGAACGATCGCCGGCAAACATCCCGCCCACCTGCGGGACCGTCGCGTGGCTCTCGTCGATCACCAACAGATGATCTTCCGGCAGGAAGTCCATGAGCGTGTAAGGTCTCGAACCCGGTGGACGACCGCTGAGGTGACGGGAATAGTTTTCAATGCCGTTGCAGAATCCCATTTCCTGCATCATCTCGAGATCGAACTCGGTGCGCATTTTAATACGCTGGGCCTCGATGAATTTGCTCTCGCGCTCAAATTCAATCACCCGTTGATCCAGTTCCGCCCGAATCGCTCCCATCGCGCGGTTGAGCTTGTCATGGGGCGTGACGAATTGCTTCGCCGGGAAGAGCGTGAACGTCGTGAGCGTGGCTTCAACATTTCCGGTCAGCGGGTCGAATTGGCTGATCCGTTCGATCTCGTCGCCAAAAAATTCCACGCGGATCGCCTCGTCTTCGACCTGTGCCGGATGGACCTCGACGACATCGCCTCGCACGCGGAATTTGCCCCGCCCGAATGCGATGTCGTTCCGCTCATAGAGCATGTCCACCAGCTTCGAAAGGAACGCCTCCCGGCTCATCGCCTGTCCCGGGCGGATGGTGACGAGCATTTGCAAAAAGTCCTCCGGCGATGCCAAACCGTAGATGCACGAAACACTCGCAACAACAATCGTGTCCCGGCGCGTCAGCAGCGAACTCACCGCTGACAAACGCAGCCGCTCGATCTCCTCGTTGATCGACGAGTCCTTTTCAATGTAGGTGTCGGTTCGCGGAATGTAGGCTTCCGGCTGATAGTAATCGAAGTAACTGACGAAATACTCGACCGCATTCCGTGGGAAGAACTGCTTGAACTCGCTGTAAAGCTGCGCCGCCAGCGTCTTGTTGTGCGACATGATCAGCGTCGGACGATCCAGCTCGCGGATCACATTCGCCATCGTGAACGTTTTTCCCGAACCCGTGACCCCAAGCAGTGTCTGATGACGGTTCCCGGCGAGCAGCGAACGCGTCAATGCATCGATCGCCTCGCCCTGATCACCGCGGGGCTCATAGTTCGATGCGAGTTCAAATGCCATAAACGGCGACTATGCCCCCGGACTCGGTCCGCTGCAAACGGGCGGCACCGGAATTTTCATGGTGCGCGAGCCCGCCGTGCTCTGATAGGGAGAAAAACGATGTCGAATTCCCTCCGACACACAGCCATCTGGCTCGTCGCCGCCTTTGCATTTTCCCCGGCTTCCCAAGCGATCGTCGGCAGCAACAGCGGGCCCAACGCGTTCAATGGACTTTACATCAATGAACACGTCGGAGCAGGAACGTTTTACTCGATGGGCTTCGGCGGGCAGGGGGCGATCGTTGCGAATATCGAAGCCGGCGCAATCTGGAACGGCCACGAGACACTTTCCCACGTGACCACTGTTTTTCACGCCGACAGCCCCGGGACACAGCTCGGCCAGGCCGACTGGCACGCCACCATGGTCGGCCACGTGCTCGGCGGAAGGGGCATCTATACCTATCAGGATGGAATCGCCCCGCTGGCCGAACTTTGGTCCGGCAGCATCGCCACCCAGTGGGTCAGCGAAGGGTTTGATTACACCGGCTCCTTTTCGACAACCTCCGCAAGTGTGGAGTCGGCTTACCGAACCGCGCTCGTAACCGGTATCAACGGTCAGTTTGCCCGCGTGGTCAATAGCAGCTGGGGTTACCCCGACCCATATGGGGACTCCTCGCGTGCCGTTTTTGTCGATGCGTTGCTCCGCAGCTCCGGTGCGGTCGGAGTATTCGCCGCGGGGAATTCCGGCCCGTCCGCCGGATCCGTCGGTGCGCCGGCCTCCGGCTTCAATGGCATCAGCGTCGCCGCTCTCGGCTCCGATACCAGCTCCCCGCCGTTTGGCACGGTCGCCGAGTTCTCGAGCCGAGGGCCCCAACCGTTTTTCAACCCGGCAACAAACCGGATCGAAGGCTCCCGACCCGGCATCGATATCGCCGCACCCGGCACCAACATGAATTTGGCGTTCTATGGAGGACTCACCGGCGGGCACCTGACGGGCATTGATCCCACCGCCGGCTCGGGCCTGTATTATGTTCCGAACATGGACGGGACCAGTTTCGCCGCCCCGATCGTCGCCGGTGGCGCAGCGCTCCTCGCCGGCGCCGCCGAGGCCTTCGGTGTCCCTGACATGGACCATGGCCTCGTGATCAAATCCGTGATGATGACCGGGGCAGCCAAGCCCGCCGGCTGGGACAACGGTCAACAGGTCGTCGATGGCGTGACGCAGACGACCCAGGCGCTCGACCACTCCACCGGCAGCGGCGCTTTGGATCTGGATGCCACCTACCGCGTGTTTATCGGCGACCCGGCCCAGATCGATGGCTTGACCGTGGGTGGTTTGAACACCCAACTCGGAGTGCCTGGCCTCTCGGGCGGCACCGTCGACTCGCGCGGTTGGGACCTGGGATCCGTGGCAGCCGACCGCCCCAGCGTCTACTTCTTTTCCGATACCTTCGAAGCCGGCAACCGCCTGACCGCTACCTTGAACTGGTTTGCCGACCGCTTCGGTGACCTCCTCAGCTCCGCAGAGGAACGCCGCCTCGCCGACCTTTCGCTGGAACTCCGCCGCTTGGTCGGCACGGACGAGATCCTTGTCGCCAGGTCGGACGCCCCGGCCAGCACCGTCGAACACTTCGCCCTGACGATTCCCGAGACCGGACTTTACGTGCTTCGCGTCACGCTTGATGGCTACACGTTCGACCTCGCCCCGGATCCGTTTTCCTCGGAAACGACCTACGCTGTTTCCTGGAACATGGTCGCCATTCCCGAACCGGGGGTTCTCTGGCTCGGAGGTCTGGCTCTGGTCATCTGTCTCGCGAAGCACCGGCTCAGCCGAAAATCCACCGCCAGAGCGCTTCGACACCGGCCTTGCCCACCAGCGCAATCAGCGTGACGTAGACGGCGGCGATTGTCGTCAACGTGTAGCCGATCAGCACCAAAAGGCCGTCACGCTCCAAAGTGCCAAGGCAAAGCAGGATAATGGCGATGCCCGGAATCGTGTTCGTGAGCGGAAAGGGCGGGGGAATCGGCAGGCTCAGGAAAAACGCCGCCAGCGAAATGCAAAAACCGGCTCCCATCAGCGCCGCATGGCTGTCCACAAGAACCACGAGCCGCGGTCTCAGAAACCTTTCCAACTTTCCATGAAACGCGATGCCGAACCGCAGCATCGCATCCAAAACACGAAACGGCACGCATTGCCGCATCACAAACTCCGGCAACCACGGCCCATGCCGCAACGCGATCCGCAGACCGCAGATTGCAATCGCCACTCCAAACGGAATCGAGAGAAACGGGACCGACACCGGCGACAGGAACGGCAGACACAAGATAATCGCGAGCGTCTGCAAACCCCGTCCGTGCGTGTGCGCAAGAATTTCCCGGACCGGCATCGCGCGACCTTCCGAAGCTGCCAAAACGGCCCGTAGGTCGTCAGAAAGCCGGCGGGGTTCGGAGGGATCGGGCATGGAACGGTTTCCCATACCTCGTCCCGAGCAGGCGCGCAAACGTTGTTCGCCTTGCATGCAGGGGCGG
Source organism: Terrimicrobiaceae bacterium (assembly GCA_033763515.1). Classification (GTDB taxonomy): domain Bacteria; phylum Verrucomicrobiota; class Verrucomicrobiia; order Chthoniobacterales; family Terrimicrobiaceae; genus JANRKJ01. The sequence goes on along the minus strand of JANRKJ010000030.1, from coordinate 5,109 downwards.
TTTCTTGGGAGAAAGGGGAATGACCGAAGAACTGACGCAGGCCGTGGAGAGCGGCCGACTCGACGCCAAGACCGCCGAATCCCTCAGCCGCCTCGCGCCCGGAGCCTTCTGCCAGCACAAGAGCTGGGGATTCGGACGCGTCGCGGAATGGAACCTCCTCGCCGGCCAGATCTTCATCGATTTCGGAGCCAAAAAACGCCACCCGATGCAGGCGGTCTATGCCGCCGAAACCCTCGCCCCCATCCCCGAAAACCACATCCTTGCTCGAAAGGCCACCGACCCCGCAACCGTCAAGGTCGAGGCCGTCGATGAACCGGTATCACTCGCCCGTCGGATCCTCGCGGACTTCGGTGGACGCGCCACGCCCGAACAGATCATCGCCTCGCTCCAGCCCGAGGTCTTCGATGCTGCCGGTGCCAAAAAATGGTGGGAATCCACCAAGAAAAAACTCAAAGCGGACGGCCATTTTCAATTGCCCGCCAAAAAGAACGAGGCCGTCGTCCTGCTCGAAAGCCCGGTAAGTCCCGGCCAGGGGCTGATCGAACAATTCCGCGTCGCGCGGCACGCCAAGGATCAAATCATCGCCCTCGATCAGATCACCAAAGCCCTCGACGACCTCGCCAATGAAGTGACCGAACTCCAATCGCTCGCCGCCCACATCGAGGACACCGCCCAGAAGGGCCGGAAACTCCAGCCCGCCGCCGCCGTCGAAATGCTCATCGCACGCGATGAAATTGTCGGTCGCCACGCGGCTCTCCAACTGTCGCCGGAGGCCCCGAGCGTTGCTGATCTCCTGATCGCCGAGGAATCCCGGTTGGCCGCACTTTTCGCCGGGCTGCCCGCTTCCAAACACCGCCGCGTCCTCGAATCGTTCGAAAAGGCGTTTGGCGACCGCTGGACCGACAAAGCCCTCCGCCTCGCCCAGGAATCCCCCGCCCGCCTCGTTGTCGAAATCTTCAAGGCGTTCGAAAAAGCACGCAAGCTCGACGTGCTTAACCAGGCACTCGCGCGCTGGATCAGCGACCGGTCCATCTCGTCCGAGGTTTTGATCTGGCTCCTCCGCGAACGCGGCGCCGCCTTCCCGGACCTCTTCAATGCCGAACTTCTGGCGGCCGTCTTCAGCTCGCTCGAGCGGGACCAACTCGCTGAAAAACGCGGCTCCCGCCTGCAGGACCTCCTCATCGATGACCGCGAACTGCTCGGCGAGTTGATCGAGGGCGCCGACCGCGACACCGTCCGCGACATCATGCGCAAATTGCGCCTGACACCGGTCTTCGACGATCTGAGCAAGCGCTCACTCATGGCCCGGATCGTGAAACTTCACCCGGAAACCCAGAACCTCATCACGGGCGACGCCCCCGAGGAACGCGCCGAATTGCTCACCGTCTCCTGGCCGAGCCTCGAGAAACGCAAAGCCGACTACGAATACCTCGTACAAAAAGAAATCCCGCAGAATCTGCGGGATATCAATGTCGCTCGCGAACAGGGTGACCTTCGCGAAAACTTCGGATTCAAGGCCGCCAAGGAACAACAACGCGTGCTCCAGCGCCGCAAGATCGAGGCGGAACGCGACCTCGCCACCGCCCGCGGAACCGATTTCGAAAACCCCGACACCACGCAGGTGTCCATCGGAACCGTCGTGACCCTCCAAACCCCCACCGGTCCCGAGAAATACAGCATCCTCGGAGCCTGGGACAGCGCTCCGGAACTCGGCATCGTTTCCTACAAAGCCGCCATCGGCCAAAGCCTGCTTGGCCGCAAACCCGGCGAGAGCGTCGAACTGCCAACGGAAAGCGGAACGCCGCGCATTGCCACCATCGCGTCGATCGTCGCATTCACCGACCACGACGTCCTCCGCGAAAAGGTGCACATCATCCGCCCGCTCGAAGACGCCACGCCGCAAATCCCGCTCTCTTCCGAGTAATCGGCCGAATCCCGAGAGCGCCTCAGATCAACTCCGCAGCCACCTCGTCCGCGACCAATTTGCCGCGGCGGGTCAGGCGGACGCGGCCGGCCCGTTCCTCCAGAAATCCACCGGCCACCAGGCGCTCGAGCTGCACCGGTGCCACCACGCCGACCGGGATGCCATCCCGCGTTCGCAGTTCGAAGGCCAGTCGTTCCATGTCCAGCGTCGCCTCGTCCGGAATTTCCTCAAAGTCATAAGCGGCCTCGCCCGCGTTCACCCGCCGGATGAACTCCGCGGTGTCCGCCACGTTCCGCCGCCGTCGCCCGCCTCGCGTCGAGAACGCACTCGGACCCAAGCCCTCATACTCAGCGCCCTGCCAGTAAGCCAGATTGTGCCGGCATTCCCGTCCCGGGCGCGCATAGTTCGAAATTTCGTACTGCGCAAACCCGGCGGCCTCCAGCTCATCGATCGCAATTTCGAAGAACCGCGCGTCCCGTTCCTCAACCGGCGCCATCTCGCCGCGCTGAAACCGCAGGAAAAACTCCGTGTCCTCCTCGTAAGTGAGGCAATACGCCGAAACATGTTCCGGCTCGAGCTCGATCGTTCGCCGAATCGACTCCCTCCAGGCCTCCTCCGTTTGGCCCGGAATTCCGAAGATCAAATCCAGGTTCACGTTCCCAATCCCCGCTTCCCGCAGGATCCGGTAACTCCGCTCCGCCTGCGCAGCCGAATGAACGCGCCCGAGCGTTTCCAAGAGCCCGCCATCCCAAGATTGCACCCCCATGCTCACGCGGTTCACGCCCAACTCGCGCAGCGCTTCCGCCTTCTCCAGCGAGACCGTCGCCGGGTTCATCTCGATCGTGAATTCCTCGACCGCCGAAAAATCAATCCGCTCGCGCAATCCGCCGATCAGGAATTGCAATTGCGATGTCGACAACGCCGTCGGCGTCCCACCGCCAAAAAAAACCGTCGCCGGCCGCAACCCCTCGGACGCAGCCTCCGCCGTCGTCAGGACCGCCTCCAAAAATGCCCGCGTCTTGTTTCGATCGCTTGCCTCCTTGTAAAAGCTGCAATACGGACACACCTTCGGACAGAACGGAATGTGAACGTAAAGATGGCCGACCATGGAAGACTCATAAGCGGGTTCTGGCGGGCGTGCAATGCCCTCGCCGCCGCCGCCATCCTGCTCCCCCTTGCCGCGCAGGCCACCCCGGTCACCCCCCCGGCCCGGAGCGCCGTGTTCTGCACGGTCGAGCCCAGCTCGGTCGGACCCGGACGCCGCGTCAATCCGCTCGTCGCACGCCGGATGGTCGAGCGCCTCGTCATGCGCGCGACCGGAAAACCCACACCCTCCGCCGCTTGGGCATCGCTCGTCAAACCCACCGACCGTGTCGGCATCAAGGTCGCTGCCAGCGGAGGCCGGATCAGCGGGACCAACCCGGAAGTCGTTGATGCCATCGTCGACGGCCTCCAAGCCGCGGGCGTCCCGCCATCCCGCATCATCGTCTGGGACCGCCAACTCGAGGACCTCATCGCCGCCGGCTTCCGCCGCGACGGCTCCCGCTACCAACTCCGCTGGATCGACCCGAAAACCGGCTACGACGAGAAATCCCAGGTTACCGCGCCCGTGCTCGGGAAATTGATCTGGGGTGACAGCGGGTTCAGCGGCCGGGCCTCCGCGCGCTTTTCCGACCTCCTCACCGGAACCGAGCAACTCAGCAGCAAAAGCTTCTACGCCAAAGTGCTCACGCGCGAAGTCGACAAAATCATCAATGTTCCATCGCTCACCGACAGTTTCCTCACCGGCCTCAATGGCGCGCTGGCGAACGCCACCCTGCCCAACCTCGACAATTGGCGTCGTTTCACCAAACCACCCGCCTTCGGCGACCCTTACCTCGCCGAAATCTACGCGGACCCCGTGATCCGCGAGAAAGTCGTCTTTACTCTCCTCGACGGACTTCTCCTCCAATACGCCGGTGGCCCCTTCGCCAGTCCGGGATTTCTCGTCGATCACTACACCCTCTTTGCCGGATTCGACCCGGTCGCCATCGACGCCACCGCCGTCCAACTCCTCGACGAATACCGCCTCCCCGCCAAACTCCCGTCCCTCCGCTCCATGACCGGCTGGCTCCAGAGCGCCGAACAACTCGGCCTCGGCCGCGCTTCCAGCGAACAAATCGACCTCATCCGACTCGACCCAGGCTCCTGATTGTCGACGACGGTCGGGCTGGATCCACAGACAAGCCTGTCAAAGCCCGGCGTCAAACCCTGCGGCGATACCAAACCGTCACAAACGCCGCCATGTTTCCGAAGCACGAGTCAATGCTGATGACCTCGACGTCATGATTCTCCGCACACCACTGTCTTGCCGCCTCCTGCGCGATATCGAGCCTCTTCTTGTCCAATCCCACCGTATGGAGTCCATTGGCAGTCCCTTCAAACCGGACAAACTCAACCCCCGGTGGTGGAAGGGGCGGCGGCGTGTTCATTTCATCAGTGCTCATCGCCCGACCGAGTACACACGGGGGATTCTGGCGCAAACAAGAATCTGCCGAAATGTCTGCAACGCCCGGCCGACAACGTGCTCATCCGTCGCGTTTTGCTGGCGTTGGCTGCCCGACGAACACCAGGCATTCATTGGGGTCGCCGATGTGAAATTCCGTCATCCCATAGGGCTGATCGATCAGACCGCGGACCCGGTATTTGCCTCTCATCGGTTCAACATGCTTCCAGAGCGCTTCAATGTCATTCACCTCGATGTAGATCTCCGTGTGCCCACGGACACTGGTCATCACCGCCTCGCTGGCTGCCTTGACCAAATGAATGGTCGCTCCATCGCGGGAAACAACGGAATATCCCGGCGATTCAACGGTGACAACGAATCCAAGCACCTCGCGGTAAAAGGCAATGGTTTCCTCCATATTCGCACGGCAAGCATCGGGCTGATTCGTTGAACGGTGGTCATAGGCACAGATATTGGAGGACGTTTTCAATAACGGCGAACTCGGAGCGCCAGGCCTCCATGCCGGAGTCAATACCGAAGGCATCGGAATCCGCATCCAGTGACCTGACCCCGCAAGCTGGACACTTCAAAACTGAAGCTCTGCGGTTTGTTTTGTTATTTGGGTTCCTTGCCGCTCTGGTGCGGTAGCACCACCCAGTTCCCCCCGAACGCCTGCCGCGGCGAGCGGCGCGGGGTTTGG
>JANRKJ010000029.1:0-199648 GCA_033763515.1 Terrimicrobiaceae bacterium | reverse complement strand
TCACGCGTATTGATCAGAACACGATTGAAGTTCGGAGCCTAGACCAACCTCGAATGGAATTTGGTTCTGGTGAAGGATTTGTTTTTCACAAGACCGCTAGCGGCTGGATTCTAGATCCCTAGATCCCAAGGCTGGTAAAATCTACTGGTCAAGGGCATGAAGCTCAAATTTAAAAAAATAAAATCTAACGAGCGCATGGACCTAACCCCTACAAGCTGGCACTCGGGCTGCTAAAGCACCCCGACCGCCAGCCTTCCGGGGCAGGTCATGCGGGACGTTAGCTCAACAAATGAATCCCTTTCGACACTTCGCGTTCAGCGCGGTAGTTCCACTTCTATTCCTATGGAATGCACGTGCTACTGATTTAAATCCTCGAATCGTTGAACCATTCCGAGAAACCAAAGAGACCCATGAGGCCGCCTTCTGTGTCATTGCAACTGTCCGCTACGAGGATAAAGACATTCTCAAGAGAACTATCTGGTTTTCGAAGAACGTTGAGCCGGGCACAACCCATTCGTTTGCGGGCGGAACCGGGGATGGACCCGACGGGCAATGGGGTAGCCAGTGGCTTCGTGCCTCCACGCGCGACACTGGAATAGTAATATTCTTCCAAGACTCAGGTGGGCAACGCGGTTCAACCCAAAGAAGGACGAGCAAGCGGTTTATGATTCCTTGGACGCAATCATCACACAATGAATCTGATGGCTTGTATTCCTTTTCGTTTTTGATTCACTGGAAAAGTAAAAAAAGCTAACGAGCCGATGGACCTAATCCCTATGCCTGCGGCACTTCTGGCATTTCGCCTGCAAAGCAGGCTCGGATGCCAGAAGCAAGTAGGGATAGGTCATCGGGGACGTTAGGTCAGAAATATGCGCGCTCTCGTCCTTGCCCTCGCATTCGCAACCAAGGCAATCTGCTTCGATCTATCCGCGATTGATACGAGCAATGCAAATTGGCTTCCGTCTGGAGAAAGCGCTGCGGATATCAACGTTCTTGTTAAGTCGAATGTGAAGGGACTGTTCGAGCGGGCGGACTCGTTTCCATTCAGATATGTGAGCCCCAAGACAGTCGTCAGCGCAAACGGAAACAAGCACAGCAATTATGTCGGATCATTTCGAAAGAATATTCCCGACTTCAACGCCAATGGAAATCTCGGATGGATATACGTCAAAGCATTATCGGATGAAGGCGCTCATATCCGATGTGTAGTCAGGGAATCGAAAGATGCTGGCAAGACTCTATATGAACGTGAATTCTTGATTCCATGGAGCACAAGAGTATTCTCACTAGACACTGGCACTGAACATTTTGATGCAAGGATTACCGTCAAATCAGATAAGACCTAACGAGCCGATGGACCTAACCACCATGCCTGCGGCACTTCTGTCACAGAGGCTGCTTACGCACCCTCCGCGCCAGAAGCAAGTGGTGGCAGGTCATCGGGGACGTTCGCAAGAAAAATCAACACAATGAAACTCGGGACCATCTTTGCAATTCTAGGCATTGCCTGTGCGCAGGCAGAAACCCAATACAATCAAGAGTTCATCACCCCACCGCAAAGACCGGGTGATCCCCAGGGCATTGGTGTTTTGAATCTCTCTGGAATATCCGCAGTCATTCGGAAAATTGAATCTGAGGACAAGTTTATTGTTATACAGGTCATCGAGGGCGGCCCAAGCGAGAAAGCTGGCTTGCAGCCGAATGACCAAATCCACGCAATTGACAGCGAGTCAGTTTCTGGAATGGAATTGCTGGATGTTATTCGCCGCTTGCGTGGCGATCCAGGCACCAAAGTTACAGTCACAATTGAACGTAATGGGGAAAGAGAAGATATTGAGATTATTAGAGATGTCGTTCATCTTCCTTTTGAAGAATCCGAGTTTACTATTGAGATCAAAGACAACAAATATTTGATACTTGGTTCGGAGGTCTCTCTCAAGGAGATTGCGTTGGCATTAGAGCAGCGGGCGTCTCGAAACAAGGCATGGCCGATTATAATACGTCACGACGGAAAAACTCCGTATTCCGCTGTCACATCAATTCTTGAAATTTGCAAAGAGAAGGGTCTTACCAATATTGCCTTTCCTACAAACAACCAATAAAACGCGAACAGAGCGATCCACCGAACACCTGCCCGCTGTCACTCGGGCTGCTTGCGCACCCCGAGCGCCAGCGGTCCGGTGCCGGTGATCGCGGACGTTAGCAACCAAAACAACGCACATATGAAAGCCACCATCAAGCTCGTTACGCTCACCCTATTCACCCTTGCACTGCCACTGACGGCAGCATCCCCAGATGCCGTAGCGCTGCGGAAGTCCGCTCAGACTGCTCTGAGTAGCAACAACTTTGTTGATGCCGAGAAAGACTACAAGCAGCTTACCGAGATCAGCGCTGATGATCCAGACGCATGGCATGGATTGGCCAATGCTCTTGATGGTCAGGGACGACACAAAGAGGCTGATCCAGTTTACCTACGGGCAGCAAGCATCTACAAAGAACAAGGTTAAACTGACAGGGTCACATCTTGACATTTGACAGAGCGGGCGGGCGGCCGGAGCGGTCGTGCCATGAGCCGTTGATGGCGCGGTTTTTCGGGGAGATCGGGTCGCCTACGGAGACTGCGGGGAGAGAATTCGGATTTGGGGGAAGTAGGCGCGAAGGTAACCGCGGTCCTCTGTTGCCAGGGAATCGGCTTGGGTGGCGGCATGGGCTGCGACGAGGAAATCAGGGAGGATGGTCGTTCGCGGCCCGCCTTCGTTTCGGTAGTCGCGAAAAATGCGGCCGGCCAGGATGGCGGCATCCTCGCTCAAGGCGCTGTGCCGGAGATCCAGGTCGTGGAGGGCTGTCTGGCAGGCCTTGTCGGTTGGGAAGAATGATCGCACCTCCGCGTAGACAACGGACGAAACCAGCAGGGATGCTGCTTCCGCTGCGGATTGCAGGCATTCGAGCCAGCGTTCGCCCTTGGGTTCCCCTTTGAAGATGGCCAGCAGTACGGATGTGTCGATTGCGACGGCGCTCACCGGCGGGTTCCTTTCCGCCGCCTTTGGGGCAGTTCGACTGGTCCGCGAAGATCATCCAGAAGACTGGTGACGGATTGGCCAGCCAGTTCGGCTTTTAGGCAGCCCAGCACTTTCGACTGTTTTTGGCGGTTCACGATCTTGCGAAGCCGGATGCCGTCATCCGCCGCGGCAAAATCCACCTCCGCGCCGGCTTCGATACCGTACCGGTCCCTGAGTTCCTTGGGAATGGTGACTTGCCCTTTCGAGGTGACGAGCGCCTTCATGGCCGCAAGGTAAGAATGCGTGGTTGGAATTGCAAGTCATACGCCTCCTGAGCCACTGGAGTGGAGCGGGGGCGGTCTTTAGACAAGATTAACAGGATTAACAGGATTTCTGAGGAGTGGAGGGGGCTTCTTTTTGGAAGAGGACGATGCGGTTGGTGTTGGTGCCTCGGGAGTTGTTGGAGATGCCCCAGCAGTTGGCGGTTTTGGTGAAGTTTTGGGCGTTGATGAGGAGGAGGAGTGGGTGGAGTCCGGCGGCGAGTCCGGCGGTGACGATGATTTCTTCGAGGCGGAGTTTGGCGTTGCGGACTTCGCCGACCTCGAAGGCGATGTGGCCTCCGGGTTGGGTCACGCGGCGCAGTTCGCGCAGGGTGGCGGTCATGTCGTTTTTCCACGTTTCGATTTTTCCGGACGTGCTGAGCTGGACGGATTTGGAGTTGATTCCGGCGAACCAGCCGCGGAGCCAGTTGTCGGTCTCGTATTGGACGACATCGAGGAACGGGGGTGACGTGACGGTGAGGGTGACGGCGTCGTCGGGGATGCCGGTGAGGGTTTGGCTGGGGCCGGTGGTGAGGAAGCGCGGAGTGGCGGACGGCCAGGGGCGGTCGGCGAGGAGTTGGCGGGATTTCCGGAGAATGAGCGCACGCGTATCGCGGTATTCCGGGACTTGGTTGCGCTTTTCATTGATCCGGCGTTGGGCGGTGACGCTCGTCGCCTGGTTGGGCGGGAGCGTGTAAACGGAGAAGAATCCGGGCGAGTGTCCGGTGAGGCGGTTGAGGGCGACCATCCGGATCCAGGAATCGACCGGGCTGGAGGTGAGGCGTTCCCGCCAGGCGCAGATCTCGCGGAGGGTTTTTTCGTGGAAGAAGACCAGGAGCTCGTCGGGGATCGGGTCTTGGAAATCGAGCGGGATTTGTTCCAGTCGCGCGACGATGTCGGTCCAGGACGGCGGATTCAGCCGTGGTTCGATGAGCAGTCGGCAGAGGGGGTTTGCGTCGTTGCCGGCCGGGGTGCGTCCGAGGAGAGCGGCCTCGAGCAAGGTCGTGCCGCGTCCGAGGAACGGATCGAAGACGATGTCACCGGGTTCGCTGAGGCGTTCGATGAAGAAGCGGGGGAGCTGCGGCTTGAAGCAGGCGCGGTAGGAAATCTCGTGGAGCGAGTGGGCCTGCCGCTGGCGGGCGGTCCAGAATTCGTTGATGAAGACGGGAACCGGACCAGCCGGCGTGTCCAGCGATTCGACGCGGGTGGGGGTCCCGAACTCGCGGAAGTCCGCGAGTTCGTCGGGGAGCGGGGTGAACATCCGCTCCGGTGGGGGCGGCAAGGCGAGGTGATCGAAGAGGTCGAGTTCGGCTTCGGGAGGGAGAGAGTTCGACTTCATCCGCCAAGTTTCTGCTGGATTCTGGCGCGAACGAGGTCCCACGGAATAAGCGAGGTGCGGCCGTCTTTCGCAAGTTTCATGGCAAGAATTTTCTCCATCGGCGGGGTTGTGTGCCGTGCGGATGTCTGCCTGTGGGGATTCGAGGGACGCCTCGGAGAGGCGTCCCTACCAGAGGGCTCAAAGCACGATGACTTGGGCGCCGAAGATGTCCGGGTCGGAGGAGAATTTTTCCAGGACCGCGGGTTCGGGCTTGCTGTCGAGGTTGAGGAGGGTGAGGGCGCGTCCGCCTTGTTCGGTGCGGGAGAGGCTCATGCTGGCGATGTTGATTTTCTCCTGTCCGAGGAGGGTGCCGATGTGGCCGATGATGCCGGGGCGGTCGCGGTTCTCGAGGAGGAGGACGACGCCGGAGGGCGTGACTTCGACCGGGCGGCTGTTGACGCGCACGATGCGCGGGTCGTTTTTCGCGCCGAAGAACGTGCCGCCGACGGAGATCTTGCTGTCGCCCGAGAAGACGGCGACGTGGAGCCATTCGTTGAAGTCGGTTTGTTCGCTGGAGCGGACTTCCTCGACTTCGAGGCCGAGGGTGGCGGCCATCGTGCGCACGTTCACGCTGTTGACTTCCTCGCCGCCGGCGTGGCGGAGGAATCCGGTGAGGATGGCACGGGAGATGGCATCGGTGGGCATTTCGACGGCTTTGCCGCCGTAGGTGATCACGATGCGGTCGTTGCGATTGGGGGCGAGCTGGGCGGCGAAGCGTCCGAGTTTGTCGCCGAGGGTGAGGTAGGGTTTGACGGTGGCGGCGGTCTTCGCGTCGATGCTCGGCATGTTGACGGCGTTGCGGATTTCGCCGTCGAGGAGGGCGGCGCGGATCGCCTGGGCGATTTCGATGCCGACGTTTTCCTGGGCTTCCGCGGTGCTGGCGCCGAGGTGGGGCGTGAAGACGATGTTCGGAAGGGCGCGCAGGGCGAAGTCGGCCGGTGGCGGTTCGACTTCGAAGACGTCGAGCGCAGCGGCCGCGACGTGGCCGGATTGGAGGGCCTCGCCGAGGGCAGCTTCGTCGATGAGACCGCCGCGGGCGCAGTTCACGATGCGGACGCCCTTTTTGCAGAGGCCGAGCCGGCGGGCGTCGAGCATGTGTTTGGTCTCGGCGGTGAGCGGCATGTGCATGGTGATGAAATCCGCGAGCGGCAGGAGGTCATCGAGGTTCTCGACGAGTTCGACCTGGAGGCTGCGGGCGCGGCTCACGGAGAGGTAGGGATCGTAGGCGACGACGCGCATGCCGAAGGCGATCGCGCGCCGGGCGAGCTCGGTTCCGATCCGGCCCATGCCGAGGATGCCGAGGGTCTTGCTGTAGAGTTCGACGCCTTCGTATTTCTTGCGGTCCCATTTTCCGGCCTTCACCGAGGCGTCGGCCTGCGGGATGCTCCGGGCGATCGACACGAGGAGCGAAAACGCGTGCTCGGCGGTCGAGATCGTGTTTCCGCCGGGGGTGTTCATGACGATGACGCCCCGGCGCGTGGCGGCGTCCACGTCGACGTTATCGACGCCGACGCCGGCGCGGCCGACCACTTTCAAATTCGTGGCGGCTTCGAGGACAGCGGCGGTGACTTTCGTCTGCGAGCGGACGACGAGGGCGGAGAAATCGGGGATGATTTTGATGAGTTCGGCTTCGGGCAGGCCGGTTTGCACGACGACGTCGAGTGCGCCGCCGGCGGAGAGTTCCTCGACACCACGTTGGGAGACCGGATCGGCGACGAGAACTTTGGGAGCAGGGAATGACATTTTCTTTTTGGAATTTCAGGTTATCCGTTTGGAGGCCGCAGCGGGCTTCGGGTCGGAATCGACGTGTTTAATGCCAATTGGGGCGGCCGGAAATCGAATTTTTATGCGCTGGTCCTACCAAATCGCCCGGGTTTCGGGCATCGACGTGAAGATCCACGTCACGTTCTTCCTCCTGCTCGCGTGGTACGGCTGGATGTTTTACCAACAGGGGGGAACCCCGGCGGCGGTGCAGGGGATTTTGTTCATCCTCCTGCTTTTTCTTTGCGTGCTCCTGCATGAATTCGGACATGCCTTTGCGGCGAAGGCCTACGGGATCCGGACGCCGGACATCACGCTGCTGCCGATCGGTGGAGTCGCCCGGCTCGAGCGCATGCCGCAGAACCCGGTCCAGGAACTCGTGATCGCTGTCGCGGGGCCGGCGGTGAACGTCGTGATCGGTTCCGTGCTTTTCCTCGTGCTCGCGGCCAAATTCAACATCAGCGACATGATGCGCATCGACCGCGCCGGCGGGGATTTGCTCGTGAACCTGATGACGGTGAATTTCTTCTTGGTGGCCTTTAATGCGCTGCCGGCGTTTCCGATGGATGGCGGGCGGGTGCTGCGGTCGTTGCTGGCGATGAAATTCAACTACGTCACCGCGACGACGGTGGCGGCGCGGACCGGGCAGGTCGTGGCGGTGTTGTTTGCGATCGGTGGTTTTTTCGGGTCTCCCCTGTTGATTTTCATCGCGGCCTTCGTGTTCCTCGGGGCCCAGCAGGAACTCGCCTATGCAAAATTCCGGGCGGGCATCGCCCGGCGGCGGATTTCCGAGATCATGCAGCCTGACGTGGCCGCGCTCCCGGGAGACGCGACGTGCGCGGCGGCTTTGCAATTGGTCCGCTTTTCGCCGCAGCCGGTCTTCCCGGTGCTGGACGGAACGATGCGGGCTATTGGCGTCGTGACGCTGGCGGAATTGGCGGATCAACCGTGGCGTCTTGTCCAGGACGTTTGCCGTCCCGCACCCAGTGCGCCCTCGCAAATGTCGGTCGACGATTTTCTCAACCGCTTCCAGCCCGGCGAAGTCGTGATCGTGGAAAACCCCTCGGGCCAAATGGTCGGACTGGTCCGCCATCCGGGGGGCTGAACGTCCGGTTCCACTTGACAGATTGGCGACGGACGCGAGTCTCTCCGCCGCATGATTGCAGACTTTGCCTTCATTGTGGTCGGGTTGGTTTTGCTCTATTTTGGTGCCGAGGGGCTTGTGCGGGGCAGTTCGGCGCTGGCTTTGAAGCTGGGTCTGACGCCGTTGGTCGTGGGCCTGACGGTCGTCGCCTACGGAACGAGCACTCCGGAACTGGTTGTCAGCGTGAAGGCGGCGCTCTCCGGGCAACCCGGCATCGCGGTCGGCAACGTCGTCGGGTCGAACATTTTCAACATCGCCGTCATCCTCGGAATCGCCTCGGTGATTTTTCCCATCCGGGTGAACTTCCAACTTCTGCGGCTGGACGTGCCCATCATGGTGGGTGTTTCGCTCCTGCTAATGGCCTTCTTTGCCAACGGGATGCTGGAGCGCTGGCAGGCGGCGGTGCTGTTTGCCGGCATTGTCGCCTACACGGTTGGCAGCATCATTTACGCGAAGAAAACGGCGACCCCTGATGTACAGGCGGAATATGCCGAATCCGTCGGTGATAAGAAGAAACCGGCCACACTTTGGCTGGATCTGGTATTCATTATCGGCGGGCTGGGTGTGTTGGTCGCCGGCTCCCGGTTTTTGGTCGATGGCTCGATCGGCGTCGCGAGGTCCTGGGGCGTGAGCGAGGCGGTGATCGGCCTGACGATCGTGGCGGCGGGTACGAGCACGCCGGAACTGGCGGCATCCATCGTGGCGGCCCTCAAAAAGGAACCGGACATTGCGATCGGCAACATCGTTGGATCGAACATTTACAACATCCTCTGCATCCTCGGCATCGCGGGATTGATCACGCCGCTTCCGCTGGGCGGAGTGGCATGGACCGACCTTTATGTGATGCTCGGCTTCAGCCTGGCGCTGGTGCCGATCCTGATCACGGGATTTGTGATCAAGCGGTGGGAAGGCTTTGTTTTGCTCGCCAGCTATGGAGGGTATCTCGCCTGGATGTGGCCAAAGTGAGAGCCGCACTGCTCATTCTTTTTTTGTGCGTGGTCCCCTTGCGGGCCGAGCCGGTCTTGCGCGTTGGCTTGTTTCCAAACATCACGCATGCGCAGGCGCTGGTCGCCTCCAACATGTCGCGGGAGGGCAACGGTTGGTTTGAGACGCGCCTCGGTGAGCCGACGAAGATCGAGTGGATGGTCTACAATGCCGGGCCGTCGGCGATGGAGGGTATTTTCACCCGGGCGGTCGATCTCACGTATGTCGGGCCCAGTCCCGTGGTCAATGCCTACGCTCGCGCGAATGGCCGGGACGTTCGGGTCTTGAGCGGTTCGATGCGCGGCGGTGAAGCCCTGGTCGTTCGCGGTGACGGGATTCAAAACCCGTCCGACCTGCGGGGAAAGACGATCGCCACCCCGCAATTGGGGAATACCCAGGACGTCGAGTGTCGCGCGTGGCTGTTGAAGCAGGGCATTCGCGTCACGCTCGTCGGCGGAGACGCCCGCGTGATCCCGACGGCGAATCCCGATATTCTGGTCCTGTTCCAGCAAGGCAAACTCGATGCCGCGTGGACGGTCGAGCCTTGGGTGACCCGGTTGATCAACGAGGCCGGCGGGCGGATTTTCCATGCGGATCCCAAAGCCCTCACAACCGTACTCGCCGGACGCGAGGGCTTCCTTAACGAGCGCCCGGATGTGGGAAGGAAGTTCCTGAACGCGCACCGGGAGTTGACGGCATGGATTCTGGCAAATCCAGCGGAGGCCAAGCGCCGCGTCCGCGACGAGTTGTCCGCCCTCGCTCGCCGGGAGATCCCCGCCGAGCTGGTCGAAGAGGCCTGGACGCGCCTCGTTTTCGAAGATGCCATTTCCGAAGAACCGTTTGCGAATTTTCTCGCCCACGCGCGCGAAGTCGGCTTTCTCCGTGCGAAGGTCAACCTTGACCGTCTGATCTGGAAGCCATGAGCCTCGAAGCTGAACTCAAAAATGTCGCGCCGGAGCGCATTGAGGTCGACCGGATCAGCAAAAGCTTTGCGACCAAGCATCGGACGGTCCTTGCGCTCGATCAGGTGAGCCTCCGCGTGGGCGAGGGCGAGTTTGTGTGTCTCGTCGGGCCCAGCGGATGCGGCAAATCGACGCTCCTCAATATCGTGGCGGGCTTGGATTTTCCGGATTCGGGTCGTGTACTGGCGAACGGCGAACCCGTCCAGGGCCCCGGTCGGGACCGTATGGTGATGTTTCAGGAACATGCGCTCTTTCCTTGGTTGGACGTGATGGGCAACGTCATGTTCGGCCTCCGGCTCAAGCCGGGCCTCGCTGAAAAGGAGCGGCTGGAAGTGGCGAGGTATTATCTTGGCTTGGTCGGGCTCGAGAAGTTCCTGCATGCCAATATTCACGAACTCTCGGGCGGAATGCGGCAGCGGGTGGCGCTCGCGCGGGCGTTGGCTCCCAATCCCCGCGTTTTGCTGATGGACGAACCCTTTGCCGCGCTCGATGCACTCACCCGCGAACAACTCTATGGCGATATCCAGAGAATCTGGGAGGCTCGTCGCAAGACGATTATCTTCGTGACGCACAACGTTCGTGAGGCCGCCTGCCTTGGCGACCGTGTGGTACTCTTCTCACCGAACCCGGGACGCATCCGCTCCGAGTTTCGGGTCACACTGCCCCGTCCGCGGGACATCAACAGCGTCGAACTGGCAAGGTATTCGACCGAAATCACGGCGGCGTTGAAAGGGTTCAGCGCCGAAAATGAGCGGGAGGTCGGGGAATGAAACGTGCGGCCGTCTCCATCAGTTTCTTCGCGATCCTGATCCTCGTTTGGGAAGCTTTGGCGAGGACGGGAATCTGGTCACCGGTCCTCTTTCCGTCGCCGACGAACGTGGCGGAATATCTCTGGCAATCATTGGGCGATGGAACACTCGGAACCGCCACGTGGGTGACCATTCAGCGTTTGTTCGCCGGCTACATCATCGGGCTGGTCTTCGGCGTGCCGCTTGGCCTTTTGACCGCCCGTTTTGAAATTTTCAAAGACACGATCGGGCTGCTCGCGTTGGGCATCCAGACCTTGCCGAGTGTCTGCTTTGTGCCGCTGGCGCTGCTTTGGTTCGGGCAGACCGAGTCCGCGATGCTTTTCGTCGTTGTCATGGGGACGCTCTGGTCGGTCGTGATTGCGACGAATGACGGCGTGCGGACGATGCCGCCGATTTACCTGCGAGCAGCGCGGACGATGGGATCGACCGGGCTGCACACATGGATCAAGGTCATCCTGCCGGCATCGCTTCCGTATCTCGTCGGCGGCATGAAGCAGGGGTGGGCTTTCGCATGGCGTTCGCTCATGGCCGCGGAGATCTTTGTCACGATTCTCACGGGCTTCGGCTTGGGACAGCTGCTGCATTACGGCCGCGAACTGCATGCCATGGACCAGGTCGTCGCGGTGATGCTCGTGATTGTCTTCATCGGCCTTCTGGCTGACCGGCTTTTGTTTTCCCCCTGGGAACGGTTTCTCCACCGGCGCTGGGGAACGGGCGCGTTGAAGTAACCGCCATTCGGTTCGCGCCCGGCGTATCTCCTTTCGATGATGAACGTCGAATACCGCCGGGGCGTCCACCTGCCGGATTGCGGACTCTGGCTGGATCCGCGGGATCCGTCCGCGATGGCGTTCGTGTCGCATGCGCACAGCGATCACACCGGGCGGCATGCGCGCACGATCGCGACGCCTGTCACGCTGCGGTTGATGCAACGGCGGATGGGTGCTTTGACCGGCGAAGTGATTGCGCTGCCATTTGGCGAGCGGCGGGATTTTGGGCGGTTTGCGATGACCTTGATCCCGGCCGGGCACGTGCTGGGATCCGCGCAGGCTCTCGTTGAGGCGGCCGCGGGCTCCGTGCTTTACACCGGGGATTTCAAGCTCAGGCCGGGAGCGAGTGCGGAGCGGGCGGGTGTGGTTCCCGCGGACACCCTGATCATGGAAACGACCTATGGATTGCCGAAGTTTGTGTTTCCACCAACGGAGAAGGTGGTGGGCGACATTCTGCGGTTTTGTTTGGAAGCGTTGGAGGATGGCGAGGTGCCGGTGCTCATCGGCTATTCACTGGGAAAATCCCAGGAGATCCTGGCCTGTCTGGCGGAGGAGGGACTGCCGGCGATGTTGCACGGGTCGGTGGCTTCGCTCGTGGAGATTTACCGGGAGGAAGGTGTTCGATTTCCCGAGACCAAGCCGTGGAAGGCATCGGAGGCCGCCGGGCATGTGCTCATCGGGCCGCCGTCATTGGCGGGATCGCGGGTCTTGGCGGCGATTCCCAACCGCCGTGTGGCGGCGGTGACCGGCTGGGCGCTCGAGCCGGGAGCGGCACATCGGTGGCGTTGTGACGCCGCCTTCCCGCTTTCGGATCATGCCGGTTTCGACGATCTCCTTCGCCACGTGGAAAATGTCGGCCCAAAGCGCGTCCTCACTTTGCACGGTTATGCGCGGGAGTTTGCGCGCGAACTTCGGGAACGCGGTTATGATGCCTGGGCGCTGACCGGTCCGAACCAACTCGAGCTCGAACTGCCGCGGACGCGGATTGAGGTTCCGGGTATCGAATTCGAGGAGCGGTCCGAATCCGCACCGGACGGCTTGGACCGCCTGGCGGCGGTGGGCGACGCGGTGTGTGAGTTGACCGGTCGGCTGGCCAAAACCCGCGTGTTGTCCGAATACCTCCGCGACCTCCGCGACGAGGATCTTCGGTGGGCGGCCCTCTGGCTGACCGGTCGGGCATTCCCGCCGGAAGAAGATGCGCCCCATGGAGCAGGGTGGGCGGTTCTCAAATCCGCCCTGTTGACGGTGAGTGGCCTGGGCGAAGGCGACCTGCGCGCGATCAGCCGACGCTGGAATGACTCGGGAAAAACGACCGGCGAGGTGTTGAAGAAGGTCGGGGGCGGCGAGAGCCCATCCCTTTCTGAAACAGCCGGGACGCTCCGACAGCTTCGCGCAGCACGCGGCCCGCATGCGAAGAGTGCAGTGCTCGCGGATTTCTTCCGCCGGGTGACCCCATCCTCATCCCGCTATCTGGTCAAAATCCTTTCGGGCGACTTGCGGATCGGATTGAAGGAAGGCCTGCTGGAGGACGCTGTCGCGGCGGCGTTCGGCGTCGAGCCGTCCATGGTGCGTGAGGCCAACATGTTGCTCGGCGATCTGGGCGAGGTCGCCCAACGAGCCCGGACCGGCGGCCTCGAGGCGATCGGACTCCGAATTTTTCGCCCGGTCAAATGCATGCTGGCGTCCCCGGAGCCAACGGCCGCCGACGTTTGGGAGCGGCTTTCGGGACGTATGTTGCTCGACGAGAAGTTTGATGGCATCCGGGCACAGGTTCACGCCGCCGGTGGACGCGTGGAAATTTTTTCGAGAGACCTCCACCGGATCACCGAGACGTTCCCGGAGATCGTCGCCGCTGCAGCGGGTTTGCCGGTTGACGTGGTGCTGGACGGAGAAATCCTCGCCTGGGCGAACGGCCGTCCCGCCGCCTTCTTCGAACTCCAGAAACGACTGGGTCGCGCGGGAGGGGATCTTTTCCTGGGGGCGGAAGTTCCGGTGATTTACATCGCCTTCGACGCACTCCATATCGCGGGTCAATCGCTTTTGCGTCAGCCGCTGAGGGAACGCCGGCACCGCCTGGAGGGCTTGAATTTGGGCGGAACCCTCCGCGTCGCCGAGCAACGCTCGCCGTCCTCACCGGAGGAAATTGAACAGGCGTTCGATGCGGCGCGGTTCGCCGGACACGAAGGCCTCATTGCGAAGGATCCTGACAGTCTTTACCTGCCGGGCCGGCGCGGGGGAGCTTGGATCAAACTCAAGAAACGGTTCGCCACGCTGGATGTCGTCGTCACGGCCGTCGAATTCGGACACGGGCGGCGTCGCGAAGTTTTGAGCGACTATACTTTTGCCGTTCGGGACGAATCGACAAACCATTTGGTCACGATCGGCAAAGCTTATTCCGGACTGACCGATGCCGAAATCCGCGAACTGACGGCGCACTTTCTGGCGCATGCGAAGAATCAGTCGGGAAACCGGATATCGGTTGAGCCGAATGTGGTCCTGGAAATCGCATTCGACGCGATCCGACCGAGCTCGCGACACGCATCCGGGCTCGCCCTGCGATTTCCACGCATCGAGCGGATTCGCACCGACAAGTCGCCGGCGGACATTGATACGCTGGCGTCCGCCCGGCGCTTGGCTGGACTTTGATTCGATTCAGCGGCCGGAGGTGGATTCCTCGACGGCGCCGCAGCAACAGGCTTTGGGCGTCTCCGCAGGAGTTTGAGGCTCCGCGGCGCAGCAAGACTTCTTCTTTTCACGCTGCGGCCAGAGCGCCAGGCCGATGATGATCAAGAGAACGACAGCGGCTGCGTGGCTCCACCAAGCCGGGGCCATCCCATGGTCGTGAAAATGGGATTCGCCGGCGGGCCCGAGCGCAAGCCGGTCGAACAGCCAGCCAGCCGTCCACGAAACCAAAACCAACGCCGCCACATGCACGACCGCAGCCCGTTTTCCCAGGAACTGGGCCATCGTGGTGATCGTGGCCACATTGACCGCCGGGCCGGCGACGAGAAAAACGAGGGCCGCTCCAGGGGTCAGTCCGGCCTGCATCAGCGCGAACGCAAAAGGAATGGACCCGGTCGAACAGACATAAAGCGGGATCGCGACGGCCGTAATCAGAAGATAAGCGGTCCAGCCGGAGCCAATGTGTTTTGCCAGGAAGTCGCCCGGGAGAAGCGCTCCGAGCATGGCCGCCAGCAGAATGCCCAGGGCGAGGCTTTTGGCGATATCGCGCGGCAGTTTGATGAAGCCATAGTGCAGGGCGGCGAGCCACGGGTTGCCGGAGGTCGGATCGCTGCTTTCCGCAGTTGGCACCGTGACGGGATCCGGCGAGCGATCGACCCATCGAACAAACAATCCCGAAACCACGCCCGAAACAAAAGCCACGATAACCCGGGTCACGGCGAAAGCCGGCCCGAGCAAACTCCACGTCACGGCAATGCTGTCCACGCCCGTCTGCGGGGTTGAAGCCAGAAACGCCGCCGTCGCCGGCTTGCTGGCCCCGTGCCGCCGGAGGGAAGCGGCGACCGGGATCACTCCGCATGAACAGAGGGGAATCGGCACGCCGACCAGGCTGGCCTTGATGGTGCTCCAAAAACCGCCGTGACCGAGCCATTTTCGGACGGTTTCCGGTTTCAGGAAAATCGACAGCAATCCGGCGAAGAAAAAACCGAGCAGGAGCCACGGGGCCAGTTCGCAGGTCATGGCCCAGATCCGCTCGACGATGTTCGCGAAGGCACTCACTCTGGACCAATCTATCCCGGTCGCAGCCGGGGGTCGAGTCCGGGTTCAGCGCCCGCGTTTCTGGAAATCCGCCAACGCGCGATCGACCTCCCGATCGGTCGCCCGCTTTTTGAGATCCGCCCGCTTGTCTCCGGCGTCCTTGCCTTTGCCAAGCCCGAGTTCGACTTTGACGCGGCCTTTTTTCCAGTACATCCGAAGGGCAACAACCGTTCGCCCCGAGCGCTCCACTTCGCCGATCAAGCGGTCGATTTCCGCCCGGTGCAGGAGAAGGCGGCGGATCCGTTTGGATTCATGCTGCTCATGGCTTGCCTTCTCGTAGGGCTGGATGGCGCATTCAAACAGACAAAGATCGCCTTGATGAACCCGCGCAAATGCGCCTTGGAGGGAAACAAATCCGGCCCGGATCGACTTGACCTCGGTGCCACGCAACTCGATGCCCGCCTCGAACTTTTCGAGAATATGGTAATCCCGCAGGGCCTTGCGGTTGGTCGTGATCTCGGCGGACATGGATCAGGCGGACGTGCCGCCCGGGACCGTCAGGCGGTGGTTTCGCCGTCGTTCACCGGCGCTTTCGCCAGCTTGCCCTGGGCGATTTCCGTCAAAGCAATGTCGGCCAGTCCCATCCGGAATCCCACTTCGACCATCGGACGGCTTCCGGCGCTCAATTGCCGCACGCGACGGGACACCATGTTGATCAGGATCTGGGGTTCGGGGACGACTTTGGCAGCTTCTTCGAGGATATGGGCGTTCATGAACAATTCGGCGGGTCGGTTCTCCTTGCCGTAGCGGACCTGAGAGCCTAGGAAGCCAGCCGGGGGTGTCAATCACTTTTCTGAGAATTTTCTTTGACATTCCGATACCAACAGTTACGTTCGCGGGCTCCCGGGAAACCGGTCAACTTCACGCAGGAGACCACAAGGTCGCTCGCACTGCAAAAAACCATGCAAAAAAATCGTTCCAAACGTTATCGCGCCGCCGCCGGGTTGGTGGATGGCAACAAAAAATACGCGCTCTCCGACGCGATCAAGACGCTGAAGACGCTCCCTGCGGTCAAATTCGACCAGACGGTGACGCTCTCGTTCAAGCTCGGGGTCGATCCGAAGCAAAGTGACCAGATGGTCCGCGGCACATGCCCGCTCCCGAATGGCAGCGGAAAAAATGTTCGCGTGCTCGTCTTCGCAACCGGCCAGGCTGCGGAAGCCGCCAAGGAAGCCGGGGCCGAATTCGTCGGATTCGAAGATCTCATCAAGAAAGTCACCGGAGGATTCGCCGACTTTGATGTCGCGATCGCCACACCGGCCGCCATGTCCGAAGTTCGCAAACTCGGCAAGGTTCTCGGACCGCGCGGTCTCATGCCGAACCCGAAGACCGGCACCGTCACCGATGACACCGCCAAGGCCGTCAAGGAAGTCAAAGCCGGACGCGTCGAATTCAAGCTCGACAAGAACGCCAACGTCGCGGTCCCGGTCGGCAAGTTCTCATTCAACGAAGAATCGCTTGTCCAGAACGGCTCGGCAGTCATCGACGCCGTTGTCAAGGCCCGGCCCGCAACCGCCAAGGGCGCGTTTGTTGAAGCGATCACGCTCAGCGCCACCATGAGCCCCGGCATCGCTGTCGATCCGGCTCCGTTCCTCAAAAATTGATTTAAGGGAGACCAACCACCATGCGCCCCGAAAAAACCACCATCGTCGCCGACATCCGCGAGAAGCTCCACGCCTCGCCCTACCTTCTCGTTGTGGATTATGCCGGCATGCAGGTCCCGCACTTCGAAGAACTCCGCACCCGCCTCGCCGGCAGTGGCGCGAAGCTCAGCGTTGTTCGAAATACCTTCCTGAAGATCGCCGCGGACGAGCTCAAGATGCCCGACCTCAACGGCGCGCTCGCCGGCCAGACCGCGATCGTCACCGGCGAGAGCGACATCTGCGCCGCCGCAAAAATCCTCAAGACGTTCTCCGCCGAGTTCAAGAAACCCGCCGTCCGCGTCGGTGTCCTCGACAATTCCACGCTTTCCGCCGAACAGGTCAACGCCCTCGCGGAACTCCCGAGCAAAGACGTGCTCCGCGCGACCCTTCTCGGCGTTCTCCTGGCCCCGGCGACCAAGCTCGCCCGCGTTCTCAACGAACCTGCGGCCAGCCTCGCCCGCGTCCTCAAAGCCAAGGCCGACGCCGAAGGAGGAGCCGCCTAGGCAAAAACCCTTTCGTCCGACGAATGAAGCCGCGGCGGACGACCAACAAAAAAACCAAACCGGTTCCTCGTCGGGGTGGCGGCTGCCACTCTCAAATGCCCTGAGGCTTCTGGGCGCGACGATACCAAAATCCAATACACACAATGGCAGACACAACAGCACTCGTCGACCAGCTCAGCGGACTCACCGTCCTGGAAATCGCTGACCTGGTGAAACAACTTGAAGAAAAATGGGGCGTCAGCGCCGCAGCACCCGTGGCCGTCGCGGCCGTCGGTGCCGCCGGTGGAGCCGCCGCGGCCGCTCCCGCCGAGGAGAAGACCTCCTTCGACGTGATCCTCACCGATGCCGGTGGCAACAAGATCGCCGTCATTAAGGAAGTGCGCGCCGCCGTCGCCGGCCTCGGCCTCGCCGAAGCCAAGGCGCTCGTCGAAAGCGCTCCCAAGCCCCTCAAAGAGGGCGTGACCAAGGAAGAAGCGGAAGAGATCAAGAAGAAGATCGAAGCCGCCGGCGCCAAGGTCGAAATCAAGTAATCCGCCGCAAAACTCTTCCCGCGGAGAGATCGGGATCAAAAATCCTTGATCTCTCCGCGGTTTTTCCTACACTAACCGTTCCGCTGGACGCCAGACGCCCTGTTATCCGATCCACGCCGCGCCAATTCTTCAAATCCCGTCGACAGACGGGTGGGGGAAACCCTGCCTGCCTGCACGGATTTTTTGCATTTGCGCCGGATGAGACAACCGGGCCCGGAGACTCCCTGTTTCCGCGCTGAATCCACGGCTCCCGATACCCGACTTCACCATGTCTGAACGCATTCACTTCGGCAAACTCCAGGAGGCCATCGAGCCGCCCAATCTCATCGAACTGCAAATCAACTCGTACAACGAGTTTTTCCAGAAGGACGTGCCGGTGACGAAGCGTCGGAATATCGGCCTGCAGGCCGTGTTCCGGGAGTTTTTCCCGATTTTCGGGTTCGAAGACAAATCCTCGCTGGATTTCGTCAGCTACGAACTCGGGGAGCCGAAACTCTCGGCTTTGGAAGCACAGCGCGAAGGCCAGACCTATAGCGCGCCGCTCTACGTGACGTTCCGGTACAAGGACGAACGCGCCACCAAGGAGGAAAAGGTTTACATGGGCGAACTCCCGCTCATGACCCCGCAGGGGACGTTTGTCATCAATGGCGCCGAGCGCGTCGTCGTCTCGCAACTCCACCGCTCGCCTGGCATTTGCTTTGAAACGTCGATCCACACGAATGGCAAAATCCTCCATGGATTCCGCATCATCCCGGACCGCGGCTCGTGGATTGAAGTCCAGTTCGATACCAGCGATCTCCTCTACGTTTACCTCGATCGCCGCAAGCGCCGCCGGAAGTTCCTCGCAACCACGTTCCTCCGCGCGCTGGGCCATCCGTCGGACGAGGACATCATCAAAATTTTCTACGCCATCGAGGATCTCAAGCTCAGCGAGAAGCTCGACGAAGAGGAGATCAGCACCAAAGTGCTCATCGCCGACATCCGCGATGGCGAAATCACCGTCGCCCGCGCGTTTGAACCGCTGAACGCGGCAACCGTCCGTCAATTGGTCGGACTCGGCCACAAGAGTGTCAAGGTGGTCGACACGAAGGACGACGATACCATTATCAAGTCGCTCAAGAAGGACCCGGCTCACGACGAGGACGAGGCCCTCAAGGACATCTACCGCAAGCTCCGCCCTGGCGATCCGCCAACCGTGCAGAACGCCCGTGGCATGCTCAAACGGCTTTTCTTCGACGCCAAGCGCTACGATCTTGGCCGCGTCGGCCGCCACAAGATCAACCAGAAACTCGGCCTGAAGGTCAGCGAGGAAGAACGCATCCTCACGAAGGACGACTTCATCGCCGCCATGAAGTACCTCGTCGAACTCCGCCGGGGCGAAGGCATGACCGACGACATTGACCATTTGGGAAGTCGCCGTGTCCGGACCGTCGGAGAACTCCTCGCGAACCAGTGCCGCGTCGGCCTCGCCCGCACCGAACGCCTCGTCCGTGAGCGCATGACGTTGTTCGATGCCGGCGTCGACCAGATCACGCCGCAGAAGCTCATCAATCCGAAGTCCCTCAGCGCCGTGGTCCGCGACTTTTTCGGTCGCAGCCAGCTGAGCCAGTTCATGGACCAGACGAACCCGCTGTCCGAACTGACCCACAAGCGCCGTCTCTCGGCCCTCGGGCCGGGCGGTCTCAGCCGCGATCGCGCGGGATTCGAAGTCCGCGACGTTCACCCTTCGCACTACGGCCGGATTTGCCCGATCGAAACCCCGGAAGGCCCGAACATCGGTCTCATCAGTTCGCTGAGCACGTTTGCGCGCATCAACGAATTCGGCTTCATCGAAACCCCGTATCGCAAAGTCGAGAACGGCCGGGTCACTAACACTGTCGAGTATCTAAGTGGCGACCGTGACGAAAACTTCTATATCGCGCAGGCGAACTCGGCCGTTGATGGAAATGGCAAGTTCACCGGCGAGAAGGTCTCCGCCCGCTACCGCGGCGATTTCGTCGAAGTCGAACCCGCGCAGGTTCAATACATGGACGTTTCACCGAAGCAGCTCGTCTCCGTGGCCGCCGGTTTGATTCCCTTCCTCGAGCACGATGACGCCAACCGCGCGCTCATGGGCTCGAACATGCAACGCCAAGGCGTTCCGCTCCTCGTCTCCGAGTCGCCGCTGGTCGGCACCGGACTCGAAGGCCGCGTCGCCCGCGATTCGCGTGCGGTCATCTCCGCCGAAGCAGCCGGCAAAGTCGCTTCTGTCACGGCCGCCCAGATCATCATCACGAAGGATGGTGAATTGCCGGAGGGCAAAAAGAAGATCAAGACCGACGAAGAGGCCGGCGTTTACGTGTATGAACTCCGCAAGTTCATGCGCTCGAATGCCAGCACCTGCATCAACCAGAAGCCGATCGTCCGCAAGGGACAGTCGATCAAAAAGGGCGATGTCATTGCCGACGGTCCGAACACCGAAAAGGGCGAACTCGCCCTCGGTCGCAACGTGCTCGTCGCGTTCATGCCATGGAATGGCTACAACTTCGAAGACGCCATCCTGATCTCCGAGCGCGTCGTCAAGGAGGACATCTACACTTCGATTCACATCGATGAGTTCGAAATCGGTGCCCGTGACACAAAACTTGGGCCCGAGGAAATCACCCGCGACATTCCGAATGTGTCCGAAGAAGCCCTGCAAAATCTGGGCCCGGACGGCGTCATTCGCATCGGTGCCGAGGTGAAGCCCGGGGACATCCTCGTCGGCAAAATCACGCCGAAGAGCGAAACCGAACTCGCACCCGAAGAACGCCTCCTCCGCGCGATCTTCGGTGAGAAGGCCGCCGACGTGAAGGACACGTCGCTGACCGTTCCTTCGGGCACCTACGGCATTGTCATGGATGTGAAGGTCTCCTCAAAGAAAGAGGTGACCCGCACGAAGATGACGCCGACCGAGTCCAAGCGTCAGCAGAAGATGATCCTGGAGGATTACAAGAAGCGCAAAGACGATCTGCACGAACAGCTGACCGCCGCGCTTTCGAACATCCTCCTCAACGAGAAAATCCCGCTCGACGTCGTCAACGCGCAAACCGGCGAAATCATCATCCCGGCCAATCGCAAGATCACGAAACAACTCCTGCGCAAGCTCGCTGCGGTTTACAACCACGTGGAAATCGACCCGAGCCCGATCCGCAACAAGATCCGCGAGATCATCGGCCAGTTCGAACACCGGTTTGTCGACCTCGACAACGAACGTGACGAAAACATGGGCCGCATCGAAAGCGGCGACGACGTCGACCCCGGCATCATCAAGCAGGTCAAGGTCTACATCGCCAGCAAGCGCAAGCTCAGCGTCGGTGACAAGATGGCCGGCCGTCACGGAAACAAAGGCGTCGTCGCCAAGATCGTTCCGGAAGAAGACATGCCGTTCCTCGCGGACGGAACCCCGGTCGACATCGTGCTCAACCCGCTCGGCGTGCCGAGCCGCATGAACGTCGGTCAGGTTCTTGAAACCCACCTCGGCGTCGCCGCCAAGGCCCTCGGCTTCAAAGTGGCGACACCGGTTTTCGACGGTATCCCGGAATCCAAGATTCGCGACTTCCTCAAGGATGCGAAGACGAAAGACGGATTCACCTGGACCAACGAAAACGGCAAATCGACCGTCTATGACGGCCGGACCGGCGAGGCGTTCGACCAGCAGGTCGTCGTGGGCTACATCTACATGCTTAAACTCGGCCACTTGGTCGCGGACAAGATCCACGCCCGTGCCGTTGGACCCTACAGCCTCGTCACCCAGCAACCGCTCGGCGGCAAGGCCCAATACGGCGGCCAGCGCTTCGGCGAAATGGAAGTCTGGGCCCTCGAAGCCTACGGAGCCGCCTACACGCTCCAGGAACTCCTGACCGTCAAATCCGACGACGTTCAAGGCCGGACCCGCATCTACGAGAGCATTGTCAAAGGTGACAACTCGCTCGAGGCGGGAACTCCCGAGTCGTTCAACGTTCTCATCAAAGAAATGCAAGGCCTCGGACTCGATGTCCGGGTCGGAGGCAAAGAACCGACGCTCACAGATAGCCTCGGCTGATCCCAAAACCACCAACCAACGAATCCATGAAAGAAGTCAACATTCGCGAAGCATTCGGGGAACAGAAGCCGCTCGGCTTCGATGAGGTGGCGATCACCGTGGCCTCCCCCGACTCCATGCGCAGCTGGAGCAAGGGCGAAGTCAAAAACCCGGAAACGATCAACTACCGGACATTCAAGCCGGAAAAAGGCGGTCTTTTCTGCGAGCGCATTTTCGGGCCGACCCGCGACTGGGAATGCTCGTGCGGCAAATACAAGCGCATCAAACACAAGGGCGTGATCTGCGACCGTTGCGGCGTTGAAGTGACCCTGTCGCGCGTTCGCCGCGAACGCATGGGGCACATCGACCTCGCCGTGCCGGTGTCGCACATCTGGTTTTACAAGTGCATGCCGTCGCGCATCGGACTCATGCTCGACATGACGTCCCGCCAGCTCGAGCGCGTGATCTATTACGAGGATTACATTGTCATTGATCCGGGCAACACGCCGCTCCAGCGCTGCCAGCTTCTGACCGAAGCCGAATTCCGCGAAGCCGAGGACCAGTACGGTGACTCGTTCGTGGCCGGCATGGGTGCCGAAGCGATCCAGAAGCTGCTCGAGCAGGTCGATCTCGCCGCCTTGAACGACGAAATCGAGCAACAGATGGGCTCGACCCGCAGCAAGCAACTCCGCAAGAAACTCGCCAAGCGCCTGAAGCTCGTCCAAGGCTTCGCCAGCTCGAAGACGCGTCCGGAATGGATGATCTTGAACGTGCTTCCGGTCATCCCTCCCGACCTCCGTCCGCTCGTCCCGCTCGAAGGTGGACGGTTTGCCACCTCGGACCTGAACGACCTTTACCGCCGCGTCATCAACCGCAACAACCGCCTCAAGACTCTCCTGCAACTCAAGACGCCGGAAGTCATCATCCGCAACGAAAAGCGGATGCTCCAGGAGGCCGTTGATGCGCTGTTCGACAACGGTCGTCACGGCCGCGCCGTCACCGGTGCCGCCAACCGTCCGCTCAAGTCTCTCAGCGACATGCTCAAGGGCAAAGGCGGCCGCTTCCGCCAAAACCTGCTCGGCAAGCGCGTCGACTATTCCGGCCGCTCGGTCATCGTCATCGGACCCGAGTTGAAGCTGAATCAATGCGGTCTGCCGAAGAAGATGGCGCTCGTCCTGTTCGAGCCGTTCATCATTCGCCGCCTCAAGGAACAAGGCCACGTGCACACCGTGCGCAGCGCCAAGAAGCTCATCGAACGCCAGACCCCGGAGGTGTGGGACATTCTCGACGAGGTGACCAAGGGCCACCCGGTTCTCCTGAACCGCGCCCCGACGCTCCACCGTCTGTCGATCCAGGCATTCGAGCCGCAGCTCATCGAAGGCGAAGCCATCCGCATCCACCCGCTCGTTTGTACCGCCTACAACGCGGACTTCGACGGTGACCAAATGGCCGTTCACGTGCCACTCTCGGTCGAGGCCCAGATGGAAGCCCGCATGCTCATGCTGGCGACCAACAACATCTTCTCGCCCTCAAGCGGCAAGCCGATCACCACGCCGTCGCAGGACATTCCGCTGGGTTGCTACTACCTCACGCAGAACCCGCGCGGATCCGATGCCGACAAGGAAAAGCGTGCACCGCTGTTTGCAAATGCCGACGAAGTCGAACTCGCGATGCAGGAAGGTGCCATTCGCACTCACTCCCGCATCCGCTTCAAGAACCCCGACTTTGGCCGTCAGACCGTCTACGGCGACGCGAACGCCCGGGTGCTCGACACCACCGCCGGCCGCGTTGTCTTCAACCAAATCTGGCCGTCCGAACTCGGCTTCTACAACAAGGTTTGCGGCAAGAAGCAGCTCTCCGACGTCATCTGGCGTTGCTACAAAGCCGCCGGTCAGCAGAAGACGGTTGAGACCCTCGACCGCCTGAAGCAACTCGGCTTCCGCGAGGCGACCAAGGCCGGTGTTTCCATCGGAATCACCGACATGATCATTCCGAAGGAAAAGGAACAACTTCTCGAGAAGGCCTACCGCGAAATCGGCGAAGTCGAAAAACAATACCGTCGCGGTATTATCACCGACGGCGAGCGGAAGAACAAAGTCCAGGACATCTGGACCCACACCGGTGAGGAGATCGCCAACGCTCTCTTCCGGACGCTCGAACACAACGACGGCCGCCGCGAGATGAACCCGGTGTTCATGATGGTCGACTCCGGCGCCCGCGGTAACCGCACGCAGGTCAAACAGCTCGCCGGTATGCGCGGCCTCATGGCCAAGCCGTCCGGTGAAATCATCGAGCAGCCGATCACCGCGAACTTCCGCGAAGGCCTCTCGGTGTTGGAATACTTCATCTCGACGCACGGCGCCCGCAAGGGTCTCGCCGACACGGCGTTGAAGACCGCCGACTCGGGTTACCTGACCCGCAAGCTGGTTGACGCCGCCCAGGACGTGATCGTTACCATCGACGACTGCGGCACCGTCAATGGCATCGTTGTCCGTCCGATCTACGAGGGCGACGAAGAAGTGGTCACCCTGCCGACCCGCATCATCGGTCGAACGAGTTGCGAAACCGTGCGCGATCCGATCAGCGGGAACGCCATCGTCAAGGCCAACCAGCTCATCGACGAAGAAACCGCTGCCGCCCTCGAAAATATCGGCCTCGAGCAACTCAAGATCCGGTCCGCACTCACCTGCGAATCGAAGCGGGGCGTCTGCGCCCGTTGCTACGGACGGAACCTGGCCACCGGCCAGATGGTCAAGCTCGGCGAGGCGGTCGGCATTATCGCCGCCCAGTCGATCGGCGAGCCCGGCACCCAGCTCACGATGCGTACGTTCCACGTCGGTGGAACCGCGAGCCAGACGTTCAAACAGCCGGTCGTCAAGGCCAAGAACGAAGGCACCGTGCGCTTTAACGAACTGAAGGTCGTTCAAGCAACCGACGGAACATTCGTTGTCCTTAACAAGAACGGCACGGTCAGCATCCACGCCAAGGATGGACGCGAACTCGAAAGCCACAACATCGTCATCGGCTCGGTCATCTCCGTCGCCGACGGCGCCGTGGTGAAGAAGGGCGAAACGTTTATTCAGTGGGATCCGTACAACGTTCCGATCATCACGGAAAAAGCCGGTCGCATCGAATTCCGCGACATGATCCCGGGCGTTACGATCCGCAAGGAAGTCGACGAAGCCACAGGGGTCATGGGCACCGTGGTCATCGAACACAAGGAAGACCTGCACCCGCAGATCGTCATCACCGACGAGTCGAAGACCGTGCTGGCGAACTATTCGATTCCCGCCGGGGCCCACATCGAAGTCAAGGAAGGCTCGAAAGTCCCCGCCGGTCAGCGTCTCGCGCGAACCCCGCGCAAGATCGCCAAAACGAAGGACATCACCGGCGGTCTGCCGCGCGTTGCCGAGCTTTTCGAAGCGCGCCGTCCGAAGGACGCTGCCGAGATCGCTAAGATTGACGGCGTCGTCGACATTGGCGGAACCGTTCGTGGCAAGCGCCGGCTCATCGTCACCGATCCGGAAAGCAAGGCCGAAGAAGAGCACCTCATCCCGCTCTCGAAGCACATTATCGTCTTCAAGGGCGACTTCGTGAAGAAGGGCCAGCAGCTCACCGAGGGCCCGGTCGTCCCGCACGAAATCCTCGAAGTCTGCGGACCTCAGGAGTTGCAGGAGCACCTGCTCAACGAAGTCCAGGAGGTTTACCGTCTCCAGGGCGTTGAGATCAACGACAAGCACATCGAGATCATCGTCCGCCAGATGCTCCGCAAGGTGAAAATCACCGACCCGGGCGACACCACCCTGCTCTGGGGTGATCAGGTCGACCGCTTGGAATTCGAAGCCGAAAACGAAGCCGTGGTCGCCAAGGGCGGCAAACCCGCGGAGGCCAGCCCGGTGCTCCTCGGCATCACCAAGGCATCGCTCGAGACCGACAGCTTCATCTCGGCGGCATCGTTCCAGGACACCACGCGCGTGTTGACCGAAGCCGCGACACTTGGCAAAGTCGACCGGCTGCGTGGCTTCAAGGAAAACGTGATCATGGGTCACCTCATCCCTGCCGGCACCGGCTTCCAATCCCATCGCGAGACGGACATCATCCATCTCGGCGAGGCCATGGGAGCTGATCCGGAACCCGAACCGCAAAAAGCTGCCTCCTAACCACCATGTCAGAAGAAACCAACCCAAACGTCGAAACCATGACCGAACTCCTGGAAGCCGGCGTGCATTACGGGCACCAGACCAAGCGCTGGAACCCGAAGATGCGCGATTACATTCTCGAGGAGAAAAACTCGATCTACATCATCGATCTCGAGATCACGATCGAACAACTCCAGCGCGCCACCACCTTCCTGTCCCAGCTCGTCAAGGGCGGCGGCAAGGTTCTCTTTGTCGGAACCAAGAAGCAGGCGCAGGAAGCCGTCCGCGAAGCCGCACAGGCCACCGGCCAGTTCTTCGTCAACCAGCGCTGGCTCGGAGGCACGCTCACGAACCTGACGACGATCCGTCGCAGCGTCGGCCGCCTCAAGGAAATCGAAGCGCAGGAAAAGACCGCTGCCTTTGCCCGCATCAACAAGCAGGAAGCCGCAGCCATCCGCCGCGAGGGTGCGAAGCTCCGCCATAACCTCGAAGGCATCGTGGAAATGACGAAACTTCCGGACGCCCTGGTCGTCATCGACACGATCCGCGAAGAAATCGCCGTCGCAGAAGCGAACCGCCTCGGCATTCCGATCATCGCGATCGTCGACACGAACAGCAATCCGGAGAAGATCGAATACCCGATCGCCGGCAACGACGACGCCATTCGCTCGATCCGCGTCATCCTCCAGAAGCTGGTCGACGCGATCATGGAAGGCCGTGGACCGGTTTCCAAATCCGAGCCGTCCGACCTCTCGGCCGTTTCGGAATAAAGCGCTTTTCAGTGTTCAGTTTTCAGTGATCAGCGATTGTGCTCTTCGCTGAAAACTGGATCACTGGGACCCCGTCCGCCGCGGGCCGTTCTGCCGGGTGCGGGCGAAATCTGAATCACTGAACCTCTGAAAAATCCCTATGTCTGATATCTCTCCCGCCCTGGTCAAAGAGCTCCGCGAAAAAACAAACGCGGGCATGATGGACTGCAAGAAGGCGCTGTCCGAAACCAGCGGCGACCTCGCTGCGGCTGAGGAACTCCTCCGCAAAAAGGGCATCGCCAGCGCCGGCAAGAAGGCGTCACGTGTTGCCAAGGAGGGCACGATCGCCTCTTACATCCACCTGCAGGGCAAGGTCGGCGTTCTCGTCGAGATCAACTGCGAGACCGACTTTGTTGCGAAGAACGAAGTCTTCCGCGAATTCGTCAAGGATGTCACTTTGCACATCGCCGCGGCGCACCCGACTTATGTTTCCCGCGAGCAGGTTCCCGACAGCCTGGTCCAATCCGAGCGCGAGATTTTCGCCGCTCAGGTGACCGGCAAGCCGGCAAACATCGTCGACAAAATCGTCGACGGAAAGATGGAGAAATTCTACAGCTCGATCTGCCTGCTCGAACAGGCGTTCATCAAGAATCCCGACGTCACCGTGAAGGATCTGTTGAACAGCAAGATCGCCGAGCTGGGCGAAAACATGGTCATCCGCCGCTTCACCCGCTACATGGTCGGTGAAGAACTTGGCGAAGCCAAATAAGCATTTCCAGGATCCCAAAAGACGGGACACCGCGAATATCGGTGTCCCGTTTTTTTATGTCGTGAGGATGCGTGCAAGACGTCGTCGCGCGGTGCGTCCGATCTCAATCTCGACATCCAGTCCCTCAAGCCGGACGCGCGTGTCGCCTTCGTTGCCATGCACTTCGGCCACGCAACCTGAGTGAAGAATGATCGAGCGGTCGAGGCGAACGAATGGGGGATTCGGCAAGAGGGCTTCGTAATACCCCAGCGGGTGACAGATGAACAAAGAGGGCGCACCGGCGATATGAATGCGCGTAAAGTCCCCATCGGCTTCCAGCAGTCGGATCGCATCGACCGGGACGACATGTGTCTTTTGGCCCGTGTGCAGACACAGGCGGTCCGTAATGGATGGAGTGGATGAGATTCCGCGGATCCGGCGAAGGGACTCCGCCAAGCGGGCGGCGCGCACCGGTTTGAGAAGAAAATCGACTGCATCCACTTCAAATGCCTCGACTGCATGGGCTGCATAGGCCGTGACAAAGATCACTTTGGTCGAACGCCGGCAGGCCTCAGCCAACTGCAGCCCGGACATTCCGGGCATGCGGACGTCCACAAAGGCGGCGTCCGGTTTTTCTTCGCGGATCAACTCCAGCGCCGCCACCGCGGTTCCGGCTTCTCCGACGATCTCGACGTCGGATTCCGCCGCGAGCAACTGACGCAACCGCTGCCGGGCGAGCGGCTCATCGTCGACGAGGATCACGCGAAGCATGGCTCGCCCTCCAAAACCAAATGCGCCTCGACGCCTTCGGTCCGTTGTTCCAAGCGGAACGAATGCCGTCCCGGGTAGTGGATGTCCAGACGCCGACGAAGCGTTGACAGCCCGACTCCTTCTTCTCTCGAGTCTCCCATCAAGCCGGAGTTGTAGACCGATATTTCCAAAAGACCAGCCTGCTGCCAGGCTCGGATGGTGACCCGAAGCGGATTCGGCCCGGCGGATTTCCACCCGTGTTTGATCGCATTCTCGACCATTGGTTGGAGGAGAAAGCACGGGACCTCCCGCCGCCGCACGTCGTCGCCGGCCGACACTTCGCTGACCAGATTCTCGCCGAAACGCGCGGATTCAATCGCGAGATAGGCACTCATGGCATCGAGTTCCGCTGCAAGCGGCGCGAGCACGCGATCGCGATGGTCGAGCGAATAGCGGAGATACTCGGCCAGCTCGGTGACCATCGCTGTCGCGGCATCCGGATGGGGACGAATCTCCGCAGCGATTCCGTTCAGGGAGTTGAAGAGAAAGTGGGGATCGAGCTGGGCGCGGAGCATTTGGAGTTCGATCTTGCGCGCTTCTTCGCGCGCCTGCCTGGCACGCTCGTGCTGCGACCGGGCCAGGCGATCCGAGCGCACGCCCAGATATCCAAGGCACCAGCACATATAGATCAGCCACATGATTTTTGTTCGGAAAAGCCATACCGTCAGCGAAGCGACGTTCGGATTGTTCCACTCCAAACGGTCGAGCGCAAATTGCACGAGCGATGAATGCACGAAACCCGCCAACCCGCTCAGAAGCACAATCCAAAGGGCCGTGCGAAGCCGGAACCGCGGGCTGATCGACGGCCGGCGCAAAACCATCCGGATCACGCCGCTCAGGACCAGCGCCAGTGCCAGTTGGAAAACCAAGGAAACCATCGTGATTTCCAGCGAGGGGTAAATCGAGAAGCGCGCGATAACGGCAAAGATGGCGATGCCGATCCAGACAAGGAGATTCCACCGCCAAAAGGACGCCGACCCCGCTCTCATCGACAAATCTCCGAAATCGCCGCATCCAGTGCAGCGATCGCTTTCTCCAGTTGCTCCCTTGTCGTGCAGAGCGGCGGCATCAGCACGAGCGTGTCGAGGATGGGCCGCGTCAGGAGTCCGTGTGCGCGGGCGGCTTCGCAAACGCGGCCGCCGGTCCGTTCCTGCCAAGGGTATGAGGTGCCATCCACCCGCCGGACGTCGATTCCCGCCAGGAATCCGCGTTGGCGGATTTCTCCCACATGCGGATTCTCGCGAAGCCGGGCGAGGCCGTCGGACATTTGCCGAATCTTGGGCTGGAGGTTCGCGAGGACGTTCTCCTCGCGGAAAATCTCGAGGTTCGCCAACGCAGCCGCACAGCCGAGCGGGTTCGCGGTATAACTGTGCCCGTAGAAAAACGTTTTCAGCTCGTCGTACCGACCGAGAAAGCCGTTGAAAATGCGTTCCGTTGTCAGGGTTGCCGCCAAAGGCAAATACCCCCCGGTGAGTCCTTTTGCGAGGCAGAGGAAATCCGGGACGACGTCCTCCTGTTCGCACGCAAAAAGCGTTCCGGTCCGGCCAAACCCGGTCAGGATTTCGTCGAGGATCAGGAAAAAGCCGCCTGCATCACATTTTTCACGCAGGCGGCGGAGCAGCCCACGCGGCCATGTGCGCATGCCGGCGGCTCCCTGGATGAGCGGCTCAATGACTGCCGCCGCGATCTCGCCGCGTTGGAACTCCGGCAGGGATTCGATCTCATCCGGGTCCGAAACCCGCAGAACGGGAAATTGGTGGCCCGCGAACCGGGCGTGGAAGGTTCCGATGCCGCCCAGACTCGCCGCGCCCGCCGTGTCGCCGTGATACGCGTTTTCGAACGCCACAAACTTCGTCCGTTGCGGTTGCCCGTTTTGCTGCCAGAACTGCGTCGTCATCTTGAGCGCCGCCTCAATCGCCGTGGATCCGTCATCGCTGAAGAAGACTCGTTCCAACGTTCCCGCCGGGAAGAGTGCGGCGAGGCGATCAGCCAGTTCGGCCGCCGGCGCGTTGCCGGTTCCGAGGAACGAAACGTGGGCGATGCGGTCGAGTTGTTGCCGGATCGCAGCGGAAATACGCGGGTGACGGTGACCGTGGATGTTCGTCCAAATCGAGGAATTCCCGTCGATGTATTCCCGTCCGCGGCTGTCGCGAACGATTGCGCCTTCGCCATCCACAAGGATGAGCGGCTCGTGATCGGGGTCGCACCAGTCCTGCATCTGGGTGAACGGGTGCCACGTGTGCGCTTTGTCCCGGGCGACGAGTTCCGGGGTGTTCCAAACGTCTCGCATCGGCCGGAAAACTAGCGCATAACCGGCGGACCCGTGAATCGAAATACCACGCTGCTTCTGCGTCTGCTGGTTTACGTCCTCGCCGTTGTGGTGCTCGGTTGCCTGCTCGCGCCGCCGCTCTACTGGGCCGGGTCCGGGCTGGCGGCCGCCGGCATCCTTCCGTTCCTTGAGGGTTTTCCGTTCCACCGCTATTTCAGCCGGTCGATTCAAATCAGCGCGCTCGTTCTCATCTGGCCCGCATTTCGATGGATCGGAATCACACGCCTCGCGGAACTCGGGATCGCCAAAAACCCGCACCGCTGGCGCGATGCCGCGGCGGGCTTGGGCATCGGCGTCCTGCCGGTAATCGTGCTCGCAGCCGGTCTGCTCTGGGCGGACGTTTACGCGATCCGTTCATCGATCGACCCAACCCGGGTCGTCCGGATTGCGGGAACGGCGGTCGTGGTTTCGGTGCTCGAAGAGTTCCTGTTCCGCGCGGTGATTCTCGGCCTCGCCCTGCGGGCCATGCCGGCCGCTGCCGCCGCGGTTTTTTCGTCCGCCGTATTTTCCATCGTTCACTTCATGCGCGTCTCCAAGGATTCGGTCGTCGAGCACGTCGGTTGGTTGTCGGGTTTTCAGCAAATTCCACTCTTGTTCTCGAGCGCCCCGCCGTGGCCCGTGCTCGGCTGGGGCCTCATTTCGCTGATGATTGCGGGACTCCTGCTCGCCTGGGCGACACTTCACACGCGGTCGCTGTTCCTGGCCATGGGCATCCACGCCGGTTGGATTCTCGGCCAGCAGGGATTTCAATCGCTCGCCCGTTTCCGCCCCAAACCGCCGGACAGCCTCCTGCCATGGGTCGGCCCGAACGTCGTCAGCGGCGCCGTGCCAACCGGCGTCGTCCCCACGCTCGCCCTCCTCGCAACCGCTGCCCTGATGTCGGCCTATCTCATGCTCCGAGCCCGTCGATATCAAAGCGCTCGTAAAAACGCCATGTGATCCTCTGTTTCCTGGCTGGCTGAGAATCGCTCGCCGCGCATTAAGAGAGGCCAATTCGAAGGTCAACGGACAGGAATGTCCATCGAATTGTCAGTCGGCCCTGAGAGTAGCCTCAGGGATCGGTCAGACGGATAGCAAAGCTTGCACGGGACCACTTCGTTGCGCTGGGATCAAACGATGCGATTGAGCGTGTTCATCCTTGCTGAGATGGAAAAGATTCTTGAGGAGTGGGATGGCTTTGCCGCATCGATGCGGCCGGCCGCATCGGGTATGGCTTCCGACGCCTTGCGCGATCACGCGAGGGAAATCCTCGAAGCCGTCGCCAAAGACTTGCAAAAGCCACAGACGCGCAAGCAACAACGCCTCAAATCGCGTTCGAACGCAATGTTTGAAGGAGCGCCAAGGACCGCCGCGCGGACTCATGGCCTGCTCCGGGCGCAGGTCGGTTTCGATGTGAATCAGCTCGTCGCGGAATTTCGTGCCTTGCGAGCCAGTGTGCTGCGGTTGTGGTCCGATCAAATTCCGATGGATGCTGGATGTCTCAACGATGTGGTCCGGTTCAACGAAGCGATCGACCAAGCGATCGCCGAGTCGGTTGGGCACTTTCATCAGTCCGTTGAGCGCTATCGCAATCTGCTCCTCGGCATGCTGGGGCATGACATGCGCAGTCCGCTTCAATGCATTCTCCTGACGGCGAAGCACCTGAACCGGATGAACGCCGGGGAGGAAATTTCCGAGGCGGCCGAGTCTCTGATCCGCAGTGGCGCATCGATGCAGGCCTTATTGGACGATCTGACCGATTTCAACCGAACGAATCTCGGCATGGGCCTTAAAATTTCTCGGTCCGCAGTCGATCTCGAAGCGATTGTCTCCGAGGAAATCCATCAATTTCGAGCGCTTTACCCGGAGCAGAAGATTCTTTTGAACGTCAGCGGTGATTCATGCGGGGAGTGGGACGGAGGCCGACTTCGGCAGTTGTTCAGGAATCTGCTATCGAATGCCCTGAGACACGGAAATCCCGAGGGATCGGTTCGCGTGGCGATACTCGGGCGGCAATCGACGCTTCGGTTGAAGGTCACCAACCACGGGAGCGTGGCTCCCTCCGAGATCCGGTGGTTGTTTGAACCGTTGGCCCGCGGATCGGCGAAGGATCGAGCGGAGTCGAAGGATGGGCTCGGCCTCGGCCTTTTCATCGTGCGAGAAATCGTTCGAGCTCACGGAGGGGATGTGAATGCCGATAGCGATGGAGAACGCTTTGCTGTCGTCGTTCGTCTTCCGCGAAGGCCCTGAATCGGTCCGCGTAAGATTCCGGCGGCCCGATCATCGCGGATTGCCTTCTCTGCCGGTCCGTATAATTTCTCGGGGGTGGTGCGCATGGTTGCCGAGAACGTTTGGTCGTCGGCCCTGGGGTTGTTCTTTCCGAGCCATTGTGCGGCGTGCGGGATCGCGGTGGCGGAGGGGCTGGATTTTTGCCGATCCTGTCGGGAGGCGATCCGCGTCATCCAACCGCCGCGGTGCGAAGTTTGCTCCCAACCTTATGATGGCTCGACGCCCGTCTTCGTCTGTCCGAACTGCCGGGGCGAGGGGTATCACTTCCATGCAGCGATCGCCGTTGTCCGCGCCCGTGGCCCGGTTCGGGAAATGGTTCACCGCCTGAAATACGGGCGGGAGCTCTGGCTGGCTGACGTCCTGGGGCGGATTTTGTCCGAAGGCCTCTCGGACAATCGCCTGCGCGGGGTGGAGTTCGACGGTATCGTGCCGGTGCCGCTGCACCCGCGGAGGCTGCGGGAACGGGAGTTCAACCAGTCCGCCCTCCTGGCGTCCAGCCTCGCCAAGGCTTCCGGATTTCCCGTACGGGATGTCCTGGCGCGAACCCGCTACACGACTACTCAGACCGAGCTCGACCGGCGAGGGCGAAGGCAAAACTTGCGGGATGCCTTCGTTGTGCGCAAGAATGCCGATGTGACTGATCTGACCTTGCTGGTGGTCGACGATGTATTGACCACAGGCTCGACGCTGGATGCCTGCGCGGCGGCCCTCCTGGCCGGCGGTGCGGCATCTGTCCATGCGCTGACGGTCGCGCGCGGCTGAACCAACCGATTTTTTTCCATGGCGATTTTCAAGAAACCGATCCTGCGCGCGCTGGGGCGCAAAACGCGTGAAATGCCCGAGGGGCTCTGGACCAAATGCCCTTCATGCGGCGAAGTCATCCACAATCTGGCCCTCGCCGAAAACCACTTCGTCTGTCCCAAATGCGGTCACCATTTCACGATGGGTTCGCGTGAACGGATCGCCCTCCTCATCGACGAGGGAACGTTCGAGGAAACCGATGCCTCGCTCACGTCGGTCGACTCGCTGGAATTCAAAGGTGTGGCCACTTATGCCGACCGCCTGAAGAGCTATCGCGCGAAAACCGGCTTGGTCGATGCGATCATCACGGGAACCGGGAAACTCGAAGGGCGCCCGGTCGGTTTGGGAGTTATGGATTTCAATTTCCTTGCTGCGACGATGGGCTCGGTCGTGGGTGAAAAAGTGACGCGCGTCATTGAGCGCGCGACCAAGGACCGCATGCCGGTCATCCTCGTCTGTGCTTCGGGTGGGGCGCGGATGTATGAAGGCATGTTGAGCCTCATGCAGATGGCCAAAACGAGCGGCGCGCTCGCTCTCCACGCCCTGGCTGGTCTTCCTTACGTTTCCGTGCTCACGAACCCGACGACCGCCGGTGTGATGGCGAGCTATGCCTCGCTGGGCGATGTGATCATTGCCGAGCCCAAGAGCATGATCGGGTTTGCCGGTCCGCGGGTCATCCGTGAGACCACCCACCAGACGCTCCCGGCGGATTTCCAGACCGCCGAGTTTTTGGAAAAGCATGGTTTGATCGACCTGATCGTCACGCGCTCGAAGATGAAGGCCACACTGGCCTCGCTCCTGCGCTACTTTCCCGCGCGGTGACTTATCAAGAAGCGCTGGCGTGGCTGTATTCCACCCAGCAATTCGGCATCAAACTCGGGCTGGAGAACACCCTCCGCCTCCTCGCCGGCTTGGGCGATCCACAGGACGTGCTGAAGATTTTCCACGTCGCGGGCACAAATGGAAAGGGCTCGGTGTGCGCCATGCTGGACTCGGTCTTGCGGCGGGCGGGGCATCCGACCGGACTCTACACATCGCCGCATCTCGTCGACTTTCGCGAGCGCATCCGGGTCGACGGAACGATGATTTCCAAAGCGGACGCTGCGAGTGGTCTCACGCGCGTCCGTGAGCTCTCGGCCAATTGGGATCATGTCCCCACCTTCTTCGAAATCTGCACGGCGCTGGCGCTGCGGCACTTTGCCGATGCGGGGTGTGAGTATGTGGTGCTGGAAACCGGGATGGGTGGACGGCTGGATGCGACGAATGCGGTCGAGCCGATCGTCTCGGTTTTGACGCCGATCGGGTTCGACCACATGGAATGGCTGGGCGACACACTCGCCAAGATCGCCGGCGAGAAGGCCGGGATCATCAAACCGGGTGTGCCTGCTGTATCCGCCCCGCAGCTTCCGGAAACCCGGGAGGTTTTCCTGAACCGGGCCCGGCAGGTCGGTTCACCGATGACGTTTGTCGAGGAACCCTGGCCGGGGGCGGTCGGTCTCGCGGGCTCCCACCAGAAGTGGAACGCGGCCCTGGCGGCCACCGCCCTTTCTTTGGCCGGGCTGGAGATCCCGCCGGATCATCTCGCGGCCGGGCTGTCCGCTGTCGTCTGGCCCGGGCGGTTCCATCGGCTGGGTCCGAAAATCATTGTCGACGGCGCCCACAACCCGCACGCCATGGAGCGGTTGGTCGACACGTGGCGAAGCGAAATGGGCGATCTGCGTCCGCTTGTG
Organism: Terrimicrobiaceae bacterium; assembly: GCA_033763515.1. Taxonomy (GTDB): domain Bacteria; phylum Verrucomicrobiota; class Verrucomicrobiia; order Chthoniobacterales; family Terrimicrobiaceae; genus JANRKJ01. The sequence continues at coordinate 164,452 of JANRKJ010000029.1, read as the reverse complement.
ATTTTTGGAGCGCTTCGTGACAAGGACGTTCCCGGCATGCTCCGGCAACTCGACATGATTGCGGCCGCTTACCACTTTGTGCCGGTTCAGAGTGCCCGTGGTGCGGATCCTTCGACGTTTGCGGAATGGACGGAACGTCCGCACCGGCTGTTCGAGACCTTGGAAGCCGCAGTCCGCGCCGCCGGGAATTTCGACGGTCCACTTCTTTTCACGGGATCGCTCTTTCTGGCCGGTGAGGTTCTTGCGTTTTTTGGGGAAGGCAACCGTGACGGCCCATGCAGCGTGTAGGCTTCTGGGTCTGCGCGACCATGGTCTTCGCGAGCATGGTTGGGACGGGTGTTTTCACCAGCCTCGGGTTCCAGGTTGGCGCGTTGCCTTCGCCGTTTGTGATTTTGGTTCTGTGGGGACTCGGCGGTGTCATTGCGCTTTGCGGAGCGCTTAGCTATGCCGAGCTCGCCGCCGCCTTGCCGCGGTCGGGCGGGGAGTATCATTTTCTCGGCCGGATTTACCATCCGGCCCTCGGCGTGATGGCCGGGTTTGTGTCGGTTTTCGTTGGGTTTTCCGCGCCGATTGCGTTGGGGGCGATTGCTTTCGGACGCTACATCGCCGCCGCCTGGCCGGCGGTTCCGCCCTGGCCTGCGTCTTTCGTCGTCATCATCGGTTTGGCGGCGATCCACTCGCGTGCGGTGCGCGTGAGCGGGGTCGTGCAGGTGGCGGTCACATCCTTCAAAGCGCTCCTGATCCTGGGTTTCATCGTGGCGGGCTCGCTCGCCGCCCCGGGGGCTGATTTTCGGCCACAGAGTGGAGATGCCGCTCTGATTGTCAGCGCTCCATTTGCGGTCTCCCTTCTCTTTGTGCTCTATGCGTATTCCGGGTGGAATTCGGCTGTCTATATTGCCGGCGAGGTTCGGAATCCCGGGCGAACGCTTCCCTTGGCGCTGGGGCTGGCGACGGTCGCTGTGACTTTTCTTTATGTGGCACTCAATGCGGTTTTTCTCGCGAGTGCTCCGGCTGGGGAGTTCGCCGGCAAGGTTGAGGTCGGGCAGGTCGCGGCGCGGCATCTCTTTGGCGAGGCTGGGGGACGGATCATGTCGGCCGTCATCGGACTCGGTTTGATCTCGTCGCTGAGCGCCCTCACGTGGGCGGGTCCGCGCGTTGCCCAGACGGCGGGGCAGGATTTTCCGGCTTTGAGGTGGTTTGCGAAGACCAGCGAAACCGGGATCCCGCACCGGGCATTGTTCTTTCAGACGGCGATCGTTTTGGGGCTTGTCGCAACCGCTTCATTTGAAGCGGTCCTGGTTTATGCGCAGTTTGCGTTGGTCGTCTGTTCGCTGCTAACCGTTTTCGGGCTGTTTGTTCTGCGGGTACGCGAGCCAGCTCTGAGCCGGCCGTTCCGCTGCCCGGGGTTCCCGATCGTTCCCGCAATCTTTGTCGCTGGTTGTGTGTTTACCGTCATTTACACGTGTTTTGACCGGCCGATTCAGGCAACGGCCGGGGCGCTGACGCTCCTTGCAGGACTCGGATTGTATTTTGCGGTGCGTGGACGAAAATGAAAGTGATGTGGCGTTGGTTATTGCTTGTGTCGCTGGTGATTGCGGCCCATGGCCAGGAGGTTCGACGGGCGATTCCCGTTGGAACGACCAATTGGGACGAGCAAGCCAAATTCATCGGCGGCGTTCCCATCGAGAGCAGCTCGGAACTTGCCGCTCTCCAAAAGCGGGGCAGTTATACGCAGCACTCCGCCCAGTTTGAAAAGCTCTGGGTGCGCTATCGCGACAACTACTTCGGCCCGATGCGTCAATGGTCGTATCTCGAACTGACGCCCCGAATTCGCGGCCAGGCACCGGTCCTCTACTTTTTCGGGGGACCGGACGTTCTTTCGGTCCTCGCCCTTTATCCGGAGGCAACCGACTTTTTGCTTGGCGGACTGGAACCGGTTTACCCGATGCCGGCCGTCCAGTCGCTTGAACCGGCAGCCCGTGAGACCGCGCTGGCCAACGTGCGAAACAGCACGGACGTCATCCTGTCCTTCGGGCATTTCATCACGAAGGAAATGAAAGCGGATTTTGATGCCACGGAACTCAAGGGGGTCGTCCCTGTGATGCTGGCACTCCTCGCGATCAGCGGAGCTGAAGTTCTTGATGTGGCACCGTTTTTCGTCCTGCGGGACGGGCAGGCTGTGGATGGTGGGACCGTGGCAGGGGCCGGACTTCCCGGTGTGCGATTTACATTTCGAATGATGGACAGCCCGGTGGTGCGGCGCATCCATTATGTCCAGGCGAATGTCGCAAATGACGCGCTGAAATCGAACGATTCTGTTCTGGCGTGGGCGCGCGCCTACGGCCAAGGGAACGTGTATCTGAAAGCGGCGTCGTATTTGATGCATGAGTCTTATTTTTCGACGATCCGGAGTTTTCTCTTGGAACAAGGACAGTCGGTTCTTCAGGACGATTCCGGGATTCCATTTGCTGCATTTCGGGATGGGGCCTGGCGGCTTTGGTTTTTTGGCGTTTATGCGGGAACCCTTGAGATTTTCGCGAAGTACCAGCAGCCGGATTTGGGAACGGCCTTTGCTGCGGCGGGGGTCCCGCTGCCGTTTGGAACGGGATACAAGTGGCAGCGAGGGCAGTCGAACCTCCTCCTCGCGGTCAAGCAAGAGGCGCCGCGCGCGATTCCGGTCACAGAGGCGCCGGTGCAACCGACCGGATCTCCACCGCCGCTTTTGCCGCCCGTCAGCGTCGAACCAGAGGTCGTGACGTCTCCCTGAAAAGGGCGCGCAGGAAATCCGGATCCCGAAAAGCGCCGCCCTCACCGAGACGAACGACGACCAATCCACGGGATGGAACGATGTAAACCCGCTGTCCTCCTGAACCGGCCATCGCCACAAGGTCCCGGGGTGCCAAGCGCGAGAGGCAATGGTTTTTCCAGGATTCCGGACGGGACCCGGCCCGTAAGGCCTCCTCAATGTCAAACTCGGAGCTCCTGCTCGAGGCGGCCGCATTGAGCCAGAATCCGAGGCCATAGGCCCCGTTCGCCGGCGACGGACTGAGGGCCGCCTGCAAGCGGTCTGCGGGGATGATGCGGCGCCATCCGCGCCGGCCACCGTCCGCTACCAAGCGGCCCAAACAAAGGAGATCGGAAGCAGACAGATGCGCGCCGGCGGAGTGGTGGGGGCGGTCCGTTGCATCGCGTGACCAAGCCGCGGGGCGGATTCCGATGCGTGTTAGAAATGTTTCGACTGGACGGCCATGGCGGAGCAATTCGGAGCCGATCACTTCCCAATGGGAGGGACCGTAAGCAAACGAGGAGTCGGTGCTCCAGCGGAGACGTTGCAGGTTTTTTTCCAGATCGGCCTTCCTGCCGTAGAGCAATCGCCTTCCGGGCTCCAGGCCCGAGGATTGGGAGAGGAACGCGGAGGCCGGACGCTGCCTCGCCCGGAATGTGATGGTCTCCGAGGGCGGAAATGACGAAAGCCAGGCCAGCGCCGTGATCGACTTGGTGATGCTGGCCGTGTTGACCGGGGTTCGATCGCTCCATCCCGGTCGGAAGCGGCTTTTCAGTGCTCCCGGCGCCGAAACGATGATTGCATTGCCCCCGTGGCAGTCCGAGTAATCCATGGCAGCATCCCAATTCAGCGCGGATGCGCTGATGGTCGCCGCGGCGGCGAGGACCAGAATGAGGCGGATCACACCAGGCCGGGAGCGCGGCGGCGGAGCGGGGGAAGTCCGCTTGTCGCCGGGGCGTCTTCCTGAGTATGCAGGCGACGGTAGTGCGACGAGGCGGTCCATACTCCCCAGCGCGAGGCCCAGATGTGCCCGCAGACCGGACAGGCGGTGAACACCGGCAATCCGGGCAGCCAGGGAACTTCGGCTCCGCATTTCGGGCAAATGGAGACGAAAGCCGGGTGGGCTTCGAGGAGGCTTTCGACGTTTTTGTCCACCGGCGAGTCAATATCGCAGGTCTCCATGGGGAGTTCGAAATTCCGTTCGCGGCTGCAACGCTCCAGATAACGTTTTTGTGCGACTTCGAACAACTTGGCAACGCCCTGGGCATTCAGGAAGCGTCGGTCGCGACGGTCGTCCAGAACGTGCATGGTCAGCAGGAGTTTTGTCGTCGCCTTGGTCGTCAGTGTCACCTTTTGCTCGCGGCAGTAGGCTTCAAACAGGCGGGCGAGATCCGGAGGGGAGGGCGGCGGGAATCGCAGCACGGCGTGGAAGAGGCGCTCCGTCTCACTGGCATTCCGCATGACCGGACGCACCAGTTCCCGCTCCCCGGCAAAAATCAAAATGGTTTCCGGACTGCAGGCGTCCAACAGCGCGTGCAAAATCTCCCGCTCCCTCGAGAAGGTCAGTCGCACGTCGCGGCGGTCAATTTCTTCTGCGGCATGCACGAGGAGAATCCGACCGGTGGCCGACTCGGCCAGTCGGGCCGGATCGGCGGTCCCGAGCATGAGGTCCTCCATTCGCGTTTCGTAGAGTTCCGGATTCGATAGCACGCGCAGGGTGACGAGAGTTTCGGCCAGGATCGCGGCAACGTTGCGACGTCCGGTCCCGACGCCTCCTTCAAAGATCATGTGGTAACGCTGCGGAAGAACCGGGAGCCCCTGTTCCCGGCGCTTCAGGGCGGCGTAAGCCTGATGAACAATGTTTTCGAGGTGCGGCTTGGCATCATCGTGCCCCACCAAATTCTGAATCTTTGCGATCACCGTCGTGAACGGATCCGACGGATCGGGTTCGAGCGGGCTCGGGGCGTCCTGCCGGCGGACGGTTCCCCCGTTTGCCTGGATCCCCGGGGCGGTCGATTCATCGATTTTGCAGGCGTCGACGACGGCGTCGGTATTCTCCAGCGTAATGTGTGCGTAGGAATCCGAGCGCTGGGAGGCGAACCCGCAGCCATGCAGGTGCAGGGTTCCGCTCTCACTGGCCATCACGTCTGCCAATTCGTTCTCCTCAAACCGGCAGGCGACCACCTCCACCGGCGGACATTTGACAAGGTGAATGCCGATCTGATTTTCGCAGACGTGTGTCCCGGCCACATAGACCGAGGAATTCTCACCATGAAGTCCCGCGCCGGGTTCGGACGGGTTCGGACCGGTCGATCGTTCGATGCGGCTGTGCAGCACAGTCAGTCTCGCCTCGCCCAATGCACTGATGCCAATCTGACAATCGCTGACCGCCGCGCCACACAACTCGACCGTTGCGCGGTCGGTGATTTCAAGCCCGGTCGACGCCCCGCCCAATGCCGTGCTTTGCAGATACAAGGTCGAATCGGCTCCGCGCACCTCGATGCTGCCCTGAACCCGGCAGTCGCTCAGAATCAGAACCCCCCGGTGAAGCCGCACCGCTGGCTGCTCTCCGGAATGCGGCACCATGACAACGCCGGAGATCCAGACCACGACGCCGTTGACTTGAGAAACAACCGGATGCCCGGGCTTTCCGATAAAGCGCACCGAGCCTGGACGCATGGCCCGAATGGCGACCTGACGATGAATCTCCGGAGCCGGGTAGTCACCCGGCGGAACAAGAATAACGTCGTTCCGGTGCGCCCGTTTGACGGCCGATTGAAATGCGCGAACCACCCGTCCGTGGTCTTCATCTTCTTCCAGAAGGACCTGTCGAAGCTCGCTTTCCCGAAAGATTTTCTGCAGAACGCCGGAAACGGCTGGCGTGCGCAAAGCGTGCTTCATGATTCAGTTCACTTGGTTGCCTCAGTGTCAGGCGAGAGGGTCAATTTGACCGAAAAACAGCAAAAGTCCAGATGATACAAGGGGATACTATGGCTGGCGGCCGAGAACCTCGGAAGCTCCGGCCCGCTCAAATGCATCGGCGATCGACAGGAGGCGGGTTTCGTCAAGGGCGCGTCCGAGGAATTGGAGTCCGACGGGGAGGGGTTTTCCGGATTCTTCAACGAAGCCGCAGGGGACACTGATTCCGCAAATGCCGGCGAGGTTGGCGGCAATGGTGAAGATGTCGGCGAGGTACATGCGGAGGGGGTCGTTGACGCGTTCGCCGATCTGGAAGGCGAGGTCGGGGGAGGTCGGGCAGACGAGGGCGTCAACTTTTTCGAAGGCCTCGGTGAAGTCACGGCGGATGAGGGTGCGGACCTTTTGAGCGCGGAGGTAGTAGGCGTCGTAGTAGCCGCTGGACAGCACGTAGGTGCCGAGAATGATGCGGCGTTTGACCTCGCTGCCGAAGCCTTCTTCGCGGGTGCGGAAGTAGTGGTCGAGGAGGTCTTGGGGATTCTTCGCGCGGTGGCCGTAGCGCACGCCATCGAAGCGGGCCAGGTTGGCCGAGGCCTCGGCGGTGGCGATGATGTAGTAGACGCCCACTGCGAACGACGTGTGCGGCAGCGAGACTTCGACGAGGTCTGCGCCCAGGTCTTTGCAGGTCTGGATTGCGGCTTCGACTTTTGCGCGAACGCGGGGGTCCATGCCGTCGACGAAGTATTCCTTGGGAATGCCCAGTCGGACGCCTTTCAGATCGCGTCCGAGCTGGGCGGTGAAGTCCTCCGGCGGGAGGTCGAGGGACGTGGAATCGCGGCGGTCGCGTCCGGCGAGGACGTTGAGCAATGCGGCACAATCCCGCGTGCTGCGGGCGAAGGGTCCGATCTGGTCCAGCGAAGAGGCAAAGGCGACGAGGCCGTAGCGGGAGACGCGTCCGTAGCTCGGCTTGAGTCCGACGACGCCGCAGAGGGCGGCGGGCTGGCGGATCGAGCCGCCGGTATCGCTGCCGAGGGTGGCGAAGGCTTCACGCGCGGCGACGGCGGCGGCGGATCCTCCGCTCGAGCCGCCGGGGATCCGCGATGTATCCCACGGGTTGCGGGTCACTTGATAGGCGGAATTTTCGGTCGACGAGCCCATGGCGAATTCGTCCATGTTGAGACGGCCGAACGGGATGGCTCCGGCCGCGCGGAGTTTTTCGATGACGGTGGCGTCGTACGGGGCGGTATAGCCGGCGAGGATTTTTGACGCACAAGTGCAGGGTTCGCCCTTCACGTTGATCACGTCTTTGATGCCGATCGGCACACCGCCGAGGGGCAGGCTGGTGTCGGCATTTTCGGCGGCGGCGAGGGCGGACTCGAGGTCGCGTGAGAGGTAGGCTTGGACCTGCGGGTCAACGGCTTGAATACGATTCTCCAAGGCGCGGACCGCCTCGGTGGGCGTGAAGTCCTTTTGGCGGAAGCCTTCCTGAAGTTCCGAAATGGTGAGTCTGGTGAGATCGCTCATTCGATGACTTTGGTGACGACGACGAGGTTGTTGGCGGCGTGCGGCGCGTTGTTGAGGACGGCCTCGCGGGGGAGTCCGGGCTGGGGTTCGTCGACGCGGAAGACGTTGAAGACCGGCGCGGCGTGCGCGGTCGGCTCGACATTCGAGACATCGAGGGTTCCGAGTTGTTCGACGTATTCGAGGACGCTGGCTAGCTGGCTTTGGAATGTCGCCGCTTCTTCATCGCTGAGTTCGATGCGGGCGAGGCGGGCCACATCACGGACATCAAGGTTGGGTTGGCTCATGGAGATTCAGCGGACGATGCCGCGTTGGCTGGATTCGATGAAGGCGAGGAGGTGGGCGATCACTTCCGGCTGGCTCGGCTCGGCGGCGATCTTCTCGCAGGCCTGCTTGACATTGAGATTCGAGCGGTAGAGCTGGCGGTAGGCCTCGCGGAGGGCCCGCGTATCATCGGCCGAAAACCCGCGCCGCTCCAGACCGACTTGGTTGATCCCGCGGATCTCGGCGGGATTGCCGTCGGCGATCATGTAAGGCGGGACGTCCTGGACGATCTTCGTGCAACCGCCAATGATCGCGTGGCGTCCGATCCGGCAGAATTGGTGGACGCCGGAGAGTCCGCCGATGACGGCGTGGTCTTCGACCAGGACGTGACCGGCGATGGTTCCGTTGTTCGAGAAAATGACGTGGTCGCCGACGGTGCAATCGTGCGCGACGTGCGAGTAGGCGAGGAAATTCCCGTCGTGGCCGATGATCGTTTTGGATCCGGGAGACGTCCCGCGATTGACCGTGCAGAATTCCCGGAAGCTGTTGCGGTCGCCGATTTCGAGGTAGGTCGGCTCGCCGGCGTATTTGAGGTCCTGCGAGCGCTGGCCGATCGACGTGTAGGGAAAGAAAACATTTTCGGCGCCGATGCGTGTCGGGCCGAAGACGGTGACATGGCCGATGAGCCGACAGCGGGGGCCGATGTGGACATCGGCTCCGATGTGGCAAAACGGGCCGATCTCGCAGCCTTCGCCGATCTCGGCACCGGGGTCGATGACGGCGCTCGGATGGATCATTTGTCGACGAGGCCGAAGAGGAGCTGGCCCTCGGAAACCACTTCGCCATTGACCAGGCAGCGGCAGGATGCCTTGCCGAGGCGTTTCTTCATGCTCGTCATCTCGCACTCGATGAACAGTGTGTCACCCGGCACGACGGGCTTGCGGAACTTCACCTCATCCGCACTCATGAAATAGCCGATCTTTCCGGCATTCTCGGTGCGGAGCATCATGAGGATGCTGGCAACCTGGGCCATGGCCTCGAGCTGGAGCACACCGGGCATGACCGGATGGCCCGGGAAGTGACCCTGGAAGAACGGCTCGTTGATCGTCACCGCCTTCACGCCGGTCGCTTTGTTATCGCCCTGAAATTCTATGACGCGGTCGACGAGGAGAAAAGGATACCGGTGCGGGAGCGTTTTCATCACCTCGTTCACGTCCATCGTTCCGGTCGGTGCGGGCACGGGCCGCGGCGCGGCAGCCATGATTTCGGCGAGGCGCTGGGCGAGTCGTTTGGCGGCTTCCGTGTTGATGCTGTGGCCGGGCTTGACCGCGACGATGTGGGCCTTCAGGCGGCGTCCGGCGAGCGCGAGGTCACCGACGATGTCGAGGATCTTGTGGCGGACAAATTCATCCGGAAAGCGCAGCGGTTCCTTGCTCAGCACGCTGTCGCCGCGGGCGACGATGGCGTTCTCCAGGCTACCGCCCTTGATGAGGCCCTTGTCCATGAGGGGTTTGACGTCTTCGTAAAAGACAAACGTCCGAGCAGGGGCGATTTCCTTTTCGTAGAATTCCGGGGTGATCTCCGCCGAGAGAAATTGTGTGAAGCGACCCTGCGGGCCCGCCTGGGTGCAGGAGACGCGGAATTTCTGATCCGGGAGGAGCAGGAGAATCGACTCGCCGGCTTCGATGGTCAGCGGCTCGTCGAGTTCGAGAAATGCGCGTGGGGCTTCCTGCTCGACGATCCCGGCCTGCCGGATCATGGCGACGTAGGCGGCGGCGCTGCCATCGCCGATGGGCGGTTCGTTCGCGTTCATCTGGATGAGCGCGTTGTCGACGCCGAGGCCGGCGAGGGCGGAGAGCACGTGCTCGACGGTGTGAATCTTCACGGGCCCGGCGACCAACGTCGTGGCGCGTTCGACCATTTTGACATGGGCCGCGGCGGCGTCGACGATCGGTTCGTCCGGTAGGTCGACCCGCTGGAATTTGTAGCCGTGCCCGACCGGTGCCGGCAGGATGGTCAGGGTGACATTTTCGCCGGTGTGCAGGGCGCTTCCGGTGAGACTGGCTGAGGATGCGAGAGTGCGTTGTTTTTCCACGAGACTTTGAAAACGGCTCACTCCGCGGCTTCGGTGCGGAGGAGGATATCGACGTATTTCTCGTTGCTGGCGCGAAGCCGCTTGACGAGGGCGCGGCCGATGGCCCCCAGGATCTGGATGGCGGCCGCAGGCTGGAGCCCGGCGAGGACGCCGATGGTCATCCGGGTGATCCGTAGGAGCGTGCAATCCTCCAGCGCCGTGACATGCGCGGAGCGTGGGCCGTCGTCGACGAGCGAGATCTCGCCGAAGAAGTCACCGGCGGAGAGAACCGAGAGTTCGATCTCGCGGCCTTGGGATTCCACGGTGATCCGCACGCTGCCTTCGAGGAGGACGTACAGGCTGTGACCTTCTTCGCCTGCGCGAAAGATGCGATTGCCGGCCGGGAACGAGAGGCTGTCGCTCAGTTGGAGGAGGGTCGCCAGTTCTTCCGGACCGAGGCCGGCGAAGAGACGGAATTTTGCCAGTCGGGGATCATCCGGCTGGAGTTTGATCGGCTGGGTTGGTGACGATTCTTCCATCGAGCATGCGAATCCGGCGCGGTGCCAGAGATGCGACCGATTCGCTGTGCGTGACAATAACCAGCACGGCAATTTTTTGGGAAGCAATCTTTGCCAGCGTTTCGCAGACCCGCTCGGCATTTCCGGAGTCAAGATTGCCGGTGGGTTCGTCGGCGAGAAGGATTTTCGGTGAGCCGGCGAGCGCCCGGGCAATGGCGACGCGCTGCATTTCGCCGCCGCTGAGCTGGTGGGGAAAATGCGTGGCGCGGTGGCTGAGGCCGACGAGATCGAGCATCCCGGCCACGCGGGGCGCGGTGGATCTCGCGGGATCGCCCCGCAGCAGAAGGGGCAACTCGACATTTTCCCGGACGGTCATGGCCGGCAGGAGGTTGAAGAACTGGAAAATCACGCCAAGCGTCCGGCGGCGGTAGTGGGTCAACTCGCGTTCGCCGGCGGTGTGCAAGGGAAGCCCGTCGACTTCGATCTCGCCAGACGTGGGAGAATCCAGCCCGCCGAGCAGGTTGAGCATCGTGCTCTTGCCGCAACCACTTGGGCCGGTGATCGTCACGAATTCGCCCGGTGCCAGGTCGAGCGAAACTCCATCCAGCGCCCGCACGTCGCCGTAGCAGCGGACCACGTCACGCAGGCGGACCATCGGATGTTCGCTGTCCAAGGGATCAGATTTCCGAAAACCAGCCGGTGCGCTGCGGGGCGAGGCAGGTGTTGATCTGTTTGACCTCGGTGTAGGCCTCGTATCCGTACGTCCCGAGCTCGCGGCCAATCCCGCTTTGCTTGTAGCCGCCCCACGGGGCTTCGTTGAACGTCGGATGGTAGGTATTGATCCAGGTGATGCCGGCGCGCAGTCGGCGGATCACACGGCGTGCTTTGGCGCCATCCGACGTAAAGACGCCACCGGCCAGGCCGTAGAGCGTGTCATTGGCGAGACGGATGGCCTCTTCCTCGGTGTCAAAGGTCTGCACGGCGAGCACCGGACCGAAAACTTCCTCGCGCGCAATTTTCATCGAAGGAGATACGTCTGCGAAAATGGTCGGCTGCACAAAATTGCCGGCTGCGCGCTGGTCGTCGTACTTGTGGCCACCGGTGAGAAGGGTGGCGCCTTCGGCGTTGGCGGTTGCGATGTGGTTCAGAACCTTTTGCTGATGGGCTCGCGAGATCAGCGGTCCCATCTCGGAGGATTCGTCCGAACCTGGACCGACCCGGATTTTCCCTGCCGCCGTCGCGAGGCGCGGCAGGAATGAGCTGGTGATCGAACGTTCCAGGATCAACCGCGATCCGGCACTGCAAACTTCACCCTGGCCACAAAAAATTCCGAAGAGTGCAAACTCGAGAGCAACATCGAGGTCGGCGTCGGCAAAGACGATATTCGGGCTCTTGCCGCCGAGTTCGAGGGTCACTTTCTTGAGATTGCCCGCCGCGGCGGTAAGGATTTTCCGGCCGGTGACGGTTCCGCCGGTGAAGGCGACTTTGTCGACCCGATCGTGGGCGGCGAGCGCCGAGCCGACCGGGTCGCCGGGACCGAATACGCATTGAACGGCACCCGGTGGGAAGCCGGCTTCGTCGATGAGCTCGAAGAGTTTTTCGGCCGACCAAGGCGTCAGTTCGGAAGGCTTGAGAATGCAGCAATTGCCGGCGGCGAGACCGGGTGCGAGTTTCCATGCCGCCATCATCAACGGATAATTCCACGGGATGATCTGCGCGCAGACGCCGATCGGTTCGCGGACGGTCTCGCAGACAATGTTCGGGTCGGGGACTTCAAATGTCTGGCCGTGCGGTTTGGTCGCGAGTCCGGCGTAGTAACGGAAGCACGCGGCGGAATCGGCGACGTCCCCGCGGGCCTCGCGCAGGGGTTTGCCGTTGTTCAACGTATCCCGGCGGGCCAGTTCGTCGGCATCGCGCTCGAGCAGGTCCGCGAGTCGGAAGAGTTTTGCCGCTCGCGCGGCGGCGGGCGTTTGTGGCCAAGGGCCCTCGTCGAATGCGCGGCGCGCAGCCGCCACTGCCGCTTCCACGTCCTCGGGCGTTGAATCGCCGGCCTGGCCCAGAATGGAATTGTCCGCGGGATTCAAGAAATCCCGGTCCGGCCCGGTGGCGGCGACGAACTTTCCGTTGATGTAGTTCCGGAGGGGCATGGGTTTAGCGTTTGGGTTTCCCGAGCGCTGCGAGGATGCGGCCTTGGACGAGCTGGCCAAGGCCCGGGATGAAGAAGCTGCAAAGGGCGGCGATGACGTTGCCTGCGGTTCCCTGACCGGTATTCATGAAGAAACTATCCTGCGGAGATGGGGGGCGGGCAACCCGAATCGGCGGCATGGAGATGGCGATGGGGGGCGGCGTTGCGATGCATCAGGAGCGTGACCCGCCGTTTTGCTGCATCGCCTCGTGGGTGGCAATCAGGACGCGAAGCAACGCATCGACCCTCAGTGGTTTCGTCAGGAACCCGGTCATGCCGACGGCAAGACAATTTTCCCGGTCGGTCTCGGCGGCATGAGCCGTGAGCGCGACAATCTGGGGACCGGCTTCGGCCGGTTTGAGTACGCGGATGCGGCGTGTTGCCTCGTAGCCATCCACCTCGGGCATTTGCACGTCCATCAGGACGAGATCGTAGTCCCGGCTCTCCACGGCGGTGACGGCTTCGGCGCCGTTGCCGACCATGTCCGGCGAATAGCCCAACCGTTCAAGCATGAGGCGAAACAAGCGGCGGTTCGAAGCGTTGTCTTCGACCAAGAGGATACGCAAGGGGTGAGCCCGGGCAAAATCGCGACCGGCCCGGGGAACGCTGGTGGTCCTGGTTTTCAGACTCTGTGAGCACGGCAACCGGATCGGCAATGTCAGGCGGAATGTGCTGCCCTTTTCGGGAATGCTGGACACGCCGAGCGACCCGCCCATGGCGATGGCCAGGCGCTGGGCAATGGCGAGTCCCAAGCCGGTGCCGCCGAACCGCCGGCTCGTGCTACGGTCGCCTTGTGTAAACGGTTCGAAGAGGTGTTCTTGTTGCCCGGGATCGATGCCGATACCGGTGTCCTCCACCTCGAGTTGCAGGACGTCTTGGGCTGGGGAGGAGGTGGCGACCCGGATGGTGACGCCCCCGGATTCTGTGAATTTAACCGCGTTACCGATGAGGTTCATGAGGACTTGGCGAAACCGCGTCAGGTCACCGAAAAACTGGGCCGGCACATCCCCGGCGAACTCGACAACCAAGGCCAGGCCTTTATCCGCGGCGCGGCCGGCAAAGACTTCAACGGAGTCCCCGACCGCCTGCCGCAGGTCAAACGATGTTTCGTCCAGTTCCAGGCGGTCGGCTTCAATTTTCGAAAAGTCCAGAATGTCATTCACCACGGCGCTGAGAAGGTCGGCGCTGGTGCGGACTGAGTCGGCAAGGTCGCGCTGTTCCGCATTGAGCGGGGAGTCGAGAAGAAGATCGCAATAACCCACGACGCCGTTGAGGGGGGTGCGGATTTCGTGGCTCATGGCAGCGAGGAAGTTCGATTTGGCCTTGTTGGCCCGCTCCGCTTCGCGCTTGGCACAAAGCAACTGATCCTCGGCGGCCTTCTGTGCAGTGATGTCGGTGTGTGTGCCGACCATTCGTGTGAACCGGCCTTCGGCATCGCGAAATGCCACGCCGCGGCAAATTACCCAGACGATGGTCCCGTTGCGATGCAGATAGCGAACGGGCATCGAGAAAGGCTTTCCGTGTTCCCGGTGGTCCTTGAGGGCCTCCAATGTCGGGGGCAGATCGTCCGGGTGAATCAGGCGCTGCCATGTCTCTGCGCGGTTTGGAAGTTCGTCGTCCCGGTAGCCGAAGAGTTCCTTGAAGCGCGGGCTGAGATACTCGTCGTCTGTAAGGAGATTCCAGTCCCAAACGCCGTCCGTGGTCAAATTCAGCCAGCTTCGCGTGAACTCCTCGGATTCCCGGAGGCACGCGTTGGCCCGTTCGAGCGCGGCGGTGCGCTCGCTGACCCGTGCTTCCAGCGTTTGGTTGATGGCGAGCAATTCCTCGTGCAGTTGAATGGCCTCTTCGATGTCCGTATTCGTGCCGAACCATTTGATGATGTTGCCGTTCGCATCTCTCATCGGGACGGCGCGGGTGGCAAAATGCCGATAGGTGCCATCCGATCCACGGCGGATCCGGAACGTGACGTCCAGCAGTTTACCGGTTCGCGCGCACTCCTGCCATTCTGAGAAAACCCGCTCGCGGTCCCCCGGGTGGAGTTGGTTGAGCCATCCATAGCCGAGTTGATAAGCGGCCGGGATGCCCGTGTATTCGACCCATTGACGGCTCAGGTAATCGCATTCCCCATCCGGGCGGCATGACCAGACGAGTTGGGGAAGGGATTCCACAAGCGTCCGAAATCGCTCTTCGCGCTCGGCCGCCAACGCTTGAGCCTCGCGCAGTTCGGTGATTTCCGTGTTGGTGCCGAACCAGAAGCGGATGGCCCCCTGGGCGTCCTGCACAGGAACACCGCGGACCAAAAATGGTCGATAGCGGCCGTCGGTGCCCCGCATCGAGCATTCGACTTCGTAAAATCCCCCGGTGGTCAGAGCCTGTTGCCACACGGGCAGGATGCGGGGCAGCGTGGCCGGGTCGTGCGCTTCGAGCCAGCCCCAGCCGAGGGTCTCGGCGAAGGCTTGCCCGGTGTATTCACACCACCGCCGGTTGACCCAAATGAGCGAACCATCGGCTTCAGTGATCCATGCCAATTGGGGCATGTTCTCGGCCATCTCCCGGAAAATTGCGGGATCCAACGTCGCGTTTCCCGGCGCGGCACTTCCCGAACGAGACTCGGTGTGCTCTGGCACTCCCTGATAACAACACTCAGTGAGAACTGTGATCAATCACAAACTTCGACGACCGTGTCCTTGGATGGTTTTCGGAATTTCATCCAGGCACGAAAAAGGGGCCGCCAGATCGGCGGCCCCCGTCTCGTGAGGGAAGTATTTTACTTCTTGGCCGCGGCCTTCTTTTTCTTGGCCGGGCGGACAATCACGTAAGATCCCTTGGCTCCGGGGATGGCGCCGCTGACGACAATAACGCCATCGTCACTGCGCACCTGGAGCACGCGGAGGTTTTGGAGGGTGACCCGTTCGTCACCCATGTGACCGGGCATGCCCATGTTTTTCCAGACGCGGCCCGGCGTGGAACGGTTACCGATGGCGCCGTTTCGGCGGTGCATGGTCGAACCGTGGCTGGCCGGCTGTCCGTGAAAGTTGTGTTTCTTGATCGTGCCCTGAAAGCCTTTGCCTTTCGACTGGCCGATCACGTCGACGAACTGGCCGGCTTCGAAGATCGTGAGATCGACGTCGGCGGATTCGGGAGCGGTCTCACCTTCCGCGAGGCGGAATTCGCGGATGAACCGCTTCGGAGTCGTCGAGGATTTGCCAAAGTGGCCGGCCTGCGCCTTCGAGATGCGCTGGGGTTTTTGGTCGCCGAATCCGACCTGGACGGCGGCGTATCCGTCTTTTTCGACGGTTTTGGTTTGGAGAATGCGATTGCCGCCGGTTTCGATGACGGTGGCAGGTGTGATGCGACCCTTTTCATCATAGATGCGGGTCATGCCGAGTTTGCGGCCGAGAAGTCCTACGCTCATGGTCAGATTTTGATGGTGATGTCGACGCCGGCCGGGAGGTTCAGCTTGCGGAGTTCATCGACGGTTTTCGAAGTGGGTTCGACGATGTCGAGGAGGCGCTTGTGGGTGCGGATCTCGAATTGGTCCATCGACTTCTTGTCGACGTGCGGGGAGCGGTTGACGGTGAAGCGCTCGATCCGGGTCGGGAGGGGGATCGGACCGGTGACTTTCGAGCCGGTGCGTTTGGCGGTTTCGACGATTTCCGCCGCCGACGCGTCAAGAATGCGGTAGTCGAATCCTTTGAGTCGGATTCGGATTTTCTGTCCAGGTGCTGCCATAAATAAAGATCAGTGAATGTTTTCCTTAAATTCCCGACATCGAGCGGGGAGGAGAGAATAGGGGACAACCCCGGCGGAGCAAGGGAAAAGTTCGGAAAAATCGGCGGAGTGGCCGACTAGTGCGCCCGGCCGGCCGGATCCTTGAGAATGCGCCGGATTTCTTCGATGCCTTCGTGGTGTTCGTTGGCGCCGTGCCCGGAGGGGACGATCTTTTCCGAGATGGCTCCTTCGAGGTGCGAACTCCAATAGGGCACGACGCCGTCGGTGCTGTCCGGCGAATCACCACGACCGCGATCTCCAATGATCGAGTGAACGGCGACGCGGCGTGAGAGCGGGAGATTGAGGATCGAGAGGACCAGCGGGGAATTGGCGCGGAGGAAGCGGAGGCTGTTGGCCGGTGCGACGAGAATGCTTCGGGCGTCGTCGCGGAGGGCCTGGAGGATGTATTCGCGGCTGCGGGAAACTTCGGCGAACGGCAACTGGATCAACTGCGCCGCAAAGCCTGCGATTGGCCGAAGCGCCATCGGGCTGCCGCGGTGGGGGGTGGCGACAAAGATCACGCGTTCGACATCCTTCCGCGGCGCAAAGACGATCATGCGTCGCAGGTCTTCACGGGCCGCTGGATCCAGGTTCAGGCTTTCGAAATCGCGGTCGGAGAATTGTTTCCAAAGGTGATCGCCGCCTTCACGGATCATCAGACTCGAAATCAGCCCGCCCATGCTGTGTCCGACCAGGACCATCCGCTGGAGGTTCGCGTTGGTTCCTTTCGGATCAATGGTCCGCCGGAAACGATCCAAATCCGACCGCAGAATCGCCGCGGAGCGCCAGACGGGGAGGCCGGTGGGATAGAGGAAATACCAGAACTGGTAACGCTTCCGGATTTCCGGATCGGCCAGGAGCGTGTTCGTTGCTTGCGTCCACGCCTCAGGGCGCGAGAGCAGTCCATGGACGAAGACGACCGGGATTTTGTTTGGATCAAAGGGTTGGAGTTGCAGGAGCAGAGCCCGGTCGGCATTGCGGGCCGTGAAAATCATCGAGCCGATGTCGATCGAGCGGTTCGGGCCCTTGTGGATGAGGTAGGCGAGGGGAGCCGAAAAATCCGTGGCAAGTCTCACCTCGCGGCCTCGGATGCGCGCCGAGGAAACGGTCAGCGTATCATAAAATACCAGTTCGTTTCTTCGTGGATCAAAGACAGCGGTGGCCGGGAGGGCCAGGCCCGTCCGGTTCATACCGGGCTCGTCGCGAACCACCGGATTTTCGCGATCGAACCACATGACGACCGGAACGCCAACGCCGGCCGACGCCGACCGCGCGTGCAGGCGGCGAACCTGCACCCGCGCCGCCGGGATGATCCGGTCGGCGGGCGACGGGTCGATGACACCGGTGCCGGATCGGCGAATGGCCAGCGACTCACCCGCGGCGAACCGATCGACGAGGTCGCCCACAGCTGCGTTGTAAGCCGCGAGGGACTCGGAGGTTCCCACGGCGGCTCCGGACCAGCTTTCCCGGGCTTCGGCCACCACTGCCGAGGTGGTCGCGATCACGCGCTTCGGCGGACGTTCCACTTTGACTTGGAGCGTGCTGCAGCCCGCGAGGGCTCCGAATGCGAGCGATGCAGCCGAAAGACCGAGGACGGAACGAAGCCATGCGGACATGAGACTCTGATAGTGGAACTCCCTGACGAAAACCAAGCAAAGAGCTCAGGGCCTTTCTTCCGGTCGCTGGGTCCAGGCGATCGCCTGCTGAAGGAGTTCGGCCGAGTTTTTGAGTCCGAGTTTCTCCCGAATGCGGGCCCGGTAGGTATCGATGGTTTTGGGGTCGATCGACAACGATTCCGCGATTTGGCGGGTCGACCAGCCTTGGCCAATGAGTTCGAAGACCTGCAACTCGCGGTCCGCGAGATTCGAGACGATGGAGTCGGAGCGTCGGCCCCGTGGCGCTCCAAGCGATCGTTCAACCAACTGCTTGGAAACCTCATCGCTTAAATAGAGGTCACCATCCAGCACGCGACGGATCGCCTGCATCACGTGCCGACTCGCTTGTTGCTTCGTGATGTAGCCATGGGCGCCTGCGCGAAGGCAGCGTTCGGCGTAGAGGAGTTCGTCGTGCATGGAGACGACCAGCAGCCGGATCTCGGGCGCGGCGGCCCGCAGGTCCTTGATCAAATCGATCCCATGGGAAGATTTCAGGGTGAAATCGAGAAGGACGAGAAACGGTTTCTTTTCCAGAATGGCCGCAAAGGCCTCGCTTCGATCCTCGGCCTCGCCACAAACCATCAGATCCGCTTCCCGGTCGATCAATTCGGTCAGGCGTTCGCGTACAAGTGGGTGGTCGTCGACGATGAAGATTTTCTTCTTTGCGGGTTTCATGCGGGTTCGTTGCGTTGGCACCGGTATCTACAATGGATGGCGCGTCCGCGTCCGTTTTCCCCGGTTTCGAATTGGATGCCAGCGCCGATCATTCGCGCCCGATAGGCCATGATCCGCATTCCCATTCCATCCGGTCGCGGCTCCGGGGGCAATCCGCGACCGTTGTCCACCACGGCCATTCGGATCGACCCGTCTGAGAATGAAAGCGTGATTCGGATCAGCGTGGGAGCGGCGTGGCGGACAGCGTTGGAGATCGCCTCCTGTGCGATTCGGAAAAGCTGTCGCGAGACATCCGGTTCCACAGAGGGCAATGGGGCGGCGCACTCCACACGGCACTCGATGCCCGATCGTTCGGTGATTCCGGAGGCAAGCTGGCGGAGCGCGATTTCGAGCCCTTCGGTTTCGAGGCTTGCGGGAAAAAGCCCCCTCGCCAGATCGCGGGTCTGAGAGATGGCATCGTCCAGAAGGCTCTGGAGGCGAGCCAACTCGGCTGACGAAATCGCCTCCCCGGCATTCACGCGTTCCCGGAGTAGGTTGAGGCTGAAAGCCAGACTCACCAATTGCTGTCCCAGTCCGTCGTGCAGGTCCTGGCCAATCCGCGCCTGTTCCTCGTCGCTGACCTCGAGGATCCTGCGCTCCAGGATACTGTTTTCGAGAAGCTTGGCATTGAGCTCCGCGGTCCGGCGGGTGACGCGTGCTTCGAGCGTTCGATTGATGGTTTTGAGGGATGCAACCAGCCAGACCGCGACCAGAAAAGTTCCCAGCCGCATGAACGCGTTCCAAATCGGAATCGCATATCCGAGGTCGGCGGCGTAGGCGTGCACGTCGGTTGCCAGCCAGATTCCCGCGGCGAGGACAGCGGCAGCCACCCCGAAGGCGAGCCCGGTGGCCGCGGTGATGAGCAGGATGGGAACCAGAAACAACAGCGAAACGCTCACCCGCTGGTCGGTGAGGTGTGAGATCAGGCCAATGACCAGGATCAGCCCGAATCCGCCGAGAAAGAGAAGCGTCCGATTCGTTCTCGAGCGGGGGACTCAGCTGCCATCCACCGAAAAGATTACACCCGTTTGGGTTGGGCGACAAGCCAACGGAGGCATGCGTGAATGCGGTTCTCGGCCATCACGCAGTTTGCCTCCCGGCGGCTGAGTTCATGCAGGACATCGGGTTGGCCCAGCTTTTCCGAGCGGTCGGCATCGTGTACGGCATCCACGACGTGTACGACATGGGAACCGGCAAGCAAGTCGGCGATCCGACGGGTGATGCCCGGGAGATAGCCGTCGTGGGTTTCGATAATGAGGGTGCTCTGCGCAAGTCGGCGAATGTTATCGGCCCGGAGCAGGGTTTCTTCGGCCCCTTCGCAGTCCATCACGACCAGGGCCCGTCGGAAGGGTAAGTTGCCGAGATCCGAAGGACCGCACCGTCCGCGGATTTCGATCCGATCCGCGACGCCGTTCTGGATGGCCAGGCGCTTGATTTGACTCCTGGCTTTTTCGTCTGCGTCGTAGGCTACGACCCGCCAGGATGGAAAGCGGGTTGCGAGCCCGACGGCATAATAGCCCTCGGCTGATCCGACATTGATCACACCATCGAAATCGCGTTCGCTCAGGGCGTTTAAGAAAGGGTGGAGTTCGGCCTCGTAGGTGCCGAGCAATTTCGGGTAATGCGCGCTGCAGCAGGATGCCACCCCGGTGTAATCCAAGTCTTCAAATGGACCATTCAAGACGCGTTCGTGGGAGAGGGCGTCAGCCAGCGCTGGATGGCGGCGAACGATTTCATCGCGATCAGCCGCGGCGCGCTCCGATGCAAGAAAGAGTCCGAAACGTGTCAGGTGCGTACCCACAAGAGTCCAGCCCACATCGCCCCGGACCATCCATTCCCCGATTTTGCGAAACCCTGGTTTCAGCCACCGCTCAAGAAAGGCAGGCGAGGGGACCGCGGGCGTTGATGATGCGGCTGGAGAAGGCGGAGGGGAAACGATCTTCAGCACGAGTCGGGGAGATGCGTCTGAGGGGGCGGCCGCATGGGCGGTGGCATTCATCTTTTCCAAATACTCCCGCAAACGCTTGCACGCCGCAATCGGTGGCCGGCTCAACCTTTTGTAGTCGTTTTCCGTACAGCCGGGTCGCGGAAAAGATGGACTTGGCCGCGAAAAACGGCATTTTTTTGGCTTTTCTGGAAAATGCCGGCTGTCCAAGGGAACGTGGTTTCATTTGACGAGGCGCGGGTCATGCCGTTGCCGACGGTGGCGGATGCGATCCGCCGCTCGCAGGATTTTCTTTTGTCGATCCAACGGGAGGATGGGCATTGGGAGGGCGAGTTGTTCGTCGATGCGACGCTTTGCTGTGACACGATTCTCTACATGCACTGGTCCGGGAGGGTGGACGACGCACTGCAGGAAAAGTGCGCGACTCACATCCGCCGCCGGCAGGGGCCGGATGGGGGGTGGAACATCTTTGTGGGCGGTCCGGGTGAGATCAACGCCTCGGTCAAAGCCTATTTCGCGCTCAAGCTCGCCGGCGATTCACCGAACGCGACGTGGATGCGCGACGCGCGGGCCAACATCCTGCGGTTGGGCGGTATTCCGCAGATGAACACCTACGGCCGCCTTTACCTGGCTCTGCTCGGACAGTTTCCGTGGAAGTCCGTTCCGACGATCCCGCCGGAGATTTTCCTGCTGCCGCGGTGGTTCCTGTTCAACATCTACGAGATGTCCTCATGGAGCCGGACGATCATTGCCCCGCTCGCGATCCTGAACCATTTCAAGCCCACCCGGACCTTGCCGGCCGAGTTCCATCTGCACGAGCTCTATCCGGCCGGGATGGAAAACACGGACCTGTCGCTGAAGAAAGATGCGAGGTTCTGGGCTTGGCGGAACTTTTTCCTGCGGTGCGATTCGCTCCTCAAGCTTTACAACCGGTTTCCCTTTCATCCGCTGCGTCAGTTGGCTTTGCGGAAGGCGGAGGAATGGATGACCGAGCGGATGGGTGACGGCAGCGAGGGCTTGTCGGCCATTTTCCCGGCGATGCTCAATGCGATGATGGCGCTCCAGGTCCTCGGCTATGAGAAGGACCATCCGCTCATGCGCAAAGCCTGGTCGGATTTCTCCGGGCTCTTCGTGAATGATCCGGAGGATTTTCGCATTCAGCCCTGTCTCTCGCCGGTTTGGGATACGGCGATCACAACAATTGCCTTGGGTGAAAGCGGCCTCGGTGAGGACCATCCGGCCCTCCAGCGCGCGGCGGATTGGCTTTCCGAGCGCGAGGTCCAGTTTGCCGGCGACTGGGCGGTTCGCCTCCGCGGGGTCGAACCGAGCGGATGGGCTTTCGAGCACGCGAACAAGTATTATCCTGACACGGACGATACGATGATGGTTCTGATGGCGCTCCGTCTGGTCAAGCCGTCGGATTCCGACGCGCGCGAGCAGCAATTTGCCCGCGCTTTGAAATGGTTGCTGGCTTTTCAGTGCACGGACGGTGGATGGGCCGCTTTTGACAAGGACGTGACGGCCGCATGGCTGGAGCACGTGCCCTTCGCCGACCACAATGCCATTCTCGATCCGACGTGCAGCGATCTGACCGCGCGCGTTCTGGAATTGCTGGGCCTGATCGGTTACGATCCGTCGACACAGTTGGTCCGGCGCGCAGTGGCGATGTTGAAGCGGACGCAGGAACCGGACGGTTCATGGTATGGACGCTGGGGGGTCAATTATATTTACGGTACCTGGCAGGTTCTCCGTGGGCTCGCGTCGATCGGAACGAATATGGATCAGGAATGGATCCGCCGCGGCCGCGACTGGCTCGAAAGTTGCCAAAATGACGACGGCGGGTGGGGCGAGACGTGCGAAAGTTACCAGTTCCCCGCATTGAAGGGACGCGGCCCGAGCACGCCCAGCCAAACCGCTTGGGCTCTGATGGGCGTCCTCGCCTGCGGGGATCCGGGCCGGCTGTCGATCCGGCGCGGCATCGATTGGCTCGTCGCGCAGCAAAATGCCGACGGATCGTGGCCGGAGGAACATACGACCGGTACCGGTTTTCCTCAGGTCTTTTATCTGAAATACGACATGTATCGGAATCACTTCCCGCTGCTCGCGCTGGCAACGTTTCGGAAGGCTGAAGAACGCCTCAAGGCTTGAGCTGCTCATAGGTCGTTCATTGTGACGGAATCGTCACTTGTGCGACTCCGCCGGATTGTGCAGAATCCGCGCTGATGCCTGCGGGAGAGGGACTTGTTGGAGGCCGCTATGCGCTGGAGCGAATGCTCGGCCGCGGGGGACTGGGCGAAGTTTTTCTCGCCCACGATACGCAATTGGGCCGCTGGGTGGCGCTGAAACGCCTCCGGTCCGATGCTGTCGCCGGGCACGATGCGCTCATCGCCGAGGCGCGACACCTCGCCGGGCTCCAGCATCCGAATATCGTCACGGTCTACGATTTTTTGGAAGAAGACGGGGAACTGATGGTTGTCATGGAGTTCATCCATGGCGGCACGTTGGAGGATCTGGAGGCGCCCTTGCCGTGGACGGACTTTGTGCAAGTCGCCCGACAATCGCTTGACGGGCTCGGGGCCGCGCATGCCCTTGGGCTCGTTCATCGCGACATCAAACCGGGAAATCTCATGCTGGCGGCGCTGGCGGATGGTTCGTTTCAGGTCAAGATTTTGGATTTTGGATTGGCCAAGGTGACGTCCATCCCGACCCAGCAGACGGTCGACCACTCGGGAAGTCTGCTCGGTTCGATTCACACGATGGCGCCCGAACAACTCGACCGCCGTCCGGTCGATGCCCGTTCCGACCTTTACTCGCTCGGCTGTGTGTTTTTCCGCGCCCTCACACTTCAAAATGCCTTCGATGGAGAAACGGTTCCGGCCATCATGGCCGCCCACCTCCAGCACGCGGCCATCGCTCTCGGGCCTCTCCGGCCGGATGTTCCTGCAGGAGCTGTCGAGTGGGTGCAGTGGCTCTACGCCTACGATCCGGCGGATCGCCCGCAAAGCGCGGGTGAAGCGCGGGCGGCTCTCGAACGAATTGTGAGCGGACAGAATGTGGCGTTCGAACGGCCGCGCCTGATCGCGCAGCCGGCCTCGCCTTCGAAGCGGTCTTCATGGGTGATCGTCCTGGTCATTTTGGTGGCGGCGATTGGTGGCGCCCTCGGTTGGTGGCTGCTGGGGACCCGAGAATCACCCCATGCTCCATCCGTAGAGGCAGTTGTTCCGACGGTGGAGACCATGGATCCGGCAGATCGCGCGGGCTTTTTGGAGCGCGTCGGGCAGGCGGTGACTGTGGAAGGGACCATTGGACGAACAGGCGTCAACAAGGCCGGGACGATCCGGTTCCTGAATTTTCGCAACAGCCAACGCGGCGATCTCTCGCTGGTCTTTTTCGTCAGCGAAAATCCGGAGGAATTCCGAGAAGACCGTCTCGAGAGCTTCGTTGGCCGGCGCGTGCGTGTTCGCGGCACGGTGAGCGAATTCCGCGGCGACCCGCAGATTGAAATCCCAGCCCTGACCGCCATCGAGGTCCTGCCCTGAAGTCGGATTCGAATCCCGCTTGCATCCCGCACTCGGCCGCCGTATAACCTCCCTCCCGCTTCTGCATCCCTAGCTCAATGGTAGAGCAGTTGACTCTTAATCAATTGGTTCCCGGTTCGAGCCCGGGGGGGTGCACCAGATCTTCCGCGATCTGGATGGTTGACTCGTTCTTTTGGGTTGATCAGTCGTGGATTGAGGGGGCTTTGGCTATGCCACCGTCCAAGGCACCCGGGCGGGCCGCGAGTGCCTAGATTTCCGGATCTTCGTCCTTGGAATCCTCGATTTTCGGGGCTTTCGGAGTCACCAGGACTTTGTCGATGCGCTGGCGGTCCATGTCGATGACTTCGAATTCAAAGCGGTCCCACTGGAATTTTTCGCCTTCGTGCGGAATGTGGCCAAGCGTGAACAGCATGAAACCACCGAGCGTGGTGAACCGGTTTTCGGATTCGCCCGGGAGGTCGTCCTCGATGCCAAGGCTCCGTTTGGACTCGTCGATGTCGAGCATGGCGTCGATGAGCCATGTGCCGTCTTCGCGAAGGACGGCTTTCGGGTCGTGCCGCTGTTCGCGTTCGGGCAAATTCCCGACGATCGCCATCATGACGTCATTCAGCGTCACCAGGCCCTGGAGTCCGCCGAATTCATCGACTACCAAGGCGATGTGTTTGCCGGATTTCTTGAATTGCTCGATGAGCTTGCCGGCGGGCATGGCAGTCGGGACGTAGAGTGGCGGAGTGACCAGGGCGCGGAGTTCGACGCGGCCGGCGAGCGAAAGGTTCGCCCAGAGGCTTTTCACGGAAATCATGCCGATGACGTTGTCGCGAGTTTCCTGATAGACCGGGAAATTTGAGTGGCCGCTTCCGGCGATCCGTCGCCAGTTTTCCTCGTCGGGATCGTCGAGGGAAAGCCAGATCATGCGGGCACGCGGGGTCATGAGGTCGCCGGCCGTTTGCTCGTCGAGTTCGAAAACACCTTCGACCATTTCTTTCTCGGCCTTCTTAAACACGCCGGCGCTGAGGCCCTCGTCGATCAGGACGCGGACTTCTTCTTCGGACACCTGGTTTTCGGTGGTTTTCTTGACGCCGAGCGCGGTCATCAGGAAATCGCTCGAATGGTTGAGAAGATTGACGAGCGGCGAAGCAATCAGAGAAAGGCTGTTCATCGGCCGTGCGAGCAAGGCGGCGATGCGTTCCGGGTTGTTCAGGGCGAGGCGTTTCGGGACGAGCTCGCCGATGATCACCGACAGGAACGTGATGATGCTGACGACGATGATGAGCGAGAGATAGCCGGCGTGGGGAGCCATGCCGGGGATCTGCGCGAGTTGCTCGGCGAGAGCGCCGGCAATGCGGGCACCGCCGACGGCACCGGCGAGAACGCCGACGAGGGTGATGCCAACCTGGACCGTCGAAAGGAATTTGCCCGGAGAAGTGGCGAGTTCGAGCGCGAGTTTGGCGCCGACGCTGCCGCTTTCGATGAGGGTTTTGAGCCGCGCCTTGCGGGAGGCAACCACGGCGATTTCGGCCATGGCAAACACGCCATTGGCGATCAGCAGCGCGAGGATGAGGAGGATTTCAAGAGTGGTTCCCGACATTTGACAAACCTCAAGAGTATCGGATGCCCGGGGTCGTGGCAAACGGGAAGCCGGATTACGTCAGATAGCGGGCGAGGCGTTCCTTCAACTCGGTGCGGGCGCGAAAGAGGAGGCTTTTGACGGATGGCACCGACACGTGGAGAACCTCCGCAATCTCCTCATAGGCAAGGTCTTCGTAGCGGCGAAGGACGAGTGCGAGGCGCTGTTGCTCGGGGAGGGCGGCGATCGCCTGTTCGATCGCCTGTTCCAATTCGTGTTCGACAGAATGTTCCGCAGCGGTGCGCGTTTGTGGGTCCGGACGATCCCGCGGCCCGAATTCGTCGTCGGTTTCGAACGGCACGAGGCGGGCCCGGCCGCGTCGGCGGCATTCGTTGAAAACGAGGTTGCGGGTGATCGTGAGAAGCCACGTGGTGAACTTCGCCCCCGGTTCGTAACGCGGCGCACTTTGCCACACGCGGATAAAGACCTGCTGCGCGAGGTCCTCGGCGTCGCTCTCGCCGCCGAGCATTTTGGCGATGGTTCCGATGACCCGGTATTGGTGGCGTTCGACCAGCGTTTCAAATGCGTCTTCATCGCCGGAACGAACCCGGAGCATCAGAGCGATGTCGTCCGGTTCGTCAGGGTGATCGGGGTCCATGCAGCGCGCGGGAGTGATGGGATTTAACCACCGGGCCGCGGAAATGACTCGCGAAAATCCTCTCGCCCGCGCCCGGGGCATCGTTTTTCCTGAATGCCCCGATGACCCGTCCGCTTGTCGCCAGCTACTGCACCACATTCCTCAAAAAGGAAATGCGGCATATTTACCGCCAGGTCACCGGCTTGCGGGGGGTGCGGACGTTTGTGGTCACCCGGCACCGGGAAAATGCGGGCGAGTATCCGTTTGATGACATCGAGGTTCTGCCGAGACCACGGATATTCTTTCTGAAGCGATTCTGGAAAAAATACATCCGGGGCGAGGAGGCGCTTTTCTACCGGGGCGAATACCGGCAATTGACGGCGGTTTTCGAGCGTCGAGCCCCGGATCTGGTTCATGTGTATTTCGGCCACACCGGCGTTCATTTGCTGCCATTCATCAAGGCTTGGCCGGGCCGCGTATTGGTTTCGTTTCATGGCATGGACATCATGCCGCGTGAGGGTGAGCCGGGTTATGTCGACCGGCTTCGTGAGTTGCTTCAGGTTTTGCCGATGGTCCTGGCCCGGAGCGAATCGCTCGCGGAGCGGCTTGTCGGACTCGGCTGTCCGCGGGAGAAGATCCGGATCAATCGAACCGGAATTCCGTTGGAGCAATTCCCGGCCATTGAGCGATCGGCACCGACCGACGGCGGCTGGCACTTCGTCCAAGCGTCGCGATTGATTGAGAAGAAGGGTTTGGACAATACGCTTCAAGCCTTCGCGGAGTTCCGGAGAGCGTTTCCAGGTGGTCGATTGACCGTTGCGGGAGAAGGACCGCTCCTCGGCAAACTACAGGAACTCGCCGCATCGCTCGGTGTGACCGAGGCGGTGAACTTCGCCGGCTTCCAAAACCAGGAAGGCCTGGCAGCGCTCTATCGTGCGGCGCATGTTTTTGTGCATCCCAGTCGTGTGACGGCTTCGCAGGATCAGGAGGGCGTGCCCAATTCCATGCTCGAAGCAATGGCCACCGGACTGCCGGTCGTTGCAACACGCCACGGTGGAATCCCGGAAGCGGTTGCGGATGGGCGGGATGGCTTTTTGACTCCCGAAAATGATTCCGCCGGCCTCGCGGCGTCGATGAAACGGCTGGCGGAGTCGCCGGAGTTGTATCGCGGGTTCAGCGTTTCGGCCGCAGCGTCGGTCCGGCAGAAATTTGAACAAGCGGCTGCCATTGCGGCGCTGGAGGGTTTCTACCGCGAGTTGGTGCCGTAAACTGCGGCGACCAGATTCAAAGCCCGGTCGTTCGGCAAGACGCCGGGCTCCATTTGGTTCATCACATAGGCGAAGCCGAGCCCGTTTTCCGGATCGGCAAATGCGAGGCTTCCACCGGCTCCCGGATGGCCAAATGCCGTCAATGTCGGGCCCATGGTCTGGCGCACTTTCGAGCCGGAGGCGTCGATGGGGTCCAGCATGAACCCGGCGGAGAACGAAATCTCATGGTGCAGCACCATGTCGACGCCGTTGTTCACGCGACGCGTGGCGGCGGCTGGCGGATTCTCGGCGAGTTTCGAATAGAATTTGGCGAGTGCGGAGGCGGTGCCAATCCCGCCGAATGCCGCAAAGCCGGCGCGCCGGGCGGCAGCCTGGTTCATGGCGGAAGGCGACGCGAGGCCGGCCGGACCGGCGAATGCCCGCCGGGTAAGTGAGGCCGGATTTCCGAAGGCGCGAAGAAATGGGTCGTCCGAATTTCCCATGGAGCGGGGTGGGAGGATGGCAGCGGTTCGAGCGGCCTCTGTATCCGGCAGGCCGATCCAAAAATCCAGCCCCCACGGCTCGGCAAATTCCCGCCTCCAGAATTCGCCGAGTGTGGCGGCCCCACTGAGCCGGCGGACGATCTCGTCGAAAAGAAAGCCGGACGTGCGAGGTCCGTAGGCGGTTCGGCCGAGGGCTTCGGTGATCGGTTCCTGGCCGGCGAGGGCGTTGGTGACCGCCGCGTGGTCGAAGGCCGGGATGCCCGGGTCGCTCATCGCGCAAAGCCCGGCGGCGTGCGAGAGGACATCGAGAAACGTCAGGTGCGCTTTTCCGGACGCTCCGAATTCCGGCCAGACCGCCGCGACCGGCGAATCGAGTTCGACATGCGCATTCTCCAAGGCCCGCAGTACACACGCTGCGGCCGGCCCCTTGGTGGCCGACCAAACGAGGACCATTGTCCGTTCGTTCCACGCTTCGGATCGGGACGCATCACGGAATCCGCCTTGGAACGATGCGATTTCCTCGCCGTCTTTCCACACGGCGACCGCGGCGCCGACTTCGCGGCCGTTTTCGAAATTGTGTCGGAACGCCCGCTCGAGGCGACCCGGCATGTCGTGGTCGAGCGCGCTCAGAGGAGGTCGCTCACCGATTTCAGATCGGGATCGTATTTCGCGATTTCGCGGAATTTTTTATCCAACTCGAAGCTGATCTTGAGGTGTTCGTGCGCCGACTCGCGATTACCGAGCACCGCATCGTAGCACCCAAGATTGTAATGGTAGGTCGCCTCACGGGTCAGAGAAGACGGCCCGGCGAGGAGCAGGTCGCGGGCTTCCGCGGTGCGGCCCATCTCATGCAGGCAGAACGCCCCGTGGATGTAGCCCGTGGTGCAATCCGGGTGCAATTCCCGCAGTCGGTCACAGACTTTCAGGGCTTCGGCCCAGACGCGTCCGCGCATCAGAATGAACAAGCGCAATTGCAGCACCTCTTCGCGGTCTCGGTCTGTCGCGGGCAGAGAGTCCAATTCCTGCAGCGCCTCGGCGAGCATCTCCAGTTCGATATAGCCCTGCGTCGCGAGCAGGCTGCGTTCCAATGACATGGGTCAGAAAGCTACCGGCGGACGCGGATTTTTCAACTGGTTACGACGGCAAAGCCGCGGTCCCTATTCGACAAAAACATAACCTTCGAGCTGTTCGAAGGCCTTGGGGCCGATGCCCTTGACCTTGCGAAGGTCGGCTACGGATTTGAACGGCCGGGCGTCAATGATGCGCCGGGCGATGTCCGGGCCGACCCCGGGCAGGAGTTCGAGATCGGCAAGCGGGGCGGTGTTCAAGTTCAGGCGGCCGTCGCTGGAGCGGACCGATTGTTCCGAGGCCAGCGCGATCGAGGCGAGGAAAATTCCGACGAGTGCGATGTGGATGGCGGGTTTCATGGTGGTTCTCAGGCAAAAACGTCGCGGCCGTCTTCCCGGTCGAGAAGGCGGCGGAGCCGGAAGATGTGGGCGGGACGGGTGTGGGGAGTCAGCGCGATGAAATTCCGTGCTCCGCGCCAGGTGAATTGCTCACCGGTGAGGAGGTCGTCGACAACGTAGGGCTCCGTGGGAGCGATGCCGAAGTCTTCGATCGGCACCTGCACGAAGGCGGTTTGCGGGTTCCAGCAATCGACGGTTACCGCGACGAGGACAATGTTGTCCAGGGCGGCCGTCGCTTTGCTGAAAAAGAGAATGTTTTCATTCTCGGCGGGATGGAGGCGCAGGTTGGCGTATTCCTGGAGGGCGCGATTCTGCCGGCGGATTTGGTTGAGCCGGGTGATGTAGTCCTTGATGTTCCCCGGCGCATTCCAGTCGCGGCCCTTGAACTGGTATTTCTCCGAATCCAGGTATTCCTCACGGCCGGGCAACGCGGCATTTTCGCAGAGTTCGAATCCGCTGTAGATCCCGTAGACCGGACAGGCCATCGTCGCGAGCACGGCCCGGATGAGGAACGCCGGCCGGCCGCCTTTTTGCAGGAACTCGGGGAGGATGTCCGGTGTGTTCGGGAAGAAATTCGCGCGGAAGAAGTCGGATGTTTCGACCAATTCGGCGAAATACTCGGCGAGTTCACGTTTGGTATTCCGCCAAGTGAAATACGTGTAGCTCTGCGTGAAGCCGGCTTTGGCCAGCTCGTGCATCATCTTCGGCTTCGTGAACGCCTCGCTCAGAAAAATCGTGTCCGGGAACCTCGCCTTCACTTCGGCGATCATCCACTCCCAGAACGAGACCGGCTTGGTGTGCGGATTATCGACGCGGAAAATGCGCACGCCGTGTTCGCACCAGAACAGGACGACATCGCGCAATTCGTCCCAGAGCTCGCGCCAGGCAGGATTGTGGAAATTGAGCGGGTAAACGTCCTGGTATTTCTTCGGCGGATTTTCGGCGTATTTGATCGTGCCATCCGGGCGCTTGAAAAACCACTCGGGATGGTCTCGCACGTACGGGTGGTCGGGCGAGCAATTGATGGCAAAATCGAGAGCGATTTCCATGCCGCGCTTGTGGGTTTCGGCGACGAGCCAATCGAAGTCATCGAGGGTTCCGAGTTCGGGGGCAACGTCCTTGTGGCCGCCGCCATTGACGCCGTGTTTGAAGTTGCCGATCGCGTATGGCACACCGGGCTCACCGGATTCGCAGTGGAGAGAGTTATTCCGGCCTTTGCGCGCGGTTTCGCCGATCGGATGGATCGGCGGAAAGTAGATCACGTCGAAGCCCATCGCTTTCGCGTCATCAATCCGACCGAGGCAGTCACGGAACGTCGAACCGGAGTCCGGTTTGCCTTCCGCCGAGCGGGGGAAAAATTCATACCAGGCGGCGAACCCAGCCCGATCGCGGTCGACCCACACCGGCTGGGCGGGTTCGTGAACGGTCGCCAGCGAGCGGTCGGCATGGATCGTCATCAGCGCTCCGAGGAGTGCGTCGTGCGCGAGCGTGTGGGCGGTTTCGGCGTCGGCGGCGCGCAGAGACGCCGCGAACTTTTTCAAAGCCGTCGCATCCGGCGACTTTTTGGCCCGGCCGGCCGCCGCTTCGACAAAGGCGGCGCCTTCGAGGATTTCGCTTTGGAGGTCGCGCAGTCCGGCTCCGAATTTTTTCTCGAGTTCATGCACCCAGGAGAAGAAGACATCGCCCCACGCTTCGATCGTAAACTCCCAAGCGCCGGGAGACGTCACATTGAGCGTGGCGGTCCAGCGGTCGTTCACCAAAAGCGTCATCGGGGTTTCCCGCCAGGTCGCGTCGCCTTCCCGCCGCCATTTGAGAACCGCGGCGAGTTCGTCATGTCCTTCCTTGAAAATGTCGGCTTCAACGACGATTTCCTGGCCCGGCAGGCGTTTGATGGCGTAGCGGCCGCCGTCAAGTTCGGGCGTGATGCGCCGGATGATGACCGTTTCGGGGCTTTTCTTCATGGGAGCGAGTCCAGGAGACTGACAAATTCGTCCATGCCGTCGAGCTTGGCCGCCACTTCCCGCAGGTTGCGCCGGGCGGCCGGGATGTGGCGCAGGAAGTCGGTGCGGCCTTTTTGCAGCCCGAGGAAACCATAGGCGCCGAGCGCCTGCATGAGGCGCTGGACCGCGCACCAGTGGAAGATGTCTTCGAAATCGGGCTCGATCTCGACGCCGGAACGGCGCGCGAGCCGGATGTAAAATGCCAGCAATTCCTCCCGCTCGGCAGCGGCGAGTTCGACATAGGGATCGTAGAGCAGCGACGCCAAATCGTATTGCGCGAGGCCGGGTCGCATGCCCTGGAAATCGATCAACCAAGCCGTTCCACCGCTGACCATGACATTCTGCGATTGGAAATCCCGGTGGACGAGCACACGCGGCCGCGAGGCCAGACGGGTGGCGGCTTCATGGAGCGCACGCAATCCGGAAAGGCGCTGGACCTCCGCGGACGGAAGTCCGAAGTGGTTGGCGAGGCAGTGTTCGAAAAAGTAGCCCTGTTCCCAGAGGTAGAGCTGTTCGTTGAACTCCCGTTCGAGTCGCAGCGGAACGCCGTCGAGCCGCCGGGTGGCGGCGGTGTGCATCTTGAAGACCTCGATCAGCGCCGATTCGTAGAGCGGGCGCCGCGTTTCCCACGCTGCCTCGCGGTTCGACCACAGATCCTCTTCGCCGAGATCCTGCATCCAGATCAGCCCTTCGGCGGCGTCGTGGAAAAACACATGCGGCACCTGCACGCCGGACGCGGCGAGAAATTGCGCGATCTCGACGTAGTGGCGGTTCTCCTCCCGCTGGCCGGTGTATTTGATGAGGATCATCGAGCGGTCCTCCGCGCGGATCCTCCAGAATTTCCGGTCCGAGCCTCCTTTTTCGACAGCGGTTACCCGGAAATCATCCGGCGAGTAGCCGGGGAAATTCTCGATCGTTCGGTGGATGACTTGCTGAACCGGATTCATGACTGCCGCGCCAGTGAACACAGTCGGCGGGACCGATGGAAGCGGGATTTGTCGACGGGTTTCAAAAGTAAAACGGGATCCCGCGTTCGCGGAAGGCGTCCTTTTGTTCCTTCAAAAACCGGTCGCCGAGGCGGTCGAATCCCCCTTGAGCGCGGAACTCGGCAAGAAATTCATTCACTTGCCTGCGGAGTTCCTCATCGCCCGGCCGGAGGACGACCGCCCATTGCTCCTGCCGGACCGGCTCAAGGATGGCGCGGGTTGTCTCGGGATTCGCCGCGGCATTTTTCCAAACGCTCATCTGGTCGTAGAGGAATCCATCGGCCCGGCCTTGGATCACCTCCAGCACCGCCGCGGTTTCCTTTTCGACCGAGAGAAGCTTCGCATTCTTGAGATGGGCACGCGCCCAAACTTCGCCGGTCGTGCCTTGACGAACCGCGATCGTCCGGCCGGGTTGATCGAGGTCGGCGGGGCTCTGGATCGGCGAATCTTTGGAGGCCAGAATTGCGAGGCCAATCGTCAAATACGGGTCCGAAAATGCGACCGATTTCCGGCGCTCCGGCGTGTCGGTCACCGAGGAAATGATGCAGTCGATCTTGCCGGATTGCAGAGAGGGGATCAGCCCGGTGAACGGGATGTTTTCGATGCGGACCGGGCGTCCGAGGTTTTCGCCGAGTGCTTTGGCGAGTTCGACGCTGACTCCCTCCGGTTTGCCGGACTGGTCGATCGTCTCGAACGGAGGATAGGAAAGGTCCATTCCGACAACCAACTCGTTGCTCGGCTTGCTCCCGCCGCAACCTGTGAGCGCCGCCACCGCCGCGGTGAAAAAAACCAAAACCGCGCGCCGAGTGATCACTCCCGGAAAATCGAATTGCGGACCGATGCGAGTTCGGTTTCCTCGACCAGTTTCTTGGTCACCGCGCGGAGACGGCGTCCGAGCGTTCCCGCCACGCCAATGAGAATCTGGATGCCGGCGGCCGGGTAGTTGTTGATGAAGTCCTCCAAGTCAGCCCGGGGGATCACCCAATACTGGCTCGGCTCGATCGCCACGACCGAACAAACTGCACTCGCAGGATCAAACAAATCCACCTCGCCGACCCACTCGCCCTGCGAAATCTTCCCGAGCAGCACCTCGCGGCCGTCGTCGTTCCGCCGCGCGTGCAGAAGCCCGCTGATGATAAAGAACAGCTTACCGTGCGGCTCGCCCTCGCGGATCAAAACATCTCCCGGATTCGCCAGATGAAAACTTCCATACGAGCTCAGGGTGTCCCTGTCTTCCTTCGACAATTCAGACACCAGCCCGACGGCCGGAAGGTGCGGCGTGGTCAATGACATGGCCCCGAGAAACCCATATTTTCCGCGACACCGCAAGAGCGATCTCGCCATCCCCACCGGCGCCGAATCCCCGGCAAAAATCCCATTGACGTGCGACCGGTTGTTGAAAGACGTTTTGGCGAGTCATTGATGAGGGTCAATTTTTTGCATCTTGTTTGCGGCCTGATGGTTTCATCAGCTGTCTGCCTGACGGCCGGGGACGATCTGGAGTGGTCGATCGTTTCGGAATTCGGGACGCACCTGTATCCTTCGGTGATCGTTGCCACCGCGACCTTCAAACCGGACGAGGACGAGGAACCGGCGGAGGATGTCCTGGGAGATCCGATGGGGATGCTTGGTGCAGCCATCGTCGCTCCCCAAGACGACGCAAAGGTCAAAGTCACGGTGGAGAGCGACAAGTTGATCAAGCCTTCTTCGATCACGGTCGATCTGCCAGAGGAGGGAAAGGAGTATTGGGTGTACCCGGTTCTGCGTTACGATTACGACACGCTCCTGCGGGTTCGACAGCCGTTTCCGGAAGTCGTCTCGATCAAGGTCTCTGTCGACGGCGGCGAACCCGAGGAGAAGCAGGAACGGATGGTCGCGCGTTCGGTGAATGACTGCCCATTCGGCATCATGCATGAGGACGGCGACTACACCCCTTTGGACGTGATGTTCGCGGCTTACGTCAACGAGAACCACCCGATTGTTGACGAGATTCTTTCGGAGGCTCTGAATTCCGGCGAGGTCGAGGCTTTCGCAGGCTATCAAGGCGATGCCGACGCCGTGCTCAAGGAAATGGAGGCGGTCTGGAACGTTTTGAAACGGCGCGGGTTTTCGTACAGCAGCATCACGCAGCCGTCGGTTTACGACGATTCGGTCTATGCGCAGCACGTTCGCTTGATCGGCGATTCGGTGAAAACCGCGCAGGCCAACTGCGTGGACGGTACGGTTTTGCTGGCGTCGGTTTTCATGAAGTTGGGCTTGAAGCCGTTCCTCGTTTCCATTCCCGGACACATGTTTCTGGGTGTCTATCTGGATGACGAGGAATCTGATTTCGCCTGCATCGAGACAACAATGTTGTCGAGTTCGACCTTCGAAGAGGCGGTCAAGGCGGGTAACGAATCCTTCCGCGAGCACGAGGACGGCCTCCTCGATGAGGATTCTGAAAATCCAAGTTACTCGTTGGTGGACATCGCCGAAGCCCGTCAGGTGGGCGTCCTTCCGCTGCGCGAACCCGGCTCCGAATAAATCCATGATTACACGCATCCTCACCCTGGGGGTCGCCGCCGTTCTGGCGGTGGCCCAGCCCCGCGAACTTTCCGCCCAAACGAGCGGACAGTCGCCGGCAGCCATCAAAAAGTCGTCGGTCCCGGACATCCTCGAGTCCATGGACAAGGCCGCCGGCCAGGTGGCCGCCGGTGCCGCGAAGCTGCCGGCCAAATCGCCTCTGGAGCGGCCGTTCCGTGCGGGGCTCAAATCGGTTCAAAGCGACCTCGCAACGCTGTCGAAGCAGTATGCGGCAAAGGACGCCGCGTTCCTCAAAACTCTCGACAGCCTGAGCCGGTCGGTGGCCCAGGCTTCGGCCTCGTGGAAGGCGCTGGGCGCCAAAGACAAGTCAGTCAACGCCGGTTTGAATCAATTGCGTGAGCTGTCTTCGGTGCTTCAGAAAAATGTGGGAGCGGCAGCCTTGGTGGGCAAGTCCGGCAAGCAACTCACTGCGGCCCAGAAAGAGCGGGCCGCGAAGATTCGCGCGGAGGGATCGAAAATCCAGAAGCGCCTCGCCGAGATTCGCGGGAAGGCCAAGAAGAACTCGCCCACCTACCGCATGGCACGCCAGCTCGAATCCCGCGCGGGACGGCTTGCGAACATGAATGTTCTGGACAGCGCGGCCTACGCGATCTTGCTCGCGTTGCTGGGCGGTCTTCAGAACGACTATCGCGCTTACGGCGAAGTCATTCAGATCCAATATCCCGAGTTTTATACCGTTTGGTCCACCATGAGTCCGGACTTTGAGGTGCTCGAGGAATTTTATGTTTCCGAGGAAATCTACGAAGTCGAATCCTGGGAGACGTACGAGGAGGTCTTCGAAGAGGCATCGGAAGAGATCGAGTATTCGGACGACGAAGACGCCGCAGACGACGAAGTGGATGACGAGGCCGACGAGGAAGATGGCGGCGACGAGGAAATGGATGACGAGGCCGACGAAGAGGACGCCGGTGACGAAGAGATGGATGAGGAAACCGACGAAGAGGACGCCGGTGACGAAGAGATGGATGAGGAAGCCGACGAAGAGGACGCCGGTGAGGAAGAGATGGAAGAGGAAGCCGACGAAGAGGACGCCGGTGATGAAGAGATGGATGAGGAAGCCGACGAAGAAGACGCCGGCGACGAAGAGATGGACGAGGAAGCCGACGAAGAGGACGCCGGCGACGAAGAGATGGACGAGGAAGTCGACGAAGAGGATACCGGCGACGAAGAGATGGACGAGGAATCGGACCAAGAGGAAGACGACGGAGGGGATGACGACGGCGGAGATGATGGGGGCGACGACGGCGGAGATGACGGTGGAGATGACGGTGGAGATGACGGTGGGGAGGAGTAATTCGCTCCCCTTCAGAATCGACCAAGCCAAACGTTACCGAAATCCGGAGACCTATCGGTCTCCGGGTTTTTCGTTCACCGGTAGCTTGAACGCAACCGCCGGCGTCCCGCGCTGATGATCATCCAGCCGGCGACGGTTTGAGAGGCCGCGAGGAGGAGGAATCCGAGGTTCCATGCCCAGACGTCCGGGACATTTTCCCGAACGTTGTGCAGGCCGAAGAGGTAGTGGTCGAAGACGGAATCCATCAGGTTGAACAAACCCCAGCCGAAGAGGAGCGATCCCCATAAGATCATGGTGGATCGCGGCACGTCGGACCGGCACGCAACCATCCACAGGCCGGCCACGCCCGTAGCGGTTAGCATCCATGTGCCGGCGTGGAAAATCCCATCCCAGAACATGTTGACCTTCGCCGCGTTGAGCGTGTCCGGCGGAAGAATGTTGGAGATCATCTGGTGCCATTGCAGCACCTGGTGGAGCAGGATTCCGTCGACAAATCCGCCGAGCCCCAGGCCGAGAAAGGTTCCCGCGCGGATCAAAGGACCTGTGGGCCCCGCCGGAGCGCGGAAATCCATCAGCGCAGGCGGTCGAGGAATGAAACGATGATGCCGACGAAGAGGAACTGAGAGACCACCATCCCGGTGAGGGGAAGCCAGTTCTGACCAAAAATGGTCTCGATCAACTCGGCATTACAGGAGACGCAGGCGAGCAGTGGGTTCATGGCAGGTTTTCCTGAACCCAAAACGCCGCCCGCCCGGCCCGGGGCGGTCAGGTCGCGACCTGACCGCTCGCCTCAAATCACCCGACCGGCTCCGCCGGTTTTTCTTCGGTGGGTTTCTTGCCGACGAAAAACTTCTCAACGAAATAGAAGCAGGCGGGGATCAGGAAGACCGCAATGAGCGTCGCCGCGAGCATGCCGCCGATGACCGTTGTGCCGAGAATCCTGCGGGACACGGCACCGGAGCCGGAGGCGATTGCGAGCGGGACCGTCCCGAGAATAAACGCGAACGCCGTCATCAGAATCGGTCGCAGGCGCAATTTGGCGCCGGCCAGCGCGGCTTCGACGAGCGGTTTGCCTTTCTCGTATTCGTCCTTGGCAAATTCGACGATGAGGATCGCGTTTTTCGCGGCGAGGCCGATGAGCATGACGAGGCCGATCTGCGCGTAGAGGTTGTTTTGCATGTCGCGGATCGACAGGGCGGCAAATGCTCCAAAGACCGCGACCGGCGTGGAAAGGAGCACGCTGAACGGCAGCGTCCAACTCTCATACTGCGCGGCGAGGATCAGGAAGACGAAGAGCAGGGAGAGTCCAAAGATGGCGGTGGGAGGCACACCTTCGGCGGCCTGTTGTTCCTGATAGCTCATGCCGAAATAGTCGTAGCCCATGCCCTGCGGCATGGTTTCCGCGAAGACCTCCTCCAGAGCGCGCATGGCCTGGCCGGTCGAGTAGCCGGGGGCGACCGAGGCGCTGATCTGGGAGGCGCGGAACATGTTGTAGCGCATCGTGAATTCCGGGCCGTAGGATTTTTCCGGCTGGGTGAACGATGACACCGGAACCGGCTGTCCGCGGTTGTTCGTCACATAGAACAATCCGAGATTCCCGATGTCGGTCCGGAAGTCTCCCTCCGCCTGAACATAGACCTGCCACTGGAGTCCGAAGCGGTTGAAGTAATTGACGAAGTAACCGCCGAAAAATGTCTGGATCGTTTCGTAGGCGTCGGTGAGGGAAACGCCCTGGATCATCGCCTGTGCTTCGTCGACTTTGAGGAAATACTGCGGCACGTCCCAAAGAGCCGTCGTGAACAGGCTGGAGAATTCCGGCCGCTTCCGCGCCGCCTCCATGAACGTCTGCGTGTTCTTGGCGATGAACTCGACATCGGCTCCGGTACGGTCCTCGAGCATGAATGTCACGCCGCCGGATGTTCCAATGCCGGGAATCGCCGGCGGGGGAAACGCGAAGGCCGCGGTCGGCTCGGCCAGTTTCTGGAGCTCGGCGTTGATCCGCTGCTGGATGGCATCGACCTGCAACTCGGGTGTCTTGCGTTTCGACCACTCTTCGAGCGTGATGAAGAAGAATCCGGTGTAAGTGCTTTGGACCGTGCTGAGCAGGTTGAACCCGACGATGCTCGTGACATACTGAACGCCCGGCGTCTTGCGGAGGATTTCCTCGATCTGCGAGGCCGCGGCGTCGGTGAGTTGCAGAGACGAGGCGCGGGGCAACTGCACGACGCCGAAGAGGTAGCCCTGGTCTTCTTCGGGAATGAAGCCGGATGGCATTTTGGCGCCGATCCCACCGGCCGCCAGCCCGAGCACCAGGACCATCGCCAGACTCAGCACGACCTTGCGGATGAGCCCGCGGCAGACGGTGACGTAACCGTTGGTGGCTTTGCCAAAGATGTTGTTGAAGCCCCGGAAGAACGCGCCGAGCGGGCCACGTGGTTCCTTGCGCGGACGCAGGAGAAGGGCGCCCAGTGCCGGGCTCAGGCTCAAGGCATTGAAGGCCGAAATCAAAACCGAGACGGCCATCGTCACCGCGAACTGCTGATACATCGCTCCCGTGATGCCCGGGATGAAGACCGTCGGAATAAATACCGCAGCCAGGATCAACGCGATGGCGACGACCGGACCCGAGACCTGCGACATGGCTTTAAAGGCCGCGTCCTTGGGTGATAAACCCTCCTCGATGTGGGACTCGATCGCCTCCACCACGACAATCGCATCGTCGACGACCAACCCGATCGCGAGGACCAGGCCGAACAGGGACAGCGTGTTGATCGAAAATCCGAGGAGCGGGAACAATGCAAAGGTGCCGATGAGCGAAACCGGCACGGCGATGAGCGGGATCAGGGTGGCGCGCCATCCTTGCAGGAAGATGAAGACGACGATGATCACCAAAATCATCGCTTCGAAGAGCGTCTTCACGATTTCCTTCATGCCCTCGGTCACGGCCAGCGTGGTGTCGAGCGCGACTTCGTATTGGAGGTCCTCGGGGAAAAGTTTCGCCTGTTCATCGAACAGAGCGCGAACCTGTTTCATCGTGTCGACGGCGTTCGAACCGGGGAGTTGGTAAACGGCGACGATCGCGGCGTTCTGACCCTGGAAGCGTCCGCGCAGGTTGTAAACTTGGCTGCCCAACTCGACGCGGGCGACATCCTTCACACGGACAATCGAGCCGTCCTCATTGGCCCGGATGACGATGTTTCCGAATTCCTCCGGCGTTGAAAGCCGTCCGGTCGTGTTGACCGTGAACGTATTGATCTGGCCCGGCGGCACCGGTTCGCCGCCGATCTGGCCGGCGGGATTCACGTTGTTTTGGGCCTGCACCGCGCGAATCACCTCCGGCACGGTGATGTTCAACGTCGCGAGCCGGTCGGGTTTTACCCAGATGCGCATGGCATACTGACCGGCCCCGAAGATGCTCACGCTGCCGACGCCGTCGATGCGGGTGAGCGGGTCGTTGATGTTGATGTAGGCGTAGTTCGCGAGGAACGTGGGATTGAACGTTCCCTTCGGAGAATAAAGGACAAAGACACCGAGCGGTGCGGAGAGCGCCTGTTCAACCGTGACGCCGTAGTTGCGGACATCCTGCGGCAACTGCGACGCGGCCTGCGTCTGGCGCATCTGGGCGAGGATCTGGTCGGTCGTCGGTTCGGTATCGGTGCCGAAAATGACGTTGAGCGTCATCATGCCATTGTTGGCATTGATCGAGTACATGTATTCCATGCCCTCGACGCCGCTCATCTGTTGCTCGATCGGCGTGGCGACCGATTGTTCCACCGTCAACGCATCCGCGCCGACGTAGGTCGTCTGGACCTGGATTTGCGGTGGGACGATGTTCGGGAATTGCGCGACCGGCAGTCCGGCCATCGAAACAAGACCCACGATGACCGTGATGATCGCAATGACCATCGCCACGATCGGGCGGCGGATGAAGAAATTCGACATGGCCGGTCAGGGGGCGGGAGTCGGAGAGGGAGTGCCGGTTGCGGCCGGGCTGGGGGAGGCGGCCGGTGGTGGCTGGTACGGTGAGGCGTTGACTTTCGTGCCCGGACGCGCTTTTTCGACGCCGCCCACTACGATGCGCATTCCCTCCTGGAGGGCTCCCTTGACCACCTGGAGCGGTCCTTCGGTCGGACCGGGTTTGACGAAGACCGGCTTGGCGACGTTGTCCGGCGTGAGCGTGATCACAAACTGGTTGCCCTGGAGTTCCGCAATCGAAGCCTGCGGCACGAGGAGCGCACCGGGAATTTCCTGCACCGGTCCGGTGACCCGTGCGAACAGCCCCGGGCGCAGGATTCCCTGTGGGTTCGGGAAGAGTGCCGTGATCTGGATCGTACCCGTCGATGAACTGACCTGACGGTTGACGAAATCGAACGCGCCCTTCGCCGGATACTCGGATCCATCCGCGAGGCGGAGGGTCAGACGGCCTTCGGTCTTTTGGTCTGGCGAGCGACTTTGCAGGCGCGCGAGCAGGTCGGCAGCCTGGAGGTATTCGGACTCGGTGATTGCGAAATTCATCTTCATCGGGTCGAGTTGCGAGATCTCGGTGAGAACCGCGGTGCGTCCGCCGGGACCGACGAGGTCGCCGATCTGTGCCTGGGCGACGCCGACTATGCCGTCGAAGGGCGCCTTGATCGTGCAGTAGTCGAGATTGACCTGCGCGGCTTGCACGTTCGCCTGCGCGGCGGCTTCCGCGGCGATCGCCGCCTGGTTATCCTGGAATGACGTGTCGTATTCCTGCTGGCTGATGACCTTGGTTTGGAAAAGCTGGGTCTGCCGCTGGAGGGTGATCTGTTGAAGCTGCGCCTGCGCGACGGCTTTGGCGTAGTCGGCCTGCGCCTGGGCGAGGGCCGCTTGGAACGGCCGGGGATCAATCGTGAAAAGAACGGTCCCCTTCTGGACGAACGAGCCTTCCTTGTAATTTTGCGTGAGCAGGTAACCGGTCACCTGCGCCTGGATGTTGGCATTCTGGAAACCATCCAAAAGCCCAACCCACGTTCCGGTGGCGGTCACGTCCTGCTTGACCACGGTCGTGTAGGTCACCTGTGGGAGGGGCGCTTCGGGCTTCGGCTTCTCACAAGCAGCCAGCATCAGGGCAGCCGCCAATGCGACCGTCGGGGTAACATTCCGAATCATGCCCACGTTGCCTACCAGCTTCCGGTTGCACCCGCCAGCCCCGTTTCATTGGTCCCGAATCCCGCCCAAGTTGCCGGTTTGAGAATCCCGCCAGGGTTGGTCGCAAAAGGCGCGAAGGGGTTTTGCTGACCGCCGACTCGGGCGGCAGCCGGACTTACGCGGATTTCTTGCGGACGCGCCGGGAGAAAACGCCGACTAGGGCCAAGCCCAGAATGGCGAGTCCCGCCGCAGATGGTTCGGGGACGGGAACCGGCACGAAGAGGGGATAGATGTCCCAAGTATCGACGTCGGCAGCCACGATGTTGAAAAGCTGATTGTTGGAAGGCGATCCCACCGGAGCCAAAACGTTCTCGGGATACGGTTCTGTGCCTTCCAACATTTCGGGTCCGCCCAGCCACCAGTTGTGGCTAGCGCCCTGATCGCCCTGGCCCAGCGCGACGTAGAAGGAGTAGGAGGTGCCCTCGAGATCAAAGGAAAGGGTTCCTACGAAAGCAAAGTTCAATTTGTCGGGAGCGTCGCTGAAGACATCCCATCCGCCCATCGCCCCGCCGCTGCCGACAGCATCTTTGAAAAAATCCGACGGCTCGGTGGAGTTTTTGCGACCCGCATTCACCGTGAGGATGCACTGCGAGGTGTTGGTGCTGTCGGTTACGGCCGTCACGGTGCCGTCCCAGGGCTGGCCGGCCGTGATGCTG
Organism: Terrimicrobiaceae bacterium; assembly: GCA_033763515.1. Classification (GTDB taxonomy): domain Bacteria; phylum Verrucomicrobiota; class Verrucomicrobiia; order Chthoniobacterales; family Terrimicrobiaceae; genus JANRKJ01. Next base: position 122,454 of record JANRKJ010000029.1, on the reverse strand, counting down.
AACGCTGTGGAATTCGACGTGTAAGCGGGATTGACGCCCCACACAAACTGGACGTTGGTCGGGGCCGGGACTTTGACGTATTTTGGATCGTCGGGCGTGTTGACGTTTACGTTCGATTCCTTGCCCCAGAAATAGAAGTTGTTCCGGTGTATCACGGTGTCATCCGGGGTTTGGGCGAGCTGGGTATTTGGAAGGCCAAGGAGAACGAGCATCAGGGCACCGGCCGTTTTGAGCATGGCATTCATCATCGAGTCCTTTTCACCCTCATAGACGAGGCCGGCTATTGCACTGCACTGGCCGTTTGTCAAAGGGTTATCGGGGATCGGAGCCGAAAAGCCTGGCTTCAGCCCGCCCGCACGCTGCGGGACTCCCGTCGCGGGCACTTGGTGGATGCCGTGGGAATCAACGATTGAAAACTGGCAACCCGTGCCCGCTTGCAGGAGAATGCTTTTTCCGCTTTTCCGAAATGAAAGTCCCGATGCCGACGACCTGGTCCGTGTGCGTTCGAGGATTCATTCTCGGCATGATGACATGGGGGCTTGCTGAGAGTTCGGCTGGTGAACCGGTGGTCGTGGCCGAACGTTTCAAAGGAAACCCGGTTGTGACCCCGGCCCATTCGCCGAGTCTTGGCAACAACATCAATGGTCCCTCGCTGATCCGGGTTCCCGATTGGGTCGAGCATCCGCTGGGGCGCTACTATCTCTACTTCGCCCACCACAACGGAAAGCACATCCGGCTCGCCTATGCCGACAGTCCACTTGGCCCATGGAAAATCCACGAGCCGGGCGTCCTGCCGGTCGAAGGTGTTCCGGCCCTGCGTGACCACATCGCCTCGCCGGACGTGCACGTGGACGAAGAGGCCCGCCAGATCGTGATCTACGTGCACGGCGTCGATGCGCGCGGAGGAAGCGAGCAGGTGACAGTCCGCTGCACATCGGCGGACGGACTCCATTTCACCGGCGGCGAAACGCCGCTGGGGACTTCTTATTTTCGAGTCTTCCGCCATGACGGCTATTGGTATGCGCTCGCGAATACCGGTCGATTTTACCGCGCGACGGATCCCGCTGAGCCATGGACGCAGCGGCCGGAGCGCCTGATCCCCAGCGTCGTGGTCGACGATGCCCATGGACGCCGGGAAAACGTTCGGATGCGTCATGCCGCCATTCTGCACCGTGGCGACCACCTGCTCGTGTTCTACACGCGCAAGGACGACGCTCCCGAGAGGATCCTGTGCGCCCGTGTGGACCTGAAGGGGGATTGGACCCAATGGGCTCCGTCCGAACCCATCGAGGTCCTTCGGCCGGAGTACCCCTACGAGGGCGTCAATCGGCCTATCCGGGTCTCGGAAATGGGCGCGGCCGAGGGGCCGGTCCATGAGGTCCGCGATCCGTGCATTTTTGTCGAGGGCGACAAGGTGCTGCTGTATTACAGCGTCGCGGGAGAATCCGGCCTGGCGGCGGCCACGTTGTTGTTCCCGACGGCTACGGGAAGCCCGGTGGATTAGGCCAAGCGTCAGTTTTGGGCTGCAGAGGCCGCGACGTACCTGGTGACCAGACGCCGGGCGGCATCGTGGCCGTCTTACTCGGGGTCGGTCTTGGCCTTTCCGGTGAATTCTTCGAGGCTGACCGATCCGTCCTTGTTCTTGTCCTTCTTGGCGAAGTTCGCCTCGGCTTTTGCGTTGTCCTTGGCGTTGGCGGTGAACTCCGTCTTCGAGAGGGAGCCGTTGGAATCCTTGTCTTTCTTGGCGAAGACCTCCGCCGGGTCCTTTTTCGGCTTCGCGGCATCCTCGGAAAAGACGGGCGAAGAGGCGACCAGAAGACCGAGGGCAACAGAGAGAATGATTTTCATAATCGCCGGATCAAACCCCAGCCGGTCGGAAAAGTTGCGAAGATTTTCGAATTTCTCTCGGCGGAGTGATTGCGTGTTCTCGATCGGGTTTTCCCAGCAATCCGGCAAGCCAATCCATTTGGAGGTCGGTGTCGCTGAGGCCGGACCGGGGCGCCGCCGCAGAAAGGTCCCGGGTCCAAACCCTTGTTGATAGCCATGCTTCGGGTGGGTGGGCTGGACAGGGGCGCGTTTGGGTTGCGAGAGTGGGGCATGGCGAAGGTGCGGGTGGCAATACCGGTTTTTAAGGGAGTGGAGGAGTTGGATGCGGTGGGGCCGTTCGAAGTGTTTGGGTTGGCGAGGCAGTGCGGGGCGGGGGTGGAGTGTCAGTTGGTGGAATGCGGCGGGGCGGAGAGTGTGCGGGCGTTCCATGGGGTGACGATGGGGGAACTCGGGGCGCCGGAGGGGCATTATGATTTGATTGTGGTTCCGGGGGGTGCGTGGCTGGCCGGCGGTGACACGGGGGTGAGGCGGGTGATCGCAGACGGTGTGGTTCCGCGCTGGATTGCGGCGGCGCATGCGGACGGAGCAGTGGTCGCGGGTGTTTGCACGGGGGTTTTCGTTCTGGAGGCGGCGGGGCTTCTGGCGGATCGGCGCGCGACGACGCACCATCTGGCACTAGGGGAGCTTTCTGCGCGCGGGGTGACGGTTTGTAAGGATCGCGTTGTGGACGAGGGGACGGTGGTCACGGCGGGTGGGATCACGTCGGCGATCGATCTGGCGCTGCACCTGACCGGACGGTTTTTTGGCAGCGAGCTGGTCGCGAAGGTTCGCGATCTTCTGGAGTATCGAGGTTGAGCGTCAGCCGAGTCCGCGTTCGTCGATCTCTTCTTCGTCCCAGCCGAGGAGGTGTCCGATTTCGTGGAGGAGTGTGGTGCGAACTTCCTCGTCGAACGTGTCCGGGTCTCCGTCGGCGAAGTCGTAGATATTGTCGAGCCAGAGGCGGATGCGGGTGACGCCGAGCGGGTCTTCGTCGAAGTAGCCGAGGGTGTCTGGGAGAATGCCAAGCTCGATGTCGTCTGGCGAGGGGGTGCGTTCGATGACGACAGGGACGTCGGCAAGCCGGGCGCGGACGGGCTCGGGCAGTTCAGCGATGGTGGTGGCGACGAGCGATTCGGCGCGTGCGGCGAGCGACTCCCATGTCATGCCGCGCACCTTCGCGGTTGAAAGCCCGGATGCAAAGCAGTATGAGGTCCGGTCCTATGCCGTCATCTGAAAAGTCCGTGAATCCGCTCCGGGAGGGGTTGACCAGCCGTGCGCTGCCGGAGCCCTGCACCCTTGTCATTTTCGGGGCCACGGGCGATCTCACGCACCGCAAGCTCGTTCCTGCGCTCTATAATCTTTCGGCCGATGGGGCCCTGCCGCCGGCGATCAGTGTCGTCGGATTCGCGCGCCGGGACAAAACCGACGAGGTCTTCCGGACCGAGTTGCACGAGGCGGCGCAGAAATTTTCGCGTCAGGCGATCAATCCCGAGCTGTGGGAAAGTTTTGCGTCGTCGATCTATTATCATCGGAGCGAGTTTGACCAATATGCGGGCTACGAGTCGCTCGCGACGCGTTTGGACGAACTGGATGCGACGCGGGGCACGCGCGGCAACCGGCTTTTTTACCTGGCGGTGGCCCCGGACCAGTTTCCCGTCATCCTGGAAAATCTGCGGAAGAGCGGGCTGAACAAGGCGCGCGAGGGGAGTTGGGCGCGGGTGATTGTTGAAAAGCCGTTTGGAACCGACTTGCCGAGTGCGCGGGAGTTGAACGACCTCGTCGAGGACGCCTTCGACGAAGCGGACACGTATCGCATCGACCATTATCTCGGGAAAGAAACGGCGCAGAACATCATGGTCCTCCGGTTCGCGAATGCGATTTTCGAGGCGATGTGGAACGCGCGCTATATCGACCACGTTCAGATCACGGCGAGCGAGCCGCTGGGCGTCGAGGGCCGGGCGGGCTATTACGACAAATCGGGAGCGCTGCGAGACATGGTGCAGAACCATTTGCTCCAACTCCTGTGCCTGACCGCGATGGAACCGCCGGCGGGGCTGGATGCGGATGCCATCCGCGACGAGAAGGTCAAGGTGCTCCGCTCGTTGCGCCCGTTGACGGGCGAGGCCGTCTTCCGTCACACCGTGCGCGGCCAATACGGTGCGGGGGCGATCAATGGCAAGCGGGTGGCGGCCTATCGGGACGAGGCGAATGTCAATCCGGAGTCGGAAACCGAGACGTATGTCGCGCTGGAGATCAACGTGGACAACTGGCGCTGGGCGGGTGTGCCGTTTTTCGTGCGGGTGGGCAAGCGGCTGCCGAAGGGCGGCACGGAGATCGCGGTGCATTTCAAGAGTGTCCCACCGGTCCTCTTTAAGGCGACGGGGGAGGCGGTAGATGACAACGTGCTTGTCATCCGCATTCAGCCGGACGAAGGCGTTTCGCTGCGCATGAGTGCGAAGATGCCGGGATCGAGCCTGCGCATTGAGCCGGTGAAAATGGATTTCCATTACGGCACGAGTTTCGGAAAGGCGACGCCGGAGGCGTATGAGCGGCTTCTGCTCGACGCGATGAGCGGCGACGCCACGTTGTTCGCACGGCGGGACGAGGTCGAGGAGGCCTGGAAATTTGTCGATGCGATTCGCGAGGCCTGGCAGACCCGCTCGGACGACATCAGCTTTTATTCGGCCGGCACGTGGGGGCCGAGCGAAGCCGATGAACTCATCAAACGGCACGGCGCGGCCTGGAGGCGGCTCTGATGGAAGCCGTGATCGATGCGGGGATCCCGGTGGAAATCGGCCGGATCGACAAGGAACTCGGACGCCTCTGGGAGTCGAGCGACGACACGAAGACGCGGGCTTCTCTGATCAATCTCGCGATCTATTGCGAGTGTCCGGAATCGCTGGCACGGAATACGGCGATCATTTCCGAAATTGCCGGCCAGCACGCGTGCCGTGCGATTCTCATTTTGGCCGATCCGAAGGCGGCGGAGTCCCGCGCGCGGGCGTGGATCAGCGCGCATTGCCATCTCGCGGGAAAGGGTGGACGGCAGATTTGCTCGGAGCAGATCACGTTTCAACTGGACGGCGATGCGGCGGACGCGCTGCCGAATATTGTGTTTTCGCATTTGGATTCCGATCTGCCGCTCTGCTTTTGGTGGCAGGGGGACTTTCATGAACGGGTCGACGAGAAACTGTGGGCGTGGGTCGATCGGCTGCTTTTTGACAGCGCGGGTTGGAAGGCGCCAGCGGTGCAGTTTTCGCTCCTGGACCAGATTGCGGCGATGGGCGAGTCGGCGCCGTATTTGTGCGACCTGAACTGGGCGCGGCTTTACCACACGCGTTTTGCGCTCGCGACGATGTTCGACCACTCGGAGGCGCTCGCACGCCTACCGCAGATTGATCGGGTTGAAATCGATTGCGCGCCGGGGCACCGGACGACAGCCGTCCTTTTGCTCGGCTGGCTGGCGGTCCAACTCGGATGGTCCCTGCACTCGCTCCTGGCCGAGGAATATTTTGTTTCGAAGAATGGGGTCTCGACCGGGTTTCGGATCACCGAATGCGAGGGACCGAGCATTTCGCGAGTTCGTCTCGCGACTTCCGACGCGCATTTTGAGATCCGGCGGCCGGAAGGTTCGGATTTTTACCACGGGTGCATCCAGGCTCCGGGTTTGCCGGAGACGCTTCCGACGCTGGGGGCGGGCCGCGAGAAGATCACGGACATCCTCCTCGCGGAACTTGGCCGCGCCGGGCGGCATCCGATCTACGCGAAAGTCCGCACGCTCATCGCGCCTTTGCTGGCCTGACGGCTCAGGTGGCTGAGAGGCTGCAGGCCGCGTCGATCGCCTGGTTTTCCTCGTCGGAAAACGTGGTTTGGCTGGCGGCGGCGACATTTTCCTCGATCTGAGAAACCCGGCTGGCACCGATCAATGCGCTGGTCACGGCCGGTCGCGAAAGGACCCAGGAAAGAGCCATTTGTGCGAGCGACTGGCCGCGACGGCGGGCGATTTCCTGCAGGGCGCGCACGCGGGTCATCGTTTCGTCGGTGAGATGGTTGGGTTTGAGAAATCCGTGGGCCTTGCTGGCGCGACTCCCCTGTTCGATACCATGGAGGTAGCGATCGGTGAGAACGCCCTGGGCCAGGGGGCAGAATGCGATCGCGCCGACGCCCTCCTCGATGAGGACATCCGAAAGTCCACCGGATTCCAATCCGCGGTCGAGCAGGTGGAATTTCGGCTGGTGGATCAGGAGCGGGACGCCCTCGGCTCGCAGCCACCTGGCGGCTTGGGCAGCGAGCTCGGCGGGATAGTTCGATATGCCGGCGTAGAGAGCTTTTCCGGAGCGGACCGCGTGGACGAGGGCTCCCAGCGATTCCTCGAGAGGCGTTTCGGGGTCGGGCCGGTGATGGTAGAAAATGTCGACGTAGGGCACCTGCATCCGCCGCAGGCTCTGGTCGAGGCTGGCGAGGAGGTATTTGCGGGAGCCCCATTCGCCGTAGGGCCCCTGCCACATGTGATAACCGGCCTTGGTGGACAGGATGAGTTCGTCCCGGTGGGCAGCGAGGTCGGAAGCCAGCACGCGTCCGAGTGTCTCCTCCGCGCTTCCCGGCGGCGGGCCGTAGTTATTGGCGAGGTCGAAGTGGGTGATCCCCAAATCGAACGCCCGCAGGATCATCGCACGGGAATTTTCAAACATGTCGACGCCGCCGAAATTGTGCCAGAGACCCAGCGAGAGAGCCGGCAATTTCAGGCCGCTCCGTCCACAGCGGCGGTAGGGCATCGACTGGTAGCGGTCCGGACTCGGGTGGTGGCTCATGCGGGGGAAATTCGGGGTTGCGCGCCCGACGGTCAAGCCGTGCCTTGCCCCGGCGTTGACCCCCGGGATTGTCGGATGGTACGTTGACGCCATGAAAGTCCACCTCCGCCAGATCCCGCAGGGCCAGACGCTCCACCTGGAGGGAGAGGAAAATCCGGGTCCGTTGGGACTGGAGGAAGCCGGGGCGACGCCTGTGTCGCCGCTGCGCTACTCGCTGGATGTCGGGTTGAGTGACGGCGGGCTTTTTGCGACCGGACGGTTGGAGGTCCGGGTTCGCCTCCGCTGCGTGGCGACCTTGGAGGATTTTGAGAAGGACATCGTGGTGGATCCGTTTGCGATGCAGATGGAGCTTTCAGGAGGTGAACTGATGGACTTGACCCCGGCGGCCCGGGAGGATATTCATCTCGTCTTGCCTCCTCATCCGAGACGTGATGACGGGGGCGGGTCAACGACTCGTCCGGCTGCTTACGAGGGCGCCTCCCGCGCCTCCCAGCAGGGCTCCGCAGGGGGCTCCTCGGCATGGGATGCGTTGGACAAATTGAAACCGACATCACATTAGACTCTTATGGGAGTTCCCAAACGCAAAACTTCAAAGATGCGCCTTCGCACCCGCAAGGCAGCGAACCGCTGGCGCGCCCCGAAACTCGGCAAGTGCCCGCAATGCGGAGCCAGTGTCCTGCCCCACGTGGCGTGCTCGGCCTGCGGTTATTACAACAAGCGCCAGGTCCTCACGATCGACGCCGATTGAGCCGCCACGCCGGGTTTTCCCCCGCATGAAGATCGCTCTGGATGCCATGGGTGGCGATTTCGCCCCCAAGAGCCCCGTCGCCGGAGCCGTTGCTGCGCTTCGCGATTTTCCGGACATTTCGGTGATCCTTGTCGGGGACGAGCAAAAGATCCGGGCGGAACTCGCCCAGCACGACAGCAGCGGCCTCATGGACCGCGTGTCGTTTCACGCCGCCTCGCAGGTCGTCGATATGACCGACAGCGGCTTGGACAGCGTACGGCGGAAAAAGGATTCTTCGATCAGCCGGGCGATTGACCTCGTCAAAGCCGGCGAGGCGGACGCGGTGGTTTCCGCCGGACATACTGGAGCGCTCGTTGCGGCGGCGACGATCAAGTTGCGGACTTTGCCCGGCATCGAGCGGGCGGGTCTGGCGGTGTTCATCCCCGCGGAAGGCGGGGTGTTTTTGCTCATCGACGGCGGTGCGAATATTGACCCGGCGCCGGAGCACATCGTGGGATTTGCGGTGATGGGATCCATTTACATGCGGGAATTGCTCGGCATCGAGGATCCGAAGGTCGGCCTGCTTAACATTGGAAGCGAGCCAGGCAAAGGGAACGACTTCAGCCAGACGTGCCATCAGCTGCTCGCCACAGCGCCGATTCATTTTGCCGGAAACGTCGAAGGGCACGGGATTTTCAAGCGACCGGTGGACATCGTGGTCTGCGACGGATTCACGGGCAACATCGTGCTCAAGACGATCGAGGGCCTCGCCAAGTCGGTTTTTTCCTGGCTGGGGGCGGAACTCAAGGCCTCGCCGATCCGCTTGCTCGGTGCCTTGCTCGCCAAGGGGGCATTTCAAGCCATTCGCAATCGCACGAATACCGAGGAGTATGGCGGAACGCCGCTTCTCGGCGTCAACGGCATCTGCATCAAGGCCCATGGCAATTCCTCGCCCCGGGCCATGCGCAACGCCATCCGCGTCGCACGGGCTGCCGTCCAACAAAAGGTCAACACCCGCATCGTGGAAGCGATCCGGCCCATTCATGAAGATGTATCCTCACCCCAAGGAGCGGCGGCCTAGCCGCACAGTCTCCATCATCGGGACAGGCAGTTATGTCCCGGAACGGATCCTCTCCAACGCGGATCTGGAGGCCATGGTGGATACCAACGACCAGTGGATTGTCGAGCGGACGGGCATCCGGGAACGCCGGATTGCGGCCGCCGGGGAGTTCACGAGTCACATGGCCGCCGCGGCGGCGCGCTCGGCGATGGAAAATGCCGGAGTGACCGCCGAGGAGATCGACATGATCCTGGTCGCGACGATCACGCCGGACACGTTTTTTCCGTCCACCGCCTGCCATGTCCAGCGGATCATCGGGGCGAAGAATGCGGCGTGTCTGGACGTCAACGCGGCGTGTTCGGGTTTTCTCTACGCGGTCGAGGTCGCCCAGCAGTTCATCGCGAACCATACTTACAGCACGATCCTGGTGATTGGTGCGGACAAGTTGAGTTCGATCGTGAACTGGCAGGATCGGAACACCTGCGTGCTTTTCGGGGATGGGGCCGGAGCGGCCATTCTCCGCTACCGTGCGGGATCGCACGGCGTCATCACAACTTACATGGGCAGCGACGGGAACTACGGCGACATCCTGCACATGCCCGGCGGTGGTTGCGCCATGCCGATCACCAAGGAAAACGTCGACCTGAAATTGAACACGCTCCAGATGAACGGACGCGAGACATTCAAACAGGCGGTCACGTCGATGCTCGCCGCGTCCCGTCGGGCTCTGGAGCAGAGCGGCCTGAAGCCCGACGACCTTCAATGCATCATTCCCCATCAGGCCAACAGCCGGATCATCGAGGCGCTGGCGGAACGACTGGGACTCCCGATGTCGAAATTCCACATCAATCTGGACCGTTACGGAAACACGTCGGCCGCAGCGGTTGCGATCGCTTTGGACGAGGCGAATCGGACCGGTCGCTTCGAGGTGGGCGATTACATCCTCCTGGTCGTCTTCGGCGGCGGGCTGACTTTTGCCAGCTCAGTCATTCAGTGGTAGGACGGGTCCGGGGGAAAATCTTGGCAGGGCGGGGACTTTCCCGTTAGCGTCCGGGTCCATGGCAGCGATGGTGGAATTGCGGGATGTTTCGAAGGTGTTCGGCACCTTCGTCGCGCTCCGCGATGTGAATTTTGAGATCCGCGAAGGCGAATTCATGACCTTCCTCGGGCCGTCGGGATGCGGGAAGACCACCTGTTTGCGCCTGATCAGTGGCTTTGATACGCCGAGCGAAGGTCGGGTTTTGATCGGTGGCCGGGACGTGACGGATGATCCGCCCTACCGGCGGGATGTGAACCAGGTCTTTCAGAGCTACGCGCTTTTCCCGCACCTGACAATCTACGAGAACATCGCTTTCGGGCTTCGGATGAAAAAGGTCCCGGGGGCCGAGATCAAAGCCCGCGTGGATCGCGTGGTCGAAATGACTTCGCTGGGTGCGCTTGTGGACCGAAAGCCGGCCCAGATGTCCGGCGGCCAGCGCCAGCGGGTCGCGCTCGCCCGCGCGATCGTCTGCGAACCCAAAGTCCTCCTGCTGGATGAGCCGCTCAGCGCTTTGGACGCAAAACTGCGGACCCAGATGCGGGGCGAGCTCAAGCAACTGCAAAAGCGCCTCGGCATCACGTTTGTCTTTGTGACGCACGACCAGGAGGAAGCCCTCACCATGAGCGACCGGGTTGCCGTCATCAATGCGGGACGCGTTGAGCAGATCGGGACCGTCAACGAGATTTACTATCGCCCGGCCACGCGATTCGTCGCCACGTTCATTGGCGAGACGAACATTGTCGAGGCCGAGGTTCTCTCGAAGGCCGATGGACGCGTGCACTGCCGCCTCGAGGGCGGGCTCGAACTTTCAGTTCGGGAAAGTGAATCCATCTCCGGCTCCAAGATCCTGCTATCCCTCCGCCCGGAGAAAATCCGGCTGCATCGGGAAGACCCCCGTGGTTTGAACTCCTTCCCGGCCCGGATTTCCGCCGAGGTTTTCAAGGGGGCTGTCGATGACCTGACAATTATCGCCCAAGGGGGACTCGAACTCAGCGCGCTTCTCGCCAATGCGGACCAGGAGGAACTCGCTTTTCACGAGGGCGAAAGCGTCTTCGCCCGCATCCAACCCGACGACATTCACGTCGTCGCCGCCTGATCCACCCGCGGTCCTTTTCCGGGCCACCATGCCCGAACTCCCCCCTGTGACACCCCTGCAAGAAAAGTGTTCAAAAAAAACCGAAAAAAGTTTTGACATGAAGGTGGCATCGGGCCAAGAACTTGGCACATCACATGCTGTTTAGGCACTCGACATGCCTGATGGCGTGCAACGGGGAAGTTGGATCCCGCCTTGGCGGGGCCTGATGGAACCACCAAAAAACAAAGGAGAAAAAATCACATGAAAATCGCTACCAAAATCGTTGCGCTGGCCAGTGTCGCGGCCGTCCTCGCGGGCAGCCCGGTCCTCGCCGGTGATGGAAAAACCTTCAAGGAGAAGGTCGTCGTTGAAGAGCCCACCCAGTGGTGGAACGCTGCGCTCAGCACCGGCTGGGACAGCCTCTACATGTTCCGTGGTGTCAACGTGCTCTCGCACGGTGCCTACGGTGACACGGACGACTACGGCTCGGGCATCTACTGGACCGACCTGAGCTTCACCTGGAACATCACGGAAAACGACTTCCTCACGGTCGGTTCGTGGGTTGCCTTCGGCACCCAGAACACCTCCTACAAGGAAGTGGACATCTACACGACCTATACCCACACGTTCGGCGACCTCGCCCTCAGTGCCGGGTATATCTTCTACTACGTGTTCCCGGAAGGTTCCGACCTCTATGCGCACGAGCTCAACGTGAAGGCTGCCTACACGTTTGACCTCGGCTTCATGAGCGTCGTTCCGTCGATCGCCTACTACTTCAACCTCGGCCCGAACTACGGTTCGTCCGCGAACGGTTTCGTCAAAGCCGCCTCGAGCTACCTCCTCCTCCGCGTGGACGGCAGCATCCCGGTTTACAAAGACGTGATCGCTCTGACCCCGTGGATCGCCTACGGCACGAACTTCCAGTACAATCCTCGCTTGGAAGAGAATGGCGACGTCGACTTCTTCAACGGTGCCAACAACCTCGAGTTCGGCCTCGGTCTTCCGATCAAGCTGAGCGAAGTGGTCAGCATCTACGGCTACGTTGCCTACAGCTACGCCTTCTACAACCTCTGGGGCACGACCAACCCCAGCACGGTTTGGGGCGGTGCGAAGGTGACCTTCTCGTTCTAAGAGCGGGTTAGCCCAAGCCTATTTGAAAAACCCTTCCGGTTTCGGCCGGAAGGGTTTTTTCTGTACTCGCATGGATGTCACGATTCTCAAACTCACCTGTCCGGATGCCGTCGGCCTGCTGGCGCGGGTGACCGGCTTCATTGCCTCGGCCGGAGGCAACCTTTTGGATGTGAGCCAGTATACCGATCCGGTCGCCAAGTGGTTCTTTGCGCGTCTGGCCTTCGAGGGAGGTCTGAGAACCGAGAACACCGTGCCATTTCGGGCGGAAGTGAAGGCATTGATGCGGGAAATGCGCGCGGAGTGGACTTTGCGTCCGGCCCGCCGCCCGATCCGCACCGCGATTCTGGTGAGCCGTGCGGACCACTGCCTGTGGGATTTGTTGTGGCGGTGGCGGTCCGGCGAGTTGAACATGGAGGTGCCCGTCGTCCTGTCGAACCATCCGGATTGCCGCACGGTGGTTGAGCGGGAAGGGATCCCGTTCGAGGTGATCGATTTCGGACGGGGGAAGGAACAGGCGTTCGAGTGTCTGGCGACGCGTCTCCGCGAGATGGGGGTGGAGTTGATCATCCTGGCGCGGTTTATGCAGATCCTGCCGGCTTGGCTTTGTCAGGAATTTGCGGGCCGCGTGATCAACATTCATCATTCGTTCCTGCCGGCGTTTGTCGGGGCGAATCCGTATCGCCGGGCGTTCGAGCGGGGAGTGAAGTTGATCGGGGCGACGTGCCATTATGCGACGGAGGATCTCGACGCCGGGCCGATTATCGAACAGGAAGTCGCAAGAGTTGAGCACTACCATGAACCGGACGATCTTGTCCGTCTGGGACGGGACTGCGAACGCCTCGCCTTGGCACGCGGTGTGCGGTTCCACGTCGAGGATCGCGTGCTGGTTCACGGTTCGCGAGCTATCGTCTTCCGAGACTGATTTCCCATGAATTCGAATCCACTTTCCGCCTTGGGGGCCCGCACGGCGATTGTATTGGGGTCCGGCCTCGGACCGTTTGCCGACGCGGTCGAACACGAGGGGGTGATCCCTTACGAGAGCATTCCCGACCTGCCCGTCTCGTCGGTCCCCGGCCACGCCGGCCGTTTTGTTCTGGCGAAGCTGGAGGGAACGCCGCTCGTCATCGCACAAGGTCGGGTCCACTTGTATGAGGGTTGGGACGCCAGAGATGTTGTTCGCGGGATTTCGCTTCTTCGCGAGGCTGGGATTCGGACGCTGATCCTCACGAACGCGGCCGGAACGGTGAATGCCGGCTTTCCGCCGGGCACGTGGATGATGTTGAGCGATCACATCAACTTGACCGGCCAGTCCCCTTTGCGGGGAGGACCGCATTTTGTCGACCTGACCGAAGTTTACTCGAATACACTGCGTGAGACATTCCGCGAGGCGGCCTCCCGGCTTGGTGTGCACCTTCACGAGGGTGTCTACGCGGCCATGCCGGGGCCGCAGTATGAAACGCCCGCTGAGATTCGCATGCTGCAGCGGATCGGAGCGGATGCCGTCGGCATGTCGACCGTGCCGGAAGCCATTCAGGCCCGCGCATTGGGCATGGAGGTAGCCGCCTTTTCCTGTTTGACCAATTGGGGGGCGGGGTTATCCGGAGAGCCGCTCAGCCATGAGGAAGTCACAGGAATGGGCCGGGCGGCGGCCGCGGATCTGATTCGGTTATTGCGGGACGTTTTGCCCCGGTTGTGAGGATTTCGCTCCGCAACGATTCGTCGTTGTGATATGAGCGACGCCCTTCCCGCGAATGGAACCCACCGAGACTCCCGACGACGAACTGGTCGCCCGCACGCAGCGCGGCGATGCGCGGGCTTTCGATGAGTTGATCGTGCGCTACACCCCGCGCCTTTACGGCCTCATCTACAACATGACGTCCAACCACGAGGACACCAATGATCTTCTCCAGGATGTGTTCTCAAAGGCTTACCGTTCGATCCGCGGGTTTCAGGGGAAATCCAGTTTCTACACGTGGCTGCACTCCATTGCGGCCAACATGACGATCAATTTCCTCAAAAAGCGGAGCCGCCGGGCCACCATGAGCTTGGATGATGTCGACAACGGCATTGCGAATGACCCGGAATTCATCTCCGCCACCCCGGAGAACGACCCCAGGCATCAAGCCAACCTGTCCGAACTTCAAAAAAAATTGAACGAGGCCATGATGAAACTGTCCATTGAGCATAGGACTGTGGTCACGATGTTTGACATTCAAGGCATGCCCCACGCGGAAATCGCGAAAATACTCGGGATCTCCGAGGGCACCGTTCGGTCCCGGCTGTTCTACGCACACCGGCAGTTGCAAAATCACCTTCAAGAGTTTATCAAACCCTAGTTCAACGCCATGCCTGACGAAGACTCCGTTTCCAAACTCCTCCGTCTCAAGCGTTACGAGCAGCCGCCACCAGGCTATTTTGAGAATTTCCTGGTCGAGTTCCAAACCCGCCAACGGGCCGAACTGCTCCGCCAATCCCCCTGGGAGCGTTTCAACGATTGGATCGCATCCATTGCGCCATCGTTTGAAGTTCCCCGTCTGGCCTACGCAGCCATGGTGGTTTGTGCGATTGGAGCCTCGGCGCTGATCATGGGACGGCCGGATGGTGACTCTGCCGGCTTGGCGGCGAATTCGGTGCCAACGCCTCCGCTGACCCTTTCCTCGCCGTCCGCGGCATCGATTCCCATTGGGGAGCCTCAGCCGGTTGCGTTGACTTCCACCGGTTCTCCTTCTGTGCACTACGTGCTGCCGACCCGTCCGGTGAGTTATGCGTCTTCGCGGAGCTTTTAGGCTTTCCGCAATCTTCCTGTCGGTCGCATGGGTGAGCGGTCCGCTTGCGGCCGAACAGCAACCCACCGCCCCGGCCAGTGTGGCGGATTCGATCTCCAGCGAGGTCGGCCGTGTTTTCAAGGACCGCCGTGCGGCTGTCGTAAAAGTCCGGGCCAAGGACAACTTCGGCATCCGGTTTGGGAGCGGATTTTTTGCTGATCCCGCGGGGACGATTTACACGCACGCCGGCATTGTTCTCAAAGCCGACGAGGTCAGCGTGATCCACGACGGACGCGAATTGCCGGCGAAGGTTCTCGTCAGCGATCCGCGGAGTGGGATCGCTTTGCTCAAGATCGAGGCCAACAGCCCGTTCATCCCGGTTGGAGACTCGTCGGAATTGGCCGTCGCATCGCCTGTCGTGATGATCGGCTATCCCGAGGACATGGAATCGTGTCCCAGCTTTGGGTTCGTGGCAGGCTTTGACCGCGATTACCTTGGCCAATATTTTTCCACCACGCACATCCGGGCCAACCTGCCTGTCCAGCGCGGCCAAGGGGGGGCACCGGTGTTGAACATGCGCGGCGAGGCTGTGGGGATTTTGGTTGGACGGCTCGAAGGGGGCACCGGTTGTCACATCCTCCCGATCCGGGCTGCGGAAAAGGTGCGCTTGGAATTTGTCCGTTTCGGGGAACTTCGTCCGGGTTGGGTGGGAGTTCAGGTGGAAGACGCCAGCCTCGAGCAGGGCGGATCGACGGCGCGCATCGAAGTCGTCGATGAATCCACGCCGGCCGCCCAAGCCGGCCTGAAAGCGGGCGATGTGGTGGTCCGAATCGCGTCGACGCCAATTCGCTCGAGTGAGGATGTGCTCGATGGGTCTTATTTTTTGACTGCGGGTGACCCGACCGAGATCGAGATTGTGCGCGATGGGAAGAACGTGACCCTCCAAGTCAAACCGACGGTTCACCCGCTTTCTCCGGCCCGTGAGATGCAGGTGGTGGCCCCGGATGCCACGCCGCCTTTGAGCTTCCAATAACGTCGCCATGATCTCCGCGACGTTTTTCCGGCGGATGGTGGCGGTGCTGGCTTGGATGGCCGGGGCATCTGCCGGCGCCTGGGAGATCCACCAGGTCGACGGCCGGGACCACGTCAGCCTGACGGAAGTCGCATCCTTTTACGCGATGGGCGATGAATCCGCGCCGGAACCAAACACGCGCAAATACCGGGGTGACGATCGAGAACTCGTTGTGGCAAGCAATAGCCGCCTGATCATTCTCAACGGCGTCGCCCATTGGCTGGCATTTCCGGTCCGGCAAAAGGGCGATCTGATGCTCGTCTCGCGGCTGGATCTCGGGAAAACGATCGAACCCGCGTTCCGTCCGCAGATGATTCCGGGATTCGAACCGGTGAAAACAGTCGTACTGGATCCCGGACACGGCGGACAGGACAAGGGAGCCCGGAGCCCGTATGAGTTCGAGAAGAACTTCGCGCTCGATGTTTCGCGGCGGGTGCGGGACGAACTCAAGAAGGCTGGGCTCAAGGTGGTGATGACAAGAAATTCCGACACTTTCGTCGAACTGCCGCAGCGCGCCGCCGTTGCCAATCGAATCCCCAATTCCATCCTCGTCAGCATTCATTTCAATGCCGCCGATTGGAATCATCAGGCCAATGGTTTCGAGATTTTCTGCGTAACGCCACGTGGTGCTCCATCAACCGCCTATGAGCAGGTCACTGTTCGCGACATGGCCGGCGAGGCGGGCAACGAGAGCGATCTGGAGAGTTTTGCACTCGCGAATGCGGTTTACCACGCGATGCACGGTCGGATGGAAATGTATGACCGTGGTGTCAAGCGTGCTCGTTTTGCCGTGCTCCGACTCGCGAAAGTACCGGCGATTCTGGTGGAAGGCGGGTTTCTGACGAATCCGGAAGATGCGCGCAAAGTCGCGTCCCGCCAGTGGCGCGATGGCTATGCTCGAAGCATTGCACAAGGCATCCTCGAGTACGTCCGGTTGGCCTCGAACAAAACGCCGCCGAAGCAAGTGGCGGACTACCGCGGCGGGGGAGAGTCCGGCACAGCCGTCGCGGCAGCGAGGCCGACTCCGGCACCGGCCAGCGCGATCCCATTGCGCGAGTTGCCCTCCGCCGGAACGAACTGATCAGACGCGGGTCAGCGCATCATCCAGAACGGCGAGGAGGAAATCGGCGTCGTCCGAATTCAGACACATCGGTGGTTTGATCCGGAGGACGTTTCCGTAAAGACCGCCCTTTCCAATGAGGAGGCCCGATTCGCGGCAGCGTTCAAAAACACGTGCGCATTCATCTCGTGCCGGTTCCTTGGAATCCCGGTCCCGGACCAACTCGCAACCGATCATCAACCCCATGCCGCGAACCTGACCGATCAAGCTGTGTTTTTGCTCGAGCTGTCTCAGGCCGGCGAGGATGTGGTTTCCGACCGACAGAGCATTGGCCTGGAGCTTTTCCTGATCGATGACTTCGAGCACGGCGCGACCTTGTGCGCAGGCGACCGGATTGCCGCCGAACGTGTTGAAGTGAATCCGCTCCGCCAGGCAACGGGCGATTTCGGGTGTGGTGACGACGGCTGCCAGCGGACAGCCGTTGCCGATTCCCTTCGCCATCGTGACGATGTCCGGGATGACGCCCTGGGTTTCGAATCCCCAGTAGTGCGTGCCCGTTCTGCCGAACCCCGCCTGAACTTCATCCGCGATGCAAAGACCGCCCGCCGCACGCGTGTGGTGGTACGCTTCCCGCAGGTAGCCGTCCGGAAATACCACGGCGCCCCCGACTCCCTGAATGCTCTCGGCAATGAACGCGGCCACCCGGCCGGGCGTGGCGTATTGGATGACCTGCGCGATCTCCTGGCCGTAGAGGGGGCCGGAATCGGCCGATGTCCAGCGTCCGCGGTAGAGGTCGGGTGCGACCGCGTGGTGCACACCGAAGCTGTGCGGTGTGTTGAATTTCCACGTGTGGTGCGAGGTCAACGCCATCGTTGACTGGCTCCCGCCGTGATACGCATTCCGCAAAGCGATGACGTCGAAGTTTCCGGTGTAGGCCCGCGCCATGAGGAGTGCGAGGTCATTGGCCTCCGACCCGGAATTCACGAAGTAACAAACGTTCAGATCGCCCGGCATCCGATCCGCCAGTGCCTTTGCATACTGGGCGATGTTCGGGTGCAGATAGATCGTTGTCGTGTGCTGGAGCGTTTCCATCTGCCGGACCGCGGCGTCGGTGACGTGTGGGTGACAGTGGCCGACGCTCACGGTCACGATGCCGCCAAATGCGTCGAGGTAACGCCGGCCTTTTTCGTCAAACAGATACTGCCCGCGGCCTTGGACGATCATCAGCGGTTCGCGGTAGTAGTGGAAGATGGCGGGATTCAGATGTGCCTTGCGGAGGGCCAGCACGTCGGCGGCGGAGGGGCCGGTGTAAGGCTCCGGTGTAAAATCAAAGGTTGGAAGGTTCATGAGCGGAGAAGTTTTTTGAAGGTCAGGTGGAGAACAAACGCGATGGCAAATCCCGAGAACCAGGAGAACGAATAAAGCGTGCGGAAAAAACCCGGTACAAACGTGGCCGGGATCAAGTCGATCTCGACAAGAAAGCCCGGGACATGTGGCAGGATGGCGAGCGCCAGCGCGAGCAGGGCCCCGGCTTGGAAGCGGCCGTATTCTCCATTGCAACGATAGAGCGCCTCAACGTTGAGCGATTGCCTCCGCACGAGGAAGTAATCCGCGATCATGATTCCACCGATTGGTCCCAACAGGGCGCTGTAACCGATCAGCCAGCGGAAAATGTATCCCTCCGGATCGGCGACCAATTTCCAGGGCATGAAGAGAATGCCGAGCACACCCGCGATGAGGCCGCCGGTGCGGAACGAGATGCGGGACGGCCAGACATTTGAAAAGTCGTTTGCCGGCGAAACGATGTTTGCCGCGATGTTGGTTGTGAGCGTTGCAACCACAAGGGCGATCAGGCCCGGAACCGCGATGAGCGGATGGTCGAAGCGTGCGAGCAATTGCACGGGATCCCAGATCGGCGCTCCGAAGACCACAATGGTGGCGCTGGTGGTGACCACGCCGATAAACGCATAAAAAGCCATTGTCCCGGGCAAGCCGATGATCTGCCCGAGCACCTGGTCCCGCTGCGAGCGGGCGAAGCGGGAGAAGTCCGGGATGTTCAACGACAGAGTGGCCCAGAATCCGACCATGGCCGTGAGGCCGGGGATGAAGACCGCCCAGAATTCACCGGGCGTTTGGAACTGCGACGGTTGCGAGAGGATGGGACCGAACCCATCCGCCGCGATCCCGGCCCAGATGAGCAGACCCACACCGATGAGCAGGAGGAATGGAGCTCCCCAGTTCTCCAGCCAGCGGATGCAGTCGATGCCTTTCACCACGACCGCCATGTTCATCGCCCAGAATATGAGGAAGCAAACGATCTCGCCGGACGAAATGCCGAGGACGGGCCATGGAACGCGACTGGCCGCATCAAATCCGAAAACCGCAGCCGCAATCGAATAGATCGCACTCCCGCCGATCCATGTCTGAATTCCGAACCACCCACACGCCACGACGGCCCGCATGAGCGCCGGGATGTTCGCACCGAAGACCCCGAACGACGACCGGAGCAGTACCGGGAACGGAATTCCCCAAGCCGTGCCCGCGCGGGCGTTCAGCGCCATGGGAATGAGCACGATGACGTTGCCGAGGAAAACGGTCAGAACCGCCTGCCACCAATTCATCCCCGACGCGATGAGGCCGCTGGCGAGTTGGTAGGTCGGAATGCAAACCGCCATGCCGACCCACAAGGCCGCGATGTCCCACTTTCCCCACTTGCGTTCTTCCGGCCGCACCGGGGCGAGGTCCTTGTTCCAGAGGATCGTGTCGAATCCGGAGGGACGGGTCGCTTCGTTCGGGAGCATCAGCGCGTTACAACAACCGACTTCCAAGCACGAATCATGCCGGTCAGGGTTCCGCCAGGAAATCCGCGGTGCGATCCAAGGCGTTGTATTTTTCGAGGATCAGTTTGCGGCTGGCGGCTTGGAGGCGTTCGAGATTGGCGGCACTCGTGTCGTAGGGATCGGCGGCGCCGGCCGGCAGTATGGCTTCAAGCCGGACGTAGCCGGCGAGCGGTCCGCTGCCGAAGCGGTGAAACGTCGAAGCGATTTGGTTCTCGATCACGTCCGAAGCCTCCCCCGCCATGCGAACGAGCGCAGCGGGATCGGCTGTTCGATCCCAGCCGAGTTCGCGCAGCTCAGATGCCGGAGGGGCTTCGACTACGCCGGCGCCAAAGCTGATCACGACACACGCCCGCCCGGGATGCCGCAGGAGTGATTCGGCCGCGGCAAGCAGGACCGGATTGGCTGCATAGAGTTGTGGTCCGGTGACCGTGAGTGTTTGTTCGCGATCAATGCTCCGGATTTGAGACGGTGCAAAGACAGCCGGATCGGCGGTGGCAGCCATCACGGCATCTGCCAGAAAGAAGTCACCCGCCTCCGTCGCTGCCCGTCCCGCGGCGGTGGATGGTGTTGTGCTTTTTCCCATGTCACTCGCGAACAAAAAGGGTGCCCGATCCTCCAGCGCGAATGCCGGGAGGATGATTGTCGTGAGCGCTTCGCCGGTCTGGGTGTTTCCAAAAATCTCGCTGATGACCGTTCGTCGCTCCCGCGTCAGCAGTCGCGGGGCGGTCCGACCGCCGGCGGAGAGAATCGGATGATGCCGTGGCGCCCGGCTGATCCGCGTCCACCAGGCAGGGAAATTGTCGAGAACTTCCTGTGCGGTGAATCGCGCTTTGTCGGGTCCCGCCGGCAGCGTGAGTGCCGCCGCGACCAACCCCCCGGCCGACGAGCCGACGATCACATCGAATAATTCCCAGATCGGCCGACCGCTTCGCTTTTCCAAATACGCGAGGCAATGCAGCGCCGGGATCACGCGAAGGCCGTCCCCGTCGATCGCCAGCACCTTGACATATTGACCGGGGTCGCGGGGCCGCAGACCCGGCGTCTCGCCCGGCGTGCGTTCTTCAGCAACAACCGGTTTCTGCTGGTACCGCCCATAAACCCAGACACCGGCCGCCGCGGCAACAATCACCGCCAGAAGTGCGCCGGTGATGCCTTCCCATTTCATTCGCACGCATTCCACCTGCTCGCGAGCGCCTCGGCAATCGGAGAATTTGCCGCTGCTCGACGGAAATCTCTCCTTGTTCAAATGAGAATCAGTCGCAATAGTTTGGAGTATGGCCAGACGCGAAGGTTTTTCTGAGGCCGGCGTGTGGGCTGGGGTGGATGGAAACTGGCGCCGAGTCTTCGGCGATTTTGCCGCCTCCGGGGTCAGTGTCGAGTGGCACGACTTTTCGGTGAACCAGCCGCTGGAGTGGCAGACGAGCATCCACCCGGAGAGTCTGGAGATTTGCGTGAACTTCGAGGGCGGTGGGAGTTTTTTGGAAGGGCGGCGGGAGTTGGTTTTCGAGGCGGGAATGGTGGCGTGGTATGCGGAGCGCGATGTTTTCAAGGCCCGGCGGGAAAAGGCAGCGCGGCACCGGTTTTTGACGATCGAGATGACGCGGGCCTGGCTCGCGGCTGCGATGGGGCCGGCCGCGGACGTTTGTTCGGCCGACCTCCGCCGCTTTCTGGAAAGGGGCGAGGGTGCCAAGCCCCGAATCGTCCGGCTTGGGGAATCCGTTCGCCGGGCCGCGGAGGAGATGATCCGGCCGCCCGTCCCCAAGAGCCTCCAAGCGGTTTGGTATTCGGCGAAAATCGTGGAGGTCGCCGTCCATGTCTTTGCGCCACCGGTGGACGATCTTTTCTGCGACCGCCAGAAGCTCCTCGCGAGGGACCGCGTGGAGGCCGTGAAACGGATCCTGAACCGCGACTTGGAAAATCCTCCCGCTCTCCAGGAAATCGCGCGCGAGGTCGGATGCAGCCCTTTTTACCTCAGCCGCATCTTTTCCGAAGAAACGGGCACAACGATCAGTCGCTGGTTGCGTGGCGCCCGGCTGGACCTCGCCGCCGCCCGTCTCCGATCCGGGAAATTCAATGTCACGGAGGCTGCGATGAGCGTCGGCTATTCGAGTCTGAGCCATTTCAGCAAGGCGTTTGCCGGTCGGTTCGGACACTGTCCGTGCGTCTTCCCGCTCCAACGGGACGAGGAAAAATGAAAAAAATCTCGCGGAGCCGAAGTTCTTCTTGCACTCAACACGCGATTTCCCTACACAACAGCTCAACCGGTTGCAAAATATGAAGAAACTTTCTTTGCTCAGCTTGACGATGGTGGTGGTTGGAGGGATGTGGGCCCATGCGGGCGGCGTGCTTTTGACATATGCCGAAAGCCCGGGTCAGCAGACCACGACCCTGTCGAATGCTTCGTGGATCAATTTTGACAATGCGTTCGTCGGATCGTCGACGGCTCAGACGAATTTCGCGTGGTCTGGCGTCGGAACCTACGATTCGATCTCGATCATTCCGGCCAACCAATACGGTGGCGCGGGCGGTTCGGGGTATTATGCAGTCCAGAGCCAATCCGTTGGCGCGAAAGTGGTGACGACGACGCTCACATTGGACACGCCGAGCAGCTATTTCGGGCTCTGGTGGTCCGCTGGTGACGCCAAGAACCGGATGCAGTTCTACAGCGGCGCCAGCTTGATCGCCGATTTCTCGACTCAGGTTTTGCTGAATGTTCTTCCGACGACCTATTCGGGAAATCCAAATCCTTCCTTCCTCGGGCAGAACTCCGGTGAGCGTTATGCCTTCCTGAACATCTACTCCAACAGCGGGACGACCTTCGACCGGATTGTTTTCAGTAACGACGGTTCGAGTGGGTTTGAATCCGACAACCACACGGTCCGCGCGGCGGCGTGGGGCACTCTCCCCGGCGAAGATGGCCCGCCCCCGGGAATCCCGGTGGCGAACATCGACGGGACCACGGTCTCGACGGTTGCTGTTCCGGAAACCGAGACTTGGTTGATGGGCTTTGTGGCTTTCGCGCTGGTGCTGTTCGCCTTCCGCCGTCGGCCCGAAATGGCCCGCTGATCGGTTTTTGTTCTCTCACTCGGTCTCGGCCGCCTCGCCGAGGACCGAGTTGGTTGGAAAGCGTTTGAGTCCTTCCCGAGCGATTTGCCTCCGGGAAGAAAGGTCTGAAGTCTCGCGAGCCCAGCGTTCGTAGAGTTTCTCCAGTTCCACCTCGACCTCCGCTGAGGCGGGTGATCCCTGAAGGATTTCGCGCGCCTTCTCAAAGACCCCGCCTTCAGCATGGACTCGTGCCAAGCCGATCCAGTTTTCCGCCGTCGGACGGTCGGCGATGCGTTCTGAAAACGTCAGATGGGCACGACGGGTCCACTCGTTTTCGGCTTTGGTGTCGCCCAGCACGCGCAGAACGGGCAGCAACTCGAACGTGGCGAACGGGTCGAGCGCGGCGGCCTTCTCAAGCGATTCGCGGGCAGCCACCCAGTTTCGCTGCCGGATCGCGGCACGTCCGGTCAACAGCCACGCCTCGGCGGATTGGGGGTCCAGGGTTCGCGCAAAGCCGGCGTGGCGGACAGCCCGTTGTTGGGAGGTTGGATCTCCTGCGGATGAAAGCCTCCGGGCGAGAAAAAGGTGGGCCGGCGCGTAGACGGGTTCGGTATCCGGCGCAATGAGATTCCAGATTGACCCGGCGGCTGCGGAGTTCCCTGCCAGGAGATGCGCTTGAGCGAGGAGAAAAAGCGCATCGTTCCGCTGCGACTCACCCTTCCCGAGCAACCGCATGGCTGCGACGCGGGCTGTGTCGCCGTCGCCTTCAGCCAAAGCGGAAAAAGCCGTTTTTCGATAGTGTGCGGTAACGCGTTCGGCGTCCCAAACATAGAAGAGACCGGCCAAAACGCCCGAAACGGCGAGCGCGGAAACCGCGGGAATCGCGGCCCCGGCCCATCGGGATGACGTTTTATGGTCCGTCATGGCCGGTCGTTCAACTGCTTCGACAATTCCTCAGTTGCTGCCAAGAGGAGGGTGCGGGCCGCTTGGCGGCGTGCTTCGTCCGGAAGTTCCTCACCCGTGACCAGCACCTGAACGCGGTACGACACGCCTTGCGGCATCCCAAACTCCAAAAACCGGCTGATGAACTCGCGTCCGACGGTCGAGCGGTCCAAAGACGCGCCGCTCGCATCGAATGTGGCAAACCAAAGTCCGCTCTGCACGGCGCGATCGCGGCGCATGTCGAGTTCAACGAATGCCCGCGGCTCTGAGGGAACGAATGCCTTCCGCATGATCGTCCAGCCGGTCCGCGAATAGCAGTCGGCGACATCGTGGTAGCCATGGATCGGGTAGTCGAATGCGACGACGGCCACCGTATCGTGCCAGCGGTAAAGCCAACTCGTCGACGAGAGCCCCAAAGTTTCAATGCGGTTCACCGCCGGAGTGCCGGAGTCGAATCGCGTCCAACCGGCCAGTTCTTCGGGCAATGTGAAGACGCGGTCTTCGGTGAATTCCGTCGGCTCAAGAACCACAGCGCCGGGCTCATCACGCCATTTCGCCCAGCCCTTGGAAAACGATAGCGCGGCCGTGAATGCGAACGCCACGACGAGAATCCACGAGACCGTCGGAAGACGTGGAGCGTGCAGGCCTTGAAAAACCGAGGCTTTGGCCGCGGGTCGAACGGTTTTTGGGGTTTGCGGACAGAGCCATTTTTCCAGACTGATCACCAGGCCGATATAGACAGCCACCAGGACGATGCTCAGCAGTTCATGGGGGGCTCCGGTGAGCAGATCGATGCCGGTGGCCGCTTTCAACCAGGCGCCGCCGGCGATGCGAAGAACATTGCCCAAAAGGACGAAGACGAGCGCGAGTGGAATGGCCGCGAGCAAGGCAACGGGCGGCCGCCGCCGCCAGAAAAAGTAAAAGACGGTGAACGTGGTGACAAAGACCACAGACCGGATACCGCTGCACGCCTCCTCGACAAACAGGCGCTCTCCCGGGAGCTCCAGCACGTTTCCGCTCACCGCGTGAACCACGCCGACGAAATCCAGCAACCGGCTGCTTAATGAGGTCGCCACGTCCCGAAGAAAAATGCTCAGCCGTTCATCGAGCGCCAGCGGAGGAGGAAGGATCGTCAGACAAACTGCGAGCGCCGGACCCAGAGTCTTCAGAAGCAATGTCCCGCCACTCAGCTCAATCACCGCCCAAGCGGCCAATCCGGCAGCGATCGCTCCCAGCCAGGGCGACCAGAGCAGCGCTGCCATCGTCGCCAGTGCCCAGGCCGCCCCCAGCAGAGCCAGTCCCACCCACGACCGTCCGGGCAAAAACGGCCCCGGTTCGTCCCGCAGACGCACCCAGGCCAGAAACAATGCCGCCCCCAGCGCCTGCGGGAAAAACCGATACTCCGGCATTTTCCAGAGGTTCGCTCCGAAGGCGACCATCAAAGGCATCAGCGCCGCACCGACGGCGAAGACCGTCAGCCAGAAAAGCGGGAGCGACGAAGCAGATCGATGCGGGGTCACAAATGCGGATGAGCCAGCGGCGGGAGAAATCCCCCGGCGGAGGACGGTCGAAGATCGCCCGCCGAATGTCAAACCCAACCGGGTGCATGCCGCGGCTTGATGGCGTGGGAACGGTCGTCTAGTTTACCCTCATGAAGCGTCAACTCGCTTGGTTGGTCTTTCTCCTGGCGGTCCCTGCGCTTGGGGCCGAAGACCTCCCTTTGCAGTTGGATGCCGACCAAGGGTTCTATCACCGGGACGGGTTGAAGGTTTGGGTCGGTCTCGTCCACAATCCCGACTCGTTTTTGCGCGAATGGCGCGACCCCGTTGTCCCGGGGTCCCCGCGTGTGCTCACCCGGACATCGTTTTACCGTGGCGATATCGTGCTGCCTGCGATTCTTTTCCAGACCGACGGACTGACGGCGGATGGCCGGGCCGACATTCGCTACCGAATGGAATTCCGGCGTCCGGACGGAACGGTTTACGAAAAGTTCGAAGACAAGGTCGTGATCGACGGAATCCCGCCGAAAGGGGTCGGGCTTTTCGAGGAGATGATGGGCCTGAAGATTGAAAACGACGATCCGTTTGGCGCCTACACGCTTACGGTGGAGGTGACTGACCGCGTGAAAAATGTGACGGTGACCATGCCCTTCACGTTCACGGTCACCGATCCCGAAGTCGAACGCCTGGCCGTTGAGGCGGTCGAAAGTGAGCGCGATCGCGCGGGCGAAGCCGCCGAGATGGTTGGCGACCGGGCGGGATTCCCGGCGTCGGGAAAAAGTCGCGTCCGATCGGCCGTGACCGCGGATCCGACGGTGGACTATCCCGAAACGCCGCCGGTTCCCGACCGCTGAGGATCAACGATAACCAAGGGGCGTCCGTCCGGCGGTTGGGGAACGACGCTGGCGCGGACATTGAAGACGCGACCGATGCGTTCAGGCGTGAAGACCTCGGCCGGCGTGCCTTCGGCAACCACGCGCGATTCATTGAGCAGGAGCACGCGGCCGGCGTAGGCGGCGGTGAGGTTCAAATCGTGCAACACGGAAACCACGGCGGCGCCGCGATGCGCGAGACCGGCAGCCGTCCGAAGCAAGGCGTGTTGGTGTTCGAGGTCGAGGCTTGAGACCGGCTCATCCAGAAAGACCAGCCGGCCGGCGGGGTCGGGACCGATTTGAGCCAGTGTCCGCGCCCAATGCACGCGCTGTTGTTCGCCTCCTGAAAGTTGCGAGATCACGCGGCGCGCAAATCCTTCCACTCCCGCCAGCGTCATCGACTCGCCGACCATCTGGTGAGCGATGGCTCCACGGAGCCCGGCCGCCTCGGCCCCGAGCATGACGATTTCCTCGCACGTGAACGGCAGCCGGCATTCGGTCTGCTGGGCGAGAAAGGCGCGGCGGCGCGCGAGCTCGGTCTGGGCGTAATCCCTGACGGGACGGCCGTCCAAAAACACGCGGCCTGCGGCGGCCGCGAGTTCCCCGGAAAGCGTGCGGAGCAGGGAGGTTTTTCCCGCGCCGTTCGGGCCGGCAACCACCAGAAAGTCGCCGGAAACGACGGAAAGGTCGAGATCACAAACAACGTGGCGCCCGCCGCGGGCGACGGTCAGTTTTTCCGCGCGAATCATAGGCCATGACCGCGCCCGCGGAGCAGGAGCGCGAGGAAGAACGGAGCGCCGACCGTCGCCACGACCACGCCGACCGGGATTTCGGCCGGGGCGCGCACCGTCCGAGCGACCAGGTCAGCGAGCAGAAGAAGGCAACCGCCAATGAGGAACGACCCGGGGAGCACCACGCGATGGTCGGCTCCGGATGCGAGACGTACCAGATGCGGGGCGACCAGGCCGATGAACCCGATCGTCCCGGTGAAAGCCGTCACGCCACCGACGCCCAGCGCGGTCGCGGCGAGGAGCCGGATTTTGATGGATTCGACCGGTGTGCCCAGATGCCATGCGTCAGCCTCGCCGAGTGAAAGCGCGTTCAACGACCGCGCGGCGGCGAGGAGGATGAACGCTGAGAGAGCGACCAATGGCAGACAGACCTGCACGGGCATCCAGCCCGAACCGGCGAGGCTGCCCAGGCTCCAGAAAGTGAAGTCGCGCAACTGCTGGTCGTTTGCTCCATAGACCATCCATCCAATCCCGGCGCCGGTGAGGGCGTTCACGGCAATGCCGGCGAGGAGCAGGGTGGAGACCAGCACGCGGCCGTTGGCGCGTGCGATCCCGTGGACCAGCACAGCCGCAGCGAGAGCACCGCCGAATGCCGCCGCGGGCAGGACAAAAAGCGAGGAAGCCGCCCACGACCCAAAAAGAACGATCGCGCTGACTGCCCCGAGGGCAGCGCCGCCGGAGACACCGATCAAGGCAGGATCGGCGAGGGGATTTCGGAAGAGGCCCTGCAAGGCGGCCCCGCAAAGGCCGAGGATTCCCCCGCAGAGAAAGCCGAGAACAATCCGGGGAAGCCGGAGGTTCAGAAAAACCGCGCCCGCGGTACTCGAAGAGGGATGGAACATTTCCGACCAACTCACCGAGACCGCGCCGGTGCGCAGCGAGGCCAGGCCGATCAAAACGGCTGCCAGCGCGAGGAGACCCAGGAAGGCCGCTCGCGGAAGACGCTTCATCGAGCGGCTTGCACGCGGGCGTCGGCCAGCCTCCGGGCGAGTTCACCGAGCGCCTCGCCGGCACGTGGGCCAAAGCCGAGAAGGTACAAATCCTCCATCACGACCAGACGATTCGATTGACCGGCCGGTGTCATTTCCAAGCCCGGGAGAAGATCCGCGGCCCGCTTGGCATCGCCATTGGCCGCGACCGTCCGCGACGTCGTGACAATGACTTCCGGAGCAAGCGTTACCAGAGCTTCCGGCGTGAGTTGTTTGTAACCTTCGAAATCCGTGACGACATTTTGACCGCCGGCGAGCCGGATGGCGGAGTCGGCCGCGGTGTTGGTCCCTGCGACCATCGGAGCGCGTCCGCCGGCCGACATCACAAACAGAACGCGCGGAGCCGGGGTCGATGGCGGCACGACGGCGGCCGCTTCGCGTTCCAACTCGGCGGCGAGTTTGTCGGCGGCTGCGACCAAGCCCAAAGCTTCACCGATTTCACGAATGCGGTTGGCTGCCGCCTCAACCGTGTGTCCTTCCTCGAGCCGAAGCAGCGGGACCTTGAGCTGTTCCAACTGCGCAACCGCTGTCGGGGGACCGGCGGTTGCGGGAAGGATCACGAGATCCGGATTGAGCGAGGCGATGCCTTCGGCGGACAACGCGCGCTGATAGCCGACTTGGGGCAATTTGGTCGCTTCGGACGGAAAGGTGCTCGTCGTATCGACGCCAACGACGCGGTCCCCCGCACCGATGGCAAAGACGGTTTCCGTCGCCGCACCGCCAATGGAGACGATGCGCGACGGCGATTCCGCCCACGCCGTGGCGGCAAAGGCGGCCCAGAGGACAAGGATTCTCACAACAGGCTTTCGACGAGTTCGCGCCAGCGTGGATCTTCGGGCTCACCGGGTTTGCGCTTTCCGAAGAAGAGCACAAGGTTGTTCCCGGCTGCGTCGAAGAGTTCCAGCGAGGTCACGATGCCGTCGACGGTCGGTTTGCGAACGACCCAAGCCGAGGCGACCGCCGTGTCCCGGAGGTGCATGTTGAATTCGTCGTCGAGCACGTTGAGCCACTCGGTCCCGAACATCTTGATGTTCTTCACCGGTCCGGTGTGAATTTGGAGGCAGCCGCGGTTGCCGATGAAGACCATGATCGGCAGGTCGGTCGCCGAGGCGGTTTCGAGCATCGTCTTTGTGGATGCCGTCGAAACTTCACGGGCGAAACCTTCGGGTGCCAAACGCAGCGCCTGCACGCGTCCGACGCGGAACTTGTGCATGATGACAAAGAACGCGTGCGTGTCCTTCATCTCGCGCCACGCCTGTTGGAATCCTTCGACGTCGATCTCGGCGTCGGGGAGTTCCGGCTGCGGAGCGGGTGCGGGTTCAACATTCAGCGTGTCGCTCTGGTCGTCGGCGCGGAATTTGTTCAGGAGCACGCCATAGCCGCCGTAGTTGCTTTCCTTTTGGAGGTAGATCTTGTGAATCGCCTCTCCGGAGGCATTGAAAAACTGGAAGCTCTGGCGCTCGCCCTCCGGCGTCTGGTCCGTCACCGCGAAGCCGTGATGCCATTGATTCATGAACAGACGGAGGTCGATGTCCGGGCCAACAACCTGGCCCATACCGTGGAAGAAATCGATCTGGCGGAATTCACCGTAACGCTCGTGCACGGCGTGTTCGTTCCGTGTCAGGCACATCACGCGACCGATGGTCGGCAGGTCCTTGATGAACTGCGTCCAGTCACCCGCGAGGCGGGTGACGTCGCGGCCGACGCGCGTTGCGAGCAGTTCGGCTTCGCTCACGCCGAGTTCGTTCGCCGCATCGCGGATGCGGAGTTTCGGTTTTTCCTGGAGCAGGGTTTCCCAGCGTTCGCGGAGGGATGTTTCCGTTTTCATAGCATGTGGTCGGGTGGTTGGAGTTTTAAGTTTTTAAGAATTAAGTTTTAAGAAGTCGGTCGCGAGTGTCGGGTTTCGGGTTGTTGATAAAGGCTTGAGACCCAAGACTTGCAACTTTGTCAGAGCGGACGGAGCGTCCAGTTCGGGTTATCCTCCTGCGCGGCCTGGTTCGACCAGCGGCGCATGTCGAGGAGTTGCTCGAAACTCAGGAGTTCAACATGGCCGTCGGCCATCGCCGCAACGGCTTTGCCATTGAACCGGGGATCGACGGCGCCGTAGTCCCACCAGTTCGACTTGGGATTGTATTGCACCGGCCAGCGACGGGCTTGGAAGAACGGCGAACGGATCGCATTGTAACCTTCAACCCGCCCGATCGTTCCGTCGTTGTAGCGGGCGGAAGCAAAGACGATCAACTTTCCCGGGGAGTGGATCTCACCCAGACGCGTGACGACAAACTTGCCGAATCGCTGGAAGTTTTCGTCCGTCGGACGCAGATCGGACCCAAAGCCATAATCTCCACCAACAAACGTCAGATTGATCCCGAAGGACGGAACCGTGCTCGCGGTATAATCATCGGTGAATCGCGTCTGCTTGTTGACCAAAAGCGAACCCTTCAGCTGATAGTTCAGGTAGGGTGCCAGTCTGAACACGTAACGGGCGTTCACCGGGAATGAAAGCGGATTGCCCGAGCGCCCGACGGCGGGCGCATCCTGGTAACCCGGAATAATCTCGCCGCTGTTCTCAGAAGCGAACAGTGACCAGGCTTCAACCGTCCGGCGGGCACCGGAAATTTCACGGGTTTCTGCGGCTTTCCCGATGCACATATTGGCCACCGGCACGATGGCCGCCAGGAGAATGGCCAAAACGCCCATCGTGACGAGCAGTTCAACCAAAGAAAACCCGGAGGGTCTCAGGCGCATGAATCATGCTCCTTTCGGCGATTTCTGCGGCCCGCCAAGAGGGTGCCGGCAGCGATTCCCAACAGCGCCCACGTGGATGGCTCTGGGATGGCAGCGTAAGTGTCACCCTGGTTGATCTGAATCGCCCGCGCGATCGAGTGCTCGGAGGCGTTATAGTTCAGCTGCCAGGACGAGATGGAGGCAATCGATGACAGATCCCACTGATAGGCGACGTAGAAACGATTCGCAGGTTGACCGAATTGGGGCGGGAGCGGCGTTGATGAAATCAACTGTGAGAAGCCGGGGGCCAGGGCCTGCGAGCCGCCGTTGTAGTTGAGGGAAATTCCCGAGGCGACGCTGGTCCAATTGGAGCCAAGGCCCTCGATCTCCAGCTGGAAAACGATGGTTTCCAGCGACGTCAGCGCGGTCGGAGCCGAGATCGCATAAGATCCGCCACCCGGCACATTTCCCGCCGAGTAGATTCCTCCGCCGTTGCTGGGAAATCCGTTTCCGGACGTTTTGTTGAGCGACATGCCGCCGGTTCCCGATGTTTGGGCGATTGGGTTGGGCCATGGCGAATTCGTGGTGAAGAAGGTCGGGTAACCCGGATAGTTTGCGGCTGTCATCCCTGCCCAATTTCCTTGTGTCGACGTTCCGGGGAGATTGATGACGAGGAACGAAGCTTGGGCAGCACTGCCCATCGCCAACAGGGCGAGCAAGGAATACTTGATACTGAATCTCATAAAGCGAACGTCCATATAGTGGCAAGTTCGCCGGAGTGCTAACGCTTTTTTGCGAAAGATTGGCGTTGGTTTGCGATCGGATAAAGTCGCAGGCGGTATGCGGATCCTTTTTCTGGCGGTTGCGGTTTTTCTTCTTGGCGGCTGTGCGGGTCGCCCCTTGCCGAAGTATGAGCCCCCGGTGGCGCGCGCACCGGAGATGAAGGTGCGAACGACCGCCTACACGCACACCGAGGCGGACCACCGGCGGTATGGCGCGCGGAATGCCTTGGGAACTCCGCTGCGGCATGGGGACCTGAACAGCGCGGCGGCGGACTGGTCGCGGTTCCCGGCCGGGACGGTTTTTCGAATCCGTGCGACCGGCGAGATTTTTGAAGTCGACGACTACGGTTGGGCGTTGTCGGGCACAAACACGATCGACCTCTACAAGCCGAGCCGTCGAGCCATGAACGAATGGGGGGTCCGGCGGGTGACGATCGACATCCTGCGCTGGGGCGACATCAACGAAAGCTATCGGGTGCTGAAGCCGCGATCCAAACACCGGCACGTCCGCCGCATGGTGCGGCAGATCGAACAGCGTTATTTTTGATCACCAGTTGACGACGCAAGGCCGCCCGGTCCGCTGGCAGCTCTCCGCCGTGTATTCGTGGAACTCGATCGACGTACCATCCGGGTCCTTGCACCAGCATTGCCAGCTGTGATCGGCGCCGAGCTTGGGTTCGGTGACCTCGATGCCGGCTTCCACGAGGTGGCTGTGGGTGTCGGCGACGCTTGCAACTTCGAGGCAAAAGTGGCCGATCGGCACGCGTTCAAAGTTGGCCGGATCGGCCCGGTGGAACACTTCGACAAACTGATCCTCCGCGACCTGCAGGTAAAATCCAAAGAGCTCGCCGTTTCGCAGGAATCGAAAACCGGTCTTGAGCCCCAGCACTTCGGTGTAGAAGCGTTCGGTCCGGGCGAGATCGGACGAAAAAATGCAGACGTGGGCAAGGCGGCGGATGGCGATCGACATGGACCGAGCATCCAATGTCAGCGTCGGATGGCAAATCGGAAATCTTAGCCGGTCGGTCCCTGCCAGGGATCGCGTTCTTCTGCATGGGTGAGAACGATCCGGAAACCGACGTTGTTCTTCTTTGTCGCTGCCGGATGTTTTCCCCGGTAGGACGAGAGCAGAAACTCCGGATCGTCGTTGAAGCAGGAGGCACCCCGTACGACACGCTGCGCGGAATTCCGCTGGTGCTCGTCATAGCACCACTCCCACACATTGCCGCCCATATCGCAGAGCGCGAATTCGTTCGGTGCGAAGCTCCCCACCGGAGACGTTTCCGGAAAATCATCGCAGGCCAGCCAGGTGTGGTAATTGCCGGCGCCTTTCGGCGGCGGAAACTCGCCACCCCACGGATAAACCCGCAGGCGTCCCGACCGTTCGGCCGGCGACGAACCGGGCTCGCCGGTGAGCCCAACCGCAGCACTCCATTCAAAATCGCGCGGAAGGCGGTATTCGAGACTCGAACGAATCAG
This sequence comes from Terrimicrobiaceae bacterium, assembly GCA_033763515.1. GTDB lineage: Bacteria > Verrucomicrobiota > Verrucomicrobiia > Chthoniobacterales > Terrimicrobiaceae > JANRKJ01. The sequence continues at coordinate 89,882 of JANRKJ010000029.1, read as the reverse complement.
CCCAAGAGCTCGCTCGCGCTTCGTCAGCCACTTCGTGAATGCCACGGCGTCGTTCCAACTGACGTTGACAACCGGATGGTCATCCCCCTGCGGAAAATCCGCGCCGGGCACCGCCGTGCCCGTTTCCGCGCAGAAAACAGCATACTCCCAGACGCGGGTCTGCCAGATCCCGAAGAAAGCTCCGGCTGGTGGCACCGAGGCCAGCGGGAGTCCCAGACTGTTGATGAACGGTCTTTCCCCTGCCTCACCTTTTGCCACCTGCCGCGCCGGACCGGGTGGCGTGGCTGGGGCGAATGCCGCCAGCAACCTGCGGCGATCCCACGCATCCTCAAAACCGAGCGCCACCAGATTCTCGTCGGTCAGGGTCGGCAGGTTCTCGTCGCGCAAATTGTGCTCCGCAAATACCGGCCCACGGTCCGCGAGATCCAACAAGTGCAGAATGGCGGTGAGTCGGGGCACGAATGAATAGAATACGCCAAAGCGCTCTTTCGCTGTCAACATTGTTCGACCAACCAGGTGCAAACTGCCCTGAATTGTGACGAAATTGTCACATTTCTCCTTTTGCCGGGACGCCGCGACCGCGTTTCTTTGAAGGAGTTGTATGAACGCTCTGGCCGAAAAATTCTCACCGATTCGCCGGAACCCAGTTCGCTTTAGCGCTGGATCGCGGAATCCAGATGCGAAAGCGGTCTCTGACCCGAAGCGGATTTTTCGCCTTGCAGCGGATAAGCCACGCCGTCCGCTGAACGCCCGCGTGGCGAAACCGGCCGCTGTCACGGAAGGCGTCGATGTCCGCTCCGATTGGAGAGATTCGTTGGGAGCCTTTTTTGGATGCCGTTTCCACGGCTCTTCCCGGCTGGCCCTGTTTGTGGCCCTTCCCTCAGGATTGCTGTTGACCGGCGTCCTGGTTCTTCTGGCCCTTTGATTGGGGCAACGCCCACCGACGGGCGTTTCCGGATGCGAGTTTTATTGGCTCGCGTGGTGGCCGCCGACTAATCTCCCACCATGATTTTGTTGGGCATCGATTGCGGTACGCAGAGCACGAAGACAATCGCACTGGATTGGGAAACCGGAGAAATCCTCGCCTCGGCGCAACAGGCGTACGGATTTGTTCCCGGGCTGCCCGCGGGCGCCATGGAGCAAAACCCGCAGGACTGGACCGATGCCGCCGACGCCACGGTGAGTGCGGTGATTGCGAAACTCGGCACTCGAAAAGCCGAGGTGGGCGCAATCGGTGTGAGCGGACAGCAACATGGGCTGGTCGTGCTCGACTCTGCCGGCTTGGTCGTGCGTCCGGCCAAATTATGGTGCGACACGTCGACGGCGGCGGAATGCGCGGAAATCACCGCCCATTTCGGCGGCCCGGCGGAGGTGATCGCCCGCACCGGGAATGCCATGCTGCCGGGCTACACCGCTCCGAAAATCCGCTGGCTCGTCCGGAACGAGCCGGAAAATTGGAAGCGGACGGCGACGGTTTTGCTTCCGCATGATTGGTTGAACTTCTGGCTGACCGGCCGGGCGGTGATGGAATATGGCGACGCGTCAGGCACCGCGTTGCTCAACTTGCAGTCTCGCACGTGGGCCGCCGATGTGGTGGACTTCATTGCGCCCGATCTCGCTGCCAAGTTGCCGCCCCTCCAGTCCTCCGCGGAGCCTGCAGGCACGCTTCGTACGGAGCTCTGCGAACGTTGGGGCCTTCCAACCGGCGTCGTTGTCTCGGCGGGCGGCGGGGACAACATGATGGGTGCAATCGGCACCGGCAATATCCGTGCGGGCGTCGTCACAGCGAGCTTGGGAACGTCGGGAACGCTTTACGCGTTTTCCGGGAAGCCGGTTGTGGACGCGCAAGGCGAAGTCGCCGGTTTTTGCGACAGTACGGATCACTGGCTGCCGTTGGTTTGCACGATGAACCTGACTCTTGTCAGCGAACACGTCCGGCGTCTGTTCGCGTGGGATTTCCCGGCGTTCGAAGAAAACGTCGCATCCGTCCCCGCAGGTGCCGGCGGCCTATTGATGCTGCCGTATCTGACGGGTGAGCGAACGCCCAATCTGCCATCCGGCACCGGCGTGCTCCACGGGATCACCCTGGAAAACTTCACCCCCGCGCACCTGCTCCGCGCGGCGGTCGAGGCGGTCACGCTTGGACTTGGATACGGGCTGGCGCGCTTCCGCGAGTTGGGCGTCGTGCCGTCCGAAATCCGGCTCACCGGCGGCGGGAGCAACAGCCGGGCGTGGCGGCAGATTTGCGCGGATGTTTTTGGCGTTCCGGTCGTCTGCCTTCGAAGCGGTGAGGGCGCCGGCCTTGGGGCCGCCATTCAGGCGGGATGGACCGCAACGGATGGCGAATTGGGTGCGATTTGCGGCCGGCTGGTGGAGCTGGATGAATCATCGCGGGCGATCCCGCGTGCGGAAAATGTCGGCGTTTACGCGGCCTTGCTGGAGAAGTCGGGTTTGCTCCGCGGCGCGCTTCGTGCGAAGGGACTGCTCTGATGCGCATTGTTCTTGCCGCAACCGGCGCCAGCGGGGCGATTTACCTCCAGCGGCTTTTGGATTATCTCGGCGGCCCCGAGCATGAGTTGCACTTGGTCCTGAGCGCCTATGCCAGGCAAGTCGTTCATGAGGAAATCGGCGGGCTCCGCGTTCCACCAAATGTCACGGAACATTCGGACAAAAGCATGAACGCGCCATTCGCCAGCGGCTCGGCCCTCTTTGATGCCATGGTGATCGCGCCGTGTTCAATGGGAACCATGGGCCGTATTGCCCACGGAACCAGCGAAACGCTCACCCTCCGCGCCGCCGATGTTTTTCTCAAGGAACGCCGCAAGTTGATCCTCGTCCCCCGGGAAACCCCGTGGAACCTCATTCATGCGCGAAACGCGGTGACTGTCATCGAGGCCGGCGCGATCCTTCTGCCGGCGATGCCTTCATTTTACTCGCGTCCGCAGTCCTTCGAGGAACTGGCCGACACGGTCGTCTGGCGCATTCTCGACCAGATCGGCATCGCCGCCCCGAATGCCTGCCGGTGGCGGGAGGAATCGGCCTGAGCGGGCCGCGGCGGATTTCGCATTTGCCACAACCGCGGTTTTTCCCGGATGGTGTTGGCTCCAGCCCATGGACCAGCAGATTCTTTTCCTGATCAACCACGCGTGGGCACGTCCGTGGCTGGATCCGATCATGGCTGCCGCCTCAAGCTGGGATCTCTGGTGGCCGTTTCTGGTCATTGCCGGTGCGGGCGTTCTGATCTTCGGAGGATTCCGGGGGCGCGCGATGGTGCTCGCCGCGGCTCTCGCCATTGGGATCACCGACGGGCTGGTCGTCGACACGCTCAAGGATATCGTCGGCCGGCCTCGCCCACATGAGGTCGTCCGCGGCGTGCGGACCCTCGATTTGGAAAAAGCGACTCCGCGCTTCGCAGCGCTCGCCAAACCGCTCCGGGTCGAATACTCGAATCCGGGTATCCTGCCGCCGCACGGCAATTCGTTTCCGTCCGGCCATGCCGCCAACAACTTCGCCTTTGCGACCGTCCTTGCCCTCTTCTTCCGGCGCTGGGGCTGGCTGGCGTTTTTTCCGGCGGCGTTGGTCTCTTACAGCCGGATTTACGTCGGCTCGCACTGGCCGCTGGACGTTCTGGTGTCCTGTCTGATCGGCTCAGGCATCGCGCTATTGACGGTTGCCGCGCTGGAAGGTCTATGGCGCTTCCGGATCGGCCGTCGGTTTCCGCGCGTTTTGGAGCAGCATCCATCTCTGCTGGTTTCATGAAGACAGCGGTTTGGGTTTTCCTCCTTGCGGCGACCGTGCTGCGGATCGCGTGGCTTTGGGATCAGCCGGTGTCACCTGACGAGGCCTATCAAATCCTCTGCGCCCACCGCCTGGCTCCCGCGTATCTGGACGGACCCGGCGGAACCGCATCGCTGCTGGCGCTGGCGGCTCCCGCCGGACTTGATCCGCTTTTTTCAGCGCGCGTGCTTTGGCCGGTTCTTGGTCTGCTGGCGTCGGTGGCGCTTTGGGGCTTGGTAAAGAATCTGTACGGCGCCGCAGCGGCCGATCTGTCGGCTCTCGCGGTGAACCTGCTTCCCGGATTCAATCTGGCGTCGGTAGCGGTCAGCCCGACCATGCCCGCGCTGGCTCTGGTGGCCTCCGGATTGCTCTTTGCCCGCCAGGCATGGCTCGGCGCGCGGGTCAGATGGATTTTTGCCGGGCTGGCTTTTGGTGGTGCGGTTTTTTTCCGGTATGAGGCCGTTCTGGTGCCAGTCGGTCTTTTGGTTGCCGTGCTCGCTTCTCCGAAACGGCGTGCCTCCGCCGACCTGGCAGGCGCTGCCTGGTCACTCGCCGCCGTGGCTTTGGCGCTGTGGGCTCCGATGCGCTGGAATGCAGTTTTGGAATGGGTGCCGATCGCCGGCGGAACGTTGCGAACGGCGTTGGAATTTGAGTGGCTGGGATTTCCGGCGGTGGCATTGGCCGATGGCACGAATTGGTTCGGAGCGGCCGTTTTGCTCGTCGGAATGGTTTTTCTGGTCTCGGACGCGCAGGCGCACAATCGTTCGCGCTTCGTCCTCTCCGCCAGCGGGCCGTTGGCGATCTGGTGGTTTTACGAGGCACTCCGGGGGACGGCGGTTCCGTTCGCCGCGCTGGCGGCGACTGTTCTGGTGGTGGGTTTTCTTTGTGAGCGGGCCTTGGAGGCCGGCGGTCGGCGATTCCTGCTGCCGGCTGGGCTGGTGGGTGCGATCGCTTCCGTTTGGACGGTCGCTGCGGCGAATCAAACTCGCGGAGATTGGAAGGAAATCGCCGAGACGTTCCGCGCGGCGGCGCGTGATCTGCCGGCGGGCGAGGGGGATTCGTTTTTCATTGTGGAGGATCCGGAAGCGGCAGCGGTCATTGGTGCCTACTTCGGGGAGGGACAAAACACCTTCTACCCGCCGGTTTTTGTGCCGGAGTCGCCCGGCTTCGCCAACCAGTTCGCACTTTGGCCCTCCTATGCCGATTTCATCGAAACCGCTGCGGCACCGGACGAGTTTTTCAAAGAGCAAAAGGGCGTGAATCCGTTCATCGGCCGACACGCGCTGTTCCTCGGACGGGATTTGCCACAGACGATCGAAGGAGCGTTCGCCGAGGTGACACCCCTGCGCACACTGCGGTCCGGCGGGCGTGAATGGACGATTTATCTATGTCTCGATTACCAGACGCTTCCCCTGTGAACCGGCCGGATTTTTCCGTCGTGGTGCCGTTGTTTAACGAGGCGGAAAATATTCCGATTCTCCAGCAGGAAATTCGCAACGCCCTTGCCGGACGCCATTATGAACTGATTCTCGTTGACGATGGGTCGACCGATGGAACGCCAGGGAAAATTGTTCCGGGCCCAGAAGTCCGGGTCATCCAGTTCGTGGCGAATGCGGGTCAGAGTGCCGCGATGCTCGCGGGCATCCGCTCTGCCCGCGGCGATGTGATTGTTCTGCTCGATGGCGACCTTCAGAACGATCCGGCCGACATTCCGGCGCTGCTGAACGAGATCACGCGGGGAGCGGGTCTGGTCTGCGGCTATCGCGCGCAGCGACGGGATTCCCTGACAAAGAAAATCACGAGCCGGATCGCCAACTTCGTGCGTTCCCGATTCACGGGAGACGGAATTCGGGATACCGGGTGTACGTTGAAAGCGATGCGGCGCGAATGCCGTGACGCGCTGGTGCCGTTCAAGGGGGTGCACCGCTTTATCCCGGCGTTGGTCAAGAACGCTGGATTTGAAATCGTCGAAATCCCGGTCAATCACCGACCAAGAAAATTCGGGGTCAGCAAATACGGACTCGGCAACCGCGCCCTCCGTGCCACCCTCGACATGTTCGGCGTGCGCTGGCTGCAATCCCGCCGGATTTCCTACGAGACGCTCGCCGATGCCGGCGGCGAGGCAACCGGCGCTGAGGCCGGACGGTCCCAAAAGTAACGTTTCAAGACGACTTTCAACGTCGCGGTGAGGGGAACAGCGAGGAGGGCTCCCAATAGGCCGCCAAGAATCAGGCTCCATGCCAAAACCGAGATGATGACCGTGAGCGGGTGCAGACCGACCGAGTCGCCGACGATCTTGGGAGCGATCACGATGCCATCCAGATTGTTCACGACGAGGAAGATGATCGTGACGGCAATCGGGTGGCCCCAATCCCCGAATTGCGCGGCGGCGATGATGACCGCCGGGATCCAGCTGATCAGGACACCGAGATAGGGAATCAGTCCGAGAACCCCGACCATGAGTCCGATCAGGATGGCAAAGTCGAGACCCATGATGAGAAGGGCGATGGCAATGAGCGCTCCGTCGATCATGCTGACCAGCAACTGGCCGCGAAAAAAGCAGATCAGGTAGGTGTTGATTTCGCTGAGCAGGGCAACGATCTCGCTCTTCACGGGAGAGGCGCGGAGAGGAAGGTAGCGGCTCCAATTTTCTGCGATGGCCGGACTTTCTTTCAGGAAAAAGAACAGAAAGATCGGGACGAGCACCAGGCTGAGCATGATGCCAAAGACTCCCAAAAAACCGCCCAGGCTGCGCTGGAGAAATTTGCCGGACTCGACGGCAATGTCGGGAACCTTCTGTTGAAGGTAAGCCATGCTTTCGTTGATGGTTTTGGAAGCGAACTGGCTGAATTGATCGGGGGCTTCCTCCGGATGTGTCGCGTTGCGGATGAAAGGCATCTGCAGGAGTTGATCGACGCTTTCCATCGTCCGTACGGCCAGTTGCTGGGTTTTGGTCGCGTAGGACGGGAAGTTGACCAGGAAGCTGTTGCCCTGCCGGTAGGCGGCCGGCACGATCCAAATCAAAATCCCGGCAAACAATCCCGCCACGAGCAGGTAGACCACAACGATGCTCCAAAGCCGGGACAGTCGAAAGCGCATCAACCATCGGACGACCGGCTCGAGGAGAAACGCCAGAATTCCCGCCACCGCAACCGGGATCAGAACCGGCTGGAGGAAGGAAATTCCCTGGATCACGATGCCTCCCACCGTGGCAAGGACCCACCCGATCGCCACAACGGCAAGCGCCGTGATGGCGAGCCAGAGGATTTTTTTCTGAAACGGCGTGGGATACATGCGCTCGAACGTTCTCCTTAACGTGCCGGCCGCCGGACGGCAAACAAAAGCGGTGAGGGCCTATTTCGTTGCCGTGGCCAGCAACGTCTGAAAGTGCGGTGGCTCGGACTCGCGGGAGACCACGGAGGATTCGATTTTCGCGAAGCCGGCCTTGCGAAGCATCCGATGAAGCTCCGCTTCTGAAAAACCAAACCAGACATGCGCGTAAAGATCGCGGGCCTGTTCAAACGTGTGGGCCGCCAAGTCCAGAATCACAACACGTCCGCCCTCACGAAGGATCCGGTGTGCCGCGGCCAAAGCCTTTTGCGGACTCGAGGCATGGTGCAGGGCCTGGCTGAAGAGCGCCAAATCGACCGTGCCCGACTCGATCGGCGGGTCCTCAATGTCGCCGAGACGGTATTCCACGTTCCGAAAACCATGCTCGCGCGCCAGCGAAGCTCCGAACTCCACCATCTTCTCCGAAATGTCGACCGCGATCACACGCTTCGCGGTCCGGGCCAGCAATTGGCTGAGCGTTCCCTCGCCGGCTCCGAGATCGGCGATGACCATCGGAGGAAGCAACCGGAGCAGCGCATGCGAAAGTGCCTGCCATGAGCGGCCCGGCACATACGTCCGTCCGAATCGGCCGGCGAGCCGGTTGAAATACTCCGCCGCCCGGTCCTTCCGTTTCCGGAGGGCGAGCGCCAGCGCCGCCTGGTCGCGCGCCGCTTCGGGCAAGTCTTCACCCGCAGCTGCCAGCAAAGTCGGCAGCGGCTCGGCCGAGGCATTCTTCGCTGCGTAGAAAATGTTTTTTCCAACCCGGCGGTCCGCCGCCAGTCCCTCCCGCTTGAGCAAGGCAAGGCTGGTCGAAATGCGCGACTGGCCCATCGACAAAATCTCCTGCATTTCGGCGACCGTCAGTTCCTCCTCGGTCAGCAGCAGCATCAATCGCAGGCGGGTCGGGTCGGAGAGGACCCGGAGGATTTTCACGATTGACGCCATTTGACGCATGAAGATATCGTGATATCTCGATACGTAAATTCCAATCATGTCCCGTCGTTACATCTTCTCTTCCGAATCTGTTGGTGAAGGCCATCCTGACAAAGTTTGCGACACCATTTCCGATGCCATCCTCGATGCCTGCCTGGCCGTCGACAAAACCAGCCGCGTCGCGTGTGAGACGTTCGTGAAGAGCAACACCGTCGTCGTCGGCGGGGAGATCACGATCCCGAAAATCAAAGGGGCCGCTTTGGATTCGGTGATCAACATCGGCGACATCATCCGCGGAGCGATTCGCGGGATTGGCTATGTGAACGACGACGATGTGTTCCATGCGGACCGCGTTTTCATCAACAACCTTCTCACTTCGCAGAGCGCGGACATTGCGCAGGGCGTGGACGCCAAGGCAGCCGAAGGCAAGGCGACGGCCGAGCAAGGTGCCGGCGATCAGGGACTGATGTTTGGATTTGCCTGCAATGAGACTCCCGAGCTCATGCCGACCCCGATCATGTTTGCCCACCGGCTTGGACGCGAACTCACCCGCATCCGGAAGAGCGGCAAGGTCAAATGGCTCCGCCCGGACGCCAAGAGCCAGGTCTCCGTTTTGTATCAGGATGGCAAGCCGGTGCGCGTGACGAACGTCGTGATCTCAACGCAGCACACCGAAGACGTGAAAAACGAGGAGATCCGTCGCTTCCTGATTGCGAACGTGATCCGCAAGGTCATCCCGAAGGAATTTCTGGATGCCACGACCGAGTTTCTGATCAATCCGACCGGTCGCTTCGTCATTGGTGGCCCGCAGGGCGACTCCGGCCTCACCGGTCGCAAAATCATCGTCGACACGTATGGTGGCATGGGCCGCCACGGTGGGGGCGCTTTCTCGGGCAAGGATCCTTCGAAGGTCGACCGCAGCGCGGCTTATATGGGTCGTTGGGTTGCCAAAAACGTGGTCGCGGCCGGCCTCGCCGACCGCTGCGAAGTCCAGTTCGCCTATGCGATCGGCTACCCGAATCCGGTCAGCATTCACATCGACACGTTCGGCACGAACAAAGTCGACGAGCAGAAGATCGAAAAAGCGGTCTCGTCGGTTTTCAGCTTCAAGCCGGCCGACATCGTCAAGCAACTCAACCTCCTCCGTCCGATCTACTAGAAGACCACGAACTACGGCCACTTCGGCAAGGACGACGCAGAAATCACCTGGGAAAAAACCGACAAGGCCGCGGCACTTCGCCGTGCGGCGAAGTGAGTTGGAAGTCTTAAGAATTAAGTCCTAAGGGAGACGTGGCCAACCAATCTTTCGAGAATCTTGAGGTTTGGTGCCGCGGCTGCCGGCTCTCGGTCAGGGTTTTCGAGCTTTTCAAAAACTGCAAGTTCCCCAGTCTGCAGCAGCAGGCCGAGCGCTCCGGCCTATCGATCCCCTCAAACATTGCCGAGGGGGCGGAACGGGGTGGAGCGAGAGAATTCTCCCAGTTTTTGAAGGTCGCGAAAGGCTCAGCCGGCGAGCTTCGCACCCAACTCTACATCGCAACCAAACTCAAGATCCTCGATACGAAGACATCAAAGTCCCTCATTGCTGAAACCAAAGAGATATCGGCGATGCTCGAAGGGTTAAGAAAATCCATCCTGCGACCCCGAACCGAAGAGGTTCCCCCTCTTAAAACTTAATTCCTAATACTTAAAACTCCAAAACATGCCTCGCAAATCCACACCCGCCGTAACCACTGCCGCCGTTCTTGCTGAAGTCACGGCTGCGACTGCCAACCTTGCCAAATACTCCGCCCTCACTCCGGCCGGAAAAGACTATGTTGTCGCCGATATCGGACTGGCCGATTGGGGACGCAAGGAGATCTCGATCGCGGAGCACGAAATGCCGGGACTCATGGCGGTCCGGAAAAAGTATCAGAAGGAACAACCGCTGAAAGGCGTGCGGATTACGGGATCGCTGCACATGACGATCCAGACCGCCGTTCTGATCGAAACGCTGGTGGCTCTGGGAGCCGACGTGCGCTGGGCGAGTTGCAATATCTTTTCGACTCAGGACCACGCCGCCGCGGCGATTGCGGCGACCGGCACACCGGTCTTCGCTTGGAAGGGCGAGTCGCTCGAGGAATACTGGGATCTCACGCTCAAGGCGATTACGTTCCCCGGCAACCTCGGACCCCAGCTCGTGGTCGACGACGGCGGGGACGTCACACTCCTGATTCACAAGGGCTACGAGCTCGAGAAGGGTGACAAGTGGGCCTACCAACCGGCCGACAACCACGAAGTCTCCGTTGTCAAAGCCCTCCTGCGCCGTGTGGCAAAGGAACGTCCGGGTTTTTGGACGAAGATTGCCAAAGCTTGGAAGGGCGTCTCCGAAGAGACCACGACCGGCGTTCATCGCCTCTATCAACTCGCCGAGCAGGGCAAGCTCCTTGTCCCGGCCATCAATGTCAACGACTCGGTCACGAAGTCGAAATTCGACAACCTCTACGGTTGCCGCGAATCTCTGGCCGACGGATTGAAGCGCGCGACGGATGTCATGATTGCCGGCAAAGTGGCCGTCGTTTGCGGGTATGGCGATGTCGGCAAAGGCTCCGCGCATTCGCTCCGGGCCTACGGTGCGCGCGTGATCGTGACCGAGATCGACCCGATTAACGCGCTTCAGGCCGCGATGGAAGGCTTCGAGGTGAACACTGTCGAAAGCACGCTCGGGTTCGGTGATATCTACGTCACCACGACCGGCAACAAGGACATCATCACGCTCGAGCACATGCTGGCGATGAAGGACCAGGCAATCGTTTGCAACATCGGGCACTTTGACAACGAGATCCAGGTCGACCGCCTGAAGGCCCACAAGGGTGTTCGCGTCGAAAACATCAAGCCGCAATATGACCGGTATTATCTGCCTGGCGGAAAGAAGAGCATCTACATGCTGGCGGAAGGCCGTCTGGTCAACCTCGGCTGCGCCACCGGCCACCCGAGCTTCGTCATGTCGAATTCCTTCACCAACCAGACGCTCGCGCAAATCGATCTCTGGCAGAACAAGGACAAATACAAGAAGACGGTTTACCGCCTGCCCAAGAAGCTCGACGAAGAAGTGGCCCGCCTGCATCTCGAGAAGATCGGCGTCAAGCTTACGAAGCTCAGCAAAGACCAGGCCGAATACCTCGGCGTTCCGCAAGACGGGCCCTACAAGCCCGAACATTACCGCTACTAAGCGGATTCGGACTCCGATCACCAGCCGCCCGGGCGTCGGATCAAGCGGCGCTCAGGGCTGCCAGTGGAGAACGTTGCGCAGGATGGACCATCGCGGTGTCGTGGGGGTTCGGGGCTTGGCCTCCAGCCAGTAAGCGGTTGAGGCGGCCTCGAAGCCGTTGGTGCGCTGGAGGTCGAGCCATTCGTTGACGAGGACGGCGAACTCGCGCGAGTCGGGCGGCATGAGGTAGGCCATGAGGAACGGGGTGCCGAAATCGCTGGGGACGACGGCGGAGAATCCGGGCCGGGAGGCAGCCCAGGCGCGGGCCTGGTCGAGTGTCCAGAGAGCGGCGTCGATGTCGGGCGTTTCGGGGAGCGCGTCGTAGTTCGGCACGACGACGACTTCGGAATGGGGGAAGAGGGTTTTCGCGAGCGGCACGAGGATGTCGCTGGAGAATGCGGCAATGCGGAGGTTTTTTGCTGAGCGAAGGGCTTTGCCATCGAGGAAGGCGGCAGCTTTTTCGCTGCGGACGATCAAGGCCGGCTGGCTTTGCAGATAGGGCTTGGATGCGGTGGTCTGCCGCAGGCGTTCGGTGGTGAGGTAAATCCCGCCGACGGCGAGGTCAAAATCCTGCGTCTGGCTGTCGAGTTTCGACCAATCGGTGAATGGCACGAATTCGAGGTCGACGTTCAAGTCGCGGGCGAGGGCGTAAGCATAGGCGATGTCATAGCCGACGAGGTCGCCCCGGGTGTTGAAATAGCTAAAGGGTATGACGTGCGGAGCATAACCGACCCGGAGCTTGCCGGATGCACGGATGCGGTCGATCCCGGCCGGGGCTAAGGCGGGGGCAGACACGGGCTCGCGGTGAACCGTGGCTCGGACGGCGGATTGGAGCGCCGGGTCGAGCGTGAGGTCGCGGTAGGGGTCGTGGGTTTGCCGGGCGACGGCGGCGCCGGAGGACAGTCCGCCGACGGCAAGAAGTCCGAGCCCGAGGATGCCGACGAGTGCCGTCCGGACGAGCCGCGCGGGCTGGATGCGGAGGAGCTTGTAGTAGGCGAATGGCGTGAGGATCGCGACGAACGCAATCGCCATTGCCGAAACGAGCACCTGCGGATAGCGGGTGATCGTCATCATTTCGACGTAGAGCAAACCGGCGTCCGTCGGGAGGTTCATCCATTTCGTGAGAAATAGGACGGCGTCGACGGTGGACACGGGCGTTCCGACGGTCGAGAGAAGGGTGAGAATGGGAAGCGAGATCCACTGCGTGAGGCCCTGCGCGGCCTGAAAGTAGAAGGCGGCGAAGCCCATGAACAGGAAGACAAAGAGGTTGCCGGTCTGCACGATCGGGTAGCCGACGGCGACAACGGTCGAGACGGCCGCGTCCTCGTCTTTTTCCTTTCCGCCGACTTCGGTGACGAGGCGCTCGGCGAGTTGGATGATGAACGGAACGGCGGTGATCGGAAGCGAAGTCGCGACCGCCATGATCAGTGCGGTGCGGAGTTCGGTGAGGAGTTGACGATGACTGACGGGAATGAGCGAGGCGAGCAGTCCGGGGAGAATCCAAAACGAGAGGATCAGGGCGGTCCCGAAGAACAAAACGAGATACAAAAGCAAACTGCCCAGGAGTTCGATGCGCACCGTTCCGGCGAGGTCGGCAAAGAGCGCAAAGACGCCGAGCGGCGCCATTTTGATGATCCATCCCCAGATCGTGACGGACGCTTTTTTGACCACGTCAAAAATTCCGAGGACGTGTTCCTTGTCCTTTTGGGCCTGAATGGCGATGCCGTAGATGACGCAAAAGATCACAACGGCGGGAACGTAATTCCGGGTGAGGTCGCTGAAGGGATTGGCCGGGATGAGGAGCGAGATGATCCGAGACACACCCTCATCGTGGCCGGGGGTCACGACGATCGGCGGGCGGGCGCCGGGAATCGCCAGCGAAGCCAGCCACAGCGAGAGCAACGTTACTCCCCAGACCAGCACAAAGGCCGGCCAGCCGGTGCGGAAAAGGCGCAGGGCCATCGTGGGATTCATGCTGCCGAGCCCGTGGAGGAGCGAGCTGATGAGGAAGGGAAAAACCACCATCTGCAGCAGGGCGATGTAAACGCCGCCGATCGGTTCGACGACGGTGGCGAGCTCGCCGAAAAACACACCGCACAGGATGCCGGCTGACGCGCCGAGCAGGATGCGTTTCGACAACCTGGCGCCGTCTGCCGTCCGGGACGTCGTGGATTCGGCAGGCGGCGGCATCGACGGAACGCTTAGCGCTCGCGCGGCGTGAGGGTGGCGAGTCCGCGCATGGTGGCATCGGTCACGGCGCGGAACGTCCATTTGCCCGGCCAGTCGCGGTGGAGGATCTCGTCGAGACGGTCCGAACCGCCGGAGACCATGACGGTCTCGAGTGGCTTCGTCCCGGTGCCGTGGAGGATCGGGAGGCGCTCGGCGCTGGCCGCGACGAGGCCTTCGATGATCGCCGAGAGGAGATGTGTGCGCGTGGTGGCGAGCGTGATGCCGGTGAAGCCACCTCGGCGTTGCTCGACGCTGGTCCGCTCGCCGGCCATGTAGGGCTCAAAGGTCACGCCACCGGCGGCGGAAGGACCGACGCGGCTGAGGCGGTGCACTTCTTTTCGGAAGTCCTCAAGCGACATTTCCGGGAAGAATTGGTCGCGCGCCCAATAGATGGACGAGGCGGCCGCCGCGAGGGTGCTGACGGCGAGCCATTTTTTGCCGACCCCGAGCGCCCGTGTGAGCAGGCGCGGATGGGGCTTCGGAGTTTCAGTGCAGAGTGCGAGCACATCGGTCGAGCCGACGACGTTGAAGAGTTGTCCGTGGGCGGCCCCGGTTAAAGCCATCCCGGCAGAACCGTCCATCAGCCCGACGATTACCGGCGTGCCTTCGCGCAGGCCGAAATCGGCGGCGGCCTGTGGGGTGACCCGTCCGCCAATCACGTCGGCTTCCAGCACTTCGGGCAGCAGAGCCGGGTCGACACCGACATTGTCGCACAGTTCGAGATTCCATCCGCGTCCGCGGATCGTGTCGTAGAGTCCGGTGAACGAGGCATTCGATGGGTCTGTGACCCGGGAACCGGTGAGGTGGCGGTGGAGGAAGGTGTTCAGGTGGCCGACGAGGTCAGCGCCCTGCAGGCGGCCAGGTTCGTGCGCCAGAAACCACGCCCACGTGGTCGAACTGATCCCGCCGGGGATCGGCCGCGAGCCGCAGAGCTTGAGGTGGCGGGACTCACCAATGCGCAATTCGAGCTCACGCGCCTCTTCGACGCTTCGCCGGTCCTGGTGGGTGACGATGCGCGTGAGGGCGCGGCCGGTTTTATCCAGGACAACCCAGGCCGGGCACATGACGGCGAGGTGGATCGAGTCGACCTTCTGAACATCGGGTCCGAGCGAGCGGATCGACCGGGCGAGGGCCGTGAGGAGTTCGTCGGGGTCGACCTCGACTTTGGGCCCCTCGCAATGCGATTTGAAGAAAACGCGAGGAGCCTCGCGGAGGACTTTTTTTCCTTTGAGAATGCCGGTGATGACGGACGAGGAACCGATGTCGATGCCGAGAACAGAGGCCATTGCTCCATGTTTAACGAAGCAGAGGGCCGATCCGCAATCGGTTTATCCCGGGCTTCTTTTGCGCGACGGGCGTCGTAAACTGGGGCATGAGCAAACGTCTTCCGAGCGGACTGGGTCCGGTCACCAAAGGCATCCGTCCGCCCCGCGAGCGGTTGGTCAAGGCATCCGTGGCGGCTTCGGCCGGCGAGCAATTTTCGTTTTCGCTGAAACCCATGGAGGTGGCGCGGCACCTCGACCGGTTTGTGATCGGGCAGGCCGAGGCGAAGAAGGTGCTCAGTGTGGCTCTGTGCGACCACTTCCAACATGTCCGGTTGACGTTGGAGGGACGTGAGGCGCCATTTTACCAAAAGCAGAATGTGTTGCTGATTGGACCGACGGGTGTCGGGAAAACGCATTTGGTTCGCTCGGCCGCGGAGTTGATCGGCGTGCCGTTCGTCAAGGCGGACGCAACGAAGTTTTCAGAAACCGGGTATGTGGGCGGCGACGTGGACGATCTCGTCCGCGACCTCGTCCGGCGCGCCGGTGGCAACGTCCATCGCGCGAAGTATGGGATCATCTACCTCGACGAGGTCGACAAGCTGGCGAGCCATGGGGATTCCGGCGGACGCGATGTCTCCGGTCGCGGCGTGCAGACGAACCTGCTGAAACTCATGGAAGACGGGGATGTTCCGCTGCTGTCGCCGAACGATGTGTCCGGTCAGATGCAGGCGGCGGTAGCGGCGGCTCGCGGGCATTCGTCGGGAAATCCGGAGACGGTTTCGACGAGGAATATCCTCTTCATCGCCAGCGGGGCATTCTCGGGATTGGAGTCAATTATCCGGCACCGGTTGGACGGCGCGAAAGTTCCGCGCAATCCGCTGGCGCAGGCGTCAACCGGCGACCTGATTCGGTTTGGACTCGAACCGGAGTTCGTCGGACGGCTGCCGGTGCGGGTGGCCTGTCACGCGCTGGACACCGACGATTTGTTCAATGTGCTGCGGAAGAGCGAGAGCAGTTTGATTCGGCAGTACGAGCGGGCGTTTTCGGCCTACGGCATTCGCGTGGAATTTCGCGATGAGGCACTGCGGCGGCTGGCCGAACTCGCGGGCGCGGAACAAACGGGTGCGCGCGGCCTGATGACCGTTCTGGAACGCACGTTCCGCGATCTCAAGTTCCGCCTGCCCTCTTCGAAAGTGCGGCGGCTGACGATCGATGCCGGCACCGTCGGGGATCCGGGCGGTGCACTCCGTCGGATCCTCCGCGGCGGCTGACGCTATTATTTCTTGATCAACTGGCCGAGCGCGAGTTCATCGAGCACGACCGGGGTTTGTTGCTGGAGTCGCGCGAGGTAGGCTTCGCGATTCAGCCGCAGGCGTTCGTTGCGAAGGAGGGCGGCCAGACGGTCGCGTACTTCTTCGAGCGTTGCGGTGTGGGCGTCCTTCGTGTCGAGCACACGGACGATATACCATCCGTCGGCAAGACGCACCGGATCGGATGTTCCGCCTTTGGGGAGCGCAGTGACTTTGGCACGGATGGCGGGCTGGAGGGTGGCTTCGGTGAGCCAGCCGACTTCGCCGCCGCGGGAGGCAGACTCGCGTTCCTCGCTGGATTCGCGAGCGATTGCGGCGAAGTCGGCGTTGGGCGCGCGGAGCGATTTGGCGATCGCGTCGATGCGCGTGCGGGCCTTTTCATCGGCGGCCTTGTCGCCTTCCGGAGCGGCGATGAAGATTTGGGCGACGCGGAATTGCTTGGGCACGAGGAGTTCTTCCTTGCGAGCGTCATAAGCGGCCTTCAGGTCCGCTTCGGTCGGGAAACCCTCAGGCACCTTGGCGACGGACTGCAGGTAGGATTCGGCGATCGCGCCCTGACGGATTCGCTCCAGTTGGGCGGCGACTTCCGGGTTTTTCTCCCATCCGGCCGCAGCGGCTTCTTTGAAGAGCATTTGCTGGAGAATCAGGGTCCGGACGGTGCGGCTGAGGAGTGCGGGATCAGCGGCGAGGGCCTGCCGTTCCGGTTCGCTGAGTCCGGCGAGAACGGGGCGAATATCATCGGCTTTGATTTCGGTATCTCCGACTTTGGCGATCACTCCGGTTTGGGAAAACGCACTCGCGACGGATGCGATGATGGTGAGTGTGGTGACGAGGGTGGTACGACGATACTTCATAAGTTTGGGATGAATGAATTAGTTGGCGGCCGCCTGTGGTTGGCCGGCTTCGGCGGCCGGATTGGCCGGCGGCGGTGTCGGCTGTTGCTGCGATGGCGGGCGGATCCGTGCGTTCGCGAGTTTGTCCGATTGGTCCTGGATGATGTTCTGGAATTTGACGCGTTGGGCGGCGACGAACGGCTCGCGGGCGAGCACGGCGTCGCCCAGGCCGAATTTTTTGTATCGGTCCACGGTTTCCATCGCGGCTTTGTACATCTCGATGTTTCGGAACTGCTGATCTTCGACAATGCGCTCGAGTTCGTTGACGCGCGCCTGGAGTTTTTGGCGCTCGGATTCTTTCTTCGCTGCCAAGGACGTGGCACCTGAGTACGATTTCTTCCAGTTCTCAAGCGAAGTTTGCAATGTGAGGATCACGGTCCCCCGTTCTTCGAGTTTGGTGGTGAGTTCGGAGATCATGTTCGCCGAGACGTTGCGTTCGGCGACGAGTTCCTTGCTGAGTGCTTCGTTTTTGGCGGTGAGATCCTTCACCTGGGTTTCCGCGGCGATCTGGGCGGCCTGGGCGGCGGCGACCTGGGCTTGGGCGTCGCGGAGTTTGAGCATGGTATCGCGGAGGGCTTCGCGAAGCTTCAACTCGACTTCGCTTTCTTGGGCGGATGCCGTGGTGATCGCGAGGGCTGCGGCGGCGAGAGTGGCAAGAATTCGGTGCGTCATGGTCAGAACCGGGAGTTGATGTCGAGTTGGAAGATGTTCACTTTGTATTGCGGACCGGCGATGCTGTCCGAACCCATCCAGCGCAGGGAGAGCCAGACATTCGATGAGAGTGAGAGGGCGCCGGCTGCGGTGAAGCCCTTCATGTTCGTGCCTCCGAGGCCGAAGTCGGAATCGTTGAATCCGTCGACCACGGCGTCGGAGCCGATCCAGCGGTAGCCGAACGAAAGGAGCCAGTCCCAGCGCTTGGCGAGGGCGGGGGTGCCGACGCGGCCTTCGATGTACCAGGCATTTCCGCTGCCTTCGAATTCACCGAGTGCCGCGTTGATTTCTTCGGTATCGAGCGGGCCGCGGTTGTTGACGGCCATGGTGTTGATGAGCGACTTGTTGAATGCGAGGTTGGTGATCCATTCGCCAACGATCGAGACCTGGACGGGCTCAAAGCCGTTGTAGTCGAGGCGTGCCGTAACGGCGAGGTTCTCAAACTTGGAGGCCAGGCCGAAATATTGCCATTGGTTGATCGCCCCGAAGTCGTTGCTGGCATCCGGAATAATGTCGCGGATAGCCATGTAGGTGTTTCCCTTTTGAGCGAACGCCGGGCGGCTATTGTCGGTATCGCTGGCATCGCTTGACGTTTGCGGTGTGTAGGGTGTCGAGCGTTTGCCTTCGATGTTGTAGAAGTAGTAGTAGGCGACGGCGGCTTTGAAGTTCCAGTCGGGCGTCGGTTTCCAATCGAGCCCGCCCTGCACGGCGAAGAGGTATTTGTCGTAGCTCTTGAATTTCGCCGGCTGGTTGGAGGCGAAGTTGAAGTCCGTGTTGTAGACCGGGAAGGCACCGCCGTTGATAAACGGAGTCAGGCCGGGCAGGACTTCGTGCTTCGCGCGGAGGGCGACACCGTCGAAGCCGAGGTCGTCATCCCAAATGAGGGGCGTCGCAAAGAACGGGTTGTCAAACCGGCCGACGAGCAATTGCAGGTTGCTGGCCGTGCCGCCACCGATCTCGTATTTCAGGAACGCGCGATCCAGCCAGATGGCGTATTTGCTGAAATTGCCGCCCTGCCCGGAGGCCTGGCCGAGCGTCTGGTTCGTTGACGTGGGAGAATTGTCTGAGCCGGTGGCGATCCGGAAGCCGGACGTGAAATTCTCGCCGAGGTCGACGTCGATGCCAAAGCGCGCACGGATCCGGAAGCGATTGCGGTCCTGATCGACGTTAAGCTGCGGGGCAAACTGGTTGCCGGTCACGTCAAATGGAGCACCGGTATTGATGGCGTTGAAGTTGGGGAATGCGCCGGTGTTGTCGTTCCCGGGCGGGAAGAAGTCGCCTTCATAGCGAACGCGCAGGTCGCCAAACGGCCGCATGCGTTCCACCCATTTCGGCAGGACAATTCCCGTGGCCCAGCGGTTGGTCGCGCGTTCGGCCGCGAGCTCAAGTTTGATGTCTTCCTTGATCTGCATTTTGACCGGCTCGGGGATATAGGTCACGCGAACGTCGTCGGGATTCGCGGGCGCATTGGCGGCCTGGGCAATCGCCACCTGATCGGCGGCGGCCTGCGCGGCCGCGACCTGGGCGATGGCAAACATGTCGGCTTGGGCGATCGAACGCGCGGTTTCCGCCTCGGCTTCGGCCTGCTTGATCATGTCAGCGGCGTCTTCTTTTGCGAGGATGCCTCGCTGCACGAGTTTGTTGATCAGGTTGACCGTGACGCTTTGCGAAGGGGAAGGCGGTTCGGTGGATCCCAGGCTGGGTTGGGTGGAGAGTATCTCGGAATCGGTTGGAAGGGCGCCTTCGGGTCCGGCCGGCTGGTTTGCGGCGGCTGCAGGCTGTTGAGCAGCGACCGGTGCCGGAGCCATGGGGCCCTCGGCTGGCCCGGTGGCTTCGGCGAGGGAGGGACGGTTGATCGCAGCCGGTGGCGGCGTCGGCGTGGCTGTGGCGACCGGCTCCGGTGCCGGCTGGGGCGTCGTCGCAGCGACAGGTTCCGGCGTGGACGCCGGAGTCGGAGCGGGCGTCGCGGTGGCGGCGGGGGTCGCAGGGGGTATCGGCGTGCCGGTTGGCTCCCAAGGTACGGCGGGTGGCTGGAAATTCCGTGCAGGCTCCGGTGTCGCCGTGGCGACGGGTGATGCGGTCGGCGTTGTCTCCGGCGCGGTGGTTTCCGGCGCCGGGCTTGGAGTGGTTGCTGCCGGACTTTCGGCTGGCGCCGGTTCGACGCTGTCGAAGACGATCCGGTTCTTCTTTCCGACCTGAGCGAATTGCTGGCCGGGAGCGTGGTGGGTTGAAACCAGCAGGGCGGCCAACGTGAGGGCGGCGAAGCCCGCATGACGGGAGTTGATGGTGGAGTGGAGAGGCAGCATGGAAATCAATTGGGCCGGGTTGCAGTGATGCGCATGACGATGGGCATCGGCATGCCTTCCGGCGGGGGACCCTGCAGTTGCAGGCCGGTGAGAACTTCCTTGTCAATCGCACGGTCGAGTTCCGGGTCGCCGGTCGACTGGGCGAGGCTGGCGCGGGTGATCCGTCCGCTGGGATCGGCCCAGATGCGCACAGTGAGATTCAGACGTGAGGTTCGGACTTTCCGATGTTGTCGGAGGGCTTCGGCGACGCGGGATTGGACCTGACCGGCATACCAGCCGAACTTTGTGCCGCCACCGCCGGTTTTTCCGGATCCGGAGCCTCCGATGAGTCCGGTGCCACCTTTCCCGCGGAGTCCGAATCCGTCGTTGCCTTCGCCTTGGATATTCGAGCCGAGCGCGGGGGCTTCTTCGGGCGCCTCGGGTTCGGGGGCGGCGTCCGGCTGGGTTTCCTCAACAAATTCCTGCTGGACTTCCTGAGGTTGTTCCGGCGGTTGTTCCTGTGGCGGCGGGGTGGGCGGGGGAGTGGCCGGCGGTGGTGGAGGCGGCGGCGGAAGGGTGATCATGGTCACCGAACTGCTCGATTTCTTTTTGGGTTTGTCTTCGCCCTTGAAGAAAAAGAACCACGAGCCGGCACCGAGTCCGACGACGATCGCGGCAATGATCGCGACCCGGTACTTCGCGAAGAAGCCCGGTTCCAGATCCTCGTCTTCGTCGTCACGTGAACTCATTTGGGTCCGACAGTTGCGAGGCCGACTTTTTCCAATCCGAGACGTCCGCAGACATCGAGAACATCCATGATGCCTTGGTACTGGACCTGACGGTCACCGCGGATGACGACCGGGAACTCCGGGTTCTTGGCCTGATGTTCGCGGAGTTTGGCTTCGAGCTCCTGCAGGGTGACGGGGATCGTGTCGAGGAAGACCTTGCCTTCGTTGTTGATCGTGATCGCCTTGGCTTTTGGTGCGTCGAGTTTGGGTGGGGCACTTGACGACTTTGGGAGGTCGACCTTGGTGCCTGTCACGCCGGCGGTCGTCATGATAATAAAGATCAGCATCAGCACGAGGTAGAGGTCCACCATCGGCGTGACGTTGATGTCGTCGTAGGATTTGTCGTCTCCGGCGTCCATGGCTTAGTTTGGCAGGTCCTTGCCGGCGGCGTGCTCACGCACCTTTTCCTCCTGGCGCACCGCATCTTCGGGCGTCCGAATTTGGCGGAGCGGGACCGGGACGATGTCGGCCGGGGTCGGATAGAATTCGGCGACCTTGGCGATGAACTCGTCAATGAACACCTGCATGGCGCTGGTAGCCTCTTTGATGCGGGTGTTCAGGAAGCTGTAGATGAACAGCGCGGGAATGGCGACCAGGAGGCCGACGGTCGTCGCGAGAAGGGCGCTGGCGATACCGGGGGCGATCGCATTGACGTCGACCTCGCCGTATTTGGCGACGAGGGCGAATGTGATCATGACGCCGACGACGGTTCCGAGCAGGCCGACATAAGGTCCACCGGCGATACCAATGGTAATGTAGACGAGGCCGTTGGTGAGCCGGTGTTGTTCGTGAACCATGCCGGCGTCGAGCGATGCGCGGATGGCTTGAATCGAGCGGGCCGAAAGGCCATCGGTTTTCTTGGGACCGGTGAGGCGGTGCCGGATTTCCTCGGCCCCGATATGATAGACGTGATAGAGCGGCGAATCGTGCATGAGCTTGATCGCCTTTTTGCTGGCTCCTCCGAGGGTTTTCGCTGCTTCGGGGTCGTCATGGTCGAGGACGGTGAGGTCTTGGGCGACCTTCTTCCATTGCCGTTGGAACTCGTCGTTCCCCTTTTTGATCTTGCCGAGGAGAATGTGTTTCTTGATGGCAACCCACCACGTGGCGAACATCATCACGACGCAAATGCCCACCGCGATCCAGCCGTCGAACATCATGTTCTTGGCGATGTCGCCGAAGAGCATCATGTGTTCGAGTGTCTCGTTCTTGTGGGTGGCCCCGGCTCCCTCGTCCTCGCCGGCCGCCATCAACTGCGTGGCAGCATCGGTGCCGGATTGATTCGTCGCGGCGAAGGCGACCCAGCCCGCAGGCCGGGCAACGGATGCGATTTGAACTTCATCGATTTCGCCAACCGCGCCGTTGGAACCATCTGCCGCTGCGCCGAGTGTGGTTTCGCCGGCAAATGCGGGGAGTGCCCGGTCGAGGCGGGCGTATTCCTTGCCGTCAATGTAGAGAACGGTCGAGGATCCGTCGGCCGCGACAGCAAGGTGCTTCCAAGTGTTGGCCGCCAGTGGTTCGCCGGCCGGCGTTCGGGTGCGGGAGCCACCGTCAACGATTTCCGCGTAGGGAACTCCGTCGGCGAGTCCGAGTTCGAGGCCGTTTCCGCCGTCGAGCATCTGGAGCAAAACCTGGCGCGGGGCGAACGTGGTCGGCTTTAGCCAGGCGGAAAACGTGAACGGCTCGCCGGCCGTGCGGTTCAGGCTTTCTGAAGCCGGAACTTTGATGGCGGTATTGCCGAGAAGGCGGAGACCGCCGGCAATGAGGGCGCCCTCGGAGAGCGTGCCGCCGGTCGTCGCGTTGTTTGCGTTTTTGGTAGCGTCGGCCGGGGTCGGTGTGTTGGTGAAGTGGTAGACAAGAACGGTCGAGTCATCGTAGGCCGTCTTGGGATCGACGGGCTCGGCATCCTCGGCATTTCCGGAGTAGAGCCAGAATTTCGTTTCGCCGTCCGCGGCGATCTCGGGGACCTGCACCCAGACGAAGGCTTCGTTGAGGAGGGCGTCCCAGCGTTCGATTTGGTGAGGGAGGAGGGTCTTGCCATCAGCCGAAACAAACCGGAGATCGCTGCCGTCTTCGCGGGCGTTTCCGAAGTTGAAATTGCCGGCATGGAGACGGACGAGGACGAGCGACGTGCCCGGAGCGCCGGGGATGGTGACGCCTTCGGCCTTGGTGTTGATGGTGAACGGTTTGCGGGAGCCCCAGGCCTTGTCCCACCATGGGGCGTCGGCATCGGCGGCGAACGCCGGGGCGGCAAGGGCGGCAGTGAGGGTCAGGACGAGCAGGGATTTATGCATGGCGTGTCAAAGTTCTGCCCAGACGCGGAACGTCAGGAGCGGGTGTCCGGCTTCATTGGGTTCCTGGGTGATCTGGGGAATCCCGATCACGACGGAGCCGTTGAGGTATTTGAAGAGTTGGATGGTGCTGCCGAAGCCGTAGCTCCACAGCGAAAATTCGGAGGTTTGTTCCGGGAGTGGGTCGTTGATCGACACGTAGCCGCCATCGATGAAAACAAAGAACCGCCATTCGTTGCCCTCGCCCATCCACTTGAGGAGGGACGGGGAGCGCAACTCGAGCGAGGCCGCGAACCCGCTGTCGCCGAGGGCGGTCGACTCGAGGTAGCCCCGGACGGTATTCAGGCCGCCGATGCTGTATTGCTCGGTATCGACGAGCGGGTAGGGTGAATACTGGCCCTGAAATTCGCCGAAGACCTGAAAGCCCAGCGGCAGATCGTGGGTGTGGGCGATATTTCCGCGGAAGTGGAAGAAGTTCGAGTCGGCGCCGAAGCGGCGTTCGCCGAATTCGTCGGACTCCTGGGTGGCGGTGCTTCGGAGCGAAAAGGTCAGGCCGGCGCCGAACTCGGTGAGATAGGACTCGCCCACCCACGAGGCATTGTAGCCAAAGCTGATTGGAAAATACGTGATTGGATCGTCGGTGATCAGCGTGCCGTCCTCGGTTTCCACGCGTTGTTTGAAATGTTTGTAATCGAGACCGGCGCTGGCGGAGTGGAAGAAGCCCTTTCTGGAAGGCAAATTGAAGAGGAAGCGTCCGCCGATGATTTCGCCATTTCCGATCGAGTTGGACGAACCGAGCGTGGCGACGTTGCTGTTTTGGCGGGTTGCCTGTAGGAGGAGGCTCAGCCAGGGAACGGCCGGGGTTCGGGCGATGTAGTAGCCGGAGTAAATGAGCGCGTCGTCCGGGCGTTGCGGGGCCACCTGGAAGCCGAATCCAATCGTGTGTCCCAGTTGCCAAAGATTGTCGTAGCGGAGCGACAGGTCGAGGCGGATGGGGGTCGTGTTGACGCTGTAGCGGTTGTTGATTTCGACCGACCCATGGAGGGGAAATTTGTCCTTCACCTCGAGGTCGACGTCGAACGTGTCTGGCAGGGCGCCGGGTTTGATCGTGGGCGTGATCTGCCGGTCGGGCATTTGGTTCAAGGCGATCAAATCCCGCTGGACCTCGTTGAAATTGGGCACGCGGCCCTCGGTCAGCGACGGGGCCATTTTCTTGATTTGCTCGATGTCGAAATAGCGGGATCCCTTGACGCGCAGCCGGCCGATCGGCGCCTCGGTCACCTGGAGAACGACGATCCCGCGTGTCGGGCGCTGCGGAGGGACATTGACCGAAACGGTTTCGTAGCCGGCGGCGCGGTAGGCTTTTTCCAACGCGGCGCGGGCGCCTTCGACGTCCTCGACTGTTCGGTCCGGGCCGAGGAATCCATAAACAGCCGTTTCCACATCCGCACGGGGGAGGACTTTTGATCCGACGATGCGATATTCCCGAATGAAGAGGGTGTCCGGGAGGGGTGCGGCACTCTGGACGGCGGCCATGGTTTGCTCGAGGGTCGGCGCCGGCTCAAGCTCGCTTTGGGGCGTATTCTCCTGGGCGCAGACGAGTCGGGGAGCAAGAATGATCCCCATGCCTGCGACAACAGGCAACCATGCCCGGACCCCTCGGAGCCGGGTGGCACTGATCTGAGAATACGACATGTCGGCTCCCGGGGTAGCGGGCTGGCTCCCGGGAGACAACGGGCCGACTGTTACAATTTCGTCACAATTCCCCCTCCAGTGTCCCGGTCGGGCTGCCAGCGTGTTCATCCCGAGTTCCGGTCAAACCGCACCTTCACACTCGTTTCGATCTGCACGACGCGACCTTCATGAACCGTGATCAGGATCGAACC
Source organism: Terrimicrobiaceae bacterium (assembly GCA_033763515.1). Taxonomy (GTDB): domain Bacteria; phylum Verrucomicrobiota; class Verrucomicrobiia; order Chthoniobacterales; family Terrimicrobiaceae; genus JANRKJ01. The sequence continues at coordinate 64,940 of JANRKJ010000029.1, read as the reverse complement.
AAATTTCAGCGCCCGCACCTGTTGTTCCACCGTCGCCAGCCACCGGCTGTCGTCCGTCGGGCGTGTTGTCGATGCTTCTTTAGAATTAACGTCCATACGAATCGTTATTTATCCCAGCATCTACGCAATCAGGGTTCCGTCCGCAACAAAAATATCGACTAGAATAGTAGATATTTAATTGACAGGTTCCTGTCGAGCGGCGATCTCCGAGGGATGTTGGTGCGTTGGAGCATGGGATGGGTGATGGGGCTTTTGTTGGTTCTCCCGAGTGGTGCGGAGGCTGGGGACATTTTGCGTGGGGGAGTGTCGGCGTCGTCGACGGCAAGGAAGGCAAGGGAAGCGAATCTTCGTGCGGGGGATGAGGCGGCGGCTGCGGCGCAGGCACAGGCGCGCGATCGGTTGGCGCAGACGACACGAGCGGTCGAGTCGGTGAAGGCCATGCAACAGGCGGCGAGGAGTCGGGCGTCCGGGGTGGTGGTTCCGAACGGGTTGACGCCGGGAGGTCTGCAGGTGCTCACGGGGTCTGGGGCGCGGTGGAGCGGGGCGGAAGCGCCGGTTTCGAGCGGGAATGTGGTGAGGGTTCAGCAGACGGAGTCGCAGGCGGTCTTGCATTGGGAGACCTTCAATGTCGGGGGAAAAACGACGTTGCGATTCGATCAGAGCCGGGGTGGTGCGGACGCGTCGAAGTGGGTGGCCTTCAACAAGGTTTCTGATCCCTCGGGAGCACCTTCGCGAATTCTGGGGCGCATTGAAGCGGATGGTCAGGTGTATGTGATCAACCAGAACGGCATTGTCTTCGGAGCGGGCAGCCAGGTGAATGCGCGCTCGCTGGTGGCGTCGGCGCTCCCGATCAACGACAACCTGATTTCCCGGGGGTTGCTGAACAATCCGGACGCGCAGTTCCTGTTCTCTGCCAACTCGATCCCGGCGGGTGCGAAGGGTACGCCGGCTTTTGCGCCGCCTCCTTCATTCCGTTCCGACGGGCGGGTGGGCGATGTGGTGGTTGAGCCGGGGGCGACGATTTCAACGCCGAGTTCGGCGGACGGGAATGGCGGGCGGGTGTTTTTGGTTGGGGCCAACGTGCGTCAGGGGGGACGCATCGTGACGCCGTCCGGACAGGCGATTCTGGCAGCGGGGCTGGAGGTTGGCATTGATTCGCATCGCACATCGGATCCGAGTTTGCGGGGGTTGGATGTCTACGTGGGGGCGGTGGGTGGGTACGGAGGTCTGGCAGAGAACACCGGGATCATCGAGTCTCCGAGAGGGAACATCTGGATCACGGGCCGCCGGATCGTTCAAGCCGGTGTGCTGGATTCCACGACGTCGGTTTCCCTGAATGGGCGGATCGATCTGGTCTCGAATTTTGACGCGACTCCGAACACCGGGTACGACCCTTCCATTGCCAGCCGGGCGATTCCGTTCCTTTACCGGTCGACCGGTGTGGTGGAACTGGCACCGGGAAGTGTGCAGAGGATTTTGCCGGAGGCTTCGGCCTCGTCGCGGCTGGCGGGCGAGCTTCCACTTCGGTCCCGGATTTTTGTTCAGGGAGGAACGGTTGAAATGGGGGCCGGTGCAATGCTTCTGGCGCCGAACGCAGACGTATCCATTCGCGCCGGCCGGTGGGGATTCGTTGGCGGGTCCCTGCCGAGTTCGCCGTTTATCGCAGCCGGTGGATCAGTCCGTCTGGCAGGGGGTGCCTGGATCGACGTCGCCGGTTCGGTCGGGGCGATTGCGGGGATCGAGCAGAATCTGTTGACTTTGGAACTTCGAGGGGCCGAGTTGGCCGACTCGCCGCTCCAGCGGACCGGACCCGTTCGAGGGACGGCGATTACGGTCGATCTGCGGCGGACGGGAACGTATGGGGGGCGGCCTTGGGTGGGAACCCCACTGGGGGACGTGTCCGGGTTCGCAGCCTTGGTTGAACGGGACGTCACGCAGCTCACGACGGATGGTGGAACGGTGGACATCCAGGCGGGCGAAGCGATTCGACTGGAGGCCGGGTCCACGATTGATGTGTCGGGAGGTTGGACGCGGTTTGAAGGTGGGCGGGTCGAGACCACCCGATTGGTTCGGGGTGGGCGGCTGGTTGACATTGCCGAGGCGACGCCGGACCAGATTTACGATGGCATCTTTTTGCCGGAGAGCCAGCGCGTCGACCGCAAGTGGGGGATTCTGACGCGATTTGCGCTGCCTTTGGCTCCCACGGGTGGGTATTCGCAGACGGCCTATGTTCAGGGTGCGGACGCGGGTCGGGTCTCCTTGGCAGCTCCGCGGGTAGAACTGGGGGGGTCGTTGGTGGCGGAGACGGTTGTTGGTCCGCGACAGCTTCGCCGGTCGGAGACTTTGAGTGAGATGCCGGGACGGGGTTCCTTCGAGGTTGCGTTCCGGGCGCAGGATCCGGTCGGTCCGCTTTTCCTGACGACCTTTCCAAATCCGCCCAGCGTGACCATTGGTGGCGGGATTTCAGCTGCCGGTGGCCACTCGTTTATCTTGGATGTGAACCGCCTGTCTGCCGGAGGATTTGGTTCATTCAAGCTGAACAACGAAGACGGTGAGGTGGCCGTACCGTCCCGGTTGGAACTACCGGCCGGAAGCATCCTGGACGTCACTGCTGCAAACATCCGTGTGCTGGAAGGAATCCGTGCGCCGGGTGGCCAACTCCGTTTTCGCGCGCTCAATATCTCTCCATTCCTTGCCGCCCAGCGGGCGTCGGATCCTGTTCCCACGGTTCCGGAGCCCGCGTCTGGCCGCGGTATTTTCTGGCTGGCTCCGGGCGCGGCCTTGAGTACGGCCGGGTTGGTCCAGGACGGACGCGAAACCGGCGCCTTGGAGCCCTGGGCGCCGATCTTTCGGCACGGCGGTGTTGTCGCGGTGGATGGGTATTCGATCGAACTGGGGGGCGACAGTGTGGTGGACGTGTCGGGCGGGTTGACCATCAGTCGATCCGGGGTTGCGGTCTATGGCGATGCGGGGTCGATCATCTTGCGGGCGGGGAACGACCCGGATCTTCGTTCGGTCTTGGGCGGTCGAATCGAACTGGGTGGGCGTTTGCTTGGACTGGGAGGCCGCGCCGGGGGATCGTTGACTCTTCAGGCCGGGAGGGTCGTGGTTGGTCAGGACTGGTCGGACGGTGGCACTCTCGGATTGCGCCCGGACTTTTTCCAAACCGGGGGCTTTGCCCGATATGAAATCATCGGACTCGGGGCACCCGGAGTGGAAGAAGATCCCCTGCCTGCGATCGATATCCTGGCTGGAACCCGATTGGAGCCGCGGGTGGGCCATTTGACCGCGCGCTTCAGTCCGACCGGAGCGGTTCTTTTGCCTCTTCAAAAGCCGGTCGGTGTTCGCGAGGCCGCCGAGCTGATTTTTTCGGCACCGGGAGTCCGTGATGCGTTCTCGAATGGATTGGTGGTCCGTGGGGATCTTGTTTTGCGGGAGGGGGTCGATCTGGCAACCGATCCGGGTGGCCGCATCACTTTGTCAGGCAACACCGTCACTGTGCTTGGTTCGGTTCGCGCGCCGGGCGGTGAGATTGTGGTGCGAGGAGCGAACGATTCCAGCTCGGTTTTCCTCGACCAGTCTCAGCCTCTCGCGACCGTTTATCTGGGTGCCAGCAGCATTCTTTCAGCGGCTGGGACGTTTGTGCGGACGCCAGACCCGTTTGGGCGACTCACCGGTTCGGTGTGGGGAGGCGGAACCGTCCGGGTGGCAGGGAACATTGCGACGAACCGAGGGTCGCGCATCGACGTTTCGGGTATTCAAACGGAGGTCGATGTCGCACCTTGGGAATGGAATCCCGACCTCGCGCTGACGGTGGATGGGCGGAGCGGGCTGGTTGAGCCGCCTGCGGCGATTGCCGGTGTTCGGGTTCCAGTGGCGAGCAACGGCGGGCGCATTGAGTTGGCAGGCGGCCAGCTTCTGGCGTCGCACGCGGTGCTCCTTGGGGCTGCGGGTGGGCCGGGAGCGGATGGTGGAACGTTGAGCGTCTCGTCGGGGCGATTTCAGGCTCCTGGCACGCAGGCGGACCCTTCGCAGGTCACGCTCTCGGTCGGGGACCGGGTTTCTCCGCCGCCGGTGCCGTCAGGTGTGGGGCGTCCGGTTATTGCGGACGGCGGTGGGGTTTTCGATCTGGGGCAATTTCGAACTGGCGGGTTCGATGAACTTCACCTTGGCGGTGTGGTGGAATTTCTCGGGAGAATCGACCTGAGCGCGCGGCGAGCTCTTCGCGTGGCGGACGGGGGATTTCTCTATGCCTCGTCGGACGTTCGGTTGTCAGCGCCGCGGGTTTCGCTTGGCATGCCGCTGATGGTTCCCGTTCGACCGGAGGACCGTGTCCCTCCGTTCAACCAAGGCGGCAGCGCGTTGTATTTTGCTCCGGAAGCGGGTCCGGGAAGACTCAACGTCGAAGCCCGGCTAATCGAGGTCGGCAATCTTTCGCTTCGCGGCATCGGCGAGACGACCCTTGAAGCAAGAGACGGCGATATCCGCGGGAGTGGCACGCTGGCATTGGCGGGTCTTCTGACGCTTCGCGCCGGTCAGGTCTATCCGACCACAGCCGCGGAATTCACGATCGTTGCCTACGACTCCGTGGAAGGGCCGGGGACGATTCGGGTCGAAGGGGCCGGCCAGCGCCCGTTGCCGCTTTCCGCCGGAGGTCGTCTGGCCTTGTTTGGCACGGTGATCGAGCAAGGTGGTGTTCTCCGTGCGCCGCTTGGGGAGATTCGTCTCGGGTGGGATGGGACGGGAACAGCGCCCAGCGATCCATTGACCGGGACGACGCTTCCGTTTCCGGTTACGGAGCGGCTTTCGCTGCTGCCGGGAAGTGTGACGAGCGTGACGGCAGTCGACCCGGCTTCAGGGAAGGCTTTGCTGATCCCTTATGGATTCAGTCCTGATGGCGAGCGGTGGATCGACCCGCGCGGAGTGGACATTACAACGACAGGAGCGCCCGCGAAGGGGGTCGTCTTGTCTGCCGGAGAACTGACATTCGACCCGGGTGCGTTGATCGACGTCCGCGGGGGCGGCGACCTGTACGCCTTTCGTTGGGTGGAGGGTAACGGCGGTCGGAGAGACGTTCTGGCGGAGGAGAACAGTTTCGCGATTCTCCCGGACTATGGGGCGGAGTTCGCGCCGTTTTCGCCGTTCAATCCTTCCTCAAATGTAACGAATGAAATCCGAGGGGTTTCCGGGTATTCCAATGAATCGCTTCAGCCGGGTGCGCGCATTTATCTCGCAGCGGGATCCTCGCTTCCAGCCGGGGTCTACACGTTGCTCCCCGCGCGGTATGCATTGTTGCCCGGAGCATTTCTGGTGACGCCCCAGGCGGGGCGCTTTCGAGGACCGCAGGCGTTTGCCGACGGATCATCGGTCGTGGCGGGCTACCGCTTCCAGGCGTTCGATGGTCGGCGGCCCGGGCCTCTGGCCGGGCGGTTTGAAGTGGCATCGGCTGATGTGGTTCGGGCGAGAGCGACCTATGAAGACTATCTTGGTGACGCATTTTTCCTTCGTCGTGGCAACGATTTGGGGACCGGACGGCCGAGGCTCTCGGCGGATTCCGGCCATCTCGTATTTCAGGCCACGGGTGGAATCCAGATGTGGGGTGGCGTTTTATCAAGCGCTGCGCCGGGTGGTCGGGGCGCGGCGGTGGATATCAGCTCCGACCTCGACATTTTCGTGGGTGGCACGCGCCTGGACGATCCGGGTGTTGTTTTTCTGCACACGGGCATCCTGAACCGCTTTGGTGCCCGGTCCCTTTTGATCGGCGGAACGCGCCAGCAGAATGCAGGCAGAACCTCGCTGGACGTCCGTTCGACAAACGTCATCGTCCAGGGGGGCGGGGAGGCTCTCACGGGTGCAGACATTGTGCTGGCAGCCCGCGCGAGCGTCACGGCGGAGGCGGGGGCACGCATTCGAGCGGAAGGTGCCGGTGCGGCGGACTCATTGAGCGTTGCCGGGAACGGTTCGCTCATCCGCGTTTCGTCCGATCAAAAGGCGGAGACGGTCCGCACATTGAGCGGAACTCCTGGTGCGGCGTCTCTCGAAATCGGAAATGGCGCTGTGCTCTCAGGTGGCCAGTTGGTCGTGGATACCACGGGCAGTGCTCAAATTGCTCCCGGCGCACAGCTTCGCGCCTCGCGGTATGGGTTCAGTGGCGGTCGCGTCGCCTTGCAATTGGATCCGCAGGTGACGGTGCCGGCCGGCGGAGGGTTGACTCTGAGCACCGCGTTCCTCTCTTCGATCGACGGCGATCTGTCGCTCACGAGCTATTCGTCGCTCGACTTCCATGGTGGTGGCGTTCTTTCCGGGTTGGGCCGCTTGTCGCTCAATGCCGGATCCATCCGTGGTATCCAGGCCGGCGGCCGAGCGATCGTTGTGGAGGCGCGGGAGGTACTGCTCGGCAATGCCGGCAATGTGACTGGCCCTGTCGGAGGAGCCAGTAGCGGGGGGACGATCGAGTTTCGATCGGAACGCATTTCACTGACTCCCGGGCAGCTTCGTGTCGGACCTTTTCAGCGTGTCGGCTTGACGGCGAGCCACGAGGTCGCGGGTTCGGGTCAGGGATCGTTGGTCGCGACGGGTGGCAACCTGGTCATCCAAACTCCGTTGCTCACCGGCAGTGCCGGCTCCGAGCGGGGGCTGTCAGCGGCCGGTGCGTTCCGACTCGAAGGAACTCCGGGTGTGGTCCAACCCGGCACCGGCTTGGGCGGCCGATTGAACATCGAGGGTGCCGAGGTTTTTCTGGGGAGTTCTGTCGCGCTGGCATCCGGGCGTATTTCCGTGCGTGCGACCGGCGGTGATCTTCTGGTCGGCGGAACTCTCGACGTCTCGGGATTTGAAAAGAACTTCTATGATCAGCGGCGGGCGACTCCGGGAGGCGAGATCCTCCTTTCGGCAACGAGCGGCTCGGTCCGTTTGCTGGACGGCAGCCGGGTGGACGTCTCCGCTCCGTCGACTGGAGATGCAGGAAACTTGGAAGTCTTTGCGCCGGGAGGTGTTTTTCGTTCAGAAGGCGTGCTGCGAGCCGCTGGCGGTCGGGGGGGAGGTTTCCGGCTGGACGTGCGGGAACTCGCCGGGACGGCGGGATTGGCAGAACGTCTGGGCTTGGGTGGATTCACGCGCCGTGTGGATCTGCGAGTTCGGACCGGGAACGTCCTGGTGGATGGGGCCTGGCGCGCCGAGGACTTCCAACTGGCAGCGGATTCAGGGTCGATCCGTGTGACCGGCTTGATCAACGCCAGTGGGACGACCGGAGGCGGGATCTTTCTCCGTGCTCATCGAGATCTGATCGTCGAGGGAGGCAGTCGCATGGACGTCTCAGCCACCGCTTTCAGCCATGCGGGCAAGGGAGGAACAATGACTCTGGAGGGTGGCGCTCCAAAGAACGGCATTGCCGGCGATGGTGCTGTTGTGATCCGGGCAGGTGCAACGCTGGACTTTCGTGTCGCCGATTATGTGGCGGGACCGGAGAGCCAGCTGGGAACGAGCGCTTCGGCCGGTCGCTTGACGGGCAAACTTCACATCAGGGCGCCACAGACGACTACGTTTGACGATGTTCGTGTGGCAGAGTTGGCCGGCGATTTCCTGAACCCCTCGCTCATCATGGTGGAGGGTTTCCGCATCTATGACCTCACCAGCTCAGGGGGGAACATCACGAACGCTGTCCAGAACGCAATCCTGGCAGACGGGCGGGCGTTCTTTTCCGACGGTGTCATCCTGCCGCCGGGGCAGGTGACGAATGAGCAGCGCATGAGGGATCGTCTGCTGGCTGGTCAGCCATCTTTGGATTCCCGCTTGGTTCTGGTTCCGGGAGCGGAGGTCATCAACCGCTCCGGTGACCTGACGTTGGGCAGTCCGACGTCGACGACGGCATCCGACTGGGATCTTTCGGGGTTCCGTTTTGGGAGCCGAGGTGCGCCGGGCGTTTTGACGCTGAAGGCCGACAGGAATATCGTGTTTTTCAACGCGCTGAGCGACGGCTTCACCCCGACCGCGGCCCTGGGAGACCCCACGCGGACATGGTTGTCGAGGTTGACGATCCAGAATCCACTCCTGCCGGTCAACGCCCAGTCGTGGAGTTACCGGATCACAGCGGGTGCCGATTTTTCTGCTGCGACGTTCTCCGCGACGAGGACGGACGGAGTCGGTGACCTGAGCCTCGGAAAGATCGGAGGATCGGAAGGAAACAATGTGGTCACCGGCGGGGCGAACGCCCTGACCTCGAGTGTGGTGAATCAAAGGTATCAAGTGATCCGGACGGGAAGTGGAGACATTCGGATCCAGACGGGTGGAAATGTGCGACTTCTCAACCACCTTGCGGCGATCTACACGGCCGGCACACGCGTCGCGGACGCGACGTTTGGCGGTGCTTTCGATCTGCCGGTCCTGAGCCAGGCGGGACAGATTCCGGTTCTGGGTGCGGTCCAGCAGAATTATCCCGCGCTCTTCAGCCTGTCCGGCGGGGATGTTTCGATTCAAGCGCGCGGCGAGATTGCGCGGATGACAAGGAATGGCGCGGGTCAGATGGTGGATGACTCCACTCGCCAGCTGCCGAACAACTGGCTTTATCGGCGCGGATTTGTCGACCCGGTCACCGGCGAGTTCGGAACGGGTCGATTCAACGACGTCGCCACCACCGCTTGGTGGGTGGATTTCAGCAATTTCTTTCAAAGCGTTGGAGCGCTCGGCGGAGGGAACGTTCGCCTGGAAGCGGGGGGACGGATCGCCAATGTCGATGCAGTCGTTCCGACGAATGCCCGCATGCTGAAATCTGGAGCGGGGTTGATCGAACTCGGGGGGGGCGACCTCGAGGTCCGTGCGGGCGGGGATCTGGATGCCGGAGTTTACTACGTGGAGCGCGGCCGGGGAAATCTGCGGGCCGGCGGTCGCATCGTGACCAATTCCACCCGGTCGCCGTCGACGACGAATCTGACTTCGCAAAACATCGTTGAAGATTCGAGCACGTGGCTTCCCACAACACTTTTTGTCGGGAAAGGTCGATTCGAGGTCAGCGGCTTGGGCGACGTTTTGCTCGGCCCGGTCGCGAATCCGTTCCTCCTGCCAGTCGGGCTGGGAAACTCGTATTGGTACAAAACGTATTTCTCGAGCTACTCCGCAGACAGCGGACTTCGCGTTGACTCCATTGGGGGGGACCTGACGCTCCGGCAATCAGCCTATCTGGATGGTTCGGTGGCACCGCTTCTCCAGATCTGGGCGCGTCGGCACCAGCTCCTTCGCACGTCGTCTTCTGCGTTCCATCAACCGTGGCTGAGGTTGGCAGAGGAGACCGACCAACCGTTTCGGGTTTCGTCCGGCCTGCTGCCTCCGCGAGTTGAGGCGGTGGCGTTTTCCGGAGATATCGCCCTCGGCGGTGCACTCACGCTTTCTCCGGCGGCCCGGGGGTCATTGGATCTTCTTGCGAGCGGATCGATCGCAGGATTGCGACCGGCGGGTCGGGTGGATTCGACGGTCCGCTGGACTCCGGCGTGGGTGAATGTTTCCGACAGCGATCCGGGTGCAATCCCCGGTGTGGCCCGGCCGTTTGGCTACCAGACGATTGCAGGAACCTCCCAAGGCGCAGCTCTCACCACCCAGCCGGATTTCCTTTTCTTTCTCAATGCGCTGTTTGCGGAAACCGGAGCGACATCAGGTTCCGAGGCCGTCCTCCAGCGGAAACAAAGCCGTCATGCACCCGGTCTATTGCACGCTGGCGACCCGGAGCCGGTCCGTCTTTTTGCGGGAGCGGGAGATATTTCGGGCGTCACCCTGTTCTCGCCGAAGTTCACCGAAGTCCGGGCGGGTCGCGATATCGCCGACGTGGCCTTCTACATTCAGAATCTTTCCTCCTCCGACACGAGCGTGGTTCAAAGCGGCAGGGACATCCTTCTTTTCAATGCCAATTCACCATTGCGTGGGGCGGCCAATGCCGCCGGGAACCTGCCGGTCGAGGGAGGGGGGCCGCTCGCCGGCGATGTTCAGATCTCGGGACCGGGCCTGCTCGTGGTAAACGCCGGACGGACAATCGATCTGGGAACGGGAGACGGCGGGGCGGATGGCACCGGTGCGGGGATCACCAGCGTGGGGAATGCGCGAAATCCCTATCTGCCGTTCGGGGGCGCGGAGATTCTGCTCGCGGCGGGCCTTCGTCTGGATGATGTCCCTTGGGAGGATCTGGGAGCGGAAGGTGAGGATCGGCGTGCTGCCGTCCATGCATTTTTCGATGTCCTTCGCGATGCGGGGCGTCAGGCCGCCCTCAATCCCACCCGCGGCTATAATGCCGCGTTCTCAATCATCGGCCAACTCTTTCAACCATCCACCGGAGGCGGCATTCTGGCGCGATCGCGGGACGTCCGCACGCGCAACGGTGGGGATATTTCCGTTTTCATCCCCCGGGGGGGACTCTCGCTGGCCAGTTCCTCGCTGAGCCAGTCGTTGACGCCTCCGGGTATCATCACCGAAAGCGGCGGCAATATCTCGATCTTCGCAGACCGGGACGTGGATATCGGAATCGGCCGAATTTTCACCCTCCGCGGAGGCGATATCCTGATTTGGTCGTCCCGGGGAAACATCGCCGCAGGCGCTGCGGCGAAGACAGTTCAGTCTGCCCCGCCGACGCGCGTTTTGCTCGACCCCCAAAGTGCTGCGGTTCAGACCGATCTGGCCGGACTTGCAACCGGAGGCGGCATTGGCGTTCTTGCGACCGTGGCGGATACCATTCCGGGCGATGTGGATTTGGTTGCTCCATCGGGCGTGGTGGATGCCGGTGACGCGGGCATTCGAGTCACGGGAAATCTGAATATTGCTGCCACAGAAGTCCGGAACGCCGGCAACATTCGTGTGGGCGGAGCGTCGGCAGGCGTGCCATCCGCCGCGCCAGCGGCTGCCGCCGTGCGCGTGGCCGCCCCGGCCTCCTCCAGTGCCGCGGCAGCGGCTTCGGCGTCCGCGCAGGAGATCGCTGCGCAAGTCTCCAATAACCCTGCACCGACTGTCGAAACCCCTTCGCTGATCTCTGTCGAAGTCCTCGGCTACGGAGGTCCCGCCGTCGAGGAGGACGAAGACATTCCCGCGACGTGAATTTTCTAAAAAAAAGCGTTGACGTTTCACGCATATACGACTAATTCAGTCGTTAATCGATGACCCGATCACGGGAGTCTGAGCAGGACAGCACCGAAAAAAATCTGGTTATCGAAATGAAAAAAACATTCCGCACGTGGCGAGGGCTGGCATTAGCCGCCTTTGTCTTCTCTCCGAGTCTCTTTGCGCAGCAGCCGGTCCCTGATCCGAGTCCTGGCGATTTGTTCGTCGGGTTTCGGGCGACAGGGGGAACGGGGCAGGGGGATTCCTATTTGGTTCGGCTGGGAAATGACTCGGCCTTTTTGGGATCCTCGCCGCCGGGGACTTTGCAGTTGGGGGCGATTGGGGCGGATCTGGCATCGAAGTTCGGAGTGAACTGGAGTACGCGGGCGGATCTTCAGTGGGGGATCTTTGGCTCGAGATCGGGTTCAGGTAATGCAGTGGTCTATGGGTCGCGGGCCCGGACGGCTGCGGGGACGCTGACGACGCCGTGGCCGGACTTGGGGTTGCAGGAGCGAAATGCAACGCACACAGCCATCCAGGCGGTCACCCAGTTCATCGGCGGGTATCGCGGGCGGATTGCGACGGTGAACAGTCCGGTTGGAACCTTCCAGCCGAACACGGCCGATTCGTCGAGTTATGCTCGGCAGGTGGGCACGGCCGGGACGAGTGACTTTGGTTCTTTGAGCGGATGGTCATCGATTGAGGGAACGTTTGCCGGCGGACCGGCGAATGCGGTGCTGGATGTCTACCGTTCGGCATCGGACGGTGTCGCACTGCTCGGATCGTTTTTCCTTACGAGTTCCGGATCGATCAAGTTTACGAAAGATGGTTCGACCCCCCCGCCTGACCCGGACCCGACACCACAGCCTCCGCAAATCACGACTTTTGGACCGTTCCTCGGTTATTTGAACGCGAATACGACGTTGTCTGTGAGCGCGACGGGCGACGGGCCGCTCACGTATCGGTGGACGTTCAGGAATCGGGTGATTGCGGGAGCGACGGGGCCGTCGATCACAGTGAGGGTTTCGAGCACAACGGTGGGCGACTACCGCGTGGACATCACCAATGCGCAGGGCACGACATTCGGTGTCGCGAACCTCTCGATTCGGCCGCCGGCCAGCTGGACGCCGACGCAGGGAACGGAAGACCAGACAATTGCCCCGGGACAGGGCGTCACGTTGGGCGTGGAAAACGTGGTCGCGGCTCCCGGAGCAGTGACCTACCAGTGGCTGCAGAACGGCGTGCTGATCAGGGGTCAGACGTCACCGACGTTGAACATTCCGGCATTTGGCGCAGCCAACGTGGGAGTTTATTCGCTCAGAATCACGACCTCAGCCGGACCGGTCACGACCGAGTCATGGACGTTGACGTTGAATGACCCAACCATCCTGGTCTATCGGCTGGCCGGCCGTGCGATCCGGACGAATGGGCCGAAGGAACTCGCTGGAACGCTGGCCGGATTCCTCGTGGTGGATCGCAAGAACCAAAACGGAGCGATTATCACCACAAGCGCGACCACGAGCGGGAAGAGATTCACGGTCGAAAACCGCGAGGATCTTGCCGTTCACTCGACCGGTCCGATCCGTGGAAGCCGGACCCTGATTGTGGGAAGCGTCAACTCCGGGGATGCGGGGACCGAAGAGCACGAGATCGTGTGGCTGACAGGTCTCGACGCCCTTGTGACGCTGGGCACCGGAAACACCCTGTTCGCACCATCGGCGCTGACCGGTGTCATCGGCACATTGACACTGGATCCGGTGGGCATCGACAGCGGGTCGGCGACGCTCTCGCTCGACGTGCCATCCACCCTCGCGGCGAGGACGGGTGGAGAGTCCCTTAACCAAGCGGTCCAGCGGATTCGGAATTCGCTGACTTCCCAGGGTTTCACAGAGCAGCCCTGAACCAAACCAAACCAGAATTCAGAAAAACAAAACGTATAGAACATGAAAACAAAAGCATTCCTTAGTCTTGGTGCATCACTCCTGCTGGCAGCTGGAGTGGCGTCCGCCCAGCCGGTGGTGATCCGGATTGTTGCCTCCAACGGCGATCGTCAGGCAACCCAGAGGGCAATTGCCAACGTCCTGACCAACTGGACATTCCAAGGTTTGAACGGGTCGACGGCCTCGGCGACGCCGGGCACATTGAACGTGGCGACCGGCTCCAATTTTGGAGCTTGGAACGGCTCGTTCAACGGGCAGCCGGTGATCGTGAAAACGTCGTATGCCGGAGCGCTCGCGGGCATTGCGGCCGTGGCGAGCAATCCCCGGGTGCCGCAGCGGTTTGTCGTGACGGACGGCACGGGGGCCGGATCTGTTCCGAACCCCCTGACGGGCACTACGGAGGGCACCGACTTTGAGCTCGGAGTGGCCGACTTTGGATTCTCGACGAACTTCCAGACGACGTCGCCGTTCCGCGGGGCCTTTGAAGGTCGGCAGTACGACCTATTGAACGAAGAGATCGTGGGGGTGTCGCCGCTGGGCTTTTACGCAAGTCCCGGATTCCCGGCCGACAATATCACCACGCAGCTCGGTCAGTTGCTCTACACAACTGGAAGCCTTCCAGTCGCCCTGTTCACCGGCGATTGGCAGAATCACGGCAACCAAATCGTCTATGCCATTGGCCGAAACACCGATGCCGGTCAGCGCTTTGGTGCTTACGCGGAATTGGGCTTGGGCGTGACCGCCACAGCGCAGGTTTGGCAGCCGACGATCACGGGTCAAACGACTCAATCGGGTGTGACATTTGGCGGAACGGTTGGCTCGCACCGTCTTTGGCCGGCGGAGACAGTCAGCGGGATTTTCAGTCCCGAGGGCAGTGGGGGGTTCAATGCGGGGGCGACCTTGGCACCTGTTTTGACCGCCGTGCTTGGGCCGGATGCCTACAAAGGAAAAACGGTTGATCCGGACACGCAGGTCGAGACGTTTCTGTATCCAAACGCCACGGCCGGGTATTACATCGGATATCTCACACCGGGTGATGCGAACTCGCGGGTGATCGGTGGCGTTGTTCCTGCACAGAACCGCGGCGTCGCTCTCAAATTCAACGGCGTGGAACTCACCACGGCAAACGTTCAATCCGGCCGATATACCGCCTGGCTTTACAACCGCCTTCTGCGTCCGCAAAGCGGTTTGACGGGTCTCAAGGCCGACTTTGCGACGGCGTTGGCGAATGAAATCAAGGCGAACACTGCGACGGAAGGCGGCGGCATCAAGAATGACGCCAGTTTCAGAGTCCGGCGAACCACGGATGGTGGTCTCGTGATCCCTAAGCCTTAGGAACTCCGACGAGGAGGAAATGGCCGGTCAGGTTCGAGTGCCTGACCGGCTTTTCCATTTTGTAGGCCCGCCGGGTGGATCAGCCTTCGACTTTGCTGGCGGCGCGTTTACGGGCCGTGGCGTCGAGGATCTTTTTGCGGAGGCGCAGGGATTTCGGTGTGGCCTCAACGTATTCGTCGGGAGCGATGTATTCGAGGGCCCGTTCGAGGCTCATGATGAGCGGCGGGGCGAGTTGGATGCCCTTGCCGTCGCCTTGGGAGCGCATGTTCGTGAGCTTCTTCGCTTTGCAGGGGTTGACCGGCATGTCGTCCGGGCGGGAGTTTTCGCCAACGATCATGCCTTCGTAGATTTCCTCCTGCGGCGCGATGAACAGGCGGCCACGTTCCTGGATCGAGTCCAGTGCGTAGGCGGTGCTGGTGCCGCCTTCCATGGAGACGAGGACGCCATTGTTGCGGCTCGGGATTTCGCCTTTGTGGGGACCGTATTCCTTGAAGAGGTGGGAGGCGATGCCGTGGCCTTTCGTGACGTTGACGAGGTCGGTCTCGAACCCGATGAGCCCGCGGGTGGGGATCACCGCTTCAACGAGCACGCTGTGGGGGTTGTGCTGCATGTTGATGATGTCGGCCTTGCGACTGGCGAGGGATTGGAGGATATCGCCGAGGTTGTCCGGTGGGACGTCCACGTAGAGGGTTTCCATCGGCTCGAGCAACGATCCGTCTTCCGCGCGCTGGAAAATGACTTCCGGGCGGGAGACGAGGAGTTCAAAGCCTTCGCGGCGCATTTGTTCGACAAGGATCGCAATCTGCATTTCACCGCGGGCTTTGACGTCGAAGTGGCCGGCGGTGTCGGTGTCGCTGACGATGAGCGAAACGTTCGTGCGGGTCTCGCGGATGAGGCGGTCTTTGATCTGGCGGGCGGTGAGGAGCTTGCCTTCGCGGCCGGCGAGCGGCGAGTCGTTGACGCAGATCTTCATCGCGATCGTCGGCGGGTCGATGTCGACAAACGGCAGTGCCTCACGCTCCTCGTTATCGGTAAGGGTTTCGCCGATGTAGATTTCTTCGAATCCGGTCAGGCCGATGATGTCGCCTTCCGAGGCTTCCTGAATCTGGACTTTTTCCAATCCCTCGTGGCCGAAGAGGGCGGTGACGTTCGCGCGTTCCTTGCGTCCGTCCTTGTGGATGCAGACGATGCTCTGGCCGACCTTGACTTTGCCGCTGATGATCCGGCCGTAGGCGATCCGGCCGAGGTAATCCGAGTAGTCGAGGTTCGAGACCAGCATCTGGAAATGCTCGGCTTCGGACTTCTTCGGGGCCGGGATGTGCCAGGCGATCGCCTCGTAGAGCGGGGTCATCGTCGTGCTGGGATCCACGAGCTCGCGCTTGGCGAAGCCCTGTTTGGCGCTCGCGTAGATGTGCGGAAAATCGAGCTGCTCGTCGGTTGCGTTGAGTTCCAAGAACAGTTCGAAGACCATGTCGAGCACCTTGTGCGGACGGGCGTTCTCGCGGTCGATCTTGTTGATGACGACGACCGGCTTGAGTCCGTTTTCCATCGCCTTGCGCAGGACGAACTTGGTCTGGGCCTGCGGGCCATCGTGGGCGTCGACGACCAGAAGAACGCCGTCGACCATTTTCATAATGCGTTCAACCTCGCCGCCGAAATCCGCGTGGCCGGGGGTGTCGACGATGTTGATGTGGTAATCCTGCCAGCGGAACGCGGCGTTCTTGGCGCGGATGGTGATGCCTTTTTCTTTCTCGAGGTCCATCGAGTCCATCACGCGTTCGTCGACCTTTTGATTCGAGCGGAAGGTGCCGGCCTGCTTGAGGAGCTGGTCGACGAGGGTGGTCTTCCCGTGGTCGACGTGGGCGATGATGGCGATGTTGCGAATTTTTTCCATGGTGCGGTCCCGAATGCGGGCGGGGCCGGACTATGGGGACGGACCGGCGCGGTGTCAATCTGGCTGCAAGTTCGATTTTCCGACCGTTCGGGCGTGTGTCCCGGCCGGGATTCTGGCATGTGGGATGCTTTCGACTTTCCCCATGGAATCCGACTTCGTCAACGGCCTGGCTGTGGTGGTCCGGTTCGTCCACGTGCTGGCCGCGATCATGTGGATCGGAAATTCCCTCCTGTTCACCTGGATGGAGCTGAATTTGATCAAGCCGAAACCGGGCTCGGACGCCGATTTGATCGGCACGCTGGACATGTTGCACGGCGGCGGGGTTTTTCACCTCCAGAAACGGGTGATGCGCCCGGACGCCATTCCGTCGCCGCTGCACTGGTTCATGTGGCAGTCGTATACGACGTGGATCAGCGGGTTTGTGCTGATGCTCACGCTGTATCACACGGGCGGCGGGCAGTTCTTTTTGGATCCGACCAAGACCGACCTGCCGGGGTGGGGGGCGGTGCTTTGGAGCCTGGCTGGGTTGGTGGCCGGCTGGGTCGTTTATGATCAAATCTGGCGATCTCCGCTGAAGAAGTGGCCGAATGTGGCGATTCTCTTGTGCCTGGGACTGGTTTTGGCGGCGGCGTGGTTCTACAGCACGATCTTCAATGGCCGCGCGGTGTTCCTGCAGATCGGGGCCATGATGGGGACGATGATGTCGGCGAATGTCTTCTTCCACATCATCAAGAACCAGCACCGGTTCATGGACGCTTTGAAGGCGGGGCGTCCGCATGATGTCGAACTCGGGAAAGCCGCGAAGTTCCGATCCCTGCACAATCACTACATGACGTTCCCTGTCCTGTTCCTGATGCTCAGTGCGCACTTTCCGCAGCTATACAGCGCCCGGTGGATCGTGCCGGTGCTCGCGGTCTTGATTGTGTCCCTCATGTTCATCAAGTTCCTGATGAACGCGCGTTATTGGTTCCACGACTGGCTCCCGGCGCTCGGTGGGACCGTGCTGGTCGCGACGGCCGCGATCTATGTGCTGCTGACATTGCCGGAATCAATGACTCCGGTCGGAGGGAACTCGGTGGCGGAAGCCGGCCGGCGGGTGTTTTTATCCCAAGGCTGTGCGGCGTGTCACATGACCGGGTCGTCCCAACTGGCGCCCGACCTGCACGGTATCTTCGGAAAAAACCAACCGCTGGCCGACGGGCGGGATGTCTTGGTTGACGAGGAATACCTCCGCGAATCCATCCGCAACCCCCAAGCGAAAATCGCACGCGGGTTTGCGCCTTCGATGCCGGCTTATCCGGCATTGACGGATGAACAGCTGGATCAGTTGGTCGCCTACATCCGGTCCCTCACGCGGTGAGTTGAGCCGGGCCGATTGTCTCTCGTGACGTCAACGTTCGTCAGAAAACGGCGCGAACGTTCTGAACGCCTTCGACGGAGAGGGCGGTCACGATGGCCTCAGCGGCCTTTTCGGGAGCGATGCGGCGACCGAAGGGAATGGTCGCCTGACCGTCTTTGAGACGGACATTGTGAGTGACTTCACTTGGGATGCCATTGCGGGCAATGAGGGTGGTTCGCAGGCGGTTGAGCGCGATCGCCTGCTCAAACAAAGCCGCCGCCGGGGCTTTGATGTCCGTGCGCTTTACGACGAGAGTGTCGGATCCGACGAGGTTGTAGGCATACCGCCCGCGAATTTCCGCTGCAGTCTGCTCGGACAGGGAAGCCGGCTTTTGTTCGGGGGCGGCGGGGTCAGCCGGCGACGACACCGCAAGAAATGGAAGCGGCGGCTTCCGGGCGGCGGGAGCGACCACGGGATCCGGTTCGCGCACCGGTCCGCTGATGGCGGCGGGCTGGGCAGGACCAGCCGGTTCGGTGACGTGACGCTGGGCGCAGCCTCCGAGGAGGACGAAAGCGGCGAAGACAACGGCGTTCAGCGAACGTGACATGCAGGTTCCTCTGGCACCAAACGGAAGCATTTGCAAGCCGTGGCCGCGTCGGAAGTGGCAAAAAACGGGCTCCGGTCGAAACCAGAGCCCGTTTGGAAACAGACTGCCTGGGAAAAGCCTTACGACTTGTAGCGCAACCGCTTCTTGTGGCGGTTTTCTTTCATGCGCTTGCGGCGCTTGTGCTTCGCGATTTTGGCTTTTCTCTTCTTCTTTAGTGAACCCATGGGTTTTTATTGCGGGACGGCTTAGTAAACGACTTTGTTGAGTGGATACTCAATGATCCCCTCGGCCCCGAGCGTTTTCAGCGTCGGGACGATCTCGCGGACGACCTTTTCTTCGATCACAGTCTCCACGGCGACCCATCCGGGCTGGGCCAGGGGCGAAACGGTAGGATTTCGCAGAGCCGGGAGGGCCTCAAGCAAATTCTTCAGGCTTTTTTCCGGCAGGTTCATCTTGAGTCCGACCAGGTCACGGGCAGCGAGCGCGCCTTTGAGCAGGAGGGCAAGCTTCTCAATCTTCGAGCGTTTCCACTCATCGTCCCAAGCGCCGTGGGCGGCGAAGAGCGCGGGATAGGATTCCATGAGCGTGTCGACGATGCGCAGTTTGTTCGCGCGGAGGGACGATCCGGTTTCGGTGATGTCGACAATCGCATCGACGAGGTCCGGGACCTTCACTTCGGTGGCTCCCCAGGAAAACTCGACTTCCGCATGGACCCCGGCCCGTTGGAAGAAGCGCCGTGTGATGCCGACGGCCTCGGTCGCAACGCGTCGGCCTTCGAGGTCGGCGATTGTGCGGATCGGCGAATCTTCCGGCACGACGAGGACCCAACGCGTGGGCGCCGAGCTGACCTTGCTGTATGGCAGCTGGGTGACTTCGCGCAGGTCGGAGGCATTTTCCTCGACCCAGTCCCTTCCGGTGATGCCGCAATCCAAATAGCCATGTTCGATGTAGCGGCTGATCTCCTGAGCCCGGAGGAGGCGGACGCGGAGTTCAGGGTCATCGACCGACGGGCGGTACGAGCGGCTGGACCCGGAAATCGTGAACCCGGCTTTGCCGAAGAGCGCGATGGTGGGTTCCATGAGGCTGCCGGAGGGCAGGCCGACGGTAAGAATTTTTTCTTCCATGCGAGCCCGCCAGTTTATGCGGAAGGCGGCGGAGGTCATCACGAAAAATCGGGGAGTGAATCGGGGCTTTTCTCCGAAGGGTGCTCCCGATAGTGAGGATTGATGCAAATCGAGAAAGCCGCCGACGGTGATGTCACCACGCTCAAGATTTCGGGCGAGATCGACCTGCATGCGTCACCGGCCCTTCGGACCGAGCTGCAAGCCTGCCTCGAGGAGAAGACGCCCCGCCTCCTGCTGGATTTCACGGACGTGGGTTACATCGACTCCAGCGGCCTTGCGACGCTGATCGAGTATGTGCGGGAATGCGGCAAGTTCGGTGGTCGGCTCGCGCTTTTTGGGCTGAAGGCCAAGGTGAAAACCATCTTCGAATTGGTGCGCCTGAACGAGCTCTTCTCCATCTCCGCAACGTCCGACGAAGCACTCGCGGCGATCGCAGCGAAATGACGTTCGCGGGCGAGTTGAGGAACTATCTCGTGCTCAATGCACGGATCCTCTACTGGCTTTTCGTCGGCCCGTTTCGAGGCAAACCTGTACGGCTCTCCGCGGTGTTTCAGCAGATGGTCCGCATCGGGGTCCAGGCCTTTCCGATGACCGCTCTCACTGCGTTGAGCATCGGGCTGACCATTGCCATGCAGGGTGCGGAGGAACTCTCGCGGATGGGTGCGGCGGCCTATGTGCCGGATTTGGTTTCAATGACGATCCTCAGGGAGCTTGGTCCTCTGCTGGTCGGGGTTGTGGTGATCGGCCGGAGCGGCTCGGCTGTCACGGCCGAATTGGGCACCATGAAGGTCGGAGAGGAAATCGAGGCGCTGGAGGTCATGGCCATCAATCCGATCCGATATCTCGTTCTCCCGCGCTTCCTGGCCATGCTGGTGATGTTGCCGGTGCTCACGGTTTTTGGGAACTACATCGGGCTCGCCGGCGGGTGGACGATTTGCCATTTCACCATGGACATGAACACGGCTTCCTACGTGCAGAGGGTATTGGAAGCCGGCCAGCCCATGGACCTTTTCTCGGGGATCATCAAAAGCTTTGTGTTCGCGTGGTTGATCATCACGATTGCCTGTCAGTCGGGGTTGGAAGTGACCGGCGGAGCTGAGGGAGTCGGACAGGCGACAACGTCATCGGTGGTGACTTCCATCCTCGCCATGCTCGTGGCCAATGCGATGCTGACGGCGGCCTTTTACTTCAAGTAGGACATGGCTGATCCTGTCATCGAGGTGCGTGATCTGGTCCGAAAATTCGGATCCAGAACGGTGTTGAACGGCGTGAGCTTTACGGTCGAAAAAGGAGACACCCTGATCATTATGGGCGGTTCCGGGTGCGGAAAAAGCACCCTCCTCCGCCACATCATCGGGGCGATGCGGCCGACATCCGGCTCGATCAAAATTTTCGGCCGCGAGATCACCGATATGCCGCAGCGCGAATTGGAGCAGTTGCGACTCCGGTTTGGCATGAACTTCCAATTCGGAGCCCTGCTGCAGTCACTCACCGTCGGAGAGAACGTCGCTCTGCCGCTCATTGAGAACAGTCGGGTCGATCCCGGGATCGTCGAACTGATCGTCAAAATGAAGCTGGAACTCGTTGGCCTCACCGGCTTCGAAAATCTCAAACCGGCCGAGATCAGCGGGGGCATGCGCAAACGCGTCGGATTGGCCCGCGCGGTCGCCTTGGATCCGGAATTGCTTTTCAGCGACGAGCCGACCTCGGGGCTGGATCCCATCATGACCGCGGTGATCGACCAATTGACTCTGGACCTTACCCGGAAGCTTCACATGACCGCCGTCGTGGTCACGCACGACATGACCAGTGCGTTCCGGATTGGCACGAAGATGATTGTTCTGGGGGCCGGTCGGCGTGCGGGCCAGATCATTGCATCCGGAAATCCGGACGACGTGCGGAATTCTCCCGATCCGGAGGTCCAGCAATTCATCCGCGGCGAACCCGACGGACCGGTTCCGCTGAAGCTCGCGCCGGAAGACTACATCGACCGTCTCCTCGGCCACGAGCGGGACAAGGGTGTCAACTATTGAACGCCTACGGCGAGAGCCGGGAGATCTTCCAGCCTTCACCTTCTGGCAGATAGACGAAGCGGTCGTGGAGCCGGTCATGGCCCCCCTGCCAGAATTCAAATCGGTCTGGGACGATCCGAAAGCCGCCCCAATTTTCCGGCTTCGGGATCTCACCGCTGGCGAACTTCATTTTCAGATCTTCGAATTTGGAGAGCAGGACGGCGCGCGAGGGAATCACCTGGCTTTGGTCCGAGACCCAGGCTCCCAGGCGACTGCCGACTGGCCGGCTCAAAAAGTAGGCGACGGATTCGGCGGTGGAGATCTTTTCGACCCGCCCGGCAATTTCCACCTGGCGCTGCAAAGGCAGCCAAGGAAAAAGGGCGGCGGCGTGAGGGTTGTCGGTCAGTTGCCGGGCTTTGCGGCTGCCATAGTTCGTGAAAAAGACGAACCCGCGGTCGTCGTAAGCTTTGAGGAGGACGGTCCGCAGCGAGGGGCGGCCGTCCGCCCCGGCGGTCGCAAGGCTCATCGCATTTGGCTCGAGCAGAGCGGCGGCTCGGGCCGTTTCGAACCAGCGTCGAAACTCCGCGAACGGATCAGGATCCAGCTCGTCCGCCCGGAGCGGATCCCGGTCGTAGTCGCGGCGCAGATCGTAAATGGAAGAGTTCTCAGACATTTCCCGCAAGGTTACGCGGCAGGACGGCCCATGGAAACAACGTTCCCCACAGTTGGCGTCGCGTCGTAATCTCGGTATCGTGAAAGATTCTTCATGAGTGCCCTGATCGAAAATTTGGACTCCTTGCGCCGGCAGTTTCCGTTTTTGAACGAACGGGTCGGCGAACATCCGGTCGTCTACCTCGACAACGCGGCGAGCACGCAAAAGCCGGAACGCGTCATTCGGCGCATGCAGACGTTCATGGAGTCCGAGTACGCCAATGTTCACCGGGGAATTCATTTGCTGAGTGAGCGGGCGACAACAGTCTACGAGGCCACCCGTGTTGCTGTGGCCCGGCTCGTCAACGCGGCTCGCGTCGAGGAAATCGTTTTCACACGGGGCACAACCGAGGCGGTGAATCTCGTCGTCAATACCTGGGGCCGCGCCAACGTGAAACCCGGTGACGTCATTGTGCTGACCGAAATGGAGCACCACAGCAATCTGCTCCCGTGGCAGGCGCTCGCACGCGACGCCGGCGCGCGGGTCGAATACATCCCGATCCGCGAAAATGGCGACGGGTTGGACGTCGAGGTCGCGCGGGACTTGATCCGCCAGAAGCCGCGGTTGCTGGCATTCGGCCATGTGCCGAACACGATGGGATGTGAGAACCCGGCGGCTGAATTCTGTGCACTGGCGCGGGAGCACGGAGTCACGACATTTGTCGATGCGGCCCAGAGCGTCGGGCATCAACCCGTGGACGTGCAGGCGATGGGCTGCGATTTCCTTGCGATGTCGTCGCACAAAATGTGCGGCCCGAGTGCAATTGGCGCCCTTTACGGCCGATACGACGTGCTGGAATCCATGCCGCCCTGGCACTATGGCGGCGAAATGGTTGACCGTGCGGATTATGTTGAGGCGGCGACCTATCGCCTTCCTCCGGCGCGGTTTGAAGCCGGGACGCCGGCAATCATTGAAGCAGCCGGGTGGGGGGAGGCCATCGCATTTGTCACAGAAGTCGGCCTGGAAAAGATCCGCGAACACAGTATCGAACTCGCGGATTACACGGCGGATCGGATGCGCTCGATCAACGGCGTCCGGATTTATGGTCCCGCCCGTCGGGGATCGGGCATCGTCGCCTTTGTCGTTGAAGGGCTGCATCCGCACGATCTGGCTTACTTTGCGAACGAACGCGGCGTGGCGATCCGGGCCGGGCACCATTGCGCGCAGCCGCTCATGCGAAGACTCGGCACGCCGGCGTCGTCGCGGGCCAGCTTTTATCTCTACAACACCCGGACGGAAGCCGATCGGTTTGTGGATGTCCTGAAAGACGCGATCGCGTTTTTTGCCTGAACGCTCGCCACCCGGCGGCGGGTTTGGTATTCGCTCCAATATGAGCGAGTCGGGTGGAGTGACTTTGGTGGACCATCCGTTGGTCCAGGTGGGCATTTCGAAATTGCGGGATCGCGAGACCCCGACAGAGACTTTCCGGCGGATCCTCCGCGAACTGGCTGTTCTGGTCGGCGTTGAAGCGGCTCGTGGCATCGAGCTTCGGGCGACGCGCGTCGAAACGCCGCTGGCACCTTGCGCCGGGGCGGAGTTCGCTCGTCCGATTGTGATCCTGCCGATTCTGCGGGCGGGTCTTGGTATGGCGGAGGCTTTGTTGACGCTGTTTCCGGCCGCATGTGTCGGCCACGTCGGCCTCTATCGCGATGAAACAACCTTCGAACCGAAGAGCTACTATTTCAAAACGCCCGGTTTGGATGAGGCGGAAGTCTTCCTCGTGGATCCGATGCTGGCGACCGGGCAAAGCGGAGCCGATGCCGTCGATCGGGTCAAGGCCGCCGGAGCCCAGCGGATCCGGATGGTTGCCATCATCGGATCGGAGCCGGGCATCGAGCACTTTCGGAATCGCCATCCCGACGTACACGTGTTTCTCGCCGCCATTGACCCTTCGCTCAACGACAAAGCCTATATCGTACCGGGCCTCGGCGATGCCGGCGACCGGTATTTCGGCACGTGACCGCTCAGAGTTTGTGGCCCATTTTCTCGCGCTTCGTCGCGAGATAGCGGGCATTGTGCGGATTCGCCACACTGCGGATCGGGAGTTGCTCGACGATCTCCATGTCGTAGCCGACGAGTCCGACAACCTTGCGGGGATTATTTGTCAGGAGGCGGAGTTTGTGCACGCCGAGGTCGGCAAGGATCTGTGCGCCGAGCCCGTAGTCGCGGAGGTCCATGGGATAGCCAAGCTTCTCGTTGGCCTCCACGGTGTCGAGGCCCTGTTCCTGAAGCTTGTAGGCGTGGATTTTCGGTCCGAGGCCGATGCCGCGACCTTCCTGGCGCATGTAAACCAACACACCGGAACCGGCGGCCTCAATCATCTTCAGAGCCTGGTGGAGTTGGGAACCGCAGTCGCATCGCTTGGATCCAAAAACGTCACCGGTGAGGCACTCGCTGTGAACGCGCACGAGCGTCGGTTTTCTCGGGGAGAGCGGACCTTTGACGAGGGCGATATGGTGGAGGTCGTCAACGACCGAGCGATAGAGATACAAGTCGAAATCCCCGTAGTCCGTCGGCATTTTGATCGTCTCCTCGCGGACGACCAAACGCTCGCTCTTGCGGCGCCAGGCAATGAGGTCCTGGATTGAGCACATTTTCAGGTTGTGCTTCCGCCGGAACCGCACGAGATCCGGCAGCCGGGCCATCGAACCATCTTCCTTCAAGATCTCGCAGATCACACCCGATGGATCCAACCCCGCCAGTCGTGCGAGGTCGACCGCAGCCTCCGTGTGACCCGCCCGGCGCAGTACGCCACCCGGTTTCGCCTGAAGCGGAAAAACATGTCCCGGCTGGATCAACGCCGACGCGTCGGCCTTCGGGTCGGCAAGCACCTTGATCGTCAAAGCCCGGTCTTTCGCGCTGATCCCCGTCGTGATCCCGTGGGTCGCGTCGACGGAAACCGTGAAGTCCGTTTTGAACAACTCGCGGTTGTGCGCGACCATGCGCTGGAGTCCAAGCTGGCGGGCCCGTTCTTCGGTCACCGGCGCGCAGATGAGGCCCCGCCCGTGCTTGGCCATGAAATTGACCGCTGTCGGCGTCACCTTCGAGGCGGCCATGACCAGATCCCCCTCGTTTTCCCGGTCCTCGTCGTCCGTGACGATCACCATCTTTCCGCGGCGAATGTCAGAGAGAACGGCAGGGATGGGATCAAACGGCGACTTCATGGGTGAGCTCGTATCCTAGCGATACGCCGGCCGCCCCCGCAAGAGTGCCGACAATTCAGCGGCGGGACGCCAGGTCCAACGGAACCCCGGGAATCGCCTCGCGCGTGACCGTTTCCTGCTCGGGCCGCGTAAACTCGACCGCCGCCGGCTTCGCCGCTTTCAGTAAGGCCGCAAGGTCGGTTTTCTCCGGATCGTAGGAGACGCTCACAAGGCCGTCATCCTGCTCCGCCTTGGAAACGCCTGCAAAGGAACCCAAGTCGGCGGCCGACTTCAGCCGGATGGTTGCCGGCCCGGGCTCGGGTTCCTCATGGAAGTCCATCGAAGCCGAGTTGATGCAATAGCGAAGGCGTGTGGGTGCCGGGCCGTCGGGAAAAACATGGCCCAAATGCGTGCCGCATCGGGCGCAATGGACCTCCTCGCGGACCATCCCGTAGCTCGTATCGCGCGTGGACCCGATGTTTTCCTTCGCGAACGGTTGGAAAAAACTGGGCCATCCCGTGCCGGAATCGAACTTTGTTTTCGACTCAAACAAAGGGAGCCCGCACCCGATGCATGTGTAAAGCCCGTCTTTGTGATTGTCATGAAACACACCGCAAAATGCACGCTCGGTTCCGTGATCCCGCGCGACTTTGTATTGCTCGGGCGAGAGGCGCGCCCGCCATTCGTCGTCGGTGCGGGTCACCGTCGGCAGCGTTACCGGAGCCGCGGCCGTGCCATCAGCGTTAAAGAGTCGGACGGTTACAGAATCGCTTTTCATAGTGTTGTCTGATTGACGATCATCCGCGGCGTTGAGCAAAACAAAGCCACCCAGCACAGCTGCGGCGGCCGTGGACAGGAGAACGGATGCCTTCATCGATTGGATCGAATGTCCGTGCAAATGCGATAAATGCCAGTGGAAATCCAATGGCGTGCTCAGGAAGGTCTTTTCCCGGTCGACAGAGCGCATCGGTTTTGGTAGCGCTCCGCGATGCTCACCCGCGTCTTTTCCGCCGCCCTGCAGGGGGTTGATGCCCGCGAGGTCGAGATCGAAGTCAACACCGGGCCGGGCGAGCCAAAGATCATCGTTGTCGGACTTCCCGACACCGCGGTGAAGGAGAGCAAGGACCGGGTGACGACGGCCATTTCGAACAGCGGGTTCCGCTGGCCGCGGGAGCGGACGACGATCAATCTCGCACCGGCGGACATTAAAAAGGAGGGACCGAGTTTTGATCTGCCGATCGCCGTGGGAATGATCGCGGCAGCGCAGCACGCCAGTCTGCCGCGGTTGGAGCGGTGTCTCGTGGCGGGGGAACTGGCTCTCACGGGCGAGATCCGGCCGGTCAAGGGTGCTCTGCCCATTGCTTTGGAGGCAAGGGCACGTGGGAAGAGAGCCGTCATTGTTCCTGCGGCGAACGCCGCCGAAGCCGCGGCTGTCGAGGGGATTGACGTGTATGCTCCTTTGAATCTGCGTGAAGCCTTTGAGTTTCTCGCGAAGACCCGGGAACTGCCCGTGGTGCGTTCAGACTTGGCTGCATTGTTTGCGACATCCGAACACCCGGATCTCGACTTTGCGGACGTCAAGGGGCAGCACGGCGTGAAGCGCGCCATCGAAGTCGCGGTTGCGGGCGGGCACAACCTTTTGTTCATCGGTCCGCCCGGCTCGGGGAAGAGCATGCTCGCCAAGCGGATCCCGACGGTCATCCCGCCGATGACGCTCGAGGAAGCCATTGAAACAACCAAGATTCACAGCATTTGCGGGTTGTTGGATGAGAAGCAGGCGTTCATCGCCCGACGGCCGTTCCGGTCTCCGCACCATACGATCAGTGACATCGGATTGCTCGGGGGCTCAACGAATCCCACACCGGGTGAAGTGAGCCTTGCGCACAATGGCGTGCTCTTTCTTGATGAACTGCCGGAGTTCAAACGCTCAACGTTGGAAGTCATGAGACAGCCGCTGGAGGACGGGCGGGTCACCATCACGCGGGCGGCGGGGACGATGACGTTTCCATCGGATTTCATGTTGGTGGCAGCGATGAATCCGTGTGCGTGCGGGTTTTTCGGAGACCCGAAACGCGAGTGCCGGTGCTCTCCGGCTCAGGTCGAACGGTATCGTGGGCGCGTTTCCGGACCGTTGCTCGACCGGATCGACATCCATGTGGAAGCGCCCGCAGTCGAGTTTCGCGAACTGTCGAGCAAGGAACGGGCGGAGCCATCGACGGCGATCCGAGCCCGTATCCTCGATGCCCGCCGACGGCAGGCCGAGCGGTTCGGACGGGCGGACCGGAGCAATGCGCGGATGACCCATGCGCAGATCAAGAGATTTTGCGAATTGGGATCGGCGGCTGTCGAGATGCTGCGAGTGGCGATGGAGGATCTTCACCTGAGCGCGAGGGCCTATGACCGGATTTTGAAAGTCTCGCGAACCATTGCGGATCTGGATGCGTCGGCGGGGATCGAAGCGCACCACGTGGCGGAAGCAATCCAGTATCGCACGTTGGACCGGCGGCTCTGGAGTTGAGCGTCGGCGGGCTGGGACCCGCGTCGACCGTTTCCGAAAACTCGCGTCAGAACGTCCGCCGACGCCCGGAACCGCTTGCGGATTTTTGAACGGACGACAGACTGCTCGGAATGGGGAGCATCGTTGGAACGATTGTCGATCCGTTGCAGCGACGGGTCTTTTCGGGACGGATGGTTTGGGAGGACGGACGGATTCTGGCTGTGGAGCCGGTAGCGCACGAACGAGGGCCGTTCATCGTGCCCGGGTTCGTTGATGCGCACGTGCACGTCGAGAGTTCGATGCTTCCGCCAGCCGAGTTTGCCCGGCTCGCGATGGTGCACGGAACGACGGGTTCGGTTTCCGACCCGCACGAAATCGCCAATGTCTTGGGATCGGACGGTGTGGAATTCATGCTGAGCGACGCGGCGAGTTCGCCGTTCCGCTTTTGTTTTGGTGCGCCTTCGTGCGTGCCGGCGACCGCTTTTGAGACCGCTGGAGCGGTTCTCGATGCCCGGGCGGTGGCTCGTTTGCTCGAGGACCCGCGGATCGGATACCTGGCAGAGGTGATGAACTTCCCAGGCGTTTTGGCAAAGGATGCTGATCTGATGGAAAAAATCGCGGCGGCCGCGCGACTTGGAAAGCCGATTGACGGACACGCTCCGGGTTTGCGCGGCGAGGATGTCCGGCGTTACGCAGCGGCCGGCATTACGACCGACCACGAGGCCAGCTCATTTGACGAGGCGGTTGAGAAAATCGCCGCTGGGATGAAAATCCTGATTCGTGAGGGATCCGCAGCGAGGAACTTCGATGCGCTGGTCCCATTGTTTGGGATGTATGCGGACCGCCTGATGTTTTGCAGCGATGACAAGCACCCGGATGCTTTGCTGGACGGACACATCAACCGGCTGGCGGCCCGCGCCGTTGAGGAAGGGTTTGATGTGTTGGATGTCCTTTATGCCGCGTGCGTTCATCCGGTTCTGCATTATCGCCTGCCGGGCGGATTGCTCCGCCTTGGCGATCCGGCGGATTTTGTCGTCGTCGAGGATCTGAAGGATTTCCGCGTTCTGGAGACATGGATCGCTGGGGAGTGCGTGGCGAGGGATGGCGCATCCCTCTTGCCTCCCCGTCGATCCGCTTGTCCGAATCGGTTCCATCCGAGGCTCGTTGGTGCGGCGGACTTTGTGATCAAGGGACAGGGGCGTGTCGCACGAGTGATCGAAGTCGAGGACGGGCAGTTGATCACCCGCTGCGCCTACTGTAACGTGTCGGATCTTGAGAGCGCGGGTGTGCTCCGACTGGCGGTGGTCAACCGGTATTCCGATGCGCCACCGGCGATGGCCTTCGTCCGGAATTGCGGACGCATCCGCGGGGCGCTGGCATCAACGGTGGCGCATGACTCGCACAATATCGTTGCGGTCGGCAGTGATGAAGCGTCGTTGGCTCATATCGTCAACCTTCTGATGGAAGCGCGTGGCGGGTGTGCTGCATTCGACGGCGAGCGGTCCTTGGTTCTGCCGCTTCCGATTGCCGGACTGATGAGTCCGGAGCCCGGGTCGGTTGTAGCGGCGGACTATGCGGAGATCACAAGAATGGCGCGTCAGATGGGTGCAACGTTGGAGGCACCGTTTATGACGCTTTCGTTCCTGGCATTGCTGGTGATTCCCGAGTTGAAGCTGAGCGATCGTGGCTTGTTTGACGGACGTGTTTTCGAGTTCGTTCCACTTTTCAAGTAATCAACGGTATTCGACGAGCCGGTAGAAGACTCGCTGCCGATTGCCGAGCGGTTCGGTGGCTTCCAGATTGCCTCCCGTGCCGTCGAGCGGTTCGATAGCTGTTGCCGGTTCCCATGTTCCACCTGCCAGGTTGGTTGTGCTCTGGATCTCATAGCTAAGTCCTGGGCGGCTTGGGAATGTCAGGCGGACATCAGCGCCATGAAGGCTGATGCGAAGTTGCGGCGGAGTGAGAACTTCAAACGTGAGCGTTCGATCGGCAGTGGGTTGATACAGACCTGCTGCATCGACGGCTCGGAATGTGATCTGATAAACTCCAGGCTTTGTGGCTGTAAAGACGCGGCCGTGGAGATGATTGTCGCCGCCGACCACCACGGCAAACGACCGCAAGTCTCCGGCCGATGTGGTCCAGCCCGTGGGGATCGAGATGGTTGGGGCTGACGCTCCGGCTTCCCAAAATGCAAAGGTCGCGCCGACGGGGCCGGTCACGCTGAGAAATTCGATTCGTGGATTGGCGCCGGTTGCCGGTGGAAGGGTATTCGTTTCCGTTGTGAAGGTCAGTTCGTTGGCAAAGTAACCACCGGGAAAATTCGGAGAGTCGTTGCTTAGCGGAACCCCGGGTGGAACATAGAGTGCGAGTTGGAAGAAGAGATCCGAAAATGCGAGGCGACCGGGTTCCACCTCGTCTTGCCCGATTTCAATATGGTCGTGCGCCAAAAGCACCGACGCCGAAAGGAGGATAAGAACAATGTGTTTCATGGGTTCAGGAAGCTGGAATTCACCGGAGCCAGGCGGCGCTGGGCCTCGGTCCACGCGATGGTTTCAACATGACCGTCGACAAAGAGATAGTTCGCCGCCTTCCCGTGCGCCTCGACGTTGACGAAGGAACGAAATTGATTGGCCGTGAGACGGCCGTTCCTCATGGCTCCGCGAAAATGGAAATGCTCGCTGGTCTGATTCGTTGCCAGTTCCGCGACAGCGATCGTGGTTCCGGGTTGCCGACAGATGGCTGTCGCAATTCCGGCGCCGGTTGAGTCGGTGAGCAGATCGTTCCATCCATAGGTGACTTTTGCCGGGTGATCCGGCACCGCCGGGCAGCGACCGATGAAGTTGGTGCCGAGGTAAGCCGCAAGCGTGTTGGTCCACGAAAGCGAAGAGCCGTCATCGGCCCGGTGATGGCTGCTCGAGGGAAGCCGTCCGTTTGCATCGCCGGTGTACAGTTGAACAGCGGCTCCGATCTGGCGGAGATTGCTGAGGCACTGCGTGGTTTCGGATCGGTCGGTCATCGCGGAGACCGCCGTGCCAGCCATGATGGCCAGCACGGCGAGGATGGCGACGGCAACGAGGATCTCGACGAGTGAGTACGCGTGGTTTCGTTCCATCACCGGACCTTTCGATTTCTGCGTCGAAGGAACCCGAACGTGAGAGCGGATGCGGCGAGCAGGCCAACCGTTGTGGGTTCTGGGATCGCTTGAACGCTGACACTCACACCGTAAGTCGGGAACGGAGATGTCGTCTCAACACTTTGAGCGCCATAGTTTGCGCCGCCCACAAAGATCGAATAGTCTCCGACCGCCAAGTTGGTGAACGTTGCCGTAACGAACCCGTCAGCAACACCATCCCCCATCAACCCGGGCGCGGAGCCAAAATTGGCTGACGTTCCGTCTGCCGCATGTCCGATGTAGGTGAAGTTCACCAAAGTGGCTGCTTCTTTGATGCCGCTCGCCGGATTCCCGGGCGTGTTGTAGACAGGATCGTTTCCGATCGACCAATCCGCGGTGGTTCTCAGTGAGCCTTCGGTGCCCAGCGGTCGACTGGCCACAGAAAGAGCCGCCGAATCATGGGACGCCGGTGCCGGCGACAGATGGCCAAGCCCCTGGAAGAGCGAAAAGCCGGGCAACAGGGTGTCTGCCAAGCCGGTCTGGGACAAGAGGTCCGACCGTTGGACGCTGATGACAACGTCTGTCGTTGAGGTCAATGTAAACCGGTAAAAGCGCCCGCGATGGCTGTCTCCCCAATCCGAGTCCGTCGCGTCCGCCCAGCCGAAGCTGCTGCTGACGGTTTGACCGGTGATCGTCTGCTGGGGATTTCCGATGATCAGGGTTCCGAAATTCCGTCCGCTGTAGCCAATGTGAGCGTTGGCCAGCGGGGTGATGAGCAGTCCCAAGAAGGTGACGGCTCCCGACAATGAGATTTTTGACATGATGAAGCTTCCTGAAGTGTCTGCATGAATGCAGACGGTGTGGATGACACCGGCGAACGGGCCGGCGGAGTGTGTGTCAACCGGCGTGGCCGGCTGATCGACGAACGTTCAGGAAACCTTCAGAGGAACCGGAGCACTGGGTTCCGGGAACGCGGATGGAAAAGCTGTGTCCGAGGGAATGTGGCGGGAAGTCCGCGCAAAGGACCGGATGGGAATGATGGCAGGTTTGGAGAGGACGAATTTGTCGAAAGCCAGTTTGGGAGCCGCCTCCTGATCCTTGGATTCCTCTTGTTGGCCCTCGGTAATGGAAAGACACATTTTGCACGGGTGTTCGCCGTCGAATGTCTTCGAGACGCCTTTGAGCAAAGAGCCATCTTCCACCGAGTATTCCAGTAACATTCCGGTCCAGGCGATGCCTTGAAGAACGGCCCAGTGACCGCCCATGCTGGTGAACACCGCAAGGGTCACCAAGGCTTTGATCGTCCAGAGCCGCATATTCGGACGCTAAGGAATGATTGACCGATGTCAAGAAATCCGCCGCCGATCAGGGAGTCACCGGATGCGGTGACGTCCGTCGCCCACGCTGAGAACTTCGATACGGACGGGCGTGAGGCCTTGTTTGTGGAAGCCGAGTTGTTTGGCGGCAGCGGAGGTGACATCAAGGATGCGTCCCTCAATGAACGGGCCACGGTCGTTGACCCGGAGAACGATCGAGCGGCCGTTGCGAAGGTTGGTGACTCGGATTCGGCAGGGGAGGGGAAGCGTCTTGTGGGCGGCCGCTTTGGTCCAAGGATACTGCTTTTCGCCGATGGCGCTTTTTCCCGGGAAGATCCAAAGGAAGCTTTCGTCGAAGTGAGAGGCGGTGCCCTCTTCGACATACCCGACGGCTTCATGCGGGCTCATCGGGTAGTAGCGTTCTCCCCGAACGGTGTACGGCTTGTATTTGTAACCCGAATACGAACCGCCGCCGCAGGCGGAAAGGAGCACGGCCAGCATCAGGGCGACGCCGGCCGTGCGGAATCCGATGAACTCAGAGTCCTTCAAGGACGGAGCGAATCTTCTCGAAGTTCGGGAGGTCCTTCGGAGTGGGAGTCTGCTCACTGTAGACGATCTGGCCGGCCTGATCGATGACGAAAGCCGCGCGGGCGGAGGTGTCTCCGATGTCGGCCAAGTTCGGGAACGTCACGCGGTAGGCGTGGGTCACCTGCTTGTTCAAGTCGCTGAGGAGCGGGATGGTGATGTTTTCCTTCTGCGCCCAAGCTTGTTGAGCGAACGGGCTGTCGACGCTGATGGCGAGGACCTTGGCGTTGAGTGAAGCGTAGGCTTCGAGGCCGCCGGAGATGTCGCAGAGTTCCTGGGTGCAGACGCTGGTGAAGGCCAACGGAAAGAAGAGCAGAACGACATTGTGCTTGCCGGCGAAGTCGGAAAGCGTGACGTCCACCAGGCCGTCTTTTGTCAGGGATTTGAGAGTGAAGTCGGGTGCTTTGGTGCCGGTTTCGAGTGCCATAGTGATTTCGAGTGCGCGAGGAATTTGGAAGTCACCGCGTGATCTGTCAACTCCGAGACGGAGGGTTATTCGCCGAGGCGCCGTCCGGGGACCAGATAGTTCACGGCGTAATCGTGAACGGCGTCCTCGAGGCTGGTGATCGGCTTGTTGAAGCCGGTGCCACGCAGTTTGGAGATATCCGCGCAGGTGAAGTATTGGTATTGGTTCCGGATTGACTCGGGCATCTCGATGAACTCGATGGCGGGAGGTTTGCCCATGGCGGCGAAAAGGGCGTTTGCCAGATCGACCCAAGAGCGGGCGACGCCGGAACCAACGTTGAAGAGTCCGCCGGCCTCCTCGTTCTCCGCGAGATGGAGCGTCATATCGACAGCGTCTTTCACGTAGACAAAGTCGCGTTGCTGTCCGCCGTCCGGGTATTCCGGCTTGTAGCTTTTGAAGAGCCGGATGGAGCCGGTGTCGCGGATTTGTTCGAAGGCCTTGCAGACGAGGCTGCGCATGTCGCCTTTGTGGTATTCGTTCGGACCGAAGACGTTGAAATACTTGATGCCGACGATCTCGGGCAGAATTCCTTCGCGCCACGCGTAGAGGTCGAAGAGCTGTTTGGAATAGCCGTAGAGGTTCAGGGGCCGGAAAGGGGAGATGTCCTCGACTTTGTCATCCATGCCGGCCGTTCCGTCGCCGTATGTGGCGGCGGACGAGGCGTAAACGAAACGCGTGCCTTGCGAGAGTGCCCATTTGCACAGGGATTTCGTGTAGCTGAAGTTGTTCCGCATGACGTAATCGCCGTCCGTTACCGTCGTGGATGAGCAGGCTCCCAGGTGGAAAGCGGCGGTGAACATTCCGAAGCGCTCCGGGTCGGCCGTTATGCCATCGAGGAATTCGTCGGCGGGGATGAAATCCTCAAACGCCAGCGGGAGGAGGTTGCGCCACTTCTGGTCCTCGCCGAGGAAATCGGTGACGACAATCTGCGAGAGTCCACGGCGATTGAGTTCGTGGACGATGGCGCTGCCGATGAATCCGGCAGCTCCGGTGACGAGCACCCGCGCCTTTTCATGGAGGAGGAGATCGCGGGCCGCGGCTTTCTTGGCCACGGCCCCGCGGGAGACGGACGCCTTTCCGTTCATCAGCGGAGTTTCACACCGATGTCGTCGAGTGTTTCGTCGAAGATGGCGGTTTTCGGTCCGAAAATGTAGCGGGCGCCGGTCACGTATTCGGCGGCTTTTTTCTTGTCGCCCTTCTTCCATTCCCAGACCGCCTGTCCGTAGTACCAGGCCGGCGTGTCACTTGGATACTTGATCCGTTTGAGAGCCGTTGCGGCTTCTTCCATTTTCCCGAGTTCGAGCAGCGACAGGAAAACCTTGAACTGCAGCAACTCGTTCCGGGGATCCCCTTCCAGCATCTTGCTGAAATGCTCGTAGGCCCCCTGATAGTTCCGCTGGAGGAACATGATCTCGCCCACGTTGAATTTGGCGGCGAAGAAATTCGGATCTTTGGCGAGGGCCTTGTCGAAGTAGGTCTGAGCGGTCGCAAAGTCGCGCTTCTTTGTATAGGCCGCGCCGACGAGGTTGAGAACCATGATGTCGTCCGGCATTTCCTGTTCGAGTTTCAAAACTTTCTCAAGGGCCTCGTCGTAGCGCTTGGCGTCAAAGTCGGTGAGAGCAGACTGGATGAGCTTTTGCGCTTCGCGCGACGGCGGAGCCGGGCGCTGGGCTGACGCCGGGAGGGTCAGGGCCAGGATGGCCGTCAGGATGAGCGGGATCGTTTTCAAAGCGCCGACACTATGGACGGAGCGAAGCGGTCGGGCAATCGGAAATCCCGGAGCCGGGTCTCGGGGCGGAACTGGTGATTTTCGTTTTCGGAACGGTGGGCGCGTGTGTAGCGTTCCCGCCACATGAACGCGATTTTGGCACTGGAGGACGGACGCATTTTCCGGGGCGAGGGATTCGGGGCGAGTGGAACGGCGGCCGGCGAGATTTGCTTCAACACCTCGATGACGGGTTATCAGGAAATCCTGACGGATCCTTCGTATCGTGGGCAGATCGTGGCGATGACTTACCCGGAGATCGGCAACTATGGGGTGAATACGTTGGACGTCGAAAGTGACACTCCGCATGTCCGCGGGTTTGTCATCGAAGAACTCAGTCCGGTGATCAGCAGCTGGCGCTCGGAAGGCGGTCTCAGTGAATATCTTGCGCGTCATGGCATCCCGGGAATCCAGGGCATCGACACGCGGGCGCTCACCCGGCATTTGCGGACGCGGGGCGCGATGCGGGCCTGCCTTTCGACCGTTGTGACCGATGCCGACGAGGCGGTTCGGGTGGCGCGGGAGGTTCCTTACGAGGGGGTTGATTTTGTGCGCGAGGTCACCCCGCCTGCTCCGTATGCGTGGGATCCGGAGGCGAAACTGAGCCGTGATTGGATTTTGCCGGGCTCGGGGGAGGCCGAGACTGACACAATGGGGAACGCGTTCCGGCCATTGCCTCCCCCGGCGCTCCGCCTCGTGGCCTTGGATTTTGGGATGAAGAAGAACATCCTTCGATCGCTGCGGCAGCAGGGATTTGACGTGAAAGTGGTGCCGGCCACGACTCCGGCGGCGGACATCCTGGCGATGGATCCGGACGGCATTTTCCTTTCGAACGGACCCGGTGACCCACAGGCTCTCGACTACGCGCATCAAACGGTTCGCGATTTGCTCGGTCGCAAGCCGCTGTTCGGCATCTGCCTGGGCCATCAGGTTCTGGCGATTGCGTTGGGTGGCCGCACGTTCAAGCTCAAGTTCGGGCACCGGGGTGCCAACCAACCCGTGAAGGACCTTCGGACCGGAAAAATCGCAATAACGTCCCAGAATCATGGCTACGCCGTTGATCCGGATTCCCTGCCGTCCCACGTTGAGGTCACTCACATCAATTTGAACGATGGTACGGTCGCAGGGTTGCGCCACCGGGATTGCGCCGCGTCGAGCGTGCAATACCACCCCGAGGCGAGTCCGGGGCCGCACGATGCCGCACCGTTCTTTTCGGAGTTTGCCAAAGAAGTTGCCGCCGCGAGGGGCTGAGGCTTAGATTTCCGACATGGCCACGCTGCAGATCTACCTCCCCGACGGCACACAGACGGCATTCGACCTCCCTGAGGAAACGACCACGATTGGTCGACTGGCGGACAACTCGCTTTCCATCGAAGACGCCTCGGTCTCGAGTCATCATGCCGAGATTGTCTTTGAAGGTGGTGCGTGGCATTTGCACGACCTGGGTTCGACGAATGGCACGTTTGTAAATGCCGAGCGCACGACCGACGCAGTTCTCCGGCATGGCGACGAGGTGCGGTTTGGCGCTGTGGACACGGTTTTTCAGGCGGAGGAAAAGCAGTCGGAACAGCCTCTTCCGGCATCAAGCTCCGCACCCGCGCAGACCGCGCACGCCAGCAGCCGTCCGGACTTGTTTGTCAGTTCGTCGCCGATTCCCAAGAACGTTCAGAGGAAGGACGGGGTGGGGACGGCATTGATTGGATTGGCTGTCGTTGCAATCCTTGCGGCCGGGGCGGCGGCGTTCATGGCTCTGCAACTCACGCCGCCGGCCTGAGCGCTGGACATTTCCCCGCGTTTTCCGCCGGGGGCGTTTTTTTCATGGAAGATCATACAGCATCGGAGTTGCTGGCGGTACGCCGTCAGAAATTGGACGGCCTGCGCGCGGCGGGTGTGGACCCATTTGGTTCGAGGTTTGATGTCACCGACACGCCGGGAGCCATTCGGGCGGCATTTCAGGAAGGGCAGGCGGTGCGGGTCGCCGGACGTGTCACGGCGCACCGCAACATGGGGCGGAGCCATTTTCTGGACCTCAGTGACAGCAGCGGCCGGATCCAGGTTTATTTGAACACCAAGGAACTGGGGCCGGACTCCGCCGCCGTCTTTGATCTGGTCGACATTGGCGATTTTTTGGGCGTTGAGGGCGAGTGTTTCACAACGAAGACCGGGGAGCCGAGCGTGAAGGCCGCGTCTTTCCGGGTCCTGTCCAAGGCACTGAGGCCTCTGCCGGACAAGTGGCATGGTGTTCAGGACACCGAGATCAAATACCGGCAACGCTATTTGGATCTCATCGCGAATCCCGATTCACGCGACGTATTTTTGAAGCGGATTGCGATTGTTCGGGAGATCCGTCGGTATCTGGAGGACCGCGGATTCATCGAAGTCGAGACGCCGATGATGCAGACCATTCCGGGTGGCGCGGCCGCCCAGCCGTTTCAGACGCACCATAATGCGCTGGGTGTGGATTTGTTTCTCCGGATTGCCCCGGAGCTGTACCTGAAGCGCCTGCTGGTCGGAGGATTTCCCAAGATTTTCGAACTCAATCGAAATTTCCGCAACGAAGGCATCTCTCGCCGGCACAATCCGGAATTCACCATGCTGGAGGCTTATTGGGCGTTCGCCGACTTTGAGCAAATGGCCGGGTTGGTCGAGGACATGGTCTGCCATCTGGCGAGCACGATTTGCGGAGGATTGGTTATCGAGCACCGGGATCCGGATGGTACCGTGACGAAGACGATCAATCTGGCCCCGCCGTGGCGGAGGGCACGATACTTTGATCTCATTGAGGAAGCCGTGCCGGGCTGGGCGAGCCTCGATCCTGCGGCCCGCCGGAGACGTTGTGCGGAGCTCCATCTCGACATCAGCCACTGTCACGAAGACTTCGAGGTCACGCAGCATGTGTTTGAAAAACTCGTTGAAGAAAAGACGATGGATCCGCTGTTTGTGACGCATTGCCCGAAGGAACTGGTCCCACTCGCGCGCCAGAATTCCGAAAATCCGAATCTCGTCGATGTCTACGAATTGGTCATCAACGGGCAGGAGATATCGCCCGGGTACTCGGAACTGAACGATCCGGATGTGCAAAGAGCCCGACTGGAACAGCAGAGCGGGGGAGAGACGCAGAAACTCGACGACGATTTCCTCCATGCGCTGGAATACGGCATGCCACCGGCCGGCGGTATTGGCATCGGCATCGACCGGTTGGTCATGATGCTTACCGGGGCTGAGAGTATCCGGGACGTGATCCTGTTTCCGCACATGCGCCCGCGTTGATCGGATGGAATCCGCCGAGTTCACGGTTCTGGCGGAAACCGATGACCTGCTGGTGGTGGACAAGCCTGCGGGCCTGCTTGTGCATCCGACCAAACCGGACGGCCCCCGAACGCTCTGGGATGGGCTTCGCGAGTTGCTGGGCTATGAAATTGTCAACGGCGGACAGGTTTCGCTGATCAACCGGCTCGACCGCGAGACGAGCGGGATCGTTCTCGTCGCAAAAAATTCGATGGCAGCTCGAAAGGCGGCGATGACCATGGAGCACGGGCGCATCACGAAGTCGTATCTCGCCATTGTGCACGGAAGGCCCTGCGCGACGGAGTTCGAAGTCGATGCGCCGATCATCCGCCTCGGGGAGGTGGCGGAGTCGCCGGTCTGGCTCCAGCGGGCCGTCCATCCGGGCGGGGCAGCGGCTCGCACGTGCTTCCGGACGCTATCCGTTCATCGCAGCCCGGCGGGTGTCGTCTCGCTCGTCGAAGCCCGTCCGATCACGGGCCGCACGCACCAGATTCGGGTTCACCTCTCACATGCGGGCTTCCCGATTCTGGGTGACAAAATCTACGGAGTGGCACCCGGAGCTTATCTTGAGTTCATCGAATCCGGCTGGACCGGGCGCCTGGCGGCGAGGCTGCATTTTCGTCGACAGGCTTTGCACTCTGCCGGGCTCGCGATGGTCTGGGATGATGAGCGTTTTGATTGGAAATCTCCGCTGCCCGTTGACATGGCTGGTTTTCTGGAAAACGCCGAACTAATCTCGCAAGCGTGAATCTTCCGAGTTCCCCCGGCCAGGCCATTGCCCTGGTCGTTGCCGCCGGCTCCGGGCGGCGGATGGGCTTTGACAAGATCGTCGCGCCACTTGCGGGCAAGCCGGTTGTCTGCTGGTCCCTTGACGCCTTTGAGAACTGCCCGGACATCTCGGAAGGCATTCTGGTTTGTGCACCGGGTCGGGAGGAGGAGTTCCGACGACTGGCGGTTTCGTTTCCGAAGTTCCGGCGTGTGGTTGGCGGCGGTGCCGAGCGCACAGATTCCGTTCTCAACGGTCTGTCTGCCATGGAAGGCGACCCGGAGGCGATCGTTGCCGTGCATGACGGTGCGAGGCCGCTGATCACGCCGGCGGTGATCTCGGCGGTTGTCGCCGCCGCCCGCGCCGGCGGAGCGGCGGTTGCCGCCGAACCGGCTGCTGACACGCTCCACCGGGCAGGAGATGCCGGTTGTCTGGTGGAAACCGTGTCCCGCGACAATCTCTGGGCCATGCAAACTCCCCAGGCAGCTGGCCGCCATCTCCTCCAGCATGCACTCGAGGCAGCGCGAAAATCCGGGCAGCACGTGACCGACGAGATTTCCGCGTTGCTGGCAACCGGCGTCCGGGCCACTCCGGTCCCGCACGGAACGCTCAACTTCAAAGTGACCTGGCCCCGCGATCTCGAACTGGCCGAGAGCGTTCTCCGTCGCCGGTTGGACCGTCAATAGCGCGACACGGAAACCAAGCGAAGGTTCAGCACGCCATTGTGGCGCCAGGTCGCGAAATTCAGGTCATAGCGGACGCCATCTTTCGACATCACGAGAGCCTTGGTGGCCACAGGGTTGAACCGGTCGGGAGACACCGGGATTTCCGCCACGAATGCATCCAGAGACGACCAAACCGGCACGCCCTCAAAACCACCCGTGTTGTGAAATTCAAATCGCCCGCCCGCACTCCGTAACATGAACGAGGGCAGGCGACCGACACCGAAATCCTGTCCGCCGTAAGTCGCCGTTCCCCCCGCTGAACTCACATTCATTGTGAGACTCGCCGTGGCGGAAGGGGTGGGGCTCGGCCGCGGAGTGGGTGCGGCCTGCACCGGCTGATAACTGAAGACCTGGTCGTTAAAGGTCAGGAGCAGCTGCGTCCCATCGGCCCCGGTCATGGACAAGGGCGGGCTGATGGTGACACGCGAATCGCTTCGGAGTTTGGTCAGGGCGTCTGTCAGATCCATGCCGGGCGCTCCCCCTTGGGCAAGGTAGTTTGCGTAGGCGTCGTTGACCGCCCGTTCCTGCCACGAAACCGACGATGAGCGTGCGGCTGAAAGAACGCGAGTGATGGCCGGGATGCCAAATGCCAGCGCGGCGATCACGGCGATTACAAGAAGGACCTCGACCAGCGAAAACGCAGATTGTCGCTTTTTCGACGGCTTGGATGGGCCACTTTGCCGACCGGGGACCCCACTCCTCATCGTCAAAGTTTCCCGGCGGAGCCGGTGACCGTCAACCGGATTTTCGCCGGCGTGGACCGAACCGGAGTTCGGCCCGATGGGGAACCCCGACTTGCCAAGCGCCGGGTCAGAAGCTTTCCTCTTGCGCAATGAAACTCGATATCCCTGCTCTTGAATTGGCTGCGCGAGACGCGCGTGGGCTGGCCATGGACGCCGTGACGAAGTGCAAATCCGGACACCTTGGACTTCCCTTGGGAGCGGCCGAGATCGGAGCGGTTTTGTTCGGATCGGTATTGAGTTACAACCCTTCGGAGCCCCGCTGGCTGAACCGCGACCGCTTTATTTTGTCGGCGGGCCACGGCAGCATGTTCCTCTACGGATGGCTGCATCTTTCCGGGTATGAGATCCCGCTGGATCAGGTCAAAAATTTCCGACAGCTTCACAGCATCACGCCCGGTCATCCGGAGTTTCATGAGACGCCGGGTGTCGAAGCGACAACGGGCCCGCTCGGCCAGGGCGTCGCGAATGCGGTGGGTTACGCCGTTTCGTCCAAGATGAGCGAGGCGCACTTCAATACCGCCGAGCACCGGATTTTCGATCATCACGTCATTGCGCTGGCCGGCGACGGCTGTCTGCAGGAGGGCGTTGCCCAGGAAGCCAGCGCGCTGGCCGCACATCTCGGTTTGGACAACCTCATCCTCATTTATGATGCAAACAATGTGACGCTGGACGCGATGGGGCCGGTGACACAAAGCGAGGACACGGCCGGGCGTTATCGGGCTCTGGGTTGGGACGTTCACGAGATCGATGGTCACAACCTCCATGAGATCGCCGAAGCGCTTGAAGCGGCGAAGAAGGCGACGAGCGGCCGTCCACAATTCATCATTGCCCGGACTTTGATCGGAAAAGGAATTCCCGAGGTTTCCGGAACGAACAAGGCCCATGGCGAGGCCGGTGTAAAGTTTGTCGCCGAGGCCCGCAAAGCGCTTGGTCTGCCGGAGGAAACCTTTTTTGTCGCACCGGAAACCCGCGCCTTTTTCGAAAAGCGGAAAGCGGAGCTCGAAGCAGCCCACGCAGCGTGGGAGAAAACCTACGAGGCATGGCGCGCCGCCAATGGAGATCTGGCAGCGCAGCTCGATGCGGCTTTGCAGGCCCGGGTTCCGGACCTGCGGGCTGTGATCCCCGCATTCGATCCGGAGGCCTCCATCGCAACGCGCAAGGCCGGCAGCGAGGTGCTCCAGCCGATCTCGCAGGCGATGCCGCTGGTGGTCAGCGGCAGCGCCGACCTGCATGGATCGACCCTCAACTACATCAAGGACGGCGGCGACTTCAACCGCGAGAACCGCAGCGGCCGGAACCTTCATTTTGGCATCCGCGAGCATGCGATGTGCGGCCTGCTCAACGGCCTCGCCTATGATGGCATTTTCCGCCCGAGCGGTGCGACGTTCCTGGTGTTCAGCGATTATGGCCGGCCGTCGATCCGGCTGGCAGCGCTTTCCAAATTGCCCGTGGTCTATATTTTCACGCACGACTCGATCGGTGTGGGCGAAGATGGGCCGACGCACGAGCCGGTCGAAACGGTCGCCGCGTTGCGGGCGATCCCGGGGCTCGATGTGATCCGCCCGGCAGATCCCGAGGAGACGGCGGGTGCCTTCGCGGCGGCTTTCGAAAAGGTCGACGGACCGACCATGCTCGTCCTGAGCCGCCAGAATCTGCCAACACTGAAGGAAATTCCGGTGGAAACACGCCGGGAAGGGGCGTTTCTGGGGGGGTACATTGCGAAAAAGGAGACGGCTCCGCTCTCTTTGATCCTGCTGGCATCCGGCAGCGAGTTGCAGCATGCCATCAAAGCCGCCGGGGAATTGGGGCCGGGAACCCGTGTTGTTTCGATGCCGTGCTTTGAGCGCTTTGAGCGCCAGAGTGCCGAGTACAGGGAAAGCGTCCTTCCGGCTTCGTGCCGCAAGCGTGTGTCCATCGAGGCGGGCGTTTCAGATCCGTGGTTCCGTTACGTCGGACTCGACGGCCGGACCGTCGCCGTCGACCGTTTCGGCCTCAGCGCTCCCGGAAATGTCGTCATGGAACAACTGGGCATCACGGCTGCCCACCTCGTTGAAGTTGCCAAATCGCTCTGACGGCGCGATGGTGCCCGTCCGCGCACCGGTTGGCTGACCGCCACCGGTGCGCCGTTGTCTATGTCTGGGAACAAATTTGATCGGGAGTTGATCCACCGCAAGGCGGAGGAATTCGAGTCAGCGCCGCTGGTGGACATCCTCCGCTGGTGCTGGGAGGAGTACGGGGAGCGGGCGGCGATCGGCACCAGCTTTCAGGGCGCCGGGCTCGTTGTCATGCACACGGCATGGGCAAACGGATTTCGGTTTCCGGTTTTCACGATCGATACCGGCCTGCTTTTTCCAGAGACGTTGGAGTTGAAGGCGGCGATCGAAAGCCGTCTCGGAATCCAAATCGAAGCGCTCATTCCGGAACAGACCGTCGATCAACAGGCGGCGGAATACGGACCGGAACTCTGGAAAACCAATCCCGATCTCTGCTGTTCGTTGCGGAAGGTCATCCCCCTGCAAAAGAAGCTTTCCGAACTCGACGTGTGGATCACCGGGCTGCGCCGCCAGCAAAGTGAAACCCGTGACGCGACCAAGATCGTCGAACTCTACCACTTCGACGTCCTCCGCGACCGTTACATCGTGAAATTGAATCCAATGGCTGCGTGGACGCGCGAGGACGTCCAGGCCTACATCCGCGAACACGACCTGCCGGTCAATGCCCTCACCGCCAAAGGTTACCGGTCGATCGGTTGCCGCCCGTGCACGCGACCCACCGCCGAGGGCGAGAGCGAACGCGCCGGTCGCTGGACCGGATTCGACAAGAGCGAGTGCGGCATCCATACGTTCCTCGGCAACAACATCTGACGATTCTTTCCCGCGACATCGCTGGGTGAAAAATGGTCGGGCCGGCGAGA
The DNA here is from genome assembly GCA_033763515.1 of Terrimicrobiaceae bacterium. Classification (GTDB taxonomy): domain Bacteria; phylum Verrucomicrobiota; class Verrucomicrobiia; order Chthoniobacterales; family Terrimicrobiaceae; genus JANRKJ01. The sequence continues at coordinate 21,584 of JANRKJ010000029.1, read as the reverse complement.
TTCGAACTCGCGACCTCCTCGTCCCGAACGAGGCGCTCTACCAAGCTGAGCCACGGCCCGACAATCGCAACCCGCAGGCAACCTGCCTCAGCGGATCGATTGGTCCTGTGTCGCATCTGCCCCGCGACCCTGCAAGGAAAATCATGGACGTTTGCACCCGCTGACAGACGTTCTATCGAAAAACCTGCGGAATCCGTGGCGGACGAGTCGTTCGTTTGGACAATCCGCGTCGACGAAATCTTCCCATGATCCATCCAGCCGAGTTCGAAACCGTAGAAACATCCTGGCGGACCGGTATGCCCGCCGATCCCACGGCTTGGGCGGGCGAAACGATGCGCCGCATGAGCCCGCGGCGGCGCTGGGCCCAGTTGTTGCACCCGATCTTCCGCGGATCGGACCCCGCATGGCATGATATCCAGCCGGGTGGGATTTTTCTTCCGCACGGTCCGTGGCGGGAGGCGAGGGCGCTGGTTGACCAATGGATGGATACGTTCGATATAGTGCCCGTTGTTTCCGGTGACCATGAATGCCGCATGGATTTTCAGGAGGGGATATCGGTCGGTTCAGCGATGAATCTGGGCGCCATCCGCGACATCGAACGCGCCTCGCTTCTGGCCCACGAGGTCGGCCGGCTCTGTGCCGCACAGGCCCGTGCGGCGGGCGTCTCCTGGACGTTTGCCCCGGTCGCCGACGTGAACGTCAACCCGGAAAATCCGATCACCAATTTTCGGTCGTTCGGCGATGATCCCGCACGCGTGGCCGCCCTCGTGTCGGCCTTTGTTCGCGGTGCACAGAGCCTGGGATTGGCGGCGACGCTCAAGCATTTTCCGGGGGATGGGCTCGACGGTCGTGACCAGCACGTCACCACGCCGGTCAACCCGCTGGGTTTGGACGCATGGTGGAAGACCAGCGGCGCGCCGTTTCGTGCCGGGCTGGAGGCGGGTGCCTGGTCCGTCATGATCGGACATATCGCCTGTCCCGCCCTGGAAGCGGACCCATCCCACGCCCGGCGGCCCGCGACGATCAGTCCATCGATCCTCGGTTTTCTCCGGAGGGAATTCGGATTCGACGGGGTGATTGTGACCGATGCGCTGGGGATGGGCGGGCTCCAATGGCACGTCCACTCGGAGTTTGATGCGGTCGTCCAATGCCTCGCAGCGGGAGCGGACATGATCTTGTTCCCACCGGATTTGGCAGGGTCGCTCGACGCCATCGAGGCCGCTCTGGCGGATGGTGTTCTGAGTGCGGATCGCCTGGAGGCTTCGGTCGTGAGGGTGCTTTCCTTGAAGGCCCGGCTCGGGCTGCCTGGCGGACGTGACGCTTTCCCGGCCGATGGTGCCTCGGTGTTCGAAACGGCAATTAAAAGCGAGTTGCCGGAGGTGGTTTCGCGTGAATCGATCTCCCTTTGTCGGGGCCACCTCCCGTGCAAGCTCGAGCCGGGCAACCGGGTCCTGATTGTCGAACTGCCTCTCGAGGAACCCGATGCGGGCGGCCTCGTGGTGGTTGGACAAACCCGGCGTACCGGCGACCCGCGGTTTGCGGAGGCTCTTCGACGCCGAGGAGTCGACGCCCATCTGGTCAATGATCCTGCCGCTTTTTTCGAACTGGCCGTCGGAGCTCGCGCGGCAATTTACCGTTTTCACAGTCGGCCACAGGCCGGGCGAGGGTCGATCAAGCTCGCCTACCGTGCCCTTCAGTGGATCGAACTTACCCGCGAGCCGCGCGATCTCCCGCGGATATACGTCTCATCCGGGAGCCCGTACGTGGCCAACGAACTGCCTCTGCCGCATTTGTTGTGCGGTTTTTCGGACGTTAATGCGGTGACTGAGGCCTGCGCGGATGTGCTCTGTGGCCGCTGGTCGCCTTCCGGTACCTGCCCGGTGCGGCTCGGCTGAACCGCGTTCAGAGACCGACGTAGGTCAGGCCGAGCGGTTGAAGGACGTGGTAAACACCGAGGAGCGTGCCCATCAGCCCGAGCGAACAGCAGGCTGTGGCCAGCGAGTTGCATGCAATCGCAATGACCGCGAGAACGTTGGATCCAAACAACATGATCACGGGAATGGCAATGGCGATGGCAGTGAGGAGTTGGCCGTTTACAAAGCCACGGAGGAGCCATTCCTTCAGCGGAGACGGGGCGACCCGAGTGTAAATCGTCGGGGAGAGAATCCAGGTGCCCCACGACTCGTAGTAGAATCGCTCGGGACCGACCGTCAGAACGTAGACCACCGGAAGAAGAAGCGCAGCCATGGCGACCCAGAGCGGAGCGCCGGGAGGAAAGCGGAGTGCTCGCTGCACAGGGGGAGTTTCGCGCAGGCAGCGCCCGCTGTCCAACCGAAAGTCCGGATGAGAGATGGCCGTCTGAGCTCCTCAGACTTTGCCGCAGATCGCGACGTCGAGACCAAGCGCATTCATCGCGGCCGCTTTGGCGAACAGGGCCCGGCGGGCGGCCGCTTTTCCGGGGGCGTATGCGACCTGGATGTGATTGCTCTTGTGTCGGGCCATCATCTGGTCCCGCGTGATCCCTTGCAGGACCGCGTGCATAATGGGCCACTGCGGCGTCGTGAGTTGCCACCGTTCCTCGGTTTCGGCTTGGGGAAGCTCGACGACTTCGGCCAGACCGGTGTCGAATTTCAGACGGCCGGAGGCAACGTAGACGCGACTCCAGACAATCCAGCCCGGCTTGCTGATCCCCTTGAGTGTGCCGCCGCCGAGACGGAAGTACATCGATGGCTGGCGTTCGCTCGAAGCGCCGGACCATCCGCCGATGAAGTGTTCCGGTGGCGCGGCTCCGCTGATCAGGAAAACCCAGACGTACGCGTCCACATGATCATCGGAGTAATGCCGGCCCCAGCGGAGGTCGTGCAGGGTGTTCTCAGGAGCGTATCCCAGTTCACGCCAGAGTCGGTAGGTGATGAGCCCGTCGAGGCCCGCGCATTCATCGACTTCATTGAAGTGGGGAAGCGCCTCGCCTTTGAAAAGTTCGCGGCCGTCTTCGGACCAGACCGGCGGGCGGTCCACGTTGTTCAGCGTTCCTTCGACGAGGTCGGATGCCGGGGCGAGATCTTTGAGGCCCTGTTGATATTGGATGCCAATGGTCGAGCAGCCGAATTCGTCGGCGATCCGCACCGCGGCAATGTACATTTTGCATTGCTGCAAAATCTGGTGCTCGGTGAGATCATTTTCCTCGTTGCCGCCGAGACGGAACTGCAGGCCCTTTTCTTTATACCAGTTGAAAACCGCCCAGGCTTCGTCGTCACGGACCGTGAGCATTTTGGCGTAGAGCGAGGACTGGCTGAGCCGTTCTTTGTAGACGCCGGTCTCGTGCAGAAGTTCGTCCGGGATGATCGCGTTGAACATGCCCATGCAGCCCTCGTCGAAAACCCCCATGATTGCCTTTTCACGGCGGAGCTTCTTGGCGAATTTCCTCCCGAGCGCAATGGCGGATTCGGGAACATCCGCCTTCCGAAATGGAACGACGTGGCTTTCGTCGTGGCGGACTTTGCCTTTCTTCAACCAACGGCGAAGACCCTCCACAAAATAGGAATCCTTGAAATCTTCACTCCAGAGCGTGCTGTATTTGACCCCGGCCTTGGCGAGCGAGCCGTTGAGATTGAGCATGCCGACGAGGCCCGGCCAGGTGCCGCTCCAGTTGGCCAAGGTGAGGATCGGGCCCTTGTGCGTGATGAGTCCGTGCAGGATGTGATGGCTGTATTGCCACACCGCCTCGGCAACAATCAGCGGAGCATCGTCCGGGATGTCGCGGAAAACCTGCATTCCATACTTCTGGCTGTCGATGAACCCATGGCCTTTCGCCGGATCGAACGCATGCCCGCGCTTGACCGTCCAGCCTTCCGCTTCGACGGCGGCGACGATTTGCTTCTCCATCTCGGCTTGGGCAGCCTCGCATTTTTGGTTCGCCGAAGTGCGGAGATCGCCATTGGCGATAAGGTAAACGGTTTTCATGGGTAGGATTGGAGTTGGAATGATACCGGCGGCCCGTGCAAATTGAAGCGCAAACATGAGCCGCTTTCTCGTCCCGTCCGCCGCGCGATCCTGGGTGGAAATCGACCTGGATGCTCTTCGGCGGAACCTGGCGGAGGTTCGAAGTGCCGCCGCCCCGGCTGGAGTTCTGGCGGTCGTCAAAGCCAATGCTTACGGGCACGGAACGGAACCGATCGTCCAAGCGCTGACGAGTGGCGTCGATTTGTTCGGTGTTGCCAACCTTTGTGAGGCCCGGAAGGTGCGGGCCACCGGAACCGACCGACCGATCATGATTTTGAGCCCCTGTCTGCCGGCCGAGCGTGCCGCCGCGGCCGCCGGGGGATTCATTGTGACCGTTTCCTCGGCATCGGAGGCCCTCGCCTATGCGGAGTTCGGCCCGGTCCAAATCAATTTCAAGATCGATACCGGCATGGGACGTGCCGGAGCATGGTGGCAGAACGCCGCCGCGGAACTTCAGGCGGTCACCCGCTTGCGCGGGCTTTCGATCCACAGCCTGTCCACCCATCTGCCGGTGTCGGACGAGGACGTCGCATTCACCGAAGAGCAGTTGAGGAGTTTCGGGGAGTTGCTGGAAGAACTCCGTCCGCTCGCGCCCGGCGCGCGGGTGCACGTCCTGAACAGCGCCGGGATTTTTCGGTTTGGCTCCTTTCAATCGGACATTGTTCGCGCGGGGCTCGTGCTCTATGGAGCGGCTGTCCTTCCGGACGTTCAGGATCGGCTATCTCCGGTTTTGACATGGAAGGCGCGGGTTACGCTCGTGCACGATCTTCCGGCCGGCGCTTCGGTCAGCTACGGCCGGACCTTCGTCGCCGAAAAACCGATCCGCACGGCTTTGCTCGGCATCGGATACGCCGACGGCTTCCCGCGGCAGGCTTCAAATCGGGGAGCGCATGTATTGGTCAACAGCACCCGCTGCCCCGTGATTGGACGAGTCACGATGGACCAAATCGTCGTGGACGTGAGCGGTGCCGGACCCGTTGCTCCGGGCGACGAGGCCGTGATCATCGGACGTCAGGGAAACCAGGAGATTGCCGTGCACGAATTGGCCGGGGCGGCCGGGACGATCGCCTGGGACATCTTCACCGGCATCAAGGACCGGGTGACTCGCTTGTATTCGACGGAGCCCTCGCTCCCGCCGGGATGATCGTCCGGCCCGGTTGCTCAAAATAGACCCACTCGGCGTCCAACCCGCGAACGCGTTCCATCCAATCCGGATCCCGCCGCAGGATGGCCCGCAGGTTCTCCATCCGTCCCGTGTAATCGAGGCCGTGGCTCCACAGGTGTCCGTCGTAACCGCAGTAGACCGGACGTCCGAGGAGGATGATGGGATGATTGTAGCGAGGATCGACGGTGAACCGGTCGGTGGGTGGAATCAGCCGGATCCGATAGGCCACATCCGCCAACTCCGAGCGACTGGCGAGTCCATATCCGTGCCGTCCATCGAGTCCACCGGCGAGGCTGACTGCACCGGAGAAAAACAGGAGGAAACAAGCTGCTGCTCGTGCAATGGCCGGCAACGGTCGGATCACGGCCGACCAGAGCCATGGAACGCAAACGAGCCACGCCCACAGGAAGAGTTTCATGTTGTCCCACTCCCATTTGGAAAATGAGAAAAGCAGGCACAGCACAAAAACCACCAGCCCGGTCGCCACAAAGCACCTGGCAATCCGGTCGCGCCGCACCGCCCAAGCCAGCCATGGAAGCGCAATCAGAAGGGCACCAAAATTGATGAGCCAGAAAACGAACCCGCCATCCGCCTGCATCCAGCCGGGAAGAAAGCGGACACCGGCTCCGGCACTGAAATATCCGGTGACGAACGTGACGAGTACGCTGGCCGGCACGAAGGCCGCCCCGACCAGACGCAAGGCAAACCCACGCATCTCCCGCAACCCGAGAAAGAGCGCGGCGAGTAACAGGCTCAGAAAAACAAAGGCGTGAGCGTTGAAGAGCGGCATCGATGCATAGAGGAGCCACTGGACGACGAAAGGAAGGCCGGCCCGGCCTTCCGCGATTTCCCTCCACGAGTGCAGGAGAAGAAGGCCGGCGGGGAGTGCAAAGAGCAAACCCCTTTGCGTGACAAACATCGAAAGGAAGAAGTTCTTCCACGCCACGTCGGCCTGGAAGTCCTGGATTTGGCCGGTTTGAAAGACGAGGAAACCGGCGAGGCCGCCATTGAAGATCAGTGCGGCGATCGCGAACGCCCCGCCCCATCGCCAGAGGGCGTAGAGCGTCACGGCCGCTCCGGCCAGTCCAACCCAGATCAACCCCCGCTCGACCGGCACACCGACCAAAAGCAGGAGGCTGTTGAACAGGTCGGCTCCGATGGGATAGCTCATCGGAACGCCTGAGAGAATCGGGCTCGCCGGCCAAAACGCGACGCCGGATGCGAGGTAGCGGATGAACTGCAGGTGCAGTGCCATATCGCCAAGGTTGTTTGGCGAAAGCACCCGCCATTCATTCCCAGCCGGATAGATCAACCAAAGGAACGCCCGCGCAGATGCGAGCAAAAAAACGGCAATCACCAGCCAGTCGAGCGGGCCGGGAATACGCCGCTCCGGACGCGAACAGAAAATCCATGCCGCGGCTCCCAAAACCAATCCGGTCCCCAAAGCGCCCGCTGCCAGCACCGGACGGAGTCCCGGCCCGAGAAACCCGGCGACCAGACCACCCAACGTCGCGCAGACCGCAAAGACGAGGAACCCGACGGCCGTTTTCATCGCCGCGTCGCATCCACCGGCCCCGGCGGAACAAAGTCCTTGAAATACCGGCGGTTGAAATAAACGGTGCATTCCTCCTGGGCACTGCGCAGATGAAAGCGTCTCTTGATGGATGGGAATGGAATTGCCGGCTCGATGGCATCCTCGCGGGACCGGTCGATCACAACAAATGCCGCGTTCCGCAAGGGGAACTCCTGATCGGGTTTGTAATAGCCGATTTGTGTGAAGTCCCCGAGAGTCCAGGGAAGCGGATAATAACTATCGAGCGCAATGACGCCCGGCGTATGATAGATCCGCGGATCCGCCTTCGCAGCCGCGAGGAGTGGGCCGGTGAAGCGCTCGATGTCTTTGTAAGTCTGGACATAGACATAAGGTTCCCTGTCGTCCGTGTAGTTGCGGAAATTCAACCAGGCCGACGAAATCAACGAGCCGGCAAGCAATGGCAGCGCAGCCGCCCACGCAAGGATCGGGCGGGCACAGCGTTCGGCCCCTTCGACGGCCGCCGCGGCCCCGACGATGTAAAACGGCCAGAGCATCGAAATGATGCACCACGGCGTTTTGTAAGAAATAATTGAATAGGCGAGCAACGTGCCGCCGGCCGCAATCGCCACGTAACGCAGCCTCACATCGGAAGGAAAAACATAGCGCACGCACGCCGCGAGGCCTGCCAGCGCCGGCCACTCGTAACGCAGCATCAACGCCACCCAATACCAATTCAACGGCCCGACAATGTCGTAGCCGGGTTTGTCGTGGCCGTTGGCCTTCGCGCCGGTTTCGAACCACGCGGAAAATGTCTCGTAAAGCCCGGCCAGGCGGCGGAATTCATGAAAGAACCCGGAATAAAATGCCACGATGGCCAGCACGCCCAACCCGGAGGCCACGGCCGCGTCGGATCGGGTCCACAGACCCTTCGCAACCGGCAGGTCCGGTCGCGACGGCATCACTTTTTGCCAGAGCCACAGCACCGGGATCGCCAGCAAAAAGCAGCCGATGTGCAAAACGTAAGTCTCTTTCGTCAGGATCAGACCGACGATTGATCCGACGGCCAGATACAGCCAGCGCCGCCCCCCGTCCCGCCACAATCCCAGGATCGACTGAAGCAGGAGAATGCAGAAAAGAACCTGCCACGACTCGTGGATCGAATACCGTCCATAGAATACGTAAGCTGGCGAAATCGCCATGGCCAGGGCCGCCAAGCGCGCAACCGTCGGTCCGAAAAACTCCCGGAACCGCAGCATCGCCCAAACACAAAGCAGGCTCGCGACGATGGCCGGAAGTCGCAGCGCCCAAAGCTCGCGCCCGAAAAGCGTTTGCGAAAGAAACACCGCGTAGAAATGGAGCGGACCGTGGTAGTTGGTCGGGTCGTAGGCATAGTAGCCGGTCTCGGTCATCCGGTCGGCGAACCAGCCGTTGACCCCTTCGTCAAAGTGCGGTGGCTTGACCTCGATCAGCCAGACGCGAAGGAAAAGCGCGGCCACGAGAATCGCGATTTCAGGCCACGGGAGCTTTGACAGACGAACCGACACGCGATTGGGATATGCGAGTCCACATGCCTGATCAAGCCCCGCCCGTGTCGATTGTCATCCCTGCCAAGGACGAGGCGGTGCGTTTGCCGCCGTCGATCCGGGCTATCCGGGCGGCCTTTCCATCCGAGCCGTGGGAGTTTCTCATCGTGGTGGAGAAGAGCTCGGACGGCACCGCCGATCTGGCCCGCGACGCCGCCGGGGGCGATCCGCGGTTTCTAATTCAGGAAAACCCAATCGCCCGCGGCAAGGGCTACGCCGTTCGCACCGGCATGCTCCGAGCGCGTGGCGATTGGGTTTTCTTCATGGACGCCGACCTCAGTGTTCCACTGGCCTGCGTGGGCGAATTTTTGGCGTCCCGCGAAATTGCCGATGTTCTGATCGGCAGCCGCCGGCATCCGGAAACGCAACTGCTGCGCCGTCAACCGTTTCTTCGCGAGGCGTCCGGGCGGTTTTTCAATATGTCCCTGCGTTTCCTCGGGGTGACGCGGCTGCTGGATACGCAATGCGGGTTCAAGGCTTTCCGCCGCGAGGCCGCACGGGAAATCTTTTCGCGCGTCGAGCAGGATGGCTTCGGATTTGATGTCGAGGTTGTCGTCCTCGCCGACATCCTCGGTTACAGAATGCTCGAGCGGCCGGTGCGTTGGACGGATGCGGACGGGTCGAAAGTTCGGCCGTTGGACGGGGTGATGGCCTTGGTCGAGGCGGTGCTTGCGGCGCGGCGACTCCGGCGCAAATATTCCTGAAATGCCATCCCTCGGAGTCAATATCGACCACGTCGCCACGATCCGCCAGGCCCGCTACCGGGATGATTTGAGCAACCCCAACGCCGAGCCGGATCCCGTCGCCGCCGCCCTCGCGGCCGAGGAGGCGGGTGCCCGGGGGATCACCGCGCATCTGCGCGAAGATCGCCGGCACATTCAAGACCGCGACATCATCCGGCTTCGGGAGGCGGTCCGGACCAAACTGAATCTTGAAATGGGGACCTCGGACGACATTGTCCGCATTGCGCTCGAGGTGCTGCCGGATGATGTCTGCCTCGTCCCCGAACACCGCCGCGAAGTCACGACCGAGGGCGGGCTGGACTGCGTGGGGTCCATGGATGTTCTCCGGCCTGTGATCGCCCGGCTCCGCGGCCGGCGGATTCGGGTGAGCCTGTTTATTGACCCTGAACTTGCGCAAGTTGACGCCGCTGCGGCGCTCGGGGCTGAATTCATCGAGCTTCATACCGGGGCCTATGCCAATGCTGTGGGAACCCCGCGCCGGGAGGAACTGGATCGCCTCCATGCCGCCGCGGAACGCGCCATCGGCCGCGGGCTGCGCGTTAATGCCGGACACGGCCTGAACTACGCCAACACCGCGGCGATCCTCTCGTTGCCGGGATTGGAGGAATTGAACATCGGACACTCGATTGTGTCGCGCGCCGTGACGGTCGGAATCGCGCAGGCGGTGCGCGAGATGTGCGTTTTGATCGGCGAGTCGTGAGCGCGTTTGACGCGTTCCTCGGCCGCACGCTGGACGATCTCGCTGCCGCGAACCTCCACCGGTCGCTCCGGATCCTCGATTCGCCCCAAGCCGCGCACGTTCAATGCAGCGGACGCGAGCTGAGGAACTTTTCGTCAAACGACTATCTGGGCCTCGCCTCCCATCCCGCCCTGCGCGAGGCTGCTCTGGCCGAGTGGGACCGGGGAGGCTTCGGGTCCGGGGCATCGCGCTTGGTTTGCGGCACACTCGCGGCCCATGAGGAACTCGAAGCGGCGCTCGCCGCGTTCAAACGCACCGAGGCGGCGCTGACGTTTTCCAGCGGTTACGCCGCCGCGATGGGGACAATACCCGCCATTTGCGGCAAAGGCGACGTCCTCATCCTCGACAAGCTTTGCCACGCCTGTCTGGTCGACGCGGCCCGGCTCAGCGGGGCCGACATCCGGGTCTTCCCGCACAACTCGCTCGTCAAACTCGAGAGCCATCTCGACTGGGCTCGCAAGTCCCGACCCGACGCCCGCGTGCTTATCCTCGCGGAATCGGTTTATAGCATGGACGGCGACGTTGCGCCCCTGACGGAAATCGTAGAACTTAAGGATCAATTCGGTGCCTGGCTCTTTCTCGATGAAGCCCATGGCGTGGGCGTAATCGGGCCGGACGGACGCGGCCTTGCCGATGCCTGCGGGGTGGGGGACCGGATCGAGATCCAGATGGGAACGCTTGGAAAAGCCCTGGGAGCGCACGGAGCCTACGTCGCCGGCAGCGGCCGACTCCGCGAGTTTCTGATCAACCGGGCTCGCAGCCTGATCTATTCCACCGCGCCGCCCGCGCCGGTCGCCGCCGCCGCCCGCTGCGCAGTCGAACTCCTGCAAACCGCCACCGGCCGTGAGCTGATCTCCCGGCTCCATGAAAACATCCGGCACTTTTGCGAAGCGGCTCGAACTCCGGTCTCAAAAAGCGCGATCGTGCCCTTGATCATCGGAGACGAAGCCGCCGCAGTTCGTGCCGCCGAAACCCTCCGTGAGCACGGATTCCTCGTTCCGGCCATTCGTTATCCCACCGTCGCCCGCGGAACCGCCCGCCTCCGCGTCACGCTCTCCGCAGCCCACTCCAGCGAGGAGATCGCCTCGCTCGCCCAGAATCTTCCCGGCACAGCCTGACAAGACGCACCGAGGTTTCCCTGCCCAGCGGAAGACCCGGAGCGTGGGTTTCTTCAAAAAAAATCCAGAAACATCGAGGTATAGGACAGCGTTTGTCCATCCAGACGGAGAAACTTCGCTGCGTGCTCCGAGTCCCACGAAGTATTCTGAACTTCCGCGAAAAATCACCTTCCATCGGCCGTCCATGCCGTCTATGGTGCCGATTGTTGCCCTCGAAAGATCGCGCGCTCCCGTGAAATTCTACGCCCACACCGCCGAAGACGAACATGGCAACCGCTTGGCGGAAGACCACTGGCAGCCCCTCGCCACCCACCTGCGCAATGTCGCGGAGCTGGCAGCACAATTCGCCGCTCCCATGGGCGAAGCCGCCGCCGCCGAAGCCCGCCTCGCCGGACTTCTGCATGATTTGGGGAAATACCGCGAGGAATTCCAAGCTTACCTGCGGGGCGAGCGAACAAGCAGCGTTGAAACCCAGCACGCCGTTTTCGGAGCCGCATGGGCTGCTGAAGAATCACAACAACTCCCATTCACGGCCCTCGCCATCGGGGGCCACCACGCTGGCCTCCATAACCAATGTGACATTGAGAGCATTTGTTCCAAAGCCGGCCTAAATATTCCGAGAACGATTCCCGCACTCATCAAGTTGCTCGAAAGCGAACTCGGCCCGCTTCCGCAACCGCCCGCTCCCCCATCTTGGGTGGTCTCTGCGCTGTCTGCCGACAACGTCTTCCCAGCCGAACTCTACGCACGATTAATTTTTTCCTGCATAGTAGACGCCGACCGTCTTGACACCGCAAACTGGCCCACCTCGTCGCCGGCCGATATCCCCCTTGATACTGAAACGCTCCTTGCTGCGGTTCACTCCGAACGTTATCGCAAAGCTTCCGCGAATTTCGACAGTCCTTTGGGAGCGCTCCGTAACAATATTTTCGATGCTGCACTCGAACGTGCCTGTCTGCCGACCGGCTTCTTCTCGCTCAGCGTTCCGACAGGGGGCGGCAAAACTCTTGCATCGATGGCCTTTGCTCTGGCTCACGCGCGCATCCACGGACTGCGCCGCATCATCATCGTTATTCCGTATCTCTCGATCATTGAGCAAAACGCCGCCGAATACCGCCGTATCTTTGGCGAAAATGTCGTTCTTGAGAACCATTCCGGCGTCGTCCCAAAAGATGATGCCAACGAAGAGGAGAAATCTCGCCTCGAACTTGTCTCTGAAAATTGGGACGCACCCGTCATTGTCACGACCTCCGTTCAGTTCCTCGAATCGCTCTTTGCGGCCAGCCCGTCGCGCTGTCGCAAACTTCATCGCATCCCGCGCTCCGTAGTCATCTTCGACGAGGTTCAAACTATGCCGACTCATTTGCTCGCGCCGACCTTCAACGTGATGCGCGAACTCACCGTCAATTACGGCACCAGCTTTGTTTTTTGCTCCGCCACTCAGCCCGCCTTTCGTCGCTGCACTGCCTTACCTGACGGGTTTGATACTGCCGAACTTCGGGAGATCGCTCCGAATCCCGGCAAGCTATTCCGCGCCCTTCGCCGCGTTACCTACCACTTGCCGGTTCCCACTGAAACCTTCGAGTGGCCCCAGCTCGCCGCCCGTCTCGCCGCCACCCAGCAGGTTCTCTGCGTAGTCAACCTCACCCGCCACGCCCGTGACCTTTGGCAGGAACTTAGCCGTCTTTGCCCCGACGAGGTCCCCATCCACCTCTCCTCTGCGATGTGCGCCCTGCATCGCCTCGAACTCATCGCTCAAATTAAGGAGCGCCTTCGCTCAGGCCAACCCTGCCGCGTTGTGTCCACCCAGATGATCGAAGCCGGCGTGGACGTAGATTTTCCCGAGGTTTGGCGCGCTCTCGGCCCGCTCGACTCCATTGTGCAAGTCGCCGGGCGTTGCAATCGCGAGGGTAAGCTCCAGAAAGGGGGTAGACCTGTAGTCGGCAACGTTCACGTCTTCAAACCCGCCGACCACAAGCTGCCGCCCGGGGTCTATTCCTCTGCCTCCGACCAAGCAGCCATTACGCTCGATGCATTCGGGGATTCCACGATCGCCGCTGAACACCTCGCCACATCGTCCACAATTTTCTCCGACTACTTCCAGTCGCTCTATCAGGTTGTGAACACTGACCACGCTAAGCCCGGCGAAGCTACCATCCAGGAAGACCGCAGCTATCTCCGCTACCGCGAAGTCGCCCGCAAAGCCCGCGTTATCGAAGACTCCGGAACGCCCGTCATCATCTCCGGCGATCTGCACGGCGGCCTGTGGGCCGAGCCGCTGATCCAAGAACTGCGCTCCCGTGTGCTTGCCACCGGTCAACGCCGCTTCGAGCGAGACGACCTTCGCCGACTTCAGCGCTTCATGGTCAACGTGCGCCACCACAAGTTCCAACTCCTCCAAACTCGCGAACTTGTCCGGCCTCTTCTACCCAATCTCGAACTCTACGTGCTCGACCCGGCGTGCTACCATCCGGCTCTTGGCCTTACTTTGGACAATCTCCCGCCTGATGAATTTCTCCAATGAGTCACAATAATCTCGTTACCCTTCGCGTTTGGGGCGACTTCGCCTGCTTCACCCGCCCCGAGATGAAAGTGGAGCGCGTCAGCTACCCTGTCATGACGCCCTCCGCCGCACGCGGTATCCTCGAAGCCGTCTTTTGGGAGCCGCAGATGTATTACCTCATCGATTCCATTCGTGTCGCGAAACGCGGCCAGTGGATTTCCATCCGCCGCAACGAAGTCACCAAGGTAATCAGCGTGGACAACGCCCAAGACTGGATGAGCGGGAAAAAGAAGGTGGTTCCCATCAACGCTGGTGCTGGAGGTGACACCGACGGCACACAGCGCAACATGCTCGCCCTGCAAGACGTCGAATACCTCATCACTGCCGAGGTTCGACTCACCCCGCTCGCCCAGCCTCCCCGCGACAACCTCGGCAAATACCTCCGCGAGATCGAAGGCCGCGCCCGCGCCGGTAAATGTTTCCATCGCCCCGGTCTCGGTATGCGCGAGTTTGCCGCCGACTTCGATTGGGAACCCGACGCCGATGCCGCCCTCGCCCGCCGCGCCGCCGAACTCGGCCAACCCGTTCCTCAAGCCCACGAGCCCCTTGGCCTCATGCTCTACGATCTTTTTGACCACCGCGCCCGTGCCGCCGGTTTCCGTTGGCGTACGCCTGACGAAGAGGCCCGCCAAGCCTCCGACTTCGAGCAAACGCTCACCGAACTGAAAAAAGGCGAGCAAACCAAACGCCGAAAGGAATTCGCCTTGCAGCGACTCCGTTCCACTTCCGCCGCGATCAAACCCACGCCTTTGTTTTTCAACGCCACTTTGAAAAACGGCTGCCTCGACTGTCACCCCGACCGTGTTCTTTCGACGCCCCAAGGAGGCAACTAACCATGCTCCTCAAACACCTCTACGATTTCGCCGTATCGCGCCACCTGCTCGACGACGATGCATTCGAATCCAAAGCAATTCGGTTTGTCATTCAACTCGACGCACGCGGCCATTTTCTGGGAGTGCAGGACATTTCTCCCGACGGCAAACGGGGCTTCGATTTTCCTGCTGTCCCGAAAACGCCCCGCGCCAAAAAAGGAAAGGTCGCAGAGTTTCTCGCAGATGGAATCGATTCAATTTTTGGACTCAGCCCAAAGCCCAATGAACCCAAGGACGCCAATATGCTGCGGGACAAGTTCAACGATTTTTGGGACCAAATCTCTGACGCAGAAAGATCAACTCAGTTTCCAGCGCTACGTGCATTACTCCAGTTCAAACCTATTCCAGGCACTCCGCCGTCGTTTCTAAACATCGAAGATTCTAAGTGGCTAGTAACCACAGCCGGTGGCGCAAAGGTTCGCCTTGCTGGTGCAGTGTTCACGTTTCGTGTCTCTGATGTAGTTATGCATTCAGAGCCATCGGTCATCGCACCATACTGGCGGTCGATTTTCGCAAGGACCATAGCAGAGCAAGAGAAAGACTCGATGCTCGGCACTTGCCTCATCACCGGTGAATCGAATGTTCCTATTGCAAGGACTCATTCACCGCGAATTAAGAAGATCCCAAATGTTGGCATCGACGGGACCATCGTTTGCTTCGAATCAGACGCCTTTTCATCCTACGGGAAAATTCAAAGTAATAACGCGCCCTGCTCGATCCCGGCAACCCGAGCGTACAGCAAAGCACTGCAATTCCTAGTCGAGCACGAGGATCACCACGTAAAAGTAGGGGAGACGAAACTCTGTTTCTGGGCCGCAAAAACGCCGATTTCCAAGACTCCGCTGGGGTTTCTCAATCGGCCAGACCCGAAAGCGGTTCGCGATTTCGTCCGATCTCCATTTTCCGGGATCGAGCGCGAAACCGCCAAGGTCGACCGCTTCTATGCGGTCACTGTTGGGGGCAATTCCGGCCGCGTCGTGATTCGGCACTGGATGAACGTCAGCCTAGAGCAAGCCGTAAAGAACCTGCACCAGTGGTTTCTCGATCTCGAGATCACCGTGCCTGCTCCGCGGCCGAAAAGGGAACCGAAAGCGGGAGGCAAGGAAAAGGACTTTCATCCGCTATCACTCTACTGGCTGTCCTGCACGACAGTTCGGGAAGCGAAGAACATCCGTTCGGAAACCACTGCCCAGCTCTACCGCGCAGCCCTCGAAGGGACTGCACCCTCAATAACTCTGCTCGGTCCCATTCTCAAACAACTCCACTCCCGCATCGTTCGTGACGGATTCTCCAACCTGCTCTTCGAAGAATCCCGCTTTGCTCTCCTCAAACTTATTCTCAACCGCCAACCCAATCGCTCCATGGAAATCCAGCCAAAACTCACCGCAGATACCAAGGACGCCGCTTACAACTGCGGCCGCCTTCTCGCGATACTCTCCGACACCCAAGCCAAAGCCCACGAATTCAAACTTGAAGGCCCGGGAGTAGCCGAACGCTACTTTGGCACTGCCAGCGTTTCACCCAGTAGCGTATTTCCGCTCCTGATCAGGCTCAACCGGCACCATCTGAATAAAATCAGTAAGTCGGAACGCTTCAGTGGGCACGAACGCCCCATCCAAAAGCAGATCGAGGCGGTGATGGTGTTGTTTAGACCCGCTCGTGCCGGCCTGCCTCCAACCTTCCCTCGCACGCTCGACCTCCAAGCCCAGGGCCGGTTTGCCCTCGGGTTTTATCAACAGCATGCAGAAGATGCAGCTGCCCGCCAACCCAACATAACCAACCAGACGCCTATCCTAGCACCCGTCCCTAACAACTAACGTCACCCGTTTTCCCACAATCCATCCTATTGAGTTATGAGCTCCAACATTCTAACCAACCGTCACGATTTTCTCCTCCTGTTCGAAGTCACCAATGGCAACCCAAACGGCGATCCTGATGCTGGCAACATGCCACGCCTAGACCCCAACACCAATCGGGGACTCGTCAGCGACGTCTGCGAAAAGAGAAAAATACGGAATTTCGTCGATCTGTTCCCTCCAACAAACGTCGAGGGACATGTTATCCCCGGTTACAACATTCTGGTCAAACAAGGGGTGGTCATCGAAACGGAGCAAAACCGCGGAA
Source organism: Terrimicrobiaceae bacterium (assembly GCA_033763515.1). Classification (GTDB taxonomy): domain Bacteria; phylum Verrucomicrobiota; class Verrucomicrobiia; order Chthoniobacterales; family Terrimicrobiaceae; genus JANRKJ01. The sequence continues at coordinate 5,141 of JANRKJ010000029.1, read as the reverse complement.
TTGCCGCCGCGAAGGAACCGGGATCGATTAAGGGAGATACCCACGCGGAACGCACCAAGAACTGGCTGTGTCGCGAATTCTTCGATGTGCGCACATTCGGCGCGGTGCTCTCCACCGGTGACGATGTAATGAAAGGCTCCGCCTTCGGCCAAGTGCGCGGCCCCGTGCAAATTACATTCGCGCAATCTTTCCACCCGATTACGCCGCTGGAGCAAACGCTAAGCGTATGCGCTGCTCGAATGGAAGCTAAGGGCAAGGGAGGCAAACCGGCGACTGAGGAGGAAATCGCCAAGAACAACATCGCTCAAACAGGCATCCAAGGCCGGAAACACATCGTCCCATACGCGCTGTACGCCGCGAAAGGCTACGTCTCGCCCGCCTTCGCCGAGAAAACCGGGTTCACCAACGCCGATCTCGAACTCCTTTTCCAAGCACTGCTCTCCATGTTCGAGCACGACCGTTCCGCCGCCCGGGGTGAAATGATTGTGCGCGGGCTTTACGACTTCGAGCACGTTGGAACGCAACCGGACAGCAACGCGCACCAAAACGTCCGCGAAGCTCGCCTTGGCTGTGCTCACGCTCACAAGCTCTTCGAGGGTATCAAAGTGGACCTGAGTGATGATGCCAAAGAAGTAGGGAAGACCTTTCCCGAGTCGTTCAACGATTACGCTGTAACCAACAAGTGGGAAAACGAAGCGCTTCCGGCTGGCGTACGACTCCACCTCCGGCACGAAACTCACCCGGATGGTAGCCACAGAATCCTAGGCCTCTAGGTGATCTGGCCACACAAGCAACCCCCGCGCCCAACTTGACTACTTGTCCAGTTGGGCGCACACTTCCATTATGCCCACTTCCCTGACCATCGGCGAATTCAAGGCGCGTCTGCCCGAGGCGCTGGCCCTCGTCCAAAAGGGCGAGTCGGTTGTGGTCACCTACGGGCGCAACAAGCGCCCTGTGGCGGTGTTCGGTCCGCCGCCTCGTCCCAAGAAGCGCCGGCTCGGTCTGCTGGAGGGCAAGTTTCACGTCACGATCGGGCCCGATTGGGAAATGACCGAGGAGGAGTTCCTCGGCTCATGAAACTCCTCCTCGACACCTGCGCCCTGCTCTGGGCTTTGCAGGACACCGCCCGCCTCTCCCCGGCGGCCCGGCGAGAGCTGAAAGATCCCAAAAATTCCATTTCCGTGAGCGTGGTTTCGTTCCTGGAGATCGGCATCAAGTCCGGTCTCGGCAAACTGATCCTTCGCGAAGCCGAGCCTGAGGACATTCCCCGCTTCGTCGGGGAAGTTGGGTGGGAAATCGCGCCCCTTTCCGCTGATGTTGCCGCCAGCGCGGGGCGACTACCCCGGCCGACCGAACATCGCGATCCATTCGACCGGCTGCTGGTCTGGACCGCGATCCGGGAAGATTACGTCCTCGTCTCCCGGGACAACGCCATGCGCATCTACTCCCCCCACGGCCTGAAGGTCTGCTGGTAGCGCCAGACCCATGTTCGCCGGATGAACCCCGAGTCCATCGTCGTTCCCATCAGCGCGATCAACCACTTTGTTTACTGTCCGCGGCGGGCCTACCTGATTCACGGCGAGGGCGTTTATGTTCATAACGAACACACCCTTCGCGGCGATCTCAATCACGAACACGCCGACCATCCCGGTTTTGAGCAGCGGGCGGGATGGAAACTCCTGCGCGCCCTGCCGGTGTGGTCGGACCGGCTCGGGCTCAATGGCAAAGCCGATCTGGTCGAGGTGAGGGAATCCGGAAGCCGGATCGCGGAAGCCCGACCGGTAGAATACAAATCTGGTCGCGTGTCCAAGTGGGCAAACGATCACGCGCAACTCTGCGCTCAGGCGCTTTGTTTGGAGTCCATGTTCGGCGTCTCGATTTCGGAAGGGCTCATTTTTCACGCCAAGTCCCAAAAGCGAACCACCGTCGCCTTCACGCCGGCCCTTCGCGAACAAACAACAGCCCTGATCGCCGAACTCCGCACGCTTATGGGGCAAACCCAGGCCCCGCGCGCTGTTCTCAAGCCGCAGTGTGACGGATGCTCGCTCCGCCCGGTGTGTCTGCCGGAGGCGTCCGGGCGTCCGGCATTCCAGCGCCAATCCCTGTTCTCCGTCTGATCCGTCATGGCAGAAATTCTCCAGAACGTTCTCTACCTTACCACGCCGGGCCTTTATGTGGCCCGCGACCACCTGACCCTTCGGATCGAACAGGATCGCACGCTCAAGCTGGCACTTCCCATCCACCATTTGGAGAGCATCTGCATTCTCGGAAACGAAATTCTTCTCAGTTCCGGCGCAATGCGTCTGGCCATGGAGAATGGAGTTGCCATCAATTACCTCGACGAAAATGGACGGTTGCAAGCGCGGGTCTCCGGCGTGCCCGATACGAGTGTCACGCTCCGGCGTGCGCAGTTTCGGGCCAGTGACAATCCCTCGCTCGCCACCGAAATCTGCCGCTGCGTCGTCGCGGGAAAACTCCACAACGCCCGCAATTCCCTCCTCCGCGGGGCACGGGAAAGCGAGAACCCGGCCGGAGCCGACTCCCTCTCCGCCGCAGCGGAGGCCATCGGCCGGTTGATCCCACGACTCCCGGAAGCGGCGGACCCGGACACCGTGCGCGGACTCGAGGGGGCCGGAGCCCAGGCCTACTTCGGCGCCTTCGGACACCTGCTCAAACAGCAACTGGCCGACTTTGCTTTTCAATTCCGATCCCGACAGCCTCCGCGGGACCGCGTGAATTGTCTCTTGTCGTTCCTCTACGCCCTTGTCCGTCACGATTGCATCTCCGCACTCACCGCTGCGGGGCTCGATCCGTTTGTCGGCTTCCTCCATGTCGAACGCGCCAACCGTCCCGCGCTCGCACTCGATCTCATGGAGGAATTCCGCCCTTGGTTGGCGGACCGGCTCGCCGTCACACTCATCAACCGCCAGCAGATCCGCGCGAATGATTTTGCCGTCCGTGAAGGCGGCGCCGTCGAACTCACCGACACCGGACGCAAAACCCTCATCAAGGCTTATCAGGAACGCAAGCGCGAGGCGTTCCAGCACCCGGTATTGGATCTCCAGATTGCCATCGCGCGGCATTTCTTTGTGCAGGCACGTCTCTTGGCTCGTGTTTTGCGCGGCGATGTGCCATCCTACACTCCGCTCATTCCCAAATAGCAGCATGCTTGTCCTCGTCACTTACGATGTCGCCACCTCCGACGACGGCGGCCCACGACGACTCCGCCGCGTCGCCCGGGCCTGCTCGGACTATGGCATCCGTGTGCAAAAATCCGTCTTCGAGTGCCAGGTCGGACAAAAGGAATGGGTCGCCCTCCGCTCCCGCCTCCTCGATGAAGCCAAACTCGAAAAGGACTCCCTGCGGTTTTATTTTTTGGACGGAGCTGCCATCACAAAGACCGAACATCACGGCTGCGCCGAACCCCTCGACCTCAATGAACCCTTCGTTGTTTGAATTTCCGCGAACCCCACGCCTCGGCACGCCCGCCGGGCGTTCGCGATCCTTGCAAACCGCTCATCCAAGCGGACTTGCCACTGACGGCTCTTTGACATTTTGACCGGAACCCTAGAGTTTAAGCCGGCCTCGCGAAACGCCCCTTTTAAATCGTTGAAGGGCAACGCATTCGAGAGGCCGCAATCGCCCCGCGAGCAATCGCGGGGCGCGGATTGAAACCAGGATGGCGATCAGGACGGCCGCGAAATCGTGTAATCGCCCCGCGAGCAATCGCGGGGCGCGGATTGAAACACCCGCGGCGGCATTCGCCAACTGGCATATCAAAACATCGCCCCGCGAGCAATCGCGGGGCGCGGATTGAAACCCGGCCTGGTAGCAGGCAAACATCATGTCTGCGTGATCGCCCCGCGAGCAATCGCGGGGCGCGGATTGAAACATCAACACCACGACCAGCATCCTGGGCTACAAGCAATCGCCCCGCGAGCAATCGCGGGGCGCGGATTGAAACCTCGACGTTCTCCCGCACGCTCACCGACGCCAGGATCGCCCCGCGAGCAATCGCGGGGCGCGGATTGAAACCAGTTAAGGTTCACAGACGGACAATTTGACGAGAAATCGCCCCGCGAGCAATCGCGGGGCGCGGATTGAAACATCGCAAAAGCGGAGTCTGCCGTTTGGCTCACCGGATCGCCCCGCGAGCAATCGCGGGGCGCGGATTGAAACTCCATCGTTCCGTCGTTCGATTCGTAATCGATAGGATCGCCCCGCGAGCAATCGCGGGGCGCGGATTGAAACACGGGCGGGGATTGTGGTGCATCGGCCCATCAGAATCGCCCCGCGAGCAATCGCGGGGCGCGGATTGAAACGGCGAAGTAGATAGCAAACCCGCCCGGCACCTCGAATCGCCCCGCGAGCAATCGCGGGGCGCGGATTGAAACTCGCCAAGACCGGAAAGCAGTTCCGATCGCTCGCATCGCCCCGCGAGCAATCGCGGGGCGCGGATTGAAACAACTCGAACAAAAAGAACGAGGTCCTCCGCGAGCAATCGCCCCGCGAGCAATCGCGGGGCGCGGATTGAAACTCTGAAAGTGAGCGAGAAGCATTGATGGCCGCACTTATCGCCCCGCGAGCAATCGCGGGGCGCGGATTGAAACTTCGCGGGCGACAAGCACACGGCGTTGGAATTGGATCGCCCCGCGAGCAATCGCGGGGCGCGGATTGAAACGCACAGAACGAGAACCTGCCAATGAATGTGCGCATATCGCCCCGCGAGCAATCGCGGGGCGCGGATTGAAACATCTTGTCAAGGTTGATGAACACGCTGCCGTCCTTATCGCCCCGCGAGCAATCGCGGGGCGCGGATTGAAACATTCCATACGTGCCATGCATGAACACGGAGGGCCATCGCCCCGCGAGCAATCGCGGGGCGCGGATTGAAACAGTTGTCGATGCCCATACGAGCCGATCACTGGTCCATCGCCCCGCGAGCAATCGCGGGGCGCGGATTGAAACATTGACCGCGACGACGGCGAAGCGCGGCTTTTGCAGATCGCCCCGCGAGCAATCGCGGGGCGCGGATTGAAACCCCATTAACCTCGCGCTCGAACGCCCTTTGCTTCTATCGCCCCGCGAGCAATCGCGGGGCGCGGATTGAAACCACGCCACGCCGACCTTGAGCGCCCAGC
>JANRKJ010000028.1:0-1695 GCA_033763515.1 Terrimicrobiaceae bacterium | reverse complement strand
GAGAAAGGAATATTGGCCGACTCTACAGAACCCAGAGATCACTACATGCGACGAGATAAAGCAATGATCCTCAACCGTGGAATGGTGACCGATATGATTCCCGCTCCACAGAACCACGTTGTTTCCGATTTTTGAAAAAGGCTGGATTGTATTATCTTCAAAAATAAACACGTGCTCGCCCAAGGACACATTAGGCCAAATGAAGCATCGGCTACTTACGTAACTGGCCGGCTTGAATCCCTTCGCCGTGCTCTTTGCGCTCACGGCCGATGACAGCGCCCGGCAGCTCAAGTTCCTCCTGGGCCAGCAGATGGGCCAGATGGAGGACATGCTGGCCGGCATCGACCAGACCGCGGATGGCAAAGGCTCGGCCATCCTCAGCGGCCGCAACGAGCACGCGATGAAGGTGCTCGCGGAACAGATCGCGCAGGGACGAAAGAAGCTGGCCGTCTTCTATGGCGCCGGGCACATGCCGGACTTCGAAAAGCGCCTGATCGAACAGGGGTTCAGGCAGGTCGGTGAGGACTGGCAGATCGCGTGGGATATCCGGCGGGCAAAGAAGCCGGCGCCGATTCCGGAAAAGTGAGGTTCGTTCGCGTGCTGCTCCGACGGTTTCGACGATTTCATTTCCCCACCCCACCAAACAGGCGGAGGAAGTTCTGCTCCACCTGGTTCCGTAGTCCTTCCGGATCGCGCTCGAGCAAATGGGCCGCAAAGCGATACACCGCGCCAAGATTGGCGGGATGATTGATGGGCATTCCCGTCGCGAGGTCAGCGAGCGGGTGATCATTCCAGTCGTCGGGCGGCCACATGTCGGGGGCGTCCGTCTCCAACAGCAGCCGTTCCCGCGGCACGCGATTGAAGGCTTCGCGCTGCTTGGCCTTTCGCTCATGGGCGAAGTATCCCGACAGGCTGAAATATGCGCCGAGCTTCGCGAATCCCTCGACCATCTCCGCGGGGCCGCCGTAGGAATGGAGCAGAAACCCGCATGCGGGGCGCGGTTCTTCCCGCAGAATTTCGTCAAGCCGGCCCCACGCTTTCAAGCAATGGATGCTCACCGGCAGGCCGCGTTCGGCGGCGAGCCTGAGTTGCGCGCGAAACATTTCCTCCTGCAATGGCACCACCGGGTTCTCGATCCACCGGTCGAGACCGATCTCGCCGATGGCGGAGGGCGCCGCGTCGAGGTGCCGCCTCAGTTGGTCGAGCCAGTCGGCCGTTCGTTCGCGGACGTACCACGGATGATAACCGAAGCTGGGCAGCACGATCGGCTGCCGCTTCGCGAGCACCAGCACCTGGGGCCAATCTTCCTCGCACGATCCGTTTACCACCATGCGCGCAATGTCGACGCGCTGGCAGGCGGCGAGCACACTGTCAAGCTGCATGGCCAGGCGCGGATCCTGCAAATGGTTGTGGGCGTCGTAGAGGCGCATTTCGCACTACCCAAACTGCCAGCGTTCAACTTTCAACATCCAACGCCCACGCTTGGGCTCGCACCTGAGTTCAATCTGTCAAACGGATGTGCCGGGCACCGGGCACGGCTCGGTGACGACGTGTTCCGCGGCAAAGCGCTGGATCTTCTGCCAGACGCGTCCGAGCCCGTTCTTCCGATTCTGTGAGAGGTGTTGTGTGATGCCGGCCTGGGCGAGGAACGAGGGCTCGAGCTTCAGAATCTCTTCCGGTGGCGCGCCGCTATAG
>JANRKJ010000027.1:0-1802 GCA_033763515.1 Terrimicrobiaceae bacterium | reverse complement strand
GTGGTTCGACAACGCCGCCGCCGCGCTGCTGTATGAAGCCGATTGGCCGGGGAACGTGAGGCAGTTGGAGAACCTCGTGCGCCGGCTTGTCGCCATGGAGCCGAGCGGCGCGGTCCCTGCCGCGGTGGTGCAACGGGAACTGGCGTACTACCGGCAGCGAGAATCCGAAGAGGAGGCCATCGAACTCGACGCCGTGGAGCGTCAACAGATCCTGAAGGTTCTCAAGCAAGCGGGTGGCAACAAGACCAAGGCGGCCGAGATCCTCGGTATCCAACGCCGCACCTTGTACAAGAAGCTCGCTCGGATGGAGAAAGACGCAGACGCGGAATAGCCTGGTCCATCGGGCACAGTGATGGGCCCAATCCGCGCCGTCACTGGGGAGTCCCGGGTCTGGGCCGCCTCCTAAGTCGTTGATCGGTTGGGGGCGCCAGGATTGGACTGAGAATTGCTCGTAACTTAGGGAAAGGACTCTTGCCATGCTCCGAGTCGGCCGGTCCCGCGTAATCGGCTTCCTGGCGGCCCTTGTGCTCTTCGGTGTACCCGCTGCCGCGCAGACGACGCCCGATCCGGGAGCCGCGCGAGTGGTCTCCCTCACCGGTTCGCTCACCGTAAAGCGCTTCCGCCAGGAGCCGCGCACCCTCCGGCTGAACGACTCCGTCCAAACCGGCGACGAATTGTCGACCGGCGAGAACTCCCAAGCGATCATCCGCACGATGGACGGGAGTACTGTGATCGTCTATCCCGATTCGCGTGTGATTTTCAATGAACGCTCGGCCGACGTCCGCGAACTGCTTCACCTGTTCCTTGGATCGATCAAGGTCCACATCGAGAGAATCAGCGGGCGGCCCAATCCACACAAGCTCTCGACCCCGACCGCCGTCATCGCGGTCCGGGGGACGACCTTCAGCGTCTTCGTCGATGACACGGATGCCACGCTGGTTGCGGTGGACGAGGGCGAAGTTGCCGTCGCGAACGTACAACTGCCCGGCCAGGAGGTGACCCTGCGTTCCGGCCAACGGACCTGGGTGCGCCGAGGTGAACCGCCGCAACAGGCGCAGGCGTTTCGAGGCCGGTCAGAACGGGCTGATGTGGCCTCGGGTGGCGGCGCCGGAACGATGGGAATGGGCAAGAGCCGCTCCGGGATGGCCGCCGAGATGCGTCCTGGAATGCCGTCCACAAGCGGCTCGCAAGGGATGGGGTCCATGAGTGGCCGAACGAATCCGCCTCACTGATATGCTGCAACGGCTGATTTTCGTGATCCTCGTCCCGCTATGTCTCCCTTTGGCACTTCCGGGCCAGGGCAGCGTTGCCGAACAACGATCCCGCATCGACCAACTCACTACCGACCCCGAGACGAAGTTCGCGACCCTGGACGCAATGGCATCCACCTTGGGCACTCATCGCAACCGTCTGATCCTTCTTCGGAAAGAATCGGGCCGGTCCTTCGCCGACATCTACGCCGATGAGTTGAGAAAACGCGGCGCTTCCGAACCGGCAATCGAAGCCCGATTCCGGCAAGTCCTATCATTGGTTGACGGCGGGAGCCCGCGTTGGCGCGGCACAACAGGTCCGCGCCCCGTCGCCTACCTTGGTTCGACCCTCGATCGGAACTCGGCGGGCGCATTCGTCACCCTCACGCCGGAGATCGGCGTCGATTTCGGGAGGTTTGCGCTCGTGGCAGGGATGCCGATCTACCGCATCTCGGCAACGCAGCGCGAAGCGACAGGGATCGGCGATGCTTATGTGTCAGCGTTCGTTCGGCAGCCGCTCCAGCGCATGGATCTGGGACTCGCCCTCACCGT
>JANRKJ010000026.1:0-2952 GCA_033763515.1 Terrimicrobiaceae bacterium | reverse complement strand
GGACGGATGCTCGGCCTCATGTTCCGCCACCATTCGAACGGCACGAGCGCGGACTTCAGGAGAGAATTTGTTCGTCGTCTTGCTTGTCATGGACCCTACTTCTCACGAGTTGGGGTCTCCGCCAAAGCCGGGGCGGTTCAGTGCGCGTGCAAATCGAAGAGACCCGAGGCGGGATCGAAACGGGGATGGACGACAAGCAACAGAAGCTCGAACGCAAACCGCTTTCTCAATTCTGTGAACTCGATGTTGATCCTGTCGTTGAACCGTTTCATGGCATCGCGAAGATCAGCAGCCTCGGCTTTCGCGCCAGTCAGACCGATCCCCCAGTAGAGGCAATCCTTCAGGCCGTCTTCGGCGGCGAAGGACTCGAAATCCTCCACCACAGCGCGGTTCTTGCGAACGGCATGGCTCGCGAAAAACCGAGTTCCCCGGAGCGGCCGCCCGAGATCGATGATCTCGCCGGGACCGTCTTGCAAGGCCACGAGGTATCGCTCCTTGTCCGACTGATACGGGTTGATTCCAATGGCTTCGAGGCGTTGCGCGAGGGCGGCCGCCTGCCTATGCGGGGTGGACTGGTCGCCGACCGAGGTGGGCGATCGATCGACACTGGCCTCATATTCATCGGTGAGAGAAAACTGTTTCTCGTAGTCTGCGCCGGCAGCTATCATGATGACTCCAATGAAAGAAACGCCACCTGAGGGTTCCAGCCCATATTCAGGTGGCGTTTTTCATGGTCCGCGCCGGAGACGCGTGGGTCAATCGCCGATTAAAGCATCGAGACTTTGAGGGCGCGACCGAAATCAGGTCTTGGAGGACTTTCGCCCAGAGCTGCGTTTCTTGCCGTCCATTCGCTCGAAATCAAGACCTTGGTAACAGGATAGGTCTATTTCCGGATTGAGTTCCATCGAGGCAATGCGCCTCGCCTTCTTCTCTGAAATCACCCGGAAACCGTACTTCCCATGCTCGTCCGTGCGGACTTCGTGCCCGACCTGCAATTTGCTGTCACGCTCGCTGATGTCCTGATCACGGGATTCGTCGATGTAACCACCCCGAAGCGAATGGAAGACCTCCCCACGAGTATCCTTGATCCCGGCTCGACCGAACAATCGCGCCATATACTGGGAGGCGCTCTTGCTCGGATCGACAAGCCGCGCGAGTTCCTGGAAGATGAAGCGGTCGCCGAGACCAGCAGCCCATTCCACAAAACCGATTTCCACCAGAAATTCGTGGAGCACGAAGAACGTGATGCTGGCGTCGGTTTTGTATGGGATGCGTTTCCAGACTTTTCCGTCCAGGATGATGCCGGGTGTCTGCGCTACCCAGACTCCCTTGAACTTTTCCCGGAGATCGCTACCCCGGAGATGAACCAGCAGGGCCAGCCTGCGCCCTGTGAGCAGGCCAAGCAGGGGGAGCATAGCATAGTCGAGTTCCTCGGTCTGAACACCAGCCTGCAACAACTGCGTGATCTTGTGATAGGCCAGCGGCTCGGAGGGTATCGACGGCCGCGCCGTGTCCGGATAATCAAGTTTCGCGCCCCGGATCACGTTCGCCAGTCCGTGATGGCGTTCGGCATATCCGAAGATCGATTTTACAACCGTGAGGTAGCCCTCCCGCAAGGTCTTCTTCGACAACGGTGCCAGATGGAGATCGGCATTGCCGTTGAGAATTTCGCGGGCAGACATTGTTTCCGGCCGCTCTTCCTTGTTCGCAGGCCAATATTTCAGCAGATTGACATAGGCTTGCAGGTCGGTAACACCGTAGGTGTCAACGGGGTGGTCGCCAATCAATTCGAGAAACAGGTTCGCGCGGAAACGGGCGGTTCTGATATCGTTGTCGTCGGCAGATGTGTTGATTTCGCGCTGTGCGAAGTATTCGGCTGCGACCGTGCTGAACGATTTCATGCTCGACGACGGACGTTCCACGAAGCGGCGGTCTTGCATGGCGGGAGGAATGTCGGATTGCGGCCCTGAGGTCACCTTGGGCGCGGCGGGTGCCACACGCGTTTCGGGTGCCGTGGTCAGCGGGAGCGTTTCGGGTGATGGGGGCAAGTTTAGCGTCGCGGGCGGTGATGGCGGAACCGTGTCGCCGGAAGTGAACGGCGTGCTCGCGAGCGTTGGAAGGGGCCGTTCGGCCTCAGTGACCGGATCGAACTTCTTTGCCGCAGACGCTGCCAGTATCGACGCATTGTCGGCGACCAGGCTGTTGTGCGGCCGCCCCTCCTGCTTGGCCACCACCTCCCTCGAAATCAGGACCAGATCGCGCCAGCCCTCGAGCCGCCTTGCGTCCTCCGGCGATGGCGTGGGGATCGGTGTCCGGATATCGTAGAGGGCCGCTTTCATCCGTGTTGTCAGGAACGACCACAACAAATCCGCTTCCTCGGCGTTGTCTTCGCCATCGGTCGGAAGGTCATCCATGTCTTCGTCATTCTTCATCCGCAGTTCGATCTCCTGAAACCATTTGAAGGCCAACCCCGCCAGTATCCCGGCGACGCGGCGCGCCTCGCTGGCGGGTAGCGCGCCCAAGCTGACGCGCAGCGGACGCTTCGCCGTTCCGCCCGTGATCCGCCGTGGCAGCTTGATCTGGAAGAGCCAGATATTGCCGCTTCTAACGAGATACGGGCCGCATGATCGCTGTTTTGTGTTTCGATTCAGTTTCCCCGAGGTTGCGGGTTCCGGCCCGGCGAGCGATACCGGAGGGTGTACCGGGCGCGATACTTTCCGCGATACTTTCATGACGAATGTCCCTTGATTGGGGCCGTCGGTCAGAAAATCACGAGCAATTCCAAAAGCCTGCGGCTAATTGGCGAAGAGTGGAAAGCCAATGGCGGAGAGGGTGGGATTCGAACCCACGGTACCCGTAAAGGTACTCCGCATTTCGAGTGCGGTGCAATCGACCACTCTACCACCTCTCCGCATGCACTTTCGCCCGGGTGGTGAGCTGGTCGAAGGCTCA